>NZ_JBGCUH010000001.1:0-1297813 GCF_041103175.1 Burkholderia sp. Bmkn7 | reverse complement strand
GGTGCTTAGAATCACGCCTCTTTCGCGCTAACGGAAACGCTGCGCGGAAGGGGGAAGCAAAGCTGGCGGTGTGCTGCAGTCTTGGGCGCGCGGCTGGCCTGGAAGTTGAACCCCGCAGTCGCAACGATGTAGTGTAAAAAATTGTTGACGAACTGCGAAACACGGTTCATAATCTCGCTTCTCTGCTGCTGAAAACGCAGCGCTGCTGGGAAACACGAAGTTCCTCGCAGATTGCTCTTTAAAAATTAACAGCCGATAAGTGTGGGCGCTTGATGAAAGCGAGCTGATCCTCGGATCAGATAGCAAAAGTATCAAGAGTCTCACACTAAAGTAAGTCAGGTTTATGAAGTGATTCATATTCCTGTCAGCTTTGAGTGAGCGACCGGTTCTTAACTGAACCGAAAACAGTAACAGGTTTAAACTGAAGAGTTTGATCCTGGCTCAGATTGAACGCTGGCGGCATGCCTTACACATGCAAGTCGAACGGCAGCACGGGTGCTTGCACCTGGTGGCGAGTGGCGAACGGGTGAGTAATACATCGGAACATGTCCTGTAGTGGGGGATAGCCCGGCGAAAGCCGGATTAATACCGCATACGATCTACGGATGAAAGCGGGGGACCTTCGGGCCTCGCGCTATAGGGTTGGCCGATGGCTGATTAGCTAGTTGGTGGGGTAAAGGCCTACCAAGGCGACGATCAGTAGCTGGTCTGAGAGGACGACCAGCCACACTGGGACTGAGACACGGCCCAGACTCCTACGGGAGGCAGCAGTGGGGAATTTTGGACAATGGGCGAAAGCCTGATCCAGCAATGCCGCGTGTGTGAAGAAGGCCTTCGGGTTGTAAAGCACTTTTGTCCGGAAAGAAATCCTTGGCTCTAATACAGTCGGGGGATGACGGTACCGGAAGAATAAGCACCGGCTAACTACGTGCCAGCAGCCGCGGTAATACGTAGGGTGCAAGCGTTAATCGGAATTACTGGGCGTAAAGCGTGCGCAGGCGGTTTGCTAAGACCGATGTGAAATCCCCGGGCTCAACCTGGGAACTGCATTGGTGACTGGCAGGCTAGAGTATGGCAGAGGGGGGTAGAATTCCACGTGTAGCAGTGAAATGCGTAGAGATGTGGAGGAATACCGATGGCGAAGGCAGCCCCCTGGGCCAATACTGACGCTCATGCACGAAAGCGTGGGGAGCAAACAGGATTAGATACCCTGGTAGTCCACGCCCTAAACGATGTCAACTAGTTGTTGGGGATTCATTTCCTTAGTAACGTAGCTAACGCGTGAAGTTGACCGCCTGGGGAGTACGGTCGCAAGATTAAAACTCAAAGGAATTGACGGGGACCCGCACAAGCGGTGGATGATGTGGATTAATTCGATGCAACGCGAAAAACCTTACCTACCCTTGACATGGTCGGAATCCTGCTGAGAGGTGGGAGTGCTCGAAAGAGAACCGGCGCACAGGTGCTGCATGGCTGTCGTCAGCTCGTGTCGTGAGATGTTGGGTTAAGTCCCGCAACGAGCGCAACCCTTGTCCTTAGTTGCTACGCAAGAGCACTCTAAGGAGACTGCCGGTGACAAACCGGAGGAAGGTGGGGATGACGTCAAGTCCTCATGGCCCTTATGGGTAGGGCTTCACACGTCATACAATGGTCGGAACAGAGGGTTGCCAACCCGCGAGGGGGAGCTAATCCCAGAAACCCGATCGTAGTCCGGATTGCACTCTGCAACTCGAGTGCATGAAGCTGGAATCGCTAGTAATCGCGGATCAGCATGCCGCGGTGAATACGTTCCCGGGTCTTGTACACACCGCCCGTCACACCATGGGAGTGGGTTTTACCAGAAGTGGCTAGTCTAACCGCAAGGAGGACGGTCACCACGGTAGGATTCATGACTGGGGTGAAGTCGTAACAAGGTAGCCGTATCGGAAGGTGCGGCTGGATCACCTCCTTTCCAGAGCTATCTCGCGAAGTTGAGCGCTCACGCTTATCGGCTGTAAATTAAAGACAGACTCAGGGGTCTGTAGCTCAGTCGGTTAGAGCACCGTCTTGATAAGGCGGGGGTCGTTGGTTCGAATCCAACCAGACCCACCACCGTCTTGTGGGCGGTACACACCTGAGGAATTCTGTACATGGGGGCATAGCTCAGCTGGGAGAGCACCTGCTTTGCAAGCAGGGGGTCGTCGGTTCGATCCCGTCTGCCTCCACCAATCCTCAATGACAAACATTCGAATGACGATTGTTCGAGTCTTTGTCATTGGCGATTGAGCCAGTCAGAGTGATACGTAGTACGTATCGGCTGTCGTTCTTTAACAATCTGGAAGAAGTAAGTAATTTGGATAGCGGAAGCGTCTTGAGATGGACGTGGAAGTTATCCGGGTTGTGATTGTATCGATGTATCTCAAGATGATTCGAACTCTATGTTTGACTCAATTGGAATACGGCACAACGCGAGAACTCAACCTGTAACGAGACAGACTCGTTATAGGGTCAAGCGAACAAGTGCATGTGGTGGATGCCTTGGCGATCACAGGCGATGAAGGACGCGGTAGCCTGCGAAAAGCTACGGGGAGCTGGCAAACAAGCTTTGATCCGTAGATGTCCGAATGGGGAAACCCACTCCTTTTGGAGTATCCATGGCTGAATACATAGGCCATGCGAAGCGAACGCGGTGAACTGAAACATCTAAGTAACCGCAGGAAAAGAAATCAACCGAGATTCCCAAAGTAGTGGCGAGCGAAATGGGATGAGCCTTGCACTCTTTATTTGTATTGTTAGCCGAACGCTCTGGAAAGTGCGGCCATAGCAGGTGATAGCCCTGTAGGCGAAAACAGTATGAAAGAACTAGGTGTGCGACAAGTAGGGCGGGACACGTGAAATCCTGTCTGAAGATGGGGGGACCATCCTCCAAGGCTAAATACTCGTGATCGACCGATAGTGAACCAGTACCGTGAGGGAAAGGCGAAAAGAACCCCGGGAGGGGAGTGAAATAGATCCTGAAACCGCATGCATACAAACAGTCGGAGCCTCGTAAGGGGTGACGGCGTACCTTTTGTATAATGGGTCAGCGACTTACGTTCAGTAGCAAGCTTAACCGTATAGGGCAGGCGTAGCGAAAGCGAGTCCGAATAGGGCGTTCAGTTGCTGGGCGTAGACCCGAAACCAGGTGATCTATCCATGGCCAGGATGAAGGTGCGGTAACACGTACTGGAGGTCCGAACCCACTAACGTTGAAAAGTTAGGGGATGAGCTGTGGATAGGGGTGAAAGGCTAAACAAACCTGGAAATAGCTGGTTCTCTCCGAAAACTATTTAGGTAGTGCCTCGTGTCTCACCTTCGGGGGTAGAGCACTGTCATGGTTGGGGGGTCTATTGCAGATTACCCCGCCATAGCAAACTCCGAATACCGAAGAGTGCAATCACGGGAGACAGACATCGGGTGCTAACGTCCGGTGTCAAGAGGGAAACAACCCAGACCGCCAGCTAAGGTCCCCAAATATAGCTAAGTGGGAAACGAAGTGGGAAGGCTAAAACAGTCAGGAGGTTGGCTTAGAAGCAGCCACCCTTTAAAGAAAGCGTAATAGCTCACTGATCGAGTCGTCCTGCGCGGAAGATGTAACGGGGCTAAGCTATATACCGAAGCTGCGGATGCGTGCTTGCACGCATGGTAGGAGAGCGTTCCGTAAGCCTGCGAAGGTGCCTTGTAAAGGGTGCTGGAGGTATCGGAAGTGCGAATGCTGACATGAGTAGCGATAAAGGGGGTGAAAGGCCCCCTCGCCGTAAGCCCAAGGTTTCCTACGCAACGTTCATCGGCGTAGGGTGAGTCGGCCCCTAAGGCGAGGCAGAAATGCGTAGCTGATGGGAAGCAGGTCAATATTCCTGCACCATTGTTAGATGCGATGGGGGGACGGATCGCGGAAGGTTGTCCGGGTGTTGGAAGTCCCGGTCGCTGCATTGGAGAAGGCGCTTAGGCAAATCCGGGCGCGGAATTCAAGGGTGTGGCGCGAGCTCCTTCGGGAGCGAAGCAATTGGAAGTGGTTCCAAGAAAAGCCTCTAAGCTTCAGTCTAACGATGACCGTACCGCAAACCGACACAGGTGGGCGAGATGAGTATTCTAAGGCGCTTGAGAGAACTCGGGAGAAGGAACTCGGCAAATTGGTACCGTAACTTCGGGATAAGGTACGCCCTTGTAGCTTGACTGGCCTGCGCCAGGAGGGTGAAGGGGTTGCAATAAACTGGTGGCTGCGACTGTTTAATAAAAACACAGCACTCTGCAAACACGAAAGTGGACGTATAGGGTGTGACGCCTGCCCGGTGCCGGAAGATTAAATGATGGGGTGCAAGCTCTTGATTGAAGTCCCGGTAAACGGCGGCCGTAACTATAACGGTCCTAAGGTAGCGAAATTCCTTGTCGGGTAAGTTCCGACCTGCACGAATGGCGTAACGATGGCCACACTGTCTCCTCCCGAGACTCAGCGAAGTTGAAGTGTTTGTGATGATGCAATCTACCCGCGGCTAGACGGAAAGACCCCATGAACCTTTACTGTAGCTTTGCATTGGACTTTGAACCGATCTGTGTAGGATAGGTGGGAGGCTATGAAACCGGAACGCTAGTTTCGGTGGAGCCGTCCTTGAAATACCACCCTGGTTTGTTTGAGGTTCTAACCTTGGCCCGTGATCCGGGTCGGGGACAGTGCATGGTAGGCAGTTTGACTGGGGCGGTCTCCTCCCAAAGCGTAACGGAGGAGTACGAAGGTACGCTAGGTACGGTCGGAAATCGTGCTGATAGTGCAATGGCATAAGCGTGCTTAACTGCGAGACCGACAAGTCGAGCAGGTGCGAAAGCAGGTCATAGTGATCCGGTGGTTCTGTATGGAAGGGCCATCGCTCAACGGATAAAAGGTACTCTGGGGATAACAGGCTGATACCGCCCAAGAGTTCATATCGACGGCGGTGTTTGGCACCTCGATGTCGGCTCATCTCATCCTGGGGCTGTAGCCGGTCCCAAGGGTATGGCTGTTCGCCATTTAAAGAGGTACGTGAGCTGGGTTTAAAACGTCGTGAGACAGTTTGGTCCCTATCTGCCGTGGGCGTTGGATATTTGAAGGGGGCTGCTCCTAGTACGAGAGGACCGGAGTGGACGAACCTCTGGTGTACCGGTTGTCACGCCAGTGGCATCGCCGGGTAGCTATGTTCGGAAGAGATAACCGCTGAAAGCATCTAAGCGGGAAACTCGCCTTAAGATGAGATATCCCTGGGGACTAGATCCCCTTGAAGGGTCGTTCGAGACCAGGACGTTGATAGGTCAGGTGTGTAAGCGCAGTAATGCGTTCAGCTAACTGATACTAATTGCCCGTAAGGCTTGATCCTATAACAAGTCTGCCTTGTAGATCGGCGCCGTGTGAAAACACTGGCCGCGATCCAAAGCGACAAGTTGGATTCTCGTGTGTGATACACACAACTCAAAATTACTGCTTCTTCCAAGATTGGTTGTGCTGCGAAGCAGCGCAACAACCCTCTTTGCCTGATGACCATAGCGAGTCGGTCCCACCCCTTCCCATCCCGAACAGGACCGTGAAACGACTCTACGCCGATGATAGTGCGGATTCCCGTGTGAAAGTAGGTAATCGTCAGGCTCCCTAAGCCAGAAACCCCCGCCCGAAAGGCGGGGGTTTTTGCATTTCGGCGATGGAAATGCGTGAGTGATCGGGGTCGGTGGCATGGCGGCAACCGGGCGCAGAATGCGTTCAGGCGCCATCCGTTCTCGAGCGATCGGTCGTTCTGCGCCACCGAACGCTCCCGACGCGTTCCCCATTTCACTCCATGTCCCTTGGAACCTCTTCCCCAAGTGCGGCACGGTGGGTCATACCGGCTTCCTTCTGCCTCACGAGTCAGATCGTGATCCGCAAGATCGGAAAGAACCTGCCCGGGACGACGCTCGATTCCTTTTCGCCGATTTTTTCAGCCCCGATCGTCAGATAGAACGGAACCGCATTGGGATCGGCTTCGATCACAAAGCTCCTGATCCCTCTCACAGCGCTTTCCTTGCGGACCGCTTCCCACAGCGCACGGGCGACACCCCGGCCCATGTGGTCGGGATGGACGAACAGCCATCCGGGTGTCGGGCGATCCGATTCCGATGACGCCCTGACCCAGAACCCGATGATTGCCTCCGCGGATTCCGCGACGTAACCAATCGACCCGTCGATCGTTTCCGGTGCAATCGTGAGATCGCCCTGCCACAAGTCGAGCCAGTCCTTCGGATAGCCCCAGTGTGCCTTCGAAATGCGAGCCAGACGCGTGAGTTCGTCCGCGTCCGCGGTACGGGCAGCACGTACGGTAAATGGTTTGTGCATTTCGTCTCCTGTCATGGTCGACACCTTCGTCGAGGTATCGTCCGGCTCGCATCGACTCAAACAACTCCGGATTCGCAGCTTGCCGACTCGAAGGGAGGCGAACTCGACGCGACTACATGACCTGCGATGCGTGTCCGGCGACGACGCGCCAGCCGGTATCCGATCGACGCCACAGCCGAGTATAGGCAAACACGCCGTCGAATGCCGTGCCGTCGAAATGGCCGGCGAGCGTCGCTTTCGTTGTGGTCAGGATCATCTCGCCGATCGCGCAGGCGCGCGTTTCTTGCACCTCGAGCGTGTCGAGACGCAGCAGATTCTCGCGATGCGCGGCCAGGTCGTCTTCCTTCGAGATGACCTGGCCGGTCGGAACGGTGAACACCAGGTCGTCGTCGAGCAACGCTTCGAGTGCTTCGACATCGTTGGCCAGCATCGCGGCGCGAAGCGCGGCTTCGCTGGGTTCGATGACTGTACGGATTGCATCCATTTCCGGGCCTCGCATCGTCTCTGAAGGTTTGTGGTTCCGTGCATAACGAGCCACGACAGCAGGCAACATACCGCACTGACTGATGCCGCTTACCGCGTGGCCGACAACGATTGACGCCGGACCAGCATCACCACGCAGATGCCGATCGACGCAACGACGTTGACGGCCGGATAGAACGCGACCGCGATACTCCACGTGCTCAATGCCAGCAGTGCCAACGCGTACTTGAGCACGCACAGCGCGAAATACGCGAGGCTCTCGCTCCACGGATCGCGGATCGTCTTGCGGACGGTGGGGCCGAGGCCGGCAAGCTCGATCAGCGTCACCAGACAGACGGAAATCGTCGGATCGTCAGTCAGCATCCAAAGCGGAATGGCCGACAGGGCCGCGACCAGGAAAAACCAGTCGACGCGCGTCCAGCCGCGTTCGCCGCGAAACATGCTCGCGACCAGCGTCAGAAAGCATGTCACCGCAATCGCCGCCGTGCACCATGCGGACGGCCCGGCCCCCGCGACGAACTGGCCGGCAGCCGCGATCGCCGTGACGACCGACCACACGAGCCATGTGAACAGATGCGGACGAACGGTGCGCCGGTAGATCGCGAGCGCGTACGGAATCGCCGCCAGCAACGACACGGCCGTTCCGATGACGCCAAAGATCGAAGCGGCACCCTGATCGACATTCCCCATCGAATGCATCCTTGTTCGCACCGTCCGGCCAGTATGTGGTCGGACGGGCCCTGGCGCAATGTCGTGCCGGCCCGGCGTCGCACCGGGTGTCACGTTGCATCGCACCGGAAAGCCGACGAGATCGCGCGCAAACAAACGGCACCGGGATCGTGCCGTGGCAGGAAAACCCACTGCACGCGCGCAGGATGAATAGAAATAACCTCTTCAATGAGAAGAAAAACTGTTCTTTCAAATCGCTTTTTGATGATCGACAGTTTGTCGACCGGACGACTGCAGCGATTCACGGCGGTCATGAGCATCGGTTGCGCCCGCTGGCGTCGTTCGTCGGGTCGAGTTCAGGCGGAGAACAACGCACAAACGCCTGGTCGTCAAAACGGAGTCTTGAATGAACCCAACTTCAGCAGAAAACCATCAGCACGCGGACTGGAGACGTCTCGCGGCGCAAGTCGAGCCGAGAACGCTCGCGCATATCGGCGGCCGCAGCGTGCCGGCCCGAAGCGGCCGGACGTTTGCCGCAATCAATCCGGCTACCGAGGCCGTCATCGCGGCAGTTGCGTCGTGCGATACCGCGGACGTCGACGATGCGGTGCGGGCCGCGCGTCACGCGTTCGAATCCGGCGTCTGGTCGCGCTGCGCACCGGCGGAGCGCAAGCGTGTGCTCTGCCGGCTCGGCGAGCTCATTGCATCGTACGGTGCGGAGCTCGCGCTGCTCGACTCGCTCAACATGGGCAAGCGCGTGGCGGACGCGTTCAGCATCGACGTGCCGGCCGCAGGAGGGCTGTTCAGCTGGTACGGCGAAGCCGTCGACAAGTTGCACGGCGAAGTTGCGTCGACCGACCCCGGCAACCTCGCGGTCGTCACGCGCGAACCGCTCGGCGTTGTCGGCGCGGTGGTGCCGTGGAATTTCCCGCTCGACATGGTCGCGTGGAAAGTGGCGCCGGCGCTGGCGGCCGGCAACAGCGTCGTGCTGAAGCCGGCGGAACAATCGCCGCTGTCCGCATTGCGTCTCGCCGAGCTGGCG
This sequence comes from Burkholderia sp. Bmkn7, assembly GCF_041103175.1. Taxonomy (NCBI): domain Bacteria; kingdom Pseudomonadati; phylum Pseudomonadota; class Betaproteobacteria; order Burkholderiales; family Burkholderiaceae; genus Burkholderia; species Burkholderia sp. Bmkn7. The sequence continues at coordinate 1,289,267 of NZ_JBGCUH010000001.1, read as the reverse complement.
CTCGAGGCCGGCCTGCCGCCGGGTGTGCTGAACGTCGTGCCGGGCTATGGCGAAACCGCGGGGCGGGCGCTCGGGCTGCATCCCGACGTCGACGTGCTCGCATTCACGGGCTCGACGGCCGTCGGCAAGAAATTCCTCGAGTACGCCGCACAGTCGAACATGAAGCAGGTGTGGCTCGAGTGCGGCGGCAAGAGCCCGAACCTGGTCTTCGACGATACGGACGATCTCGATCTTGCCGCGCGCAAGGCGTGCTTCGGCATCTTCTTCAACCAGGGCGAGGTGTGTTCCGCGAACTCGCGGCTGCTGGTCCAGCGTTCGATTCACGATGCGTTCGTCGACCGCCTGATTGCGCATGCCGCCGCGTTCATGCCGGGCGATCCGCTCGATCCGGCGAGCGGCATGGGGGCCATCGTCGACGAGCAGCAGCATCGGCGCGTGCGCGAGTGGATCGCACGCGGCCGCGACAGCGCGACGCTCGCGATCGGCGGAGGCGCGCCGCGCGTCAACGGCAAGGGTTACTTCATCGAGCCGACGATCTTCATCGACGTGAAGCCTGACGACGCCATCGCGCGCGAGGAGATCTTCGGGCCGGTGTTGTCGGTGATGGCATTCGACACCGAGGACGAGGCCATCCGGCTCGCGAACGACTCGATCTATGGCCTTGCCGCGTCGGTCTGGACCGGCAGCCTGTCACGCGCACACCGTGTGTCGGGCCGGCTGCGCGCCGGCACGGTGTCCGTCAACACGGTCGATGCGCTGAGCGCGCAGACGCCGTTCGGCGGGTTCCGCCAGTCCGGCTTCGGCCGCGATCTTTCGCTGCATGCGATCGACAAGTACACGGGCCTCAAGACGACCTGGATCAGTTACTGATTCGACGCGGCGGGCCGCGAGCGGCCGCGCCACGCAACACGACAACGCCTTTATCCACACAACGAACCGGAGACTCGCCCATGAATGCGCCCAACTTTCCGCATCGTACGACGCAGGACTATCAACGCAGTGACGCCGCGCATCACCTGCATGCGTTCGTCGACCAGAAGGCGCTGAACGAGGAAGGCGCGCGCGTGATGGTACGCGGCGAAGGTGTCCATCTATGGGATAACGACGGCAACCGCTACCTGGACGGCATGTCCGGGCTCTGGTGCACCAACGTCGGCTATGGTCGGCCGGAGCTGATCGACGCCGCCGCGCGGCAGATGAAGGAACTGTCCTACTACAACATGTTCTTTCACACCACGCACCCATCGGTGATCGAACTGTCGGAGCGTCTGTTCGCGCTGCTCGGCGATCGCTTCAGTCACGTGGTGTATACCAATTCGGGATCCGAATCGAATGAGGCGCTGATTCGCACCGTACGGCGGTTCTGGGACGTGATGGGCAAGCCCGCGAAGAAGGTGCTGATCGGCCGCGTGAACGGCTATCACGGCTCGACGGTGGGCAGCGCGTCGCTGGGCGGCATGGCATTCATGCACGAAATGGGCGACCTGCCGATTCCGAACATCACGCACGTTGACGAACCGTACTGGTACGCGAATGGCGGCGACCTGAGCCCCGAGGCATTCGGCAAACAGGCGGCGCTGTCGCTCGAGCGCAAGATTCTCGAGATCGGCGCGGACCGTGTCGCCGCGTTCGTCGCGGAGCCGTTCCAGGGGGCGGGCGGGATGATCTTTCCGCCGGACGGCTACTGGCAGAAGATCGAGCGCATCTGCCGTCAATACGACGTGCTGCTCTGCGCGGACGAAGTGATCGGCGGCTTCGGCCGTACCGGCGAGTGGTTCGCGCATCGCCATTTCGGCTTCGAACCTGACCTGATCTGCGTGGCGAAGGGGCTGACCTCGGGTTACGTGCCGATGGGTGGGCTGATCATGAGCCGGCGCGTGGGCGATGCGCTGGTCGACAAGGGCGGCGTCTATGCGCACGGGCTGACCTATTCGGGGCACCCGGTCGCGGCCGCCGTCGCGCTGGCCAACCTCGACGTGCTCGAGCGCGAAGGCCTCGTCGAACGGACGAAGACGGACACGGGGCCGTATCTGCAGAAGGCGCTGCGCGAGGCATTCGACGGCCATCCGCTCGTCGGCGAGATCCAGGGCGTGGGCGCGGTCGGCGCGATCCAGTTCGCGAAGGACAAGGCGACGCGCGAGCGCTTTGCGAACGAGGCGGACCTGACCTGGCACAGCCGGACGGTCGGGTTCGAACTCGGCGCGATCGTGCGTTCGACGAATGGCCGCCTGATCGTTGCGCCGCCGCTGGTGATCGATCACGCGCAAATCGATGAACTGGTCGACACGATGCGCAAGGCCGTGGATGCCACCGCGCGGGAAGTGCTCGGGATCGACTGCTGACCGTCGAGCGACGCGCTTCCGTCGGGCAACAGACGGGCGGAAGCGCACCGAACCACGGGCTCCGCGTCGGAGGCCGGCCGGATTCGCTCATCCACAGGAGCGGCTGGCCGACACGTTGAGAGTGGAGTGACGCAGGCGGCAGTCATGTAAAGCGATGCGTTATCGACCACCTATTGATCAGGAATGCAAATGAGAATAAAGGGTTCATTGCAGGACCCGCGCTTCACGTGCGCCAGGCATTCCGGGTCACCCTCCAGCCGCCGAACCCGCGAACACCACAACATAAACAAGGAGACGAAATGAGTCAGGGCGAGTCCATTGCTCATCTCGAGGAAAGCACCATCCAGCCGATTCCGCTGACCGAGCGCCACGGCAGCGCGAAGGACCTGTTCACGATCTGGTTCGGATCGAACATCATGATGCTGACGATCGTCACGGGGTCGCTCGCGACCACGGTGTTCAAGCAGCCGTTCTGGTGGGCGGCGCTCGCCACGCTCGTCGGCAGCCTGATCGGCGCGGTCTTCATGGCGCTGCATTCCGCGCAGGGGCCGCAGCTTGGCGTGCCGCAGATGATCCAGACTCGCGGGCAGTTCGGGTCGTTCGGCGCGCTGCTCGTGGTCGGGCTGGTCGTCGTGATGTACGTCGGCTTCTTCGCATCGAACTGCGTGTTCGGCGGGCAGGCGCTGCACAGCCTCGGCGCCGGCATTCCGCTCGATGCGGGCGTCGTGGCGATCGGCCTGATCAGCCTGCTCGGGTCGATCTACGGCTACAAGCTGATCCACGCGTATGCGCGGCTGCTGAGCTGGTGTTCGGGCAGCGTACTCGTGCTGGCGTTCGCATGGATCATTTTCGTGCACGGATTGCCCGCCGATACCTTCTCGAAGCATTCGCTGAACCTGTCCGGCTTCCTCGGCGCGATGTCGGTCGCCGCGCTGTGGCAGATCGCTTATGCGCCTTCCGTTGGACTATTCGCGCTACCTGCCGCCCGACACCGGGCCGCGCACGGCGTTCTGGTCGAGTTACTGGGGCTGCGTGCTCGGCTCGTTCTTCCCGATGCTGCTCGGCTGCCTGGTGGGCCTTGCGACGCCCGACGGCAATGTCGTGAGCGGCCTCACGGGCCTCACGCAAGGGATCAGCGTACTCGTGATCGTCGTGCTGTCGTTCGGCATCGCGGCCAGTAATGCGATGGAGCTGTATTGCGGCGCGCTGTCGGCCATCACAGTGCTGCAGACGCTCTTTCCGTCGTGGTCGGGCAAGGCGCGTGCGCGGGCGATCACCGCGATCGTCCTGTGCGCGATTGCGCTCGCGATCGCGTTGTTCGGGCAGGACAATTTCCTCGCCGGCTACACGAACTTCATCCTGCTGCTGCTTTACGTGCTCGTGCCGTGGACCGCGATCAACCTCGTCGACTACTACCTCGTCTGTCACGGCGAGTACGACGTCGATTCGTTCTTCCGGCAGGACGGCGGTATCTACGGACGCTTCAACACGATCGCCGTCGGCTCGTATTTCATCGGCATCGTCGCGCAGGCACCGTTCATGGCGACCGATCTCTATACCGGCGAACTGGCGAGCCGGCTCGGCGGTGCGGACGTGTCGTGGATCGTCGGTTTGTCATTGACGTCGCTCGTCTACTACGCAGGCTGCAAGCTGTTCTCGCGGCCGCTGCGGGATATCGCCAGCGTCGACGGCGTTTCCCGCTGAGTGCGCGTCACGTCACGGCCTGAATGTCCGGAGGCGCTTGGCGTGGGCTTCGAGCCCGTCGAGGCCGAGATGGTGGCGGAGCTTGCCGGCGCGGACCCGGGCGATGTCGGTCTCGAGTTCGTGCAGCAGCATCGCGATCGCCGAACGGCAGGCAGACGCCGCATCGACGCCTCGGGCCGACAGTGCGGCGCCGATCAGGCGCGCGCTGTCAGTGCTGCCGGCGGCGACGCAGCGCGCCATCGCGTCGGCATCCGGCTGCACGCCTGCGTCGAGCAGCGCGCGAATCAGCGCGGGCGGCACCGTGCCGGACACGGACGCCAGCGAATCCGGCGCGACCGGTGCGCCGGATTCGAGCAATGCGCTCGCAGCGACAAATTTCTTTCGCCGCAGCGCATAGTCGGTCGGGTTCGAGCTGCCGGCGAGTGCCGCGCCGAGATTCGCGATGAGCGGTACGAGTTGCACGGTGAGCGCGGCGTCGTCGTGGTCGATCGCATGTCGCAACGCGTGGCGCGCGAGCGCCGGTTGGGCGGCGAGCGTGCCGTCGGCGAACGGTGTGCGCCAGTCGATCACGGCCCGGCGATAGAACGCGATCACCTTGTCTCCCAGCGATGCCGACAGGCCATGCTCGGTCTGGCGTTCGTCGATATAGTCGAGCAATGTCGCGCCGGTGCCATTTTCGCCGCCGGGCTCCAGCGGGTCCGCATTGAGCTGCAGGGCGCCGAATGCCGCGTACAGGTCCGGCGCGACCGTCGCGAGGCCGTCCTCGTGCATCGCGCCGCGCCACGCGGGCGGCAGCCCCTGTTTCCACGCGAGCACGTGGCCGCGATCCTTCGCATCGGGGTCCGTCACGACGTAGATGCGGTCGCAGTACTCGAATCCGCCGAACGGCAACACGTCGAGCCTGCCGCTCCACGGGCGTGAATGCTCGTCGGCGGCTTCCTCGGCCAGTTCGAGTTCGTGGTCGATCCAGCCTACCAGGTCGCGGTAGCCGTTGCTGCCGTTGTAGAACAGCTCCCCCCAGCTGATGGCTTCGATGTGTCCGTTCATCTCCAGCGTCAGGTCGTAGTCGAGGCTGCCGCCGGCCGTCGTGCGCCACAGCTCGAGCAGGGCGGGCGGAAGGTCGCCGTGACAGCGGGCCTGCACGGCCGCGATCTGGTCGGCCGGCATCGGCGGCTGAGCGTCGAAGATCACGCGGTCGGCAAACAGCACGATGCCGTGCGCGCGCAGGTCGGCCAGTTCAGTGTCGGAAAAGTCGGTGGCTTGCATCGGAGCGGGAGCGGTAGTGGTGGGTCGTGTCTTCGCCGTCGCTTGCCGACAACCATCGACAACGAACGGCAGCCGGCTGGCAGCATCGTATCAGCGTCGAGTGAGTGTTTCCATGTCGGCCCTGCACGCCTGTCAACGGCCGCCTGCCGCATCATCCGCTCGCACTTCCCGGTTCCGCCTCGGCCGCATGCACGTCCCGACGGAACGCGCCGGGGCTCGTGCCCGTCCATTTCCGGAACGCGCGATGAAATGCGCTCGGCTCGGTGAAGCCGAGCTCGACCGCGATCTCCGCGACGCTGAGCGTGTGCCCGCGCAGCAGCGACTGGGCGAGCGCGCCGCGCAACTCGTCCTTGATTGCCGCGAAGCTTTGTCCTTCGCTGCGCAGACGCCGCCGCAGCGTCGCGGGCGTCGTGCCGACGCGCACGGCCAGCGTATCGAAGTCGGGCCACTCGGCGGCCGGCAGCATCTTCAGCTGCGCGCGCGTTTTCGCGACCCAGCCCGTATCGTGCCGGTAGCGCACGAGCAGGTTGCCGGGCGCGCCGCGCAGGAAGGTCCTCAGCGCCTGCTCGGAGCGGATCGTCGGCAGTGCGAGGTAGGCGGCGTTGAATGCGAGCCGGCTGTCGGGCCGGTCGAAATGCACGGGTACACCGAAGAACTGGTGATAGTCGCTGCGCTGGTCGGGGCTCGGGCACGCGAAGTCGATGCGTTGCAGCGGGATGCGCCGGCCGATCAGCCAGCATGCGACGCCCAGGAGGATCAACCAGAACGTCCGGTACGCGAACGCCGGGTAGGGCGCGCCCGTCTGCGTCAGCACGATCTGCGCCTGCCCGTCGGCCACGACGAGCTCGCCGTGCGGCTCGTCCAGCACCACGCGCAGGAACTGCAGCGCGCGCCGCAGCGCCTTGTCGAGCGTGCCGGCGTGCAGCACCGCGTGGCACAGCAGCGTGAAGCTGCCGTGCCGCATCGGGCGCGCGGCGAGCCCGAAGAATTCGTCGTCGAGGGTGCCGGCGATCGCAAGCCACAGCCTGCCGTACTGCTGCGGCGTGACGGGCTCGCGCACGGCGGCCGGCAGGCCGGCGGCGCGCAGCACGGGCGCCGTCGCGATGCGTTGCCGGCGCAGGCACGCGAGCGCGTCGTCGACGAAATCCGGCGAAATCATCTGCGGCCCCATTTTCCTGCATCCTCCCGACATGGCAAAAGCGATCACGATTCTAGATTCTGTTTGTCATTGATTGCAATGTGCGGGCTGTCTACTATCGAGCTATCCCCGTCGCGCCCCTGGCTCGCCGGGGGCCATAACGCACAGGAGACACGCATGCCTGATGGAGCTACCGCCCGGGCGGTGCCGGCCTACGCCGACGCCGTGGCCCGATTCAGTATCGAGACCGCCGCGCAGCAATTGCACGGCGACCTGGAGCGCGGCCTGAACGCGTGCGTGGAATGCTGCGACCGGCACGCGTCCGCGGACGCGATCGCGCTCGACTGGATCGACGCCGGCGGGCAGCACCGCCGCTACACGTTTGCGCAGATGAAGGCGCTGTCGGCACGCGTTGCGAACCTGCTGGTTGCGCAGGGCGTGAAGCCGGGCGACGTGGTGGCGGGCCTGTTGCCGCGCACGCCCGAACTCGTCGCGACGATCCTCGGCACGTGGCGCGCGGGCGCCGTCTACCAGCCGCTGTTCACCGCGTTCGGCCCGAAGGCGATCGAGCACCGGCTGCGCATGAGCGACGCGCGCCTGGTCGTGACCAACGTCGCGAATCGCGCGAAGTTCGACGAGATCGCCGCTTGCCCGGCCGTTGCGACGGTACGCGAGCCGGGCGAGACGCTGCCGGAAAACGACATCGATTTCCGTGCGGCGCTCGATGCGCGGTCCGACTCGTTCGAACCGGTGCTGCGCAAGGGGTCGGACCTGTTCATGATGATGTCGACGTCGGGCACGACGGGTTTGCCGAAGGGCGTGCCGGTGCCGCTGCGCGCGCTGCTCGCGTTCAGCGCGTACATGCGCGAAGCGGTCGACCTACGTGCGGGCGACCGGTTCTGGAACATCGCCGATCCGGGCTGGGCATACGGGCTCTATTACGCGATCACGGGCCCGCTGATGCTCGGCCACGCGACGACGCTCTACGAGGGCAGCTTCACGGTCGACAGCACGTACGACGTGATCGAACGGCTCGGGATCACGAGCCTCGCCGGCTCGCCGACTGCGTTCCGAATGCTGATGGCGGCCGGGACGGAAGCGGCGGCGCGGCTGAAGGGCAAGCTGCGCGTGGTCAGCAGTGCGGGGGAGCCGTTGAATCCGGAAGTCGTGCGCTGGTTCGACGCGGCGCTCGGCGTGCCGATCTACGATCACTACGGCCAGACTGAACTCGGGATGGTCGTGAACAACCACCACGGCCTCGCGCATGCCGTCCACGCCGGTTCGGCCGGCTTCGCGATGCCCGGCTACCGCGTCGCGGTGCTCGACGAAGCGAGCCGCGAACTCGGCCCCGGCGAGCCCGGCAACCTCGCAATCGACATCGCGCGCTCGCCGCTGCTGTGGTTCCACGGCTACTGGCAGCAGGACACGCCGGCGATCGCGGGCGGCTATTACCGGACCGGCGACAACGTCGAGCTCGAGCCGGACGGCACCGTGAGCTTCATCGGCCGTGCGGACGACGTGATCACGTCGTCCGGCTACCGGATCGGCCCGTTCGACGTGGAAAGCGCGCTGATCGAGCATCCGGCCGTAAGCGAGGCCGCCGTCATCGGCGTACCCGATGCGGAGCGCACGGAGATCGTCAAGGCGTTCGTCGTGCTGTCGAACGACTTCGACAGCACGCCGGCACTGGCCGAGGAACTGAGCCAGCACGTGAAGCGGCGGCTGTCCGCTCACGCCTATCCCCGCGCGATCGACTTCGTCGATGCGCTGCCCAAAACCCCGAGCGGCAAGATCCAGCGCTTCGTGTTGCGCAAGATGGAAGCCGACAAGATCGCTCAACCCTGAACACACACTGTACGGATTGCGAATGAATATCAAGGATCGCGTTTTTCTGATCACGGGCGCCGGGTCGGGCCTCGGCGCCGCGGTGGCGCGCATGGTGGTCGCGGAAGGCGGCAAGGCCGTGCTGCTGGACGTCAACGAAGAGGCCGGTGCGGGCCTCGCGCACGCGCTCGGCGAGGCTGCACGCTTCGTGAAGACCGACGTGACGAGCGAAGCCGACGGCCAGGCGGCCGTTGCCGCCGCGCGTGACGCGTTCGGCCGCATCGACGCGCTCGTCAACTGCGCGGGCGTCGCGCCGGGCGAGAAGGTGGTGGGCCGCGAGGGCCCGCATTCGCTCGACCGCTTCGCGCGCGCGGTGTCGATCAATCTGGTCGGAACGTTCAACATGATCCGGCTGGCCGCCGAAGCGATGTCGAAGCAGGACGCCGATGCGGAAGGCGAGCGCGGCGTGATCGTCAACACCGCATCGGTCGCGGCGTTCGACGGGCAGATCGGGCAGGCTGCGTATGCGGCATCGAAGAGCGGTGTCGTGGGCATGACGCTGCCGATCGCGCGCGAGCTCGCGCGGTTCGGCATTCGCGTGGTGACGGTCGCGCCGGGCATCTTCGCGACGCCGATGATGGCCGGCATGCCGCAGGACGTGCAGGACGCGCTCGGCAAGAGCGTGCCGTTCCCGCCGCGGCTCGGCCGCCCGGAAGAATTTGCGGCGCTGGTGCGCCACATCGCCGAAAACACGATGCTGAACGGCGAAGTCATCCGTCTCGATGGCGCGTTGCGCATGGCACCGCGCTGACACTGGAGGAAGCGAATCATGACGACTCAGGATCCGATCGTAATCGTTGGCACGGCGCGTACGCCGATGGGTGGTTTTCAGGGCGATCTGGCGGCAGCCAGCGCGAGCGACCTCGGTGCGGTGGCGATTCGCGCGGCGCTCGAGCGCGCGAACGTGCCGGCCGAGCGTATCGATGAAATCGTGTTCGGCTGCGTGCTGCCGGCGGGCCAGGGCCAGGCACCGGCGCGGCAGGCCGCGCTGAAGGCCGGACTGCCGCTCGGGGCAGGCGCGACCACGGTCAACAAGATGTGCGGCTCGGGAATGAAGGCCGCGATGTTCGCGCACGACCTGTTGCTGGCGGGTTCGGCGGGTGTCGCCGTCGCGGGCGGGATGGAGAGCATGACGAACGCGCCGTACCTGCTGCCGAAGGCGCGCGCGGGGATGCGGATGGGCCACGGGCAGGTGCTCGATCACATGTTCCTCGACGGGCTCGAGGACGCGTACGAGAAGGGCCGCCTGATGGGCACGTTCGCGGAGGACTGTGCGCAGGCGTACCAGTTCACGCGCGACGCACAGGATGCGTTCGCGATCGCGTCGCTGACGCGCGCGCAACGCGCGATCGCCGAAGGGCATTTCGTGTCGGAGATCGCGCCGGTGACCGTGAAGGCCGGCAAGTCCGAAACCGTCGTGTCGATCGACGAACAGCCGGGCAAGGCGAAACTCGACAAGATCCCGACGCTGAAGCCGGCGTTCCGCGAAGGCGGCACGGTGACGGCCGCCAATGCGTCGTCGATCTCGGACGGCGCTGCCGCGCTCGTGATGATGCGCCGCTCGGAAGCCGAGCGCCTGGGCCTCACGCCGAAGGCCGTGATCGTCGGGCATTCGACCTACGCGGACAAGCCGGGCCTGTTTGCGACCGCGCCGATCGGCGCACTGCGCAAGCTGTCGGAGAAAACCGGCTGGAACCTGCGCGACGTCGACCTGTTCGAGATCAACGAAGCGTTCGCGGTGGTACCGATGGCCGCGATGCGCGATCTCGACCTGCCGCACGAGAAGGTCAACGTGCACGGCGGCGCGTGTGCGCTCGGCCATCCGATCGGTGCGTCGGGTGCGCGCGTGATGGTGACGCTGCTGGCCGCGCTCGAGACGCATGGCCTGAAGCGCGGCATCGCATCGCTGTGCATCGGCGGCGGCGAGGCGACGGCCATCGCGATCGAGCGGGTCGCTTGACGCGTAGCACGCACGTAACGACGCACACGCGCGATACGGCACGCTGACCGTATCGCGCTACGGGCGAAGGGCATCGCGCAGGCCGTCTCTGCGCGTTGACCTTCGGCCGCTTCGTTTTCAGTGAATGGCGATTCGCGTTGCGCTATGCCTTCGCGTGCGGCGACACCGCGCCGCATGCGCGAATCACGAGCTGCACGACCTGCTCGGTCGTCTCGGCGAATGCCTTCTGCGTGAACGCACGCTTGCCGCTCAGCGCGCGGATCTGCGCATCGAAATCCGCATAGTGCTGCGTGGTCGCCCAGATCAGGTACATCAACGCATTCGCATCGATCGGCGCGAGCAGCCCGCGCGCGATCCAGCCTTCGATCACCTTCACGCGCGTGTCGAACCAGGGCTTCACGCGTTCCGACAAGATGTCCTGCATGTGCGCGGCACCGTGGATGATCTCGTTGGCCCAGACCTTCGAGCCGAGCGGGCGCCGTCGCGACAGATCCATCTTCGCGCGCACGTAGCCGCCGATCGCTTCCACTGGATCGTCGCCGGCCTCGAACGTGCCGGCCGCGCGGTGCCAGTCCTCGAACAGGTCGTCGAGCACGCGGCGGTACAGCGCGAGCTTCGTCGGGAAGTAGTAATGCAGGTTGGCTTTCGGCAGGCCCGCGCGCTCCGCGATCATCGCGGTGCTCGCGCCGTCGAGCCCGCGTTCCGCGAACACGGCCTCTGCACATGCGAGCAGATGCGCTTCGTTGGACTCGCGGATGTGTGCCTTGCGTCGCCGCAAAGGCGCGGACGTTTCGTCGCTGTCGGTCGCTTCGGCTGCCGCCTCGTCATGTCTCATCGTTACCCTCGCGCGGCGGGCATGCCGCGTTGGGCTTCATTCTAGCCGCTGATCCGCGTCGAACGCACGCATGCGGAAACGGCGCATCCACAGCGATGCTGCGTTGCGATGGCACGTTTCTCGCTCTATCGATCCACGAAAGAAAGACGTTGCTTTGGTCATTTTGATCGTCTAAAACCTGTCCAATCGGACAGGATTTGACGAGCGGCGGAAGGCAGTTCCGGCGATTCGTCGGACGAACTTCGCACACGACCGGGACATGCACCGCGCATGGGCGGGATTGCCCCGAAACAGGTATTGCACGCACCGGCACAGACCGGGCTGACGACATCACCGACCCCACAGGAGCGATACGAATGAACGCGGTATCGGAAACAGTGAAGCGGGCAGCTTTCGACACGTCGATCAAGGTCGACGGCAAGCGGTTGTGGGACAGCCTGATGGAAGTCGCGAAGATCGGCGCGACGCCGAAGGGCGGCGTGTGCCGGCTCGCGCTGACCGATCTGGACAAGGCCGGCCGCGACCTGATCGTCGGCTGGGCGAAGGCCGCCGGCTGCACGGTGACGGTCGATACGATGGGCAACGTGTTCATGCGCCGCGCGGGCCGCGTGGCCGATGCGGCGCCGGTCGTTACCGGCTCGCACGCGGATTCGCAGCCGACGGGCGGCCGCTTCGACGGCATCTACGGCGTGCTCGGCGGCCTCGAGGTCATTCGCAGTCTCAACGATCACGGCATCGAGACCGAGCATCCGGTCGAGGTCGTGATCTGGACCAACGAGGAAGGCTCGCGCTTCGCGCCCGCGATGGTCGCATCCGGCGTATTCGCGGGCGTCTTCCCGCTCGAATACGGGCTGTCGCGCAAGGACGTGGACGGCAAGACGATCGGCGAGGAACTGGCGCGCATCGGCTACGCGGGCGACGTGCCGTGCGGCGGGCGCAAGCTGCACGCGGCGTTCGAGCTGCATATCGAGCAGGGGCCGATACTCGAGGCGGAGTGCAAGACGATCGGCGTCGTCACCGACGCGCAGGGGCAGCGCTGGTACGAGATCACGTTCACCGGCCAGGAAGCGCATGCGGGGCCGACGCCGATGCCGCGCCGGCGCGATGCGTTGCTCGGTGCGTCGCGCGTGGTCGATCTGGTGAACCGGATCGGCCTCGATCATGCGCCGTTCGGCTGCGCGACGGTCGGCATGATGCAGGTCTACCCGAACTCGCGCAACGTGATTCCCGGACGCGTGTTCTTCACCGTCGATTTCCGTCATCCGGACGACGCGGTGCTCGCGAAGATGGATGCTGCATTGCGCGACGGTGTGGCGCGCATCGCGGCCGACATCGGGCTCGAGACCCAGCTCGAGCAGATTTTCTATTACAAGCCGGTCGCGTTCGATTCCGCCTGCGTGGAAGCGGTGCGCAGTGCGGCCGATCGCTTCGGCTACTCGCATCGCGACATCGTGTCTGGCGCGGGGCACGATGCGTGCTATCTCGCCCAGGTCGCGCCGACGTCGATGGTGTTCGTGCCGTGTGTCGACGGGATCAGCCACAACGAGATCGAGGACGCGACGCCCGCATGGATCGAGGCCGGCGCGAACGTGCTGCTGCACGCGATGCTGTCGCGCGCATGCGAGCCGGCTTCATGACGCAAGGGCCGTAGCAGCCGGCAGGCTGCGTACCGCCTGACCGTAGCATTCCTGATAATGATGACCGCCCCGACTGTGCATTCGCAGCCGGCGGGGACGGTTTTGTCTCCACCCAGTCGAAGGAACGCGTATGACCACCAAGCCAACCGGCGATATCGCCGCGCATCGCCTGTCGTCCACGCAACTCTCGTGCGAATTCGCCGATATCGCGCCGCTGCTCGATCCGACTGCGGCAGCGGCCGCCGCCAGCCGCTGCCACTACTGCTACGACGCGCCGTGCGTGCAGGCGTGTCCGACGCAGATCGACATCCCGAGCTTCATCCGCAAGATCGGCAACGGCAACCTGAAGGGCGCCGCGACCGACATCCTGTCGGCGAATCCGCTCGGCGGGATGTGCGCACGCGTGTGCCCGACCGAGATCCTGTGCGAAGGCGCATGCGTGCGCAATCATCAGGATGCGCAGCCCGTTGCGATCGGCGCGCTGCAGCGGCATGCGACCGACTGGGCGATGGCGACCGGCGCGGTGCGCTTCACGCGCGCGCCCGACACGGGCCGCCACGTCGCGGTGGTCGGTGCGGGGCCGGCCGGGCTCGCGTGTGCGCACCGGCTCGCGATCGCCGGGCATCGCGTTACGCTGTTCGACGCACGCCCGAAGGCCGGCGGTCTCAACGAATACGGAATCGCCGCGTACAAGACCGTCGACGATTTCGCGCAACGTGAAGTCGAGTGGCTGCTGTCGGTGGGCGGCATCACGCTGCAGACCGGCGTCGCGCTTGGCCGCGACATCACGCTGGACGCGCTGCGCGAGCAGCACGATGCGGTGTTTCTCGCGATGGGCCTCGCCGGCGTGCGCGCGCTCGCGATCGACGGCGAACAACTGGACGGCGTGATGAACGCAGTCGACTTCATCGAGCAGGTACGGCAGGCCGACGCGCTGGAGAACGTGCCGGTCGGGCGGCGCGTGGTCGTGATCGGCGGCGGCAACACGGCCATCGATGCGGCGGTGCAAAGCCGCAAGCTCGGCGCCGATCGCGTGACGATGGTGTACCGGCGTGGCGTGGACGCGATGAGCGCGACGTGGGCCGAGCGCGAATTCGCGCAGAAGAGCGGCGTCACGCTCGTCACGCACGCGAAGCCCGTGCGCATGGCGGGCGCGAACGGGCAGGTGACGGGCGTCGAGTTCGAGGCGGCATCGGGCGAGCGTTTCACCGTCGACGCGGACATGGTGCTGAAGGCGATCGGCCAGACGCTGGTGCCGGACGGTATCGCAGCCGCGCTGCTGACCGCGGACGCCACGCGTATCGCGGTGGATGCGGACGGGCGCACCGCATGGCCCGACGTGTGGGCCGGCGGCGACTGCGCGGCGACGGGCGGCATCGACCTCACGGTGCAGGCCGTGCAGGACGGCAAGCGCGCGGCAGCGTCGATCGACGCGGCGCTCGCGCAACGCGACGCGAAGGCCGCGTGAGCGCACCGCGCGCGTCGCATACCACCACCACGAGCACAACGAACACGACCCCATTCTCACGGAGCCGAACATGGCCGACCTTCGCTGCACCATCGCGGGCATCACTTCGCCGAATCCCTTCTGGCTGGCGTCCGCGCCGCCGACCGACAAGGCCTACAACGTGAACCGCGCGTTCGAGGCGGGCTGGGGCGGCGTCGTGTGGAAGACGCTCGGGCTCGATCCGCACGTCGTCAACGTCAGTTCGCGCTACGGCGCCGTGCAGTGGAACGGCCAGCGCATCGCGGGGCTGAACAACATCGAGCTGATCACCGACCGTCCGCTCGACGTGAACCTGAGAGAGATCGCGCAGGTGAAGCGCGACTGGCCGGAACGCGCGCTGATCGTGTCGCTGATGGTGCCGTGCAACGAGCGGGACTGGAAATGGATCTTGCCGCTCGTCGAGGATACGGGCGCCGACGCGGTCGAGCTGAACTTCGGCTGTCCGCACGGGATGAGCGAGCGCGGGATGGGCGCGGCGGTCGGGCAGGTGCCCGAATACGTGGAGATGGTCACGCGCTGGGTGAAGGAAGGCACGAAGCTGCCGTGCCTCGTGAAGCTCACGCCGAACATCAGCGATATCCGGATGGGGTCGCGCGCCGCATACAAGGGCGGCGCGGACGGCGTGTCGCTGATCAACACGATCAACTCGATCGTCGCGGTCGATCTCGACCACATGGCGCCGATGCCGACCGTGGACGGCAAGGGCACGCACGGCGGCTATTGCGGCCCGGCGGTCAAGCCGATCGCGTTGAACATGGTCGCGGAGATCGCGCGCGATCCGGAAACGCCGAACCTGCCGATCTCCGGCATCGGCGGCATCTCGTCGTGGCGCGACGCAGCCGAGTTCATGGTGCTCGGCGCCGGCAGCGTGCAGGTGTGCACCGCGGCGATGCATTATGGATTCCGGATCGTGTCGGACCTCGCCGACGGCCTGTCGAACTGGATGGACGAGAAGGGCTACGCGACGCTCGACGATATCCGCGGCCGTGCGGTGCCGAACGTGACCGACTGGAAATACCTGAACCTGAAGTACGACATCAAGGCGCGCATCGACCAGGATCGCTGCATCCAGTGCGGGCTGTGCCATATCGCGTGCGAGGATACGTCTCACCAGGCGATCACGGCGACGAAGGACGGCGTGCGTCACTTCGAAGTGGTGGACTCGGAATGCGTCGGGTGCAATCTTTGCATGCATGTGTGTCCGGTCGAGCAATGCATCACGATGGAGCGCGTCGATTCGGGCGACTACGCGAACTGGACCACGCATCCGAACAATCCGGCGAGCGCGGACGCGGGGGCGAGTACAGGTGCGGCGGCGGCACCCGAGAAGCACGCGAAGAAGGCTGCCTGACCGGCGTCCGGCGGCGCGGGCGAGCCCCGCACCGCCGCTTTTCGTTCCACCCGGGCCTGCATCGCATGGTGCCGGCGCCGACGTTTTCGTGGAGTGCGTTCGATGAATCACGCAGCGAATCCCGCCGATCCCGATGGCGCCCCGGCGCAGGGCGGCAGCCTGTACAACGACGACCTCGCGCCGACGACGCCGGCGCAGCGCACGTGGAAGTGGTATCACTTCGCGGCGCTCTGGGTCGGGATGGTGATGAACATTGCGTCGTACATGCTTGCGGCGGGGCTGATCCAGGAAGGCATGTCGCCGTGGCAGGCCGTGACGACGGTGTTGCTCGGCAACCTGATCGTGCTCGTGCCGATGCTGCTGATCGGTCATGCGGGCGCGAAGCACGGGATTCCGTACGCGGTGCTCGTGCGCGCGTCGTTCGGCACGCAGGGCGCGAAGCTACCGGCGCTGTTGCGCGCGATCGTCGCATGCGGCTGGTACGGGATCCAGACCTGGCTCGGCGGCAGTGCGATCTATACGCTGCTGAACATCCTGACCGGCAACGCGCTGCACGGCGCCGCGCTGCCGGTCGTCGGCATCGGGTTCGGGCAGCTCGCGTGCTTTCTCGTGTTCTGGGCGCTGCAGCTCTACTTCATCTGGCACGGCACCGATTCGATCCGCTGGCTCGAGAGCTGGTCCGCGCCGATCAAGGTCGTGATGTGCGTGGCGCTCGTGTGGTGGGCGACGTCGAAGGCGGGCGGCTTCGGCACGATGCTGTCGGCGCCGTCGCAGTTCGCGGCGGGCGGCAAGAAGGCCGGGCTGTTCTGGGCGACCTTCTGGCCGGGCCTGACCGCGATGGTCGGCTTCTGGGCGACGCTCGCGCTGAACATCCCCGATTTCACGCGCTTCGCGCATTCGCAGCGCGACCAGGTGATCGGCCAGTCGATCGGGCTGCCGTTGCCGATGGCACTGCTGTCGGTGGTGTCGGTCGTCGTGACGTCCGCGACCGTCGTGATCTACGGCAACGCGATCTGGGATCCGATCGACCTGACGAGCCGGATGACGGGCATCGGCGTGGGCATCGCGCTCGTGATCCTCACGCTCGACACGATGTGCTGCAACCTCGCCGCGAATCTCGTCGGCCCGGCCTACGATTTCTCGAGCCTGTGGCCGAAGGCGATCTCGTACCGCACCGGCGGGATGATCACCGCGACCATCGCGATCGTGATGATGCCGTGGAAGATCCTCGCGACGACGGACGGCTACATCTTCACCTGGCTCGTCGGTTATTCGGCGCTGCTCGGGCCCGTGGCGGGGATCATGATGGTCGACTACTTCCTGATTCGCGGCACGCGGCTCGACACGCGCGCGCTGTTCGACGAACGCGGCGGCTTCAGCTACGCGCGCGGCTGGAACCCGGCCGCGCTGGCCGCGCTCGCGGTCGGCGTGCTGCCGAACCTGCCCGGCTTCCTGCACACGGCATTTCCGGCGTCGTTCCCGAACGTGCCGGCGTTCTTCAACACGCTTTATACGTACGCGTGGTTCGTCGGCCTCGTGCTGGCGTCGGGCGTGTACGGAACCTGGATGAAGTGGCGCGCCGGACAGCGCGCGCAGATCGCGAGCGCATGACACGCGCGATGCGCTTGATGCGCTTGATGCGTGCGATGCGGCACCCGACAGTCAACGAGGAGGCAACCCCATGGCAATCCTGATTCGCGGCGGCACCGTGGTCGATGCGGACCGCTCCTATCGCGCCGACGTTCTGTGCGCGGACCCTGAAGACGGCGGCACGATCCTCCAGATCGCCGAGCAGATCGACGCGCCGGCCGGCGCGAGCGTCGTCGACGCGCACGACCAGTACGTGATGCCGGGCGGCATCGATCCGCATACGCACATGGAACTGCCGTTCATGGGCACGACCGCGAGCGACGATTTCTACTCGGGCACGGCCGCCGGGCTCGCCGGCGGCACGACGAGCATCATCGACTTCGTGATCCCGAGCCCGGAGCAGCCGCTGATGGACGCGTTCCGCGAATGGCGCGGCTGGGCCGAGAAGGCGGCAGCCGACTACGGCTTCCACGTGGCCGTGACGTGGTGGGACGAGAGCGTGCATCGCGACATGGGTACGCTCGTGCGCGAGCACGGCGTGTCGAGCTTCAAGCACTTCATGGCGTACAAGAACGCGATCATGGCCGACGACGAGGTGCTCGTGAACAGCTTCTCGCGTTCGCTCGAACTCGGCGCGCTGCCGACCGTGCACGCCGAGAACGGCGAGCTCGTGTTCCAGCTGCAGAAGGCGCTGCTCGCGCGCGGGATGACGGGGCCGGAGGCGCATCCGCTGTCGCGGCCGCCGGAGGTCGAGGGCGAGGCCGCGAACCGCGCGATCCGCATCGCGCAGGTGCTCGGCGTGCCCGTGTACATCGTGCACGTCTCCGCGAAGGACGCGGTGGATGCGATCACGCGCGCACGCAGCGAGGGGCTGCGCGTGTTCGGCGAGGTGCTGCCGGGCCATCTGGTGATCGACGAGGCCGTTTATCGCGATCCGGACTGGACGCGCGCGGCCGCGCACGTGATGAGCCCGCCGTTCCGCTCGGCCGAGCATCGCGAGGCGCTGTGGCGCGGGCTGCAGGCGGGGCAACTGCATACGACGGCGACCGACCACTGCGTGTTCTGCGCGTCGCAGAAGGCGATGGGCCGCGACGATTTCACGAAGATCCCGAACGGCTGCGGCGGGGTCGAGGATCGCATGTCGGTGCTGTGGCATCACGGCGTGAATCACGGCCGTATCACGCCGAACGAGTTCGTGCGGATCACGTCGACGAATGCCGCGCAGATCTTCAACCTGTATCCGCGCAAGGGCGCCGTGCAGGTGGGCGCCGATGCCGATCTCGTCGTGTGGGACCCTGCCGCGACGAAGACGATCTCGGTGAAGACCCATCACCAGCAGGTCGACTTCAACGTGTTCGAAGGGATGACGGTGCAGGGCGTCGCGACGCATACGCTCACGCGCGGCGCACTCGCGTGGGCCGACGGCGAATTGCGCGCGGTGCGAGGCGCGGGCCGCTACCTGAAGCGCCCGCCGGCCGCTGGCTACTACGAGGCCGCGCGGATCGCGAACCGGCTGCGCGAACCGCATCCGGTCGAGCGCGCCGGCTGAACGGTGCGTAACGTGTGTAACGTGCGGGGCGTGTCGGGTCGAGCGGCACGCCCCGCATGCTTCCTCTTGTCTTCCCGTGCATGCCGGCACTGCTTCTGCCCGCTGCACACCATCCCGCCAGTTCTCTCAGTATTTGGGACGGATCGTGGCGTGATCCCGTCTTGCCGATCTCCCGGTATGTAGAAGAACTGAGCAAGTCGACGAAGCACGCGACGTTGCTCGAACGCGGCCATTTTGTTTGCGTTGTCGGCTTGCATGCCGGCGAGTAATATCCACCGACGGCGTTTTCGCAGGTATGCCGGGCCTGCCCGCCGAACAGTCCAACAACATTGAGAGCAAGGAGTACGAGGTGGATATTCTGCGCAGTCTCCTGGGTATGCTGTTCCTGCTGCTGGTGGCCTACCTGCTGTCGAACAACCGGCGCGCGGTGAGCGGCCGGACCATGATCGCCGCGCTGTGCACGCAACTGGCGATCGGCGCGCTGGTGCTGTTCGTGCCGTCCGGCCGCACGGCGCTGGCGGCGGCCGCGAACGGCGTCAATCGCGTGCTCGACATGGGCAATCACGGCATCGCGTTCGTGTTCGGCGGGCTCGTCGACAGCAAGATGTTCCAGCTGTTCGGCGACGGCGGGTTCGTGTTCGGCCTGCGCGTGCTGCCGATGATCATCTTCGTGACCGCACTGATCGCGGTGCTGTACTACATCGGCGTGATGAAATGGGTCGTCGCGATCCTCGGCGCCGCACTGGCGAAAGTGCTCGGCGTGAGCCGCATCGAGGCGTGCTCGGCCGTCGCGACGATCTTTCTCGGGCAGAGCGAGATGCCCGCGCTCGTGAAGCCGTTCGTGCGGAACATGACGAGCGCCGAGATCTTCACGGTGATGGCGAGCGGCATGGCGTCGGTCGCCGGCTCGGTGCTGGTCGGCTATGCGGGCCTCGGCGTGAAGATGGAATACCTGCTCGCCGCGTCGTTCATGGCGGTGCCCGGCGGCCTGCTGTTCGGCAAGCTGCTGTTTCCGACGGTCGAGCCGAGCCGCGTCGTGGTCGACGGGCTCGATTTCGACGACAAGCGCGCCGCCAACGTGATCGAGGCGGCGGCGTCGGGCGCGTCGGTCGGGCTGCGGATCGCGATCAACGTCGGCGCGATGCTGATCGCGTTCGTCGGGCTCATCGCGCTGATGAACCTCATCGTCAGCGGCGTGGCGGCGTTCGCGGGCTTTCCGCAGATCACGCTCGTGGGTATCATCGGCCACCTGTTCGCGCCGCTCGCGTGGATCATCGGCGTGCCGTGGCACGACGCGGCACTGGCCGGCAACTTCATCGGCGAGAAGCTGATCTTCAACGAGTTCGTCGCGTATGGCGACCTGTCGCCGTACCTGAAGAGCGGCGAGCACGTCGCGGCGGCCGGCCTGCAGGTGCTCGACCCGAAGACGCTCGCGATCGTGTCGTTCGCGCTGTGCGGCTTCGCGAACTTCTCGTCGATCGCGATCCTCGCGGGCGGCTTCAGCGCGGTCGCGCCCGAGCGCCGCTCGGAAGTCGCGCGACACGGCCTGCGCGCACTGACGGCCGCGACGCTGTCGAACCTGATGAGCGCGGCGATTGCGGGCCTGTTCTTTTCGCTTCATTGAACTTGCGCCTGAACCTGAACGATCGAGGAGAGGCAACGATGTTTTTACCGCAGGAATTCATTCGCCGGAAGCGCGACGGGCAGCCGCTCGACCGTGACGCGATTGCCGCGTTCGTGCGCGGCGTGACCGACGGCAGCGTGACCGAGGGCCAGGTGGCCGCGTTCGCGATGGCCGTGTTTTTCAACGACCTGAGCACCGACGAGCGCGTCGCGCTGACGCTCGCGCAGCGCGACTCGGGCGACGTGCTCGACTGGCGCGCGCTCGATCTCGGCGGGCCGGTGATCGACAAGCATTCGACCGGCGGCGTCGGCGATGTCGTGTCGCTGATGCTCGGGCCGATGGTCGCCGCGTGCGGCGGCTACGTGCCGATGATCTCGGGGCGCGGGCTCGGCCATACCGGCGGCACGCTCGACAAGCTGAGCGCGATTCCCGGCTACGACGTGACGCCCGATACGGACGTGTTTCGTCGCACGGTGCGCGAGGTCGGCGTCGCGATCATCGGGCAGACGGCGCGGCTCGCGCCGGCCGACAAGCGCATCTATGCGATTCGCGACGTGACGGCGACCGTCGAGTCGATCGCGATGATCACCGCGTCGATCCTGTCGAAGAAACTCGCGGCCGGGCTCGACGGGCTCGTGATGGACGTGAAGGTCGGCTCCGGCGCGTTCATGCCGACGGCGGAGAAATCGGCGGAGCTGGCGCGCAGCATCGTCGACGTCGGCAACGGCGCCGGCATGAAGACGACCGCGATCCTCACCGACATGAACCAGTCGCTCGCGCCGTGCGCGGGCAATGCGCTCGAAGTGGCGTGCGCGATCGACTACCTGACGGGCAAGTCGCGCCCGGCGCGCCTGCATGACGTCACGATGGCGCTGTCGGCGGAGTTGCTCGTCACCGGCGGGCTGGCGCGCGACGTCGAGGCGGCGCGCGTGAAGTTGCAGCACGCGCTCGATTCGGGGGCGGCGGCGGAACGCTTCGCGAAGATGGTCACGGCGCTCGGCGGCCCCGCGGACCTGATCGACGCCCCCGCGCGTCATCTCGCGCGGGCGGAGGTGATCGTACCGGTTCCGTCGCGCGTGAGCGGCGTCGTGCAGCGGATCGATTGCCGCGCGCTCGGGCTCGCGGTCGTCGCGCTCGGCGGCGGCCGTACGCGCGCGGCGGACGCGATCGACTACCGTGTCGGCCTGACGGCGCTCGCGGAGATCGGGCAGCATGTCGAAGCCGGCCAGCCGCTCGGCCATGTGCATGCCCGCGACGCAGCCGCCGCGGCGCACGCGGTGGAGGCGATCCAGCGCAGCTACGTGCTGGGCGACACGGGCGACGCGCCGCCGACCCTCTATCAGCGGATCGGCTGACCGGTCGCACGGTGCGGATACCGGCGATCGCTGCACGCCACGGGCGTATCGTGGCGGCCGGGTTGCGGCCGCGCCGATGCGCCCCCGGCACACAATCGGAGGCACGACGAGATGGAACGACACGAACTGATCGAAGCGGCGAAGGCGGCGCGCGAACGCGCGTATGCGCCGTATTCCCGCTTCAAGGTTGGCGCCGCGCTGCTGGCGCGCGACGGGACGGTTTTTCACGGCTGCAATGTCGAGAACGCGTCTTACGGACTCTGCAACTGCGCGGAACGCACGGCGATGTTTGCGGCCATCGCCGCCGGTTATCGTCCGGGGGATTTCACGCGGCTCGCGGTCGTGGGCGACACGGACGGCCCGATCGCGCCGTGCGGCGCCTGCCGCCAGGTGATCATCGAGATCGGCACGCCGGACATCGAAGTGATCCTGGCCAACCTGCACGGGGCCGTCAGCGTCACGACGGCCGACGCATTGCTGCCCGGCGCGTTCCGCTTGTAACGAACGGCGCGCGCGACGGCGCGCCGCTCACGTCACGCGCCGTCGCGCGCTTCGCGGATCGGGATCACCGTGCGCGCGCCGCACTGGCGCAGCAGGTCGCGCAGCTCGTTGATGACCGGAAACACCTCGTGGTTCCAGTCGGCGCCCTGCCGGTCATGCGCTTCCTGCTCGCGCTCGACGATCCAGCGATCCTCGCGGAAGATGCGCTCGGTGAACCAGACGAGCAGCGGCCACGCGAGATCGAGCGCGAACGGTATGCCGGGCTTGTGGATCGACAGCAGTCCGAACGTGCGGTTGGTCCGCTGCTCCGCGTCGAGCGGGACGTAGACGATCCACAGGTCCATCACGAGCGTGCCTTCGCTCGAGCGGATCTGCAGTGTCTGGTACGGATAACCGGTGCGCACCGTCATCACGCTCTTGTTCGCCTGCTCGCCCGGCTTCTTGCTCGCGCCGAACACGAGCGCCTCGCCCACCGGCTGCTTGCCTTCCATCCGCGCGAACGTGTAGTCCACCTCGACCCAGTCGTCGCCGCGGCGCCGGCCGACCGAGCGCGCACGCATCTGCCCCATCTGCTTGCGATGCAGGAACTGATGGTTCATGTCCATCAGGTTCTCGTGCATGAACGAGTAGTGGCACTTGACCTCGCGGCCGAAGCGACGCGTCTTGAACGCGCGGTCGTCCGCCGATTCGAGCGCGGGGAACGGCCGCGAGTCGGCGAGCGTCGCGTCGCCCGGGAACACGAAGATCAGCCCGTGCGCTTCGCGGCACGGATACGCGCGCACGCCGTTGGGCAGGCGCTCGCGGCCGAGGTACGGCACGTCGACGCAGCGGCCGCTGTCGCACGCGTAGGTCCAGCCGTGATAGCAGCAGCGCAGCGTCTCGCCGCTCACGACGCCCGCGTGCAGCGGCACCTGGCGGTGCGCGCAACGATCCTCGAGCGCGTACACGGCGCCGGATTCGGTGCGCACGAGCACGATCGGATCGCCGGCGAAGCGCACGCCGAGCGTCTTGCCGCGTTTCAGCTCGCGCGACCACGCGAGCGGGTACCAGTGATCGGGATGAATCGGCACGCGGCGCAAGTCGCGCACGGCCGCGCCGGAAGAGGGTTCTCCAAGGGTGCCGCTGTCAGGGAAGGGCACTGCTCGCATGCGTGACGCCTCCGGGCTGGACTGGAATTCCGGGCGCCGCAAGTTGCGGCGGGGATCTGGAGAAGTCTACGCGAAGTTGCCGGTCGCGGCGGACGCGATGCGGGTTTGCCCCGGCACGGCGGCCGCCGTTTCGTTGATGCAGCGCAAACCGGATCGCGGGCGGCTCGCGCCGGCTGTGCGTGGCCGCACGGGCTTCGGCTGCGCGGCAGGTGTTACCCGGTCAACCCGTCACCCCGTCATGCGGCGGCGTGACCACGTGACCGCGTGACCGAGCGGCGGTCACGAGCGTGCATCGCGCCACAGCACCGCGTCGGTGCGGTACAGCGCCGGGAAGTACTGCTTCAACCCGGCGATCTTCGGCATGTCGTTGTACGCGATGTACGGCGCGTCCGGGTGCAGCTCGAGGTAGTTCTGGTGGTAGGCCTCGGCCGGGTAGAACCCCTTGTAGTCCTCGACACGCGTGACGACCGGCGCCGGAAACACGTGCGCGGTGCCGAGCTGCGCGATGTACGCGCTCGCGACCGCGCGTTGCTGCGCGGTGGTCGGGAAGATCGCCGACCGGTATTGCGACCCTTCGTCGGGGCCCTGCCGGTTGAGCTCGGTCGGATCGTGCGCGACCGAGAAGAACACCTGCAGAAGCCGGCCGTACGTGATCTGGGTCGGGTCGTAGACGATGCGAACCGATTCCGCATGCCCGGTCAGCCCCGAGCCGACGAGCGCATAGTGCGCGGTTTCGGACGCACCGCCCGCATAGCCGGCCGTGACCTGCTTCACGCCCTTCACGTGCTCGAATACGCCTTGCACGCCCCAGAAGCAGCCGCCGGCGAGCACGGCCGTCTCGTCGTGCGATGCGCCGGGCGTTTCGTCGAGCGTGGGCGCGGGGACGGTGCGCATCGGCTCGGCGGAGTTGACGATGCGCTGGTAGCCGAACACGGCGAGCGCCGCGACGGCGATGGCGCCGATGCGGCGCAGCATCGCCGTGCGCCGTTGCGGCGCGGAACCGCGGGGGGAGATGGTGTTCACGGTGTGCTCCTTCGGAAGGCGGAATGGAAAGCGTGGCCCGGACGCGGCGCCGGTGCGCCGCCCCGGCCGGGATCAGCCGAACGTGAACGCATAGGCATTCACGCCGGGATCGAGAAACTCGATCGAGAACGTGCGATCGGCGATCGCGCCGGGTTGCCGGACCAACTGGTACAGGCGTTGCCCGGTCACGGTGCCGTAGCCTTGCGCATCGACGTCGCTGCCGTGCGCGGCGCCGGGGGCCGCGCCGTCAAGCGTCACGCGAAAGCGCACCGGCTTGCCGTCCTCGCCGGGGCCGAGCACCAGGTGCAAGTCGCGCGCATGGAAGCGGTAGACGATGCGGCCGGCGGGTGCCGCGAGCGTCGCGCGTTCGGCGCCGACCCGCCACATGCCGGCGAGGCCCCAGTCGTTCAGATCGGGACGGGCCGGCTCGGCATAGTGATACGCCGCATCCCGCACCACGCCGCCGGGCGACACGAAATCCTCGGCGCGTGCGTAGCCGACGTAGGTCTCGGGCGAGCGGACGTCCGCGCTGTCGGCCGCCGCGAGCGCGCCCTTCGCGGGCGCGCCGGCGAGCCCGAGCGGCACGTTCAGCGCTTCCGGATGGCCTGCCTCGGCGAGCAGCGACTGGATCGCGCGCTCCGACTCCGCGTACTCGCCTTCGCCGAAGTGGTGCCGGCGCACGCGACCCTGCGCGTCGACGAAGTAGTGCGCGGGCCAGTATTCGTTGTTGAATGCGCGCCAGATCGCGAAGTGGTTGTCGATCGCGACCGGGAAGTCGATGCCGAGGTCGTGCACGGCCTTCTTCACGTTGCCGATGTCGCGTTCGAACGCGAATTCGGGTGCGTGCACACCGATCACGACGAGCCCGTACGGCGCGTACTTGCGCGCCCACGCGGTCGTGTAAGGCAGCGTGCGCAGGCAGTTGATGCACGAATACGTCCAGAAATCGACCAGCACCACCTTGCCGCGCAGGCCGGCCGCCGTCAGCGGCGGCGAGTTCAGCCACTGCACCGCGCCGTCGAGCGACGGCAGTGTGCCTTCGACGGGCAGCGCGGCCGGCGCATGCGTCGCGTCCACCACGCGCATCATCGCGCCGCCGGCCTGTGCGGCATCGGCCGTCGCGGCCATCATCGCGCCGCCGGCACCGTTCGCGACACCGTTGGCCGAGCCGTCCGCCGCGTGTTCTGCCACGTTTTCCGCCGAACCGCCGGCCGGTGCCATTGCCGCCGGCGTGCCGTTGGCACGCCCGCCGAGCCGGTCGACGAGCTTCGTTTCGAGCCCACCCGTCGTGACGGTCGACAGTTGTGCGAGCGCGCCCGTATCGAGGCCGAGCGCGATCGCGCCGACGCCGGCCAGCAGCGCCGCGCCGATTCCGCGCTTGATCCATTCGCCGGCGCCGAGCGAGCGCTTCATCGCGGCGAACACCTTGCCGCCGATCACCAGCGCGACGCCGAGCGACGTCGCCGCGCCGGCCGCATACGCGACCAGCAGCAGCGTCGTGCCGACGCTGGCGCCGCGCAGCGCGGCGCCGGTCAGCACGAGCCCGAGGATCGGGCCCGCGCACGGCGCCCACAGCAGGCCGGTCGCGACGCCGAGCAGCAGCGACGACGCGGGGCCGGCCGGGCGGCCGTCGCGTTGCGCGAAGCCGGTGAGGCGGTTGCCGGCGGCGACGAGCGGTCGCGTCAGGTGCTCCGCGAGACGCGGCATCAGCAGCGTCAGGCCGAACACCGCGAGCAGCACGATGGCGACCCAGCGGCCGGCCTGGTTGGCTTGCGCGACCCAGCCGCCGCCGACGGCCGCGAGCGTCGCGACGACGGCGAACGTGAGGGCCATGCCGGCCAGCAGCGGCAGGCCGGTGCGCACGAACGGCTGGTCGGCGCGCGCGAACACGAACGGCAGCACGGGCAGGATGCACGGGCTCAGGATCGTGAGCACGCCGCCGAGATAGGCAAGGACGATGAGCAGCATGGTGCGTTCTCCAGTCGATCGGGCGTGGGGCCGGATCAGGCGGTGGCGGGGTGGAAGGCGAGGGCGAGGCCGTTCATGCAGTAGCGCAGGCCGGTCGGCGGCGGGCCGTCGTCGAACACGTGGCCGAGATGGCCGCCGCAGCGGCGGCAGTGCACTTCGGTGCGGATCATCCCGAACGACGCGTCGGTGTGGGTGGCGACCGCGTGGTCGAGCGGCTTCCAGAAGCTCGGCCAGCCTGTATGGCTGTCGAACTTGGCGGCCGACGAGAACAGCGCGAGGTCGCAGCCGGCGCACGCGAACGTGCCGTGCCGGTGCTCGTCGTTCAGCGGGCTGGTGTACGGGCGCTCGGTGCCGGCTTCGCGCAGGACCGTGTACTGGGCGGGCGTGAGCCGGCGATGCCATTCGGCGTCGCTGAGGGTGACTTCGAAAGGCGCGGCCGTCTGCGGGGTGGCCGGCGGCGCGGCGAACGCGCGGCCGACCAGCGCGCGGCGGCCGACGGACGACAGGGTCGCGAGCGCGGCGAGGCCGGTGGCGCCGGCGAACAGCAGATGTCTGCGGGTGGGCATGATGGGCTCCTGGCAGCAGGTCCTGAAAACATGCGCCCATCGTAGTCAGCGGTCGGTGTCGAAGTCCTCACGGAAAGTTAAATGAATCGTGAAGTCTGGGGTGTTGGGTTGGGGGGGCTGGAATCTGTCGAAGCCCCGGCTGGCAAGGGCCTTCGAGCGGGGGAGCAGCCAATGTTTACCGGGCGTCTGTTCGCGCCGCGATTTTTAGTGTCTTTTTAGTGTTCGTCGAGAGGTGCGGCGAATCCGGAGTTTGGCTTGCCGGTCGAATCGGACAGGGACACGAGCGTTGTTTGACTGCGGTCATGCATCACGCCGAGCGTGTGATGCGCGTTGATAGACGGCTGAGTTTGCAAGCCAGCGCGACCGACGTGTGGTGCGCGTGTGGACGCGGAAGTTTGACAGTTTTTTTCGTAGAAACTTCAGGGGGCGAGCTAGGACGTGCGCGGTTGTGCAGTGAAAGACGGGCGCGATGCGCTCCGCCGAAGTGGTCCATTTCGAGGCAGGATCCGGCGGAATGAAGGGGAACATAGTAAGGGCCAGGTTCTCCTTCATTTCGGGACTTAGGCGGAGCCTCCGCGTGCGAGGCATCGTGTCCGAAGGGCATTGAGCGCCCCCGCCGTGGCGATCGAAAAACGCTGCCGCCACCGTCTCGGCGCCCCTGTAATTCTGGCGCGGACGACGACGTGTCGGTGGGCGGGTTCATTGGGCATTGCGTCGCACGCGGGCCTGGAGGTTCTTCGATCTGGGCGGGGCGACTGGAGGGGCGGCTTTGTCTCTGGCGGTGCCGAAGCTCAATTGCGCGCGCACATTTGGCGCGGTGACAGGCGAGGGCCTCGGCGGGCCGGTGGCTGAATTCTCTCCGCCCTGCGGAGAGAATTGAGCTGGACCCATCTGAGGATGTTGATGTACGTCGACGACCCGCTCAAGCGCGACTTCTACATCGAACTCTGTCGCCTGGAGCGCTGGTCGTCGCGGCAGTTGCAGGAGCGGATGAACTCCCGTTATGCGGCCGGCCTGCGCACCAACCGGCTGGTCGGCACGACGGTCGGTGGCATCTGTCGCCACGGTCGCGATCTACCGCGTGCCGGTCCATTTCACACCGGCTTCGCAGCCGGGTCCATTGTCTGAATCGAGTGCGCCGCGGTTCACGCGGTACACGATCCAGAGTCGCGGGCTCAGCGCCGCCTGCAGCCGGCTCGTCGTCACGCCCTTCAGGCGATTCTTGACCGGCTGACAAAAGCGATCCCTGGACAGCCCCCGAGCGCTTTCGAATTCGTGCCGAACCCGAGCGAGTCCAGCGCGTACTGGCCATGACCGTCGGCGCTCTCGAGCAGGTTTGTCGCGGTGCGCGGCACGGGCGCCGACTTGCTGCATATCCCCCTCCATTTTTGGTCAAATCCCGAATTGTGGTAAATGCAAAATACTGCGTTGTCTTTTCAGTAGGGCGTATCCCCACGAAATCCGGAAATTTTCGGGAATTTCCCGTTCTTCTTCTGACGAGGAAGGGTGCGGTTGTGTTTGACAAATCCCGTAATTAGGGATTACAGTAAAAACACCTTAGCCAAACCCGTCGAGCAGCCGCATGAACATCCCACAGTTGGGCAGCGATACCGAAGCAAGAAGCGGGGCGAGCGTCGTGCTCACCACGGCGCGCGACGCCGGTGTCGACGTCTGTTTTGCCAATCCAGGCACGACCGAGATGCCGTTCGTCGGTGCGCTCGACACCGTGGCGGGCTTGCGCTCGATCCTTGGGCTGTTCGAGGGCGTGTGCACGGGCGCCGCGGACGGCTATGGCCGCATGACCGGCAAGCCCGCGATGACGCTGCTGCATCTCGGCCCCGGCCACGCGAACGGCATTGCGAACCTGCACAATGCGCGCCGCGCCCGCACGCCGATCCTGAACATCGTCGGCGATCACACGCGCGAGCATCTGAAGTACGACGCACCGCTGACGTCGGACATCGAATCGCTCGCCCGTCCGGTGTCGGTGTGGTATCGCAGCGTGGCGCGCGACGCCGATCTCGCGACGGATACGGCCGACGCGATTTCCGCCGCGATGGGCACGCGGCGTGGCGTCGCGACGCTCGTGCTTCCAGTCGATCTCCAATCGGCCCGGGTGCGCAGTGCGGCGTGGCCCGCCATCGTGCGCCCGGCTGCGGTGACGTTCGATGCCGCTCGGGTCGAACAGGTGGCCGACCTGCTGCTCAGCGGTCATCGCGCTGTCCTGCTGATGGGCGCCCGCGCGCTGTCGGCGCGTGGGCAGCGTGCGGCGGCGCGCATCGCGGCGGCCACCGGTGCGACCTGCTTCAGCGAGACTTTTCCTGCGCGGGCGGAGCGCGGCGGCGGTCTGCCGGACATCGACCGCCTGCCTTATTTCCCCGAACCGGCGCTCGCCGCGCTGGCCGGTCGGCGCGTGGTGCTCGCCGGCGCGCTCGCGCC
Source organism: Burkholderia sp. Bmkn7 (assembly GCF_041103175.1). Taxonomy (NCBI): domain Bacteria; kingdom Pseudomonadati; phylum Pseudomonadota; class Betaproteobacteria; order Burkholderiales; family Burkholderiaceae; genus Burkholderia; species Burkholderia sp. Bmkn7. Next base: position 1,259,880 of record NZ_JBGCUH010000001.1, on the reverse strand, counting down.
CGTCACTTACTTCGGCTACGAGGGCATTCCGGGCGAACTCGCGCGGCCCGAGGACATCGTGACGCTGGCAACACCAGGCGATGCGGCGGACGACGCGCTGGAGGCGCTGGCCGATCGCATCGGCGCGGCAACGAACGACGATGGGGTGCCTATCGAACGCTGGCGCGTGGAGGACGGGCCGCTGACGCCGCAGACCGTCGGCCGCGTGCTGGCGAATGCGCTGCCCGACGACGCGATCGTGTCGATCGAGGGCGGCACGTGCGGTTATCCGTTCGTGACCGCGTCGGCGCGCGCGCGCCGTCACACGATCCTCACGAACACGGGCGGCGCGATCGGCCAGGGCTTGCCGGTGGCGCTCGGCGCCGCCGTCGCGTGCCCTGAGCGCCGCGTGTTCGCGCTGCAGTCCGACGGCAGCGCGCAGTACACGATCCAGTCATTGTGGACGATGGCGCGCGAGCGTCTGCCGATCGTCATGCTGATCGCCTCGAACCGGCGCTACGGCATCCTGCAGACCGAGCTCGCACGCGGCGGCCTGCCGGCCGACACGCCGCACGCGAGCCGCCTGACCCTGCTCGACGATCCGCCGATCGACTGGCTCGCGCTGTCGCGCGGCTACGGCGTACCGGCCGAGCGCGCGAATACCGTGCAGGCGCTGTCCCAGGCGCTCGACGTCGCGCTCGCGCACTCCGACGGGCCGCGGCTCATCGAAATGTGCCTGCCCTGATCGCGCTACCCGCTGACTTCTTCAATCCCGACTCTGATCTTTCATCGTTATGGACCTGCAACTCCACGGAAAAGCCGCATTCATCACCGGCGGCAGCATGGGCATCGGCAAGGCGGTCGCGCTCGAACTGGCCCGCGAAGGCGTCAACGTCGCCATTGCCGCGCGACGCCTCGAACACCTCGAGGCCGCCGCCGCCGAGATTCGCGCGACGCTCGCGCCGCTGGGCGACGCGGCCGGCGCGATCCTGCCCGTCACGCTCGACACGACCGACATGGCGTCCATCGAAGCAGCGATGGCGGCGAGCGTCGAACGTTTCGGCCGGCTCGACATCCTGCTGAACGGCGCTGCGCATCCGGGCGGCCTCGTGCGCGCGGAGCTGGAGCACGCGGATCCGCAGGGGCTGCTCCAGGACATCGACATCAAGGTCGTCGGCTACCTGCGTTGCGCGAAGGCGGCCGCGCCCTACATGCGGCGCCATGGTTTCGGCCGGATCGTCAATATCGGCGGGCTCACCGGCCGCGGCAGCAAGCAGTTGTCCGGCATGCGCAACGTCGCGATCGTGCACCTGACCAAGACGCTGTCCGACCAGCTCGGCCCGTTCGGCATCACGGTCAACACGATTCACCCGGGCGTCGTCGAGACGCCGCACATTCACGAGCTCTACGAGAAGGAAGCGCAGAAGCAGGGGCTGACGGCCGCGGAGGTCGAGGCCAACTACGTGAAGGTCACGCCGATCCGGCGCGTGCTGCAGCCGGAAGAAATGGGATGGATCGTGGCGTTTCTCGCGTCACCGAAGTCCGGCTCGATCACCGGCGAGTCGATCGGCTGCGACGGTGGGCTCACGCGCGGCATTTTTCTCTGACACAAGGAGCATCGCATGACCGCAACCGTACTGGTCGCCACCGCGGGACAAGGCATCCTGCGCTCGAACGACGACGGCAAGACCTGGCATCGCCTCGGGCTGGACGAGCCCATCGAGTTCGACGGCATCGTGCGCGCGCTCGCGGTGGATCCCGCTACGCCGTCGCGCGTGTATGCCGGCGCCGATTCGGGGCTGTGCATCAGCGAGGATGGCGGCGCGCACTGGTTTCGCCCCGAGAACCTGCTGAACGGGCAGGCAGTCTGGTCCATCGCGATCGATCCGGCGAATCCGGCCGTGCTGTATGCGGGCACCGGCGCGCCGTCGCGTGCCGCGCTTTACAAGTCGAGCGACGCGGGGCTGACCTGGGCGCGAACGGCTCCCGAGTTTCCGGAGTTCTGTTCAGGCGTCAATCGTCCGCGGCTGCTGACGATCTGCGTGGACCCGGAAGACAGCCGCAACGTGTGGTACGGCGTGGAGGAAGGCGGCGCATGGCGCAGCCGCGACGCCGGTGCGACCTGGACGCGCGTGGACGGCCCCGGCACGGCGATCCGCAACAGCGACATTCATGCGATCGCCGTGCTGCCTGCCGGGCCGCACCAGCCGAAGACGACGGTGTTGCTGACGGTGAACGCGGTGCACGTGAGCGACGACGACGGCCTGACCTGGGACGGCAAGCTGTCGCGCGACCGCTTCGACGGGCTGTACTACACGCGCACGGTCGTCCCGCTGGCGGCACCCGGCGGCGACCTGCTGATGGCGATCGGCGACGGCACGCCGGGCACGCGCAGCCGTATCTACCGCTCGCCCGATCGCGGCCGTGCATGGCACGAGACGGATCTGCACACGCCGCCGAATTCGACGTTCTGGGCATTCGGCGTCCATGCGGCGCGGCCCGGGCTCGTCTATGCGGGGACCAAGTACGGGCACCTGTTCCGTTCGCACGACGGCGGCCGGAGCTGGACCAAGGAATGGCGCGAATTCAGCGAGATCACGGCCGTGGCGTGGACGCCGTTCGAAGCGCCGCTCGTCGCCCACGCGCAGTCGACGCATTGAGCGGAGCGAGCGATGACCCAGCCTGACCTCCTGCAACGGGCGGCGCACGCGAACGAAAGCGGGCTGCCGCTGCCGGTACCGCGTGTGCAGCGCACGCACCTGTCGCTGTTCGTGCGCGATCCGGTGCGCTCGAGCATCTGGTATGCCGACGTGCTCGGCATGACGGAAACCGCTCGCGGCGAGCAGTGGGTGTTCATGTCGTTCGGCCAGAAACACCATGACATCGCGCTGATTCGCGCGGCGTCCGATGCGGAACTCGGCACGATCGGCCTGCAGCACTACGGCCTCGAAATCGCGGGCGGCCTGACCGAGCTGCGCCGGCTGTACGGGATGCTGATCCGTCGCGACGTGCCGATCGTGAAGATCACCGATCACAAGGTCGGAATCGGCGTGTATTTTTCGGACCCGGACGGCAACCGGCTCGAATTCTTTTGCGAAACCGTCACGGACGACGAGGAAGGCAAGCGCGTGCTGCACCGGTACAACGCGCCCAGCGATCCCTTTCAGCTCGAGCCGCTGTTCGACTGACGTGCCCGCCATCCATTCCGACACCATCGATACTTTATAGAGGATTACTGATGAGCAAGATCGCCAATTTCGAGGGCTTTCATATCCGCAAGTGGTATACGCAGATCGAGGATTCGCTCGCGAACGAGACCGGCCAGCTCGCGGACGGCGAGCCGCTGCGCAAGATCGTGATCGCCGCGGCCGTGCACAACCCGTATGCGGGGCGGTACAGCGAAAATCTTGACGATCTCGTACGCCCGTCGCCGGCGCTCGGGCAGGAATTCGCGCGACGCATCGAGTCGCTCGCGGCGGGCCGCGCGATCGAGAGCTACGGCAAGGCGTGCCTGGTCGGCTCGGCCGGCGAATACGAACACGGCAACGCGTTCCTCACGTCGATCTTCGCGGAGCCGATCCGTGCGGCATTGGGCGGCGGCAAATCGTGGGTGCCGTCGAGCGGCAAGCGCGGCCCGATCAACACGGTGATCGACGTGCCGCTCGCGCACAAGGATGCGCTCTACGTGCGCTCGCACTACGACACGGTGACGTGCCTGTTTCCCGACGCGCCCAACGACGACGAAGTGCTGGTGATCTTCGCGTTCGCGACGCGCGGCCGCCTGCATGCGCGGCTCGGCGGGCTGAAGGCGAGCGAGATCGTCGGCCGCGACGGCCTGGTGTGAAAGCAGGGGCTGCCGGAGAGCGAATGATGAATACGGTGTCCGTCAAGGATGGATGGGTCGAGAGCGACGGGTTGCGGCTGCACTACGTGAGCTGGGGTCGCGACGATGCGCCGGCCGTGGTGATGCTGCACGGCTTGCGCAGCTACGCGCGGACGTGGGAGCCCGTTGCCGACGCGCTGGCCGACCGCTACCGGGTCGTCGCGCTCGATCAGCGCGGGCGCGGGCTGAGCGACTGGGATCCGCGGCGGGACTATTACGCGGCGGCCTACGTTCGCGATCTCGATGCGCTGGTACGCGCGCTCGACCTGCGACGATTCGTGCTGGCCGGGCATTCGATGGGCGGCGCCAATGCGTTCGTCTACGCGGCATCGAATCCGGACCGGCTTGCCGGTCTCGTGATCGAGGACATGGGCCCGGGCGCGTCGGCCGGCTCGCAAGGTTCCGAGCGCATCAAGCGCGAGCTGAAGGAAACGCCGGACGCGTTCGCGTCGTGGGACGACGCGCGCGCATTCTGGCGGCATCAGCGGCCGAACATCGCGGAATCCGCGCTCGATTCGCGCGTCGCGCACTCGCTGAAGGAGGACGCACACGGACGGATCGTGTGGCGGCACGACGCCGCCGGGATCGCGGCGGCCCGGCTGGCCGCGACGCCGGAGCAGCTCGTCCATCTGTGGCCGCTGGTTCTCAACCTGCAGGTGCCGACGCTGCTGTTGCGCGGCGGCGATTCGGATTTCCTGGCCGCGGAAGTGGCGGCCGAAATGGCGGCCAGCGCCGGCATCGACTGGCTCGATATTCCGGGCGCGACGCACTACGTGCATGACGATCAGCCCGCCGCGTTCAACCACGCATTGCGCACCTGGCTCGATCGTCTCGACGATCCGGCATGGCGGACGGGAGCCGACGCATGAAGGCGAACAATCCGGAGCGGACATCGGTCGCGATCGTCGGCGCCGGGCCGAACGGCGTGGCGATGGCGAATCTGCTCGGCCTCTACGGCATCGCGACGGTGATCGTCGAGAAGGCGGCGGACGTCGTCGAATTTCCGCGCGCGGTCGGCATCGACGACGAAGCGTTGCGGATGTTTCAGACAGCGGGGCTCGCCGACGAACTGAGCCGCGACATCATCCAGAACGTGCCGCTGCGCATGTTCAAGGCGAACGGTGAATGCTTTGCCGATATCCGCCCGTCGATCCGCGAATTCGGCTGGTGGCGGCGCAACATCTTCATGCAGCAACTGGCCGAACGAACGCTGCGTGCCGGGCTGGCCCGCTATCCGCACGTGTCGCTGCGAACCAGCGAGGAAGTGGTGGATGTGGAACAGGACGATGGAGGCGTCACGTTGCAGGTGCGCCGCGCGGACGGCCGGCAGTATGCGCTCCAGGCCGACTACGTGGTCGCGGCCGACGGCGGACGCAGCCCGATGCGCGAGCTGCTCGGCGTCACGCTCGCCGGCACGACGCATCCGATCAAGTGGGTCGTGGTCGATGTGAAGAACGCCGGCCTCGACCAGCCTTGCACGGCCCTGAACTGCGACCCGCGCCGCCCGAACGTCTGCATCTATCTGCCGTTCGATTTCCGGCGCTGGGAGTTTCTCGTGTTCCCGCACGAGGACGAAGCGGCGATCGCCCAGCCCGACTCGATTCGAGCGCTGATCGCGCCGTACGTCGACGACATCGATCGCGTCGAGATCGTGCGCGCGCGAACCTACACGCACCATTCGCGCGTGGCCGAGCGTTTCGTTGTCGGTCGCGTGGCGTTCGTCGGCGATGCCGCGCACCTGAGTCCGCCGTGGATCGGCCAGGGCCTGAACGCGGGCCTGCGCGACGTGGGCAACCTCGCGTGGAAGCTGGCGGGCATCGTCCGTGGCGCATTGCATCCCGGCGTGATCTCGACGTACGAATCCGAGCGGCGCGATCACGCGAAGGCGATGATCGACCTCGCGGACACCTTCGGCGCGATGCTGATGCCGACCAACCGGCTCGTCGCGTTTGTGCGCGATCGCGTTCTCGGGCTGGTCCGCTTCGCGCCGGGACTGAAGGACTACATCCTGCAGATGCGGTTCAAGCCGATGCCGAGCTACACGCGCGGCATCGTGCTGCCCGGCGGATCGGATGCGGTCGGCAGGATGATCGTGCAGCCCGACGTCGAAACGGCCGATGGCGTGCGCCGCAAACTCGATGACGTGCTGGGGCCGTGGTTCTCGATCGTCGGCTGGCAGTGCGATCCGCAAGCGTGCCTGAGCGACGACGATCGCGCGTACTGGACGTCGCTCGGCGCGGTGTTCGTGCAGGTGAGCCGTTCGCGCAGCGGGTCGAGTCGCGCCCGGCGCGTGACCAGCGTGCACGGCAGCGCCTGCGTCGAGGACGTCGACAACGCGCTGGCGGCGTGGTTCGACCGGCATGCCGGCCCGCTCGTGGTCGTGCGCCCCGATCGCTACGTGGCGGCGCAGACGGACGCCGTGGGGATGGCCCGCGCGACCGCGGCCTTTCAGGCGTTCGCGCCACGACAACGGGAGGAAGTGCATGTTTGTTGAACAACGCACCTATACGCTGGTGCCGGGCGGCGTCGCCGAATATCTGCGGCTGTATGCGGAATGCGGACGCGCCGCGCAGGAGCGGGTGCTCGGCACGATGATCGGCTGTTTCGCGACGGAAGTCGGGCCGCTGAACCAGCTCGTCTATCTGTGGGCATTCGATTCGCTCGACACGCGTGCGCGGCGGCGTGCCGCGCTGATGGCCGATCCCGAGTTCGGGATCTTTCGCGGCAAGGTCCGGCATCTGCTCGTCAGGCAGGAAAACCAGATTCTCCGGCAGGAAATCGGCGGCTTGCTGCATGCGCCGCAACAGGCGGCGTGAAGCGGCCGTCGCGCCGTCCGCGCCAACCGCGCACTTTCAATCGAGGGTTCCGTCTTGATTCCGTTTACGCCGCTGACTTCGCGCATGGTGCCTGATGCGTGCGTCGATTACCCGCCGCTTCGTCTGTATGTCGACGGACGGTTCCTGCCGGCCGACGGCCGGCGCACGCAGCCCGTCTTCGATCCGGGCAACGGCCGCGTGCTCGGCGACCTGCCGCATGCGACGCGGGCCGATATCGACGCCGCCGTGCATGCCGCGCATCGCGCGTTCGCGGCATGGCGCCGCGAGTCGCCGCTCGTGCGCTCGGACATCCTGCGGCGCGCCGCCTCGCTCGCGCGCGAGCGCGCCGAGTCAATCGGCCGCCACATCACGATGGACCAGGGCAAGCCGCTTCGCGAGGCGGTCGCGGAGGTCATGTCGTCCGCGGAACAGCTCGAATGGCACGCGGAGGAGGGGCGTCGCACCTACGGCCGCGTCGTGCCGGCGCGTTCGCCGGATGTGATGCAGACGGTGTTGCGGGAGCCGATCGGCGTGTGCGCGGCGTTTTCGCCGTGGAATTTCCCGTTCAGCCAGGCGATGCACAAGATCGCGGCCGCGCTTGCGTCGGGGTGCACGCTGGTGCTGAAAGGGCCCGAGGAATCGCCGAGCGCGCTCGTCGCGCTCGCGCACCTCTTCCACGATGCGGGGTTGCCGCCGGGCTGCCTGAACATCGTGTGGGGTGTGCCGGGCGACGTGTCGACGCAACTGATCGAGGCGCCGCAGGTGCGCAAGATCTCGTTCACCGGTTCGGTGCCGGTCGGCAAGCGGCTGGCGGCGCTCGCCGCGGCGCACATGAAGCGCATGACGATGGAGCTGGGCGGACACGCGCCGGTGATCGTCTGCGCGGATGCCGAGATCGAGCGCGCCGCGGCGATGCTGGCCGCGTACAAGTTTCGCAATGCCGGGCAGGTGTGCGTGTCGCCGACGCGGTTCTTCGTGCAACGCGCGGTGTTCGATCGCTTCGTTGCCGCGTATCTGGAAGCGGTGGGCAAGATCCGCGTCGGCTACGGACTGGAGGAGGGTGTCACGATGGGGCCGCTCGCGCATGCGCGGCGCGTGTCGGAGATCGACGCGTTCGTCGCCGACGCGAAGGCGAACGGCGCGGCGATCGTCGCGGGCGGCACGCGTTTGCCGGGGGCCGGCCATTACTTCGCGCCGACGGTCGTCGTGGCACCGCCGCGCGAGGCGCGCCTGATGAATGACGAGCCGTTCGGCCCGATCGTCGGGATCGTGCCGTTCGATGCACTCGACGATGCGCTCGCCGAAGCCAATCGTTTGCCGTTCGGCCTGGCGTCGTATGCATTCACGACATCGGCACGCAACGCGCACCGGATTGGCCGCGCGCTTGAGGCCGGCATGGTCAACATCAATCACTTCGGCATGGGGCCGGCGGAGATCCCGTTCGGCGGCGTGAAGGACAGCGGCTTCGGCAGCGAGGGAGGCACCGAGACCTTCGACGGTTATCTGGTCACCAAATTCATCACGCAACTGAACTGACGGTGCGCGCGCCGGCGCCCGCGCGCGGCGTCGCGCCAGCCTTCAGGTGGCTTCGCCGATCTGCGCGGTGGCGTCGATCAGCAGCTTGCCGAGCACGTGCTCGTCGAACAGCGCGAAGTGCTCGGCGCGAAAGACCAGCGACAGGCTGCTGTTGATCTCGCCGCTGCTGGCGGTGCGGATCGGGGCGGCGATGCCGACGAAACCGGCATCGAGTTCGCCGCGCGAGATCCAGTAGCCGGTCTCGACGATCTGCTGGCAGTGCCGCCAGAACTGTGTCCAGTCGGCCGCGAACTCGCCGAACGCGGCGTTGCGCCGTTCGTGCAGCCGTTTCAGGCGCGCGCGCGACATCGCTGCCACGATCACTTTCGACGATGCGCCCTGGAACAGCGGCATGATGCGGCCGCGGCCGAAACCGAGCTGCAGGTTTTCGGCACCGGTTTCGTGCATGACGTTGATGATCTGTTCGTCGAACAGCGTCGACACGAGCGCATCGCCGCCGGTGACCTGGACCAGTTTCTGGATGACGGGCTTCGCGGCGGTGAGCGTCGGGTCCGACTGCCGCATGTTGTAGTCGAGATGGATGATGCGCGGGCCCAGCGTATAGCGGCCGTTGGTGCCGACGAGCAGGCCGACGGAAGCCAGTTCCTTCACGTAGCGATAACACGTGGTGCGTGAAAAGCCCATGTGTTCGGCGATTTCCTCGGCGGTCATCGACGTCGCGGACGAAGAGAAGACGTCGAGGATGGACAGCATTTTGGTGAGGCTCGACATGACGTGATCCGGAAATCAGGCGGCTTGCGGCAATGGAACGGGAGGATCGGAAACGGCTCGCGCTGCGCCGCGGTCGCGGGTGACGCGACACATCGGCGACGGCAGGGCCGTAGTCTAACTTAAGTCGTGGCGGCGGCAACCGGACCCGCATCAAGGAAGGCGCGTGACACATGCCGCTGATCGTCCTGTAATCGCGTCGCATCGAATCAATATGGAATCCTATGTTGACGATGCAGATAACGCAACCCGACACGGCCTGCGTGCGATCCGGCTCGCGGACGCGATGCATGAATATTCGATGAGGAGAAGAAGATGGGAACGTGGTTGAAGATGGTGGCGCTGTGCGGCTGCGGTGCGGTTTCGCCGGTGTTCGCGCAGTCGAGCGTGACGCTCTACGGTTCGCTCGACACCGGCATCACCTACACGAGCGACGTCGCTTCCGCGCCGCGCGGCGGCCGCCAGCTCGCGCTCCAGGCGGGCGTGTCGCGCAACGACGTGTGGGGCCTGACGGGCAGGGAAGACCTCGGCGGCGGCAACTTCGCGGTATTCCGGCTCGAAAGCCAGTTCCAGACATCGGACGGCACGTTGACCGTGCCGGGCTCCGCGTTCAGTTCGCAAGCGTACGTCGGGCTCGGCGGCGACTGGGGCACCGTGACGCTCGGGCGGCAGTTCGATTTCGTCGGCGATCTCATGCCGTCGTTCGCGATCGGCGCGAACACGCCGGCCGGGCTGCTCGCGTGGGGCTTGCCGGCGAACGCGTCGGCGGGCGGCGCGCTCGACAACCGCGTGTGGGGTGTGCAGGTGAACAACGCGGTGAAGTACGTGAGTCCGACGTTCGGCGGTGTCGCGTTCGGCGGCATGTGGGGGTTCGGCAACGTGCCCGGCACGGTCGCGCGCAGCAGCGTGCAAAGCGCGATGCTGTCCTACACGCAAGGCGCGTTCAGCGCAGCGTTCGCCTATTTCGGCCAGCACGACGTGGCTGCCGGCGGCAATCTGCGCAACTTCTCGGGCGGGGCCGGCTACAACGTCGGGCCGTTCCGCGTCTTCGGCATGGTGTCGGACGTACGGATCAGCGCTGCCGCGCCGTTGCGCGCCACTACCTACGACGCCGGGTTGACCTATTCGGTCACGCCCTCGTTGCAGCTCGGCGGCGGTTTCCAGTACCAGCAGCGCGGCGGGGACATCGGCTCGGCCAACCAGATCACGCTGAGCGCCGACTATTCGCTGTCGAAGCGCACGGGGCTGTACGCGGTGGTCGCGCGCGGGCACGACAGTGCTTACGGCGCCCAGGTCGAGGCCGCGCTTGGCGCAGCGGCGGCAGGCGCGTCGCAGACCGCGGTGCGCGTCGGGGTGCGGCATCAGTTCTGACCGCACGGGAAAGCACGGGTTGCCGCGTGCGGCAACCCGGCCCGCGGGTCGCCGCGCTCAGAACCGATGCATCATCCCGATCCGCAGCGCCAGCTGGTTGCGGCCCGACGACTGCCCGGCCGTGCCGAGCACGTGCGCATGGTCGAAGTCGGTACCGGTGTTGCCGGTTGCATGCTGGTATGCAGCCTGGAGGTAGGTCGAGGTCCGCTTGCTGAGGTCGTAGTCGAGCATCATCGACAGCTGGTGCCAGCTCGGCGATGCGTCGCCGGCCGTCGTGGCGACATGCGCATGCGTGAATGCATAGGCGGCACCGAGCCAGAAGTCAGGCCGGAAGAAATACTGGCCGTTGACCTCGAAGTTGTCGAATTTCCACGCGTTCTGCGTGCCTGCCGCAGGCGGGTTCGCGAAATAGAGATTCGATTCGGGGTTGGTCACGTCGACGTGCGAATACGCGGCGGAGAGCGTGAACTTGTCGCTGAACTTGTATGACGCGCCGGCATCGATGTTCTGCTGCGAGCGGCCGCTGAATACCGTGTCGTCGCTCGACAGCGCACCGCCCGCGGTCGCGCCGCCGTTGTTTGCCTTCAGGTAGGCGACGGCGGCGGAGAACGCGCCCATCTGGTACTGCACGGCCGCGCTGTAGACGCGGTTTCGCGCGAAGCCGCCCGCCTGGTTCGAGAGGCCGTAGAGCACTTCGCCCTTGAAGCCGGCATACGCGGGCGACACGTATTTGACGCTGTTCTGGATGCGGTAGTCCCAGTCGGCGTTGTCGTTGTCGTACGGGTGCGCGCCGAAGTCGCCGAGCCAGTTTCCGGTGGCCGTGAACGGGCTCCACATGTCGAGCGTGGGGTCGTACTGGCGGCCGAGCGTAAGCGTGCCGAACCGGTCGGAATCGAGTCCGACATAAGCCTGCCTGCCGAACATCCGGGACGTCACGCCGAGCGCGCCCGTACTCGCGTTGAAGCCGTTTTCGAGCTGGAACAGCGCCCTCAGGCCGCCGCCGAGGTCTTCGGTACCTTTCAACCCCCAGTTGCTGCCGACGGTATCGCCGCTGATCATCTGGTAAGCCGTGCTGCCGCCCGCGTTGCTCGTGAAATTGATGCCTTCGTCGATCAGGCCGTACAGCGTCACGGTGCTTTGCGCGTGGGCCGGCAGGCCGAAACCCATGGCGCTCGCGGCCGATACGGCCGCCATCATCTTCTTCATCGTCGATCTCCAGGTGTGGGCGGCCCACGCGTGGCGACACGGTTTCCGACGGCGTGCGTCAGCACCGGACGCGTGCGGCGGGTCCGTTTATCGTTAGTTAAACGAAATATGTATCGGGAAGAGAATCGGTCCGCCGCGATCGAGCGGACCGAATACGGCGCCTCGCCGGGCGCGAGGTTCCGCGTAGCGGAGCTACAGCATCCGCCGCAGCACGTCGTTTTCCGGGTTGCGGTCGAAGAAGCGGTGCTTCAGCGCGCCGAGCACATGCAGCACGATGAGCGCGAGCAACGTGTAGGCGAGCGTCCGGTGCAGCCACTGAAACGCCTCGAACCAGTGGTCGTTCTTCGGCAGCAGCTCGGGTACGCGGAAAAAGAAGAACGGCACGCCGTCGCTCTGCGTGAAAGTGCTGGACATCGAATAACCCATCAGCGGCACGACGATCGCCAGCGCGTACAGCAGGTAGTGGCCGATCTTGGCGAGCTTGCGGTCGAGCGTCGGCAGGGTGGCAGGCAGCGGCGGCAACGGCTTCATCGACCGAATCGCCAGTTGCGTGACGACCACCAGCAGCGTGAGCACGCCGAACTCCTTATGCGTCGGGTAGTACCAGTCGAACTTGGCCGGCAGGTTGTCGTCGAGCCGGACCATCGTCCAGCCGGTCCAGAGCTGCGCGCCGATCAGGATCGCCCTGACCCAGTGCAACAGCCGAAGCGCGAGCGGGTATTTCTCCACGGTGAATGCAATGGCCTGGTGTTCCATTTGATTTGTCTTCCTTTGAAGCGACACTGCGACAGGCGGGATGCCGATCGTCAACGTCTCGCGCCGATCTTCGTCGAACCGAGGCCGGATGGCGATGCGCACGAACCTTCGACGAGAGGCCCGTGCGCCAGGCTATTTCGCGCGCTCAGGCGATCGCCAGCGAATCCGCGCAGCATTCCTGCAGTGCTTCGCGCAGCGTCACCGCGATGAAGTCGGCTTCGTCCTGCCGCAGCGTCAACGGCGGCGACATCACGACCTTGTTCGCGATCGCCCGTACCAGGACGCCGCGCCTGCGCGCGGCATCGGCCACGCGGGCGGCGAACCCCTGTCCCGGATCGAGCGGCGTGCGGCTGGCCTTGTCGGTCACCAGATCGAGCGCCAGCATCAGTCCCTTGCCGCGGACGTCGCCGACCGTCTCGAAGTCGGCCTTCAGCGGCAGCAATTGCTCGAGCAGGCGCTGGCCGACCCGCGCCGCATTACCGGGCAGATCCTCGGCCTCGACGATGTCGAGCACGGCAAGCGACGCCGCGCAAGCGAGCGGATGCCCGCTGTACGTATAGCCGTGCATGACCACGTGCGAGAAGCCCGCACCATGTTCGATCGCGTCGGCGATCCGGCCGTTGTACAGTGTCGCGCCGAGCGGCACGTAGCCGGCGGAAATGCCCTTGGCGACGCACAGGATGTCGGCGGCGACGCCCCAGCCGCGGCTGCCGAGCAGGCTGCCGGTGCGGCCGAAGCCGGTGACCACCTCGTCGGCGATCAGCAGGATGCCGTTGCGGTCGCATACGGCCCGCACGCGCGGCCAGTAATCGGCCGGCGGGACGATCAGGCCGCCGGCACCCTGCACCGGTTCGGCGACGAACGCGGCAATGGTCTGCGGGCCGTGAAACGCGATCGTTTCCTCGAGCTGCCGGATGCAGTGCTCGACGAGCTGTTGCGGATCGTCGCAGTTCCACGGATTGCGGTAGAGCCACGGCGTGTCGAGCAGCACGCAGCCGGGCAGCAGCGGGCCGTGATTGTAATGGTAGACGCCGTTGCCGCCGATCGAGGTGCCGCCCATGTGTACGCCGTGATAGCCGTTGCGCAGCGACAGGAATTTCGTGCGCGACGGCTCGCCTGCGGCGACCCAGTACTGACGCGCCATCTTGAGCGCGGTCTCGATCGCGTCGGACCCGCCGCTGCCGAACATCACCCGTTGCATGTCCTCCTGCGCGAACATAGCGCACAGGCGGTCGGCCAGGTCGTAGACGCGCGGATGGGCGACGCCGTCGAAGGTCTGGTAGTAAGACAGCTCGTCCATCTGCCGCGCGATCGCGCTTTTCACCTCCGGCCGGTTGTGGCCGACGTTGACGTTCCACAGTCCGCCGACGCCGTCGAGCATGCGGTGGCCGTCGACGTCGTACACGTAGTTGCCGTCGCCGCGTGCGATGACGACGGTGGGGGTCGTATGGCCGGCGGCGGCCGAGCTCATCGGATGCCAGAATCGTTTTTGACGCTTTTGATAGTCCATGGTGTCTCTCGTCTCTCTTACGAAGTGCTTGAACAGAGGGGGGCGACGTGGTGTGCGCCGCGGGTCACAGGGCTGCGGTGACGATCTTTTCCTCGAGGTATGCATCGAGCGCGGCCTTCGACAGGTCGCGCCCGATCCCGCTTTGCTTGGTGCCGCCCCACGGCAGGCGTGCGTCGATCGGGCTCCATGCATTGATTGCGACCGCGCCGACGTCGAGCCGCTCGGCGACGCGGTGCGCGGTGTCGACATCCTGTGTCCACACCGAAGCGGAGAGGCCGAACGGCGTGTCGTTGGCGATGCGAACGGCCTCGTCCTCGGTCTCGAACGGCATGACCATGCCGACCGGGCCGAACACTTCGTCGCGGGCGATTCGCATGCCCGGATGGACACCGCCCAGGATCGTCGGTCGCATGAAGCAGCCGCGCGGCGGCACCTGTTCGTCGCCGACGAGCATGACCGCCCCTTCGGCGAGCGCGCCGTCGACGAGCGCACGGACGCGCGCGAGGTGACGCGGGTTGATCAGCGCGCCCATCTGCACGCCGGGCTCCGACGGCGGACCGACACGGATGGCCCGGGCCGCCTCGGCAAGCCGCTCTTCGAGTGCGTGCGCGATCGAGCGGTGCGCGAGCACGCGCGAGCCGGCCGCGCACGTCTGGCCCTGGTTCGCGAACATGCCGGCCATCAGCGACGGAATCGCACGATCGAGATCGGCATCCGCGAACACGATCTGCGCGGCCTTGCCGCCGAGTTCGAGCGTGACGCGCTTGAAGGTCTTCGCTGCCGCGGTCGCGATCGCGCGGCCGACTTCGGTGCTGCCGGTGAAGCTGATCTTGTTCACGAGCGGATGCGCGACCAGCGCGGCGCCGACTTCCGCGCCCACGCCGTGAACGATGTTGACGACCCCGGCGGGCAGGCCGGCTTCGCAGACGAGTTCGCCGAGCCGGGCGACGGCCAGCGGCGTGTCCTCCGACGGTTTGATGACCACGGGGCAGCCGGCCGCGAGCGCCGGCGCGAGTTTCCACACGGCGATCATCAACGGCGCGTTCCACGGAATGATCAGACCGGCGACGCCCACCGGTGCACGCCGCGTGTAGCTGAGCGTCGGTCGGCCCATGAAGCCGTCGGTCGGAATCGTGCGGCCCTCGAGCTTGTCGGCCCAGCCGGCGAAATAGCGCAGCGTGTCGATGCACATCGGGAGGTCCATCATGCGCATCTCGGCAAGCGGGCGTCCCTGTTCGACGGCCAGCAATTCCGTCAGCGCATTGCCGTTGCGCTCGACCAGATCCGCGAGCCGAAGGAGCCAGCGGGCGCGGGCCGAGCCGCCGGCGCGGGCCCACGCGTCGTCGTGCAGCGCGGCGTGCGCGGCACGCACCGCGCGATCGACGTCCTCGGCGGTCGATGCGGGCACGGCGGCGACGTAGTCGCCGGTTGCCGGCGCCAGCTTTTCGAAAGTGCGGCCGGTCGCTGCATCGCAATGCCTGCCGCCGATCAGATTCTGAATTTTCATCATGGTGTCCATGTTTCACAGGGGCGAATCGTCGGGCTGAACGGGGCGGCGGCGAGGGCGGCTGCCACCGTGCTGCGGCGACGTCGCTTTCACTGTATGTCGATGAAATCGCGCGCCTTGTCCGCTATCGGCAATCGTTGCTGTGCGATCGGGATAGGGAATACCCGTGCCGGCGCGACGCATTGCGAGTCGCGTCGGCAGCGGGAAATGCCCGGGGAGGGCGTAACGGGACGACGGGGCGGCGCGGCACCGTCCGGGCAGCGGCTACTGGCCAGCGGCTACTGGGCGGCGCGCCCGAGTTCGCGGTACAGGTCGGGATCGCTGCGCTTCAGCCGCAGCGCGGCGCGGATGCCGAGCGCGCCGACGGCGACGAGGAAATACGGAAACATCGCGACGAAGGTCGAATCCGATCCGCTCAGCACGGACAGGTTGCGCACGACCAGCACGAGGCATGCACCGAGCGCGATCACGCTGACGAGCGGCGCGATCAGGCGGTGCACGACGCTGGCGTCCCTGCGATCGCGCGCGAAGAATGCGATTACCGAGGCCGCCACCAGGATCTGCACCGCGATGATGCCGATCGTGGCCAGCGCACTCATCCACGAGAACACGACCGCGAACGGATCGAGGCGGAACACCGCCGATCCGACGATGGCCGTGAGCGCGATCAGCGTCTGCACCTTGCCGGCGACATCCGGGCAACGATGCACGGGGCACGTATGACCGAGCTTGCGCCACAGTACGCGTTCGCGGCCCATCGCGTAGAAATAGCGCGTGATCGTGTTGTGGAACGACAGGATGGCCGCGAAGAGGCTCGTGACGAGCAGCACGTTCATCGCGTCCGTCGCGATGCCGCCGAGCAGCCGGCCGCTGACGGCAAACCACAGATTGGCCGGATCGCGGCCCGCCTGTGCGGCGATCTGCCCCTCGCCCCACGCCTCGACGATCGCCCACGACGACAGCGCGTAGAACGCCATGATGAGGATCACGGCCAGGTAGGTGGCCCGCGGAATCGTACGTTTCGGGTCGCGCGCCTCCTCGGAGAAGATCGCCGTCGCCTCGAAGCCCATGTACGAGCCGAGCACGAACACGAGCGCGGTGCCGAGCCCGGGTGCGAACACCAGCGCGGGGCTGAACGGTTTCGCGCTGAAGCCGCCGGTGCTCGCGCCGTGCACGACGATCGCGAGATCGAGCAGCATCACGATCGCGATCTCGCCGATCATCAGCATGCCGAGCAGCCGGCCGCTGAACTCGATGCGTCGCGCGCCGCAGACGTGGACCGCGACGACGCACGCGAGCGCGAACGCCCACCACGGCACGTCGACGCCGTAGTGCCGCTGGATGCTGTCGTTCAGGAAAAAGCCGAACATGCAGTAGATCGCGATCTGCACGGCGTTGTACGCGACGATCGCGACGAACGCGCCGCCCACGCCGGCGGGGCGTCCGAGCCCGTTCGCGATATACGCATAGAACGCGCCCGCATTGGAGATGTGCCGGCTCATCGCGGCATAGCCGATGCTGAAGATCAGGTACATGACGCCCGCCAGCACGAATACGCCGGGCACGCCGGGGCCGTTGCCGAGCGAGAATGCCGCGGGCGTCGCGCCGACCATCGCGGTGAGCGGCGCGGCCGCGGCGACGACGAAGAAAACGATGTGTGAAAGTCCGACGGCGTTCTTGCTGAGCCCCGCTTCGGACCGGGGTGACGATTCGTTCATGAGTAGTCCCGCTGGCCGGATCGTCCGTCAGGAATCGACACCGGCATGCCTGATCGATATTCCCGTGCCGCGCGCCGATCCTGACGAGCCGGCATGGGATGCCGACGGCCGACCACCGACGACGACACAGGTGTGCGCTTGGACGGCCGCTCGATGCGGTGAAGCGCACACAAGCAGGCCGACGACAAAAATTTACGGTGCCTAAATCACGTGCGTTGTCCGTTATCGGCAATCCGCATGCGCGGGGGCGGCAGGGGATTACCCGGATGCGCCGCCACCATGCGTCGTTCGCGGGCTCAGCTCAGGCGCGGCGTGTGTGACGGCAGCTCGTGGAAATGCTGCTGGTAGTACGCGGAGAAGCGCCCGAAGTGGCAAAAGCCGAATTGCGCCGCCGCGTCGCCGATCCGCATCGTCTCGGGCGTCGTCATCAGGAAGCGCCGCACGGCGTTCAGCCGGATCGAGCGGAGATAGGCGGTCGGCGTCGTGCCGACCACGTTCTGGAAACTGTATTGCAGCGTGCGGCGGCTGATTCTGAGGTGGTGACAGAGATCGATCACCGTCGGCACGTCGTCGCATTCGAGCGCGATTTCCTGGCTGCGGCGAACGATGTAGCTTTGCGTCGAGGCCGACGGCAGCGCGCCGGCATCGGCATCGTCGGACTGCACGAGGTCGAGCAGGATGCCGACGACACTGTGCGCGAGCACGCGTTCGTCGAATGCATCGCGTGCGGTGAGCGAACCGCTGTCGAGCGCCTGGCAAAGCACGCGCTCGAGCCCGTCCAGCGCATGGCCGTAGCGTGCTGGCGAGATCGGCAGCACCGGCTGCTTCAGGATGCGGGCAGGCAGGTTCGCGAGTTCGTCCAGTTCGCGATCGGCCGTGAGCGTGCGATCGATCGTGAAGGCGAGCACCTCGGTGTCGCACGGCAGATGCGCGACGAACTCCTCGCCGCCGCGCAGCGTCAGCAGGCTCGGGCGCTCGACGGTGCGCCCCTGGACCACGGGCGCGACCGCGCTGACGATCGGCAGCGCGAAGCAGAGCCGGTCGCGCGGCGCGAGGCCGTGCTGCATCACGCGCTGATTGATGCGTTCGCGAAAGACGTGGAAACGCTGGCCGGCGACCTGGCGCAGCGTGGTCGTTGCGGTGCCGGGACTGATCTGGTCGTAGTGCTGCGACCAGTTCACGATCGCCTGGGAATGGAGGAACACATCCGAGAAGCACAGTGTTTCAGCGTGCAGATTCATGGCGTGGCTGATGCATACCGTCTGAAATTCGATGCCGGCCGAGGCCGACGCAGGTTGCCCGGGCGCGGGCAGCACGCGCGATGCGCGCGGTTCGCCTGGATTCGCCCGGATGGACGGCTTCCGAAGATGCCGTGCCATGCGGCCGGTCCCGCCGACGATCATATCCAGAAAAAAACACCGGGTGACGCGATCGAAAACCCCGTTGACGCTCGTGGCCGTTTTTTTATAAATCTCATTATATGAGATTGAATTTATTTTATGATGGGGGTTTACGTGCGATATGGTGCGATACCTTGCAGTGTAGGCGAAATGACCGTGATATCCGCAGGATCTCGATGTTTTCTTACAAAGCTGACGGATGAAGGTTGGCGATGCGGTGCAGGCGGCGCCCGGCGGATTTTCTCGTGTTAACTACCAATGAATCCCGAATTGTGAGATTTGTATAATTCTCCCGTGGCGCTTCGACTGGCCGTGCGCATGCATGGCGCCGCCGATTACAGCCGCGAGCAACGCACGCGACTGCCGATGCATCTCCACCTACCGGGAGCGGTCCATGTCCGAGTCACCCCCTGCCGTCTTGTACCGCCGGATCGCGCTGCGCGTGATTCCGTTTCTGTTCGTCTGCTACGTCATCAACTTCGTCGATCGCGTCAACATCGGGTTCGCCAAGCTGCAGTTCCTGCAGGATCTCGGCTTGAGCGAAGCCGTGTTCGGCTCCGCGACGGCCATTTTCTTCATCAGTTACGCCGCCTTCGAGGTGCCGAGCAATCTGGTGCTGGCGCGCATCGGCGCGAGCCGCACGCTGATGCGCATCATGGTGCTGTGGGGCCTTTGCACGGTGGCGCAGATGTTCGTGACCGGCAGCGTGTCGCTGTACGTGGTGCGTTTTCTGCTCGGCGCCGCCGAGGCCGGCTTCTTTCCGGGCCTGATCCTGTACCTGTCGTACTGGTTTCCGGACGCGGTGCGCGCCCGTGTCAACAGCATGCTGCTGCTCGCCGTTCCGGTTGCTGGAATGATCGGCGGACCGCTGTCCGGCTGGATCATGGCGCACATGCAGGGCGTGATGGGGTTGCGCGGATGGCAATGGCTGTTTCTGATCGAGGGATTGCCGGCCATCGCGCTCGGGCTGGTTGCGCCGCTGATGCTGAGCGACCGGCCGGAACAGGCGGCATGGCTGTCGTCTTTGGACCGGCAGGCGCTCTTGCGCGATCTGGACGCCGAGCGGGCCTCGGCCGTGGTCGGCCATGACCGGGTCGGCGTTGTCGACATCGTTGGCAACGGTCGCGTGCTGGGGCTTGCCGCGATCTATTTCTGCATCTACGTCGGAATGGGGACGGTGACGTTCTGGTCGCCCACGGTGCTGAAGTCGGCCGGGGTGTCGAGCGTCTCCGGAATCGGCTGGTTATCCGGGTTGATATCGGTGTTCACGATGATCGGAAACGTGGCGATCGCATGGAGTTCCGACCGATTTGGCGAGCGCCGGTGGCATACGGTGGTCTGCATGCTCGTCACCGCGTGCAGTCTACTGCTCCTGCGCTTCTCGGTCGGCCACGTATGGATCACCGTGGCCTTGCTGGCGACCGCGCAGCTGTGCGCGTTCACCGTGCCGATCGTTTTCTGGACGATTCCGGCTGCACAACTGACCGGTCGCGCGGCGGCGGCGGGCATCGCGGTGATCAGCATGCTGGGTTCGCTCGGCGGCGCCTTCAGTTCGTGGCTGGTCGGCCTCCTGTTTGCGCGTACGGGGACGCCGCATGCCGGGCTCGGGGTAGTCGCGGGGCTACTGGTGGTCGGTTCGGTGCTCGTGACGAGCCTGGTGCCGCGCACTCTGCCGCCGCGCCGCGCGGCGAGCGAACGGGCGTGTCTCCGTACAAGCCGGGGAGGTCGAGCGTGCTAGAGGACAAAGACACAAGGCGGCTCGTTGCTCACGGGGAACGCATTCAAAAAAGTGGCGTGCTCGGAAAATCGTCGCAGATCAATCGTCTTTTCGAATTACTGCTCGAACGTTCGCTGGCCGACGCCGCACCGAAGGAAATCGAGATTGCGCAAACGGTCTTCGGCAAATCCATCGACGTGGATCTTGCCGCCGATGCGACCGTGAGGGTGCATGTCCACCGGCTACGGAAGAAACTCGAGGAACTGCCACCGGACGAGCATGGTGAACGCCTGGCCCTTCCGCGCGGGGAATATCGGCTCGTCGTCGTTCCGCCGGCTGCGGCCGAGGCAGACGAACGTGCCGCACCGCGCCGCCGCCTGCGACGCGGCGCCTGGATGTGGTTCGCAGGGGGCGCCGTGCTTCTCGCCGGGCTCAATCTGATTTGCTGGAACTGGTTCGCAGGCAATCCCGCCGGAGACGCTCGCCTCGGGACCAATCTCTGGAGTGCGCTGGCGGGGAGCCATATTCCGACTCTTGTCGTTTATGGCGGCGATTATGTTTTCGGCGAGCTGGATTCCGACAACGAGGTTTCCCGCCTGATACTCGACCCCCGAATTCACTCTGCGGATGAGTTGGGTCAGTACCGGTTGCGGACCTCGGGCGCGAATCAAAAATATATCGACTTGAATACCTACACCCTTCCTGAAGGTGTGGCGCCGGCTATGGCTGCCATTACTCCCATCATTGCGACCGCGCGAGCCGGTGAGCTGCCGTCGCTGCAATCCATCGCGATGTCGCGCTTCACCAACAACATGTTGCGGACTCACGATCTCGTCTATGTCGGTTTGCTGAGGAATCTGGCGGACCTGAAAGAACCGCTTTGCGATATCTCGGGTTTCTCTCTGTCGGACGACGGCGATACGCTTGTCGATCGGGCGAGCGGGAATCAGTTTCAATCCGACTGGGACAACCCTTCGACCGAGGGGATTATGCGCCGCGACTATGCATATATAGCCAGCTTTCCGGGCTCATCGGGAAATCATATCGTCGTTATTGCTGGCACCAGGGATCCTGCGCTCATGGAGGCGATACATGTTGCGTCGAGTAAATCCGAACTGGACAAGCTGAAGAAGAGTCTCGGCTCCGATAACACGTTCGAGGCACTGTATGAAGTCCGTACATTCGGACCGTCGAACGTCGGTAATAAGCCGGTCATTGTTCGCCATCTGAAGGTCGGCCAGATGTGGCCTGTAAGAGAAAGCGAGCTTGCGCCCAAGAAAGCCGGAGCCGGCGAACCCGCAAAACCAAAATAAAAAGTTGCGCTGCGTACGGTGATCCCTGGAGCCGGTCCGGGCTCGAGATCGTGGTGAACATGCGGGACGCACCTGTTTCGACGGCGATCCGGATGTGCTCTCGATGCCGCATCGAGATTGAATGCCCGATACCGCGCCGTCTTCTGTTTCTCCACCCGTTCCTCCCGTTTCGAGACGTCGTTATTTCGGCTGGGCCGAACCGGTGCGCGCCGCAAGCGAGCGGAGCAGAAGAGCGGGCGCAATGCACGCCGGAGTCGATATGCCCGCGATACGCAGGCATCCGCGATGCGATGAAATCGGGTTTACCCAGGGAATTGCAGTTGTCCGGTCACGCGAAAACACCAAAAAACGTTCGTTAACCGTTCGTCCACCGTTCGTTACTGGCCGGTGGGAGGGCGGCAGACCACCATGAACGCACTATCCCGACGGCCGCGTCTTCCTTCTGTGTCGAACAGGCCGCGGGCATAGACGGTACCTGGCAAGCGCGGCGTGCGCGACTCGCGGCCCTGCCCTGGCTCGTGACAATATGCAATCCCGGAGACGAAGATGCTAAATGAGATATGGAGCTCGGTTGCTGACTTTTATGACCCGACCATCGGAATGCTGCGGCAGTGGGCATGGGGTCTTCCGATTTATTTCGTGGTAGTTGCATGGGTCGCGTTCCTGGCAAGAAAAGAACGAGAGCCGGTGACGTTACGGGCGGTGGTGAGGTCCGTATTTCCGAAGGACCAGTACGATCACGCGTCGGCTCGCGTCGACCGATGGAACGGCATTATTCTTCTGGCGATCGGTTTTCCACTTTCTGTATTCGTCGCAATCAATGCGATATCGGTGGCGGACAATCTGGCGGGTTTTCTGGCGACGTATTTCGGGGCGAGAGCGCCTCTGATGCACACCGACTGGAAAATGGTTGCGGTTCAGTTTGCTATCTATTTTCTGGCCCTGGATTTTTCCGGCTACTGGGTGCACCGCTGGTGTCACGAGGTTCCCGTCCTATGGCCACTGCACAAGCCGCACCATACGGCCGAAACGCTGACGCCATGGACGCTCTTTCGTCAACACCCGGTCGAATTCTTTTTTCTGAACACGATTCCGTCGTTTTTCGCCGGCGTGATGCTGGGCTTGCTGCTTTACGCCACCGGAACCGCTGTCAATCCGGGAACCGTGACCGTGATCGGAATTCAGGTGTACGTTTCCTTTTTTGTCGTCGACACGATGTCTCACGTACACGTGCACGTTTCGTACGGAAACTGGGTGAATCGTATCGTGCTCGCGCCTGTCATGCATAACCTCCATCACAGCATCGAGCTGCCGCATCGAGATAAAAACTACGGGGTGATTTTGACGGTCTGGGACTGGATGTTCGGAACCCTTTATCTGCCGAAAAAGAACGAAACATGGCGCTGGGGGCTGAATGAAGTGGAGTTTGGGGAAAAAAATCCTCACAAAACCCTGCGAGGTTTCTATCTCGAGCCATTCGTTTCGTTCTGGCAGGGTTTGCTTCAAATCGGCGCTCGCCAGGATACCGTGACGCCGACCCACGAGTGAGTTTTCGCCGACGGGCGGATATCCAGGCCGCACGCACGACTCGATATCGAACAGAGTCGCGCGTGCTCGTTAAAAAATCACCTTTCTTGAATATGCCAAAAGTTACCTATATCGAAGCGAATGGCGACGAGCACGTCGTGGTCGCGCCGGACGGCGCCAATGCAATGGAGACCGCACTGGAAAATGGAGTGCCGGGTATCGACGGCTTTTGCGGCGGCCAGGCCTCGTGTGCGACTTGCCATGTCTATGTCGACGAACCCTGGCTCGGCGTGACCGGCAAAGCCGATCCGGCGATCGAGCTTGCCCTCCTCGAGCCGTTGGGTGCAACGCAGGAGAACAGCAGGCTCGCTTGTCAGATCAAGTTGACACGAGAATTGCACGGCCTGGTGCTGAGAATGCCCGAGAAGCAAGGCTAGGCGGCTATCCCGAGCCTGTTCCTGACGGCTCGGCGCGCGTACTTCGACGGAGTACGACGGCGATGAACCGGGGCGCGAATGCGAATCTTCGTGTTTCGTGCCCGTTCGTGCGCGTTGTGCATCGACGGGGGCCGCGGCCGGTTCGGCGATCGGAGACGCGCTCGCGTGGGCGTCTCCGATTGCCTGTCGGCGAGACACGCTCGTCATCCTCTTCAACGCATTCGGAGTCCGTACTGCCCGGCAAGTGATCCACCTCGTCGAACATCGTTCCGGCTGCGCGATTGTCGAAGCGACGGTTTGCCGGCGAACGTCGTCCTCGACAGCCGGTTCCGGTGCGCACGCCGCACGCCGTGCGCCGATCCGGTTCAAACCCGTGGATTGCCAGGGCGTTTCCTCGGGAGACAACTTTGACATCCTCACAAAAAGCGCCGCTCGTTATCGTCGGTGCCTCGTATGCCGGAACTCAACTCGCCGCGGCTGCGCGCGAACTGGGATTCGATGGACCTATCGTCCTGATCGGAGACGAGCCGCACGCACCCTACCAGCGCCCGCCTCTTTCCAAGGGCCTGCTCACGGGCAAGACCGGCATGAGCCAGCTCGCGCTGCGCAGCCCGGATTTCTATACTGAACAATGCATCGATCTGCGCGTGGGGCAGCGCGCTACAGCGCTGGATCTGGCCGCGCGCAGCGTGCGGCTGGCGGACGGCGAGCATCTCGAATACGGCTGGCTTGCTCTCGCGACGGGCGCGCGCTGCCGCCCGCTTCCGGTTCCCGGTGCTGAGCTTCAGGGCGTGCATCAACTGCGCACGCTCGACGATGCGCTGGCGGTGCAGCGCAGGCTTGGCGGTTGCTCGAGCGCGTGCATCGTTGGCGGCGGGTTTATTGGTCTGGAGGTCGCGGCCGCGCTGAGCTCGGCTGGAACGCGGGTTACCGTGGTCGAGAGCCAGACTCGCCTCCTCGCGCGCGCCTTCCCGGCGTTCATGTCGGACTATGTCGCGCATGCGCATCGCCGGCGCGGCGTCTCGCTGGAACTGGGCCGCAGCGTACGGGCGCTGCTGGGCCGTCAGGGTAGCGTCGAGGCAGTCCAGTTCGACGATGGCCGCACGTTGGATTGCGACTTGGTCGTAACAGGGATCGGCGTATTGCCGAACACGGAGCTTGCCGATGCCGCCGGCATCGCCTGCGACGACGGCATCCTTGTGGATGCGTTGGGCCGCACCTCGGTGCGGAACGTACTGGCCGTCGGCGACGTGGCCAACATGACGCAGCCGCCTTTCCCGGGTAGTCCGGCCAGAATGCGGTTTGAATCTATCCAGGCCGCCAGCGACGGCGCGCGCGCCGCGGCCTCGGTGCTGGTCGGTCGGCCTCAACCGCTTTCGGCCGTACCATGGTTCTGGAGCGAGCAGCACGACCTGAGATTCCAGATGGCCGGTCTGCCATCGTCCGGAGACCAGGTGGTGTTGCGCGGTGCACCCGCCAGCGATCGCTTTACGGTGTTCTACCTGCACGACGGTGCGATGGCGGCTGCGCATTCCGTGAACCGGCCGTCGGACCACGTGCTGGCGCGCAAGCTGATCGCCCAGCGATCGCGTATTCCCGCTGCGACGCTGGCCGACCCGACCGCGGATCTCAGATCCATGATCGACGCCGGACAGGTGAATTGAGCGTCATTTTCGGGGTACACCGGGCGCCTCGCGCACGCGAGTCACCGGTCGTATGTCGGCCATCACGTGAATCCGCGTGCGCTCCGGCAGCGGATTCGGTCGCGGAAGATGACGAGCAGGGTGGTGGCCGCAGCCGTCGGAATGGGTGCGAGGCACCCTGCATCGCGGTCGGGCTCGGAGATCGGACCGCGCCGGCTCGTCCGGCTTCTATCCGTCGTTCCGAACCGGTCTTTTGGTATGCGAAGGCAACTCGCCGAAGAGTGCCAGGTAGTCCTCGGCGAAATGGCTCAAGTGGAAGAATCCCCATCGGGCGGCGGCGTCACCGATCAGGAGTTTGGATGGATGCGTCGACATCAGGCTTCGACGCACGCCGTTGAGCCGCACGGACCGAAGGTAATTCAACGGCGTCGTTCCGGTCACGGATCGAAAGCTGTTCTGCACGGTACGCCGGCTGACCTGCAGTTGCCGGCACAGCTCCATCACGCTGGGAACCTTGACGCTCTCTGACATGGTCAGGTGATGACATTTCTCGACGATGAAACTTTGGGTGGAACTGCCGTTGCGTTGACGTAGATTGCAATCCGGGCTGCTGATCAGTCGAATCATTTCATGAAGAACGAATTGCTCGAACGCGCCTTCGTCATGCTGGATGGTGCCGCCTTCGTCGTCGACGAACGCCTCGGAAAATATCGCAAGCAGGCGACGGCGGCACGCGTTCAGGCTCTGTCTGGGCAACGTGATGACGGGTTGCTTGAGGAGCGTGTTGATCGCGTGGGCGTTCGCAACGGTCGATAGTGCCGATTCGAACATATCGCGATCGAAGTTGATCGAGAGCATGTCCATGCCCGTTGGCATATGAAACATGAACTCCTCGCCGCTACGCAGGAAGAGAACGCTGTTGCAGTCTGCCTTGCGGCCTTGCATGACGACCGGTCCGGACGCCGAAATCGGTATGGCGAAGCAAATCTTTCCCGACGGAGCTTCGCCGTGTTGAACGACGCGCTGGTTTATCCGTTCCCGGAAAAGGTGGCAGCGCGCGCTTGCAAGTTGCATCAGCGAGCTTTCGAGCGAACCCGCCGATATCTGGCTGTAGGTTTGATTCCAGTGCTTGATCGACGCGGCGTGGGCATTCACGTCATCAAATCGGTCGATGCTCTTCATGACAGGAAACCTCGACGGGGCGGCGAAGGACGTGCGTAGGGCGACTGATCGTTTTTTTGGCAGGAGAAATTCTGCGAACAAATCGTGTGTTATCCCAGCGGGGGAAACCCGCGGATGTCGAGCCGGAACGCGCGAGCCCGTCCGCCGGTCCGATGACTCCGTCAAGTTCGGCGTGTCGAGGCGCCGTAAGCGGTTGCGACTGCCACGAAGTCCGATGTCGGCGATGCGATGTGCGGCGGGGTGATCGAAGATTGCGCTAGAAATTCGCGACGATCATCAGGTTGGCATAGAAGTTTGCGGCTGCGCTGCCGGTCTGGTTTCCGCCGTTTGCAGCGTATTTTCGCGGTTTGTAGACACCGAAGTTCGGGGAAAACTGGAGATGCTTGGTCAGAGCCCAATCCAGATAGAGTGTCAGCTTGGACGCGTCGAGATCGAGGGTCGAGCGATTGGACAACGTCCGGAAGTTGAAATACATCAGGGTCACGGTAAATTTTTCGGACGGGTGGACTGTGAGCCCGACGTCATGGATGCGCGTATTGAAGTTGTATGAAAACGAATAGTTGGATGCGATTTCACCCTGGTAGCGATCGCCGAATCCACCCTGGAACAGCGAGTCGAAATCCTTCGAATAACGCGTGTAGCGATAGCTCAACGACGGCTGCCACCGGACATTCCGGAACGTATATCCGGCTTCGGCATACCACCCGTTGTCGTTGCCGGATCGTTTGGTTTGGTATGCATATTCGAACGCGAAGTGCGTATTGGGGATCCCGGCGTCACCGTCGCCTCGAATGCTGTACGTGTTCATCCCCGGGCGATCGAGGCGGCTTGGGGTACTGACATATCGCTTGTCGATGCTGATGCCATGGACAAAGGTGAGCCCGAGCGTTCCCGGCTGGGCCGTATAGTCCAGGGTGCCTACGGCCAGCTCGGTATCGGCTTGCAGATGATTGTTCGATTTGAGCCAGATTGCGCTTCCATGCCATCCGGTGTCGCCGCCCAGTCGCAGCACTGCGGTTCGCGAGAAAGCCACGCGCGATGCCAGATAGTAAGCGCCGCCGCGATCGTAGCGGCCGTCGTCCACAGCTCTGCCGGCACTGACTTTGTCTCCTTTGATCAGGAAACCGGAGCCCACGTTGACGTACTGGCTGCCGGCGGAAATGTCGATGCCGTCCTTTCCCATTGCAGGAATCGAGTCGCCGGATTTCCAGCCGAGGTAGGCGTCCTCGAGCGCGTTGCGGCGTTCGCGGCCGGTCGTAAAGCCGCCGGGGTCGCCGTCTCCCCACGTGGCGGAGCCGAGAAGACTCACGGCCCCGTAGATCGACCCTGCGCCGGGGATCGCCGTGCCGCCGCTCAAGCCATACTTCAGAAAGCCTTCCTGCCATCGGGTTGCGCCCGGACGGTCGATATAACTGCGCTGGACACTGAAGAACCCGTAGCCCACGCTCAGATTCGCGTCGATGTTCGTGCTCCCGTCGTTGTAGAACTCGTATGCGCTTGCAGGCGACGGAAATGTGCCGATGACGATCAGCGCCGGAAACAAAATTCGGATAACGGAATACATGAAATTGTCCTGAAATGTGCGGCGCACTGGAGTTTTTCTGCACACGGTGTGCCCTGCGCAGCGCGCGCTGTCGACGGGAGACAGCGCGTCATTGAAGTCGTCACGAGCACCGCGAATCGCGGGTTCGAGTGTTCAGTCGCGATGCCGTGCGGTGGTAGCCCAAATCAGCACAAAGTACGAGGGTCGGGTGCAGGCGGCGATGCGAAACGTGGCGGCGCAATCGAGCCGTTGCCGTTGGCGGTTTCCTTTCGCGAGGGTATTCCCCCGGTTCCGTATGGAGTTGCCATTTCTGGATAAACCGCTGTCTGGAGACGCTGTTTAATGACTTGCGTCGAGCCGCCGACGGGTGTGCTCCCCTGGTCGACCGTGCAGCGGGATGGCGGCAGGGCGAGCTGGAATCGCGGAGGCACCGCGCCGCATGAAGGAAAAGCCCGCGCGGGAGTACCGCTCATCAGCGAATAAGAGATGCCGGAAACGGAAGGGTGGCGCTTTCGTCGAAGCGTGGCGTGGGATGCCCGAAAGACATTCGTGAAGCGACGCCGTGGGGCACGTGTTTCGCGCAGTGACCAGGCTCATCAACAGTGGAAATATTCACATGCACCGTCTGATAGAGAAAGCCCGATACGTTGTCTTGATGGGAGTTTGGATCGTGGCAGGTACGGCCGCACCGGTTCGCGCGGAGGTCCCGCAAATGCCCACCGTCGTCGAAGTTCCACCCTCCGGTAAGCTGCCTCTGTCGTCGGCTTCCCGCCCTGGAACCGAATATATCGATCTGGCCAGATACGGGTACACCGAGAAGGAATACTACCTATCCGGTATCGCCCCGGTCATTACCGCGACGGGGAAGACGATGTTCCAGGCGCCGTACCTGACACGGATTCTCGTCCGCGCACCGACCGACCCGGCCCGCTTCAATGGAACCGTGATAATCGAGCCGTTCAGCTGGTTCGGAGAGCGCGGCGCCGGCTGGATCCTTACCCGGAAATATCTGCTGAGTCGCGGATACGCCTACGTGGGATACACGCTCAATAGCAACAAGCCGGCGGTCGATCCGAAGTTCATATCGGACACGCCGAAGGAGCAGGCGGACCAGATCGCGTTGTATGGAAACATCGTCAATTTCGACTTCATGCGTCGCTTCGACTACGCGCGTTATGCGCCGCTGGGCGTGTATTACGATCCCGAGCATTTCGTGCTGGGCAACGTGCCGGACCCGTTCATTCCGCAATCGCAAGGCATCGGTGCGCAATTGGCGCTGATGCTGAAGTCCGATACGCCGCAAAGTCCGCTCGCGCCACTGAAGGTTCGGCGGGTCTATGTCGATAGTTGGGCCGTGACGGCGCAAGTATGGATGGACTATCTCGACCAGGGGCGTCACCAGCAATGGCGGATGCCTGACGGTCGTCCTTTGATCGACGCGTACATGGCGGGGCGCATGGCCTATGGCGAGGTGGGGGGCGAATCCATTCGCGTTCCGCGCAAGATGCCGGACGACGCACCGTTCGTGACGGTCTTCAGCGAATCCGAATTGATGCACGATGTGCTCGCCGGTATTCCGCTGCCGCCGGACACCGACAGCCCCAAGCTTCGTTATTACGAAGTGACGGGCATGCCGCACTTGCGAAAGGCCGATCTCGGCACGGGTGAGAAGGAGTGGGTGGCCGCCGATATCGGCAAGGGTAACGATCCGCGTTGCCGAACGCTCTATGACGAGCCGGTGGAGGACGTCGTATCGGCAATCCTTGACGGGATGGATAGATGGGTGCGGAACGGCGAGACCATGCCGAAGGCGCCGAGGGTCGTCCGCAACGGAAAGGCCGTGGTGCGCGATCTGGTAACTGGAAACATGGAGGGGGGAGTCCGTCCACCCTGGATTCAGGTGCCGTCCGCGACCTACATGACCGACCAGGAAACGGGTTGCGGTCTGATCTACGACACGAAGATTCCGTATTCGAAAAGCAAGATGAGAAAGTTGTACGGAAATTACCAGAACTACGAGCAGGAATTCGAGGCGGCGAAAGCAAAGTCGATCAAGGAGCGTTATCTTCTGCCGGACGATGCTGCTGCGCTTCGGCCGATTGCGCAACCCGGGGACTTCTAGCAGGCTGTTGAAAAACGCCTCGTTGTGACGACCGAGGCGCTACTTAAATGGGTTTCGTATGCAATTGGCCGTTGAGTCGCTGGCGGGTCGTGCCGGATGCCCCGCTTGTCAGCGGGCCGACCGACGCGTTGCCGCGCAACGGCTGCGCAGGAGCGGCTCGCCGTTCCACTCCCAGCGGCATCGATTCCCGTATTCGAGCTATTCGAGTTAGGTTGCTCGCCAGCATCGTCAGCTTGAAGTGCTGGTCGACCCGTTTGATGCCGCGATACGCGGACTGCCAAATCCGGCCGACGGTCTTGCACCAGCCAAAGTGCTCTTCGATGCGCTTGCGAATCACTCGGCTGATGCCATTACCGGCGTGTCGCGAGGTGCGGCCGTCGATCGTGCAGGCACCTTGAGAAGTCTGATCGAGGTCGCGAATCACACCGGGACGAGCAATCCTGGCTTGATCGTCGCAGCCGATCCCGTGACGGAGTCGCGCTACAGTCACCACCGATTCGTGACGGGGTATACCGGGATGCGGAAGGGACGTAACGGGTGCAGACCATGGTCTGCACCCGTTTTCATTTTCCGTTGACCTTCCCGAATCTTCCCGGCCACTGACCAGGCTGATCGGGAGCGTGGAAACATGCACTTCCCATCTTCTTGTCATCGTTGAAAATCATTCAATCGCAAAGCCAATTATCAAGATCGACCCGGGGGCAACAAAATACGACATCGCACCCTCGTACAGGCATGAGCCATGCATTTCGACCACGCCACCATCGTTACCGATGACATCGACGGTACCCGTTGCTTTTTCGATGAGGTTGTCGGTCTCGATACCGGGCCCCGACCGCCGTTCAGCGTGGACGGCTATTGGTTGTACCTCGATCGTCACCCGATGATTCACGTTACGCGCGCGACGCTTCCTGCGCAGAAAGGTCGTAGCACACCGCGTATCGATCATATTGCGCTGCGCATCGACGCGCGCCGCGAATGGGAGGCGTTGATCGAGCGGCTGACCACCAGACGGATCGACTACACATTGAGCGACGTGCCGCTTTCCAACGAGCGACAGCTGTTCGTGTCCATTGCTCCGGGCGTTTGCGTCGAGTTCGTGACGACACTCGCAAGCAATGATCAAGGCGATATCAAGAATGCTTGAATCGGTATGTCGGACTGTGACGCGCAGATCGAAGGCTGGCGTAACGTGGCAGAAGCGGTGCATGCAGAGGGCGCGCGCATCTTTTTACAGCTTTGGCATGCAGGCAGGATGTCGCACCCGGCTTTCCACGATGGTGCGTTGCCGGTAGTGCCATCGGCGGTGGCGTTTGAAGGACAGATTCTTAACGGAGGAAACGGGCGATGAAACTCGATGATCAAAAGGTGTTGGTGGTTGGCGGAAGCTCCGGGATAGGTGAAGCGACCGCACGTGCATTTGCGGAGGCCGGAGCGACAGTGACGATTGCATCGCGCGATGCGGCCAGGCTGGCGGCGAGCAAAGACAGGATCGGTTATGGCGTGAGCACCGGCGTAATGGACATTACCGACGACGCGAGCGTCCGTGCATTTCTCGATTCGGCGGGCGAATTCGACCACGTTGTCGTATCGGCCGCCCAGACAGCCACGGGGCCGGTGCGTGGTCTGGCGCTTGACGACGCCTATGCGGCGATGGACAGCAAGTTCTGGGGAGCGTATCGCATCGCACGGGCCGTCCGCATTCGGCAAGGCGGTTCCCTGACGTTTGTGTCGGGCTTTCTGAGCGTGCGGCCGAGCAAGAATTCGGTCTTGCAAGGCGCGATCAACGCAGCGCTTGAATCGTTGGCGAGAGGCCTTGCGCTCGAACTTGCACCGGTACGTGTCAACACGGTATCCCCGGGCCTGATTGCGACACCTCTCTGGTCGAAGATCGATGCGGAAGCGCGCGACCGGATGTACGAAGGCGCGGCGGCGCGATTGCCGGCCGGTCGAGTTGGACAACCCGAGGACGTCGCGAACGCCGTGCTCTACCTCGCGTCGACTCCTTATGCGACGGGTTCGACGGTGCTGGTAGACGGTGGTGGCGCGATCGCGTAGCACCCTGCGTCGGGACAACCCGGGCGTGCGTGGATCGTACCGATAGTCGGTCAGTTCCAGTCGCTTCAGCTGGTACCGCGCGTCCGCGTTTTCGCGGAATTCCTTCGTGAATCACTCACGTTCGTCCGGAGTTGGGGCGAAGGGGAGTATCCGCCTCCTGAACAGCCGTTCCGCCTACGCAACAGGCGTGTTCAGGATGCCGTCAGCGCTGTCGAATACGCGGACGACGGGACGGCTCCGACATGCGTACCGAATCGCCGCCTGGCGTTTCCAGGCCGGACGAACGGATCGTTTGCAACATCGCTTCTTCAAAACATTCCATGGCGGGGGTAAAGGTCCTGCCGCGGCGCCAGCGCAACGCAGCGATGCGCGCCAGGCTGTCGTCCGAGATAGTCGTCGTTTCGATTCGCGAGCCGGCCTGCACTGCCAGCGGGCTCGCGATTGTTGCGTAGCCGGCATGCTCGACGAGCCGTATCAGCGAATCGACATTGGCAGCCTCCACGCGAACGTCCAGCGCAATGTTTGCATTCGCACATGCGGCGTCGATTTGCCCGCGCATGGCGAATGTCCGATTCAGCAGCGCGAGCGGCTGGCGCGCAACTTCTTGCAGGCTGACGGTCTTTCCGGCTCTGCGACGGGTAGATCGCCGGACGAGCGCCAGCCGTTCCGTGAACAACGTTCTCTGCTCGATGTCCGCATTCGACAAGTGAGAGAACGACACGCCGATATCCAGTTCAGTTTCGATCAGCCCTTGATCGATCGCCGCGGCCGGGAGTTCGTGAACGGACACGCGCAGCTGAGAATGCCGGGCGAGTAGCGTCGATATCGTCGGTATCACGAGCGATCTTGCGTAGGTGTCGATCGCACCAATGCGCAATGTGCCGTGAACTTCGAGCGAGCGGTTCCGGACGTTGGCAAGCGTCACGTCGAGTTTTTCCAGGATCGGCTCGACTTCCGCGAACAGGTCTGCTCCCGCTTGAGTGAGCAAAATGCCGCGACCCACCCGATCGAACAGCGTCACGCCGAGCAGATCCGCGAGCTCACGAAGGTGCTGCGAAAGTGCCGATTGAGTCAAATGCAGCCGGGCTGCCCCGCGGGTCACGCTGCCCGAGCGCGCGACCGCAATGAAGCTGCGCAGCAGGCGAAGATCGATGGCTGAATACATAACAGGGGCTAATGAATCGATACGCAAAACATAAATTTACATCAGGTGATCCGAATCCTAACCTCTCACCCACGCATTCTTTCAACAGAGGTGAAGCCATGCCGCACCTGATCATCGAATCCACGCCCCGGATTGCGAGACTGATCGATTTCCGATCCTTGACGAGTACGTTGCACGAACGGCTCGCGGCACAAGGACATGCTTTGCTTGCCGAATTGAAGAGCCGCATCTATACGGCCGAACAGTTCTTGTCCGGAGATGATCCGACAAACGAATTCGTCGTCGTCAGGCTGTTGCTGACGAAGCCCAGGAGCGAGCCGGTACTGCACGAAATGGGGAGGCTGATTCACGACGTCGTGCGAGACGACGTCGAGCGTATCCAGCCGGAATTCGGCTGGCAGTGCTGCGTACTCGTCTGCGATTTCAGCGGCGCGCCGTACATCAAGACCGTTCGTGACGGGACCCACGCCGAGACGGGGGCTTCTGCATGACGTGGCACGTATCGACAACAATTCATGGAGACTGAAATGGACATCATGCGCAGCACCGGGTGTGAGACACCCGACGAACGAAAAGCAATCTCGGCAGACTCGTCGCCTGCGGATCTCGACGCACTTTATCGACGCATCGGTTGGAAGCTGATGCCGTTGCTTCTGGTGGCTCAGGTTCTTGCGTATCTCGACCGGGTTAACGTCGGAGCCGCGAAACTGCAGATGGCAGGTGATCTTGGATTGAGCGACACCGTCTACGGTATCGGCGCGGGCATATTCTTCGTCGGCTATTTCTTGTTCGAGGTACCGAGCAACCTCATGCTGCATCGTGTGGGCGCGCGCGTGTGGATTGCCCGCATCATGGTGACCTGGGGGATCGTTTCGGCCGCTGCCGCGTGGGTACATTCTCCCGCCACTTTCTATCTGCAGCGGTTGATCCTTGGCGTAGCGGAGGCCGGATTTTTCCCTGGCATCGTGCTGTACCTGACCTACTGGTTTCCTGCTCACCGGCGCGGCCGGATGACGACGTTGTTCATGAGCGCGACGGCGGTCGCAGGCATTGTCGGCAACATGCTGTCGGGTTGGATCATGACGAATCTCGACGGATTCGCGGCGCTGTCCGGATGGCAATGGACGTTTGTAATTGAAGGCTTGCCGACGGTCGTCGTGGGTCTCGCCGTGCATTATCTGCTACCGAGCCGCCCGAACGATGCCCGCTGGCTGTCGCCGGAAGAGGCGGATGCGGTGTTGCAAGGCCTCGATGTCAATGCAGGTCGTGCCGAAGAGACGCAGCGCGCATCCAGGTTGTCGGCATCGGAGATGGTGTTGCTGACGACGATTTATTTCCTGCTGCTCGTCGGTCTGTACGGAATCGGCTTCTGGCTTCCGACGCTCGTGAAGGACACGGGTCTGACGAAACTGTCATGGATCGGCGTTTGCAGTGCGATTCCGTATTTGATCGCGGTGCTGGCGATGAATGTCGGCGCACGTAGCGCGGACCGTGCGGGTAACTGGGCGGCCTATGTCGTAGGCGGCGCCGGTGTGGCATCGGTCGGTTTCATTTTGAGCGCATCGTTCAGCGGTGCTCTGCCGGTAGTGATCGCGGGGCTTTCACTCGCCGCCGCGGGCACGCTGACCGCATTGCCTCTGTTCTGGCATCTGCCGACCATGCGATTGACCGGCACGGCCGCGGCGGCGGGGATTGCGACGATCAATTGTTTCGGAAACCTTGCGGGCTTCGCCGGACCAATCGCGTTCGGGTGGTTGAAAGACCGTCATCACGATGCGATCGGGCCGACCATGTTGCTGGCACTGAGTGCTTTGGCGGCTGCGTTACTCACCGTCATTTACCGGCGGGTGGCGAGGCATTGACGAGACGCATGCCGAGTTTGCCTGACCGGTTTCGGTGAGATCCGAATTTTTTGGTCTGGATTGAAAGTCTATTCATTTCAAGGCCCATTTTCAAAATATGGGCGTTTGCCGAGAATTCATTCCACGCGCACGGTTTGGCGCGACATTCAATATCTGTTCATTCGTCATCACGCACCGCAATGCGGTGACAGAGACGCGCTTGTGCGTCGTGAGGAGTTCAACTATGGCAATTCAGGTCGATCAAACGGATCGTGATTCAATCAATCAGGCGCCGGATCAGCCGACGCGCCGTTCCTTCCTGACCAAGGCCGGTGTCGGCGCGGGTGCTTTCGCCGTCGGTGCGATGCTTCAAACGGCACAGGTCGACGCGCAAACGAGTCATTCCCAATCGAACGCGGTCGCTGCGCCCGGGCGGGGAGAATTCTGGCCTGACGGCGCGCGGCTGGTCATTTCAATCTCGATGCAGTTCGAGGCGGGCGGGCAGCCCCCGAAGGGGGCCGACAATCCGTTCCCGAAGGTCGATTTCCCGGCGAGTGTCCCCGCCGATCTGGCCGCCGAAGCGTGGTTTGCGTATGGATATCGCGAAGGGATTCCCCGGATGCTGGATCTCTGGGATCGCCACGACGTGAAGGTGACGGCTCATATGATCGGCGAGGCGGCGAAGCGGCATCCGGAGATTGCTCGGGAGATCGTGGTGCGCGGCCATGAGGCTTCGGGCCACGGGCCGACGTGGAACTCGCAGTACGCGATGTCGCGGCCACAGGAACGCGAATTCCTGATCCAGGCGCGATCGATGGTGGAAGAGGTGACCGGTCAACGCCCGATCGGCTACAACGCGAACTGGCTGCGACGCGGCCCGAACACACTGTCGTTGCTGCAGGAGCTCGGCTACGTCTATCACATCGACGATACGAGCCGTGATGAGCCGTTCATCGAAAAGGTCAACGGCAAGGATTTCGTTGTGGTTCCGTACACACTGCGCAATAACGACATCCTGCTGGTCGAGGGCCGGAATTACTCGCCGGAAAAATTCCTCGAACAGATCAAGTTCGATTTCGATCAGCTGTACGAAGAGGCGGGATCGCGTCGACGCATGATGTCAATCAGCGCGCATGACCGTATCAGCGGAACGCCGCAGATGACACGTGCATGGGACGCGTTTCTGCGTTATGCGAAGAGTCATCCCGGCGTTGCGTTCATGCGCAAGGACGACATTGCACGGTTCGTCCTGAAAAGCCCGATTACGGTACGCGAAAGCGAGACGATCTAGGGTACTGCCCGAGCGGCTGCGCACTGATTCGATCGCGCAGCACGCATTCCCGCCTGAACATTCAAAGTCGCGTCATTTCCGGATTCATTTCGTTTTTCGAACACACCGCACAGGAGCCTGACATGAAAGCCAGCACCGTCGTTTCCGTCGTTTCCCGCATCGCGTTGGCCGCCGCCACAGCTGCTGCCGCATTGCCTGCCGTTTCCGCCACCGACGACAATCTCGTACAGCCGAAAACGCTGATTATCGACAAGAGTCTGTCGAAGCATCAGGCCGAGCAACAGATCCGTGCGGCACGCCTTTACGATACCTTCTGGAGCACGGGTGACGAGGCACAGGCTCGCGAGGCGCTGGCGGCCGATTTCACCGACCGCACGTTGCCCGCCGGCCGGCCGCAGGGCATCGCGGGGCCACTCGCGGCATCGAAGGGTTTCCATGGTGCCGTGCCGGACGTTCACGCCGAGGTCGAACAGATGATCGTCGCAGGCGACCGCGTCATCACCCATCTGCACTTCACCGGTCACTTCACGGGCAGCTTCAACGGCGTGCAGGGAAAGGGGCAGGCGGTTGACTTCATCGCGACGGACATCTATCGCGTTCGCGACGGCAAGATCACCGACAACTGGCATCTCGAGGACAATCTGACGTTCCTCCAGCAACTCGGCGTGGTCGCCAGGTAAATGGGCATGGGGCCGATCCCGCCGGTCGGCTTTTCCTGATTCGATCTGCGGCGCGTTACCATGCCGGGGCCCACGCGGGGCATCGCGCGGCACAACCCATCATTATTTTCGCGTGACGCGATCATGGACAATCTCGGTGATATTCGCCTTTTCGTTGAAACGGCAAGCCAAGGCAGTCTCTCGGCTGCCGGCAGAAAGCTCGGCCTCTCTCCCGCCGCGGCGAGCGCCCGGCTCGTGAAGCTCGAGGGAGAACTCCATACTCAGCTGTTCGAGCGGTCGACCCGCAAGCTGCGCCTCACCGACGAAGGTCGCCTGTACCTCGTACATTGCCAGCATGCGCTGCAAACCCTGGAAGATGCGCGCGCTGCATTGCAGGCCGGACGGGCGTCGGTGAGTGGGGCGTTGCGCGTGTCGGCGACGTCCGATTTCGGACGCACCGTGCTACGTCGATGGCTCGACGAATTCAACGAACGCCACCCGAACGTCACGCTGACGCTGGTCCTGTCCGATTCGCTGTCACATTTGCTGCAGGACGACATCGATCTCGCGATCCGCTTCGGTGTGCCGGCCGACAGTTCGATGGTCGCCAAGCGCATGGCCGACAATCGCCGTGCACTATGTGCGTCACCCGACTACATTGCCGCGCACGGCATGCCGAACCATCCCGACGATTTGCGCGAACATCGGTTCGTCGTACTCTCTTCGGCAGCGGGCGCGGCGAACAACTGGCGTTTCGCGCGCGATGGCGAGACAGCATTGTTCACGGCACCGCTCGACAGTTCACGTCAAACGAACGACGGTTCGCTTGCCCGCGAATGGGCGATAGAGGGTCGCGGCGTGGCCATGAAGTCGATCTGGGACATCGGCGCAGATCTGCAGGCAGGGCGGCTGAAACTGCTCCTGCCGGAGTGGCGTTGCCCGGACGTGCCAGTGAACGCACTCTTTCAGCGCACGCATTATATGGCACCGCGCGTGCGCACATTGCTCGACTTCCTCGAAAAGCAGTTTTCCGAAGCATCCGAAGCGTTGGCGCCGTTTCTGCGATAGCTCGCCTTTGTCGGCGGCTATCGGTTTGACCTGTATGCGCGCAGATCTTTGCGGCCAGTGAGCGAGTCGCGGGGAGGGCGGCGGCACTCATGGTTTCGAGTCGTTTCTGTCGTGCCGGAAATGCCGCGAATGCTCGCCGCCTGTTCAGGGTGACCTGGACCCATCACGTGTGGGCCGGACGCGAGGCATCGCTTCACGGAATGTCCGCTCGCCGTCTTCGTACGGCTCGGGAAGAGACGACCCCGCTTCTCGACGACACGGAGCCGGGTTCGACGCGACGCTCGCCGTTTTCCTCGCAGCCGGACACGACCAAGACGATCCGGCATGCACGGGACTGTCAGCGAGCGTCGATTTTGGGCCTCCCGTTACCGGTCGTACTCGAAGGACTCGGTGAAGAGCGTGTCGACCGGATCGGACCAGTTCAAATTCACGAACGAGAAGTCCGTGCTGCCGGTCCATCCGGCGACCGACGGAAACGCCACGCCCTGGTCGCCCGGCACGTTGAGCGTCGCCGCAGCGCCCGGCTGGACCGGCAACGCCGATGCCGAACCGTTGACGAACGTCGCCGCCGTCTGCCCGGCCGCGGTTGCGCGAATCTGCACGTTGCCGCGCTTGACGAACGGTAGTCCGGCCTTCGACGTCCAGGCCAGCGGGAAGGTCGTGCCGCCCACGAATGTATCGGCCGTGCCCGGCGTCAGCTTGTCGCGTGTGGATTGCGCCAGCTCGTGCCACGCATACTGGCGCAGCGCTTCGGGAAGCGGCGACGGCGTACGCAACCGAACCGTATAGTGTTTGGCTGGTGTCGACGTGTTGCCGTTCTGATATACGTCGATCGTATAGGCGCTGAACGGCTTGATGTCGGCCAGCTCGGCGGCACTCAGTTGCGGTTTCGCCCACGCGGTATTGTTGCGCGGCGCGTCGCCGGGCCACGTAAACTGGCCCTGGCTGGCCGGATCCTGCGCGACGCCGGCGAGGCGGAAATTGTTGCGGCACAGCGCATTCTTCGACAGCGCGGCAAGCTGCGCCGGCGTCTGCCCGCTCGCGATTTGCGCCCGGATGTTCAGGGTGTCGCAGGTGCCGCTCGACGGCTGCAGGAACACGCCGTTGCGCAAGCCCGGGCCGTTCACGATCGCGAAGTCCACGGCGGTACCGGCCGCATCGACAGCGCCCACCTGGAGGTTGAGCGAATCGACGAATGCATTGGTTCCCGTCGACGGGTTGGCCGGATTCAGCCAGTCCCATTTTTGTGCGTTCGCGTTCACCTTGGTCAGTACCGCTCGCTGATTGCCGACCACGCGCCAGCCGTTGTCGCCGCTCGCGAGACTGCCCGCCCGCACCGCCAGTTGCACGTGCTGCTGCATGCCGTCGCGAATGCCGTCACTGCGCGTCCACGCGAGCTTGACCCACATCGTGTCACCGGCAACGACGCGGATCACTTCCGGCAAGCTGAAGCTGGCGTTGTTCATTGCATCGTCGGCGACGATCCCCGGCGTTCTGCCGGCCACTGCACCGAACTCCTGGTCGGCCGACATCCCGTTGTTGAGATATGCAGCCGGCACGCCGGCGTTCAGCGCACTCGCTGCGACGTCGTCCACGAAGATCCGGCCGCACGCCGCTACGCTGCCGCCCGTGCGCGCGGTGCCGGTCGAGCCGGCGAAGCACTGGTTGAGTGCGGTCTGCAATGCTGCCAGATCGCTGGCGCTCGGCAAATTCGACACGACCGTACCGTTGATGGTCGCGGCGGCCGGCAGGCTCGCCTTGTCGCTGGCCTGCGGCGCGACACCCGGTGCGAGCTGAAGCTGTACCGGCGTATCGCTGGACGCGCCTGCCACCGAGCTGATCTGGACGCCGCCATCCGGCAGCACGTTGACCTTCACCTGGTCGAGCAGCCGGTCGAGGCCCGGTGCGCCGGCGGTCAGCGGGCCGGAAATCAGGTCGACACCCGTATTGCCGGTCGCGGCCAGCAGGTCCGATAACGCAGACGAATAAGCTTGCACGGTGCTCGCAACCGCCTGCGCGGTGACTTTGCTCTGCAGCAAGCCGGTGTCGGCGAGCAGCTTCGTCGGGTTGTCGCCGATGATCGTGGCGGCGATTGCGTTCGTGATCGGCGTGATGTTGATGGTCTGCGTGCCGGCTTTCGCGCTGAGCGCGATCAGCGTGGCCTGCGAATCGGCGACGTTGCCGTACGCGGACAATGC
This sequence comes from Burkholderia sp. Bmkn7, assembly GCF_041103175.1. Classification (NCBI taxonomy): domain Bacteria; kingdom Pseudomonadati; phylum Pseudomonadota; class Betaproteobacteria; order Burkholderiales; family Burkholderiaceae; genus Burkholderia; species Burkholderia sp. Bmkn7. The sequence goes on along the minus strand of NZ_JBGCUH010000001.1, from coordinate 1,219,666 downwards.
GAACGGCGCGCTCAAGCCCGTCACGGTGCAATGAAACGCGCCGCTCGACGCATCGGCCGGGCAGTCAACCGCTTTGCCGGTGGCATCGACCAGCTTCACGGTGGAACCCTGCATCGCCGCGCCGGCGGCCGCGACCCCGCTGACCGTCTGTGCGGTTGGTTCGGCAGGCGACGAGGACGAACTGCTACCGCCGCCGCAAGCCGACAGGACGAGCACTGCAATACCGGATACGACAGGTGTGAGCTTCATTGTTTTTCCCCCGAGAGCCTGCTGGTTGATACGTGCCATATGCACTGCTGATGCACGCTGAATGGCCGGGATTCTCGCAAAGCCATTTTTTTTGATCATCATTCAGGTGGATGAAAATCAGGAAATAACATGGCACTGCATGCAAATAACCTGTGTTAGCCTGAACATTCGGTATTCGAAGCAATATCGTCAGACAAAATCAACATACGAAGATCGCGAAGCGACGGGGGGAGCATGCACCGTGACCAACTCATCGGGGACCTCTACGAGGCCGCGCTGCATCCGGATGGTTTTCTCGAAGTCTTTCACCGGGTATCCGAAAGCCTCGGTGCAAATGTATTTCACATGTTCAGTTGGGACGCCGCACGCAATGCGCCGAAATTCTCGATTTATTCTCCGCGCGCGGAATTCGACGAGATCGTCGCGCTCTACGACCAGTATTACGGCGCGCTCGATCCACGCCGAGACTTCGTGGAGAATGCACCGCTAGGCGAATTCGTTTGTTGCCAGGATCACCTGACCGAGCGCGATATCGAACGCAGCGAATTCTTCCAGGACTATCAGATTCCGTCGGGCATTCGCTATCTGATGGGCATTCGGTTCGCTCGCCCCAGTAGCGACAACATCTTGCTCGGGCTGTTGCGCGCGCACGGGCGCCCGCCCTATTCACCGGAAGAGCGTGCGACGCTGACCGGCATGGCCGGGCATCTGCAACGTTCGATCAACCTGTGGCAGGACGCCAGGGTACTGCATCACGACGCGGCACTCGGTACCGAACTGATGGAGGAACTGGGCCTGTCCGTCTTCGCGCTGGACCGGCATGCACGCATCGTGTTCGTCAACAGGGCGGCCGAAGCGATGCTTCGCGCGGCCACCTGGATCAAGCTCGAGAACGGTCATCTTGGCGCGGTAAGTGCGCCTCAGAATGACGCGCTCAAGGCGGCGCTGGGGCGTGTCGCGAAAACCCGCAAAAGCGAGAGTCTGGCCCTGTCCAGCGCCGTGAACGCCGCGCACGAAGTCTTTCTGAGCATCGCCGCCTTGTCCGGACACGGGCGGCATGCCGTTCTCGGCGATGCGACGTTGCTGGTCACGGCCAGACAACGTAGCGGGGCGCCGCTCGTCGCCGCGCAGCAGCTACGACAGGCGTTCGGCTTGTCGAGCGCGGAAGCCGCCGTCGCCGAAGCGTTGATCGGTGGCAAGACGCCGGACGAATGCGCGGCCAGCGCGGGCGTGTCGCTCGCGACCATTCGCACCCAGTTGCGCGCGATCTACGAGAAGACGCACACCCGGAACCAGGCCGAGGCAGTGGGACGGATGCTCTGGGTGCTACCTCGGCATTCGCGCGGTGATTGATGCTTCGAAACCGCTCGCCGGGTGGGGATAAGTCGCTTTCCGGCTCTGTGTGAGACCGTCGATCTTGCCGCTGGCGCGCGCCGTCTCGTTCACGGCGTAGTCGTAGTGGCGCAGGATCTGCCCAATCTGGTCGAGCAGGTGACGCCCGCATCGCGAGCCGTGGCACGTTCTCGAACACGAAGGGTCCTAAGTGTCGACGGGAAGGTGCGGGGATTGCCGACATCATGTCGGCTGCCGGCTTGACCCCAGGCGGGTTCTATCGGCACTTCGAGTCGAAGGACCCTCTCGTGGCGGAAGCATGCGATGTCGCCAGCGCGACGCTGTACGGGACGCTCGAGTCATTCGTGCAGGGGAAACCGCCTCGTGAGGCGCGCCGGGAGATTGCGGAGCGTTACCTGTCGGTCGCGCATCGCGACAATATGTCGATAGGCTGCCCGTTTGCGGCGCTGGGTGGAGATATGGCGAGAGCCGATTCGCGCACACGGCAAGTCGCTGGCGGCCGCGTCAGCCATGATCGGTGCGCTGATGATGTCGCGCGTGGTCGATAACGAGGCGCTGTCGGAAGAAATACTCCAGGCTGCTCGGGATGCGCTGTGCAGATAACGCGGGAATGACTTTTTTCGATGGTTCGGTATCCTCGGTATTCTCGAAGGATCATGGGGCGCCGATCCTGATGCTGCGTGAGCACACGCAGCAAACGAAGCCAATCAAACCGGGGATTGCGGTTTAGTCGACATTGAAGCGCACCCATGCTTGACGAAGGCTTCGCCAACGGATCGAACGCGGAGCGCACCCGTCCCGGGGGAAACAGTTGCCTGTCGCCGGCGCCGATGACGGCAGCAATTGCACTGGTGATGCGTAACACCAGTGCAATTGCGCGATGCACGCCGGTCGTCAGTTCCCGACTTCCTTCAGCAGTGCCGCGGCGGCCATTTTGCCGATGTTGTTGGACGCAAGCGGGCTATCGCCCGTGATCAGTTTCCGGTCCTGATGGCACCGGCCCGTCATGTCCTTGTTCAACACCTTGGCGCCGAGTTTTTCGAGGCTTTCGGCGACGAGCCACGGCAGCGGGCCCGGCATGTACCCGATATCGAGATTCGGCCCCTTGTCGAGGGCATCCGGGAACACGCAAACCTCGTAGTCCTTGAACAGATAGTTTTGCGGATCCTCGTCGACGGCCGCCGACAGCAGGCACGCCGGGCCGTGACACAGCGTGATGATGTGCCGGTCGTTGTCGAGCGCCCACTTGAGGGTTCGCTTCACTTCCTTGCTGTGCGGAATCCCGGCGAGCACGCCGTGGCCGCCGGGAATGAACACCGCGATGTACGGCGAATCGGCGCCGAGGTCCTTCTCGAGCACGTCGGACAATTTGAGCGGCGTCTTGAGCTTCGTCAGGTATTTCTGGTACGTGGACTGCACGGCTTCGTCGTCGCCGGGCATCGCCCATAGCTCCAGCTTGGCGGGATTGCCCGAAAGCGTCGCGATATCGATTTCAAAGCCGGCCTGATCCATGTGATGCATCGGCAGCAGCATCTCGACCGGATGATTGCCGGTCGAGAACATCTTGCCGTTCGTCATCAGGACGTAGCGTTCGTCGGTCGCGATCATCAGGACCTTCCACTTGCCGCCCTTGTACGGGTTCGGGTAATGCGCGCCGTCGAAGTCGGTCTTTGAAGACGTGTATTGCGACAACGAATACGGAGACGGAAAGTACGCATTGTTCTCGGCCGGATCGGGCGAGGGGATCTTGTCCGTTTGCTGCGGCTCGGTGGTCATGACTGCTCCTTTCACTGGACATGGTTCAGGAATCGGCGGGGCGTCGACGATTGGCCGTGCTCCACCGACGAATGCCTTTGAGTCGGCTCGGTAGGTCTCCTTTGCACTTCGAGGCGAAGACGACGATGTCGTCAGGCCGCGCGAGCATGCCCGGAGATATTACAACGCGGCCGGGATTAATTGCCCCCCCGATCAGGTGGGTTCGCGCCCGGCCGGGCGAGTGCAACCCGCGCGATCGGGCGCGGCATGGCCGATCCGCCATGACGGCTTGTCCCCCCCAAAACGTGGGGGTGTCCGGCGCATGCCGGTACGGTATCTTGACTGTCACCCTGGCCGACGCGAACCGGCGTCGACGACGGCCTGCATGGCCGCCAGAAACCTTGAATCGGGCCAGGTCGCCGCTCACGGAGACTCTCATGAACCCTTCGCATTCCGGCTCCCGGGATGAGCCATTGCCGTCCGTGTCCACGTATCCGCTGCTGGTCAAGCAATTGCTTCACACCCCGCTGGCGACGCGGCCGGAACAGGAAATCGTTTACGGCGACCAGGTGCGCCACGACTACTGGACCTTCCGCCATCGTCTCGGTCAACTCGCCAGCGGGTTGTCATCGATCGGCGTCGGGGCCGGAGATACGGTCGCGGTGATGGACTGGGACAGCCATCGTTATCTCGAGTGCTATTTCGCGATTCCGATGATGGGGGCGGTGCTGATGACCGCCAACGTTCGGCTGTCTCCCGATCAGCTCCTGTACAGCCTCAATCATTCGGGGGCACAGGTTGCACTGGTGCATCGCGACTTTCTGCCGATGCTCGCCGGCATTCGCGACCGGCTCGAAACGGTGAGACGGTTCGTGCTGATCGGCGACGGAGCCGAGATCGACCTTCCGGACGGGTTCGTCGACGAGTACGAGCATTGGGTCAGCGCCAGCCCGCCGGATTTCGTGTTCCCCGATTTCGACGAACAGACCCGCGCGACGACGTTCTACACGACCGGTACCACGGGGCTGCCGAAGGCCGTGGCGTTCACCCATCGTCAGCTCGTGCTGCACACGCTGGCCGGCATGGCGGCGTTGTCGAGCGCGCGCGATCGCGGCCGCATCCATCGTGACGACGTCTACATGCCGATCACGCCGATGTTCCACGTGCACGCATGGGGCATCCCGTATATCGCGACCGCGCTCGGCCTCAAGCAGGTTTATCCGGGGCGCTATTCGCCGGACGGATTGCTCGCATTGATCGCGCGCGAATCGGTGACGTTCTCGCACTGCGTGCCGACGCTGCTTGCGATGATCCTCGACAGCCCGGCGCTGGCCGGGATCGACCTGTCGTCGTGGAAGGTGATCGTGGGCGGCTCGCCGCTGCCCGAGGGGCTGGCGCGGGCGGCACTCGCGCGCGGCATCGAGGTGTACACGGGTTACGGCATGTCGGAAACCTGCCCGCTGATGACGATCGCACAGGTCGATCCGCCGCTCGGGGCCGGCTGCACGACGGACGACGATATCGCGCGCCGAACGAAGGCAGGCTTGCCGCTGCCGCTCGTCGACCTGCGCATTGTCGACGCCCAGTTTCGCGACGTGCCGCACGACGGCCGGTCGGCGGGCGAAATCGTCGTGCGGATGCCGTGGGCGACGCAGGGTTATCTCGGCGACGGGGCGGCATCGGCCGCGCTGTGGGCTGGCGGATATCTTCATACGAACGACATCGGCGTGATCGACAAGGACGGTCGGCTGCAGATCACGGACCGGATCAAGGACGTGATCAAGACGGGCGGCGAATGGGTGTCGTCGCTCGAGCTCGAGGACATCCTGTCGCGCCATCCGGCCGTTCGGGAATCGGCCGTGATCGGCGTGAAGGACGCGCGGTGGGGCGAGCGGCCGCTCGCGCTCGTCGTGCTGGCTGACGAGCATGTGGGCCGGGTCGGGCCGGCGGAGTTGCAGGCCCATGTGAAGCAGGTGGCCGACCGCGGGCTGATCTCGCGCTATGCGGTGCCGGAGCGCCTGCTGATCGTCGACGCGATCGAGAAGACGAGCGTCGGGAAGATCAACAAGCGCGCGCTGCGCGAGCGCTACGAGCCCGACTGAGTGCGGCGTTGCCGCCGGGCGCCGCTCGCCCTTGCGGTGCGGCGCCGGGTCGGCACAACGGAAGCGTGCGGAGGACGTCACCCGAGGGTCGTCTTGCCGAGATCTTCGAAGAGCCGGACGTTGTCCCAGTAAGCGACGAGCCGCTCGATGCGGACGTCGGTATCGAACTCGAACACGAACGCATGCCGGAGGGAGAACGTGCGTCCGCGGTTCTGGATGCCGGCGAATTCGCGTACCTGCGTGCCGCCGATCGTGACTTCGGCGGTGGCGTGACGGCCGGCGTCGTCCGCATGAATGGCGTCGACCTCGTTGTGCAGGTCCGGAAATGCGTCCAGCAGCGCCGCCCAGATGGCCTTGCCCTGCACGTCCGCCCGGCCGGTCACGCCGATCGGCACGTAGTCGAGGGTGGCATCCGGCGCGAACATCGTGAGCATCCCTTCGATGTCATGCCGGCGATACCGGTCAAAAAACGCGGCGACGGCGTCGCGACTGTTCATGGCGGCTCCTGGGGAAAGCGCAGCGTCGGTGGCGGCGCGGGTCACCCGCGATGCCGAGTTGCCAGAATGAAACGACATTGTCGTGCGAGGTACCCCCCGAATGGGGGGCTGAACATTGTGCGCCCGTTCAAGAACAATGCGGGTCCTTTGGAGCCGACCGCGACGCGGCGCCGCGCGCGGGCGGATCGGTACGGACATCACCTACTTTTGACGGCCGGCGCCGACTCGCTATGCTGTTGCGGAGCGCCGCGCCCGGGCAGCCGGTGGTGCCTTTTCCGGACGGGCGGATACGCGCAGTGCGCGAGGAGAACGTGAACAGCATGACGCCGAGGGACAACAGACGATCAACCAGCCCGCCGGACGCCGACACGATCGAAGTGCTCGTGCGCACCAAGCTCGCGCCGCCGTCGGCCAGCGGGATCGTGTCGCGCATCACGCGGCTCGGGCGGCTGCGCCGCGGCCTCGATCGCCGTTTGACGCTCGTCTGCGCACCTGCCGGGTACGGCAAGACGACGCTGCTGGCGGAATGGCGCAACGCGCTGGTCGAATCGGACAGGAAGGTTGCATGGGTGAGCCTCGACCAGGACGACGACAACGCGTCGATCTTTTCGTCCTACGTCGTCGCGGCAATCGTCGACGCGACGGGCGGGGTCGGCGCGCATGCCCGGCAGATGCTGCGCGACCGCGCACTGATTCCGCTGAAGGTCGTGTTCGACGAGCTGCTCAACGAGCTGGAAAGTTCGGGTGTCGAACTGTTCCTGATGCTCGACGACTTCGATCGCCTCGTGTCGCCGGTCATCCACGACGCGATGTTCGGTCTGCTGCGCTATGCGCCGTCGAACCTTCACGTCGTGCTGTCGTGCCGTTCGGCACCGGCGCTGCCGCTCAGCTACTTCGATTCGCGCGACCAGCTCGTGCGAATCGACGAGAACGACTTGCGTTTCGACGATACGGAAACGCGCTCGTTCTTCGAGCTGATCGCCGGCAAGCCGCTCAACGCGGCAAACGTGGAGCGCCTGCGCGCGGCCACCGAGGGCTGGGTGTCGGGCCTGCAACTCGCGGCGCTTGCGTTGAACGACGACAACGATGCGGCGCGCGTGGCCGAACAGGTCAGCCATGCCCGGGCCGGCATCGCCGCGTACCTGAACGAGAACGTGATGACGCAGGTGCCGGACGCGATCCGTCGCTTCCTGCTGCATACGGCCGTGCTGGACCGGATGACGCCGGCGCTGTGCGATGCGCTGACCGGCCGGGACGATGCGCTCGGCTGCCTCGAATGGCTGATCGGGCATAACCTCTTCATCCGGTCGATCGATGGCGACCGCCAGCGTTATCGCTATCACGCGTTGTTTCTGCAGTACCTGCGCGAGGAACTGGCGCTGCGCGAGCCCGATGCGGTGGCGACGCTCAATCGCCGTGCGAGCGAGTGGTATGCGGCGGAGCGGCAGTGGCCGGACGCCGTCCGGCACGCGCTGGCAGCGGGCGATTTCGACGCGGCCGCCGCCTGGGTCGAGGCATGCGCGATGAAGCTGATCGCGTCGAGCGACGTGCGCACCGTGCTCGACTGGGTGTCGCGCCTGCCCGGGCAGGCGCTGGCAGGCCGGCTGCGGCTGCGGATCGCGCATGCCTGGGCGCTGGCACTGGCGATGCAGATCATCGACGCGCGGCACGCACTCGATGCGCTCGAAGCCGACATCGACGCGGGGCGGCTCGATACCGATGCCGTCACGGCGACCGAGCTGCTGGCCGTCCGCTCGCTGATCGTCGCGCTGTCGGATCGCAGCGTCGACGCGCTGCACCTGGGCGAGCGCGTACTCGCGGCCGGCCCGCCGTCCGGCTCGTGGGTCGAGCAGATCGGGCAGACCACGCTGAGTTTCGGGCTTGGGTACGCGGGCCGCCTCGACGACGCGCTGGACCTCCGGGCGCGGGCCGAGCGCGCGGCGTCCGGCCACGAACCGCTGTTTGCGAACGTGTATCGCCAGAACATGTCCGGCCTCGCAGAGTTCGTCGCCGGCCGCTTGCACGACGCGTCGAAGACGTTCGAAACGGCGTTGCGTGCCGCGGAGCGGGCGGCGGGGCGCCTGTCGGCGGCAACGGCGCTGTCGGCCGGTTACCTGTCGGCCATTTACTACGAATGGAACGACTGGCAGAAGGTGCGCGACGCGCAGGCCGACCGCTTCGACATCGTGATGCAGGCGTGTTCGCTGGGGCCGCTGCTCAGGTTCGTGCAGACCGCCGCATTGCTGCAGTTCCAGGCCGGGCACGAAGCGCGCGCGCACGAACTGCTCGACGAGGCCGATCACATCGCATGCAGCCGGCAATGGCTGCGGCTGCGCGTTGCATGCATGGCGACCGGCATCCGGCTTCACCTCGACGCCGGGAAGCCGACGCAGGCGCATCGCGTCGGGCGGGCGCTCGCGTCGCTGGTGTCGGAGGCGCCGCCGGAAGTTACGTCGAGCCAGGTCGAGACATGGCAGATGGCGCAATCCGCACGTGCACGCCTGCTGCTTGCCGATGCGCGCGCGGACGAGGCCGCGCAAGTCATGGCGACCGTGCACGAGTTGCTTGCCGCCCGCGGGTTCGACTGGCTGGCGGCGCAGGCGGCCGTGTTGCGCGCGCTCGCGTGCGAACAGGCGGGCGACGAAGAGACGGCGCTCGCGATGCTCGCCCGCGCGCTCGAATACGGTCAGGGCAACGGCCTCGTGCGGACCTTCGTCGACGAAGGTCCGCCGGTCGAGCGCATGTTGGCGCGCGTGCAGAACCGGCTCGACCGGTTTCCGGCGCTCGGGGCGTGGTATCCGCGCGAACTGATGCGCGCGTTCGACGCGCAGCGCGCCGCGGGCGCGACGCCGGCCGGGCGGCCTGGCGTGGCCGGCAACCTGAGCGCACGGGAAGTCGAGATCCTCGACTACGTTGCGCGCGGGCTTTCGAACAAGGAAATCGCCCGCGCGCTGCGCGTCGCGCCGGAGACGATCAAGTGGCATCTGAAGAACATCTTCGAAAAGCTCAACGTCACGTCGCGCATCCAGGCCGTGCGCAGCGGGTTGGCGCTCGAAGCGTCCCGCACGCGCTCCGGCGGCGAATGAACGGCTTGCGCCCGCAGACGATTGGCCGGGGCAGGCGATACAGCCACTGATCAGGAAATCGGCCGTCGACCCATAGGTGTACCGACTGTTCGTTCGTCACGATGCGCGCGCCACGCTCGTGCGAATGAGGTTCCGTCGTCATATCGGCGGGTGACCGGTGCGTCTGCGCGATCAGCGCGTTGACGCAAACGTCAAGCATTCCACATGATCGACCGACACTTCAGCCCCCCGACCGGGGGGCTGAAGTGTCGGCGCGGAATGCCGGACAATCGGTGACACCGAACGCGTCGCCGCACCTCGCTGGCGTGTCGCGTGGATGCAGCACTGGATGATGGGTCGAAATGGACATCCTTGAGAACATGCGGACGTTCGTGCGCGTCGTGCAGGCCGGCAGCTTTACGGCAGTGGCGAAACAGACCGATGTGGCGATTGCACAGGTATCGCGGGCGGTATCCGGCCTCGAGGAATATGCACAGACCCGCTTGTTGAATCGAACGACCCGGAGGATTTCGCTGACCGACAGCGGACGGCGTTATTTCGAGCGCCTGCTGGCCATCCTCGGCGATGTCGACCAGGCGAATGCCGAGGCGAGAAACGCACTCGTTCGGCCATACGGGCGGTTGCGCGTGCACACGATGCCGGGCCTGGGGCAAAGCCATGTCACCGAGGCCGTCGTCACCTATCAGGCGGCTTTTCCCGAGGTGGCCGTCGACATCACCTATTCGCAGAGGATGCCGAACCTGGTGGAAGACGGTTACGACATTTCGGTGGTCGCGGCGTCGAGTCTTCCCGATTCGGGATACATCGCGCATACCTACGGAAGGTGCTACAGCGTGCTGGTCGCGTCCCAGGACTATCTCGACCGGCATGGCACGCCGTCGAAGCCGGCCGATCTTGCCGACCATACGTGCTTGCGCCTCGACACGCCGGCCGACTCGAACGATGAATGGTTGCTTCATGGCACGCGCGGCGAGGTGGAATCACACTCCGTTCTCTCGGCCCCGTTCCAGGCGAATGCACCGGAAGCGCTGGCGATCGCGTTGCGTGCAGGCATGGGCATCGGGTCGTTGGCGATCTATTCCGTCATTGACGATCTGCGGAGCGGGAAACTCGTCAGGGTGTTGCCGGGTTACCGCCTCACGATGCTCGACGTTTATGCGATGTACGTATCCCGGCAGTTCATGGACGCGAAGATACGGACATTTCTCGAGCATCTGCGCATGACGCTTTCGCCGGCGCTGGAAGCCGACGAAGGTGCGTTGAATGCGATTGCCGCATAAGGCCTGCGCACTGCAACCGGCAGTGGCCGGCGCGACGCAGGCGCAATACCGGGCCCGATTCGAGTACCCACCCACCCGTAGTTTCCCGTTCGTTCAAATTGAGGAGAGGATGATGAAGTCACGCCTTATGATCGTTGTCGCCGGTTTTGTCGCATTGACGTCCGTCACGTCCTACGCGCAATCCGCCAGCCCCGACCCGCAAACGGCCACGCAGACGGCTGCCCCGTCTCGCTCGGCCAAGAAGGCCGAGCGCCTGGAAAACCGTGCATTTGCGAAGAAGGTCCGTCAGGCGATCGTGAAAGCGCACGGGATCGGCAATGCACAGGTCACCGTCTTCGCCAAGGCAAAGACGGGTGAAGTGACGCTGGCGGGACTGATCACCGACGAATCGCAGGACAAGGCCGCGGTGGAAGCGGCTCGCCAGGTACCGGGCGTCACGTCGGTGACCAGCAAGCTTCAGTTGCGCATGGAAGGCGGGCAGTGATGCGGCGTATGTCGCATTGCTGAGCGATACCGGATCCTCCGGATGTTCGCATCCGGAGGATCTTCGCCATGCAGGGCGCTGCATTCGACCCGCCGCGCGCAGGGTGAACCGCCGGATCAACGGCGATGCGGCGAGCCTGCCGGATGCTTGAATCGGCGCCCGCGCGCTGCGGCGGGCGATCGGATGGCCGGAATCGACAGGCTCCCGATTCGCCCGGCTCGGCGCGCGGGCCGCACGTGACCTAGAAGAGATGCCGAATCCCGACGACGGTGCCGAAAGTCGATCCCGACACGCCGTCCAGCGCGCCGTTGGTCGACAGTCCCGTGTTCATCCTGCCGTGGTTGTTGACGAACCCGAACTGACCGTAAATCAGCGTCGCCTTCGACAGGCTGTAGGTCAGGCCCGTTGCGGCCAGTATCGAATGGTTGGCGCTATCGTTCCCGTCGCTCGTGTACCAGACGCCCGCGTCCGCGTGGATCGTCGGCGTGAACCGGTAGCTCAGGCCGCCGCCGTAGACGCGGCTGTCGAACGCGCCCGCGACCTTGTAATTGACGAATACCGCGTTCACGGTCAGGTCGTTGAATTCGTAACGCGCACCGATCGTGCGGCCCGAGAACGCGACCGCGCTCGGCACGGGCGTGGCCGCAGCCGTGCCGCCGGCGTTGCCGCTATACATCGCCGCGCTGACGAGCATCGGCCCATAGGTGTAGTTCAGGCTCGCCGAGTACTGACGGCCCGCCTGGAAATTGCCGGCGGCGCCCCCCAGCGCGAGCATCGCGTTGCCCTGAAAGCCTGCGATCGTCGGGCTCGCATACGAGATGGCATTCGCGTTGAAGATGCCGGTGACGAACACGTTGCCCACATAGACGGGTACCTGGCTGCCGAAGAACGAGACGGAGCGAGGGTCGGTCGCGATCAGCGAGAGCACGAACGGGGAAAACTGCAAGCCGGCCTTGACGGTACCCGCGCCGCTCTCGATACCGATCCACGCATGGCGGCCGAAGAAGTTTCCGTTCGAATCGGTGAAACCGCCTTTCGACAGGTCGATGCCGCTCTCCAGCGTGAAAATCGCTTTCAGGCCGCCGCCGAGATCCTCGCTGCCTTTCAGGCCGAACAGCGAGGGCGTCATGCCGCCGCTGATCAGCGAAAACTGATGGCCGGCGTTTCGCCCGGTTGCCGGATCGACCGTCTTGCTCGTGTACAGGATGCCGCTGTCGACGATGCCGTAAAGCGTCACGCTCCCCTGTGCATGGGCCTGCGGTACCGCCCCTCCCATGATGGCGGTGACCAGTGCGACTTCACGAATTCCGGGACGAAATGACATCGTTGATTGTCTCCAATGTAATGTGGACTTCTAATGATTTGTGATTCTTGAATCTATTTGAATAAATGAGTCTGGAAATCATCCGGCCACGTATTTCCGTTTCATTTCGATCGATGTTAGATCATGGTGCCGCCGCATTGAAATACGGTAGTAGCACTAGATATGTACGCGATAAATCGAGGGCCATGAAAACAATTCATTTGCGTCGCATTTTCTGCCTGCCTACGCTTTCAACCATAAAAAATCGATGAATCCCGGCGCTCTGGGCGGAAGTCTTCCGTGCCTGAGGTCGACCGGGAAAATATGAGCGGTGGACTTGAAAGGAGACGATGCATGGAGTCGAAGAATGTTCCGGAGATGGCTGAACTGTTGCGCGATGCGCCGAAGAACTGGGGCAAGTGGGGGCCGGACGACGAAGTCGGTTCACTCAATTACCTGACCGAGACGGAGGTACTGCGCGGCGTCGCAGCCGTACGTTCCGGCAAGACCTTCACGCTGCAGATTCAGATGGGCAATCCGAAGGGCGACCCTGTATGGCCGGGGCGCTCCCAGGCCTGTCGCATGAACGTGATGGACAAGGGCCACTACATGTGCGGCAAGGGGCCGCTGTTCCCCGGGCTCCTCGAGTATGCGGACGACATGATGATCATGTATCTGCAGGGCTCCACGCAGTACGACGCCCTGGGGCACGTGTGGTACGGCGACCAGATCTGGAACGGCTATGACGCGAAATCGACGATCGGCGGCCTCGCGAAGGCGAGCGTCCTGCCGATCGCGGAGCGCGGCGTCGTCGGGCGCGGCGTGCTGATCGACATCGCGCGGCATCGCGGCAAGGCCGTGCTCGATCCGGGCGAGACCTTCACGCATCGCGACCTGCTCGAGGCCGCCGAAGCGCAGCGCGTGACGATCGAAAAGCGCGACGTCCTCGTGATCCGCACCGGCTGGATCGGCTCGTTCTACGAGCGCGACCGGAGCGAGTTCTACAAGAATTTCATCGAACCCGGCCTGACCTACAGCCCGGCGCTCGTCGAATGGTTCCAGCGGATGGAGATCCCGAACCTCGTCACGGATACGATCGCGAACGAGGTGACGATCGATCCGGAATCGGGCGTTGCGCTGCCGCTGCACAACGCGCTGATGCGCAATCTCGGCGTCACGCTGACCGAGATCGCGCAGCTCGATCCGCTCGCGTCCGACTGTGCGGACGACGGTCAATGGTCGTTCCTCTACACGGCGGCGCCGCTCAAGGTCGTCAGCGGCAGCGGCGCGCCGGTCAACCCGGTGGTCATCAAGTAGGCCGTCCCGGCTCCGGCCCGACCGCGCCCGACGCCCGCAAGCGCCGGGCGCGCAGTGCAATTCCGGCGGCGCGCGCACGTGAAGCCGTGCCGCCCGCTTCTGGAGTGTCCATGACGCCCTATGACAACAAGCCCTGGCTCGCGAACTACGCGGCCGGCCATCCGGCGACGATCGCGCCGGTATTTACCGACGCGCTCTCCATGTTCCGCGCGGCCGTCGCACGGGCGCCCGAGCGGGACGCGATACGGTACTTCGACGGCGTGCTGAGCTACGCCGAACTCGACGTGCAATCGGATGCCCTCGCAAGCGCGTGGCGCGCGCGCGGCTGCGTGGCCGGAGATCGCGTCGCGCTGTATCTGCAGAACGTGCCGCAGTTCGTGATCGCGCTGGTGGCCGCGTGGAAGCTCGGGATGATCGCGGTATCGATCAACCCGATGAACCGCTCACGCGAGCTGCGCGTATTGCTCGCGGATTCGGGCGCGCGACTGCTGATCTGCCACGAATCGCTGCATGCGGACGTCGTCGGCCCGCTTCTCGCGGAGGAAGCGCGGGCCGCCGCGCGGGGCGAGCCGGCGGTGCAGCCGGCCGTGATGACCACGAGTGAACTCGAATACCAGCGCCGGCACGACGCGCGGCTCTTTGCCGGTACGCGACGGCAGCCGGCGTTAGGTGTGGAGGATCTGTCGACGACGATTGCCGCTCATCGCGGCCACCGGCCGCCACCCGTCACGCTCGGGCCCACGGACGTCGCGATGCTCGTGTACACGTCGGGCACCACCGGCGTGCCGAAGGGCGCGATGAACACGCACGGCAACATCGCGTTCAACGCGCAGGTGTACCGTGACTGGATCGCGCTGCGGGAAGGCGGCCCGATCCTCGGCGTCGCGCCGCTGTTTCACATCACCGGGCTGGTGGGACATATCGGCGCCGCGTTGATCTGCGCGGCACCGCTGATACTTGCGTGCCGTTTCGAGCCGGGCGTCGTGCTCGATGCGATCCGCGAGCATCGCGCCGAATTCACGATCGGCTCGATCACGGCGTTCATCGCGCTGATGAACCATCCGCATGCAACGCGCGAGCATCTGGCGTCGATGCGACGCATCTACTCGGGCGGCGCCCCGATTCCGCCGAGCGTCATCGATGCGTTCCGCGAGCGCTTTGGCCACTACATTCACAACGGTTACGGCCTGACCGAGACGAACTCGCCGACGCACTGCGTGCCGCTCGGTCGCGACGCACCGGTCGATCCGTCGACCGGCACGCTCGCTGTCGGCGTGCCGGTATTCAACGTGGAGTCGTACATCGGCGACGAAGCCGGCCGCCCGCTACCGCCCGGCGAGATCGGCGAGATCATCTCGCGTGGGCCGATGGTCGTGCCCGGTTACTGGAACAAGCCGGCGGAGAGTGCGAAAGCGATCGTCGACGGCTACTTCCGTACCGGCGACGTCGGCTTCATGGACGAGCACGGCTGGTTCTATCTCGTCGATCGCAAGAAGGACATGATCAACGCGGGCGGCTACAAGGTCTGGCCGCGCGAGGTCGAGGATGTCCTGTACTCGCATCCGGCGGTACGCGAGGCCGCGGTCGTCGGCGTGGCGGACAGTTACCGGGGCGAAACCGTCAAGGCGGTCGTGAGCCTGAAGCCGCATGCCGATGTCTCGCCCGACGCGTTGATCGCCTACTGCAAGGAGCGGATGGCGGCGTACAAGTATCCGCGCATCGTCGAGATCATCGACGAACTGCCGAAGACCATGACGGGGAAGATCCTGCGGCGCGAGCTGCGCGGGTGAGCAAGCGGCCGGCGAGGCACCGCATCACGGGTGGCCCGCCGTGTCCGCGCGAACGGGATCGAATATGTCGCCCAGTTGTCGACGCAGCCAGCCGTTCGCGGGATCCGCATCGGAATTCGCGTGCCAGTAGAGGTAGGTATCGATCGACGCGTCGAACGGGCATTCGAGCATCCGGTTGCCGCACATCTCGTTGAGCAGTCGCGCGTACCGTTCCGGCATGGTCAGCAGCAGGTCGGTCTGGTTGACGACGCGGCACGCGGCGAAGTAGCGGACGCATCGCAGGCGCACGCGGCGTTCGGCGCCGAGCCTGACGAGCGCGGCATCCTCGACGCCGCCGCCGCGCTGCCGGCTCGTCACGAGCACGTGCTCTTCGGCGAGATAGGCGTCGAGGTCGAGGCGCTGTCCGACGCGCGGGTGATTGCGCCGGCACAGCACGACGTACCGGTCGGTCGACAACCGGGTACTGCGGACGGATTGCGGGTGCGGCAGCAGCACGTCGATCACGGCATCGAGCGAGCCGGTGAGCAGGTCGGCCTCTATCGCGCGCCGGTCGTGTTGCACCGCGGCGATATCGATCGACGGTGCGTGCTGCGCGACGTATTGCGCGATGGCCGGCAATACCACCGGTTCCTGCGCATTGAGGATGCCGATCGTGAAACGCCTGATCGTCGTCGCGACATCGAACCGGCTGGCTTCATGCAGCGTGCATTCGAGCGTATGCAGGCCGTTGCGCACGCGCGCAATGATCGCCCTCGTGAACGGGGTGGGCATCATGGCATTGCCGTGGCGCTCGAACAGCGGGTCGCCGAGCAACTCGCGCAGCCGGTTCAGCGCATGACTGACCGCCGACTGACTGAGGCTGAGCTGCTGCGCCGCGCGCGTGATGCTCTGCTGGGCGTAGATGCGTTCGAGTACCACCAGCAGGTTCAGGTCGGTACGGAAAAGGTTCATGACGTCGCGAATGAAAGGGGGGCGCGGCAGCGGCGGCGATTCGTGAGAAATACTCCGCGAAGACACGTTTTTTCCACCCCCCGGACGGGGGGCGGTTCGCCTCGCGCCGCTCGCCCCGCGATTCCGTGCGCGCGCGAGCCCCGAGTGACGGTCGTCGACGGGAACAGTCGGTGTTTCCCCGGGGGACAGGTGAGCGCGCCGACGCCCCCCACCTGTGGGGGCTGTTATTCGCCGATGGCGGAAATAAGCTCGGTCGTCCTGGCGATCGTGCTGGCGGGGCCGGCCGGACAGGGAAGCGAACCCTATCTTATGGATGACGAATCGATTGACGGGATGACGGATACGCAAGGCGATCCCGATTCTCAAAACTGGCGATGGAGGAGACATATGACGTTGAATGCAAGCGCTGTTTCACGTATCCGGGAGCACGCGAAGTTTCGTGAGCTGGTCGACGAACGCGCACGCCTGGGCCGGGTGTCGATGGTCATCGTGCTGGGCGCGTATTTCGGGTTGATTGCGCTGGTCGCGTTGCGGCCCGACCTGTTGCGCAACGCCGCGTGGGCCGGCAGCGTCACGACCGTCGGCGTGATCTTCGCGATCGCCGTGATCGTTGCGGGATGGGGGCTGACGTGGCTGTATGTCCGCGTCGCGAATGACCGGTTCGAACGTCTGACCGGCGAATTGCTGGGCGAGGTGGGGCAATGAATCCGATCGCACGCGTTTCGACCGCGGCATTCGCGCTTGCCGCCGCGCCGGGCGGCCTTGTATGGGCCGGCCCCGCCGTGGAGGCG
The DNA here is from genome assembly GCF_041103175.1 of Burkholderia sp. Bmkn7. NCBI lineage: Bacteria > Pseudomonadati > Pseudomonadota > Betaproteobacteria > Burkholderiales > Burkholderiaceae > Burkholderia > Burkholderia sp. Bmkn7. Next base: position 1,202,708 of record NZ_JBGCUH010000001.1, on the reverse strand, counting down.
GGGCAGCGTCAGCCGCTCAATCCGGCCGCCATCGCGATGTTCATGGTGTTCGTCTGCATGACGCTGGGCATCACGTACTGGGCGGCGCGCCGTACCAGGACGGTCAACGACTTCCTCACCGCCGGCGGCGGAATCAGCGGGCTTCAGAACGGCCTTGCGGTCGCCGGCGACTACATGTCCGCCGCGACGTTGCTCGGCGTCGTGAGTCTCGTCTACGCGAAGGGCTACGATGGCCTGCTTTATGTCGTCGGTTTCTTCGTCGGATGGCCGGTGATGCTGTTCCTCATGGCCGAACGACTGCGCAATCTCGGCCGGTTCACGTTCGTCGACATCATCGCCTACCGGCTCGATCCGGTCAGCACGCGCTGGATGGGCGTGGTCAGTTCGTTGACGGTCGTGTTCTTCTACCTCATCGTCCAGATGGTCGGCGCGGGGGAACTCGTTCAGTTGCTGTTCGGCATCGACTACAACTATGCGGTCATTGGCGTCGGGTGTCTCATGATCGTCTACGTGACGTTCGGCGGGATGATCGCGACGACGTGGGTTCAGATCATCAAGGCCGTCCTGCTGATGTTCGGCGGCACGTTGCTGACGCTGTTGGCGCTCGGTCACTTCGGTTTCAGCTTCGAACGGCTCGCGCGGTCGGCGATCTCGGTACACCACGCGGGGAACGCGCTGATGGAGCCGGGTCGCCTGTTCTCGGACCCCGTTTCGGCCGTCTCGATGTCGCTCGCAACGGTGTTCGGGCTCTCCGGGCTGCCGCACGTGCTGATGCGCTTCTTTACCGTTCCGAATGCACGGGAAGCCAGGAAGAGCGTGTTCGTGGCGAGCACGTGCATCGGCTTCATGTTCATTGCGATGTTCGTCATCGGTCTCGCGAGCGTCGTGATCGTCGGCACCGATCCGCAGTTCTTCGAGGGCGGACGCGTGGGCGGCGTGCTGCGCGGCGGGAGCAACATGGTGGCCATGCATCTCGCCGACGCGACGGGCGGCAGCCTGTTCCTCGGTTTCCTCGCGGCGGTGACGTTCGCCACCATCCTGGCCGTGGTGTCGGGCCTGGTGCTGGCGGGTGCGTCGGCCGTATCGCACGACCTCTATGCGGGCGTGTTGCGCAAGGGCCGAGCGAGCGGGGCCGATGAAATCCGCGTCACGCGGTGGACGACGCTGGCGATCGGCGCCGTGGCCGTCGTGCTGGGCCTCCTGTTCAAAGGGCAGAACCTCGCTTTTCTCGTGGCACTGGCGTTCAACGTTGCCGCTTCGGCGAATTTTCCGCCGCTCGTGCTTTCGATGTACTGGAAGGGGCTGACGAGCCGCGGGGCCGTCTGCGGCGGCGTCGTCGGGCTCGTATCGTCGGTCTCGCTGGTCATTCTGTCGCCGGCGGTGTGGAAGTCGGTGCTCGGGCATCCGGCTGCCGTGTTCCCGTACGATCATCCGGCGCTGTTTACGATGCCGCTGGCGTTCCTGGCGAGCTACGTGATGTCGACACTCGATCGCAGTTCGAGGGCCGACGCGGAGCGGCATGCGTTCGACGCCCAGTTCGTGCGCGCCCAGACCGGGCTTGGTGCGGAACGGGCCGTCGAGCATTGACGCGGAACGAACCGCGTCGCCCGCCGTGCGCCGGTGAACGAGCCGGCGTGCGCGGCGGGTACCGACGCGTGGTCAGTGCGGGCGGAAAGCGGAGAGCGGCGAGTCGGGTGCCGCGAGCGCGCTGTGAATGAAATGCAGGCTGCCGAGCACCGTCTGAAGGCGGGGCCCGGACGGGCCTGCCGCATCGGCGGTCTGCATCGTCCGTTGCAGCGCGGCGATTGCAACCTGTACCGCGTGCGTGGCAGCAGCGCCGGCCTTCGGTGTAGGTGCCTCGAACAGCAGCCGGATCGCGCGGCACGCGGATGTGCAATCGTCGAGCCAGGCCGGTGCGGCGTCCGGCGCGGCTCGTGCCGCCTCGATGGCCGTTGCGTCGCGCAGGTCCACGACGGCCGAGCCGATCTCGAGGACGGACAGAAACCATTCGACGGACTCGCCGTTTGCCACCGGGTCGTCACGCGATATCGACCGGACCTGATACATCAGGTCGCGCGTGCGGCTTTCGAAGCGCGTGCGCAGCGTTGCGACCGAATCGGTGCATGCGAACACGACCTGCCTGCGCAGGTCGGCCAGCAGATGCCGGCGCAACCCGCGCATCGTCGGCGGCAGGAACAGCTCGAACGCGACGGACGCCATCAGCATGGACAGGACCAGCGCGATCGCGTCGTTCATGAAGGACGTCGGATCGTAGGCGACGACATTGTCGGGGCCGGTCAGAAAGCAGAAATAGATGCAGTAGCCGATGCCGTACCCGGCCAGCGACGCGCGCGTCGTCATCCAGCATCCCAATGCGAGCGGCGCGGCGAGTACCACGCAGAGCAGCGGGAAGCCGTCGATGACCGGATAGACGACGAACATGACGATCAGCCCGACGGCGGACGCGAACGCGGTGCCGATCGCCATCTGGAACGCCGTACGAGACGGGCGCGCGGAGGAAGCGACCAGCGCGCAGATGGCACCGCCGTTCAGCACGAGCAGGGCGCCCGACGGCCACGCGGTCGCGATCCAGAATACGCTGAGCACGAGCGTCAGCAGCATCGCTCGGACGCCGGCGACTGCCGCGATGAGCGGATTGGTGCGCGGCTCGTAGGGTGTCACCCACTGTTCGCGCTCGTGTGCGGTGGCGTTCAGCGACAGATAGGTGCTCGCATAGGCGACATAGCTGCCCAGGAACCGGTCGAGCAGGTCGACCGCCGTGTCGAAATCGAGCGCGGTCGTGCCGCCGCCGAGCCGGTTTCGCGCCAACTGCGCGCGGCCGGGCAGCGCCGCGCGGCAGTGCTCGAGCGTGGCGGCCAGCGACGCGGCGAATGCGTCGATATCGTCGGCGTGCGTCGCGTCCTGCCGTATGAGTCGGAGCGGTTCTGCGATACCGGCCATCAGTGCGTCGATCTCCGTCAGCACCCCATCGGCTCGCGCGGCACGCAGCCGGGCGATCAGCTGACTCAATGCGTGCAGCCGCGTCGACGCCGCCATGCGCTCCGCATTGAGCCGCGTCAGGCGGCCGTTTCGCAAGCGCGTGTCGGGGCCTTCGAACACCGCTGCGCTGCGCGCGGCTTCGGCGCTCACGGTCTCGTCGACGATGCGCACGCTCAGCGCCTCGAGAAACGACCGGTCGATCCGGCCGGACAGAATCGACAGCACGTCGTCCGCGAACGCGGTGAACCGCGTGCGGTTCACGCGGCTGATCTGTTCGCTGACATGCTGCGGAAAGACGAGCGCGCTGACCGCGCCCGAACTCAGGATGCCGATCGTCACCTCCGTCACACGCGTCATCGCGGAAAGAAAGGCCGCGTCCGGATGCTGCCATGACGGGATGCCGATGAGCGCGGCCGTGTAGCCGGCGAGCACGAATCCATAGGTCCGGAAGTTGCGGTTTCGCGCGGCACCCGCGGTGCACATGCCGATCCAGAGCGCGGTGGCGCCGAGGAAGAGTTCGGGCACCTGCCCGAACAGGCCGATCAGCACCAGCATCGCCAGCAGGCCCACGATCGTGCCGCAGATCCGGTACAGGCTTTTGGCGAGCACCATGCCGCTTTGCGGCTGCATCAGCACGAAGACCGTCGTCATCGCCGTGCGCGGCATCGGGAGTTCGAGCTTCATCGCCACGCCGAGCGCCAGCAGCGCGGCGAGCAGGGTCTTGAAGATGTACAGCCAGGTGACGCCGCTCGTGCCGGCCCAATGACGGGCCGCATCGGCGATACCTGTTTTGGTATCCGAAATAGATGACGTGAATCTGGAGGGCGGCGAAGACATGATGGATGTGGTGCGCGATGCAGGCGTGCGGCGACAGGACGACCGTGATTGTATTTTCCGGAAGCGCGTTCGAGTATTGCGCGTGGTGTTAAATGCTTTTCCCGGATCAGGATCGATGTGAGCGCGCGACGGCCGCTTTCCCGCGCGTTTCGTTCGCGCGCAAGCCGGCGGCGAGCCGGGTGCTCGCCGCCGGTGCGGGGGCGCTCCGTGGGTCAGGCGCGCGTCAGCAGTTTCAACAGCGCGTGGGCGGCCGGTTCGGACGACGCCGGATTCTGGCCGGTGATCAACAGGCCGTCGACGACCACATACGGTTGCCAGTCATCGGTTTTCGAATAACGACCACCCTTCGACTTGAGTTCGTCCTCGACGAGAAACGGCACGACGTTCGTCAACCCGACGGCATCCTCTTCCGAATTCGAGAAGCCGGTGACGTTCCTGCCGGCGACGAGTGGCTTGCCGTCCGGCCCCTTCGCATGGCGCAGCACACCCGGTGCGTGGCAGACGGCCGCGACCGGCTTGCCCAGCGCAATGGCCTGCTCGATCAGCGAGACCGACCGTGCGTCTTCGGCGAGATCCCAGAGGGGGCCGTGGCCGCCCGGATAGAACACCGCGTCGAACGCGTCGACCGCGACCTCCGACAGTTTTTGCGTGGCCGCGAGCGCGGCGCGCGCGTCCGGATCGGCTTCGAAGCGGCGCGTGGCGTCGGTCTGGAACGCGGGGTCCGCGCTTTTCGGATCGAGCGGCGGCTGGCCGCCGGCCGGCGACGCCAGCGTGATGTCGGCGCCCGCGTCTTTCAGCGTGTAGTAGGGCGCCGCGAATTCCTCGAGCCAGAAGCCGGTTTTCTCGCCGGTCGAACCGAGGGTGTCGTGGGAAGTCAGGACGAACAGAAGTTTCATGATGTCTAGGGATGGAGATGAATGATGGATGCGCGAATTCGCTTCATGCAGCGACTTCGGCGACGCGCACGACCACCTTGCCGAAGTTCTTTCCCGCCAGCAGGCCGATGAGCGCTTCCGGCGCGCGTTCGAGGCCGTCGGTGACGTCTTCGCGCGGCGTGATCTCGCCGGCCTCGACCCAGCGGCCCATTTCCGCCAGGAACGCCTGATAGCCGGTCGCATAGTGGTCGAGGATGATGAAGCCCTCCATGCGGATCCGTTTCTTCAGGAGCGTGTCGGTCAGGCGCGGCAACCGGTCGGGGCCGGGCGCCGGTTCGCTGTCGTTGTATTGCGAGATCAGGCCGCAGAGCGGCACGCGTGCGCCGACGTTGAGGAGCGGCAGCACGGCGTCGAAAATCGCGCCGCCGACGTTCTCGAAGTAGATGTCGATGCCGTCGGGGCAGGCTTGCGCGAGTTGCCGTGCAAGATCGGGGGGCCGCCGGTCGATGCACACGTCGAAGCCGAGCGTCTCGGTGACGTACCGGCATTTCTCCGCGTCTCCCGCAATGCCGACGACGCGGCAGCCCTTGAGCTTCGCGATCTGGCCGACGACGGCGCCCACCGCGCCGCTCGCCGCCGCGACCACGACTGTTTCGCCCGGCTTCGGTTGCCCGATCTGGAGCAGGCCCGTATAGGCGGTGAAGCCCGGCATGCCAAGCACGCCAAGCGCATGGGACGGGCGCTCGAGACCCGTGCCGAGCGGCATGAGGTCGGTGCCGTCGGAGAGCGCGTAGTCCTGCCAGCCGCTGTCGCCCAGCACCAGCTCGCCCACCGCGAACGCGGGATGCTTCGACGCGACGACGCGGCTGACGGTGCCGCCCACCATCGTGTCGCCGAGCGCAACCGGCGGCGCGTAGGACGGCGCGTCGCTCATGCGCCACCGCATGTAGGGATCGAGCGACAGGTAAAGCGTCTGCAGAAGGACTTCGCCGTCGGCGGGCGTCGGCACCGCCGTGGTTTCGAGCCGGAAGTCGTGCGCTGCCGGCGCACCGACGGGGCGGCTGGCCAGGACGACCCGGCGATTGACGAATGGGGAATGCGGCATGAGTGACCTCTGTGTAACGGTTTCGCCGCCTGGATCGGGTCGGCGGCAGCGGGTTGTTCGCGTGACGGTCGAGATGCGCGGGACGACGTGCCACGACGGCACGACGCACGAACAAAGTAGACCAGTCGTCTATAACGTGGACGCTTGCGGGCAACGTCACAGGGCATGACCTGCGGGGGTGCGCCGGGTTGCGCCAGGCATCGCATGAATGCGAGGGCCGACATGGCGGTCGGACCGTGACGCGGATCATACGGCTGAGTAGACCAGTCGTCTAGTGATGGTGAGGCGCGATTTCGCGCTTTCCGATCGGTCCCGTTTGCGGTTGACGCGGTGCGCATGGCAACGGCGAACGGGGTATCCGTTCCCCGCAAGGGCCGTGTCATAAGGCGCTCGCCGAAATCGGGCGTTGCTGCGACTGACGGCATGCGGCCGCTTCCGAACCGTGTCGTCGATGCGGTCCGCCTCCCCATTCGGGGGGGCGTTGGCTGCGGGAAACGCCGTAACGTAGTCGGCAAGATCGCCGTCCGGGCGGGGCGTCCGGCCGGGCGGCGCCATCATCGTGAACCGAGCGGGAGGATGCATGACCAGAACGGTGTTGATAACCGGTGCGGGGTCCGGATTCGGGCGAGGGGTCGCGTTCGCACTGGCGGAACGAGGGCATCGCGTCATCGCGTGCGGCCAGATCTGGCCGCAGGTCTGGGCACTGCGTCAGGAGGCCAAGGCGCGCGGCGTGGACATGCAGATCATCAAGTTCGATGTGACGAACGAAATCGATCGTGCGCACGCATTGACGCACGAGGTCGATGTCCTGCTGAACAACGCGGCCATCATGGAGTCCGGCCCGCTCGTGGAGATCCCGATCTCCGTGTTTCGTTCGGTCTTCGAAACGAATGTCTTTGCGGCGCTGGAGGTCGCGCAGGGATTCGCGCGCAGAATGGTCGCGCGCGGGCATGGCCGGATCGTCTGGATGTCGTCGGTCGCGGGATTGATCAAGGTGCCGTTCGACGGCGCATACGCCGCGTCGAAGCATGCCGTCGAAGGCATCTGCTCCGCGATGGCGGAAGAACTGCAGCCTTACGGCGTCGAAGTCGTCACGATCAATCCGGGTGCCTATCGCACCGGCTTCAACGATACCGGCATGGAAAGCATGGATCAGTGGTGGGATCAAGGCGAGCGCGTCGTCGCCCATTGGCCGACGCGCGAACTGAATCGGCAACACGATCCCGCGGAAATGATCGACGCCATCGTCACGGTGATCGAGGCGGAGGCGCCGCCGTATCGCACGGTCAGGCCCGAATCCGCCGAGCAGCTCGTGCGCGACGAACAGGCCGCCGCATGGCAGCGGGTCGTCGGCGGCAAACAGTGACCGGCTCGAACGAACGCCCGTCGGTCGGCGAGTTCGGCATGCGTGGCCGCGGATTGCCGTCGGCCTCGGGTGCCGGTGCTTCCAGAGGTTTTTTCACCCCCCCGTACTGGGGGTAGAGCGGTCGGCAGGACAACGCTATCGTTGGCTCATCGTCGCGACGGGCCGAAACGATGCAGGCCGGTTCGTATCGAGCGGGTGCGGTGACGTCGTGCGGTTCCGGAGCGAGGCCGCGCAGTATGAACCGGCTCGATCGTTCCGCACCGACCTCATCTGCCGATCCGACCGCGGCGGAAAAAACTGCCGGGACGTTGTGCTGAACCGTGCATGAACCCGTCGACGATTGCATGGCTCGACCGGCCGCGTTCGCCTGTCCACGCGAGCCGGCAGCAGGGCAGCGCGCATGCACGCGCCGCCCACCCGGAATGTCCGGCCCGGGATCGATGCCGGCGTCGTGTCAATTGCACTGCGCGACGGTTCGCGTTGCGCGGAGAAACCCGCCATGATTTTTGAAATTGCCCAGATCGAGATCCAGGAAAACGGAGAGCAGGGATTCGAGCGCGCGGTCGCCGAGGCGAAGCCGCTCATCGAACGCGCCCCCGGTTGCCATGGCTTGCGCCTGTATCGCGGTATCGAGCAACCGTCGCGCTACCGCCTGATGGTGCAATGGGAAAGCGTCGCGCTGCACGACGCCTTTCGCCAGACAGCCGATTTTCAGCGTTGGCGCGAACTGGCCGGCCCCTTCTTCGTGGGCCCGCCGTCGGTCGAGCACGTGAGCGAAGTCCGAATCGCCGGTGCATGAGGCGCGGTACGCCGCCGCATCCGTGCGGCGTGCCCGGCCGGCACCGCCGGCACCCTGGGTTCTTGCAAGGAGAGAGGGGTGGCGAGGTTCTCCACGATCAGCACGCAGATTCAACTGGCGAGACGGCCGAACGGTCAGCCGGTCCCGGACGATTTCCTGACGGTCGAGGTGCCGCTTCCGGCGTTGGCGGACGGCGAGGTTCGCGTACGCAACGAATACGTTTCGGTCGATCCGTACATGCGCGGCCGGATGGACGACCGGCCGTCGTATGTCGAACCGTTCAAGCTCCATGAAACGATGACGGGCGCCGCGGTCGGCCGTGTGACCGACAGCGCGTCGAGCACGTTCGCACCCGGCGATCTCGTGCTGCACCGCTACGGCTGGCGTGACATCGCGCAGGGCGCCGCAGCCGAATTCACCCGCGTCGCGGACTTGCCCGAGCTGCCGAGCAGCGTTCACCTCGGCGTCATGGGCGCAACGGGCATGACGGCTTATGTCGGGCTGCTCGTGGTGGCACGCATGCGCAAGGATGAAGTCGTATTCGTGTCCGCTGCGGCGGGCGCGGTCGGCTCGCTCGCGGGGCAGATCGCGCGGCTGAAAGGCGCCGCGCACGTGATCGGCTCGGCAGGGAGCGACGAGAAAGTTGCCGTGATGCGCGAACGCTACGGATACGATGCGGCGTTCAACTACCGGCGCGCGCCGGTGCTCGAGCAACTGGCGGCCGCGGCACCGGCAGGTATCGACGTCTATTTCGACAACGTCGGCGGCGATCATCTCGAGGCGGCCTTGTCGGCCTTCAATTACGGCGGGCGGGCGGCGATCTGCGGCGCCATTTCGCAGTACGACCGCGTCGGCGTGTCGCCCGGGCCGAGGTTCATGGAAAACGTCGTCTACCGGAGCCTGACGCTGACGGGCTTCCTGCTGCACGACTATCGGCAGCACCGCGACGCGTTCGTCGACGAAATGGCGGCGTGGTTGAGGGCCGGGCAGATCGTGCATGACGAAACGATCGTCGACGGTATCGCGCGCGCGCCGGAGGCCTTTATCGGGCTGATGAACGGGACCAACACCGGCAAGATGCTGGTCAGGATCACGTGACCGATTGAACACGCGCGGTCGACCGGGCCCACGGCTCGACCGCACCGGCTTGCGGGTGGGACATGCCTGATGCGATTTCACGACTGGACGACAGGCCGCGCGTGGGTTCCGCCCGCGAGTTCGCGGGTGCCCGGGTGACGGTGCTGGAATGCGACGGAAGCGTGCTGGTGGTTCGTTGGGTCGAGCCCGGCGTCCGGCATTTCGGCGAGCAGCGCTGGCGGCGTGTCATCGCGTCGCGCCGCGGCATCTGCGTGCTGACGCATGTGCCGATCTTCCCCGGCGACGCGGTGTTTCGTCCGGCGGAGCGGCCGAGGCCCACCAACGCCTGCGCGATGATCCTCGCGAACGATGCGCTGATCATGCAGCCTGGCTGAACGCGTGCCGGCGCGCACTGCGCCGGCCCGACCGGATCACGATTGCGCGACGGTATTCCTGAGTACGCCGATCCCCTCGATCTCGATCTCGCACACGTCGCCGGCGCGCATCCAGTGCGGCGGATTGCGCGCCATGCCGATGCCCGACGGCGTGCCGGTCGCGATGACGTCGCCGGGCTCGAGCGTCATGACTTCGCTGATGGTGGCGATCAGCGTAGCGATGTCGAAGATCATGTCGTTCGTATTGGCGTCCTGCATGACGACACCGTTGAGCCGGGTCTGAAGCCTGAGACCGGCCGCGCCCGCCGGCAATTCGTCGACGGTCACCAGCTCGGGGCCGAGTGCGCCCGTTTCGTCGAAATTCTTTCCGACCGTCCATTGCGGCGTCTTGAACTGATAGTCCCGCAGGGTCGCGTCGTTGAAAGCCGTATAACCGGCCACATGGTTCAACGCATCGCTTCGCGCGATGCGCCGGCCGCCGCGCCCGATGACGACCGCCAGCTCGCCTTCGTAGTCGAGCTGATCCGATTCCGTCGGCATGCGTATCGCGGCGCCGTGCGCGGTCAGGCTGCTGCGAAAGCGTGCGAAGAGTGTCGGATACGACGGAACCTCGTAGCCCGCCTCGTGCGAGTGCTCGACATAGTTGAGCCCGACGCAGATGATCTTCGCCGGCCGTGTCACGGGCGGGAGCAGGGTGCAATCGGCCAGGTCCAGCGGCCGGCCGGCCAGTTGGAGGCGTTCGCTGGCCTGCGCCAGCGCGGCAGGACCGCCGGAAACGAGGGTGTCGAGATCGCCGGGAAAGTCCGGGTCGCTACGCGTCAGTCCGAGATAACGGCCGTCGCCGGACCGGATGGCGACGCCGGTGGCGCCGTCGCGGACAAAGCTGATGAATCGCATGATGGTTTTCCGATAATCGAGTCAAACAAGTGGAAGGCCCGTGCCGCGCAGACCTTCGATCGTGTGCGGGCGATGGGGGCCGCGTGATACGGGCCGCCGCCCGAGGTCATTTGCCGGTCGACCCGGGCGCGCCGTCGTCGGTCACTTCGTTCATGACGGCGGCCCGAATCCGCTTCAGTTGCGCCGGATCGACCTGCCGCCGGACTTTCGCGACGTCCGATGCGCTCACCGTGCCGGCACGATTGCCCCAGCTGCCGCGGACGAACGTCGCGAGCTCGGCGACCTGCATGTCCGACAGCCGCCAGCCGAATGCGGGCATGGCCAGCGGCGCCGGATCGGATCGGGTCGACGGCATCCGCGAGCCGGTCAGAATCACGTGAATGACCGACGACGGATCGTCGGACGTGACCACCGCGTTGCCCGCCAGCGCGGGAAACGCCTTCATCGCGCCGCTGCCGTCCGAACGATGGCACGCGTTGCAGTTGTTGAGGTACAGCAACGCGCCGCCTGTCGGCGTGACGCCCGAGCGCAACGCCGCGGTCGTATCGGACTTGACGGGAGGTGCCGCCGACGTCCGCGTTGCGCGACCGGGGTCCGGGCTGACGAGGTATTCGGCCACCGCGGCCAGGTCAGCGTCGCTGAAATACTGCGTGCTGTTCTCCACCACTTCGGACATCCCGCCGAACGCGGCGCTGCCGTGCGATCGTCCGGTGCGCAGAAGCTGAACGATGCTGTCCCGTGTGCGCTCGCCCGCACCGTTTCCGCCGCCGGGGCGCAGGTCGGGCGCATGCCAGCCCGCGAGCGTGTAGCCGCTCAGGTACAGGACCGTCCCGCGTGCGTCCAGCGCCTTCTCCTGGCCCATCGGACCGTGAGGCGTATGACATGCGCCGCAGTGTGCGAGCCCTTGCACGAGATAGGCACCACGATTCCACGTCGCGCTTTGCGTCAGGTCCTCGCGATACGTGCCACTGGGCCGGAACAGAAGATTCCATCCCGCGAGCAGCACGCGCAGGTTGAACGGAAAGTGGAGCCGCGTCTCGATGTTCGGCTGGCCGATCGGGCGCACGCCGTGCATGAAGTACGCATAGAGTGCACGGGTATCGGCGTCGCTGACCTTCGAGAACGACGGATACGGCATGGCCGGGTAGAGCAGGTGCCCGTCCTTCGCGACGCCTTGGCGCAGCGCGGCCGCGAAATCGTCGTAGCTGTAGCGGCCGATCCCGTGCGTGGTATCGGGCGTGATGTTCGTCGAATAGATCGTACCGAATGGCGTTTCCATCGGCAGCCCGCCGGCAAACGGCTGGTCGCGGCGCGACGTGTGGCATGCCACACAATCGCCGACGCGCGCCAGATAGGCGCCGCGCGCGATCTGCCCGGCATCCTGCGCGTTCGCGTCGGCCGGTTGCAGCCACGTAGCCAGCGCGGCGAAAGTGCATAGCAGACCGAATGAGATTCCGGCCAGTTTCTTGTATCGCTCACCCATTGCCTTTCCTATGTCGGTAGCAGCGGACCGGGATTCTTCAGGTACTGCTCGCGAATCGCGCGCGCCGAGAAATACGCTTGCGCGCCGACCATGCCTGTCGGGTTGTAGGCCCAGTTTTGCGGAAACGCGCAGGCACCCGTCACGAATACGTTGTGGACGTCCCACGATTGCAGGTACTTGTTCACGACGCTCGTGTCCGGACGATCCCCGCAGACCGCGCCGCCCGTCGTATGCGTGGTCTGGTACGGCCGCATGTCGAAGTGATCGCCGATCTTCCCGGCGTGGACCGACATCGATTTCGGCTTCATCGCGCGCGCGACCTGCTCGGCCTTGCCGGTGACGAAGCGCGTCATGCGCATCTCGTTGTCGTGCCAGTCGAACGTCATGCGCAGCAGCGGGAGGCCGTATGCGTCGCGATAGGTCGGATCGAGATCCAGGTAGTTCGTGCGGTAAGACATGACCGACCCCGCCGTACCGATGGAAAACGAATGCAGGTAGTTGTCCTTGAGCGCCTTCTTCCACGCCGAACCCCATTTGGGCGTGCCTTCCGGCAGCAGGGTCTGTCCGATCGGGCGGCCGCCGGTGACCATCGCGCTGATATAGGCACCCCCGACGAACCCAACTGCGGAATGATCGAAGTGGTCCGCATTGAAGTCGTCGAATGCCTGGCCGCCGGAGCCGGCGCCGATGAACGGATCGATGTGGACGTCCTTGTCGAAGAACAGCGAGACCGCACTGTTCTTCTGATAGGCGAAGTTCCTGCCGACGGTTCCCGTTCCCGTCGCCGGATCGTACGGTTTGCCGATCCCGGACAACAGCAGCAGGCGCACGTTGTGCATCTGGAACGCGCACAGCACGACGATGCGCGCCGGCTGAAACACTTCCCGGCCCTGCGCATCGAGATAGGTCACGCCGGTCGCGCGCTTGCCGTCCGAATCGAGTTGCACACGCGTCACATGCGATCGGTCGCGCAACTCGAAATTGGGTTTGGCCAGCAAGGCGGGCAGGATGCAGGCTTGCGGCGAAGCCTTCGCATACATGTAGCAGCCGAAGCCTTCGCAATAGCCGCAGAAGTTGCACGGGCCGAGCTGCATTCCGTACGGATTCTGATAGGCGACCGACGCATTGGACGCGGGTATCGGAAAGGGATGAAAACCGGCGTCGCGCGCCGCGTTCCGGAACAGCGTCGCCGGATAATTGTCGGCGAGTGGCGGGCACGGATAGTCGCGCCGGCGCATGGCCTCGAAGGGATTCCCTCCGTCGACGATCCGGCCGCGCAGATTGCCTGCCTTGCCCGACGTGCCCATCACGGCCTCGAGGCGCTCGAAGTACGGTTCGAGTTCGTCCAGTGAGTAAGGCCAGTCCTGGATCGTCATGTCGCCGGGGATGAACCCGGCGCCGTATCGCTGCACGTAGTGCGAGCGGATCTTGAGGTCGGCGGCATTGGCACGCCAGGTCGTGCCGTTCCAGTGCACGCCCGAGCCGCCTACCCCGGTACCCAGCAGGAATGCGCCGAGCTGCCGGTAGGGCAACGCGTCTTCGTTCGGCGCATGCCGGATCGTGACCGTCTCGTGCGCAAGATTCTGCATCAGCTTGCGCCGCTGAATGTAGGCGAGCTCATCGGCGATGGCGGGATACGCGAACTCGGGGCTCGTATCGCGGTTTGCGCCGCGCTCCAGGCCGACCACGGTCAGGCCGGCCTCGGCCAGCTCCATCCCCATGATCGAACCTGTCCAACCCATCCCGACGAGGACGGCATCCACTTCCGGCTTCGTGATTTGCGGCATATGCGTCTCAACCCTGTTGACCTTCGATGCTGACGGGCCCATACGGGTAGCGCTTGCCGGTCCCGACCCAGTCGAGGAAGTCCGCCCTGGCCCCGGGAAAACCGATCATTTTCCAGCTGCCCATCTCCTTGTTGCCGCCGTGTATCGGGTCCGACAGATAGCCTTCGCGGGTGTTCTCCAGCAGAAACGCGAAGAAATCCGCCGAGGAGATCGCGTCGAATGCCATCGCGCCGGACTCCAGGCGTGCGAGCACGCCGGTTTGTTCCGCGACGGGGAGTTCGGCAAAGCGCTTGCCGGCGAACTCGCGCATGCAGCGTGCGTTCGTCGCCTGGATGCCGGCCCGATACAGCTCGCGCGGCGTGAGCCTCGACTGATAGCCGAACAGCGGGGAGGCCGCGCGAAACGGACCCTGCATGTACCAGTGCGCCGCGTAGCCGTAACCGGTTTCCAGTTGCCGGTCGATGAAGACGGGAACGTTCAGGTCGAGCGCACCGGGCCCCTCGTCGTCGTGCGGGATCAGTCGATCCACCGCCGCGAGCACGAAGTGCCATTCTTCGGGTGCGAAGAACACCGGACGATAAGTGTCGAGCCGAACGCCGCTGCCGGCATTTTGCGTCGCCGTCGGTGCCGGCGATGCGTCGTCGCCCGAATGGCACCCGCCTATCGCGACGGCGGCGGGAACAATGGCGACGCGTTTGAGGAATACGCGCCGGCCTGACTCAGGCGCCGGCTTGTCGCCGGATGATTGGCTATTGTTCATGGATGGGGCGGATCATTCCGTGGTGTCGTCGGTGCGCGGCCGCTACGGTCTGCCGACCATGCAGCGACAGCGTGCCGGTACGCACTTCAACAGGCATGAGTCGGGCGGATGCCCAGGAAGGGAGACGCGCGCCGGATCATGTGTCGAAGGGGCCATGCCGCCAAAAGTACCCATGGCCCGGCGCGAAGGCAGCCCCCTGTTCGGGGAGGGCGTGCAGGATCGACCCGCTCCGTGCTGCCGCGCGAGGTCGATCGGGGCGCCCCCCCACTTAGGGAGGATTCTTGCAAAGGCCCCGACGTGGCGAGGATCATGGCGTCGGCGAAGCTTGCTTTTTCAAACTGACGAATGCCGCTCAACGACGCCGGATTGCCGGCGCAGTCATTGCCATCCGCAGTGACATGGGGACCGCCGCGCCAGGGGATTGCAACTGCGTTACTTGATGCCGCCGCGGATTGCGAGCCGGGCGCGGCTCTGCCGAGGCGAGATGAAACCAACCCAGGAGTCTGCCATGTCGACTATCTCTCGACGTACCTTCGTCCAGTCAATCGGTGCCGCCACATTCGCGCCCGGTGTGTTGCTCGCGTCTTCGGAAGGGGGCGCTGCTCCCCAACCGTCCGCGCCATCACAAGGGGGAGGCGGAAGCTATGACGATTACAAACATATCCGGGTTACCCGCGATAGCGGCGTCGCCACGGTTACCCTGGACTATCCGCCGCTGAATCTGCTCGACGAGGTTCTCTCGGAGGAATTCGACTCGCTGACCCGGCTGCTGGAACAAGATGCGAGCGTACGTGTCGTTGTCCTGCAGAGCGCCGTGCCGAAGTTCTTCATTGCTCACTCGGGCCTGCACCGTGTCGGCTCGGCGCCGAAGACGACTTCGAATACGCGCACCTTCCGCCTGACACAGATGCTTGGCGAGCGCTTGCGCAACATGCCCAAGGCCGTCATCGCGAAGGTCGAAGGGATCGCCCGCGGCGGCGGCTGCGAAATTGCGCTGGCCGCGGACATGTGTTTCGCCGCGATTGGCGAAGCCGTGTTCGGTCAGCCGGAGGTCGTGTGCGGGCTCGTCCCGGGCGGCGGCAACACGCAGCGCCTGCCGCGGCGGATGGGACGCGCCCGCGCCCTCGAGGTACTGCTGGCCGGGGAAGACTTCTCCGCGGAGCTGGCCGATCACTACGGCTATATCAATCGTGCATTGCCGGCCAGGGAACTGGGCCCGTTCGTGGACAAGCTGGCACGCCGCATCGCGACGTTCCCGCCCTCCACGATTGCACACCTGAAGCGGTCCGTGGACATGGGGTCCGACGTTTCCTTCTCCGAAGGCTTGTTGGTGGAAGCGCACGAGGCCGATCTTTGCGTGGCCAACGAAGCGATACATGCGCGTGTGAAGGCGATACTCGCAGCCGGGGCCGAGACCTACGAAGGCGAACTCCACTTTCCGGACCTGTCCGCGAAGCTGCCCCCCGCTGATTGAGCGATCTGCGCGGCTCCGGAAGAGCGTGCGCCGATTCGACGACCCGACGCGGCACGCGTCGAGCCAGGCATGGAAATCGCTCCTATACGTGGATCAGCGTCGCACCGACGCACGTCTGATTTCGCGATCCACTGTCAGGAGGCCGCGCCATGCACGCATTCACGAACTGGAGCCCATTGGTTTCGCTGATCGCCGGGATTCTCATTCTGGTGGTACCGCGCTTGCTGAATTACATTGTTGCGCTCTACCTGATCATCATAGGGTTGCTCGGGCTTTTCGGCGGACATTTCCACTGACGCGTCGCGTGGAACGGCCCTGTGCATGACCGCACGGGGCCGCTAGCTCGAGTTTCCGGAGACACGCAATGCCGCCGGGAAACGGCGGCGCGTCGGAACCTACATGTGCTCGACGCGTACCTCGACTGAATCCCTGGGCACGGTCAATCGCGTGCGGCCAAGCAAAGCATCCGCGGGCGCGGTGCCGTCCGGGTTCAACGGCTTCATCTTGTTGAACGTGACGGAAAAGGTGTCCCGCGTGACCGTGGCCGACGCATAACCCTGCGCGTCGTGGTCGGCGTGGCACAGATCGGGGTTGTTCGCCATCAGGAAGCGGTCGAGTCTGGCAGGCGTCGCCGCGATGGACGCGAGCGGTGTGCCGTTCCATGCGGCCTTCAGGCAGGAATAGAAGGACATGCTGCTGATGCCGGCGCAGACGAAATCGACGATGACCGGCACCCCCGTCGCGGGATCGGGATCGTCCCGCACAACGCCGCACTGAAATGCGTGCAGGTCTCCTGTGATCGCGACGACGTTACGGATCCCGTGCTCCTTCAAGTAGGCGAGCAGTTCGTGCTTGTGCGCGGGATAACCGTCCCATGCGTCGCAATCGACCACGAGGCGGGCTCCCGGTGTCTGGGGTGCACCCGGCATCACGAACCACAGACGGTTCAACATCACCTCGTTGCCCCATACCTTCCAGGTTGCCGGCGAGTCCTTCATCGCGGCTTTCCACCATTGCGTCTGCTCCGGACCGAGCAGCGACGGCGGGCGGCCCAACTGCCGGGCAAGACGCGCCTCGTCGCGTTGCAGTCCATCCTGCTTGACGAAGTAGCGCGAGCCGGCCGCATCGTCTCCGTGCACCGGGTCGTGCCCGTGCGCGCGCGCGATAGCCGCTTCGCTCACGACATGGTCGTCGCGATACAGCCGCTCGTCCGTCATCACCAGATGCATCAGCATGCCGAAACGAAAATCGCGGTAGATGCGGATATTCGTGTACGACGGATTGTCCGGCTCGAAGCGCACGTCGCCCCAATCCACCGGCATGTACTCTGCCCACGCGCGGCTGGCGTTGCGCCGCCGCCGGGTTTCCTGTCGCTCCTCGTTGGTGTAGACCTGATGATCCTGCCAGCAATCGTCGGAAAATTCGTGGTCGTCCCA
Organism: Burkholderia sp. Bmkn7; assembly: GCF_041103175.1. Lineage (NCBI taxonomy): Bacteria > Pseudomonadati > Pseudomonadota > Betaproteobacteria > Burkholderiales > Burkholderiaceae > Burkholderia > Burkholderia sp. Bmkn7. The sequence continues at coordinate 1,185,417 of NZ_JBGCUH010000001.1, read as the reverse complement.
GATCGCGATCATCGGCAGGCGCTGGTGCAGTGTCTGCAAGCGCGAATCGGTGCGATAGGTGCGATAGAGCGTCCGGTAGTCGTCGAGCGAATCGGCATACGCGCGGCCGTCCGCGAGCCGCTTGCCGTCGGGCAGATGCAGCGGGGAATGCGCCGGCTCGGCCTGGCCGGGGGGAGAGGTCCCGACCGTTTCATAGATATAGTCACCCACGTGCACGACGAAATCGAGATCGCGTTCGGCGGCCATCAGCGTCATCGCCTGCCAGTGGTTGACGCTCCAGTCCTGACAGGTGAGCCACGCGAAGCGAACCCGTTCGTTGGCCTCGCTGGCCTCCGGTGCCGTGCGCGCGACACCGGTCATGCTGACGTCGCCGCCGGCGACGAACCTGTAGTGGTAGGTCGTCTTCGGCGAGAGTGCCGCCACCTTCGCGCGCACGGTGAAGTCGTAGATGGCCAGCGCCCTCAGCGGTACGCTGGCGACGAGCGTCGAGAAATCCGGCAGCGTCGAGACTTCGAGTCGTAGCGGGACCGCGCGCGCGGCACTTCTTGCATCGTGCTGCTCGCTGCTGGATACCGGCACGCAGCGTGTCCAGAACACGATGGAGCGATCGCGCGGATCGCCGCTTGCGACACCTTGCGGAAATCGACTGGTGTTTTTGCGCACGGTGCTGCCCGGCAGGTCTGCTGGTGAAACGTCGTGCGGGACGGCAGCAGCGGCAGCCGCAATGGTAAAAAAGGCCGACGACTTGAGGAAATGGCGACGATCCATTGATCCTCCCGATCGCATCCCGCGGATGCAGGAAGCACTGCAGCAGGTGTCCGCTGCTCTCGCTCGGCAAGCGTGCCGGCGTTACGCAGCGAGGACAGATAGCGCAGTCGATCTCGAACCTTACTGCGTAGATCGACGCCTGAAAAGTCGTAAGAACCCCATTTCGAAAGCGTGCATGCGACCTCGCAAAAGGCCCCTGTATTCAGGAACACGAATTGCTGGATACGGTGCAGCAAACTCGGGGAGGGAGCAATGCGCATTGGCCACACCGTCGGCAAGGTGGCCGCGTGGCTTGCCGTCATCGTCATCCTGGCGCTTGCCGCGCTGGTCATCTTCATCGTCACGTTCGACTGGAATCGAGCCCGGCCGTGGATCGATGACAAGGTGTCGGACGCAATCGGACGACAGTTCGCCATCAACGGCGATTTGCGTATCGATTGGCGTCGGCCGATGAGCGAGCAAGGCTGGCGTGCATGGGTACCGTGGCCGCGATTCAGCGCACACGATGTCACGATCGCCAATCCCGATTGGGCGCGCACGAAGCATTTCGTCGCGCTGGACATGATCAGCTTCGAAGTCGAGGCGCTGCCGCTGATCGCACGCCGCATCGTGATTCCGGCAATCGACCTGGTCAATCCGTCCGTCGATCTCGAGCGCATCAAGGACGGGCGAGTCAACTGGACGCTCAAGCTCAAGCGGCCCGCGCAGCCGGGCCGATGGACGCTCGACCTGCATCAGATCGCGTTTGCCCAGGGTCATCTCGGCTACTACGATCAGCAAAAGCAGTTCGATCTGAGCGCCGTGGTCAACACGCTTGGCCAGCCGATCCCGTTCGACGCGGTGGTGAAGCAGCAGCAGGCGTTGGCGCAACACGAATCGGCACGAGCCGTCGGCCCGGCAGGTCAGAAAAAGCTCGCGGCCCAGGCGCGCTCCGGCCCGGCGCAACCGGTGGTGCCGGCGTCGGGTGCCGAGGCGGCGTCCCGCGCATCGGCCGCGGCGTCGCAAGCGTTGGCTGCTGCTTCGCATGCTGCGGCGACGACATCTCGCACCACGATAGGCCCGGCTGCATCAGGCCCGTCGATGGCATCGAGCGCGCCCGCAGCGCCCGCATCGGGCGCAACGGCTTCGGCGATAACGAGTGCATCGACGGGCGCAGCACCCGCGGCACCCGCGGCCTCTGCCGGCGTCGGCACGTACACGATCGGCTGGACCGTCAAGGGGACTTACAGGAAAGGCGCGGTCGCCGGCACGGGCAAGATCGGCAATGTGCTGGAGTTGCAGGGCGCACAACACCCGTTTCCGGTTCAGGCCGATTTGCGTTTCGGCGATACGCACCTGGCGCTCGTCGGCACGCTGACCGATCCGGCTCACCTGGCGGCGGTCGATCTTCGACTGTGGCTCGCGGGCACCAGCATGGCCAAGCTGTATGACGTCACGGGCATCACCCTTCCCGAAACCGCGCCTTATGCGACCGACGGCCGACTGGTCGGCCAGTTCCGGGCGTCCGGCAACGTCTTCAAGTACGAGGACTTCACGGGACGCGTCGGCGGCAGCGACATCAACGGCTCGTTGGCGTACGTTTCGCGCGAACCGAGGCCGCTCTTGTCCGGTACGCTGGTGTCGAGGCTGCTGCAGTTTTCCGACCTTGCGCCGCTCATCGGCGCCGACACGAATGCCAGCAAGGCGCGGCGGGGCGCCGCCGTCGCGCAGCCCGCGAACAAGGCATTGCCGGTCGAGGCATTCCGCACGGACCGCTGGAAGAAGATCGACGCCGACGTTCGATTGACCGGGCGACGCATCGTCAAGACTGCGAGCCTGCCGATCACCGACCTGTCGACCCACGTCGTGTTGCATGACGGCGTGCTGACGCTCAACCCGCTGAACTTCGGCGTCGCGGGGGGCACGCTTGCTTCGAACATCCACCTGGACGGCAGCGGCATGCCGCTCAAGGGGCGGTTCTCGCTGCAGGCGCGACATCTGAAGCTCAAGCAACTGTTCCCGACATTCCCGGTGATGCAAACGGCGCTCGGCGAGGTCAACGGCGATGCCGCGCTGTCGGCCACCGGAAATTCGCCGGCGGCGCTCGCCGCGACTTCCAACGGGGAAGTGAAGACCTTGGTGACCGACGGCACGGTGAGTCTCTTGCTGATGGAAGCCGCGGGGCTGAACGTTGCAAACGTGGTGTACGAGAAATTGTTCGGCACGCGCGACGTCAGGATCAACTGCGGTGTGGCCGACTTCGTGGTCACCAACGGCGTGCTCGACTCGCGCGTATTCGCGCTCGACACCGAGGATGCGGTGATCGGCATGGATGGCAACGTGAACCTGCGGGACGAGACCATGAATCTGACGATCCATCCCCATACCAAGGGATTCCGGGTGATATCGCTACGCTCGCCGCTGTACGTCACCGGGACCTTCAAGCAACCGCACGTCGGGGTGAAGGCGGGCGCACTGATCGCGCGTGGCGGTGCCGCGATCGGGCTGGGTTTGCTGAATCCGCTCGCCAGTCTGCTCGCGTTGCTGCAGCCGGGCCGCAGTCGTTCGTTGCCGTGCGGGCAGATGCTGGCCGACATGGAGCAGCGCCCGACGGCGCCGCCGCCTGGCGTCCGACAGGGAAAGAAGGCTGTCCCGGCGTACATGAACGCGCCGCTGGCTGCTTCTGCCGCTTCCGCGCCGGCCGGTGCCGAACCCGGGCACTCGACGCGGGGGACCCGGAGTTCCTCTCATGACCGGTAACGCCACGTGCGCGGTCCGTTCCCGCGCTCGGCCGCCTCGAGTATACGCGCGAGCATCGACAGATCGCGCAGGGGGCGCGGCGATTGCGATACGCGCGTGACCCAACCCTCGTGGCGCTGATGAATCGCGACGTCGTCGTGTGCGACTCGTGCGCGCGCCGACAGCGGGCCCGGTTGCGGAATCCGATGGGCGACAAGCCGAAGTAGCGTGGCGACGCGCGCCCGCGAAGCGCGGCCGATGCAGGTAGCCGGAACACCGCGAGATCGCGTTCGGGATGCCGTTCGATTTGCGTGCCCTGTCGATTCCCGGCCGCCAGCAGGGCACCGCATCGACCGAACGCAGGCGCGCCGCGTCGACCCGTGACAACAGGTTCCTGCTTGCCTTGCCGTCACCCGGTGTCTGCGGCCGATATGGACAGGGGGCGGCGTCGAATGGCGGTTGAGATCGAATCGCGTGCGGTGCACAATCCGGAAACAGAATGACATCGCGCAAACGGGCCGTCTCGCTTCACGTATTCCGCGCTCGATGACGGATGGAACGCCGTGCCGGCGATCGACCGGCGCGGTTGTCCGTCATCGTGCGCTGCGCGGATATCACGTCGAATTCGCGGTTCCCGTTAATCGTCAATCCAGGCCGGGTCCCGATCGGCACGAGTTGAACAAGATGAATGCACCTGACCTCAATCTCCTGATTGTTCTGGATGCCTTGCTGTCCGAGAACAGCGTCGCGCGGGCCGCGGAGACGCTCGGCCTCAGCCCGTCGGCATTGAGCCGGTCCCTGGCCCGCCTGAGGGCCACGACGGGTGATCCGCTGCTCGTCAGGGCCGGACGCGATCTGGTGCCGACGCCTCATGCGCTTGAACTGCGAGTCCAGGTTCGCGCGCTCGTGGAAGGCGCGCAGGCCGTCCTGTGTCCGTGCAAGAACGCGGACCTCGGCGGGCTCGAGCGCACGTTCACGATCCGCGCCAACGAAGGGTTCGTCGATACGTTCGCGGCCGAACTGCTCGCGCTGGTGATGGAAACCGCGCCGAACGTGCGGCTGCGCTTCGCGCCGAAGCCGGACAAGAGTGTCGAGGCGTTGCGCATGGGGGCCGTCGATCTCGAGATCGGCGTGGTGGGCCATACGGGCCCCGAATTGCGTGTACAGGCGCTGTTCCGCGACCGCTTCATCGGCGTCGTTCGGGCCGGTCACCCGCTTGCGCGGGAGGAGGTCACGCCGCAGCGATATGCATCGTTCGGCCATATCAGCGTGTCGCGGCGGGGGCAACTCAGCGGTCCCATCGACAACGTGCTTGATACGCTGGGGCTGCAGCGAACCGTCGCGGCGATCGTGTCCGGTTTTCCCGCCGCATTGTCCCTGGCGCGCGACTCGGATTTGATCGCCAATGTTCCGGAACGGCAGACCGGGAAATCGCGGGGGGGAATGTTCAGCTTCCCGTTGCCGGTGCTGACTGCCACGTTGACGGTTTCGCAAATATGGCATCCGCGCTTCGACAACGACCCCGCGCATCGCTGGCTGCGCAGCTGCCTGCGGCGTGTCTGCGCGACCCAGGCGCCGTCGTTGTACGATGTCGGCGCACCTGAACCATGACGGTGCACACGTCACGTTCGCGCGCGTCAACTGCATGAATACATTGAGCGTGACGCATCTTCCGCGCGGGATTGCAACTCGGTATGCTCAACCTTGTCCGATTGCTGCGTCCGGCGTAATTAATCCGTATTGCATTGTTTCGTTCAATGCACTTTGATCCGCGATTGTTGCCCGATCGTTGCTGATAATGATCCCGGGCGACGCGAGCGGCACATGGCCGAATCGCGTGCATTACTGGCTTAATAAATAAAGAAACAGGCTGGTGCTTTCGCACCAAGCACTGTCGTTTGCGCTTTCGAGGGCTGAACAGGATGATTCACGCTTCGCAGGACGGGCGTGCGCCGAGTCGGCCGGCATGGTTAATTGTTCTGGAGATGAGAATGACTCGGTTGGCATTGAACATGACACCCCCCACTGCGGTCGCGTTGAGCACGAGAGAGTGTGAAGTATTGAAATGGGCAGCCGAAGGGAAGACTGCCTATGAGATAGGCATGATTCTCGGATTGACCGAACGTACGATCAATTTTCACATTTCACGCTCCATTGCCAAGCTGGATGCTTCGAACAAGACAAACGCGGTCGTGAAAGCCGTGCTGATGGGCCTGATCGTATTCGTTTAGAAAGGACCCGGGGCGCCCGCCCCGGGAAGCCGTTTGTCAGATCGCGCCCTGGAACGCCAGCACGCGCGCCTTGAACTCTTCGGGAACCGGCATCGTCGCATTGCTCGCATAGTCGAACATCACGTGCGTCGACTGCGCGCGGGCAACGATCGCGTCGTCGCCGGCCGCGCCGTTGTCCCGCATCATCAGGTGTTCGAGTTCGAAGCTCTTCGAGCCGAAACGGGTAATGCTGCTGCGTACCGTGATCGTATCCCCGTACTGGGCGGGCTTCAGGTACTCGCACGACGTCTTGACCATGATGTGCGGCAACTTCTCCGAATACGGCAGCTCCAGCAGGTCGTGCATGAACGTCAGATATGCGTGCTGAAGGTAATCGTAATAAACGGGGCTGCTGACATGCCCGAGTCCGTCTGTCTCCCGGTATTTAACTGTAATTTCAGTTTCATAATGATTTTTCGTCATGTGTATCTCCATGTGAGAGTGCGAGGTGCAATGGCGCATGTCCTCGCGATGAAAATAAATTGAATCTGATGGTTTTAGATACTGTAAAAAATAGCAGATTGAGGAATTCGATTGGCGACTGAGATAAATGACAGTCGCCAATCGAATTTGATAAAGCTTTAATTGACCCCCGTGAGTTTCGTATTGTCGAATCGAAATCGGAGAGTCAAGTGGAACAGCCTCATCTGAAAGGGACGGCGGCGGTCACCGGGGCAATGCAACTGCGCGGCGAGTTGCATGCCGACGCCGCGACCACTCGCGTGGTACGGGGCGCCCAGCGCGCACTCGCCCGCATCCTCGCGGGCAGGGACGATCGCCTCGCGTTGATCGTCGGGCCGTGCTCGATTCACGACACGGACGCCGCGCTCGAATTCGCACGCCGGCTCGCGCCGCTGCGGGCGCGTTACGCCGATACGCTCGAGGTCGTGATGCGCACGTACTTCGAAAAGCCCCGCACCACGGTCGGCTGGAAGGGGTTGATCAACGATCCGCTGCTCGACGGAAGCTATCGCGTCGACGACGGGCTGCGTCTTGCGCGTCGCCTGCTGCTCGACGTCAACGCACTCGGCATGCCGGTCGCGACCGAGTTTCTCGATCCGCTCACGGCGCCCTACCTCGACGATCTGGTGTCCTGGGGCGCGATCGGCGCACGCACGACCGAGTCGCAGATTCACCGGCAGATCGCATCCGGCCTCGATGCGCCGATCGGCTTCAAGAACGGCACCGACGGCAACGTGAAGATCGCGATCGACGCGGTCCGCACGTCGCGGGCCGCGCATCACTATCTCCGTCCGCGTGACGAAGGCGGGCTCGAGGTCGCGTCCACGCGGGGCAATCCGAATACGCACATCGTGCTGCGCGGCGGGCGCGTGCCGAACTACGACGACGTCAGCGTGACGGCCGCCTGTGCGGCGCTGCGCGATGCGCAGTTGCCGCCGCACGTCGTGATCGACGCGAGTCACGGCAACAGCGGAAAGCAGACGCGTGCGCAAATCGCCGTCTGCGAGAACGTGGCCGGGCAACTGCGCGACGGGCAGCGCGCGATTGCCGGCGTGATGGTCGAGTCGTTTCTCGTCGAGGGGCGGCAGGACATCGTGCCCGGCCGGGCCTTGACCTACGGGCAGAGCGTGACGGACGCCTGTCTCGGCTGGGAGGACACGGTTGCACTGATCGAGCTGTTCGCCGCCGCGGTTGCGTCGCGACGGCGGTCCCGAGTCGGCTTTCTGGTACCGGGTGTTCCGGCCGGCACCGTACAAGCCATTTCTTACTGAAAGGAGCTTTCTTGAACTCACCCATCGATATCGCACACGCGCTCGACTGGAAGGGGGACGGCGCAAGCCGGACACCGTTCGAAGCCTATACGAGCGATGCGCTTTACCAGCGCGAACTGGAGCGTTTGTTCTATTCGAAACACTGGTGTTACATCGGCCTCGAGGCGGAAGTGCCGTCTCCCGGCGATTTCCAGCGCACCGAAGTCGGCGAGCGTTCGGTCGTGATGACGCGCACCGAGGACGGCGAGGTGGTCGTGTTCGAGAACGCCTGCGCGCATCGCGGCATGCAGTTCTGTCGTGAACGCGCGGGGAACGCGAAGGATTTCCACTGCCCGTATCACCAGTGGAACTACGACCTGAAGGGCAATCTGGTCGGTGTGCCGTTCCGGCGCGGCGTGCGGCAGAGCGGCAAGATCAACGGCGGCATGCCGCCGGATTTCGATCCGAAGAATCACGGGTTGCGGCGGCTGCGCGTGTCGACGCGCGGCGGCGCGGTGTTCGCGTCGTTCGACCAGGACGTCGAGTCGTTCGAGGATTTTCTCGGTCCCGACATCCTGCGCTATTACGACCGCCTGTTCCACGGGCCGAAGCTGACCGTGCTCGGTTATACGCGCCAGCGCGTGCCGAGCAACTGGAAGCTGATGGTGGAGAACATCAAGGATCCGTATCACGCGGGGCTCCTGCACACGTGGTTCGTCAATTTCGGGCTGTGGCGCGCGGACAATCCGGCCCAGCTGGTCACCGACGCGCATCACCGTCACGGCGCGATGATCTCGATCCGCAGCGGCGGGGGCGGCGGCGAGGTCACGCACAACGTGACGAGCTTCAAGGAGCGCATGACGCTGAACGATGACCGTTTCCTCGACGTCGTGCACGAGCCGTGGTGGGGCGAGCCGACCGTCGTGATGTTGACGTTGATGCCGAGCGTGATCATCCAGCAGCAGGTGAATGCGCTGTCGACCCGGCGCATCCGCCCGGTCAGCCCCGGCGTGTTCGATTACGTCTGGACGCACTTCGGATTCGAGACGGACGACGAGGACATGACGCGCCGGCGGCTGCGCCAGGCCAACCTGTTCGGGCCGGCCGGCTTCGTTTCGGCGGACGACGGCGAAGTGATCGAATGCGTGCAGCAGAGCTTCGAGCAGATCCAGCACGGCAACGTATACAACGAGCTCGGCGGCCGCGAAGTCGACGAGCGCACCGACCACATGGTCAGCGAAACGCTCGTGCGCGGCATGTACCAGTACTGGCGCCACGTGATGGAGGCATGAATGACGATTTCATCCGCATTGGCCGACGCACGGCCCGCGACGCGCGGCACCGGAACGGTTGCGGCGACCTTCGCCGATTTCTACGGGCTCGTGGACCTGAACGCGCGCTATGCGTCCGCACTGGATCGCGGCGACTGGGACGCGTGGCCGGAATTCTTCGAGGAGGACTGCACGTATCAGCTGTTGCCGCGCGAGAACCATGAACGCGACTTCCCGCTTGCGCTGCTCGCGTTCGAGAGCAAGGGGATGCTGAAGGATCGCGTGTACGGCATCAAGGAGACGCTGTTCTACGACCCGTATTACCAGCGCCACCTGATCGGCACGCCGCTCATCACGTATCTCGACGAATCGGTCATCGAGGCCGAGACGAACTACGCGGTGCTGCGTACCAAGAGCGAGCAGATGAGCGACGTGTACAACACCGGCCGTTATCTCGACCGGATACGCCGCACGCCGCACGGGCTGCGTTTCGAGTCGCGCATCTGCGTGTACGACAGCGAGATGGTGCCGAATTCGATCATCTATCCGATCTGAGGAGGCGGCGTGACGACGGAATGGATCTATGCGGTCGATACGGCCGCGGTACGCGAGGAGGGGCTGACGGGCGTGATCGTCGGCGGGCGCGACATTGCGCTGTTCGCGGTCGATGACGAGATCTTCGCGACCGACAACCAGTGCACGCACGGCGAGGCGCGCCTGAGCGACGGTTTTCTGCTCGACGACGAAATCGAGTGCCCGCTGCATCAGGGGCGCTTCAGCGTGCGTACCGGTGCCGCGCTGTGCGCGCCGGTCACGGCTTGCGTGAAGACGTTCCCGGTGAAGATCGAGGCGGGCCGGGTGTTCGTGCGATTCGATACCGAAGTCGCGCATGACGAAGCGGATGCATCGACGGGAGAGCGGACATGAGTGCCTATGTGGTGGTGGATGTCGACGTATACGACGAAGTGCGATTTGCCGAATACCGGAAGCTCGGTGTGCCGACGATCGCCGCGCATGGAGGCCGCGTGCTCGCACGCAGCGACGACGTGGTCGTGCTTGAAGGCGAATGGACGCCGCGGCGCCTGGTCGTGCTGGAGTTCGACGATCTCGACGCGGCGCGCCGTTGGCACGGCTCCGACGAATACCAGCGCGCGAGGCAGCTGCGGCTCGATGCGGCCGACACGCACAGCATCGCGCTCGCGAGCCTGTGACACCGGGGCCGCGCCCGGCCGCGGCCCGCGAGACCAAGTAGGGGAAGACATGACGGCATATATCGTGTTTGACATCGACGTTCACGACGCACGTAGTTATGAGGAGTACAGAGAGATCGGCGCGCCGACCGTCGCTGAGTTCGGCGGGCGTTTCCTGGTGCGCGGCGGCGAGGCGGCAACGCTCGAAGGCGCATGGTCGCCTCGCCGCGTCGTGGTGCTCGAATTCGATTCGATCGACCGTGCAAAGGCGTGGTACGAGTCCGACGGCTATCGGCGCGCGCGGGATATTCGCGAGCGCACCGCACGCACGATCGGCATCATCGTACAGGGCGCGCCGCCGGCGACAACCGTGGGAGAGCAGGGATGACCAGGACGACTTCGGCGGCGCGCGTCGCAATCGTGGGCGCGGGTATCGGCGGGTGCGCGCTCGGCGCGATGCTGCAACGGATCGGCCATGACGTGCGCCTGTTCGAGCAGGCGCCGGCGTTTGCCCGAGTGGGGGCCGGCATTCACCTGAGCCCGAACCTGATGCGGGTGATGCGGCTGCTCGGTGTGCATCGCCAGGCCCTGTGGGCGGGCCAGGAACCCGACGCGTTCGCCAACCGCCAGGCGGCCGACGGTGAGCTGCTGTATCGGCTGCCGCTCGGCGAAAACGCGATCGGGCGCTTCGGTGCGACGTTCGTGACGCTCAAGCGCGGCGACCTGCATGCCGCGCTGTTGGGGGCGGTGGCACCCGGGACGATCGCGTGGGGCAAGCGTCTCGCCGGCCTCGACCCGGCGGGCGACGCGATCAGGCTGACGTTCGAGGACGGTTCGAGCGAAACGGCCGATCTGGTGATCGGGGCAGACGGCCTGCGCTCGCGCGTGCGCGAGGCGCTGCGCGGGTTCGAGGCGCCGGAATTCTCCGGGCAGGTCGCGTTTCGCGGGGCGTATCCGCGCGCGCTGCTGGGCGAACTCGCGGTCGAGGATCTGACCAAGTGGTGGGGCGACCGGAAATTCGTGCTGTCGTACTGGCTCGATCGTGCGCGCCGCGAATTTTATTTCGCCGCGATGACACCGCAGGCCGAGTGGCCCACGCAGGCCTCGTCGATGCCGGGCGACGTCGACGAGATGCAGGCGATCTTCGCCGATTTTCATCCGGCCGTGCGTCACATGCTGGCACGCGCGCCACGCGAGTCGGTCATGAAGTGGGCGTTGTTCGAACGTTCGCCGCAGTTCGAGTTCGGCAACGAGCGCGTCGTGCTGATCGGCGACGCCTGTCATCCGATGCGCCCGTTCATGTCGCAGGGCGCGGCCATGGCGCTCGAGGACGCGACGATTCTGCTACGTGCGCTCATCGGCTCCTCGAACGCGGCGAGTGCGTTCTCGACCTATGCGCAGTGCCGGGTCGCGCGACTCGGCGAAGTGCATCGCGTATCCGCCGCGAATACCTTCATGCACGGCCCGACCGAGCCGGACTGGGTGTTCGGCTACGATGCACTGACCGCGCACGCGTCGCCCGCGCTGCCGCCGTTACCCGTCGAGCTGGACTGGCTGGTCGGCGCGTCGCCGCTCGCCGCGCGCATGCAGGCCGCGGCGACGCGTGCGGTACCGTCGCATCGGTCGCCGCCGATGCCGCACGCGCCGGTACCGTATTAGACCGGTGCCGGGTTGCGCTCGAAGCCGCGCTGGTGCCAGTACGGGTAGGGCAGTTGCGTCGTACTGGCGGCATCGAGCCGCTTTACCTGGTCGGGCGTCAATGCCCAGCTGGCCGCCTGCGCGTTCTCGCGCAGTTGCGTCGCGTTTCGGGCACCGATGATCACGTTCGCGACGGTGGGCCGCCGCAGCAACCAGTTGAGTGCGACCTGCGCGACCGTCTTGCCGGTTTCGGCGGCGATCTCGTCGAGCGCATCGACGACGTGGTGCAGCAGGGCATCCGTGACGGGCGGGCCCTCGTCTGCGGTCTTGTGCAGCCGGCTCGTCTCCGGCAACGGCCGGCCCCGGCCGACCAGGCCCGTCAGCCGCCCCCATCCGAGCGGGCTCCAGACGATCGCGGACACCTGCTGGTCGAGCGCGAGCGGCATCAGCTCCGTTTCGTAGTCGCGGCCGATCAGCGAATAGTAGACCTGGTGCACGGCATGCCGCGTGAGCCCGTCGCGATCGGCGGCCGCGAGCGACTTCATCAGGTGCCAGCCGGAGAAGTTCGAGCAGCCGATCACGCGGATCTTGCCGGCGCGCACGAAATCGTCGAGCGTGCGCAGCGTTTCCTCGACGCGTGTCTGGGCATCGAATCCATGCAGCTGGTACACGTCGATGTAGTCGGTGCCGAGCCGCTTGAGGCTGCCGTGAATGGCATTGGCGAGGTGATGGCGCGACGACCCGACGTCATTCGGGCCTTCGCCGAGCCGGAACGTCCCCTTCGTCGACACGATCACGCGATCGCGCCGGCCGGCGATCGCCTGGCCGAGCAGCTCTTCGGCGAGTCCGTCGGAATAGACGTCCGCGCTGTCGAACATCGAGATGCCGGCGTCGAGCGCGATGTCGACGAGCTCGCGTGCTCCGGCGGCGTCCGTGCTGCCCCATTCCCTGAAGAATGCGTTGCCGCCGCCGAACGTCGCGGTGCCGAGACTCAGAACGGGGACCTTGAAGCCGGTTCCGCCGAGGGTTCGGTATTCCATGATCGGTACTCCTTGTCGAAGTGTGAAGGACTGCGGGATGGCGCCGCGAGGGCGCGGGATACGGACGGGGACGGCAGGGCATGCGCCCGCCGTCCGCCGGGGTTCACGGGGGCGACCGGTCGGCGTGCATCAGCCACGCTGTCAGCAGGACGCCGGCGAATGCGGCACACGCGCCGACGGCGAAGGCGGACGGGTAGTCGGTACGCGCGACGACCCAGCCAGCGAGCGGGCCGGTGCACGCGTAGGCGACATCCTGGAACGCCGTGAAGCCGCCGAGGGCGGTGCCGCGTGCCTGCGCCGGCACGTGCCGGAGGGTGGCGACACCGAGCGCGGGAAAGACCAGCGAACAGCCGAGGCCGGATACGGTCGCGCCGACGAGCGCGACGCCGGATGCCGGCGCCGCCCACAGGAGAAGCTGGCCGATCGCCTCGACCGCGAGCGCGGCGAGCGCGACCGGATAACCGCCGAACCGGTCGGGCAGATGGCCGAACAGGACGCGGACGAGGACGAAGGCACCGCCGAAGCAACTGAGCGCGAGGCCCGCGCCTTCCCATCCGCGCGCCTGGAACAGCAGCGTCACGAACGCGCCGATCGCCGCGAAACCGACGCCCTGCAGCGCGAGGCTGCATCCGGGCCGCGCGATGATTCGCAGCACGCGGGACAGCGGCACCCGCAGGCCCGGCTGCGGCGCGACGGCAGGCAGCGTGGCGACGAGCGCGAGTGCGATGCAGGGCAGGACGATCGTGGCGCCGGCCACGGCGGCCAGCCCGCCGGCGCGCGCGAGCGCCATCCCGCAGGGCGCGCCGAGCGCGATCGCGCCGTAAAGGGCCATGCCCGTCCACGAGAGCACGCGGCCCGAGCGGGTCGCGCCGAGCGTGCCGATGCCCCACGCGAGCGCCCCGGTGACGAGCTGGCTTTCGCCGAGCCCGGACAGCAGCCGCGCGGCAACCAGCAGCGCGAGACGCGCGCCCGGGCCGGCCGGCGCCGTGGCGCTCGCGACGTAGACGCCGCCCGCGACGACGCACGACACGAGCCCCGCGCACATCGTGCGCTTCGCGCCTCGATGATCGGCGCGGCGGCCCGCGATGCTCCGCGTGAGCACGGTCGCGAGGAATTGCGCGCCGACCGCCGTGCCGACGACGAGCGTGCCGAAGCCGAGCGTGTCGTGCACGTACAGCGGCACGACGGGCAGCAGGACGCCGAAGGTCAGCGCGCCGAGAAAGACGCCGAAACAGATGAGCCGGGCCGTGCGGGCCGGGGCGATGTCGGGCGCGACGACGTTGTCGAGGTCGGGGGCGTTCATCGGAAGGAGCCGGTTGATCGGCGTCACGGACGCCGGTAGCGGATGGACCAGACGGTCAGCAGGGTTGCGCCGAACAGCAGCAGGCAACCGAACGAGAAATCGTTGAGCGCGAGCATGTGGGCTTGCACGTCGATCGAGCGGCTGACCGACGCGAGCGCGCCGGCCGGCGACATGCCGGCATGTTCGAGCCGGGCGAGCCAGTCGCCGGCAGCCGGATCGAACGGCGTGATGCGATCGACGAGGTACGTGTTGTGAACACGCGAGCGCCGTTCGAAATAGGTCGGCGCGACGGAGGTGGCGACGCTGGTGCCGATCCGGCGCAGCGCATTCTGCACGCCCGACGCCGCCGGCAGCCTTTCGCGCGGCAACCCGGCGATCGACAGCGACACGAGCGGGGTGATGAAAAACGCGGTGGCCGCGCCCATCAGCAGCGAGTTGGCCGCGATGTCGCCGAGCGTCACGTCGGTATTGAAGCCCATGCGCCAGAACGACGCCGCGCCCCAGCCGACCAGCGCCACGGTCGCGAGGTGGCGCGGGTCGCTGCGCCCCTGGATGCGGCCGATCAACGGCGCGATCACGATGCCCGCGATGCCGAGCGGCGCGGTGGCGATGCCGGCCCAGGTCGCCGTGTAGCCCTGCTCGGTCTGCAACCAGAGCGGCACGAGCACGAGCGCGCCGTAATAGACGCCGAAGCCGACCGTCACCGCGATCGTTCCCGCCGTGAAGCTGCGATCCGCGAACAGCCGCAGGTCGACGATCGGATGCGCGTCGGTCAGCTCCCAGAGGACCAGCGCGACGAACGACACGACGCAGAGCACGGCGAGCGCGCGGATCTCGACCGCCGCGAACCAGTCGAGGTTCTGGCCGCGGTCGAGCATCAGCTGCAGCGAGCCGAATGCGGCGGCGAGCAGCAGCAGCCCGACGAAATCGACGGGAAGGTGGCGGGTCGGGTTGTCGCGCCGGCCGAGAAAGCGGGTCAGCACGAGCAGGACCAGCGCCCCTGTCGGGACGTTGACGTAGAAGATGTAGGGCCACGAGAGGTTGTCGGTGATCCAGCCGCCGGCGATCGGGCCGAGCACGGGCGCGACGAACGTGGTGGTCTGCCAGACCGACAGCGCGACGTTGCGGCGCGCGGCCGGAAACACGGCCAGCAGCAGCGCCTGCGACAGCGCGGTGATCGGCCCGGAGGCCGCACCCTGCAGCGCGCGGAACAGCAGCAGCGATTCGAAATTCGGTGCGAGGCCGCACAGGATCGAGGTCAGGACGAACAGCACGACCGAGACCCGGAACAGCCGCACCTGGCCGAAGCGCTGCGCGAGCCAGCCGGTCAGCGGCAGCGTGATCGCGAGCGGTGTCGCGAACGACGTCAGCATCCAGGTGCCCATGTCCGGCGCGACGCCGAGATCGCCGGCGATGGTCGGTACCGCGACGTTGGCGATCGTCAGGTCGAGCGTCTGCATGAAGTTGGCGACGCTGATCGCGATCGCGACGAGCACGAGAGCCGGGCCCTGCAGCGGCTCCAGCGGCAGTTTCGGCGCCGCACCCCGAGCGACGGGCGCCATGCTCAGGCTCCCGGCGCGCGGCGCACGGCAGCGCCGTCGTTCGCGCGGATCGTGTCGTTGACGAGGGCGTCGCCGGACGAGGCATCGTCATCGAAGATCGACGTCGCGTCGATCGGGCGCCGGGCGGCGGCCGGCGCGGGGCGCACGGAGGCCGATGCGGTGCCGGGCGCGCCGTCGCCGAGCACGACCGATGCGTTCATCGACAGGCCGATGCGCAGCGGGTGCGCGCGCAATTCGCCGGGATCGAGCGCGACCCGCACGGGTACGCGCTGCACGACCTTGATCCAGTTGCCGGTCGCGTTCTGCGCGGGCACCGACGCGAATGCCGAACCCGTGCCCGCCTCGACGCCTTCGATGCGGCCGTGGAACACGACGTCGGAGCCATACAGGTCCGAGCGAAGCTCGACGGCCTGCCCGGCGTGCATGCCGCGCAGCTGCGATTCCTTGAAGTTGGCCTCGACCCACACATGGTCGAGCGGCACGAGCGCCATGGCCGGCGAGCCGGGCGTGACGTGCTGCCCGACCTGCACGACACGGCGGGTCACGAGCCCCGCCAGCGGCGCGCGGATTTCGGTGCGGCGCAGCGCGAGCGCCGCACTGCGCACCCGCGCGGCCGCGGCGCGCACCAGCGGGTTCGAGTCGATCGACGTGCCGTCGACGCGGGCACGCGATGCGTCGTACGCGGCCTGCTGCGCGTCCAGCGCGGCGGACGCACTGGTCATCGCGTCGCGCGCATGGCGGATGTCCTCGCGCGATACGCCGCCGTCCTGCGCGAGGCCGAGCCGCCGCTGCAGGTCGTCGGAGGCCTTCGACAGCTCGGCCTTGCGCTGGAGGATCTGGGCCGCCTCGCGCGCCGTGTCGGCATGCGCGGTGCGGTACTCGCGCACCGCATGGGCGAGCTGGGCTACGGCGTCGTCGAGCGCGAGTTTCGCATCGGTCGGATCGACGCGGAACAGCGGATCGCCGGCACGGACCCATTCGGCGTTCTGCACCATGATCGTGTCGACCGTGCCCGCCACCTGCGGCGATACCTGCACGACATCACCCGTCACGTAGGCGTCGTCGGTCGTCTCGGTGCCGCGCGACGTGACCCACCAGTAGCCGCCGGCCAGCGCGGCCAGGGCGAGCGCGATGAAGAACCAGCGGAAGTAGCGGCGCCGCGTGGTGCGCCGCGCCTGTTCGGCGGGCGGGGGCGACGCCGCGCCCGCGGCGGCCGGCGGAGTGTCGGTGCGATTCATTGTTGGGCTCCGGGGTTCGTTGCGCCACCGAGCGCGGCGATCAGCCGGACGTGCTCGACGGCAAGTGAGGTATCGGCGCGAGCGACCGACCGGCGGTCCTCAAGCAGCCGGGTTTCGGCCAGCAGCACGTCCAGGTAGCCGGAAATGCCTTTCTGGTAGCGCCGCGTCTCGATGTCGTAGGTCTGCTGGGCGCGTGCCAGCGCATCGCGATTCAGGTCGCGCTGCCTCGCCAGCGCGTCGAGCTGCACGAGCGAGTCGCTGACCTGGGCGAGTGCGTTGACGACGGTGTCGTCGTAGTCGGCGACGGCGGCGTTGTACGCGTCGGTCTGCGCGCGCAGGCCGGCTCGCAGCCTGCCGCCTTCGAAGATCGGCAGCGTGATCGCGGGGCCGGCGCCGAACGTGCCGCTGCTGCCGTGAAGCAGCGCGCGAAAACCGAAACTCTGCACGCCGGCGAACGCCATCAGGTTGATGTCCGGATAGAACGCCGCGCGGGCCGCGTCGATGTCGGCCGACGCGGCCTCGACGCGATAGCGGGCCGCCAGGATGTCGGGCCGGCGCCCGACGAGCGCGGCCGGGAGCGCCGCGGGCAACGGCGTGACGGCATGCAGCACGCGGGGGGACGGCGTGAGTGTGTCCGCATAGCCGGGCCCGCGCCCGACGAGCGCCGCGAGCCGGTGGCGCAGCAGCGCGACGGCCGCGCGCTGTCGCTCGACGTCGGCCTGCGCGAGCGGCAGCGGCTCGCCGGCACGCGCGACCGCGACCGGCATGTCGAGTCCCGCCGCTTCACGCTGGCGGGTGAGACGCAGCAGGTAATCGTGCTGACGCAGCGTATCGTTCGCGATGTCGAGCAGTTGCAGCTCGAGCGCGAGCTGCAGGTAGGTCTCGACGAGCGCGGCCTGCAACGACACGGTTGCCGCGCGCTCGAGCGACTGCTGCTCGCCGGCGCGCAGGGTCGCGGCGCGGGTCAGCGCGCGCAGGCGCCCGGCAACGTCGAGATCGAACGACGCATTCAGCAGCGCCTGCGCGTTGACTTGCCAGTGGCCTGCGGCGGGGGGCGGGGTGGTGTAGCTGCGCGGCAGCCGCGTCGGCGTCGCGCTGACCGCTGCGCCGAGCAGCGGCAGGGAATCCGCCGCGCTGACGTCGGCTTGCGCGAGCGCCTCGTCGACCCGGGCGCGCTGGGCCTTCAGCGACGGCGCGCCCGCGAGCGCGTCGGCCAGCACGCGGTCGAGCTGCGGATCGCCGAAGGTACGCCACCATTGCGCGTCCACGTCGGCCTGACCCTTGGCCGCGTGAAGGGCGAGGCCCGGGTCGAGCTGTTCGACCGGGGTGATCTTCTGTTGGTCCGGCTGCTGGCCGAACGGGGCACAACCGGCCATGACGGCCGCCGTCACGGCTGCCGCAGCGATCGGACCCCATCTTCGAGTCGAGACAAGAAACTTGGACATGATCGGTTTCCACGAGTCCGGTTGACGAATTCAACCTATCTAAAAATATATCTTTAGATATTCTCAGACAAGGAGCAACTGTCAGAAATGGCAGTGGGAAGTCCCCTTGACGGGGCGGGAAGCTAACCGGGAGCGGGGAAGCCGCGCGCATGGGCGCGACCGTCAGGCGGACGCGGACGCGGATTCGGCGAGGGCCGCCGCGACGATTTCGTCGATCGACGCGCCGCGCGTGTCGAGCAGGCGATGCGCGCAGGCCCGATACAGCGGATCGCGCGTCCGCTGCAACTCGGCCAGCACGGCGCGCGGATCGGGCACGTCAAGGAGCGGGCGCGCCGGATCGCGCGCGGTGCGCCGGTACAGCGCGTCGATGTCGCTGACCAGGTAGATCACGTGGCAGCGCGCCTTGAGGCGCGCGCGGGTGTCGTCGCGCAGCACCGCGCCGCCGCCGGTGGCGAGGATCAGCGTGTCGCGTTGCGACAGCGCGTCGATGACGCCGGCTTCGCGGGCGCGGAACGTCGGCAGCGGAAACAGCATGGCAAGCGGGGCGCCGAAGCGCTGCTCCATCTCCCGGTCGGAATCCGCGAACGGGCGGTCGAGTGCCGCCGCAAGCGCCGCGCCGATCGTCGTCTTGCCCGCACCGGGCATGCCGATCAACGCGATGCGCGGATGGTGCGCTGCCGTCACAGCCGGCTCCGCAGCGAATGCGTCCGGCGCGTCGCCGCCGTGATACGGCGCAGGCGCACCGTATTGGCGAGGCGGTCCAGGACGCCGGTCATTCTTGCGGGCGATACGGGTGCGGCACCGGGTTGCGCGAGCAGATCGCCCAGCGCGATGCCCCCGACCTGCACGTCGTTCGCAAGCAGCGCGTCGGTCAGCATGGCGACGCTCGCATCGATGCCGGCCCACGCATGGCCGAAATCGGCGAGCACGCGGCGCGAGGTCGCGGGTGCCGCGAGGCAGTCGCGCCAGGGCACGAGTACGCCGCCGACGGGCGCCGCGCCGCGCGCGGTTTCCAGCAGCCGCCAGCCGCGCGCGGTGGCGCCGTTCCGCGTGCACCAGCGGCCATAGGCCGTCGCGGACGTATCGACGACCAACGCCGTCGGCAGCCGCAGTCTGCCGAGCCGGCGAAGCAGCGCGGCCCGCGCATCGTCGTCGACGTCCGGGGTGGCCACGCGCTGCACATGCGTCAGCAACTCCAGCTCGTCCTCGTAGTCCGCGCGCAATGCACGCAGCCATGCGCCGGTGTCTCGACGCAGCGACGGCGGCACGACCCCGAGCAGGACCAGCAGGCGATCGTCGTGGCCGTCGCAGATGGCCCGCACCCGGCGCGCGACGGCGGTATCGGCGGACGCGGCACTCATGTCGCGCTCGGCTCGGCAACGGCGCCGGCATCGACGCTCGGCGCGCGCGGGTAGGAACCGAGGATTCGCAGGTCGGCTGCGGTCGCCCTGATGTCGTCGAGGGCGGCACGGACATGCGCGTCGTCCTGGTGGCCGTCGATGTCGACGAAGAAGCGATACGCCCATCCGGCGGCGCGGCCGGGGCGCGCGTCGAGCCACAGCACCGAGATCCGGTGCCGCGCCAATGCATCGAACACGCCTGCGAGCGCGCCGATCGTATCGTCGAGCTTCAGCAGGAGGCTGGTGCGGTCGTGGCCTGTCGGCTCCGCCAGCGGCCCGCCGAGGACGAGAAAGCGCGTGCGATTGCCGGGTTCGTCCTGGATCGCGTTCGCCACGATACGCAGTCCGTATCGATCGGCCGCCCGTTCGCCGGCGATCGCCGCGCAATCCGTCATGCTCGCTGCTTCGCGGGCGGCCGCGGCGTTGCTCGCGACAGGCACGCGGCGCAATTGCGGCGCATGCGCATCGAGCCACGCGCGGCACTGCGCCAGCGCCTGCTGATGGCCGAGCACGCAGTCGACGCCTTCGAGCGTGCCGGATGCGCTCAGCAGGCAGTGCGCGACCGGCAGCACGATCTCGCCGACCACCGGAGCGGTTGCGTCGGCCAGCAGGTCGATCGCGCGCGTCACCGTGCCTTCGGTCGAGTTCTCGATCGGCACCACCGCATGGTCGACGTTCGCGGCCGCCAGTGCGGCGAACGTCGCTTCGAGCGTGTCGCACGCATGTGGACGGATCGGGGCGCCGAAGTAGCGCTGCATCGCGGTCTCGGTAAAGGTGCCGGGCGGGCCGAGGAACGCGACCGACGGCACCTGCTGCAACTCGCGGCTGACGCGGAACAGCGTGTGCCAGATCGCCGCGACGTGGCGCGCCTGCAGCAGCCCGTGCGGCCGGGCGCACAGCCCCGCGACGATTTCCGTTTCCCGGGCCGGCTGGCGGATCGTCCGGCCGTCGAGCGCCTTGAACTGGCCGATCGCGGCGGCGTGCTGCATCCTGCGCGCGATCAGCGCGAGCAGTTCCTGGTCGATGGCATCGATCTGCGCGCGTTGCAGCGCGACCGGATCGTGAGCGGGCGAGGCGGTGGCGGTGAGGGTCATGACGGTACCGTGGAGGTAGCGAAAGAATGCGGGTGCCCGGTCAGTGCGCGGGAGTGTGCCGGCCGATGCGGGCGGACTCGTGGCGCACGCGTTCGAGTGCGACGCCGTACTCGATCTCGAGCTGCGCGACGATCTGCTCGACGCTCAGTACCGTGTCCATCGAGCCCACGCCCTGGCCGGCGCCCCAGATGTCGCGCCACTGCCGCGCGCCGGATTCGGGCGAGAAATCGAGGTGTGCGTGCTCGCTGCGGGGCAGGTTGCGGACGTCCATGCCCGCGGCCTCGATGCTCTGGCGCAGATAGTTGCCGTGCACGCCGCTGAACGCATCGGTGTAGACGATGTCGGCGGCCGTGGCCTCGACGATCGTGTCCTTGTAGCGCTGCGCCACGTTGGCTTCGTGCGACGCGAGGAAGCGGGTGCCCATGTACGCGCAGTCGGCACCCAGTGCAAGCGCCGCCGCGATGGCCGCGCCGGTGGCGATCGCGCCGGACAACGCGATGAAGCCGTCATGCAGGCGGCGCACCTCCGACACCAGTGCGAACGGGGACAGCGTGCCGGCATGGCCGCCCGCTCCGGCCGCGACCAGGATCAGGCCGTCGACACCGGCCTCGAGCGCTTTTTCCGCGTGTCGTACGGTCGTGACGTCGTGCAGGACGACACCGCCGTAGGCGTGCACGGCTTCGACGATCTCGCGCGGCGGCGCGCGCAGGCTCGTGATCAGGATCGGCGTGCGCCGGTCGATGCAGATCCGCAAGTCCGCTTCGAGCCGCGTGTTGGTCTGATGGCAGATGTGGTTGACCGCGTACGGCCCCACGCACGCATCCGGACGGGAGGCACGGTGCGCGGCGAGTTCCTCGTCGATGCGATCGATCCAGTCGCCGAGCTGCGCGCTCGGTCGTGCATTGAGCGCGGGAAAGGCGCCGACGATCCCGCTCTTGCACTGCGCCAGCACCATCTCGGGGTAGCTGGCGATCAGCATCGGCGACGCGATCAGCGGCAGGCGCAGGTCGTGCAGCGGCGTCGGGCGCATCGGGGTGTCTCCTCCAGTGGTGCTCATTGCGCGACCGGTGCACGGTCGCGGCGCTCGGCAAGCCGCTCGTGAAAACTGTCGCGACCGACCGCGCAGCGTGTATGGATGCCTTCGCCGACGACGCCGGCCGCATCGCGAACCGACACCTTGTAGGTCATCATCCGGCCTTCCACGGAGATCAGCTCGGCGTCCACCGTGACTTCCCAGTCGGGCGGCGTCGGAGCGAGATGCTTGATCTCGAAGTTGTAGCCGACTGTCATCAGGTCGGCGCCGAGCAGGTGATCGGTTGCCTGCATGCAGGTCTGCTCGATGAAGATGATCATGATCGGGCTGGCAAGCGCGTGCGCTTCGCCGCCCCATTGATCGGCAAGCGAAATCGTATCGACGCGGTGCGTGGCACGGGCACGGAGGCCGGGTTGGATGGTCAAGGCAGACTCCTTCGGGATGGGAAACGAAAAATCGAGCATTCAGGCCGCGTGCATGTGCGACGCGGTCGCGCGTCGCTGCATCTGGCTGAAGATGTTGCGCGCGTGCATCTCTTCGGTGCCGCCCGCGGTTCCCATGGCAAGTGCGTCGGCAACGAAGGTCGCGAGCGGGCCACGGCGATAACCGTCGCTGCCGTAGATCGCGAGCAGGTGCAGCGCGGCCTGGGTCAGGTCGCGGGCGCCGCCCAGTTTCGCAATCGAGCAGCTGGCGAGCGCGGACGGGTCGCCCGCCCGCAACTGGTCGAGCGCGGCGAGTGCCATCCAGCGCGAGCGCTCCGCACCGACGTGAATGTCGACGAGCCGCCGCTGGACATGCTGATGCTTGTCGAGCGTCACGCCGAGCGCGCCGCGTTCGCCGACATACGCGAGTGCGTCGTCGAGGAACGGCCCGACCACGTCCGCGCACAGCAGGCCGAACAATGCGCGGTTCATCGACGCGATGTCCATCAGCACGCGCAATCCGTCCTTGGGACTGCAAAGCAAATCGTCCGTGCCGACGGGAACACCGTCGAACGTCATGTCGCCGATCGGCAGATCGGTGACGCCCAGGGTTTCCTGGGGCGCGGTGCGCGTCACGCCGGCGCGCTGCGGATCGAGAAGAACCAGCGCCGTACCGGGGCGACCGTCGTGCGTGGCGCTCGCGGCGACGAGGATCAGTGCCGCGTCCGGGGCGTGGCTGATGTTGTACTTGTGACCGTCGAGGCGGCCATCCTGGCCGTCCAGCGTGACGCGGCTCTGCAGTGCGCGGATTTCGGTGCCGGTGCCTTTTTCCGAAATGGCGGTCGCGGCCACCGCGCCGGACGTCAGGGCCGGCAGGAAACGGTCGCGCTGCGCCGGTGTGCCGTGGAGCAGCAGCGCGCGTATCACGGTCGCCTGATTCGCCAGCGCCATCGCGAAGCCGACGGATCTCGTCGCGGTCACGATCGCCTCGAACGCGGCGATGAACACGTTCAACGACGCGTCCGCGCCTGCGTCGCGGCCGGCGACGAGCGTGCGCCACAGACCGGCTTCGGACAGCGCGCGCCAGGTTGCCCAGTCGAAGCCGCGGCGCGGCGACGGCGCGAAGTGACGCAGCGCGATGGCGCGGTAGGTGGCGGCGGCAGCGCGTTGATCGGGGGTGGCTTCGAAGTTCATGGTGTCCGTGAGGCGATGCGGATGCGGTATGGCCAATCTATCCAAAACCCCGGGACGGAGAAACTGTCATTTTTCGCAATCGCTCATCGGCGATGACGGTGCGTTTGCGGACAACGCCGGCCCGCGACGTAAACAAAAATCGACAAATCGGAACAGATGGGCGCGGTGTTCCCGCCTACCATCCGGACGTGCTTCGCGCGTTCCCGCACCACTGCGCGATCGGCAGATGCATCGCCTGCATTCCGCTGCACGTGACTCCCTCGCACCCTCGCACTCTCGCATCCTGACGAGCCGCCAACAGGCAAAGGATTCGCCATGTCCGCAAGGTCATTCGCTTCATTCGTGCTGATGCTGCTGCTTGCGGCGTGCGGCGGCGACTCTGATTCGTCGGTGCCGGGCGGCCCGGTCGCGGCGGCTTCGGCGCGCGCTTCGCAAGCCGCCGCGTGGAAGCCGCTGGTGCCCGGCACGAGCTGGCAATGGCAGATCGACGGCAATACGATCAACGAGAAGGTGCTGGACGGCGTGAACAACGCCCGCAAGATGTACGACGTCGACATGGAGCTGACCGATGCCGGCACGATCCAGCGCCTGAAGGCGAAGGGCATCACCGTCGTGTGCTACATGGAGGTGGGCGGGCGGGAAGACACCCGTGGCGATGCCGGCCGGTTTCCCGACAGCGTGCTCGGTTACCCCGTCGAAGGATACGAGGATCACGAGCGCTGGCTGGACATCCGTCAGACCGCGATCCTGATGCCCTTGATGCTGGCGCGTCTCGACATGGCGAAGAAAAAGGGCTGCGACGGCATCGAGCCGGACCTCGACGACAGCTATCGCCAGGAAACGGGGTTTCCGCTGACGCGCGACGACCAACTGCGGTACAACACGGCGCTGATCGCCGCCGCGCACGATCGCGGGATGTCGATGGGCCTGAAGAACGGCTCGGGTATCGCGGCCGCGATGGCGAAAGTGGCCGACTGGGCGCTCAACGAACAATGCAACAGGTTCCACGAGTGCGGCGGTTACGCGAGCTTCATCGCATTGAACAAGGCCGTGTTCAACGTCGAGTACACGCGCCCGGACGGCATGACGCTCGCGGCGTTCTGCCCGGCGGACAACCAGGCCGGTTTCGACGGCATTCTGAAACTGTCGAGCGACACGCTTTCGGCGCTGCCGCGCGCGGCCTGCCGGTTCGAGTGAGCGGCGGCGTTCCACTTACGCCACCATTGGCGTTGCTGTTCGATCAGGTCATGCCATATCGCGGATGGACGAGAAGCCACCGGAGAGTCGGACAAGTTTCGTGGTGCGAATCGTTTCGCGCGCTTCCTTGCAATCTGTGAGCGATGCCGCAGCGGCGCGCTGATGGAGGTCAAGCACGATGGTTCGGGCCGATCCGCACTCGATGGTGCGCGTTATACGGGCGCTTCGCCGGATTGATCGAGGCACGCCCCATGTGCCGTACGCATCTTGCCCGAATCGTCCGATCGTTACGTATCGGGAATGCAGGCGGACCGGGCGCTTGAGGATCAGAACCGATCGAGCCGTTCGAGGATTTCGTCGGCGCGGCGCAGCAGCGTCTTGTCCTGTTCGGCCGTCGCCCTGACGGCGTGCAGTCTTGCACGCCAGTATGCGGGATCGCTGATCGACGTCTTCTTATGGAAGTCGCCCCGTGCCTGTTCGAGCAGTCGAATGGATCCTTCGATATGGGCGAGCTCGCGTTCGACTTCGTAGTACCGGTTCATGCATGGACCTCTTCAGGACGGTGATTCATGATGGATTCCGGCCGACCGCGACGCATTGATTTCACGCAAGCCGGATACGGCGTTCGGTCTCTCCGGAGAAAACCGGATGATGCGGAGTGCTACGTGGACGACATGCGACCGCGAGCGGGAGTCCGAGCGGCCGACGTGAAGATACTTACGCTACCGTGGCGTTCCGATCTGCCGACCAAAGGCTAAACGATCAAATTGACGTGTTCCTGACAGACACGCAAAGCGGATCTCCGGACGGCATCACGTCAGATGAATCGCCGGTAGTGTGGGGCGCGTGCGTGCACTTGCTGACCTGCGTCAAGACCGCTTGTGCTGCAAGAGCGAAGATGAACGCTTGCGCGTGTCGCGTTCGATGGGGAACCGACATGCACCGTGCCGTCCGCGTCTTCACGTTCATGATACGGGCCTCCACCATGCCTTCCCTGTTTGCGCACACGTCGAATCCCCGGATCATCACGCCGCCCGTCGCGCCGCACCGGAATCGTCCGGTCGACGCCGACGCCGACGGCGACCGGCTGCTGAGTCCCCACGAGATCGCGATCCTGATGGTGCTCGCCAGCGAGCCGCGATGCCAGCAGGGCGACCCCGCCGACCTACGCCGTCTGGTCGATCGCGGCCTCGTGCGACTAGATGCCGCGTCGCTTGTGGAGGCTCCCGCGCGCTTGTCGGACGACGGCTGCCGGATCGTGTCGCGCTTCGCCGAGTGCGATCGCCCCGGCCGCGACGGCAACGCCGGCTTCACGGCCGCGCGCCGGACGGCAACGACCACGGCATTGCGCGGAACACCGCACGGCGCACCGCGCTGACCTGCATCAATTTCCGGTTGCGCGGCCGGATTTACCGTTGTTTTCGCCGGATGCGAACGGGCGCGCATGGCGACGGGAACCGATCGCGTCACGCGCCGATGATCCGCTTCGCCCCGCCCGGGAGAACGAACATGAATGCTGCGATGCTCTGTACCCGCGATGTCGCGACGTGTCCCGCACGGACGACCGTCGTCGAGGCAGCCGCCAGGATGCGTGACGCTCATGCCGGCGACCTGGTCGTCGTCCATGAACAGGAAGGACGATGCAAGCCGATCGGCATGGTGACCGACCGGGACATCGTGCTTGCCGTGGTCAGCCCCGGCGCGGAGGCCGACGCGCTGTTCGTCGGCGACATCATGTCCGCGCCCGTCGCCGTCGCGGATGTCGACGACGATGTCTGGCTGCTCGCGAAGCGGATGCGTCAGCACGGCGTGCGCCGGTTGCCGGTCGTCGGCGACGACGGCGAACTGGTCGGTATCGTCTCGCTCGACGACCTGCTTCGCGTGGCAGCGGCGCTGCTCGACGAATTGCGCCTCGTGGCGGCGCGTCAGCCGTATTTCGAGGAGAAGCAACGCGACTGATCCGGCGCGCACCGCGTTCCGCCGCGGCGTGCCCGTTGCGACCGCGCGTGCGGGCATGTCGCCGCGCGCCATGGGGTATCGGCGGCCGCGCGCGAAGCGGTGCTGGACGTTTCAGGCGGCGGCATGGCCCGTGTCGATCTGAAGCAATCGGACACGTTCATCTTCCGAACGCCGACCGCGCCCGCATCCGTCGGCGCGACCCGGCCCGGCTGCCGCGGGACGGTTGACGCAGGTCAACGCGACTGTCCCGCCCGCCCCTGAAGATGAACCGCCATCATCGGCCGGGAGGGGCACCGTGGAGCACCATGCGGAGGTATTGCGCGGCGGGCGCTGGACGCTGCCCGCGCCGGGCTGGCGGGATCTCGCCGCGGTGCTGATCGTCATCGGGTTCCTGATGCTGGCCGGCATCTCGGCGCACCAGATGGCAGGCCCGCTCGCCGTCGCGCATCCCCCGGCCATCTCGTTGTCCCCCGCGGCGCTGCCCGGTTATACGCTGCGTACGGTCTCGCGCATGTTCGCGGCATTGCTCGCATCGCTTGCCTTCACGTTCGTCTACGCGACCGCGGCGGCCAGGAGCCGGTCAGCCGAGCGGGTGCTGATTCCGTTGCTCGACGTGCTGCAGTCGGTGCCGATCCTCGGCTACCTGTCGTTCACGGTGCTGTTTTTCCTGTCGCTGTTTCCGGGGCGGATGCTGGGCGCCGAATGTGCGGCGATCTTCGCGATCTTCACGAGCCAGGCGTGGAACATGACGTTCAGCTTCTACCAGTCGCTGCGCACGGTGCCGCGCGATCTCGACGAGACAAGCCGCAGCTTCCGGCTGTCCGTATGGCAGCGCTTCTGGCGCCTCGAGGTGCCGTTCGCGATGCCCGGTCTCGTCTGGAACGCGATGATGTCGATGTCGGGCGGCTGGTTCTTCGTGGTCGCGTCGGAGGCGATCGCGGTCGGCGACCTGCACGTCGACCTGCCGGGCGTGGGCGCCTATGTCGCACAGGCGATCGCGAACCGGGACCTGGCCGCGGTGGGCTGGGCGATCGTCGCGATGAGCGTCGCGATCGTCCTGTACGACCAGTTGCTGTTCAGGCCGCTGGTCGCGTGGTCGGAACGGTTCCGGTATGGCGATGCCGTGCCCGCGGTCGTGCCGCGCAGCTGGATGCTCGACCTGTTCCACCGGTCGCGATGGATGGCCCGTGCCGGCGGCCCGGTCGGCATGCTGTTGCGCCGCGCGGCGCGTGCGCGGCTGCCCGGGGCCGCATGGCCGTGGCGCGGCCGGATGGCGCTGCCGCGGCACGCGGGTGACGCGCTCTGGTTCGCGCTGTGCGCGGCGGGAGGCGGGTATGCGGCGGTTGTCCTGTTCCGGCTCGAACGCGCGGCGCTGACCTGGACGGACCTGCGCGTCGTAGCGGGCGAAGGGGCGCTGACCTTCGTTCGCGTGACGGTGCTGGTGGTGATCGCGTCGGCGATCTGGGTGCCGGTCGGCATTGCGATTGGTCTTCGACCGCGCGTGGCCGCCCGCATCCAGCCGATCACGCAGTTTCTCGCCGCGTTTCCGGCCAACCTGCTGTTTCCGGTCGCGGTGTTCGTCATCGTGCGCTACCGGCTCGCCCCCGATGTCTGGCTGCCGCTGTTGATGATCCTCGGCGCGCAATGGTATGTGCTGTTCAACGTGATCGCCGGAGCGAGCGCGTTTCCGGCCGACCTGAGCGAAGCGGCGGCATGCTTCCGGGTCCGGCCGGTGACCTGGTGGCGTCGCGTCATGTTGCCGGGTGTGCTGCCGTACTTCGTGACGGGCGCGATCACCGCGTCCGGCGGCGCATGGAATGCGAGCATCGTCGCGGAGGCGGTGAGCTGGGGCAGCACGCGCCTGAATGCCGGCGGACTGGGGGCCTATATCGCGCAGATGACCGGCGCCGGTGACTTTCCGCGTATCGCGCTCGGTGTCGCCGTCATGTCGCTGCTCGTGATCGCGACCAACCGGCTCGTGTGGCGCCCGATGTATGCGTTCGCCGAGCGCAGGACGCGGTTCGATTGAGTCCGGGCCCGATCCTTTATCCGCAGGAGACCGATGTGTCGAATCCCGGTGAATGCAAGGAAGCGTACGCGGCGGGCGCGGCCGCGCCGTCGTCGGAGCAGGCGCCGGTCGTGCTCGAGATGCGCGGCGTTTGCAAATCGTTCACGAAGCCGTCCGGCGAGCCGCTGCACGTGCTGGCCGATATCGACCTCACGCTCCGCGAGGGCGAGATACTGGGGCTGCTCGGCCGCTCCGGCTCGGGCAAGTCCACGCTGCTGCGGATCGCGGGCGGGCTCGTCGAGCCGTCGTCCGGCACGGTCGCATATCGCGGGGCGCCGCTTGCCGGCCCGACCGCCGGCATTGCGGTGGTGTTCCAGACCTTCGCGCTGTACCCGTGGCTGACCGTCGTCGAAAACGTCGAACTCGGGCTCGATGCGCTGGGCCTTCCGCCACGCGACGTGCGCGAACGGGCGGCCGCCGCGATCGAGTTGATCGGGCTCGACGGTTTCGAATCGGCTTATCCGCGCGAACTGTCGGGCGGCATGCGCCAGCGGGTGGGGTTTGCCCGCGCGCTCGTCAGCGAACCCGTCCTGCTGTTGATGGACGAACCGTTCTCGGCGCTCGACGTGCTGACCGCGGAAACGCTGCGCACCGATTTTCTTGACCTGTGGGACGCGCGCCAGCTGTCGACCCGGTCGGTGATGATGGTGACCCACAACATCGAGGAAGCCGTGCTCATGTGCGATCGCATCCTGGTGCTCGGTGCCGGCCCGGCGCGCATCGACGCCGCGCTGAACGTGCCGTTGCCGCGTCCGCGCAACCGGCACGACCCGGCCTTCCAGGCGATCGTCGGCAAGATCTACGCGACGCTGACCGCGCGTATCGCCGACGCGGCGGCGGCTCGCGCGGCGGCCGGCGGCACGCTGGCCATGGCGCTACCCGACGTGACGAGCCACCATCTCGCCGGGTTCGTCGAGACCCTGGCGGCCGCGCCGTACGACGGCCATGCGGAACTCGGCGCGATTGCCGCGGCGCTCGCGCTCCGGGTCGACGTGCTCCATGCGACCGCCGCGGCGCTCCATCTGCTCGCCTTTGCCGAGTGGCACGACCGCACCCTCCGGTTGAGCGCGGCGGGCCACGTGTTCGCGCACAGCGACGACGAGGCCCGGCGGCGTCTGTTTCGAGAGCATGTCGTCAAGTTCGTGCCGCTTGCCGCGCATATCGACGAAGTGCTGGACGAGCGAGCAGGGCATCGCGCGCCGCGTGAGCGCTTCGAACTGGAGCTCGAGGATCATCTCGATCCGCGCAGCGCGGAACAGGCGCTGCGCGTCGTGACGGACTGGGGCCGCTACGCGGGGCTGTTCGACTACGACGACCATACGCGCACCTTCGGCCGTTGATCATGCGGGCCGCGGCCGGCCGAAACGGAGCGTCGTGACATGGCGTCAAGTCATCCGGGCGGCGCAGCGCGCGTGTTTACGCGCGTAGCGCGGCGAATAACGGCGCCCAGAACGCGCGGCTCCCGTACGCCGCGACGTCGCACTCGGTTTCGAAGCGGATCGCGATCGCGGCCTCGGCTCCGGCCAGCGGCTCGGCATGCTCGACCTGCCGGGCCAGTACGGCCGTGTCGGCATCGGATGCGTCGCGCCCGTGTGCGGCCCGGGCCGCGACACGGGCGGCGAGCGTCGCCGGGCTCGCGGTGAAGTCGAGAATCGCGACGCGCACGCCGCGCTGCTCGGCGAGCGAGATGAAGGGTGCCCGGTTGCGCCGGAGCAGGAACGTCGCGTCGACGATCGCCGTATAGCCGCTGGCGAGGACCTCGCCGGCCTGCGCACGCAGTCTGTCGTAGACCGCGTCGATCGCCGTCTCCGAGTAAGCGGCGAGCGGCAGCCTGGTGTCCTCGGGTGCGCTGGCGAGGCGCTTGCGCTCGGCGTCGCTGGACAGCCGGATCGCGCCGAGCTGTTCCGCCAGCGCGCGGCTCGCCACCGATTTGCCGGAACCGGACATGCCATGGCAGAGCAGCAGCAACGGCCGCGCATCGCGGCGTGCCTGCGCCATGTCCGACGCAAGGCGCAGATAGCGGCCGCGCGTCGCCTCGTCGCCGCGCAGCCGTGCGGTCAGCGCACGCACCAGCGCACGATAGACGAAGTAGCACGGCAGTACGGCCAGCGCCGCATGGTCGCCCGTACGTGCGAGCCATCCTGACAGGAGGCGGTGGGCGCAATCTGCCCGCCCGCGGGCGGCGTAATCCATCCATGCAAACGCGAGATCGCTCGCCACGTCGATCCAGCGCAGTGCGTCGTTGAACTCGATGCAGTCGAACATCAGGATCCGGTTGCGCCAGCGGACGACGTTGTCGAGATGCAGATCCCCGTGGCAGGCGCGCACGAAGCCGTTCGCGTGCCGCTCGGCGAACTGCGGCGCGAGACGGGCCAGCTCGGCTTCGTACCAGCGTCGCAGCGCGGCTTGAGCGGGCACCGTGACGTCGAGCGTGTCGCACAACGCCTGGCATTGGGCCACGACGTTCGCCGCGCTGCCCGGGTAGCCGCGCGGCGCACGGCGCGGTGCGTGCAGATGATGGCGGGCCAGCGTCTGCGCGAATGCGTCCGCGTCCGCCAGCCCCGTGTCGTGCGATGCGCTGCGGACCGACAACATCGCTTGCGCGTCGAACCGGCGCATGCGCACCACATACTCGCCGGGCACCGCCGGCTGCCGGTGGCGTTGCGTGCCGGTTCGCACGGGCGGGCCGAACGTGCTGCCGCGGCCGCGCGCGACGATCGGCCAGACGCCCAGGTACAGCGGGCCGGCGAACGGCCGGTTGAGCGACCATTCCGCCAGCGCGCAGCGGCGGCGCTGCGCGGGGCGCACGAGATCGACGAACGCGAATCGCACGGGCTTGATGCGCTTGTACGCGTAGCGTCCCGCCAGATACACGACGGACAGGTGGGTTTCGATCCGTTCGATCCGGCCGGCGGGATGCGGATAGGTGGCAGGCCGACGCAACGCGCGATCGAACTGCAGGGTCTTTCGTCGTGCGGCTCCGCGGCTCGACGTGAACGGCAGGCGTGGTGCTCGGGACATGATGAACGGATCGATGGGCAGGGCGCTTGCATCGCGCCGTGCCCGCGGGTTGTAGTCGAACGGAAGCGGCACGCTCCGTCTGCTCGATGTCGCGGGATCGGGCCGGCAGGCTCGGGGCACGCGTGCGACGAACCCTATTGCAGCCGACTGTCGCCCATGCCGGCTTGATGCGTGTCAAGCGCGTTGACCGTGCGCACCCGGACAGCCTGCCGTGGCCCGGCGCCGGCGCGGTAGCGGCGCAACGCCGCCCGCATGCACGTCGTCGGCACCGTTGCGGCGCGTGCGGTACGCACCGCGCCGGCGCGCGCTTGACGCAGGTCAACCGCATTCCCCATGGCGGCCCTACAGTCGATTCGGGCGCTCGGGCGATGCGGCACGTACCGCGTTCCGAATGCGGGATGTCGGTGCGTCACGCGGCCGGGTTGGCGTCGAGCGGATTCATGCCGCCGGATGGCGAGCGGAACGCGATGCGTTGCGAGGCAGTGAAGATGAAACAACGGATGTGGGCGGTCGTCGTGTTGCTCGCGTTGGGTGCGTGCGCCGGTGCGGAGCGGAACGCGGCCTTCCGGTCGACGGAAACGCAATTGTTCGCGGCGCGCCAGGCCGCGGCGCTGCCGTGTTCGACACCGGCCGAATGCGATCGCGCCTGGCGCCTTGCGCGCCGCTACGTCGAAGGACATTCGTCGACCCGGATCACCCGGGCCGATGCAGACACGATCGAGACGGCGCCGCCGTTCCTGGCCGGCGAAGTCTATGTGTGGGCATCGCGCACCGCATCGGGCAGTGGCGCGGCGGTGATCCGGCTCAAGGCGATGTGCAAGGGCATGTACGACAGCGATGGCGGCCCGGGATGGCGGTACGACGCGTGCGCGACGAAGATCCTCGACATCGAGCGAGGTTTTCGGGCCGACGTGAACCCGGCGCGTTCCCCCGACGCGCCGAAGCCGGTCGCGCCGCGCTGATCCGGCATCCCGTGCCCGCGCGCCTCCGCGTGATTCCGAACCGTTGACCTCCGTCAACGCCCGCGCCCGGCGAACGCCGATGATGACACCCATCCGCACGCCGCCGGCGCGTCGGTTCATCCAGCGAGGTCGGTATGTACACGAACATCATGGTCGCCGTGGACGGCAGTCCTTCATCGAAACTGGCGCTCGACGAAGGTCTGAAGGTGGCGCGATCGTACGGCGCGCGCCTGTTCGCCGTTTTCGTCGTCGACCGCTCGCTTCTGGTGACGTACGCCGGACGAATGGATCCGGACGCGCTGCTCGACGAGGTTCGGCGCGATGGCGCGGCGGTGCTGCGCAGCGCGGAACGGGCGATCTCGCACGCGGCGGTCAACGGCGACACGGAAATCGTCGAGACCGAGCCCGGCCAGAATGTCGCCGAACGGCTGCAACGGTACGTCGTCGAGCGTTCGATCGATCTGGCCGTGATCGGTACGCACGGCCGCCGCGGCGTCCGGCGGTTGTTTCTCGGCAGCGTCGCGGAGCGTTTCCTGCGCGGATCGAGTTGCCCGGTCCTGCTCGTACGCGCCGGCGATGCCGCCCCGGCCGCGGCGGCAGCCTAGCGTCGTCGCACGCGGCGCACCGCCAACCTCGCGCCCACCCATGCGCAACCTGCACAGGTGACCATCATGCAGATCTCCTTTCCTTGCGAACATCCGACGTATTGCGGCCAGGATCCCGCGCTGGCGTTTCCCGCGCTGGTCGAAGGCCGCCGTGTGCACTGCGCGATCACCGCGGAGGCACTGGAGGATCACTTCCGCGCGGCGTCGCCGCGCGAACAGGATCTCGTGGAGGCATTTTCCCGTCATCGACCCGCGATCGAGCGCGCCGCGCGCTGCCTGCTCGAGGAGATGGGCGGCCGGCCGATCCTGCTTCACAGCGGCTATTTCCGGTTCTGCACCTGAGCGTCCGCTCCCGTTGACGCGTGTCAAGCCCATGCCGATGCGGGCAGTTACGCTGGAATCCTGATGATCGTTCGTCCGTTGCCCGGCACACGGTGCCGCGCCAATCCGATCTTCGTCATGGTTTCGCGCGGGCGGGACGAAAGCGCGGGCCGCATGTCAATCGTTCGAGGAGTACGAACCATGAGCAATGTCACACGGTACGATCCGTTTTCGATCGAACCCGTCGCCGACCTGTTTCAGGGCCTGTTCAGGCCGCTGCGCGGGATGACGCTGGCGGACGAGCCCGATCTTGCATCGATGAAGATCGACGTGACGGAAAGCGACGATGCGTACAAGGTCAACGCGGAGCTGCCGGGCGTCGCCAAGGACGACATCGACGTCCAGGTGACGGGCAATACCGTATCGATCAACGCGAAAATCCAGCGCAACAGCGAGCAGAAGGAAGGCGTGCGCGTGATCCGGCGCGAGCGTTATAGCGGCGCGGTCAGCCGCTCGTTCTCGCTGTCGGGTGAAATCGACGACGCGAAGGCAACGGCGACGTATCAGGACGGCGTGCTGTCGCTGACGCTGCCGAAGAAGGCGCCGGTCGCGCAGAAAAAGCTGACGATCGGCTGATCGGGCGGCAGGTCGCGGGTGACGCCGGCATGCGTTGCCCGACAGGAGGGAACGGCGCGCGGAGCGATCCGCGCGCCGTTTCGTCGAAGCGGGCGCCGCGGCGCTCACGCATTCGATGCCGCGCCGCCTGCGCGGTAGCCAACCGTCTGCGCGAGGATCGGCAGCTCGTCCTCGTTCAGCCGCAGCGCGTCGGCCAGCACGCGATGGTTGATCCAGCCGCGCACGACCGTGCCGAGGCCGGCGGCCGCGCAGTAGAGCGACACGTTCTGCGCGATGGCGCCGGCCGCGATCGCCGAGAACACGTCGCGCTGCTGCGGCGGCATGTCGAGGATCGCGGCGGTCCGCACGACGTAGACGAGATCCAGCGGCGCGTGCCCGACGAAGTCCTGGTAACCCGTCAGGTTGCGGGCGTCCACGGCATGCTTCAGCACGAGCCGATGCGCGGGCGCGTCGTAGCGATAGACGCCGTATGGCAGCGCGACGTACACGTCGATTTCGTTGAACGCATGCGCGGACGGCGCCGTGCGGCCGCCGGCCGCCGGCCGGTTGACGCCGTCCGCGGCCCACAGCATCGCGCCGAGCGTCGCGGGCGGCAGCGGCGTGGCGGCGAATTCGCGGGAACTCATTCTTGCCGCGAGTGCGGTCATCAATGGCGGGCCGCCGTCGAGGTCCGGGTGCGGCAGGTCGATGAGGGGCGGGGATTCGCCCTGCGGCGATACCGGCCCTGCCGGTGGTGTCGGCGAATAGGCCAACAGTTGCTGTTCCGTCATGTGAGTCTCCTTGGAGCATCGCCGTGCGTGCCCGGGACGTCGCGCATCGGTGATCTCACGATAAGGCGGCCGGGCCGCGCCGGCTTGACCTCCGTCAAGCGGTGCACCGGCAGGCCGCGAAGCGCGTCGAGCGGCGTCCGTTGACCTGCATCAGCGATCCCCGGCCGTGCATGTGCAAATCTGGACGTATGCGGCGAACAGGCACGCCGCGGCTCACAGGAGTGCAGGCGATGAAAACCGACAAGGAACTGAAGCAGGACGTCCAGGACGAACTCGAGTCCGACCCGGCGATCGACGCGACACGTATCGGTGTCGAGGTCGTCAACCGGATCGTGACGCTCTCGGGTCACCCGCCGAGCTATGCGGAGAAACTCGCGATCGAGCGGGCGGCGAACCGCGTGGCCGGCGTCAAGGCGCTCGTCGTCGACATGACCGTGCATCTGCCGGACGACGACGTCCGCACCGACGAGGACATCGCGAATGCCGTGCGCTCGGTTCTGCACTGGACGGTCGGTCTGCACGACGACACGGTCAAGGTGCAGGTCGAACACGGCTGGATCACGCTGTCCGGCAGGGTCGACTGGGCGTACCAGAGCCATATGGCCGTGCGGGCGATCTCGCAGATGCGCAGCGTGACCGGCGTGACCGACCACATCGCGGTGCAGGGGGCGGTCGGGGCGGCCGACATCGGCGGCAGCATCAAGCGCGCGATCATGCGCCACGCGGAGCGCGAGGCGAAGCACATCGCGATCGAGGTGCGCGACGGCACCGTGCGGCTGTCCGGCAAGGTCGGTTCGTTCTCCGAGCGCAAGGCCGTGCGCGGTGCCGCGTGGTCGGCGCGCGGCGTGCGTGCGGTGGTCGACGACCTGGTCGTCGAGTAAGCGCGGTACCGGGCAACCGGATGGACAGTCCGCGCAGTTGAAGGAGGGAAGCCGGATGACACTGTCAGGCGAGGTACACGACGCGGACTGGTCGGTGACGATCCAGACGATTGCCGCCGAAACGGGCGGCTATCGTTGCAGGATCCACGTGACGTTCGCGTCGCCGGATGGCGCATGCGAGCGCACGTTCGCGCACAGCCGGACCCACGATACCGAGCGCGAAGCCGCGATCGACGGGCTGCGCGCCGGGATGACCTGGGTCGAGATGAGGAAATCGAACACGTTCACGGTCTGACGCCACGGCGCACGTGAACGTGTCTCCCGTGCGTCGACATTTCATTCGTCATCCGATGCAACGAGCGTCGAATCGCACGGGTATCGGTGTGCCTATCCGTCGGCCCGGTCACGGCCGGCAGGCGGCGGCGCGGGGCGCGCAGCCGGTTCGCCGTCGCGCGGATGCTCGCGTTGCCGCCGGACATGATGCGCGACGGCGTCGGTCACGGTCGGAAAGAAGCTGGCGGGACCGAACGCGTCGAACAACCCGTAGGCGCGCAGGCGATCCTTCACCGGCCCCTTCATTTCGGCGAAATCCAGTGCGATGGTCTGCGCGCGGAGTTCCTCGCAAAGCGCCACGAGCCGGTCGGCGGCACTGACGTCGATATCCGTGACGGGCTCGGCCGCGATGACGATGCGCGTGACCGGAGACGCAGACGACACGATGGCCGCGTGCAGATGCTCGCAGAAGATCTCGACGTTCGCGTAGAAGAGCGGCGCATCCCAGCGGAACAGCAGGAGCCCCGGCGTCTGGACGGCGTCCGGATGACGCGCGATGTCGTGATAACCGCGCACGCCGGCCAGCCGGCCCAGCACCGCATCGTACGGATGCCAGGCCCGCCACACGAACGACAGCAGCGACAGCGCGCTGGCGAGCAGGATGCCGGGCACGACGCCGATGCCGATCACGCCGGCAAAGCACAGCACCGCAATCAGGCATTCGCCGCGACGCATCCGGTACAGCCGGACGACGCTGCGGACGTCCGCGATGCCGAACGCCGCGTACATCACGACGGCGGCCAGCGCCGCGCGCGGGACGCCGGTCAGCAGCGTCGGCGCGGCAACGAGCAGGATCGCGATGCACGCCGCCGCGACGAGGTTCGTGACCTGGCTCTGCGCGCCCGCGGCAATCGCGACGGGCGTGCGCGATGCGCTGCTGCTGACCGCGCAGCCCTGCATCATGCCGGCCAGCAGATTGGCGGCGCCCAGTGCGACCAGTTCCTGGTTGCGATCCGGCGTTTCGCCCGAACGCGCCGACAGGGCGCGCGACAGCATGCTGATGTCGGCGAACGACACCAGCGCGACGGCGACGGCGCCTGACGCGAGCGCGCCCAGGTCGGCGACGGAGACGACCGGCAGGTGCGGCACGGGCGCGCCGGCCGGCAACGTGCCGACCGTCGCGATGCCGTGCAGCGGCCACACGTGCGCGACCACGGTCGCCGCCAGCACCGCGATCAATACGCCGGGTGCGCGCGGCATCACCCGTTTCATCAGGAAAATGGTGGCGAGCGCACCGCTGCCCAGCAGCGCGGCATCGGTGGAGAACCGGCCTTCGGCGAGCGCGTGCACGATGGGCGGCACGCTGGA
Source organism: Burkholderia sp. Bmkn7 (assembly GCF_041103175.1). Taxonomy (NCBI): domain Bacteria; kingdom Pseudomonadati; phylum Pseudomonadota; class Betaproteobacteria; order Burkholderiales; family Burkholderiaceae; genus Burkholderia; species Burkholderia sp. Bmkn7. The sequence goes on along the minus strand of NZ_JBGCUH010000001.1, from coordinate 1,148,058 downwards.
GAACACGTCGCCGCGCGCCGCGGGCATGCCGAGCAGTTCCGGCAACCGGCCGATCGCGAGCGCAATCGCGATACCGTTCAGGTAGCCGTACTGGATCGGACGTGACAGCAGGTCGGTGACGAAGCCAAGGCGCAGCGTGCCGAGCAGGATGCAGATCGTGCCGGCCGCCAGCGCCAGCGCGCCGGCCAGCGCGATGGCGCGCTGCGGGTCATGGTCGGCGAGCGGCGCGATCGCGCCGGCGATCAGCGCGGCCAGCGCCGAATCGGGGCCGAGGACGAGGATCCGGCTCGGGCCGAGCAGCGCATACGCGAGCAACGCGGCGATCGACGCATGGAGGCCCGTGACGGCGGGCAGGCCGGCCGCCTGTGCATAGCTCATGCCGACGGGCACCAGCACGGCCGACAGCGCGAGGCCCGCATACAGGTCGCGCGACAGCCATGCGCGCCGGTAGTGCGTGAGCAGTGCGATGCCCGGAAACAGGTGGGCGACGTGTCCGGAAAGGTGCCGGTTCATCGCGGCTTCATCCCGGAGACGTCCGGGCGAACGGGATGGACGGCGTCGGCAAGCGCGTGGCGACCGGGATGCGCCCGGCCCGGGCAGGCGGACGGGACGGCAGGGCGAGCGTGATCATTGCATCGGACGACCGGGCCGCCGCCGTCGCACCGGATGCCGGCGGCACGGCTGCGGGCTTCAGGCGGCCTTGAGTGCCGACAGTTGCAGTGCCTGCGCGAAGCGGGCCAGCGTGGCGATCGAGCCCGTCACGCTCTCGTACCGCTCGCGCCCGATCTGTCCGTCGAGGATCACGAGCATGCCGGCGTCGCGCGCCAGGGCGACGAGCGCCTGCGTGTCGAGCGCGGCAGCGTCAGGCCGGCGGGCCTGGTCGCCCGAATCGGGAAGCGGGGTAGCGTGTGTCATGACGGCTCTCCTGATGGCCCGGAATCCGGCTGGCGCGCAGCCGCGATCCGTGGTTTCAGTATCGTTGCCGCGCACGCGCGATTCAATCGGCATGCCCCGAAGCTGCGGTAGGAATCGCGCGGAGCGCGTCGGCAGATTCCTACACGGCACGCGGTTTCGGCGGCGCGCGGCGGCGCACCGGCCGCGCCGCGCGCCGCCGTGCATACCAGCTTCCGATCGCGCGCCAGATGTCGGGGGCGGCTTCGCAGTACGTGAACAGGTCGAGATCGCTGCGATCGATCATCCCCTCGTCGGCGAGGAAGGCCAGGTCCACCGCGCGGCGCCAGTACGCCTCGCCGACGAGGATGACGGGCAGCGGCGGGATCTTGCGCGTCTGCAGCAGCGTCAGGACCTCGAACAGCTCATCGAATGTGCCGTAGCCGCCCGGGAAGAACACGGCGGCTTTCGCGCGTTCGAGCAGGTGCAGCTTGCGGATCGCGAAATAGTGGAACTGGAAACCGAGATCGGGCGTGATGTACGGATTCGGCGCCTGTTCGCGCGGCAACTCGATGTTCAGGCCGATGCTCGGCGCGCCGCGCTCGTACGCGCCGCGGTTCGCGGCCTCCATGATGCCGGGGCCGCCGCCGGTGACCACGGCGAGCCGCGCGGTGCGCGTGCAGCGGTCGGCGTGGCCGACGATGCGCCCGAATTCGCGTGCGACGCGGTAATACACGCTGTGCTCGACGAGCCGGCTCGCCGCCGCGACGGCGCGGCGCCGGCCCGCATCGTGCGGACGCTGCGCGAGCAGGCGATTGGCTTCGTCCAGCCGGGCATTCGCGACGGCGGGCGCGACGATGCGCGTACTGCCGTAGATCACGACGGCATGGCCGATGCCTTCGCTCTGCAGGCGCGCCTCGGCTTTCCAGTAGTCGAGCTGCAGCCGGATGCCGCGCATGCTCGCGCGTTGCAGGATGGCGGCGTCGTCGTCGACGGGCGTGCGCTTCGGGCGTCGGGCGGCACGCCGCGCGCGGGGCGGGCCGGGGCGCGCGCTGTCGTCGTTGCCGGCGAGCGCATCGGGCCGCGGACGTGCGGGCATGCCGCGCGTGTCCACCGGCGTCACGCCGGGCGCGGCACGGCGGCGCGCGTTGCCTCGTACCGTACGGGCGGGGATGCGTTTGATGGCGGTCGGCATGCGGTGCGGGCCGGCGGCCCGGCTACTGGCTCAGCACCCATTGCACGAGCTGGTGCGCATCGTCGGCGGACAGCGGGCCGCCGCGATCCTCGGCGGACGGCATCGGCGTGTCGCCCCAGTGCACGCGGCCGCCGACGCGCAGCTTGCGTTCCAGTTCCGCGGCGGCCGCCGGATCGCCGCGATAGCGCTGTGCGATCTCGTGGAACGACGGCCCGAGGAACCTCATGTCGGGCGTGTGGCAGAACATGCAGTGCTGCGCGTTGACGAGATCGGTCGGCTCGGGCACGGCCGTCTGCGCGGCGGCCGGGCCGGCCACCGCAGCGATCGCGCAGAGGGCGGCGAAACGCAGGAGGTTCATGTTTTTTTCCTCGTCGGGGTCGGAGAGGCGCACCTTGCCGCGCGGCGCGATCAGGAGACGACTTCGTCGAGCGGGCGGCGCGGCGAATGCGGCGTATGCGGGCCGCGCCCGACGCGCAGCAGCAACTGCGGCTCGCCGCGCAGCCCGAGCATGTGGCGCAGGTGGGCGCGCAGCCCGGCCGTCTCGATCGGCTGGTTCAGGTAGGACGCCGTATGGCCCGCGCGCGCCGCGACGAGCAGGACGCGCTCCAGCGCCTGTCCGGCGGCGAGCCACGCTTCGCGATCGTCGCGGACGGTCGACAGGCAGACGATCAGCGGCGACGCGCCGACCAGCTGGTGATGCAGCGCGGCGAGCCCGTTGCCGAGATCGAACGTCCGGACCGCCATCGTCACGACGGGCGCCGCGAAGTCCAGCAGCGTCGGCACGCCGGCCGCGAATGCCGGCATGCCGTCGACGTGCCGGCGCGGATCGATCCAGCTCGCCAGCTCGCGCCGGAAGCGCGGATCGGCGAACTGCTGCCGGTCGGCTTCGGCGACGAGCTCGGCCACCCGTGCGCGGTGCGCGATCGCGTCGACACAGGCGACCTCGACGCCTTCCGCCACGCCGGCCGCGATCAGCTCGCGCTGGAGCGTGTCCGGAACGGCCGTCGATTCGAACGGCGCGCGCGTCGTCACGCGCTCCGGAATCGCATCGAACAGCGCGCCGAGCGACGCGTCGGAGTAGCCGTCGTCGCAGACCCGAACCACTGCGAGGAGATCGGGGTCGACTTCGGACGGAAACGTGCTGATCGTATGGGCGAGCCCTGCGTGGTCGAGCGCGACACGCAGGTTGAGCAACGCGGCGCCGCAACTGATGATCAGCTCGCGATCGAACGGATCGACCACGGGCAGCGCACGGACGCGGTCCGCGCAGACCGCGATCGTGGGCCCGTCGACGATGAACCGCCACGGCTGCGAATTGTGGCTGGACGGGGCCAGCACCGCATAGGCCAGCAGCGACCTCAGAAGCGCTTCGGGATGCGCGCTTGCGGCAAGTGGGGTAACGGATATCATTCGATCATCTCCTGGTCGCCGGGCCGGCGGCGTCATGCCACTTCATCGTGTCAGCAACCGGCCGGCCGCCGTTGACCCACATCAAGCGCCCGTCACCGCGCCATGCGCGCGCGGCGCGTGGCGACTAGCCTTGGATCGTGACGCGCGCGAACACGATGGCGCGGGGAGGCGAGCATGCTTGCGATGATGTTTGACGGCACGACGCCGCATTTGCGCGAGGCGCGCGTGCCGGAACCGCTGCCGGCGCCGGGCCAGCTGCTGATCGACGTGCACGCGTGCGGTGTATGCCGAACCGATCTCCATGTCGTCGACGGCGAACTCGCACACCCGAAGCTGCCGCTGGTGCCGGGGCACGAGATCGTCGGAACGGTGCGCGTGCCCGGCGAGGGCGTGACGGGATTCTCCGTCGGCGACCGGGTGGGCGTTCCATGGCTGGGCTCGACCTGCGGGCATTGCGCGTACTGCGCGTCCGGCCGCGAAAACCTGTGCGACAGCCCGGGATTCACCGGTTACACGATCGACGGCGGTTATGCCGAGTGCGCCGTTGCCGACCATCGCTATTGCGTGCACCTGCCGCGGCGCTATTCCGATCTCGAGGCCGCGCCGCTGCTGTGCGCCGGCCTGATCGGATACCGGACCTTGCGCATGGCCGGTGATGCGCGTCGCGTCGGCATCTACGGCTTCGGCGCGGCCGCCCATCTCGTCGCGCAGGTCGCGCATTTCGAGGGGCGGAAGGTATTTGCGTTGACGAAGCCCGGCGACACCGTCGCCCAACAGCTCGCGCTGTCACTCGGTGCCGCATGGGCCGGCGGCAGCGACGAAACGCCGCCGGAACCCCTCGACGCCGCACTCGTCTTCGCGCCGGTGGGCGCACTGGTGCCGGCCGCGCTTCGCGCGGTCGACAAAGGCGGGATCGTCGTATGCGGCGGCATTCACATGAGCGATATCCCGGGCTTTCCGTACGCGTGGCTGTGGGGCGAGCGCCGCATCGTGTCGGTCGCCAACCTGACGCGTGCGGACGCGGCCGCGTTCATGCGGATCGCCGATGCGATGCCGCTGCGGGTCGAAGCGGTGCATTACGCGCTGACCGATGCAAACCGCGCGCTGGACGATCTGCGCATGGGGCGCGTGTCCGGTGCCGCCGTGCTCGGCATGCGCGGCTGATCCCGCTCGGCATGCCCGCGCCGCCATGCGCTCAGATGCGCCCGAGGCCGTCCGGATCGACGATGCGGATCTGCTTGCCTTGCGCGGCGACGAGCCCCTTGCGCTGGAACTTCGACATCATGCGGCTGACCGTTTCGAGCTTCATCCCGAGATACTCGCCGATCTCGTCGCGCGTCATCCGCAGCACGAATTCGGCGGCCGAGTAGCCGCGCGCCTTGAAGCGCGTGGACAGGTTCAGCAGGAAGGCGGCCACGCGCTGCTCGGCGGTCATCGTGCCGAGCAGCAGCATCTGCGCGGATTCGCGCACGATCTCGCCGCTCATCATCTGATACACGTGATGCTGCATCGGCCGAACGTCGCGGCACATCTGCTCGAGCTGGCCGAACGGAATGATGCAGACGGTGCTGTCCTCGAGCGCGATTGCGTCGCCGTTGTGCCGCCCGGTGTGCACGCCGTCGAGCCCGAGCGATTCGCCGACGATCTGGAAGCCGGTGATCTGCTCGTCTCCGTCGCGATGCATCACGATGGTCTTGAACGAACCGGTTCTGACCGCATAGATGCTGTTGAATGCGTCACCCGCGCGAAACAGCGTTTCGCCGCGCCTGACGTGCCGCGTCGTGCAGATCATCGCGTCGACACGCGCGAAATCGTCCGGCGAAAGATCGGGCGGCATGCACACGGTACGCAGCGCGCAGGTCGAGCAACGGGACGCGGCGCGCTTCGGCTGGTCCGCCCGTTCGACGGGATGCAGCGGGATGAACGGACGTGACGGTTGTAACGGGTGTAACGGGTGTAGCGGCAGGGTCTGCGATACATCGGCATGGCTTTGCATGATCGGCTCCAATTCCTGGGCCAGCGGCGAATCGCTGTCGGGCGGGATCGCGCTGGCCGTCGTACCGGCGGCCTTGGTGTCTGCCGCCTTCCTGATGGGGAACCACACCGGACGGGCCACGAGACCGAAACCGGTCTCGGCATTGATGCGGCCATTGCTCCGGGCGGCACGCTGGCTTGTTTTTCTTGATACGCAGTATGGATGGCGCGGCGCGCGACGGAAATCAGCCGGAATTGAAGATGCGGTAGGACACGTGGAAGCGTTGTAGGGCGTTTCCTACAAAGGGGGCGGCATCTTGCCGCGATCTTGCCGCCGAGGCGGGCGGTGGCAGCGAGATCGGCGGGGCGCAAGCGGCCGGCTGCCTGGCCGCCGTCAGAGTTCGTCCGGGTCGTCGAACAGCTTGTGGCGCATCGCATAACGCACGAGCGCCGTGTCGTTCGGCATTTGCATCTTCTCGAGAATGCGCGTCTTGTACGTGCTGACGGTCTTGACGCTGACGCAGAGCGCCTGCGCGATTTCGGAAATCGACTCGCCGGTGGTGACGCGCCGGAAGACGTCGAATTCGCGGTCGGACAGACGCTGGTGCGGCAGGAGATCGGTCGGTTCGTTCAGGCTCTGCGCAAACTGTTCGGCCATCGTCAGGCTGACATACACGCCGCCGGCCGCGATCTTGGTCAGCGCCGCGACCAGCTCGGCGCTCGCGCTCTCCTTGGTCATGTAGCCGGATGCGCCCGCGCGGAACGCGCGCACCGCATATTGCTGCTCGGCGTGCATCGTCAGCACGAGGACATGCAAGGCCGGTTTCTCGTCCCTGATCTGCTTGATGAGCTCGACGCCGTTCCGGCCGGGCATCGACAGGTCGAGCACCAGCACGTTCGCGGCCGTGCCGCGCACGAGTGCGATCGTGGATGCGCTGTCGCACGCTTCGCCCGCGACCTCGAAGCCGCTTGCGTTCTGCAGGATGTGCCGGAGGCCGTCCCTGACGAGTGCGTGGTCGTCGGCGATGAGTACCCTGATCATGACAGCACATCTCCTTGCTGGATGGCGTGAAGCGGCAACGCCACGGTGATCGTGAATCCCGTTCCCGGCCGGTTGTCGATCGTCACCGTGCCGTCGAGCATGTGCGCGCGCTCACGGATGCCGATCAGCCCGAACGACGGACGATCGCGCTCGTCGCGGGCGACCTCCGGCGCACCGTGGCCGTTGTCCGCGATGCGCAGCATGCAGTAGCCGTCTTCCACTTTCAGCGCGAGCGTCACGTGCGTCGCATCGGCATGCCGGGCGACATTGGTGAGCGCTTCCTGCACGATGCGGAACAGCGTGGTGGCGCCGGCGCCGGTGAACGCGGTATCGGCGGGGGCGATGTCCCGGTCGACCGTGATCCGGTAGCGATGCGTGAAATCGTTTGCAAGCCACTCGATCGCCGGGACGAGACCCAGGTCGTCGAGCATCACCGGCCGCAGATCGGCCGCGATGCGCCGCACCGACGCGACGGTCGAATCGATCAGGCGATGCATGCCGCCCAACTGCTCGCGCACGCCGGTATGGGGGGCGACAACGCCCGCGAGGCCCAGCTCGACGGCGGAGAGATCCATCTTGAGCGCGGTGAGTTGCTGGCCGAGGTCGTCGTGCAACTCGCGCGCGATCCGCGTTTTTTCTTCCTCACGCACGTTCTGCAGGTTGGCGGACAACTCGCGGAGTTCCTCGCGCGACTGCCTGAGCGCATTTTCCGCGCGGACGCGCTCGGTGACGTCGCGCAGCATGACCGTGTACAGCTTGCCCGTGCCGTCGCGAATCTGCGATATCGACGCCTCGATCGGGAACTCCGTGCCGTCGCCGCGCAGGCCGAACAGCACGCGTTGCTGCCCCATCTGGCGATCCGACACGCCCGTCACGCCGAATTGCTCGACGTGCCGCGCATGCGCGGCGCGAAAGCGCTCGGGGATGAAGCGGGTCAGCGGCGCGCCGATCGCCTCCATCGCGGAGACACCGAACACGCGTTCCGCGGCCGGATTGAAGATCACGATCGTCTGGCTTTCGTCGACGGTAATGATCGCTTCCATCGATGACCGGATGATGCCCATCATCCGCTCCCCGGTCGGCTGGCCGTCGCCGGCGGGCACGGCGGCGGAGATTCGCATGGAGACAACCTGCTGCACGAGCGCGGCCAGGATCAGCGACAGCGCGGCGCCGGCCGCCAGCACGGCCAGCGCGGGTCCGGACGTGTCCGCGCCCGGCGCACTGTAGCGCAGCGTGAGCGGCGTACCACCGAACGACAGCGAATCCGTTCGCGTGAGCATGGTGCCGGCGGCCGCGGCGTCGTTGCCGCCGAAGCCGCCGGCATGGACGAGCGCCGCCGGGATGTCGGCCGCGATTTCCACGCGTAGCCGATCCAGGATCGACGGATCGACGAGACGTGCCGGATCGAGCGCGGCATAGACGTATCCGGTCGCGCGCGCATGTTGCGGCCCCGACGGCGCCCCGTCTTCAGCGTCCGCATAAATCGGCAGATACAACATCAGCGCCGTGCGGGCACTCGTCGCGTCGGTGCTGTCCTGGGTCGCGTTCGCGGCCAGCGCGACCCTGCCGGTTTCCGCCGCGCGCTGCAGTGCCCGCCGGGTCGCCTGGTCGTCATTGGCGGTGCTCGACTCGATTCTCCCGACGCTGCGGACGGGCGACTGCAAGCCGTCCAGATCGAGACCGTCGAGGTAACGACGCCACGCGTCGCCGGATTGCGGCATGACCAGCGTCGACGCGAAGCCGCGCGCGCCGCGCAAGACGGCGGCGGCGCCGAGGAGGCTGCGCCGGAGGTCGGCCGTCGCGAGCGTCGCCGATTGCGCGAAGCGCGCCTGGGCGGCTTCCTGCGCCCGGTTCTGCAGAAGCCGGGCGGCGGCAAACGACGTGGCCAGGCCGAGCGCCAGCGTCAGCAGCGCGGCGAGGGTCGCGGATCGCGCGGGCCGGACCCTGCGCGGAGCCGGCCCGGCCTTGAAGGCGGGCACATGGACTGTCATTGCCGTTCATCCTGACGGATATCGCCGGCGGCTGGCGGGTGGCGGGCCGGACGCGGGGCACGGGAAGCGGGGCAGGCCGAAACTGCGATGTCGCCCGAAATTGTGCGCGTTTTGTCCGGGTTCGCCAATCGGGACCGATGTGTATGCCTGTTTCCGGGCGGCCTTGACCGGCGTCAACCGGACGACGCGCGTCGGGCCCAGACTGGTCTGGCATGCCGGTCAAATCGGAACGGCAACGGGGAGGCTCCATGTATGCACGGATCTTTGCGGCCCTCGACGGCAGCCGCGCTTCGCGACTCGCGCTCGACGAGGCGATCGCGCTCGCCCGCGATTCAGGCGGCCTGATCGTCGCCGTGTGCGTGGTATCGGACGCGCCGAGGGTGGCCGATTTCGACAGCGGCTATATCGGCCAGCGCGACCCGGCGGGGCTGGATGCGGACAGGGCCGCGATCGCGGTGGCGGACGCGGAGACCGCGTTTCGCCTGTGCGGCGTCCGCGGCACGGCACACACGCTCGACGCGTGCGGCGAGGACGTGTCGTCCGTTCTGGCGCGCGCCGCCGCCGAATGCGACGCGGAGCTGATCGTGATGGGCACGCACGGGCGGCGCGGCGTGCGCCGCGCGTTACTCGGCAGCGTCGCCGAATCGCTGGTGCGCACGGCCGACCGGCCGGTGCTGGTCGTGCGGGAGGGGCAGGGCGCGTGTGCCGCCGTGTTGTGACGAAAAGGGGGCGGCCGCAAGCGGCTGCCCCCTTTTCGACGGCTCAGTGAGACAGCAGCACCGGCACCGTCATCGTCTCGAGGATCGTGCGCGTGGCGCCGCCCAGCACACGTTCGTGCATGCGTGCGTGGCTGTACAAACCCATCACCAGCAGGTCCGCGTGCAGGTCGGTCACCCGGTTCAGCAGCGTCGCGCCCACGCCGACCGACCGGTCGCGCGGCGTCGTGGAGAACGACGCGCGAACGCCGTGCCGTTCGAGATACGCGGCGACGTCGACGCCAGCGGGCGTCTTGTCAGGATCGGGCTGCCCGCGCACGACCGTCTCGACGTTGACGAAGCGCGCGCGGGCGAGCAGCGGCAGCGCATCGGCCATCACGCGGGCGGCTTCGCGCCCGCCGTCCCAGCCGATCAGCACGTTCTCGCCGATCGTTCGCACGTCGCCGGCGTAGGGCACGACGATCGCCGGGCGGCCGCTGCCCATCACGACATCCTCGACGAAATGACGCGCGACGTAGGTCATGCGATCGTCGGGGTCTTCCTGGCCGAGCACCAGCAGATCGGCGTGACGCGCGTGCAGAATGGCGGCGGCGGTCGCGTCGCCGGCGGGGGCCTGCCATTCGACGCTGCGTCCCGCGCGCTCGGCGGCCGTCAGGAATTTTTCTTCGGCTTCCTTGCGACGCTGCTCGCACAGCCGCTCGTACACGGCAAGCTTCAGCGGTTCGTCGGGCCGTCGCAACGGCTCGAACAGGTCCTGGCAGACCACGTAGAGGCCGATCAGATGCGCGTTCCAGCGCGCCGCGAGTTCGAGCGCGAGGTCGACGCGCGTCGCGCAGCGCTCGCTGTCGTCGAGGTGGACGAGCAGGGTCTTGTAGCTCATGACGGCTCCTTTTCGGTTGATGCCGCGGCGGTTTCGGCGGGTTTCTCCGGCGCGCAGTTCGCCGGAATCATCAGGACGGGGCAGGTGGCCAGGCGCAGCACGCGCTCGGCCACGCTGCCAAGGAAGAGGCGCTGAAAGCCGCGCCGGCCGTGCGTGCCCATCACGATCAGGTCGGCCCCGGTTTCGTCGGCAAGACGGACGATCCGGCGCGGAATGTCTTCGCCCGCGGGCTCGACGTTGGAGATCTGCGGCGTGCCGGCCACGTCGCGCGCTTTCAGGCGTCGCGCCGCGTCCTCGGTGACGCGCAGCCCTTCTTCACGGAAGGCGTCGACGAGGATCGAAGGATCGTATCCGTACATGTCGTAGGCCGGCACCAGGAAATCGACGACGTAGACGGGGGTCAGCCGCGCACCCGTTTCCGCCGCGAGCGTCAGCGCAGCGTCGAGTGCGCGGGACGACGTGTCGCTGCCGTCGAGCGCAACCAGAATGTTCGAGTACATGGCATTTCCCTTGAACGGATGTGGATGAGGTCATCATCGGCGCGTGCGCGCCGACGGCGCTGATCTGGATCAAGCGGCGCGGTTGCCGCGCAGCACGCGCACCGCGGCGCGTGCCGCGATCCACGCTTCGTTGGTGGGCTCGACGACCACCGTGACCGCGCTCGACGCGGACGACACGACCTGCGCATGGCCGGCATTCGCGCACACGTCGAGGTCGATGCCGAGCCAGCCGAGCGCTGCGCAGATCCGCTCGCGCAACACGGCCGAGTGCTCGCCGATGCCGGCCGTGAAGACCAGCATGTCGAGGCCGCCGAGCAGCGCGGTCAGCGCACCGGCCTCGCGCACGATGCGATGGACGTACAGCGCCAGCGCATCGGCGGCCGGTGCATCGCCGGCGGCTGCGCGTGCCAGCAGCACGCGCGGGTCGCCCGACGCGCCCGAGACGCCCTTGAGCCCCGACTCGTGATACAGCAGGCGGCCCAGCGCGTTGCCCGACAGCTTGCCGACTTCGAGCAGGAGCAGGACGACACCGGGATCGAGCGCCCCGCAGCGCGTGCTCATCATCAGCCCGTCGAGTGCCGAGAAGCCCATCGTCGTCGCGACACTGCGGCAGTCGCGCATCGCGCACAGGCTGGCACCGCTGCCGAGATGGGCGGCGATCACGCGGCCGTGCGCACGTGCGCCGAACCGCTCGTCGAGCGCGACGGCCAGGTATTCGTACGACAGGCCGTGGAACCCGTAGCGCCGTACACCCTCGTCGAACCACGCGTGCGGCAGCGGGAGCAACTGCTCGGTGCGCGGCAGCGTGCGGTGAAATGCCGTGTCGAACACGGCGACATGCGGGACGCCCGGAAGCGCGCCGCGCAGCACGTCGATCGCATCGAGGCCGTGTGGCTGATGCAACGGGGCGAGCGGCGTCAGCGTGCGTAGCGCGCCGAGCACCGCGTCGTCGACGACCACCGGCTCCATGAAGCGTGCGCCGCCGTGCACGACGCGATGGGCGATGGCGCCCACCGTGATGTGCGGCAACTGTCCACGGATCCACGTCGCGATCCGCGCGAGCACGTCGCGGCTGGGGTCGCTCGCACCGAGCGGCCATGCAACGGCCGGTTCGGCGTCGAAGCGGATCGACACGCCGTTGCCGGTCTCGACCGCTTCGCCCTCGTGCAGCGGCCGCCGCGCGGGATCGTCGTGCGGCGGATACGCAAAGAGCGCGAACTTCACGCTCGACGAACCGGCATTGACGACGAGGAGCGCGAGCGTGCGCATCGGCCGGCTCAGTGCGACATCAGCACCGGCAGCGTCATCGACCCCAGCACCGTGCGCGTGGCGCCGCCCATCACCAGCTCGCGCCAGCGCGAATGGCCGTAGGCCCCCATCACGAGCAGGTCGGAACCCGTTTCGTAGGCGCGTGACAGCAGCGTGTCGCCGATCGACGCGCCGGCGCCGGTACCGATGTCGAGCACGTTCACGTCGTGCGCGTGGCGTGCCAGCATCAGCGCGGCATCGGCGGCCGGAATGCGCGTGGTCGCCGCCTCCGAATCGGCGTCGACCACGGCGGCGACCGTCGTGCGCTTCGCATGCTCGAGAAACGGGAGCGCGTCGTGCGCGGCGCGGGCCGCTTCGCGGCTGCCGTCCCACGCGACGAATACCCGTTCGCCGATCGACGGAAATTCCCCGGTGTACGGCACGAACAGCACCGGGCGGCCGGCGGACAGCACCAGGTTCTCCGGAAACTGGTCGTCGACAAAGGTCTCGGGATCGTTCGGGTCGCTCTGGCCCGCGATCACGAGATCGGCGAGACGCGCGGCGCGCGGCACGGCCAGGTTCGCGCGTTCGTCCGCGTGAACCCAGGTCGCCGGCACCTTGGCGCGGGCGGTCTCCGCATGGAACAGGCGCTCCAGCGCGGCGAGCCGTTCGTCGCGCCGCTCGCGGTGCTCGCGGAAATAGTCGGCGGAACCGGCCATCACGTAGAACGAATGCGGCTCGGGCGTGTAGACCGCGAACAGCCCGGTGAGATGCGCACCGAAGCGCCGGGCGAGGCGCAACGCGAACTCGAGGCGCGAATGCGCGCGGGCGCTCGTATCGAGGTGCACGACCATGCTTTTGTAGCTCATCGGAATCGCTCCATCGACGGGTGATCCGCCAGTGCAATCCAGTCTACGAAGCAGGGTTTCCGCGCGCTTGACTCAGATCAACGGCAGCCGAGCGCCGCGGCCGCACAGTGAGGCGGTCGCCCTGCCGATGCCCGGCGGGCGGCACGAGGCGGATGCCAATCCGTTGACCGGATCGATGGAGGGATCACGATGAGCGCCCACGCTTTGACGACACCGAACGACGCCTGCCGCGCGGGATGCGATCTTGCATTGCGCATGGCCGCGCTGAACCGAGGCTGGCAGCAGGAATGGCATGCGCTCGCAGGGCGCTGCATCCAGCGGGACCACGACGCCGTGCGCGGCCTGCAGCAGGCGCTCACGGCTACGAGCGAGTGGACGGCCTTCGGTGAAGCGGCCCGGCTGGCGATGCGCGACTACACGATCGCCACCGTCGCGATCTGGCAGGACGCCACCGAGCTCTGCATGCGCGGGCAGTTCGAGAGTGCCGGCGCGTGGCGCACGTGGCTGCGCGAATACGGCACCGGCGGGCTGGCGCGCTACCAGACCGACTGGTTGCCCGACCTCGGGCGGCTGGCCGTGATCAACGAGGCCAGCATGCCGTGGCGCGACTGGATGGCGGCGTTCGAGCTCGGCATCACGGAGGCCGTCGGCGCGAGCGACGGGGAAACGACGGCTGCGCGACTGCCGGACGATCGCGTTGCCGCGCGGGAGCACGATCATGTCCGCTAGGCGCGTCGCGTTCGTCACGGGTGGAATGGGCGGCCTTGGCGCCGCGATCAGCCGTTGCCTGCACGACGCGGGCATGACGGTGGCGGTGTCGCACACCGAACACAACGACCACGTCGCGACGTGGCTCACGCAGGAACGCGACGCCGGCCGCGCGTTTCATGCATACGAGGTCGACGTTGCCGATTACGATGCGTGCCAGCACTGCGCGGCACGCGTGCTGGCCGAATTCGGGCGCGTCGACGTGCTCGTCAACAACGCCGGCATCACGCACGACGCCACCTTCGTGAAGATGACCAAGGGCATGTGGGATGCGGTGCTGCGCACCAACCTCGACAGCATGTTCAACATGACGAAGCCGTTCGTGCCCGGCATGATCGACGCGGGCTTCGGGCGGATCGTGAACATCGGGTCCGTCAACGGGGCGAGAGGTGCGTACGGGCAAACGAACTACGCGGCCGCGAAGGCCGGCATCCACGGCTTCACGAAGGCGCTCGCGCTCGAGCTCGCGCGTCACGGCGTGACGGTCAACACGGTCGCGCCAGGCTACCTGGATACGGCGATGCTCGAATCGGTGCCGAAGGAAGTGCTCGACACGAAGATCCTGCCGCAGATCCCGGTGGGGCGTCTCGGCCGCCCCGACGAGATCGCCGCGCTCGTCGGCTTCCTGTGTTCCGATGCGGGCGCATTTGCGACGGGTGCCGAATTCGATGTCAACGGCGGCATGCACATGCGATGACAGCCTCCGTCGTCCATGCACCGTTCACGCGCGAATCGATGCCGCCGCCGGATCGGGGCGGCCCGGTGTCGCGTTCCGCCGAATGCCCGGCGGGAACGACTTCGCCGGCCGACCAATGGAACCGCGCAGCGCATGCGACCGTCGCCGCGATGACCTTCGGGCTGTCGCCCGTGTCGCTGGCGCTGGCCGTGCTCGATTGGGGCGCGCATCTGGCGGTGTCGCCGGGAAAGTGCTTCGAGCTCGCGACGCAGGCGTGCACGGCCGCCGTTGCCCCGGCGGCAAACCGGCGTGAGGGCGGCGCCGACGATGCGGACATGAGCGGCCTTGCCGTGCATGCCGGCGAGGCCGATCCGCGTTTCGCCGCGCCGGCGTGGGCCGGCTGGCCGTTCAGCGTGTATCGCGACAGTTTCCTGTCGATCCAGCGCTGGTGGCGCGACGCAACGCGCGGCGTGCCGGGCGTCGAACGGCATCACGAGGAACTGGTCGGGTTCGTCGCGCGACAGTGGCTCGACGCGTGCTCGCCCGGCAACTTCCTGGCGACCAACCCGGTCGCGCTCGACGCGACGATGCGCAGCGGCGGCGCGAATCTCGCGGCAGGCTTCCGGAACTGGCTGGACGACGCGAGCGCGTTGCTCGATCGCACGAGCGGCACGCGGGCCCGCGACACGCGCACGTATCTGCCGGGACGCGACGTGGCGGTCACGCCGGGGCGCGTCGTCTGGCGCAACGCGCTGTGCGAGCTGCTGCAGTACGACCCGGCGACGCCCCGCGTCGCGCGCGAACCGATCCTGATCGTGCCGTCGTGGATCATGAAGTACTACATCCTCGATCTGCAGCCGCACAACTCGCTGATCCGCTTCCTGGTCGATGCGGGCTACACCGTATTCGCCGTGTCGTGGCGCAACCCGGGCGCGGAGGCCCGCGACGTCGGGCTCGACGATTATCTGCGCGACGGGTGCATGGCGACGCTCGATGTCGCCCGGTCGATCTGCGGCGAAGCGGTCCACGCGGTCGGCTATTGCCTGGGCGGCACGCTGCTGGCGATCGGCGCGGCGGCGCTCGCGCGCGACGGGCGGCAACACGACACACTGCGCTCCGTCACGTTGCTGGCGGCCCAGACCGATTTCAGCGAACCCGGCGAGCTCGGCCTGTTCATCGACGCGAGCGAACTGTCCGCACTCGACGCGCTGATGTGGCGGCAGGGTTACCTGGACGGCGCGCAGATGTCCGCCGCGTTCGAACTGCTGAACGCGCGCGACCTGATCTGGTCGCGGATGATGAGCGAATACCTGCTCGGCACGCGCACGAAGCCCAACGACCTGATGTCGTGGAATGCGGACACCACACGCATGCCGTATCGGATGCATTCGGAATACCTGACGCGGCTCTTTCTCGACAACGATCTCGCGGCCGGACGCTACTGCGTCGACGGGCGGCCGGTCGCGTTGTCGGATCTCGACGTGCCGACGTTCGTGGTCGGCACCGAGCGCGACCACGTGTCGCCGTGGCGTTCCGTCTACAAGCTCCACCTGCTCACGCACCACGCGCTGACCTTCGTGCTGACATCGGGCGGGCACAACGCGGGCATCGTGTCCGAACCCGGCCACGCGGGGCGCCACTATCGATGCGCGACCCGCGAACCCGGCGCGGCCTACCGCAGCCGGCACGATTTCGTGCGCGACACGCCGGCCGTCGACGGATCGTGGTGGACCTGCTGGCGCGACTGGCTGCACGCGCGCTCGTCGGGCGACGTGCCGGCCCGTACGCCGGCCGCGGGGTTGGCGGCGGCGCCCGGCACCTACGTACTCGAAACATGAGCGAAAACCCGCCGCCGGAGGGGCTCGACGACGCCTGCCTGCCCGGCTTGCTGCCACGCCCGGACGGCGCATTACCCGAACTGATCGCGCGGGCGTGCAACGCGGCGCCGCTCGTCGTCGCCGTCGTGCATCCGTGTGACGCGACCAGTATGGTTGCGCTTGCGGCGCTGCGCACGTCACCCCTGGGGGCGGCGATCGAACCGCTGATCGTCGCGCCGCGCGCCAAGGTGCAACGCGTGGCGAACGAGGCGGGCGTCGATCTTTCGACGTGGACGATCGAGGACGTGCCGCACAGCCATGCGGCGGCGGCCCGCGCGGTCGAGCTGGCGGCGGCCGGCCGTGCTGGCGCGCTGATGAAGGGCAGCCTGCACACGGACGAGCTGATGGGCGCGGTCGTCGCGGCCGGTTCGGGCCTGCGCACCGACAAGCGCATGTCCCACTGTTTCCTGATCGAGACGCCGGCGTATCCGCGCCCGTTCATCCTGACCGACGCGGCGGTGAACATCGCGCCGGATCTCGCGCAGAAAGCGGCCATCACGCAGAACGCGATCGACGTCGCACATGTGCTGGGCGTTGCCTGCCCGCGCGTGGCGGTGCTGTGCGCGGTCGAAACCGTCAATCCGGCGATGCGCTCGACGCTCGATGCGGCCGCGCTCGCGAAGATGGCCGAGCGCGGCCAGCTCACGGGTGCGATCGTCGACGGCCCGCTCGCGTTCGACAACGCGATTTCGCTGCGGGCGGCGCACGACAAGGGGATCGATTCGCCGGTAGCGGGCCGCGCCGACATCCTGGTCGTTCCCGATATCGAGGCCGGCAACCTGCTCGCGAAGCAGCTCGAATACCTCGGGGGGGCCGTCAGCGCAGGCATCGTCGTCGGCGCACGTGTCCCGATCGTGCTGACGAGCCGTGCCGACGGCATTGCCGTCCGCATCGCTTCGTGCGCACTCGCGACGGTGCTGGCGCAGGGGCGGCATCACCTGCAGTCCTGATGAATGAACCCGCAACCCTTTCTTTCGATGGAGGAACCGCGATGAAAGCACTCGTCTACCACGGACCCGGGCGCAAGGCGCTCGAGGAGCGGCCCAGGCCGGAACTGCAGTCGCCCACCGACGCGATCGTCCGCGTGACGCGCACGACGATCTGCGGAACCGATCTGCATATTCTCAAGGGCGACGTGCCGACGTGCGAACCCGGCCGCATTCTCGGCCATGAGGGCGTCGGCATCGTCGAGCAGGTCGGTGCCGCGGTCGATTCGCTGAAGCCGGGCGATCCGGTGCTCATTTCGTGCATCTCGTCGTGCGGCCGCTGCGAGTACTGCCGGCGCGGCCTGTATTCGCACTGCACGACGGGCGGCTGGATCCTCGGCAACCGGATCGACGGCACGCAGGCCGAGTACGTGCGCATCCCGCATGCGCAGACGAGCCTCTACCGGATTCCGCCGGGCGCGGACGAGGACGCGCTCGTGATGCTGTCCGACATCCTGCCGACCGGGTTCGAATGCGGCGTGCTGAACGGCAAGGTGCAGCCCGGCTGCTCGGTCGCGATCGTCGGCGCGGGCCCGATCGGACTGGCGGCGTTGCTGACCGCGCAGTTCTACTCGCCCGCGCGGATCATCATGGTCGACCCGGACAGCAACCGGCTCGAGGTCGCGCGGCGTTTCGGCGCGACCGATTGCATCGACGGCCGCACCGTCGACCCGGTGGCGGAGGTCATGAAGCTGACCGACGGCGTCGGCGTGGATTGCGCGATCGAGGCGGTCGGCATTCCGGCGACGTTCGAGATGTGCACCTCGCTGGTGGCGCCGGGCGGCGTGGTCGCGAACGTCGGCGTGCACGGGGTCAAGGCCGACCTGCACCTCGAGAAGCTGTGGGATCGCAACATCTCGATCACGACGCGGCTCGTCGACACGGTCAGCACGCCGATGCTGCTGAAGACCGTACGCGCCGGGCGCCTCGATCCGACGCGCCTGATCACGCACCGGTTCTCGCTCGACGACGTCGAGCGCGCATACGACACCTTCGGCCGCGCGGCGCAAACCCATGCGCTGAAGGTCATCATCGAAGTCGGTTGATCGCCGATGGCCGATAGCGGCGCCGCACCGCACCGCACCGCGCCGTGCCGTGCCGTGCCGTGCCGTGCGTGCCGTGCGTGCCGTGCGTGCCGTGCGTGCCGTGCGTGCCGTGCGTGCACGGGACACAGTGCGCGACGTCCGGTTCCCGCCGCGCCGGCCCGGGCGTCGCCGGCGTCGCCGTCAGGATGAAAGCGTGGCCGGCTCGTGCGCGTCGCCCGATTCAACTGCATCGAGATCGACGCACTGCGCGTAAGTCGGCACCTCGCACGGCCAGTGCAGTCGTTCCGCGATACGCCGCCGCAGCGCATCGGCCGCCGCGGGTTCGCCGTGCGTGACGAAGGTCCGCACCGGCGCGCGTTGCATCGTGCCGAGCCAGCGGAGAATCTCCTCGTAGTCGGCATGCGCGGAGAGCGTCGTGATCGACTCGACCTGCGCGCGCACGCGCACGTATTCGCCGTGAATCTTCAGCGTCGGCTCGTGTGCGGCCAGCGCCGCGCCGCGTGTGCCGGCCGCCTGGTAGCCGACCAGCGCGATCGTGTTGCGCGCATCGGGCGCATAGCGGCTCAGGTGATGCAGCACGCGGCCGCCCGTCGCCATCCCGCTGCCGGCGATGATGACCATCGGGCCATGATGGTCGGCGATCGCTTTCGACTGCTCGACCGACCGGATCATCGTGGCCGCGTGACCGAGCGCATTCGCTTCGGACGGCGTCAGCCGGTGCTCGAGAATATGGTGACGATAGATCTCGGTCACGTCCGTCGCCATCGGGCTGTCGAGATATACCGGGACGCGCGCCATGCGGCCGGATGCCTTCAGCCGCGCGATGTAGTGCAGGATTTCCTGCGCGCGCCCGACGGTGAAGCAGGGCATCACCACGACGCCGCCGCGCGCGAAAGTCTTGTCGAACAACGCGGCCAGTTCGTTCTCGGGGTCCGATTCCGGATGCAGGCGGTCGCCGTACGTCGATTCGACGACCAGGAAGTCCGCATGCGCGGGCGCCAGCGGCGGCTGCATGATCGGGTCGTGATAGCGGCCGAGGTCGCCGGAGAACGCGAGCACCTTGTGATTCCAGTGCATCACGACGCTCGCCGCACCGAGGATGTGCCCGGCCGGCAGCAGGCGGAACGCCAGGCCGCCGCCCAGTGCGGTGCATTCGTCGAACGCGACGGGCTTCAGCAGTTGCAGCGCGCGCTGCGCATCTTCCAGCGTGTAGAGCGGCTGTGCGGGGTGATGCTTCGAGTAGCCGTGGCGGTTCGCGAAGTCGGCTTCTTCTTCCTGCAGCCGCGCGCTGTCGCGCAGCATGATGTCGCAGAGTTCGGCCGTCGCGGCCGTGCAGTACACGGGCCCGCGGTACCCTTCGCGCACCAGTACCGGAAGGTAGCCGGCATGGTCGATGTGCGCGTGCGTGAGGACGACCGCGTCGAGCGTGTCGGGCGTGAGCGGCAACGGGCTCCAGTTGCGCAGCCGCAGGTTCTTCGTGCCCTGGAACAGGCCGCAATCGACCAGCACGCGCCGGTTGCCGTGCTCGAGCAGGTACTTCGAGCCGGTCACGGTTTCGGTCGCGCCGAGAAAAGTCAGTTTCATGGATGCCTCACCGGGAGTCGAGGGAGCAGTGAACCGATTACAGCGCGGATGCGCGTGAACCGATTGATGGAAATCAGGGATTGCCGTATCCGTGCTCGGGGCGGGCGAGGCTCGTCCTCCGGCCGTTGCGGCTGCGGCTTGACGTCAATCAACGCCCGGGCCGGACGGTGGCGCGATAGTGGTCGCATGCGCGGAGGCGATGTCGTGATCCCGCTCTCCGCGCGGGCCGCGTATATGCCGTACTCCATAAGCAGCGAGATTTCGACGCGATAGGGACGAATCCATCATGACGCTGATCGCCAACCTGGACGGCGCGCGGACCGGCTACCGGCTGTGCTTCGTCCGCGCGCCCTGGGCATGGTTTACGTGCCTGCCGCTCGACCTGCAATGCGGCCAAAGCTGGGCCGACGTGCCCTATCAGGACGTCGCGCAACCGCCTTACAGCGATTCGCGCACCCAGCTGCTGCGCGTGGCGTTCGACGCGCCGCGCCTGCTGCCGCCCGAAGCCGGGCGCCACGGGCAGGACTGGAGCGTCGAGCAGATCAACGGCGGCGCGGTGCCGTGGCTGCGCAGCGAGGAATTCGTCGACGCGATGAAGCTGGCCGTGCCGGCCGGCGCGACACTCGCCGAATTCGTCGAGACGATCGAGGCTGCCGGCGGCACCGTCTACGGCCCGCTCGGCTGGGCCGAATTGCCGCCCTGGCAGCGGCCCGATATCGTGGCGCACACGTAGACGGGCGGACTCCGGACGACCGCACGCCGCGTTTCAGCCCGGGTCACCCCAGCCGCCGCCGAGCGCGACGTAGAACGCGACCGTGTCCTGCAACCGCTGCGCGACTGCCTGCAGCCACGCGAGACGTGCCTGGTGGTATTGCACGTCGGCGACCAGCAACTGGACGTAGCCCGAGATCCCCGCGTCGTAGCCGGCCTGCGTAAGCGTCAGCGCGTCGCGGGCCGCGGCCATCGCGCGGGCCTGCGCATCGAGCGCGGTTGCGTCGTTCGCGAGTGCGCGCAGCGCGTCGGCGACCTGCGAGAACGCCGACAGCACCACTTGCCGGTAGGTCGCGTCGGCTTCGTCGTACGCATCCTGCGCCGCACGCCGCTGGTTCAGCAGCGTGCCGCCGTGAAAGAGCGGTGCGGTGAGCCCGGCGCCGACGCTCCATGCGCGGCCGGCCGGCGCGAACAGCCGGCCGGCGACGGTGCTGTCGAAGCCGCCCGACGCGGACAGCGTGACATTCGGGTAGAGCGCGGCCGTCGCGACGCCGACCTGCGCACTGGCCACGTGCAGTTGCGCTTCCGCCTGCAGGATGTCCGGCCGGCGGCGCACCAGCGACGACGGCGCCGTATCCGGGAGGCTGGCCGGCAGCGCGATGCGCTCGAGCGACAGGTCGGGTGTCTGCCAGTCGGCGGGGTAGCGGCCGGCGAGCAGCGCGAGCAGGTCGTCGGCCTGGGCGCGTTTCTGGTCGAGCGCGGGCAGCGTCGCCTCGAGCGACGCCCGTTGCGATTCCAGCGTCAGCACCGCAACGTAGGCCGCCGCGCCGGCCGTCACCTGCGCGCGCGTCAGGCGGATCTGCTCGTCGAGCAGGCCGATCATCTCGCGCGTGGCCGCGGTTTCGTCCCGATAGGCGGCGCGCGCGACCATCGTGTTGACGACGTTGGCGGTCAGCATCAGGTGCGCGCCCGCCAGCGCCTGGCGCTGTGCGTCGACGCCGGCCGTGAGCGCCTCGACCTGCCGCCGCTCGCCGCCCCACAGGTCGAGCGTGTAGCTGACCGTCGCCGACAGCGTGTACAGGTTGAAGATCGAGGCCGGCAGACCCTGCCCGGTGCGCAGCGGCGCATAGCGCTGGCGCGACGCGCCGGCCTGGGTATCCGCCTGCGGAAAGAACACGCCTTCGCCGGCCCGCAGCGCATGTTCGCTGCGCCGCAGCGTCGCCTCGGCGAGATCGAGCGTCGGGCTGCCGGTCAGCGCGTCGCCGACGGTCGAGTCGATCGCACGGCTGCCGAAGCGTGTCCACCAGTCGCGTGTGAGCGGCTCGCTTGCCGACAGCGCCTGTATCTGCCCCCCGGCTGTCCATGCGCCGGTCGCGGCGTCCGCGGCGACGAAACGCGAGACATGCGGCGCGGGCGGACGGGTGAAGTCGGGCCCGACCATGCATCCGGCCAGCGGCGCGACGGCCGCGAGCAGGGCCGCCGCGCGCAGCAGGCCGCGGACGGGGCGATCATTTGCCGGCCACGTACACATCGACGATCTGCCCGGGAAACAACCGGACAGCCTTGTTCGGGACGATACGGAAAATGACCGGCAGCACCCGCACGTCGACGCGCTCGGTGCGCTGGTCGGACAATTCGATCTTCGGCGTGACGTACGGCTGCACGCGGACGAACTGGAGGTCGGCCTCGCCCGACGTACCGCGCACGAACATGTGAGCCTTCAGCGCATGCAGGTCGGGCAACTGGTGGATCAGGATTTCGTCGATGTAGCAGCGCACCTGCAGGCGGTCGACCGGCGTGCCGAGCACCGCGACGGGCCCGTTGCCCTGCGTGTAGGTATCGTAGAGCCCCTGCGAGGTCAGGTACGAGCCGACGGCCGCGTTCATCGCGAGCACGGTGCCGTCCCCCGGCGCGCGCAGCGTGTAGCGGGCAAGCAGCGCGGCGGCCGCGTCGGCCGCGCGCCGCAGCGCGACGGCCTGCGCTTCCTGGTTGCGCACGTCGTAACGCCACGCGCCGGCTTTCGTCAGGCGATACTGCCGCGTCACGACGTCCAGGTTGGCCGCAGCGACGCGTACCGCGTTCGCGGCCGTGTCGAGCGCATCGCGGCTGACGGCCTTCGGGTCGATGTCGTATGCGCGCCGCTGCTTGTCGTACTGATCCTGCGCGAGCTTCAGGCTGGCCTGCGCAGCCGTGGTCTGCGCGGTGGCCACGTCGAGTACCTCGCGGCGCGGCTGCGCTCTCAGTTCGTCGAGCAGGGCGTCGGCCGCGTCGGCCTGTGCCGCGAGCTGCGCGGCGGTGGCGCGCTGCACCGAGTCGTCGATCGTCAGCAGCACATCGCCGGCCTTCACCGGATCGCCGTCGTGCACGAGGATGCGTGTCACCGCGCCCGGCACGTCCGGGTAGACGTTCACGTTCGCGCCGGCCGGCTGTTCGCTTTCGACGATGCCGTTCGCATAGACGCCGCGCGCGTACGGATTGGCGGCCGGCTTGAATACCGGTGGCTGCGGCGGTTCCTGACGGCTGTACACCCACGCGGCAACGACGCTTGCCAGGAAGCCGAGCAGGGCCGCCACGAATACGAGCCGGTGCTTCATCGCGCACCTCCGCGGTCGATCCCGTTCAGCTTGCCGTCCTCCATCCGCAGGATGCGGTCCGCGTATTCGAAGATCCGCGCATCGTGCGTGACGATCACGATGCAGCGCGTGTCGTTCAGCACCTGGTGCTTGACGAAGTCGATGATCATGCGGCCCGTGTCGCCGTCGAGCGACGCGGTCGGCTCGTCGAGGATCAGCAGGTCGGGCTGGCTGACGATCGCGCGCGCGATCGCGACGCGTTGCTGCTCGCCGCCGGACAGCTTGACGGGCGGCAGTTGCGCGCGATTGCCGAGCCCGACGACGTCGAGGTAACCGAGCGCTTCGTGCATCGCCTCGTCCCACGGCCGGCGTTTCAGGATCAGCGGAATCGCGACGTTCTCCACGGTCGTGAGCCGCGGGAACAGGTGGTAGTCCTGGAATACGAAGCCGATCCGGTTCAGCCGGAAATCGGCGATCGCGTCGTTCGGCTGCGCCCACAGGTCGACGCCGTCGATCGACACCGAGCCGGATTCCGGCCGCAGGATGCCCGAGATCACGCTGAGCAGCGTCGTCTTGCCGCTGCCGGACGGCCCGACGATCAGCAGCATCTCGCCGCAGTTCGCCTGCATCGACACGTCGCGCAACGCCTGCGTGCGCGCGTCGCCTTCGCCGAACCACTTGCTGACGCCTCGTGCGTCGATCGCGACGTTCGCCATCGTCAGCCCCGGAAGATGTCGAACGGCTCGATGCGCAGCACGCGCCGCACGCCGAGATAGCTCGAGATCGTCGCGATCACGACCACCATCCCGAACGCGAGCGCCAGGTTGCCGAACGTGACGAGCGCCGCGTAATCCGGAATCTGCAGCTTCGCGAGGCTGATCATCAGCACGCACAGGCCGACGCCGATGCCGTAGCCGGTTAGCGCGGTGAACGTCGCCTGGAACAGGATCATCACGACGAGTTCGCGGCTTTTCGCGCCGATCGCCTTCAGCGCGCCGAACTTGTCGAGGTTCTCGAGGATGAACGCATAGAACGTCTGGCCCGAGATCGACAGGCCGATGATGAAGCTGATGATCGTCATCAGCATGATGTTGGTGCCCAGCCCGGTCTCGTACTTGTAGAAGCGTGCGATCTGCGCGATGAATTCGTCGCGCGTGTACGCGCGATAGCCGAGCGATTGCACGACGGCCTTGATGTGCGCGATGTCCGCGGCCGATTTCGGCTCGACGAGAATGTACGACGTCGTGAAGCGCGGCGACGGAATGTACCGGATCGCGCGGGCGTATGTGGTGTAGAGCGTCGGCGTGCCGAACAGGCCGCTGGCCGCCACCTTCGCGATGCCGACGATCACGCCGCGATGGTCGTTCAGTTCGAAATCGGTGCCGACCGACGGATTCTCGAGTTTCGGAAACTCGGGGTCCTGGATCGCGATGAAGCCGTTCTCCGCGTAGATGTCCTCGATGTGGCCCTGCAGCATCGTCGGACGGCCGAGCAGGCTTGCGTCGTCGAGGCCGACGACCGTCACGGCCTGGTAGGTGCCGGAGCGCAGCTTCACGAGCGCGGCGCCGGAGTAGAGCGGCACCGCATACTTGACGCCGTCGGTGCTGCGCACCACGTCGAGCACGTAGTCGGGCATGCCGATGCTGTTCGCGATCGTCTTCACGGCCGGGTCCATCACCCACACTTTCGCGCCGATGTTGATGACGGACGCCGACGACTTGTTCAGGATCCCGGCGAACAGCGATGTCATCTCGATCATCAGCAGCACGGAGAACGTAATGCCGACGGTCAGCGCGGTGAACTTCGCGCTGTCGTTCACGAGCAGCTTGAACGCGAGGCGGAGGATGCCGTTCATGACGGTGAATGCGAGGGATGCGGGCGCATCACGAATCCTCGCCAGCGGCCGAATCCAACTGTGCGACGAAAGCGGCGACGCCCGAAACCAGCGCGAGGATCGCGTACGGAAGGACATGCACGCCGACCAGCATCGCGTGCACGACGCCCAGCAGCGACGAGAGTGCGATGAACACGCCGAGCGTGGCAAGAACGATCCGGTTTGGCAGGCGCATCATGACGTTCTCCGGCGGGGCGGCCGCCGGCCGCCCGTGAGCGTGATGCCGACATGCCGCCATCGCGGCCGCCGCGGCTATCACAGGACGTGACGTCATGATCGCGTGAAGGGTGCCGGCACGGTTGATCTGTATCAACGGACGAATCCGGGCGCCGCGCGGGCGCCTGGCCGCCTGCCGGGCCGGTTACGCCATTTGGGCGATCGTCTTGCGAAAGCGGGTCAGCGACAGCAGGAACAGCGCGCAGCCGATCGCGAACAGCACCGCGAACTGGATCCAGACCGCATCGAGGCCCGCGCCGCGGTACAGGATGCGTTGCGCGAGTTCGACGAAGTGCGTGGTCGGCGCGGCCAGCATGATGTCCTGCACGGCGAGCGGCATGCTCTCGCGCGGTGTCAGCCCGCCTGACAGCAGTTGCAGCGGCAGCAGCACGAGCACGAGCAACATCCCGAACTGCGGCATGCTGCGCACGAGCGTCGCGAGAAAGATCCCCATCGACGTCGTCGCGAACAGGTGCAGCGCCATCCCGGCCACGAACAGCGGGATGGAGCCCGGAATCGGCACGTGCAACGCTCCGCCCACGACCAGCGTCAGCGACGCGACGGCCGCCACCGTGACGACGAGCCCCATCGACCAGACCTTCGCGAGCATGATTTCCGCGGCGGTGACCGGCATCACGAGCAGATGCTCGATCGTGCCGTGCTCGCGTTCGCGGATCAGCGCGGCCCCGGTGAGGATCATCGACAGCATCGTCACGTTGTTGATCAGCTCCATCAGCGCGCCGAACCACACTTCGTCGAGATTCGGGTTGAAGCGCATCCGCATCGCGAGATCGACGGGCGGCGACGCCGTGCCGCGATAGCGCCGCACGAATGCGTCGATCTCGCCCGACACGATCTGCTGCACGTAGCCGCCGCCGGTAAAGGCTTGCGTCATGCGGGTCGCGTCGACGTTGAGCTGGATCGTCGCATGACGGCCGGCGAGCACGTCGCGCTGGAAATCCGGCGGAATGTCGAGCGAGAACGTGTAGTCGCCGTTGTCGAGGCCGCGATCGGCCGCGGCCGCGTCGACGATCGGCGGCGGTGCGAACTGCGGCGGGAAGAACGCCGACGCGATGCGCGCCGACAGCGGCGATGCGTCTTCGTCGACGATCGCGATCGGCACCTTGTGCAGCGTTTCCGGGCGCGCGGTGGCCGCGACGTAGATCGACGCGCTGAACGTGTAGACGATCAGCATCAGCAGGATCGGGTCGCGGGCGAGGCTCCAGAGCTCCTTGACCCCGAGCCGGAAGATGACGAGCAGGCGCGACATGGTCAGCGCTCCTGTTTGCGCAGCAGGACGGCGGTCATGGCCAGGATGGCCGGCGCCGCCGCGAGCAGCGGCCAGAACTGCGACGACAGGTCGCCCAGGCCGAGCGCCTTGTTGTAGACGCCGCGGCTGATCGCGAGCATGTAGGTCGCCGGGTAGACCGCCCCGATCCACTTGCCGGCGCCTTCCAGCGACGACAGCGGCGTGAGCAGCCCCGAGAACTGCACGACGGGAATCAGCGTGCCGACGATCGTCATGAAGATCGCGGCGATCTGGCTGCGCGTGAACGTCGACGCGAACAGGCCGATGCCCGTGGCCACCACGTTGAAGACCAGCACCGCGGCCGCGAGCGTGAAGAAACTGCCCTTGATCCGCACGCCGAACGCGACGTCGGCCAGCACGACCATCAGCAGGAAGTTCAGCATCGCGAGCATCACGTAGGGCGCCTGCTTGCCGAGCAGGAATTCCGCGCGTGTGACGGGTGTGACGTACAGGTTGACGATCGACCCGAGCTCCCGTTCCCGGACGACGGCGAGCGCCGTCAGCATCGCGGGCAGCATCAGCAGCAGCATCGGCATGATGGCCGGAATCATCGCCGGCAGGCTCCTGACGTCCGGGTTGTAGCGATAGCGCACGGCGATCTCGACGGCCGGCGCGAGCGACGCGCCGAGCCGGCGCTTCGCCTGGTCGCGCAGCCAGTTCTCGTGCATGCCGGCGACGTAGCCGCGGATCGTCTCGGCGCGCATCGGCATCGCGCCGTCGATCCACGCGCCGATCTCGACCCGTCGGCCGTGCGCGACGTCCCGCGCGAACCCGGGCGGAATCTCGATCGCGAGCGACAGCTGGCCGTTGCGCATGCGGCGGTCGATCTCGCGCTCGTCCGCGAGCGGCGCGCGCGGCACGAAGTAGCGCGAGCCGCCGAGGTTCTGCGCATAGTCCTGGCTCAGGATCGACTGGTCGCGGTCGAGCACCGCGAACGTCAGGTTGTCGACGTCGAGGCTGATGCCGATGCTGATGACGCACATCAGGACGAGCGACCCGAACAGGGCCAGCGTCGCGCGCAGCGGATCGCGCCGCAGCTCCAGCACTTCCCGCCACAGGTAGCTGCCGGCCCGCGCCGGGCTGAACCACGCGGCCGCGCGGGCGGTGCCGGCCCCGCTGGCGGAGGCCTCGGGCGGCGCGCTCAGCCAGCCAGCGTCGGACGCGGCGTCCATCGGGACGCTGTCTGCACGCTGCGCGTCGGTCAGGTACGCGATGAACGCCTCCTCGAGCGTGCCGGCGCCGCGCATGCGCACGAGTTCTCCCGGCGACGCGCTGGCGAGCACCCGGCCCGCGTGCATCAGCGAGATGCGATCGCAGCGCTCGGCTTCGTTCATGAAGTGCGTCGAGATGAAGATCGTCACGCGATCCTGCCGGGCGAGCTCGATCATCAGCCGCCAGAAGTCGTCGCGCGCGACGGGATCGACACCCGACGTCGGCTCGTCGAGGATCAGCAGTTCGGGCTTGTGCACCATCGCGACCGCGAGCGACAGGCGCTGCCGCATGCCGAGCGGCAGGCTTTCGGGTAACGCGTCGAGTACGCCGGTGAGCCCGAAGCGCCCGGCCATTTCGTCGACCCGCCCCGGCACGTCCGCCTCCGGCACGCCGAACAGGCGCGCATGCAGCACGAGGTTCTGCCGGACGGTCAGTTCGCCATACAGCGAAAACCCCTGCGACATGTAGCCGACCCGCCGGCGCGTGTCGATGTCGTCGGCCGCGACCGGCTGGCCGAACAGCGTCGCCGTGCCTTCGGAGGCCGGCAACAGGCCCGTGAGCATCTTCATCGTCGTCGACTTGCCGCAGCCGTTGGAGCCGAGGAAGCCGAAGATCTCGCCGCGGCGGATTTGCAGGCTCACGTGATCGACCGCGACGAAATCGCCGAACCGCATCGTCAGCCCGTCGGCCTCGATCGCGTAGCCGGCGGCGGGTTCGGGCTGAAACGGCGCGATCCGGATCGGCTCGTGCCCGCGCCGCTGCGCGTCCGGGAGCAACGCGACGAATGCGCCTTCGAGCGTGTCGCACCCGGTGCGGGCCAGCAGCTCGTCCGGGCTGCCGGTCGCCAGCACTCGCCCGGCGTCCATCGCGATCAGCCGGTCGAAGCGCCGGGCTTCGTCCATGTACGCAGTCGCCACCAGCACGCTCATCGCCGGGCGGGCGGCCCGGATGCGTGCGATCAGTTCCCAGAACTGGGCGCGCGACAGCGGATCGACGCCGGTCGTCGGTTCGTCGAGGATCAGCAGGTCGGGATCATGGATCAGCGCGCAGCACAGGCCGAGCTTCTGCTTCATGCCGCCGGACAGCTTTCCGGCGGGGCGATCCAGGAACGGGTGGAGGCCGGTGCTGCGCGTGAGCGCGTCGATCCGGCGGCGCCGCTCCGCCGCATCGTGGCCGAACAGCCGCGCGAAGAACTGCAGGTTTTCCTCGACGGACAGCGTCGCGTAGAGGTTCCGGCCCAGGCCCTGCGGCATGTACGCGATGCGCCGGCACACGCGCGCGCGATGACGGCGCGACGACAGGTCGGCGCCGAGGGCCCAGACGCGCCCCTGCTGGATCGCGCGTGCGCCGGACACGAGCGCGAGCAGGCTCGACTTGCCGACCCCGTCCGGGCCGATCAGCCCGACCATGCGGCCGGCCGGGATGTCGAGCGTCACGTCGTCGAGCGCGGCCTTGTCGCCGTAGCGCAGCGAGACGCCGGACAGCCGCGCGACCGGCGCGGGTGCCGGCGGCGTTTCGGTCGCGCCGGCACCGGTATCGGCCGGGAGCGCCGATTTCATTGCGGCACCCGGACGGCGAGGCGCGCCGGCCACGCGGCGTTCGGATCGACCTTCAGCCACGCGACCCCCGGCAGCCCGGTCTTGACGAGCTTCAGGTGGCGCTGCAGCAGGTCGCGGTCGATGCGCGCCTTCACCCGGAACATCAGCTTCTGCCGTTCGGTGGCCGTCTCGACCGTCTTCGGCGTGAACTGCGCGGTGCTCGACACGTACGACACGCGGGCCGGAATCACGTATTCCGGCGCGGCATCGAGCACGATCCGCACGTCGGCGCCGAGCGGCACCCGGCCGACGACCGTCTCGGGCAGGAAGAACGTCATGTAGACGTCCGACAGGTCGACCACGTTGACCACCTTGCCGCCGGCCGGCAGCACCTCGCCGGATTCGGCCACGCGATACTGCACGCGCCCGTCGCGCGGCGAGGTCAGGTCGCTGTCCGAGATGTCGGCCTGCACGCGCGCGACGGTTGCCTGCGCGGCCGTCACCGCGGAGTGCGCGGCGACCAGCTGGGCCCGGGTCGCGTCGATCGCGGCCTGGGCAGCCTGCACCTGCGCGCGCGCCGCATTCACGGTCGCCCGCAGGCTGCCGGCGCGTGCGCGATCGTCGTCGAGTTCCTGCATCGACGACGCGCCGTCGCGCGACAGCGTTTCGGAGCGCGCGAGCCGCCGTGTCGCCGCATCCAGTTCGCTTTCCCGCTGGACGACGACGGCCTCGGCCGCCGCCTTGTCGCTGCGCCGCTGCGCGACCTGCGCGTCGATGCTCGCCGCCGTGTTCACGGCCTGCTCCTCCCGGGCGCGCGCCTCGTCGAGCTGGGCCTGCAGGACGACCACGTCCATGCGCGCGAGCGGCTGCCCGGCCTTCACGAAGTCGCCTTCGTCGACGAGCATCGCGGTGACGCGTCCCGGCAGCTTGGTCGCGACGTCGATCTCGGTTGCCTCGATGCGGCCGTTGCCGCTCACGAGGCCGGCATCGGCCTGCCCGTCACGCCAGCGCGTCCATCCGAAATACGTGATGCCGATCGCGAGCACGGCGACGCCTGCCCCGATCAGAAGAGGGCGCTTGAGGGTTTTCATCGTGTGGAATCCGGATTCGTCGATTCGTTGGTCGATTCGTTGGTCGGTCGCGCGGCGGCCGCGCCGCCGTCTTGCGTGGCGCCGCCGAGCGCGCCGTACAGCGCGACGCGGCTCGACAACAGCGCGCGACGCGTCATCACCCATTGCTGCTCCGCGTTCATCAGGTCCCGCTGCGCGTCGAGCACCTCGAGGAAGCGGGTCGCGCCGCTGTCGTAGCGCAGCTTCGCGAGGCGGGCCCGCTCGGCCTGAGAATCCAGCGTGGCGCGCTCGATACGCACCTCGTCGGCCAGCCAGTAGCGGGACGCGAGCGCATCGGACACGTCGCGAAACGCGCTCTGGATCGTCCGCTCGTACCGCGCGAGCGCTTCGTCGCGCTGCGCGTGCGCGAGCGCGAGATTCGAGCGGTTGCGGCCGCCGTCGATCAGCGGCAGCGTCATGTTCGGGATCACCGACCAGACGCCGGTGCTGGACGTCAGCAACTCATGCAGCGCGCTGCTGCCCGAGCCGATCGAGCTCGTCAGCGCGATGCGCGGAAAGAACGCGGCGCGCGCCGCGCCGATGTTCGCGCGGGACGCCTGCAGCTCGTGTTCGGCCGCGATCACGTCCGGCCGCTGCGCGAGCAGCGACGAGGGCAGGCCGGGGGCGAGCGACGGCGCGACGGCGGCGTCGTCGAGCGCGAGCGGCGTGCCGGCCAGATCCGGCGGCGCACCGACCAGCAGGGCCAGTGCATCGGCCGCCGATGCGCGCGCCTGTTGCAACTGGGCGCCGAGGGATTCCGCTTGCTGCAGCA
Organism: Burkholderia sp. Bmkn7; assembly: GCF_041103175.1. Classification (NCBI taxonomy): domain Bacteria; kingdom Pseudomonadati; phylum Pseudomonadota; class Betaproteobacteria; order Burkholderiales; family Burkholderiaceae; genus Burkholderia; species Burkholderia sp. Bmkn7. Next base: position 1,117,071 of record NZ_JBGCUH010000001.1, on the reverse strand, counting down.
GGATCTCGGCCTGCGTCAGGTCGAGGCGCGAGATCGCGCCGGCCGCATGGCGAAGCCGGAAAATCCGCAGCGACTCGCGGCGCGTGTCGATCGTCGCGCGGGTCAGCGCGATGCGCTCGTCGTACTCGCACAGCGTCAGGTACGCGTTGGCGACCGACGTGATCACGCTCAGCGTCGCGGCACGCCGGGCCGCATCGCTCGCGAGATAGCGCTGCAGCGCCGCTTCCTTCAGGTTGCGCACGCGGCCCCAGAAATCGAGTTCCCATTGCGTCTCGGCCAGCCGGACCTCGTAGGCCTGGCCGATGAACGGGGTGGGCGTGAGGAGCCCGCCCGGCGCGCGAAACCGCGCATAGGCCGCGCCGGCGCCGATCGTCGGCCACTGGTCCGCGCTGCGGATGCCGTAGACGGCACGGGCCTGTTCGACGCGCGCGACGGCCGCGCGCAGGTCGCGATTGTTGGCGAGCGCCTGCGCGATCAGCGCCCGCAGGCGCGCATCGACGAAGTAGTCCTGCCATGCGGGCACCTGCGCGGCCGCGGGCGTGGCGCCGGCCGACGGATCCGGAAAGGCGGCCGGGATCGGCGCGGCGGGGCGCTGGTCCGGCGGGGCGAGCGACAGGCATCCGGACAGCAGGCCGATACTCGTTGCGAGCGCAACGAAACGCCCGTACCGGGAAGCTGCAGTGCGGAATACGACGGGAAGCGCGGTGGCGCGCATGGAAAGCCTCGGCGAATACGGAAACGCGGGGTGGCGCCGCCTCGTGGCGTCGCCGCTTCGGGTTCACTTATATCCGACGATTGACGCTCCTACCCTTGATCTGCATCACTTCCGCGGGAATGCGTTTCGAGCGGTGCTTCGGTTGACAGGCACGCCGGAACATGGCCCCGGGCCGGCGGGTTGCGCCGGGCCCGACGCGGTCGCGCGCGTCACGGCCGGTCGCCGGGAGCGAGGTTCAGCAGGACGGCGAACGAGAGGATGCTCAGGATCAGCGTGACGATCGAGTATCTGAACACCCGCTCGTCGAACAGCATGCCGTGAATGATGCCGCCCAGCGATGCGAGCGCGATGAATACGCTGAGCGTCGCCAGCGAGATGCGGTATTGCCTGCGGTTCATGACGGTCTCCCGGGGAACGGCGGTCGCAACGATGCGAAGCGTGCGGGCCGCCACGAATGTCGCGGCGCCGCCGGGGTCATGATCGCGGCGCGCCCGGTCGCGCAGTTGATCTGCGTCAACGGAAAAATCGGGATCGAGTGTGTGCGACGGCGGCTGCCGCAAGCACGGCGTTGATTGATCCTCGTCAAACCGCCGGCGCCGCCTTGCGCGATGCTGAATCCGGTGCGGCCCCATCGCCGATCGCGAATGTCGCGACCGGCACGGCCCGACAGGAGACGGCAATGAAGTCCGATGCGGCACTCAAGCAGGATGTCGAGCAGGCGCTGTTCTGGAATCCGGCGGTCGATGCACGGCGGATCGACGTCGACGTACACGACCGGATCGTGACGTTGCGCGGCACGGTCGACAGCTGGGCCCAGAAACTCGAGGCGCAGAAAACGGCGCTGCATGTCGAGGATGCGCGCGCGCTGGTGCTCGAACTGAACGTCGCGCCGCCGGAGAACGCGTGCGCGGACCAGGAACTGGCGATCGCGATCACGTTCGCGCTCGGCTGGCAGGAGGCGCTGCGCGATCACAAGATTCGCGTCGAGGTCGATCACGGTTGCGTGACGCTCGACGGTGAAGTCGATCATGCATACCAGAGCCGGGCGGCGGAAAAGATGGTCAGCCGGATGATCGGCGTCGTCGGCGTCGCGAACCGGATCCGCGTGCGAACGGACCACACGGTGCCGGACGTCGGCACGCGGATCGCCGAAGCGCTTGCGCGTCGCGCGCGGCGCGAATCCGCGGGAATTGCGATCGACGCGGCCGACGGCATCGTCACGTTGACGGGCAAGGTCGCGTCGCTCGCCGAAAGGCGCGCCGCGTGCGGTGCGGCCGGATCGGTGAGAGGCGTCAGGGAGGTCGTCGACCGGCTCACCGTCGGCTGACGGCTCGCCAGTGCTGTCCACTGCGAGGAGAAGCAGTCATGAACCGTTCGAATTCCGGCCCCGGCCGACACCCTCTGCGCCACGACAGGCGCATGCAGCCGCATACGAAGGACAGCTACCGCGATCCGAAGCGGCCGAAGGGCGACAGGATCTGCGAAGGCTGCGGCGCCGTCTGCGACGCGGGCCGCTGGACGTGGTACGCGACACCGCTCGATCGGCGCCAGCTCGAATGCCCGGCCTGCAGGCGCATGCGGGAAAACCTGCCGGCGGGCGAACTGGTGCTGCACGGCGCGTACCTGTGCGCGCACCGGGCGACGATTCTCGACCTGCTCGAGCGCCAGGCCATTCTGGAGACGAGCGAGCACGCGCTCGAACGCATCATGGAAATCGAGAAATCCGCCGATACGGTCGTCGTCCGTACGACGGGCGTGCACATGGTGCGACGGCTGGCGGAAGCGTTGCTGCATGCGCATCACGGCGATCTCGCACTCAACTATCGCGATGGCGAGGACATCCTGCGCGCGCAATGGACGCGCAACGACGCATGAACGGAGGTGTGGCCGGCGAGCGGGCCCGATACGATGAAAAAATCATTCGATTATTCCGGACTGCTGATCCCGTTCGTGTTTGCCGCGCTGGTGGCGTATCAGCTTCTGATGGCCCGGCCGGCAACGACGTCGATCCCGTACAGCGACTTTCACCGCCTGGTCGACGCGCGGCTCGTCGACGATCTGGACATCGGCCAGTCGTCGATTTCGGGCGTGCTGCGCATGCCCGAGGCCGCCGCGAACCTGCCGGCCTCCGACGCGGCCGCCGTGAAGAAGGCCGGGCCGCCGTGGCGCTTCACGACCAACCGGGTCGCTGACGATCGTCTCGTCACCGAACTCACGGCCGCCGGCATCCGCTATCGCGGCGTGCCGGATTCGGGCTGGCTGGAAACGCTTGCCGGGTGGATGTTGCCGGTGATCGTCCTCGTGACGTTCTGGAGCTTCATGATGCGCAGGCCGGGCGGCGTCCGGGACTTCAGCGGCATGGGCAAGAGTCAGGCGCGCGTGTACGTGCAGCAGGAAACCGGCATCACGTTCGACGACATCGCCGGCATCGACGAGGCGAAGGCCGAACTGCAGCAGATCGTCGCGTTCCTGCGCAACCCCGAACGCTACCAGCGGCTCGGCGGCAAGATCCCGAAGGGCGTGCTGATCGTCGGCGCGCCCGGCACCGGCAAGACGCTGCTCGCGCGCGCGGTGGCCGGCGAGGCGGCCGTGCCGTTTTTCACGATCAGCGGCTCGGCGTTCGTCGAGATGTTCGTCGGGGTCGGCGCGGCACGCGTGCGCGACCTGTTCGAGCAGGCGCAGCAGAAGGCGCCGTGCATCGTGTTCATCGACGAGCTCGATGCGCTCGGCAAGGCGCGCGGCGTCGGCCTGATGTCCGGCAACGACGAGCGCGAGCAGACGCTCAACCAGCTGCTCGTCGAGATGGACGGCTTCCAGGCCAATTCGGGCGTGATCATCATGGCCGCGACCAACCGGCCGGAGATCCTGGATCCGGCATTGCTGCGGCCCGGGCGCTTCGACCGCCACATCGCGATCGACCGGCCCGACCTGAACGGCCGCAAGCAGATCCTTGCCGTGCACACGAAGCGCGTGAAGCTGGCCCCGGAGGTCGATCTTGCCGAGCTGGCGCAGCGCACGCCGGGCTTCGTCGGCGCGGATCTCGCGAACGTCGTCAACGAGGCCGCGCTGCATGCGGCCGAGCTCGGCAAGCCGGCGATCGGCATGGCCGACTTCGACGAGGCGATCGATCGCGCGATGACGGGCATGGAGCGCAAGAGCCGCGTGATGAACGACGAGGAAAAGCGGACCATCGCGTACCACGAGGCGGGGCACGCGCTCGTCGCGCAAAGCCGCGTGCATTGCGATCCGGTGAAGAAAGTGTCGATCATCCCGCGCGGCATCGCGGCGCTCGGCTACACGCAGCAGGTGCCGACCGAGGATCGCTACGTGCTGCGCAAGAGCGAGCTGCTCGACCGGCTCGACGTCCTGCTCGGCGGCCGCGTCGCCGAGGAGATCGCGTTCGGCGACGTATCGACCGGCGCGCAGAACGACCTCGAGCGAGCGACCGCGCTGGCGCGGCACATGGTCATGCAGTACGGGATGAGCGCGAAGCTCGGCCTGGCGACGCTGGACGACGCGACGCCGCAAGGCGGTTCACCCGGCGTGTGGACGCCGGGCGACGGCCGGTGCAGCGAACACACCGCGCAGTTGATCGACGAGGAGGTGCGCGCGCTGCTCGAAGACGCGCACGTCCGCGTCGCGGCGACGCTCGGCGAGCATCGCGACGCGCTCGAACGGATCGCGCGGTGCCTGCTGCAACACGAGTCGATCGATCACGACACGCTGGTGGCGCTCATTACGCCGCCGGACGATCGCGGTGCGGCGCCCGGGCCGGCGCGAGCCGATGCGGAGCCGGTAGCGGCGACGGATACGTCGGCCTGACGCGCGACTGGCGAGCGGGCCGCTCAACAGCCGATGCAGACCGCGCCGTCGCGCGGTTGCGCGGTGTCGTCGGTAACGACCGACGCGAGCCGCGGATCGGGGCGGAACACCGTGATGCCCTTGAGCCGGTCGCGCCACGCCGCGAAGAACAGCGCGTCGACCTGCGCCAGCGAACACTGGCTGTCCAGCGTCACGGTCTTCGAGATGCCGGCGTCGACGCAGGGCTGGAGCGCCGCGAGCATCGCGACGTGATCGAGCGGTGCGATCTCGGCCGCGGTAGCGAAATAGTCCGGCAGCCCGACGCCGTTGCCATGCAGCGCGCGAAACAGCCGGTAAGCATGGTTCTGTACCCGGAACGCGCGCACCTGCCCGTCTGCCGTGCGGACCATCCGGCGCTGCGTCCAGCCGACGGCCGGCTCGATGCCGTTCGAGCAGTTGTCGCAGAACGCGAGACTCACGCTGCCGGCCGGCGCGAACGACAGCAGATGGCTGTTGCGCAGCCCGTGCCGGTCGATCGCGTGATGCACCTTCAGCGGCAGCCGCATCCGGTAGGCGGGGCCGGTCAGGTAAGCGGCCGGATCGTAGGCGGGAAACGCGCCGCGCTCGGCGGCCAGCGCGGCCGATGCGGCAAACGCGTGCTCGCGCATCGTCAGCGCGATGCTGCGCGCACATGCGCGCGCCTCGACGCTGTCGTAGCGTAGCCGCAGCATCGTCAGCGCGTCGCCCAGGCCCGTCACGCCGACACCGATGCGCCGTGTCCGCTGCGCTTCACGTGCATGCGCGGCGAGCGGCCATGCGGTGAGGTCGAGCACATCGTCGAGCAGGCGCACCTGGACGTGCACCGCGTCGGCAAGCGCCGTGAAATCGATGCGCGGCTCGCCGCCGATGCCGAACGGATGATGCACGAACCGCGACAGGTCGATCGGCCCGAGCACGCAGCTGCCGTAGGGCGGCAGCGGCTGTTCGCCGCACGGGTTCGTCGCGTCGATCCGCTCGTGCTCGCGCAGCGGGTTCGCGTCGCGGATCGTGTCGAGGAACAGCAGCCCGGGTTCGGCGCTGTCGCGTGCGGCGTTGACGATCGTTTGCCACAGCTTGCGAGCAGGCACCGTCGCATGAAGGTAGCGCCCGTCCTGCCGCCGGAGCGACGCAGCGTCGGCTGCGTGGCGCGGCGCGTGATGGACGAGCGCCCAGGGCAGATCGTGCGCGACCGCTTCCATGAACGCGTCCGTGATGCCGACCGACAGGTTGAAGGTCGGCCAGCGCGATCGCCCGCGCTTGGCCGTGACGAACGCGGCCAGATCCGGATGATCGCAGCGCAGCACGCCCATCTGCGCGCCGCGGCGCGGGCCGGTGAACGGCAGCGTGCGGCACATCGCATCGAAGCGGTCGATCGCCGCGCAGGCGCCACGTTCGGCCGACAGGCGGCGTTCGTACGCGCCGGCGGGCGGCACGGGCGAGAAGTCGTAGCCGATTCCGCCGCCCATCAGCAGCGTGAGCCGGGCGTCGTCGAGCGCCTGCGCGAGCGCCGCGTCGGTGCCTTGCAGCGGCATCTCCACGGGAACCGCGAGCGGGTGGACGAAGCAGTTGATCATGGTGCCGCCTGCCGTCGAGCCGGCATTCGCCATGATGCGGCCGGCGCCGATCGCGCCGCGCTGCAGGTTCAGGAAAAACGTGCGCTCGGCCCGGGCGCGCAGCGCGGGCGGCTCGGCGAGTGACAGTGCATGGGCGACACGCTGGAAGACGGCCGCGCGCGACGTTTCGCCGGGCTGCGCATAGCGCTCGGCGAGCACGGTGGTGCAAAGCGGCTGCTCGTCCATGGCGGGGCTCGGCGACGACGGATGACTCACTGTAAGGGCCTGCCCGCCCGCGTCGTTGATCGAGCGCAATCCGGCGCGGTTGCGGCATCGTTTGACGGTCGTCAACGCGGTGCGAAGGGGCATGCGTAAGGTGGTGTGAGGGCTGGCCTGCGCCGATGGCCGGAACGCGGCACGGCCGCGGGCGGGCGCCGCGCAAGCCCGCGAATCGTGTCTTCCACCGACCACGCGCCATGACCGAGATCGTTACCGTCACATTGAATCCTGCCGTCGATGTCTCGACGTCGGTCGAACATATCGTCGATACGCACAAGCTGCGCTGCGCGCGACCCAGGCGGGACCCGGGCGGCGGCGGGATCAACGTCGCCCGGACCGTTCACCGGCTCGGCGGCGACTGCGTTGCGCTGTACCTGGCGGGCGGGCCGACGGGCGACGTGCTGACGCTGCTGCTCGAAGCCGAACACGTGCCGTCCGTCCGCCTGCGGATCGCCGGCGAGACGCGCGAGAACGTGTGCGTGACCGAGACCGCGACGGGGCGTGAATACCGTTTCCTGATGCCGGGGCCGTCGGTCACGGCCGCCGAGTGGCGCGACTGCGCGGCCCGCATCGCGGCCTTGCAGCCCGCGCCGCGTTATCTCGTGCTGAGCGGCAGCCTGCCGCCCGGCGCGCCGGACGACCTGTATGCGACGCTCGCGCGGACGGCCGCCGCGAACGGCAGCCGGGTGGTCGTCGACGCGGCGGGCCCGGCGCTGCGCGCCGCCCTCGACGCCGGTGTCCATCTCGTGAAGCCCAGCCTCGACGAACTGAGCGCGCTGGCCGGTGAACCGCTCGACGAAGCGTCGGCATGCCGGAAGGCAGGCGAGCTCGTCGCGCAGGGGCGCGCCGACATCGTTGCGCTGACACTCGGCGCGCGCGGCGCATGGGTCGTCACGCGCGAGCGTGCGCTGCGCCTGCCGGGCAGGCCCGCGGCCGTGTGCAGCACGGTGGGCGCCGGCGACAGTTTCGTCGGCGGGATGATCTGGGCGCTGGCGCGCGGCGTGCCGTTCGACGACGCGTGCCGGTATGCGCTGGCGGCATCGGCCGCGTCGGTCGAGCATCCCGGTACGGCACTGTGTACACGTGAGGACGTCGAACGGATTCATGCGGAACTGGTTGCGCAGGCACGCGGCACGGCCATGGCGCGAGGCGCGGCATGAGCTTGCGCGCGATCGTCTGCCTGCTGCTGCTGTCGTGCCTGCCGCGGATGGCGTCCGCCGGCGCCGGCACGGTCGCGCCCGTGTTGCAACGCGTGCTGATACTCGTCTATCACCGGTTTGCGACGCAACGCTTGGATTCGATGACGGTGCGCACCGGGACATTCATCGAGCAACTGCACGCGATCGAGGCGAGCGGCTACCGTATCGTGCCGCTCGCCGACGTCGTGCGCTGGCACGACGGCCAGACGGATGCGCTGCCGGCGCGCGCGGTCGCGATCACGGTGGACGACGGTCACCGTTCCGTCTACGACGTGCTGCGCCCGCTGCTGGCGGCGCATCCAGTGCCGGTCACGCTGTTCATCTATCCGTCGGCGATTTCCAACGCCCGCTACGCGATGACGTGGGATCAGTTGCGCACGCTCGGCCGATCCGGCGGATACGATATCGAGTCGCATACCTACTGGCATCCGAATTTCGCCACCGAGCGCGCGCGGCGCACTGAAGCGGATTACCAACGATTCGTCTCGTTCCAGTTGGGCCGGTCGCGCGAGCGGCTCGAGTCCGAAACCGGTCGGCCGATCCGGCTGCTGGCCTGGCCGTTCGGCGTCCATGATGCGCAGACCGACCGGCTGGCCGCTCGCGAAGGCTATGTCGCGGCGTTCACGATCGATGGCCGCCCCGTTCGACCGACCGATCCCCCGATGGCATTGCCGCGCTATCTGATGACGGACGCGTGCGGCACGCGATGCATGAACGGATTGCTGCAAACCGCCGGGGAGCACCCGTGACCAGTCAGCGGATCGCGGGGTTACCGCGGTCGTTTGCCGATGTCGTCTCCGTCGGGGTTCACGCCGGGCCGCATCCCGTGGAGCCCGCTGCATCGTCGCTGCGTTCCTGCCGCGATGCCCGCCGGCCGGCACGGCGGGATCGGCCGGCCTCTGCCGGCCTCTACTAGCCGGATCGACCATGCCGTGGAATGACGAACGCTATCCGCCGTCGATGCGGAACCTGCCGCCGCCGGTTCGCGGCAAGGCGATCGAGATCGCCAACGCGCTGCTGCGGCAAGGGCGCGCCGAGGGCAGCGCGATCCGTATCGCGATCGCGCAGGCGAAACGCTGGGGGCGGGTGCATGCTGCCTTTCGACCACGCGGGTGACGGGCGGGGGCGTCAGGTCGATTCAGGTCGTGCTAGGCCGTGCAGGCATGCGGGGCCGGCGTGCGTTCGACGGATGCCGGATGCAGCCGCCCGGCCAGCACGCACGCAAGCAGCACGGCGGCGACCGCGATGCCGTGAAGCGGGTTGCGCAGGCACGACGCGACCTGCTCGCTCCTGCCGACGCCGAACAGGCACCACAGGCAGAAGTGCTCGCAGTTGTTGGTGAGCAGCCGGTAGCGGCATTCGCCGAGGCGCGAGGTTGCGCGCCGCGCCGCTTCCGTGCCGTCGTACGGAGCCCGCGCGTGCCGGACCATCGCGAGACCGAATCCGGCGCAGAAGTCGTCGAGGGAGACGACTTCGACCGGGCCGCCGCCCGGACTGCGTGCCAGGCCCGCGTAGTGGATCACGTTGCCGTCGCCGATGTAGATCCCGTGGTGAACGTAACCGGGGCGCCGGGTCACGAGGTGGGCGCCGACCGGAAGGTCGCGGTGCGGCGCGGCATCGTCGGCGTGGGCTGTGTTCGGGCGAGTCATGGCCAGCTCCTGGATCCGGTGGCGGCCGTGCGGAATACTTGCTTGCGAGCCGCGGTACGCGTTGCGTCCTGTCACGTCTCCAGTATTGGCGGCGGAACATGGCCGGACAATCAGCGCGGCCTGAGCTTGCTGTCCGACGTCGGGCCGCCGTGTCGGCGTTTTCCGACACGCCGCGCAATATCGGCTGACAGCCGGAACGGACAATGGCGCCGCACCGCCGTGCGTGGCGCGTCGTGCGCCGTGCGGGCCCGCCGCGTCGCCCCATCGTGAGCCGCGAGCCGGCACGCCGCGCCGCCGGCCGGTCGGGGGCGCTTGACCTGCATCAACGGGAAATCGACGTTCCGCGCGACGCTGGCGTCGTCAACGATGCGAATGCGTCACGTCGCGGCACGCCGGCCGTGACGCGCCCGGACGAACGAGCCGCATCGCCACCCGCGTGCCTGAATCGGGAGAACGAAATGCGGACTGGAATCGTCGGGTCGCTACTGCTGTCGACCTGTTTGATGGCCGCCGCCGCGAGCGTGCCGGCTCAAGCGCTGCCCGAGCCGGTCGAGCGCAACGGTGCCGTGTACATCACGGGCGGCGTCGGCGAGGAGGAAGTCGCGGCGTTTCGCGCCGCTGCGCCGCGTTACAACCTGCGGATCACGTTCACGACGAAGGCCGGTCATTACCTGTCCGACATCGACGTCACGTTGGCGTCCGGCAAGTCGACCATCCTCGACGCGCACACGGCCGGCCCGTTCCTGTTCGCGCGCGTGCCGCCGGGGCGATATACGGTATCGGCGCGCGATCGGGCCGTCCACGAAGTCCGTCACGTCGTCGTGCCGGCGCACGGCGCCGTCGATATGCGGTTCTACTGGCGGAACCCGGACCGGCGCGATGTGATGCGGCTTTGCAGCGGTTGTCCGGGCGCAGGCACGCCCTAGACGCGCATGGCGGCGGCGCAGCGCGTGCCGTTGATCTGCCTCACGCGGCGTTGCGGCGGATTCGCAACAATGTCCGCAGGAATTCGCGTCGCGAGGTGTGCATTGAAGAATCGGGCAATCGTTCATTGGCCGCGTGCCGGGCAACACCGGCACGAGCCGTTTCGACGCGGGTGGCTGGGCGCGGCGACGCTCGGCCGCGTGCTGGCGGGCATGCTGCTGGCGCTCGCGTGTGTCGCCGCCCGGGCCGGAACCGTCCCGGTGACGGTCGTCGATGCCGGCAGCGGCCGGCCGGTGTCGGGTGCGCTCGGTTATGCGTCGGGCAGCAGCCTGGTTGCATCGGCTGCCGGCATGTTTGCCGCGCCGGCGGGCGACGTGACGCTCAGCGTGACCGCGCCCGGCTATGCACGTGCGGAGGTCGTGCTCGCCGCCGGCGAGACGGCACGCACGGTGCGGCTCGTCCCGTTCCGTCCGAAGGCCGTTTACCTGTCGGTCTACGGTGTCGCGGATCGCACGCTGCGCGACGCGGCGCTCGCGCTCCCGGGCCGCACGGCCGTCAACGCATTCGTGATCGACGTGAAGGGCGATCGCGGGATGACGCCGTATCGCAGCGAAGCACGCGAAGCGATCGGCGCGGCGAGCGGCGAGCCGGGGCCGCGCGTCGCGGACCTGCCGGCGCTGATCCGCGCATTTCACCTGCGCGGGCTCTACCTGATCGCGCGCATCGTCGTATTCAAGGACGATCCGCTCGCGGCCGCCCATCCCGACTGGGCCGTGCGCGACGCGGCCGGTGGAATCTGGCGTGATCGCGAGCATCTGCGCTGGATCGATCCGACCGTGCGCGCCGCGTGGGAACACAACTTCGATGTGGCCGAGGAGGCCGCGCGGATGGGTTTCGACGAGATCCAGTTCGACTATCTGCGCTTTCCGGATGCGGGCGGCCTGAGGTTCCACGAACCCAACACCGAGGCGAACCGCGTGGCCGCGATCACCGGATTCCTGGAGGGCGCGCGCGCCCGGCTGCGGCCTTACAACCGCTACCTGTCGGCCGATATCTTCGGCTACGTGTGCTGGAATGCCGACGACACGCAGATCGGGCAGCGGCTCGGCTCGCTGGGCGGGCTGGTCGATTACATTTCGCCGATGCTGTATCCGTCGGGCTTCACGTGGGGGCTGCCGGGCTGCCGCAAGCCGACCGACCATCCCGGCGAGATCGTCGGGCGGTCGCTCGCGGAAGCGATGCGCCGCACGGGGCTCGACGGCGTGCGGTTCCGGCCGTGGCTGCAGGCATTTCGCGACTATGCGTTCGACCGGCGCGCGTTCGATGCGGCAGACATCCGCGCGCAGGTCGACGCCGCGGACGCGGCCGGCACGGATGGATGGATGCTGTGGAATCCGCGCAATCGTTACGATCCCGCTGCGCTGCCGCGCTGACCGGTGCGCTGCTGTTCGCGCTGGCGCCGGCCGGCGCTCGCGCGGTGCGCGACGCGGCACCGGCGACGGCACCGGCATCGGCATCGGCATCGGCGACGGTATCGGCACCAGCGACTGCGACTGCGACTGCGACGGCCACGGCGCCGCAACGCCAGGCCGCCGCGATCGATGCGGCGATCGCGGCCGAAATCGCCGACGGCCATCTTGCCGGCGCGGTCGTCGTGACCGGCGACGCGGACGGCGTGCAGGTACGCGTGGCGCGCGGCTTGCGGGTGACGGGTGAGCACGCGGAGGCGATGACGGCCGATACCGTCTTCGATCTCGCGTCGCTGACCAAGCCCGTGGCGACGGCAGTCGCGATCTTCCAGCTCGCGGAGCGCGGCCTGCTGGGCCTCGACGCACCGGCCGCGCGCTACTGGCCCGCATTCGCGGCGCACGGCAAGGACACGATCACGATCCGCCAGTTGCTCGCGCACGTGTCGGGCCTGCCGGCCGGCGTGTCGTCGTCGCGCGCATTGCGCAGCCGTGCGGCCGTGCTGGCCGACATCGTCGCGATGACGCCCGCGGAGCCGCCCGGCACCCGTGTGCGCTACAGCGACGTCAACTACGTGGCGCTCGGCGAGATCGTCGCGCGGGTGTCGGGGCAGCCGCTCGACACATGGTGTGCGGGTCACGTGTTCGCGCCGCTCGGCATGGCCGATACCACCTTCAGGCCGGGCGCGGCGATACGGGCACGCGTCGCGCCGACGCTCGTTCGCGACGGGCGGTTGCTCAGGGGGCGCGTGCACGATCCCGTCGCGGCGGCGATGGGCGGTGTCGCGGGCAATGCGGGGTTGTTCTCGAGTGCCGGCGATCTGGCGCGTTTCGCGCGCATGCTGCTGAACGGCGGGACGCTCGGCGAGACACGCGTGCTCGGCGACGGCAGTGTCGCCGTGCTCGAGACGCCGGCCACGCTCGACGCCGAAGGCGACTGGCATACGCCCGGCTGGCGTGTCGGGCCGCCGCTCGTGGCGAACCGCTACCGGTTGCCGCCGGCCGGTGCGCTGGAGCATCTGGGTTATACGGGCACGGCGCTGTGGATCGATCCCGTGACGCGCCGTTTCGCGATCGTGCTGACGAGCCGGCTGTATCCCGACGAAACCGGCACCGCGATGCCGCTGCGCGCGCTCGTGGTCGGCCTCGTATCGAGCGCGGCCGCGCCGGTGACGTCACTGCAGATCGCGACACGGGTGCCGACGATGGCCGCGGCCGTCGCACAGGCCGGCCGGTTGCCGGTTTCGCGCGGGTCGGTGCTGGCCGGTATCGACGTGCTTGCGGCAAGCGGCTTCGCCGCCGTGGCCGGCAAGCGCATCGCACTCCTGACCAACAGGAGCGGCTTCGACCGGTTCGGCCGGCGTTCGGCCGACCTGCTCGCGAGGGTGCCGGGCGCGCGGCTCGTCGCGCTGTTCGCGCCCGAACACGGGCTCGGCACGGACGTCGACGAAACGTTCGGCGACACGACCGACGCCGCGACCGGCGTGACCGTTCACAGCCTCTACGGCGACCGGCGCAGGATCGCGCCCGAGCGGCTCGCCGACGTCGACGTGCTGGTGATCGACCTGCAGGATGCAGGCGTGCGCTTCTTCACGTATCTGGCCACGCTCGGCTACGCGCTGGAGGCAGCGGCCGCCGCGCACCGCCCGGTGCTCGTGCTCGACCGCCCCGACCCGCTGGGCGCCGACGTGGTCGGCGGCCCCGTGGCCGATGCGGAGCCGGCGACGTTCACCGGGTATTACCCGTTGCCGCTGCAGCCCGGCATGACGCTCGGCGAGCTCGCGCGGCTGTTCAATGCGCGCCTGCATATCGGCGCGGCGCTCACCGTGGTGCCGATGGCGAACTATGCGCGCGCGATGCGTTTCGACGACACCGGGCTCGGCTGGGTGCCCCCGTCGCCGAATTTGCGGGATGGCGCTGCCGTGTCGCTCTATCCGGAGACGGGGCTCATCGAAGGGGCGGCACTCAGCGTGGGGCGCGGAACCGCGACGCCGTTCGGCGTGGTCGGCGCGCCGTGGATCGACGGGCGCGTGCTCGCCGACGATCTTCGCGCGACGGGGCTCGGTGCGACGTTCACGCCGGTCCGGTTCGTACCGGCGGAGGGGCCGTACCGCGGCAGGTTGTGCGAAGGCGTGCGCATCCAGCGGCTGCCCGGCGCGACGCGGCCGGGTGAAATCGGGCTGGCGCTCGCGCTGGCGTTGCGTCGGCGCTATCCGGTGCAATTCCGGATCGATGCGATCCGCGCGTCGATCGGCTCGCGCGAAGTGGCAGACATGCTGGATGCGGGGCGGCCGCTCGGCGAGATCGAACGGGTGGTCGACGCACGGAATGAAGCGTTCGCGCGCGAACGTGCGGCGTTTCTGCTGTACTGACCTCGGCGTCGCGCTGTCCTGCCGCGCCGGCCACGTTTCGCCACGCGCCGGCTACGGCATGTGCGAATGCCGCGCACCAACGGATCGATGCGATTCTCCTCAGTGTCGTGCAATGGCAAAATTTGCCAAAACATGCCGTTTTGTGGCTTTTCACGCGGTTGTCATCTCGCGTCGCGATAGTGCGGAATCGCGCGCCAGTCCCGGGGATCCACCCGAGGAACGCGGCGCACTGCAACCGATACGCACGCTCCGAACGGGCGGTGCATGACATCTCGACAGAAGGAGCGTGCCATCGTGAACGCCATCGCAGCGGCGGATGCTTACGACGTGATCGTCGTCGGCGCGGGCATCGTCGGCCTCGCCCATGCCTATACGGCGGCGCTCGAGGGGCTGCGCGTCTGCGTGGTCGAACGCGACGCCGCATGTGTGGGCGCGTCGATCCGCAATTTCGGTTTCGTCACGGTCACCGGGCAGCGCGCCGGGCACAGCTGGCGGCGTGCGCGGGCGAGCCGCGAGGTCTGGGCGGACGTGGCGTCGCAAGCCGGCATCGACGTGCTTCACCAGGGCCTGCACCTGATTGCGCGTCGCCCCGAGGCGATGCACCTGATCGATGCGTTCATGCAGACCGGCATGGCCGACGGCTGCCGGGTCATGACGCCCGGCGAAGCGGCGGCCGTGGCGCCGGAGCTGCGGCTGGACGGCGCGCATGGCGTCCTGCACAGCCCGCATGAACTGCGCATCGAGCCGCGTACCGCGATCGGGTTGCTGGCGTCGTGGCTGGCCGAGCGCTTCGGTGTGCGGTTCCGCTACGGCGAGATGGTGCACGAGGTGCGCACGCCGACGGTACGCACGTCGCGCGGCGTGCTGCATGCGGAGCGCGTGATCGTCTGCGGCAATGCGGACAGCCGTCACCTGTACGGCGACTGGTTCGCGCGACACGAGGTCCGCCTGTGCCAGTTGCAGATGCTGCGCGTGCGGCCGCGCCGCCCGCTGGCGCTGCGCGCCGCGGTGATGAGCGACCTGAGCCTGCTGCGTTACGCGGGTTTCGCGGCGCTGCCCGCCGCCGGCGCGTTGCGTGCGCGCCTGAACGCGGAGGAGCCCGTGTGCGTCGGGTACGGCATCCACCTGATCGTGGTGCAGAGCGCCGACGGCAGTCTTGTGGTGGGCGATTCGCATGAATACGGCGCCGCACCGCTGCCGTTCGCAACGCAGGAGATCGATGCGCAGATCCTGCGCCTGCTGCACGAGACGCTCGATGTGACGGAACTCGATGTGGTCGAGCGCTGGACCGGCAGCTATCCGTCGGCGCCCGATGCCGATTGCGTGATCGAAGCGCCGGACGACGGCACGCGTGTCGTGGTCGTGACGAGCGGCGCCGGGATGAGCACGGGCTTCGGGATCGCGCAGGACGTGTTTGCCGCGTGGTGACGGCATCGACGAGCCGGGGAGGCTCGCGAGGCTGAACCGGCCGGCGCCTGCCGATCGACAGCAGGCACAGGCGCGATCATGCAGCCGTCACGCGTGACGGCGTGCGCCGCATTCGCCGCAGAACAGGTCGTCGGCGGCCATCGGCTTGTGACACTGCGCACACGCCGTGGCTTCGTCCGTGGCGGGCGAGGCCGTATCCGACGCCGGCAGCGAAGCCGTGCCGGCCGCACCGGCGGCGTGTGACGCGCGTGCTTTCGCGAGGTGATCGGCGGCGCGCTCGCGTGCCTGTTCGGCGTGGCGTTTCGCGTCCGCGACGTGCTGGCTCAGTTTCTCTTCGGTCGCGGAGAAATCGACACCGCTGACCGTCTGCAGATAGATGAGGCACGTGCCGTTGACGAACGTCAGGAACGGGATCACGAGGCCGATCGCGACCAGCAGGCCGTTGCCGAAGCCGTACGCGCCCAGATAGGCCATGCTGCGGTAGTCGAATCCGCCCAGACCGCCGAGCCCGCCTTCCGCCGCATCCGCGCCGAGGCCGTACGCGCCGGCATGGCGGCCGAATCCGCCCAGGCCGCCGAGCGTGCTCATCAGGCCGCCCAGCGGGCTGGTGCCGGTGGCCGCCGAGATCGACGAGGCGATCGCGGCGCCCGTGC
The DNA here is from genome assembly GCF_041103175.1 of Burkholderia sp. Bmkn7. Taxonomy (NCBI): domain Bacteria; kingdom Pseudomonadati; phylum Pseudomonadota; class Betaproteobacteria; order Burkholderiales; family Burkholderiaceae; genus Burkholderia; species Burkholderia sp. Bmkn7. The sequence continues at coordinate 1,100,993 of NZ_JBGCUH010000001.1, read as the reverse complement.
CGAGAATGCCGAGTACGACCGCGGACAGGACGCCGACGAGCAGCAGCAGCCCGAACATCCTGACGATCACGCCGAGCAGCTGGCGGCGGCCGATCTGCAGCAGGCGCGCGGCGGTCTGCAGCGTCGAGTTGCCTTGCCAGATGGCGGGCGCGGCCAGCGGATAACCGACGTACCACATGCCGGCGAAGATCGCGCCCGCGACGATCGCCGCGAGCGGATACGCGATCGCATAGAGCAGCGGGCCGAGGCCCGGGATCTTGCAGACCAGGAACACGATCAGCAGCGCGAGCAGGAACAGCACCCAGCCGACGGCGAGCAGCACGCCGACCCCGATCAGGCGGTGGACGGTGAACGTCGCCTGCAGCAGCGCGTCGACGAATCCGACCGGCTCGCCCTGGGCATCGCGCATCAGCACGATGCCGACCGCGGAATAGCCGATCAGCGAGATCGCGCAGGTCGCGATGACGAACAGCAGGCCGAGCACGGGGCTGTGACCGAGTACCTGGATCGTGAGCATGCCCATCAGCATGCTGGCGACGAGCGCGACAGCGCACATCGCGAGTGCGCGCCAGTTCGTGACGGCCTCGGCGGCGCGCAGTAGTCCGAACTTCCCCGACACGGGGGCGTGATCGAGCGTTGACATCGTTGAATCTCCTTGCAGGTGCGGGCGGGTCAGTGTGCGGCGGGGGCGTCGAGCAGCGCGACGACGGTGACGCCGTCGACCTGCGCGAGCTGGATGCTCGACTGCCGGACCGAGCCCGGCTTGCCGTTCAGGTAGACCTGGCTTTTCAGCGTATACGTGCCTTGCGGTGCGCCCGAAGGCAGTTTCAGCGTGAAGCTGTTGTCGAATTCGCCGCTGCCCGGTGTCGCGTTGACGACCTTCTCGCCGCGCTTGAACTGTTCGCCCGACGGTGCATAGACGGTCACGACTTCCTTGACTTCCTGGACGGGCTCGTTCGTGCCGGACACCGCGCGAATCTGCGAGGCCAGCCTGATCGGCTCGCCGGCCTTGACGGCGGAGCGCGGCGTCACGACCGTGTTGTACGCGTCGATCTTCGCGTAGGGCGGCAGGTTGTTGCGGTTGCTTGCGCGGTAATCGCGATCGACTTCGGCTGCCGTCTTCGTCTGCCGTGTCGCCACTTCGATCACGGCGCACGCGGCGAGCCCGGCCACCGCGCCGCCGATCGCGCCCTTGGTACCGCCGATCAGCGCACCGACGATCGCGCCGCCGGCGCCGAGTGCGGTACAGCGCAGCACGGATTCGGACGAGATCCCGCCGGCGCCGTTCTGGGTGGCGCAGCCGCTGGCGAGCAAGGTGACCGCGCAGGCCGCGGCGAGGGTTTTCTGGATTGTCATGTCGGTCTTCTCCGGCGCTTCATTCAAGTGTGCTGTTGTTGCGCAGTGCATCCATCTGCCGTGCCTTTGCCTTGCCGATGAGCGTCTTCGCCGGACGGTTGCCGGGCTCGATCGCAAGGACGCTTTCCGCTGTCGCGATGGCCTTGTCGTACTGGCCGCGCGACAGGTCGCCCTGCGCGCGTTTCAGCAGGCCGTCGACGGCGGGCGATGCGGAGTTGGCCGCCGTGGACGGGCGCACGGGCGGTGAAGGGCGCGGCTTGTTGCGCGATGCTTCCGCAACGGCGGCGGGTGCGGCCGGTGCGGGTGCGTCGTCCTGCAGTTTCGCGAAGGGCGACGTCTGTTGCGCGTTCGCCGATGCGGTGGGCGGGTTCGATGCGGGCGGTGTCGCGGGCACCGAAGGCGTCGCGACATTCGTGACGACGGCCGGGCCCGACGCGGGCGAGGCCGTGACTGCGGCGGCGGTGGCCGTATCGATCGGCGCGGACGCCGGTGTGTCGGCCGGCGTCGTCGCAACGACCGCGCTGGCGATGACGGTACCCGCTGCGGTGATGTCCGACGCGGCGTTGGCGGGAACGGCCGGCACCGTGGATGCGGCGACCGGCTCGGGTGTTGCGGGGGCGCTCGCCTGGCGGCCGTGCCACCAGAATGCGCCGCCCGCGCAGGCGACGGCGACCGCGACGCCCGCCGCAATGAGCTTGAGTCTTGCCGACGTATCGTCGTTCGCCGTCGCGGGCTGTGCGATCGGCCGGGGCACCACACCGGATGCCGGACGCATGGGTTCTGTATCCGGCACCGTCGCGGTATCGGTGTCCGGTACGTCGCGAGATTCGGCAACCGTTTCGACGGCGATCGTGTCGTCGGCGGCGAGCGCCGCTTCGGTGCTTGCCGATGTGCCCGCAGGCCCGGGCTGCCCATCGGTGGCGACGGGCGAGACATGCAACGCAGCGGCCGTATCGCCGCGATGGTCTGCCGCTGCGTTGGGCGTGACGGTTGCCGCGACGCCATGCGATGGCAGCGGCGCGCTCGCGCGAGCCGATTCCGCATCTGCGATGTTCGCGACGTGCGGGATATCGTTCGAGGCGGTGTTCGCCGCCGGCGATTCGGTGCCGATGTCGTGCACAGGCGCGTGAGTCGATTCCGAGGCCGCGTATGCGGGTTGCGGTGCGGACTCGGCCGGTGGAGCGGGTGCGTCGGTTTCGATTGCGCCATTGTCATTCGCGGATGCGACGGGCGTCCCGCACTTGTTGCAGAAACGCTGGCCTGGCGTCAGAACGGCATGGCAGCTTCGGCAGGGTGCGCCGGCCGCTTCGTTCCGAGTGGCCGCCACCGGTGTTCCGCATTGCTTGCAGAACTTGAGCCCGACGGGCAGATCGGTCCCGCAGTGGGTACACGCAGTCATGATTCAGTAATCCTCTTCTTTTGATCGATCGACGTGACAGCGCCGTGCGAGCGAGCGCACGCATGTCCGAATCGCGGGATGGCGGCGTGTCGGCCGTGTGCTACGAAGGCACGCGACGCGGAACGGGCCGCTCGGCGCGGGATATCAGTCGAATTCGGGACGGCCGCGCGGGAAGTGGCGGCATGGAGAAGAAGAGATCCGGCCGACGTGGATCGGCACGTATGGCACATACGGCCCGACGAATCCGGATGTTCCGGTATTGAATGGCGAGTTCAAGCTTTCCCCGTTTCAGTCGCCAGGTTGAATCCGGCGGACTGTTTTCATTATTTGGATTGTTAATACGAATGGTCTTCTGCAGCGGATATTACACTGAAATTATGAGGTTTTGCCATTCGCCAATCGCGTGACGAAGTATGTCGACGGAGAGTTGCAAAGCACGGCAGCGAGTGCCTGGCGGCTTCGGAACGGACGTCATGGCGCAGGAAGAATTCCGCTCGAAAATGCGCATCGGCCGTCACAGCAGACAGACGCGACGCAGCGTGACCGTGCGCAGATACACGGATTTATCGAGCCACGGCACAAACACATACTCGTCGTATGCGTCGCAGCCGATCAGAATCCAGTGGGACAGAACGTTGGACATGATGGTCTCCTTGACCCGGCTTGTTTCTCTCTCCGGGGTGGCGGGTGCCGACGTGCAACTGTCGTTGTTCCGTCGTGCACTCACACTCGGTATACCCGGCCAGCACGGTACCTATTCCCGAAGCCGCGCGACGCATTTCCGCTGCATGTCGCCCATCGCGGGAATAAACGGGCTGGTTTCCCGGTATGTCGATCACGCACTGGAGGCATCGAGAGGAGGCGCCAATGCACGACAGGGAGAAGCAGGTCCGCGACACGCCGGGCCGGGCGCAGCGCGATCGTGAGGGCACCTCGAACTTGGGCGGGGTGCAGCGGTCGTCGTGGTTGCGGGAGGGCGGCATGCGCCCGCCAAAGAGCAATCGTGCCTTGCGTCGCGCACCGCACACGCATGACCCCGACGACGGTCGACCGGTGTCGGCGCATGACCTGATGCGCAAGACCGCGCGGAGGCTGCAGCTCGGGTCCGGCATCCTGCTGTGGCTTTATATTTCGATTCACATGGTCAATCACGCGCTCGGCATCTGGTCCATCGATATCGCCGAGCGCGGGCTGCACCTGGCGATCGGGCTCTGGCAAAGCCTGCCCGGAACGATCGTGCTGTACGGCGCGGCCGGCCTGCATTTCGCGCTGGCGATTCGCACCATTTACGGCCGCCGGCACTGGTCGCTGCCGCCCGCTGAATGGCTGCGTCTCTGGGCGGGACTCAGCCTGCCCATGCTGTTGATCCGCCACGTTGTCGGGACCCGCGTAGCGACCTCGTTCTACGGCTTCGAACCCAACTACGAACGAGTCATCGTGTCGCTTCTCACGAGCGGCACGCAGGGGCTGCAGATCGCACTGCTTGCACCGGGGTGGGTGCACGGCAGTCTCGGGTTGTGGTTTCATCTGCGCCGGCGTGCGTTTTTTCGTCGCGCCAGGTTCGTGCTGCTGGCCTTGCTCGTCCTGCTGCCCGTGCTGTCGGCAGCGGGTTTCGTGCAGATGACGCGCGCGATCGTGCCGGAAAGTCTTGCCGTCCCGGCGCCCGATGCGGCGCTGGTCGCGCATCGCGCCGCGCTCGACAGCTGGCGGCATCTCCTCGTCGCCGGTTATCTGTCGCTGATTGCGATCGCCTTCGTTGGCGGTCAGTTGCGAAACCGACTCTCCGGCGACGATTCCCCCGATTCATCCGCCGAGCCGCGGCGAGAACCGACGCATGAATGAATACCGCGCACCCGCTCGCGATTGGCGATCCGCGCATGCTGGCTGCACGCGCAGCGGCGCAAGCCGGACAGGTAAAGTCTGCTGACAGAATCTGGCAGGGGCTTCGGCGATACTGTGCGTTTTCGCACCCGATGATCCGCGACGCGCGTCGAATCTCCACGTCATGACAACCACTCAAGTTCCCGTCCCGTTGAAGGAGTCGCTGGGGAAGCGGCAATTCCATGCGCTGTCCGACGCGCTGCATTCGATCGAGCCTGCCTTCGACCGGCCGGCATTTCTGGCGACGGCGCTCGAAGGCCTCGACGGCCTGACGTTGATGGAGCGCGTCAGGCGCGCCAGTCTTGCGATCGACACGGGCGCACGGCCGCTGCAGGGCGGGTACGATGCCGTGCTGGCGTTGTTGCAGGAGGCAGCGCCTCGACTGGGCCGGGGTTTCGTATCGCTCATCGCGCCCGATTACGTCGGGCAGTACGGTCGTCACGCGTTCGACCGTTCGATGGACGCGCTGAAATACTTCACGCCGTTCGGCACGTCGGAATTCGCGGTGCGCGAATTCCTGCGCATCGACCTGGCGCGTGCGCTCGCAACGATGGAAGCCTGGTCGCACGATACGGACGATGCCGTGCGCCGGCTGGCGAGCGAGGGAAGCCGCCCGCGTCTGCCCTGGTCGTTCCGGCTCCGCGACATCGAGGCCGACCCGTCGCTGGCCGCGCGGATTCTCGACAACCTTCGCTCGGACCCGAGCGCCTATGTGCGCCGCTCGGTCGCAAATCACCTGAACGACGTGGCGAAGACGCATCCGGCGTGGGTGCTCGATCGGGCCGAACGATGGGGCGGCGACCATCCGCATACGCGATGGATCGTCCGTCATGCGCTCCGCACGCTCGTGAAGCAGGGCAATGCGCGAGCGCTCGCGATCCTGGGTGCCGACAGCGCGCCGCGTCTGGAAATCGGCCCGTTCGGCGTGACGCCCGCGCAGGTGGTGCTCGGCGAGTCGATTACGCTCGCGTGCGAGCTGCAATCGACGGCCGAGACCGCGCAGCGGCTCGTCGTCGATTACCGTATCGCGTATGTGAAGCAGAATGGCGACGCGTCGCCGAAGGTGTTCAAGCTGAAGGGGCTGACGCTCGAACCCGGGCAGCGCGTCACGCTGCAGCATAGTCGTCCGATGCGCGATTTCACGACGCGCCGGCACTATGCGGGCCGGCATGAGGTGGAGCTGATCGTCAACGGTCAGGTCGTTGCGCGATCGTTTTTCGAGCTCGCCGTGTGAGTGGCGGTTGGCGGGCGGGAGATGAGGCGGCCGACGTTTCGCGCTTGCCGGCCGTGCCCGCCGCGCTGTCCCGCGCGTGCTCGATCAATTCGCCGCCCGCGCAGAGGCAGGCGGCTTGCGCTATTGCACCAGTACCGCCTTGACGGATCCGGCGCCAGTGGCTCGCCGTTGTCGGAGCGTGCGCCGATGGCGTAGACCGAAACATGCGTGCGTCGACGCTCGAACGCGTCGAAGCGCCACCGGCCGTGTTCGCCATATTTTCCCGGGTGACGTTCTTCCATCCCGCAGGCACGTGTCGTCATGCACGGCGTGTGCGAGCGGCGCGATGTCGAGGCGCGCCGGCTCAGGCGTCGGCGCGCTTGCACCGCATGCCCGCGATACGTTGGTCCGGCCTGTTGCGGTAGAACACGAAGGTGGTGGCCCCGGGGTCGTGATTGCCGCCATCTTCATCGACGTAGGTTTCGGCAAACACCGGTACGGCAGCGTTGGCGATACTGACCCGGTAGAACACGTTCTTTTGCGTGTTGGGCGCGGTGGTGCCGTAGTCCCGCGCGCAGCTGCCGGCGATGCGCTTGACCGCGGCACCTCTGCCGAACTGGCGCAGCAGAATGTCCTGCGTGTCGTCGTTCGGGTAGAACTTCCGCAGCACGATCGACAGGACGGCGGTCGCATTGCCGTTGAGTACGACGCCGACGTGGCCTTCGTTGTCTTTTTTGACGCCGGCGTTCTCGCCGACCTTGCCGTCCGGCACGTCCACCTCGCCAAAACCCGCGAGCAGCAGGCTGCCGCCACGGTAGCGTGTGGCCTCGCGGGCGTTCGCGTCCGGATTGACGAGCGGCCTGGCGTCGTCCCAGTGCACGCCGGCTACGCTGTCGAACGCTGGCCAGGCCGCCGGCTTCACGCCGCCGAACACGCCCAACAGCGCTTGCAGCGGCGAATCCGCGGCCATTGCCGGCTCATGGGGGTCAGGCCGGGATGCGGCGGACGCAGGTGCCGTCATCCGGTGGGCGGACGGGGTGGCGCGCTCGCACGCGTTCAGGCCGATCAGCAGCGCACAAGCGGACAGCGTACGCAAGACGTTCGCCGAGGTTCGCATGTGCAGACGTTGCATGAGGCGCTCCGCATGCATGGAGGGCGCGGCCGGGCAGCGCGGCGGGCGATGGGGGATCAGCGGCACTTGACGTCGTAGTCCGTGACGGATGGGAGGGCGCCTTCGCCTACGGTGGTCAAGGTCAGCTTGCCGGCAGGGCCGGTGTAGCCGAAGTCGCAAAAGGCGAGCCCGGTGCCCGCGCAGGACTCGGTCTCGACAATCCCGCGCCTGACCAGGGCGGACTGCCGCGGCTCTCCGCTGGCGCCGCCTCGCACCGGATTCCACCCGTTGGCGATCAGTGCCTTGCGGGCCTTGTCGATCGGCATGTTGTAGACGTTGGGCACCTTCGCGCGGCCTTTGCATACGGCATCTTCGTCGGCCACCCTGGACAGGCGCAGCGAGCCGTCGCGGTCGACGTGCAGGTCACCGACGGGCGAGGGGGCAATGTCGCCATCCCAGATGCGCACGGCGCCGCTCTCGAGCGGGGCCAGTCTGCCGATGGCGGTGTCTTCCGCCGATTTGCCATAGGCCAGCGCGATCAGCCTGCCGTTCTCGAACACGGCCACGTTGCCTTGCGTGATGCTGCAGGTGCCGCTGGTCGCTGCCTCCATCTGGCCCGCGAAGCTGATCGCGCGGTAGGGCCCCAGAGGCATGTCCGACATGACGGCCCAGCCTTGCGCAGCCACCAGCCTGGCCGCTGCCGATTTCGGCTGGATGACCAGTTGCGAGCAGTCTCCGCGATCGATGGCGTTACCAGCCATGGGCAGATTCGCGAGCGGCTTCATGCGGATGTCCTTCAACTCGGACACGACGCGTGGCGCGGATGCGGTCGTTTGTGCGGCGGCCGGCACGGTGAGCGCGAGGCCAAGCATCAGGCCGGCGCCATGCAGGCAGCCCGATGCGAACGATGCGGCGAAACGAGGCGGAAAGGAGGCACGCGACATGGCGGAGAGATTCGTAGAGGTCGTGGAAGCGGGCTACGAGGTACGGCGCATTTGTGTTTGCCTGTTGCCGGCAGAGCGAGAGGGTATGCGTTGCCGGGTAACGTTTTTATGAAACGCTTTCGCTTCCCGAATATCAGGATCGGAAAACATATTCAAAGGCAATAAAGCGGAGGCCGTCGCGCATGCATCGGCTGCTTCCGCTTCGACATTCGGGATTCTAGTCAAAGTAGATCGACTAGTATACATTCATCATATCTTGCTTCCCGCCCCGTAAAGACAGGCACCTGTTACCCGGCAGGATGCGACGCCGAATCCGGTGCAGGCAGGATTTCACCATGTCGCTGAAAGCCGGTATCGATGAAATCGCCCGGAGCCTAGACGGATTGCATCCGCCCTGGTTGCCCGCGTACGACCTGCGGGCCTGTGCGGCGAAGGTGGATTCGGAATGCGGATATGGCGCCGACATGATGGTCGCCATCGAGATCAATACGAGAATATTCGAGGAGATTGTTGCATTCGTGCACGTGTGGATGTGTGCGGTGCGTTTGCCTCGCTGCAACCGTCCACTGCGCGACAGTACGAATGCGTGCGCAACGACAGTGCGGAAATCGACGACGTGCGTGCACTCAATGCTTCCCGGGCATGTCCGACATACACGGGGTTGCTGAAGTCGCTCGTCAATCGGGGCATCGTCGTGCAATGTGCGCTGGATTGATGTTCAACCCCAATGAGGGCTTCGTGCCGATTCAATTTGTACTGCGACGCATCGCGTTCGCAGTCGCGATCGGCACCTGGCTAAAGATGGCCAAACTTTTCGGACACCGTGCCATGCAGACAAGCGCATTCAGGAAAACCCCCGTTTTGTTCGCCCGGGTCAACCAGGCGATCGCCCGCAGCCTGCGTCGATGCCGGACGGCTCTTGGCGCGACGGTCGGGATATTGCTGGCCGCCAGCGTATTCTCGGGGTGTGCGCCGCTATCTGCGTCTGCGCCGATGGATCCCCAGCAACAGCTTGCCGCAGAGCAGCGGAATGCGAATGCGTTGTATAGCCAGAAGGTGTTGGCCTACAAGCCGATGTTCGAGAATCCTGGCGGCTATGGTCGAGCGCAGATACTGGACGCGTACGAGGCGGTCCTCCAGCAGTATTCCGTCGCTGCAATCGCGTATGTCCGTACCATCTATCCCGACGCGCGACAGACGCTTCCGCCTGTCCTGCAGCCATTGCCGGCGCCGTCGGGGCCGGTCACGCTGGCGGTCGTCAATCGCGACTACGAACATGTGCTCGGAATGGGCGCTGCCATGTGGGAGATGGATATGGCGGCGAACTTCGGCCGGCCGTCCCGGTTCCCGATTCCGAAATACACCGGCCCGGTGCTCATCATGCCGCCTACGCCACCGTTTCCGCCCCTGCAGGATGTTCGCGATCCGAAGTTCGCACGGCTCGTGGCCATGACGAAGAAACTGGACGATGCGCAGAAGGCGGATCTGGCACGAGAGCATGCCGCGATCGAACAGCAGTATGCCGAGCAGGCCGCTTGGCGGGCTCGACACCCGATGGGCCAGTACGATCACATCGATCCGAGAACCGGATTGCCGTATGCGGCCCCGCAACAGGAGACGCAGCGATGGTGCATGATGAACGGCGGCCGGGTGCCTTGCTGAGACTGCCGCGCGCAGGGGCATGGCGGCCACGTGCTTGATGTCCTGCAACGCGTGGTCGTGCCGGCAGCCTGCAACGCTTGCGCTGCAACCTGAAGAAGCGGTGCTGACGGCGGTGCTAAGATGCCGCCCCGTAGTCAGGAGAAGCATGCATGCGCGCGAGCAAACGCCAGCAAGTGGTGGACAAGGCCGGTGAGTTGTTTTCCCGCCATGGCTTTCATCCGGTCGGTATCGACTGGATCATCGCCGAGGCGGACGTGGCTCGCATGACGCTTTACCATCACTTCGCGAGCAAGGACGATCTGATCAAGGCGGTGCTGGAGCAGCGCTACACCTTCATCATGGACAGCATTGCCGCCAAGCTCGAACCCATGGCGGATGCCACTGCGCGCCTGAAGGGAATCTTCGACTGGTACGGTGTCTGGTTTCGCAGCCCCGAGTTTGCGGGCTGCCTGTTCGAGCGTGCGCTGGCCGAGTTCGGCGCGACCTGTCCCAAGGTGACCGACGTCGCGGTGCGCTACCGGGACGACCTGTTGGCCATCATGGAGCGCTTGCTGTCCGAGATCATTCCGCGTCGCCGGGCACATCGGCTGGCCGGCGTGTACGTGATGTTGCTGAGCGGGGCGACAGCGGATGCGCGTGCGATCGGAGATCCACGTGCCGCCGCGCGGGCGTGGGAGGCGGCGAAGGTGTTGCTGAACGAGTCAGCGGTCGCAACCGGGAGTACGCGTCAAACGCGTAGTCGTCAGGGTTAGGCATTTGCTGTCGGCTCCCCGCCGCGCGTTCCGTGCGCCGCGCGTGCCGGTCGGCGGCACTGAGTGCCGGAGGCGCCACTCACACAGCATCCAGCGCGGAATCGGATCGGCAATCCGGGGCGCGCCGCCATCGCTCGACAGAGCCGCGCCCGAGTGTCCAGTTTGCGTCCGGACGGAACGGCGCAGGTTCCGTTTCATGGGGCCGGATTGGAGAGCCATGCCGGCATTGGCTCACGGGGCGGGCACGATGCAAAGATAAACGAAATGTGATCCCTCCCTCCCGCAAAATTTTGCACAATGGCGGCAGCGCGGCGCATTGCCGCGATTCGCTCCCCGGGGAACCCGGCCAGCCGGCCCGGGCCCGGGGCCGGCCCGAACCGATACCCGACCTCGGCACCGACGTGCCGCCATCCGCCGCCATGGACCAACCGAAACGCATCCTGATCGTCGAAGACGACGCCGACATCGCCGACGTGCTCAGCCTGCACCTGCGCGACGAGCGCTACGAGGTCGTGCACAGCGCGGACGGCGCCGAAGGGCTGCGCCTGCTCGAGCAGGGCGGTTGGGATGCGCTGATCCTCGACCTGATGCTGCCGGGCGTCGACGGCCTTGAGATCTGCCGGCGCGCGCGGGCGATGACGCGCTACACGCCGATCATCATCACGAGCGCGCGCTCGAGCGAGGTGCACCGGATCCTCGGCCTCGAGCTCGGCGCCGACGACTATCTGGCCAAGCCGTTCTCGGTGCTCGAACTCGTCGCGCGTGTGAAGGCGCTGCTGCGCCGCGTCGATGCGCTCGCGCGCGATTCGCGGATCGATGCGGGTACGCTCGACGTCGCGGGGCTGGCGATCGACCCGATCGCGCGCGAAGCGAGCGTGGACGGCGCGCGCATCGACCTCACGCCGCGCGAATTCGACCTGCTGTATTTCTTCGCGCGGCACCCGGGCAAGGTGTTCTCGCGGATGGACCTGCTCAATGCCGTGTGGGGTTACCAGCACGAAGGCTACGAACACACGGTCAACACCCACATCAACCGGCTGCGCGCGAAGATCGAGGCCGATCCGGCGGAGCCCGTGCGGATCCTCACCGTGTGGGGCCGCGGCTACAAGCTCGCCGCGCCGGGCCAGCGGGACGGATGATGAAGCTCACCCTGACCCAGCGGCTGTCGCTCGTGTTCTCGGTGCTGCTGCTCGCGTGCTCGGGCGCATCGGCGTGGCTGCAGATCCGCGCGAACGACATGCGCGAACAGGAAGTCGTGCAGGGGCTGTCGCGTGACCTCGCCGCCAATATCGTCGACAGCGTGACCCACAGCGCGCCGCTGATGGACGCGAACGGGCTGCGCCCGGACGCCGTGCGCACGCTGTTCGGCCAGCTGATGGGCGTGAACCCGAGCGTCGAGGTCTATCTGCTCGACAACGCGGGGCGCATCAAGGGCGACGATGCGCCGCCCGGCCACGTGAAGCGCGACCGCGTCGATCTCGCCCCCGTGCAGCGCTTCATCGCGGGCGAGCCGCTGCCGATCCTCGGCGACGATCCGCGCAGCCCCGACGCGCGCAAGGTCTTCAGCGCCGCGCCGCTGCAGCGCGCGGGGCAGCCGCCGTCGGGCTACATCTACGTGGTGCTGCTCGGCGAGGCGCACGACCGGCTGGCCGCGCGCGTGGACGCCGGCAACGTGCTGCGCACGACGCTGTGGTCGATGGCGCTCGTCGCGCTGCTCGGCCTGCTCGCGGGCCTTACCGCGTTCAGCTTCATCACGCGCCCGCTGCGCCGGCTGACGGACGCGATGCGCCGCTTCGACGCGAACGGCACGCCCGACACGCAGCCGCCGGTGCCGCGCTCGCGGCCGGGCCGGCGCGGCGACGACATCGTCGTGCTCGAATCCGCGTTCGCGCAGATGGCCGACCGGATCGGCGACCAGTGGCGCGCGCTGACGCGCCAGGACCAGCAGCGGCGCGAGCTGATCACGAACATCTCGCACGACCTGCGCACGCCGCTCACGTCGCTGCACGGCTACCTGGAGACGCTGTCGCTGAAGGCCGACACGCTCGCCGACACCGAACGGCGTCGCTACCTGTCGATCGCGCTCGCGCAGAGCGCGAAGGTCGGGCGGCTCGCGCAGGCGCTGTTCGAGCTCGCACGCCTCGAATCGGGCGGCGTGCAGGCCGAGCGCGAGCCGTTCTCGCTCGTCGATCTCGTGCAGGACGTGTTCCAGAAGTTCGAGCTGACCGCGCAGGCGCGCGGCGTCGCGCTGCATGCGCGGATTCCGGCGCGGGTACCGGTCGTGTCGGCCGATCTCGGGATGATCGAGCGCGTGCTGACCAACCTGCTCGACAACGCGCTGCGGCATACGCCTGCGCATGGCGAGGTCGAGGTCGCGCTGGAGCCGCGCGGCGACCGCGTGCTCGTGACCGTGGCCGATACCGGGGAAGGGATTCCGGCGGCGCGGCGCGAAGGGTTGTTCCAGCGGCCGCAGCGGCCGATGAGCGGCGGCGCGGTGACGAGCGGCGGGCTCGGGCTGCTGATCGTGCACCGGATGCTGGCGCTCAACGGCAGCAGTATCCGGCTGGTCGACCGGCCCGGGCGGGGGGCGGTGTTCGAGTTCGCGCTGGCGGTGGCCGCGTCCGCGACCGGCGACGGGCGCTGAGCGCTGAGCGCGGTTACTGCTCGCGCTCAGCCGCCGCGCTTGTTGCGCCGCACGTCGCTCGGCGTCATGCCGGTCCAGCGCTTGAACGCGTGGCGGAAACCCACCGCATCGCTGAAGCCGAGCGTCGATGCGATGTCCTCGGTGCTGAGCGTGGTCGTGCCGAGATAGTCGATCGCGAGCGCCTTGCGCACGCTCGCCAGCAGTTCGCTGTACGAGGTGCCTTCGGCTTCGAGCTTGCGGCGCAGCGTGCGCGACGTGATGCACAGGATCGCCGCGATCGCGTCGATATCGGGGAATTGTCCCGGCGTGCGGGTGAGTTCCTGGTACACGCGCCGCGTGACGCCGGCCTGGCTGCGCAATTCGTCGAGCAGGCTCGCGCAGTGCGACGACACCTGCGCGGCGGTAATCGGATTCGCGAGCTGCGGCGCGCGCGCGAGCCACGCGGCCGGATAGCTGAGCACATGATGCGGCTGGTCGAACGCGATCGGGCATTCGAGCGCATCGCCCAGCAGCGCCGCGTGCGCCGGCTGCGGCTGCGCGAACTGCGCGCGCGCCGGCACGCACCACGCACCCATCACGTCCTTGATGATCGTCACGTGCAGCGCGAACTGCATGTCGATCAGGAAACGGTACAGCGGCTCGTCGAGATCGGGCAGCGCGACTTCGTGCCGGTCGGGAAACAGCCACGACGCGGTATCGCCCTGTTCGACCCAGCGGATCGCGAGCATGCCGTTCGCGAGCCGGTGATATTTGACGGCCGATTCGAACGCGTGCGCGAGCGATTCCGAGCACAGCATCGCGTAGCCGTACATCCCGTAGCTCGTCACGTGCAGCCGGTGGCCGACGCGCACGCCGAGATCGGTGCCGTCATGGCGGCCGATGGCATTGCGCGCGGCCGTGAGGAACTGCAGCGGCGACGTGAGCGTGAACGGGTCCGCGACGGCGGCCGGCGTGAGGCCGGTACCGTCGAGCACCGCGGCCGGGTCGATGCCGGCTTGCGCGGCCACGTCGAGCAGCACGGCCAGCTTGGCCGGCGTGAAGCGCTGCTGGCGCAACGTGTGGGCCGGCTCGAGGTCCGGCAGGCGGGCGGCGCGGGCGGTCGTCGGGTTCAAGGGCACACTGCGCGGCATGGGAACATCCTGCGTCCGAATCGATATCGTTTACGGCACGCAATTCTGCTCGGGATCGGTCCCATGCGCCACAGGGTTCACCCTGACGATCACGCGACAGTCGATGCGCGAGCGTGAACAGGCCCTAGTCCGCGCGCGTGCGCAGGATCGCGTCGGCGAACTCCACGAACCCGCTGCCGCCCGGGCCCTGCGTGATCCAGCGCGGCAACGCGGGCAACTGCCGCAGATAGTCGACCACGGTGCTCATGCCGGCCGTGTGCGTGAAGTAGCCGAACATCGGCGCATCGTTGGTGGAATCACCGGAATAGGCGACACAATCGCGCGCCGCGCCGGCGCCCGCGTCGACGCCGAACGTGTCCGACAGCACGCGCAGCGACATCGACAGCTTGTCGTACCCGCCGACCCACCCGATGATCCACAGGTTGTTGATGGTCGCGTCCGCGCCGGCCTCGACCAGCGCGTCGCGGACCCGGTCGTCCTGGTTGCCGCCGGTGCGGGCGTACGCGAGCGACGTCAGCCTGAAATCCTGGTCGTCCGCGGGGCGGGCGGCGGGGACGGCCGCCTCGACCTGCCGCGCGATGCGCCGGAGTGCGTCGCGCGCGCCGGCGAGCGCATCGTCCGCATGCCAGTAACGGCGTTCGACGCCATGCCCGTCCGGGCCGCGCCGGATGAAAAGGCCGCCGTTCTCCGCAATCACGCCGTCGACCGGCCACATGCGCGCCATCTGGTCGCACCAGCCCGCCGGCGCGGCCGTCACCGGGATCACGCGGATGCCGCCCGCCTGCAGGCGTTCGAGCGCCGTGTAGGTGCGGGCGGACAGGCGGCCGTGATGGGTCAGGGTCTCGTCCATGTCGGTCAGCAGGAAGCGGACGGACGAGAAGGTGTCGGCGGGGGCCAGGGAAAGCGGCTGCATGGTTTCGACAGCGGAATGACGGGCGTCGATTATGAAGAAGGGCGCCCGGCCGTGCCATGCCGCTTGCTGCTTTGCAATTCGTGTCGCGGAATAAGCGGTTTCCCGCGCCGGCCTGCGAAGTTGTCTGGACAAGCGCGCCCGCCCGCGTGTCCGTTTCGATCATCTTTTCGGCCGCCCGGATCATTTTCAAAGCGCGCCGCGCGGGCGATAGTCGCCGGTCAGGCGACGGCCCGCGCTTCTGGCGTGCAGGCCGTCGCGCGAACGGCGCGCGGCCGGCGCGCCGTCCCCCGTGGAGTGAGACATGACGAACAGACACTGGACCGGGTCGTATGGCTCGATCCCCGCCGAGATCGATCCCGATCGCCATCCTTCCGTAAGCGCGCTGCTGGACGACGCGATGCACCGTTTCGCCGATCGTCCGGCGTTCCATTCGTACGGCCGCACGCTCACCTATGCCGACGTCGACCGCCTGTCGACGGCGCTGGCCGCTTATCTGCAGCAGGTCGTGGGCGTGCGCAAGGGCGATCGCGTGGCCGTGATGCTGCCCAACGTGCTCGCGTTTCCGGTCGCGTTCGTCGCGGTCGCGAAGATCGGCGCGATCCAGGTCAACGTGAACCCGCTCTACACGGCGCGCGAGCTCGAGCATCAGCTCAACGACGCAGGCGTCGAAGTCGCCCTGGTGTGCGGCGGGTCGATGGGCACGTTCGCCGAGGTGGTCGGCGGCACGCGCGTGCGTACCGTGCTGAGCGTCGGGCGCGGCGATCTCGGCGTCGTCGATGCGCCGGCCGGTGCATGCGACGCGCTGCCGCCCGGTTCGATCCCGCTCGCGGACGCCATCGCCGCCGGCGAATCGCTCGCGTTCGAGCCGGTGCCGCTCGGCGGCGCGGACCTGCTGCTGCTGCAGTACACGGGCGGCACGACCGGCCTGTCGAAGGGGGCCGCGCTGTCGCACCGCAACCTCGTCGCGAACATCGCGCAGTTCGGCGCGATCGTGCCGGCCGCGCGCGAGCCGGGCGAGGAGGTCGTCGTCACGGCGATCCCGATGTATCACATCTTCGCGCTGACGGTGAACTTCCTGTCCTACTTCGCGATCGGCGCGCAGAACTGGCTGGTCGCGAACCCGCGCGACATGGACGGTTTCATCGACGTGCTGAAGGCCGCGCGGCCGACGGTATTCGTCGGCGTGAACACGCTGTATGCGGGGCTCGCCGGCCATCCGCGCCTGACGGAAGTCGACTGGTCGCGGCTGAAGCTGTCGGCCGGCGGCGGCGCGGCCGTGATCGACGTGATCTCTTCGCGCTGGAAGGCGGTGACGGGCAACTTCATCCGCGAGGGTTACGGGCTGTCGGAAACGTCGCCGGTCGTGTCGTTCAACCCGCAGTCGATCGACACCTTCACGGGCACCACGGGCCTGCCGCTGCCGTCGACCGACGTGAAGCTGCTCGACGACCAGGATCGCGAAGTCGCGATCGGCGAAGCCGGCGAAATCTGCGTGAAGGGGCCGCAGGTGATGAGCGGCTACTGGCAGAAACCGGACGCGAACGCGGCCGCGTTCACGGCCGACGGCTATTTCCGCACGGGTGACGTCGGCGTGTTCGACGCAGCCGGTTTCCTGCGGATCGTCGACCGCAAGAAGGACATGATCATCGTGTCGGGCTTCAACGTGTACCCGAACGAGGTGGAAGCCGTCGCGACCGCCATGCCGGGCGTTGCCGAATGCGCGTGCATCGGCGTGCCGGACGCGCGCACGGGCGAGGCCGTCAAGCTGTTCGTCGTGCTGGCGCAGGATGCGTACGTCTCGGAGGAACAACTCGTCGCGCATTGCCGCGCGAGCCTCGCGGCCTACAAGGTGCCGAAGCTGATCCGCTTCGTCGACCGCCTGCCGAAGTCGACCGTCGGCAAGATCCTGCGCCGGGAACTCAGCCGCACCGACTGATGGCGTCGGCGCGCCGCGCAAGGCCCGGCGCGCCTCGGGCCCGGAAGGCCCCGCGCGGGCCGCTCAAGTACAATGCGAGCGGTTCGACCGACGGGGACGCGATGACCGGTTCAGATGCACTTTCCGCCCAGCCCGGGCCCGGGCGGGCGCTGCCTTCGCCGAGCGCGACGGTGCCGATCTCGCTCGTCAACGGCTTCCTCGCGAGCGCGGGCGTGCAGCGCGACGTGGTCGAGCGCTACCTGCGCGGGGCCGGCATCCCGATCGAGCTGCTCGGCGAACCGCATGCGCGCGTGACGGAGGAGCAGTTCTCGACGCTGTACCGCACGCTCGCGATCGACCTCGACGACGAGATGCCCGGCATCTTCTCGCGCCCGCTGCGCGGCGGCACGTTGAAGTACCTGTGCCTGAGCCTGCTCGACGCGCGCAACCTCGAAACGGCGCAGCATCGTTTCGGGCAATTCTTCCATATCCTGCTCGACGATTTCTTCGTCGAATCGAAGCGCGACGGCCTCGTCGCGCAGGTGCTGCTGCGCCCGAACGACGCGATCGGCCCGATCGGCGCGCTCGGCCAGGAACTGATGCTCAAGCTCGTGCACGGCGTGTGCTCCTGGCTGATCGGGCAGAAGATCCCGCTGCTGCAGATCGAGTTCGCGTGCCCGCGGCCGCGCCATGCGGTCGACCACCTGTATTTCTTTACCGGCTCCGTGCAGTTCGACTGCGAGCGCACGCTGATGCGCTTCAGCGCGGACTACCTCGATGCGCCGATCCGGCAGAGCAAGCGCAACCTGCGCAAGTTCCTCGCGCGCGCGCCCGGCGACTGGATCTTCGAATCGTTCAGCGAACAGCTCGTATGCCATCGCGTGCGGCAGTACCTGTCGGCCGCGTTGCCCGACCTGCCGGCGATCGACCAGGCGGCCGAGCACCTGCATTGCTCGGTGCGCACGTTGAGCCGCCACCTGGCCGCCGAAGGGACGACGTTCCAGGTGCTCAAGGACGAACTGCGGCGCGACATCGCGATCCAGCGGCTGACCGACACGCCCGACACGATCGCGGCGATCGGCGCCGACATCGGCTTCGACGATCCGAGCGCGTTCCATCGCGCGTTCCGCCACTGGACGGGGAGCACGCCGGGCACTTACCGGCGGCGCGCGTAGCGCATCGCTTCAAAGGTTCAAGGGCCAAGGGAGCCGGCTCCCATAACCGGCTCCCGTCGCACGCTCCCATGGACGGCTCCCGTCGGCTTCGAACCGGGCCCTGCTCCCGGGCCACGCATCGAAGCGTCGCACGTGCGTGCGGATGCTCATGATCAGCCCGTAGACGACGAACCACCCGGTTGAGATCGTCAGTACGACCGTGGCCATCAGGAGCCCGACGATCCGCGCAGCACGCGGCCGCGATCCATGACGCGTGTTCACTGGCTGCTGCGCAGCCGGTAGCCGACGCCGCGCATCACTTCCGGCATCCCGGACGCGCCCGCGCCTTCGAGCTTCTTGCGCAACCGGCTGATATGGCTGTCGACGGTGCGTTCCAGCGCATCGACGTCGGCGAGGCACGCGTCGATCAGTTCGCTGCGCGTGAACACGCGGTTCGGCGAGGCGGCCAGGTGGGCGAGCAGCCGGAATTCGGTCAGCGTCAGCGCGATGCTGGTTTCCCCGCTGTCCGTGCGGACCGTGGTCAGATAGCTTTGCGTATCGATTTCGAGGTTGCCGACCTTGATGAAGCGTCCCGCGGCGGCGGTTTCCAGGCGGCGCAGGATCGCCCGGATGCGCGCGACCACCTCGGCCGGATTGAACGGCTTCGTGATGTAGTCGTCCGCGCCGAAGCGCAGCCCCTGCAAGCGATCGATTTCGCGGTCGAGCGCCGTGATGATGACGATCGGCGTGTTGCCGCGGCGACGCAGTTCGACGAGGACTTCCCAGCCGTCCTTGTTCGGCATCCTGACGTCGAGCAGGATCAGGTCGGGTTTCAGCACGCGCTGCACGTCGAGCACGGCCTGGCCGTGACCGACGCGATAGGTGCGAAAGCCGTCGTGAGCCAGGTAGGCGTCGAGTATGTCGGCGATCTCCGGATCGTCTTCGGCAATGAGTATCAGAGGGTTCATCGGTATCACTGAAAGTGAACGTGACCGGCAGGCGGGCCGGCGGCGCGGCATGTGCGCCGCCGGACTTCATCGTGCGTGCGGTCGTCGCGAACGGATCGGCGACGACGCGTTGCTCAGTTGTTCGCCACGTTGTGAGCGGGAGGCACATCGGTGTCGACCAGGCCGCCACCGAGCGCCTTGTAGAGCGCGACCGCGTTGCCCAGTTCGGCGTTGCGCAGATCCAGCAGCGCCTGACGCGCGGCGTACAACTGGCGCTGCGAGTCGAGCAGTTCCAGCCGGTCCTCGATGCCGGCGCGATAGCGCAGGTTCACGAGATCGGTACGGCGCTCGGCGCTCCTGACGACGCGGTTTTGCGCATCGATCTGGCGGGTGAACGTCTCGCGCCCGGCGAGGCCGTCGGCCACTTCGCGGAACGCGGTCTGGATCGCGCGTTCGTATTCGACGACCGCGCTGGACTTGCGCACTTCCGCGAGATTCAGTTCGGAACGCAGCCGGCCGCCCTGGAAGATCGGCAACGTGACCTGCGGCGCGAAGCTCCACACGTTCTGGCCGCCGGCGAACAGGCTGCCCAGCCCCGGGCTCAGGAAACCGATCGACGACGTCAGCGACAGGCGCGGGAAGAACGCCGCGCGCGCCGCGCCGATGTCGGCGTTGGCGGCGACGAGGTTCTGCTCGGCCTGCTGGATGTCCGGCCGGCGGTACAGCAATTCCGACGGCAGGCCGGCCGGCAGTTGCGTCATCACCGGCTGGCGTTCCAGCGACAGCGGGTCGGGCAGGTCTTTCGGCAGGTCGGTGCCGACCAATAGCCGCAGCGCGTTGCCTGCCTGCTCGACCGCGCGCGAGCGCGCTTCGAGATCGGCGCCGGCGCTCGCGACCTGGCCTTCGGCCTGCGCGATGTCGACACCGCTCGCCTGATCCGCGAGCTTGAGCCGGCGTGCAAGGTCGAGCGACTGGCGCCAGTCGTTCAGCGTGCGTTCGGACAACGCGCGCTGTTCCTGCGCGAGACGCTCCGCGAAATACGCGTTGGCCACGGAGCCGACCAGCGCGATCTGCACCGCGCGGCGGCCGTGATCGGTCGCGAGGTAGCGCGCGAACGCCGCATCGGACAGCGACTTCACGCGGCCGAACAGGTCGATCTCGAACGCGCTGACGCCGACGTTCACGCCGTACTGGTTCTGCGTGTTCTCGAGCAGCGGCGGATTCGATTGCGAGTCGGCCGCCGTGCGCTGGCGCGTGAAGCTCGCACCGGCGCCGATCGACGGCAGGCGCGCGGAACGCTGGATGCCGTACTGCGCTTCGGCGGCCTGCACGTTCAGCGCGGCCAGGCGCAGGTCGCGGTTGTTGTCGAGCGCGAGCTCGATCAGGCGCTGCAGGCGGCGGTCGCCGAACATCGTGCGCCAGCCGAGATCGGCCGCGTTCGCGTGCTGGTCGGCCGCGGCAGCGGTCGTGTAGGCGGTCGGCACCGGCATCGCGGGCTTGACCAGCTTCGGAGCCATCGAGCATGCCGACAGCGCGAGGGCGGCGGAAACGGCCGCGGTAAGAATGAGCGATCGCATGGCATCAACCTTCATGTTCGTGGGTCACGGTGGCGGGCTTCTTGCCGGATGCGCGCCATGCCGAGATGCGTTCCTGGATGCTCATCACGAACACGTAGAAAACCGGAACGAAGAAAATGGCCAGCACGGTGGCGGTCACCATGCCGCCGAACACGCCGGTGCCGATCGCGTGCTGCGTCTCGGCGCTGGCGCCGGTCGCGATCATCAGCGGCACCACGCCGAGGCCGAATGCGAGCGAGGTCATCAGGATCGGGCGCAGGCGCAGCTTCGATGCCTGCACGGCCGCTTCGACGAGCCCCTTGCCTTCCTCGCGCAACTGCTTCGCGAACTCGACGATCAGGATCGCGTTCTTGGCAGACAGGCCGATCACGGTGATCATCCCGACCTTGAAGAACACGTCGTTCGGCAAGCCGCGCAGCAGGACCGCGCCGATCGCGCCGATCAGGCCGAGCGGCACCACCAGCATCACCGACAGCGGGATCGACCAGCTTTCGTACAGCGCGGCGAGCACCAGGAACACGACGATCATCGACAGCACCATCAGCATCGGCGCTTCCGACGCCGACTGACGTTCCTGCAGCGACTGGCCGGTCCACTCGACCGCGAAGCCCGGGGGCAGTTGCGCGGCCAGACGCTCCATCTCGGCCATCGCGGCACCGCTCGACTGGCCGGGGGCGGCCGTACCTGAGATACGCGCGGACGGATAACCCTTGAAGCGCACCATCTGCAGTGGGGTCTCGGTCCATACCGGGCGAACCACTTCGGACAGCGGCACCATGCCGCCGGCCGCGTTGCGCATGTACAGCTTCATCACCTTGTCGATCTGCATGCGCGCCGGCGCGTCGGCCTGGATGATCACCTGCTGCATGCGGCCCGCGTTCGGAAAGTCGTTCACGTAGGTCGAACCCATCGCGGTCGACAACGTGTCGCTGATCGTCGTGAACGAGACGCCGAGCGCCTGCGCCTTCGCGCGGTCGATCTCGAGCCGGATGCTCGTGCCGGCCGGCAGGCTGTCCGGATACACACCGGTCACGACCTTGCTTTGCGCGGCGAGTTCGAGCAGCTTCGCTTCAGCCGCCTTGAGCGCCGCCGTGCCCTGGTTGGCGCGGTCTTCCAGGCGCATCGCGAAGCCCGAGCTGTTGCCGAGTTCATCGATCGCCGGCGGCAGCAGGCTCATCACCGTGCCTTCGGTGACCCCGGCCATCGCCTGCTGGGCCCGCATGCCTTCTTCGAGCGTCGATGCGTCACCGCGGTCCTTCCAGTCTTTCATGACGGACCAGTTGATCGCAGCGTTCGGGCCCTGGCCCGAGAAGCCGTAGCCGATCACGGAAATGCTCGACCGGATTGCCGGACGCGAGGCAAGATGCTTCTCCAGCGTTTTGACGACGTCATGCGTACGCTCGGCAGTGGAGTCCGCCGGCATCAGAAAGCTGGTGATGAAGTAGCCCTGGTCCTCGTCCGGCAGGAACGACGACGGCAGGCCGCGGAAGCCGAACACCAGCGCGCCCGAGATCGCGACGAACACCAGCATCACGCGACCCGTGCGGCCGACCAGGCGGCCGACGCGCGTCTCGTACCATTTCGTCAGGCGATCGAAGCGGCGGTTGAACCAGCCGAAGAAGCCGCGTTTCTCGTGGTGGCCCGGCTCGACCGGCTTGAGCATCGTTGCGCACAGGGCCGGCGTGAGCGTTAGCGCGAGCAGCGCCGAGAACAGGATCGACACGGCCATCGACATCGTGAACTGCTTGTAGATCACGCCGACCGAGCCGCTCGCCATCGCCATCGGCAGGAACACCGCGGTCAGCACCAGCGTGACGCCGATGATCGCGCCGGTGATCTCCTTCATCGCCTTCGACGTCGCGTCCTTCGGCGACAGGCCTTCCTCCGCCATCAGGCGTTCGACGTTCTCGACGACGACGATCGCATCGTCGACGATGATGCCGATCGCGAGCACCATGCCGAACATGGTCAGCACGTTGATCGAGAAGCCGGTCAGCAGCATCACCGCGAACGTGCCGAGCATCGCGACCGGCGCGACGATGGCCGGGATCAGCGTGTAGCGAACGTTCTGAAGGAACAGGTACATCACGAGGAACACGAGCACCATCGCTTCGAGCAGCGTATGCAGCACCTTCTCGATCGAGATCTTCACGAACGGCGACGTGTCGAGCGGGATCGAGTAGGTCATGCCCGACGGCATCGACTTGCTCAGTTCGGCCATGCGTGCACGGATCGCTTCCGCGGTCTTCACCGCGTTGGCGCCCGGTGCGAGCTGCACGCCGGCGAGGGTGGCGGGCTTGTTGTTCTCGCGGCTCACGAACGTGTAGTTTTGCGAACCGAGTTCGACGCGTGCGACGTCGCCGAGCACGACCTTCGAGCCGTCCACGTTCGCGCGCAGCACGACCTTCGCGAACTCTTCCGGCGTCGTGAGCTGGCCCTGCGCGGTGAGCGGCACGGTCACGCGCTGCCCCTTCAATGCGGGCAGCGCACCGAGGCTGCCCGGTGCGATCTGCACGTTCTGCTGGCCGATCGCGGTCGTCAGGTCGCTCATCGACAGCCCGAAATTGATCAGCTTCTGCGGATCGACCCAGATGCGCATCGCGCGTTCGGAGCCGAACTGCAGCACACGGCCGACGCCGTCGATACGCCGCAGTTCCTCGGACACGCTGCGCGCCATGTAGTCGGCGAGCGCGCCTTCGTCGAAGCGGCCGTTGTCGGAGCGCAGGCTGACGATCATCAGGAAGCCGGTCGACGCCGATTGGACAATCAGCCCGTTCTGGCGCACGGCCGCGGGCAGACGCGGCTCGACCGATTTGATCTTGTTCTGTACGTCGACCTGCGCCAGCGCCGGATCGGTGCCGGGCTTGAACGTCACGGTGATCTCCGCCTGGCCGGACGTATCGGCCGACGATTCGAAGTACAGCAGGTTCTTGACGCCGGACAGCTCGCGCTCGATGAGGCTCAGCACGCCGTCGTTCATCGTCTGCGGCGTGGCGCCCGGGTAGTTCGCGGTGATCGTGACGGACGGCGGTGCGACCGACGGGTAGCGCGCGACCGGCAGTTGCGGGATCGCGATCAGCCCCGCGAGGATGATGAAGAGCGCGATCACCCACGCAAACACCGGGCGGCGGATAAAGAATTCAGCCATGACTGGAGGCTCCTCGTGGCTCAGTGCGCGGACGCGGTGGTCGCCGCGTCAGGCGACTTCCAGTCGGTCGCGGCGGCCGGCGCGCCGTCGACCAGGCGTTCCATCCCTTCGACGACGACCTTCTGGCCGGCCTGCAGGCCCGACTTGATGCGGTAGCTGCGGTTCGTCAGCTCGCCGACTTCGACGGCCTTCAGATGTGCGGTGCCCTTCGCGTCGAGCACCCATACCTGCGGCTTGCCGCCGGCGCGGACGACCGCTTGTTGCGGCACCATCACCGCGTTGGCATAGTGCGCGCGCGGAACACGGGCACGGACGTACATGCCCGGCAGCAGCTCGCGCTTCGGGTTGTCGACCAGCACGCGCAGCAGCACGTCGCCGGTGCCCGGATCGACGTTGACGCCCGAAAACAGCATGCGGCCGCGCACGTCGTAGCGCGTGTCGTCTTCGCGCAGCACATCGATTGGCAGGCTGTTGCTGTTCGACGCTTGCGTCTGCGCCGCGAGCGCGCCGCGCAGCGATTCGAGCGACGCGGCCGGCTGGCGGACGTCCACATAGACCTGGTCGATCTGCTGGATGCGTGCCATCGGCTGGCTGTCGCTGCTCGCGACGAGCGCACCCTCGGTCACGAGTGCCTGGTCGATGCGGCCCGTGATCGGCGCTTCGACGGTTGCGAACTTGAGGTCGAGCTGGCGTCGTGCGAGCGTCGCGCGGGCCTGCGCGACGTCGGCGGCGGCCTGGTCGCGTTGCGACACCGAGTCGTCGTAGACCTGCCGGCTGATCGCGTCGGCTTCGACCAGCGGCTTCAGCCGCGTGGTCTGCACCCTGGCTCGTGCAAGCGCGGCTTCCGCGCGTTGCAGCGCCGCCGCTGCTGTATCCATGTCGGCCTTGAACGGCGCCGGATTGATCTGGAACAGCGGCTGGCCTGCGCGGACCTCGGTGCCCTGTTCGAACAGCCGTCGCTGGACGATGCCGCTGACCTGCGGCCGGATTTCGGCGATCCGCACGGCCGCGACGCGGCCCGGCAGGTCTTCGCTCACGTCGAGGGGCGCGGCCGCGAGCGTCATCGCCGCAACCGGGATGGCCGGCGCGGCGGCCTGCTGTTCGGAGGGCCCGCAGCCCGCCAGCATCGCCGCCACCAGCGCGCACACGGCGCCGTAGCAGGCTCGTTTCTGATTCTTCATGTGGACTCCATGGGACGCAGGCACCCGATGGCCCGCATTTTCGGTTCGCAGTGTGCGTATGCCCGATGGAGTTTTTTGTGCGGAAAGATGGAGGTTTGATGGAGGAGGCGAAAGAATCGCGGAATGGCGATGCGGCGGCGGTGTGGGCGCTTTACATCCGGAGCGCGTGCTCCCATAACCGGGAACCTTCGCGCGTTCCCATGAACGGCATCCCATCATCGATGCCGACGGCGACCGGCGCGCAAGCACGCGCCGCGAGGATTGCTGCGCCGGTTTATCCAGTCTCGACCGCGACGCAGGCTGAAGTGCCGCACGACGCCGCCGCCCGCAGGTGGCGATCGCGGTCGGCCAGCCAGTCCTTGCGTTCGCCGCGCCAGCCCACCGCATGGATCTTGTCCATCTGGCGCGCGGCAACGGTGGCCGCGCAGGCCAGGCCGGGGAGCGGGATGTCGAGCAGGCGCCAGCGGCCCGCATGCGGCGTATCGACCTCGCGGAAGGGCCCCGCAAACGGCGCCAGCGACGCGAGCGTCGCGCCGTGTCCGCTTCCGCATGCGTTCGAGAGGCTGTCCAGCCGAAGCTGGTCGCGCGATGCCGGACCGGCGGGCGTGCCGGCTTGCGCCATGCCGAGCCCGATCGGGCCACGGGCGATCGCGATCACGATCCAGATACCGGCGTGGCCGACCACGACGTCGAGCCCGTCCAGCGAGTCGCAGCCCGCGATCGCGATATGGTCGGCCTCCCGCTCGATCAGCGTGAGTTCGTCGGCGGCGCGGCCGGCCAGCGTCCCCAGGATCGCGCGCAGCGCCGACCGGCCGATCGCGAAGCGGCGGCCGTGCGCGCGGTTCGGATGCATCCTGGCACGCCGCAGTTCCGTCTTCGACAGGCAGAGATGGCCTTGCTCGCTGGTGACGAGCTGCCATTCGCCGCGCAGTCGCCACAACAGGATCTCGCCCGGAGCGGGAAGCCGCGACGGACATGACGCCAGCGTGTGCGAGCCGGTGATCGTCAGGGCGGGATAGCGCATGCCGGCCCCCGTGTCGGTGGCGGATGCGACGTGGCGCGGCGTGCCGGCCCCGTCATGCCTGTTGTCCGGTTTGCAGCGCGTCGTTGCCCGGATGCTGCCGCGTGAGCCGGGCGGCGAGCGAGACGGCCTGCCCGAACGACGCCACCGCGTGATGAGGAATCCCGAATGCCTTGACGGCGACCTCGCCCTGCGCGGCCACTTCCGCGCGCCGGTCGGGATCGGGTTCGACGCTGACGAGCGCCTTGCAGACGGCGCCCAGCTCGACCTTGTTCTGCTTGAGCCAGACCGCGCGATGCTTGCGGTCGTCGTGGCTTTCGTCGGTATCGAGTTCGACGTAGACGATCACGAACGGCTCGCCGTGGCGCATCAGCGTGTCGATCTCGCCTTCCCAGCGCGGTGCGTAGCCCGGTGTCGCGTGTTCGGGGCGAAACACGCAGACCGGAAAGAGATGGATGTCATGCAGCGCGAAATCATTCGGATTGAGAGCGGACATCGAGGGTTCTCCGTTGGATGAGCGACGCCGGAGCGTCGGGTGGCCGTGCGTGGGCATTCAATGCGCGCTCGCTTGCGCCGCGCCGGCCTGCGCGACCGGCGGCGCATCGCGCCAGCCGACGCCGAGCGACTTGTAGAGCGCGATCGCGCCTTGCACCTGGGCGAGCCGGCTGAGCGCAAGCGCATCGCGGGCGCGGTACGTCGCGCGCTGCGCCGTGAGCACCGACAGGTATTCGCCGAGGCCGTTGCGGTACAGCCGCGTCGCGCGCGACTGCGCGTCCTGGCTGCTGTCGACCGCCGCGGCGAGCATGGCTTGCTGGTCGCGCGCGGCGCCGATCGCCGCCAGCGCGTCCTCGACATCGCGGAACGCGCGGCGGATGCGCTGCTCGTATGCGAGCCGGGCGGCCTCGGCGGCCGCGCGCGCGGCGTCGACGCCGGCTTTCGCGCGGCCGCCGTCGTACAGCGTCTGCGTGCCGTCGAGGGCGACCGACCATGCGACGCTCGCGCCCGAGAACAGGTCCTGCACGAGGCTCGCCGTCGTGCCGAGGCTCAGCGGAATCGCGAAATGCGGAAACTGCTCGGCGCGCGCGACGCCGATCTGCGCGGTCGCGGCGGCGAGCCGCCGTTCGGCGGCGCGAATGTCGGGGCGCTCGCGGATCACGTCCGACGGCAGCGTGACGGGCAGCGCGGGCGCGACCGGCAGGGTCGCGCCGGGTGCGCTCAGCGTGTCGCGCAGCGTTTCCGGAAAACCGCCGACGAGCACGCCGATCGCGTGGGCGAGCCGCGCGACGTCCTGCTGCAGCGGCGGCACCGCCGCCTGCGCGAGCTGCAGTTCGGCACGCGCCTGCGCGACCGCGAACGACGTGCCGAGGCCGCGCCGGTTCGAGCGCTCGGTCAGCTGCCGCGTGGCGTCGAGGCTCGCGACGTTGTCCGTTGCGATCCGCAGCCGCTCCTGGGTCGCCCGCAGTTCCGCGTAATCGGATGCAAGCTCGGCCAGCAGGCTCACGAGGATCGCGTGGCGATCGTCGTCGAGCGCGTCGATCTGCGCATCGGCCGATTCGACCGCGCGCCGCGTGCCGCCGAACAGGTCGAGTTCCCACGACGCATCGAAGCCGAGCCGGTAGGTGCGCGACTGGCCGATTCCGGGCGGCCATTCGAGCGCCCGCGACGAGCGCAGCGCATCGGCGTTCCCGCCCGCGGAGACGGTCGGGCCGAGGCGGCTCGCGATCTGGTCGCGTTCGGCGCGCGCCTGCAGCAAGCGCTGGCGCGCGATCGCGAGATCCTGGTTGTGCGCGATCGCCTGCTCGACCAGCGCATCGAGCTGCGCATCGCCGAACGCGCGCCACCAGTCCTGCAACTGCGCGGGGTCGGCCGTCACCGTGTCGCGCGGCGCGATCCAGCCGGGCGGATGCGCGGGCTGCGGCGCCACGTAATCGGGGCCGACCGTCGTGCATGCGGCGAGCGCGCACGCGCAGGCCGCGACGAAGGTGCGTACGCGGCACGTCGCGCGCATCGGAGGGAACAGGCATCGCATCGTCGCCTCCGTCACATCCACGCGTGCAGCCACGACGCGAGCCGGCCGCGCGGCGTGCGCTCGCGCCCGCGTTCGCCGACTTCGACGCTGCACGTCATGCCGGCCGCCAGCAGCACGCCGGCCGGCACCCGGTCGATCTCGATGCGCACCGGAATGCGCTGCGCGAGCCGCACCCAGCTGAAGGTCGGGTTGACGGCCGGCAGGCCGAGTTCGTCGAGCGTGCCGTTTTCGTCGGCGATGCCGCGGCCGATGCTCGTCACGTGCCCGCTCAGCAGCGGATCGAAGCCCATCAGCCGGATCGTCGCGGGTGCACCCGTCGCGACGCGGCGCAGCTTGGTCTCCTCGAAATAGCCGGTGATCCAGAAGCTGTGCGCGTCGAGTACCGAGATGCCGGGCTTGCCTTCGACCGCGTAGTCGCCGTGGCGCAGGCGCAGCTGCGTCACGTAACCGTCGACCGGCGAGCGCAGCGTCGTGCGTTCGAGGTCGAGCTTCGCGACGTCGAGCGCGGCCAGCGCCTTGCGGTACTCGGCCTGCGCGATCGCCACCGCGCGGCTCGAGCGCTGGATGTCCTCCCGCGGCACGAGATCGTCGAGGCCGGTGCGCCGCTGCGCTTCGTCGCGCTTCTGGCGCATCGACTCGGCGGTCGCGGCGACCTGCGCCTCGGCCTGTTCCACCGCCAGCGCGAAGCGCTGCGGATCGATCCGGTACAGCACGTCGCCTTTCGCGACGCGTTGGTTGTCGACCACCGCGACTTCGACGACGGTGCCCGACACTTCGGGCGCGACTCGCACGACGTGCGCGCTGACACGCGCATCGCGCGTCCACGGCGCGAGGACGTATGCGTGCCAGAGGGCGGCGACCAGCACGATCGCCACGGCCACGGTGGCGAGCGTCAGCAGGGAGCGGGTGAGGGGTTTGAGCGACATGACGCGATACGTTCCGACGGGAGGCTAGAAATAGAGGATCAGCGTGGCGACCAGCACGAGCGAAATCGCGAACTCGAACAGCGCCGGATGCCACACGCGGCGCAGCACGCCGAGCCGCGCGAGCAGCGCGCGCACGGCCAGGTAGAGCGGCACGGTCGCGCACGCATAGACGAAAAAGGGCGGCAGGTAGATACCGGCCAGCGGGAATTCACTGAGCATCGCGGGCGCGCTCCGGAACGGCGGTGAAATAGGCGGCGTACGTGTGCAGCAGCACGTGGACGTCGGCGAACGCGGCCATCAGCCACTTCAGTTCGGTGTTGCCCGGCTGCGCGGCGGCGAGGCCGGCCAGCACGTGCGCGGCGCGCCGTGCATGCCGGGCCGCGCGCGGCGGGGCGGCCGCGTGCCGCGCGAGGCCCGCGAGCCCCGCACGCACGCATCGCCGCGCGCGGTCGGGCAGGCCGTCGCGCGCGGCGCCGCGGCGGATCCGCAGCAGCTCCTTGCCGACGTGCAGCGCCGCGAGCGTCTCGATGCTCGCCTGCGTCATCGCGGCCGGCTGGCCCGCGAGCAGCGCGCCGAGCTGCGCGATGCGGTGCTGCTGACGCTGCTGCCAGCCCGCCGCCGTGACGCGCCGGCCGGCCACGAGCGCGAGCGTGTCGTCGCGGATCGTGCGGCGCAGCCGCGTGGCGTCGGTGGCCAGGTTGCCCGGCAGGATCAACCGGAACGTGAGCAGCGTGAGGAACGTGGCGAGCACCCACGCGACCGACTGGTTCAGGAACAGCGCGACGTCGGGGCGGAACGGATTGGTCGCGCCGGTCAGCGTGTTGAACGCGACGAGATAGGCGAGCCCCGCGAGCGCGGTCTTCGGCACGCTCGTCGCGTAGATGCCGGGCATCCAGAACAGCGCGAGCGCGACGACGAGCAGCGGAAAGCCTTCGATGCGCGGCAGGATGCCGAACGCGCACACGAACGCGGCCGGCACGGCGAGCACCGTGCCCTTGATGAACGCCTGCGCGCCGGCGGCCGGGTTGCCGGCGGTCGCGAGCAGCGCGCAGTACGGTGCGACGACGAGCAGCATCATGTCGCCCTGGTTCCAGCCGGTCGCGAGCCAGAATGCGCCCGAGATCACGATCGCGCACGCGGCGCGCACGCCGTTGCGCAGGGCCGCGCCGGTGTCGCGGTGAAAGCGCACCCGCGCGGGCCGGTAGCCCGGGCGCGGGCGCTGCAGTTCGACGAGCCCGTCGAGCGCCGCGCGGTAGTCGTCGATCTGCTCGATCAGCCGCTCGCCGGCGATCAGCAACGCCGCCTCGTCGCGCGGATCGCCGAGCGCGATGCCGTCGAGCGCGTCGCGCAGGCGTTCGCGCGCATCGCCGAGCAGCGCACGTGCGTGCGTGGCGCCGCCGGGGCCGTCGCCCAATGCGTCGGCGGCGGCCTGCCACGCGGCCGCGAGACGCGGCTGCAGCGATGCGACCGCGCGCGCGCCGGGGCTGTCGGCCGGCAGCGGCGGCATGCCGCCCGCGAGTGCGCCGAACAGCGATGCCATCCCGTGCCGCACGGCGGCCGCGCGTTGCGCGAGATCCTCCGATTCGGCCTTGCCGAGCGCGAGCAGATCGTCGATGCCGTAGATGCCGGCGAACAGCGCGTGCCGCTTGTCGTCGGCCGGTGCCGCCGCGAGGCCGTTGCGCTGCGCGGCGATGACCCGCGCGACGTCGGCGGTGATGCGCGTCACCAGCGCGTCGAGCTTCGCGTGCACGTCGCGCGTGCCGAGCAGCATCGACACGAGGCTCAGGCACAGCACGCCGATCGCGACCGTCGAGCCGCGCCCGATCACGTGTTCGAAGGTCAGCTCGGGATGCTGCATCGCGCCGTAGGTCGCGAGGCCGATCGTGTAGCCGGCCACGACGGTGCCCGACGCGCGGAAGTGCCGCAGCAGCGTCATGCCCGCGACGCAGACGCCGAGCCAGAACGCGAAGCCGAGGATGAACAGCAGCGGCTGCTGCGCGAAGCAGCCCATCAGCACGAACGCGACGACCATCCCCGCGATCGTGCCGACCACGCGCCACACGCCCTTGCCGATCACCGCGCCCTGGACGGGATTGATCACGAGCAGCACCGTCGACGCGGCCGAATACGGGGTTTCCAGTTCGAGCAGGTACGCGACGCCGAGCGCGAGCGCGGCGGCGATGACCGAGCGTGCGACATACGCGCCGCGCGGCGTGAAGATGTCGATGCGCGCGATCAGCGCCGCGGCCGCGCGAGTCAGGCGGCGGGGCGGCGCCGCGACGGCGCGCGTCTGATCTGCTGCTTCATGCACTGCACTCGCTCCATGAGAAAGGACGAAGCCAGTCTACGGTCGCGCCATGCATGCCGAACAGTGACGTCTTTGCACTCGACGAGTGCGTGCGACGCATCCGTCATGCGTGCGCCGCACGCAGTGCCGGCTGGCCGGTGCACAGCCCGCGCACGACACGCCGCAACCACTGGTGCGCGGGGTCGCTCTGGAAGCGCGGATGCCACGCCTGCGTGATCAGCACGGTTTCGAGCGGCACCGGCAGTTCGAACGTGCGCACGCCGAGCCCGGCCCGCACCGCGCCGCGCGCGAGATGCTCGGGCAGCGGCAGGATCAGGTCCGACGCCTGCAGCGCGAAGATCGCCGCATACGGCGTCGGCACGACGAGCACCACGTGGCGCGCGAGCCCGCGCGCGGCGAGCGCGTCGTCGATCGGCCCCGCCGACTTGCCGCGCCGCGACACGCCGATATGCGGCCAGCGCGCGAAGCGTTCGGGCGTGATGTCGTCGTCGAAGATCGGGTGGTCGTGGCGCGCGAGGCCGACGAAGGTCGTCGTGAACAGCGGCTGCACGCGAATCTCCGGCCCCAGGCGTCGCGACGCGCTGATGAAGAGATCGATGCGGCCGCTGCGCAATGCGTCGTCGTCGACGTCGTCTTCCTCGGGCATGAAGCGCAGCATCGCGCGCGGCATCCCGCGCGCCATCTCCTCGAGCAGCCGGCTGCTGTGCAGGCCGACGAAGACGTCGTTCGCACGCACGTTGAACTGCTTGTCGAGCGTGCCGAGATCGATTTCCGCGGACGGCGCGAGCAACTGCGATGCGCGCTCCACGGTTTCGCGGACGACCCCGCGCAGTTCGAGCGCACGCGGCGTCGGCACCATCTTGCGGCCGGCCTGCACGAAGATCGGGTCGCCGACCGTTTCGCGGATGCGTGCGAGCGTGCGGCTCATCGCGGGCGGGCTGAGGTTCATGCGGCGTGCGGCGCCGACGACGCTGCCCTCTTCGAGCAGTGCATCGAGCGAAATCAGCAGGTTCAGGTCGGGTGCCATCGGCTTCTCCGTTTCATCGCGTGCATGCGGCGCAATGGTAGTGCGTGATGTGCGCGCGCAGCGTGACTGCAGCGCACGCAACGATTGCGTGCGGCATCACGCGTGACGCACGCATCGGTGGGGGGCGCGTGTTTTCTCGAGCGCACGGGCCTGGTGCGAACCCCGCGAACGAATGCTCGAAACAACAGAACGTGCGCCCGTCATCCGCCGCCGGCATCGGACGGCAGCGAGCGGACGGCGGCGAACGCGCCGTTCACGTACATCAGCGGGTTCACGTCGGCGGACATCGCGACGCGCGTGACCCGTCCGACCAGAATCGAATGCGAGCCGACCTCGACCTGTTCGAGCGTGTCGCAGAAGAACGACGTCTGCGCGTTCTCGAGATAGGGCAGGCCCGTCGCCGCGTCGGTACGCCATGCGTCGTGCGCGAAACGCGTGTCGGAGCCCGTCGTGCTGCACGCGAGCGCGAGCGGTACGTGGCAGCTTCGCAGCGCGTTCACGCAGAAGCGCCGGCGGCCGGTGATCGACGCGTGAATGCTGGCGCGCCGGTTGATGCACACCAGCACGGTCGGCGGATCGAGCGCGACCGACGTGAACGAGCTGGCGGTCAGCGCGCACGGTGCGGCGGCGGCGCCGTCGCCGCCGGTCGTCACGATCGTGACGGTGGCGGCCACGCCGCGCATCGCCTGTTTCAGTTGCTGCGCAATGTCCACGGTGTTCGTCATGATGCGGTCCTGTCGCGAGGAGCCCCGGTACCGCGCAGGTCGCGCCGCGCGGCACCGGGGCGGGCGTCAAAGCTGGTACGCGTCGGCCCAGGTCCAGTGATAGGACTTGAAGTCGGCGCGGCGCGACTTGAGCTCGGCGTCGCGCGCCTGCTGCTCGGGGCCGTCGGGCAGGTGGAATACGCCGCCGTTGCCGGCCGATGCAAGCTGGATCCGCGCGCTGCGGTCGATCCGCAGGCGCTGGTATTCGACCAGCGCGGCGCCGAGCGCGTCCTTCGACGCGAGCCCGGTCACGCATCGGCCGAGCACGACCGCGTCCTCGAGCGCCTGCGCGGCGCCTTGCGACTGGTACGGCAGCATCGGGTGGCATGCGTCGCCGAGCAGGCACACGCTGTCCCACACCCAGCGCGTGAGCGGTTGCCGGTCGTGCAGCGACCAGCGGCTCAGGTCCGACGCGCAGCGGATCAGCCCGACGAGGCGCGGATCCCAGCCGGCGAGCTCGGCCTCGAGCGTCGCGCGGTCGCCCTTGCTGCTCCACGATTCGCGCGTGCTGCCGTCGCCCGGCACGATCACGACGAGGTTCAGCAGCCGGCGGTCGCGCACCCAGTAATGGATCGCGTGCCGGCCGGGCCCGAGCCAGATCGTCACCTGCGGTTCCTTGACGATCTCGAACACGGGCGAGCGCGGGTCGATTGCATCGGCGTCGATCAGCGCGCGATACGCGTCGTCGCCGCTGTAGTGCGGCGCGTCGTCGCCGAGCAGCGCGTGGCGCAGCGTCGAATGAATGCCGTCGGCCGCGACGACGAGATCCGCGCGCCAGCGCGTGCCCGCCGCATCGACGAGCGTCGCGCCGTCCGGCCCGTATGCGTCGAGGCCGCGCACCGCGATGCCGCCGAGGACGGCGACCGGCGGGCCGGCCGTGTACGGGTCGCGCACGGCGTCGAGCAGCGCGGCATGCAGGTCGGCGCGATGCGCGTTCCAGTAAGGCGCGTTGAACTCGGCTTCGACCGCGTCGC
Source organism: Burkholderia sp. Bmkn7 (assembly GCF_041103175.1). Taxonomy (NCBI): domain Bacteria; kingdom Pseudomonadati; phylum Pseudomonadota; class Betaproteobacteria; order Burkholderiales; family Burkholderiaceae; genus Burkholderia; species Burkholderia sp. Bmkn7. The sequence continues at coordinate 1,067,017 of NZ_JBGCUH010000001.1, read as the reverse complement.
CGAGCGGGAAGGCGCCGAGCAGGCTGCCGTCCTGCCAGCGGCGGCGGATCGTCGCGATCGGGGCGACGGCGGCCAGCCGCTGCCGGTCGAGCACGCCGAGCGCACGCAGTGCGCGCGTCGCGTTCGGCACGACCTGCAGCCCGGCGCCGACTTCCCGAAACGCCCGGCTCTGTTCGAGGACGGTGACCCGATGGCCGGCGCGCCGCAGCGCGAGCGCGGCGGCGAGGCCGCCGATGCCGGCGCCGACGACGATCGTGTCGAGTGACAGGGACGGTGTCATGGGCGAGCCCGTGGTGGATCCGGAAGGAATCGGCATGGCGTCATAGTCCCGGCAGCACGTCGCGGGCGAACACCTCCAGGTTGTTGCTCATCAGTTCGTACGGCTGCGCGCCGTAGTCGATGTGCCACAGGATCGCGTCGAGGCCGAGGTCGGCCTCGAGCGCGCGAATGCGCTGGCGCACGGTGTCGGGCGTGCCGAGCACGGCGGTTGCGTCGAGGTCGGCCGTGTCCATGCCGCCCATCTTGTTCTTCATCGCTTCGTTGTAGCCCTGGTAGGCCGGCGACTGCACCTGCTCCCACGACTTCGCCGCTTCCGCGAAATTGCGCCAGTGATGGCGCAGGCGCGGCTCCGCGAGTGCCAGCGCATGCGCGTCCGACGTGCCGATCATCAGCGGGATGCTGATCGCGACCTGCGGCTTGCGGCCGGTGTGGCCGTGATGGCGCTCGAACGTGTCGCGATAGAGCGCCACCATCTCCTGTGTCTTCGCGAGCGCGGCCTTGCGCGGCGGCGCGGCCATCAGCAGGTTGAAACCGCGTTCGCCGATCCACTCGAAGCTGGACGGCGTGAGCAGCGCCGCGACCCATACCGGCGGGCGCGGCTGCTGCGTCGGGCGCGGCAGCGATTGCGCGTCGCGATAGCGGAAGAACGGGGTGTCCTCGCTGGCCGATTCCTCGGCGAGGAGCCGCACCGTTGCGTCGATCGTTTGCTGGAAGCGCGTCTTGCTCGAATCGAGATCGATGCCGAATGCGTCGAATTCGTACGGCAGGAAGGCGCGCGCGAAGCCCAGCTCGAGCCGCCCGTTCGAGATCGCGTCGAGCTGCGCGGCTTCGGCCGCGAGCTGGATCGGATGATGGAACGACGCCTGGATGCCGCCCGTCATCAGGCGGATCGACTTCGTCTGCGCGGCCACGGCCGCGAGGAACATCAGCGGCGACGGGCTGTAGCCGCCGTACGGCTTCAGGTAATGCTCGGTCATCTTCACGTACGTGTAGCCGAGCCGCTCGGACAGCGCGCTGAGCTTCAGCGCCTGGGCGTAATAGTCGGCCGCCGGGCGGTCGGCCGGGCCGGTATCGGGCAGGAAGGACACGCCGAACTTCATAGACACCTCACAGGTTGATGTGCTGCCGTTGTCTGCAAAGGGGAAGCGATGCCGCGACGAAGGCGTCCCCCGGTCGGGAAACAGGATCGCTCGCAAGGCACTTGCAAGGATGATCCAATCATAGGATGATTGGGTCTATGCAAGTCTTACACGTCGCAAGATTTGCTGCAAGCGTTGCTCGGTTGTCGCTCCAGTTCCGCCCGCAAACGGGCACCCCGGGGGCAGGCTGAAGTCGAACGGGCCGGCCTTTCCATTTCTGGCGAGGAATCACGGATGAACGCTCTTCTATCGGTTTCTGGCAAGGCGCTCAGGATGCGGCGGGTGGTGCGTGCCGCGTCGGGCAAGTGTCTGATGGTGCCGCTCGATCATTCGCTCGCGGACGGGCCGATCGCCCATCCGCAGCAGTTGCGGCAACTGGTTGGCGACATCGCCGCGCACGGCGGCGACGCAATCGTCGTGCATCGGGGCCGCGCGCGCTTCCTAGCGCCCGACGTGCTGAGCGATCTCGCGCTCGTCGTGCACCTGAACGGTTGCACGCGCTACGCGGAGGACGCGAACGCGAAGACGCTGTTCGCGAGCGTCGAGGACGCGCTGGCGAGCGGCGCGGACGCGGTCAGCGTGCACGTGAATCTCGGGTCTAAAACGGAATCCCAGCAGCTGCTCGACCTGAGCCGCATCGCGACCGAATGCGCGCGCTGGTCGCTGCCGCTGCTCGCGATGATCTATCCGCGCGGCCCCGGCCTCGGCGATCGTCCGCAGGCCGAACTGATCGCCCATGCGGCGAACGTCGCGGCGGATCTCGGCGCCGACATCGTCAAGCTGCCGTACAGCGGCGACGCCGCGAGCATGGCCGACATCATCGCCGGTTCGTCGCTGCCGGTGCTGGTCGCGGGCGGCGCGAAGCTACCCGAAGACGAGTTCGTCGCGTTCACGTCGCGGGTGATGAACGCGGGCGCGCTCGGCATCGCGGCCGGCCGCAACGTGTTCGCCGCGCCGAAGGCCGCCCCGCTGATCCGCCGCCTGTCGGACGCGGTGCACGGCGTCGAGCGGCGCGCCGCGCACCTGGCCGCCTGATCCGCTGCGCCGGGCCGTCGTACCCGGTCTTTTTCGACCATCGAGGGTTTCCATGCATCGCTATCCGTGGATCGACCTGCGCGCGCTCGGCGCGCAGGCAGGCGCCGTCGCGGCCGACGCGGCGAGGGCCGGCGCGCGCCGCGTCGTGGTGGGCGAGGCCGGGCGCGAACCGTGCGCGGCCGGCGCGGCGGCGCTATTGACCGTTTCGACGGCGGGCGTCGCGACGCTGGTCGACGATGCGCATGCGCCGCTCGCGGGCGTTCGCGTGAGGATCGACGGCGCGGCCGATTTCGATGCCGCGCGCGCCGCGATCGCGCGGCACGCGCTCGTCCTGCTCGACTACGCGCTCGCGACCACGATGCCGCTCGAGCGCCTGCTCGAGGGTGTCCGCGACACCGCGTGCCGCATCGTCGTGTCGCTCGCCGATCCGCACGGCGCGGCCTATCTCGCGCGCAAGCATGCGCAGTCGCCGGTCGACATCGCATTCGCACCGCGCGATGCGGCCGCGTTGCGCGGCGTGCTGGCCGCGTGCGGCGAGCTGCGCTCGCGCGAGCCGCTGAAGCTGAAGACATTCGAGGTGCAGCGCGTCGAGCCGCTCGGCGTCGGGCTGCATGCGGTGATCGACGGCTGTTCGCAGCTCGATGGCGAAGAGTGCGTGCTGGCCGGCGCGAGCGCGACCAGCATGCTGCTCGTCGTCGCGGCCGGCGGCGCGCACCCGCCCGGCCGGCCGCTCGTGTTCGGCATCGACGCCGGCTCGGCCGAATCGTTCGTGTTCTGCGGCGGCGACCGCGCGCGCCAGCTTTCGCTGCTGCGTTCGGGCGAACGGATCCTGACGGTCGGCGCGGCGGGCGACACGCGCGCGATCGTGGTCGGCCGCGTGCGGATCGAATCCGCGCCGCTCGTCGCGTTGCACACGCGCAGCGCATCCGGCGCGAGCACGCGTGTCGTGCTGCGCGGCGACCGCGCGGTGCGGTTCCGGACCGACGGCGGCACGGCCGTCGGGCTCGCCGATGTCGCGCCCGGCGTCCGGCTGGCCGGCTACGAGCCGGGCGCCGGCTGGGTGGATTGCCGGATGCGGGCCGCCGCGTCGCGTTCGGCCGTTTCCGTCAGTCGCTAGTTTCACCCTGTCATTCAACCTGCTTTATCCCCTTCGAAGGAGATTGGCCTTGAAGAAGCTTTCCTGGATTGACCTGCGCAACATCGGCGAGCTCGCGGACGAGATCACCGAGGAAGCGCTGCATGTCGGCGTGTCCGCATTCGTCGTGAAGGATGCGGAGCAGGCCGGGCGGCTGCCGCCGAGCGCGTGCAAGGTCGCGGTCGTCGATCGGCAGCCGGCCGATGCCGCGCTGCTCGAGCAGGTGCAGATCGTCCTCGTGAAGGACGGGCTGCCGGTCGATTTCGCGGTGCCGGACGGCGTCGAGCTCGGCGTGTTCATCGAAGTGACGGGCGAGGCGACGCTCACGCGCGCGTGCGAGCTGTCGGTGTCCACGCCGTGGCTGCTCGTCGAATTCCTGCAGGACCCGAGCAAGATCCCGCTCGAGATCCTGCTGGCGGCCGCCGATCGCGCGGCGGGCGAGCTGATCACCGTCGTCGCCGACCTGGAGGATGCCGAAGTGACGCTGAACGTGCTGCAGCGCGGCCCCGAAGGCGTGCTGCTCACGCCGACGCAGGTCGGGCAGGCCACGCAGCTCGTGTCGATCTGCAGCGACACGGTCGAGGATCTGCAGCTCGAGGAAATCGAGATCGTCGGGCTCACGCACCTGGGGCCGGGCGAGCGCGTATGCGTCGACACCTGCTCGCGCTTCGAGCAGGACGAGGGCATCCTCGTGGGTTCGTATTCGACCGGCATGATCCTGATCAGCAGCGAGACGCACCCGCTGCCGTACATGCCGACGCGCCCGTTCCGCGTGAACGCGGCCGCGCTCCATTCGTATGTCGTCGCGCCGGACAACCGCACCCGCTACCTCGCCGAGCTCGAATCGGGCGCGGAGATCCTGGCTGTCAACGTGCAGGGCAAGGCACGCCGCGTCGTGGTCGGGCGCGCGAAGGTCGAGACGCGGCCGCTGCTGCTGATCGAGGCGAAGAATGCCGCGAATCGCGCGATCAACATCATTGCGCAGGACGACTGGCACGTGCGCGTGCTCGGGCCGAAAGGCAGCGTGCACAACATCACGGAGCTCAAGCGCGGCGACCGCATCCTCGGCTATACGCTCGATGCGCAGCGCCATGTCGGCTACCCGATCCGGGAATTCCTGCACGAGCAGTGATCCGCCTGCTTCGTTGACGATGCGATCGCCCGGTACATCACGTGCCGGCGCGGTCGAACCCTGCTCAGGAGTGCTTTATGGAAAATGCGGCAAAACAGGTGCTGGATACGCTGTTTGGGCGGTGGCGCAGCCGGATCCTGTATGCGGGCACGCGGCTCGGCGTGTTCGATGCGGTCACCACGGATGCACCGGTTTCGTCGGCCGCGCTCGCGGCGACGCTCGACGTCGACGAACCGCTGCTGTACCGGCTGCTGCGTGCGCTCGCCGCGCTCGGGCTGCTCGACGAGGACCCGCGGCGCGGCTTCCGGGCCACCGCGTCGGGGGCGCTGCTGCACGCGGACGCCGCGAGTACGTTGCGCGATTTCGTGCTGCTGCAGGAAGGCCCCGAGCACTACGCGATCTGGGCGCATCTGCCCGACATGGTGCGCGAGGGGCAGCAGAACGGCTTCGTCCGCGAGTTCGGCGCGATGGCGTTCGACTATGCGAAGGATCACGAACGTTACCGAAGCGATTTCAAGCGCGCGATGTCGAGCTTCTCGACCGTGCAGTCGGAGCAGGTCGTCGATGCGCTGCGCGACGTCACGTTCGCGCCGGGCACGCATGCGTGCGACATCGGCGGCGGCCAGGGGCACATGCTGTGCAGCCTGCTGCGGCGGTTCGGCGCGCTGACCGGTGTCGTGTTCGACCTGCCGGAGGTGATCGACGGCGATGCGGACGACTGGGCGCAGCGGATGGGCGTGAGCGCGCGCTGCAGCAAGGCGGGCGGCAACATGTTCGACGCGGTGCCGGCCGCCGACGTCTATCTGCTGAAGCTGATCCTGCACGACTGGAACGACGACGAATGCGTGGCGATCCTCAGGCGGGCACGCGAAAGCGCCCGTGACGGCGCGCGCGTGTTCGTGATCGAGCGGGTCGTGCCGGCGCCGGGCGTCGCGCATTTCTCGAAGCTCTACGACATCCACATGATGTGCTGGGGCAGCGGCCGCGAGCGCACGCGGGACGAATACGACGCGCTGCTCGCCGCCGCCGGCTGGCGGCCCGTGGGGCTTCGCTCCGCGCCGGACGGGCAGATCGACGTGATCGAGGCCGTCGCCGCGTAGCGCGTACGGGGCAAACCGGGCAAACCGGACGTGCGGGGCCCGTCAGGCGGCGGGCGCCTCGCGCGTCTCGAGCCAGGTCATCTGCGGCTTGAGGATCGCGAGCGTCGCGCGCACCGCCTTGTTCTCGTCGCGCTGTTCGATCGCATCGAGTACCGCCTGGTGCGCCCGCATGTCCGGCTCGGGGATCTCGGCCTCGTCGAGTTCGACGAGGATGTCTTCCACGTTCGCGAGGATCGAGCCCGAGAAGTAGCGATACAGCGCTTCGAGCGCGTGATTGTGCGAGGCGGCGGCCACGGCGATGTGAAACGCGCGGTCGCGCTCGACGAACTTCTTCACGTCGCGCGACGCTTCGCGCTCGCCGCGCGCCTTCAGCAGCTTGCGCAACGTCACGAGATCCTCGTCGGTGCGCCGGCGCGCCGCGTAGCGCGCGCATTCCGTTTCGAGCATGCATTGCAGTTCGAGATGGTCGCTGCGCGCGGCACGATCGACGTTGCGCATCGTTTCGGCCGGATCGACGTTGCGGCGCACATAGGTGCCGTCGCCCTGGCGCACTTCGAGCACGCCGGAATACGCGAGCGTGCGAACCGCCTCGCGCACCGTGTTGCGCCCGACTTCGAGCTGCTTCGCGAGATCGAGCTCGGTCGGAATGCGCTGGCCGACGCGCCAGATGCCGGAAGTGATGTTGGATTTGAGGATCTCGATCGCAGAATCGACGAGCGAGTGTCGGGTGGCCGGGGGCAGGCTTGACATTAAGTGTGTCGCTTGAAACTTGAGGGTGTCGCTATCCTATCATCCGATCATTCATTTGGTCGTTCAGGATAACGATATTCAAACGTGACATTTTGTTAACGTCAGACGAATAAACCCGCGGCCGATCGATGCATGCCGCACATTCGTCGATTGCGTCCACCGGCATTTACCCGCGTCGCGTCGGCGTAAATGATTCGCATTCGCTGTTCAGTCGAGGTCGCCGTTGCAAGAGCGGCCCGTCTCCGTACCCAAGGGCGCCACGTATCCGCCGACGCCCGTCTCCGCTTTCCGGATAACCCGACATGAATCGATCACACATCGGCCGCGATGCGCGGCCTGGATTTCCGTTGCCGTGCGCGGCGTTGCGGCGCGTGCCGGGCTGGGCGGCCGTACTGGCCTGCGCGGCGACGATGCCGATCGCCGCTTCGGCTGCCGCGCAAGATGCGCCGGACGCGGGCGAGCCCGCGGATGCGCCGCTGCTCGCGCCGATCGTCGTCGACGGGCGGCGCGAGACGGGCGTCGGCCCCGTGAACGGCATCGCGGGCGACGTGTCGCGCGCGGGCACCAAGACCGACACGGCGATCGTCGAGGTGCCGCAGGGCCTGTCGGTCGTCACGCGCGAGCAGATGGACCGGCAGGACGTGCACAGCGTCGGCGACAGCCTGCGCTACACGCCGGGCACGTACGCGGACTCGCGCCCTGGCGGCGTGCTCGAGAGTGTGTTCCTGCGCGGCTTCGGCGGGTTCGCGGCGGCGGCGATCAATCCGCAGATGCTCGACGGCCTGCCGCTGCCGAAAGGCGTGAACTGGGCCGCGAGCGTCGTCGATCCGTGGACGCTCGAACGCATCGACGTCTTGCGCGGCCCGGCGTCGGTGCTGTACGGGCAGGCGAGCCCCGGCGGCATCGTCGACATGGTCAGCAAGCGGCCGACGCGGGACGCGCAGCACCTGCTCGCCGTGCAGACCGGCAACCGCGATCGCGGGCAGCTTGCGTTCGATTTCAGCGGGCCCGTGACGCAGGACGGCACGTGGCGCTACCGGATCGACGGCCTCGCGCGCCGCGCGGACGAGCAGATCGATTATTCGCGGCAGCAGCGGATCGTCGTCGCGCCGTCGCTGACGTGGCAGCCGAACGCCGATACGAGTTTCACGCTGCTGGGTTCGTTCCAGCGCGATCCGCACAACAACTTCGCGGGCTGGCTGCCGGCCCTCGGCACGCTGTGGCCCGACGCGGGCCGGCGGATACCGACGCGCTTCTATCCGGGGCTGCCCGGTTTCGACACGTACGACCGCACGCAGGCGATGATCGGCTACGCGTTCGAGCATCGTTTCGACTCGACGTGGAAAGTCCGGCAGAACGTGCGCTATACGCATCTCGACGTCGACTTTGCGGGCGCGGCCGTCAATTTCGTCGCGCCCTACCTGGCGCCGGGCGTGCTGAACCGTTCGCTGTCGTGGTCGCGCGAGCATGTGAACCATCTCGCGCTCGACAACCAGGCGGAGATGCGCGTGATGACGGGGCCGGTCGAGCATACGGTGCTGGCCGGGCTGTCTTACGAGCATGCGGTGGCGAACCTCGTCGGGTCGGGGTTCGGCGCGGCGCCGCCGCTCGATACGCGTGCGCCCGATTACGGGCAGCCGTTCACGGCGCCGCCGATCGGGCAGCAGACGCGCCAGACACCCGACCGGATCGGCGTCTACCTGCAGGACCAGGTGCGCTGGGATCGCTGGGTCTTCACGCTCGGCGGGCGCGAGGAGTGGTCGCGCACGACGACCGACGACCTGCTGCGCTCCGCGAGCGTGCGGCAGAGCACGCGTGCGTTCACCGGGCGCGCGGGCGCTGTTTATCTGTTCGACAGCGGCTTTGCGCCCTACCTGAGCTATTCGACGTCGTTCGAGCCGGCGCTCGGCACGCGCTTCGACGGCCAGCCGTTCACGCCGACGAAGGCGAAGCAGTTCGAGGTCGGGCTGCGCTACCAGTCGCCCGACCGGTTGCAGAACGCGTCGATCGCCGCGTTCGACATTCGCCAGCGCAATGTGCTGACCGCCGATCCCGAGCATCCGTTCTTCAACGTGCAGACGGGCGAGGTGCGCTCGCGCGGGATCGAGCTGGAAGGGCGTTCGCGCGTCTGGAAGCAACTGGACGTGATCGCGGCGTACACGTATCTCGACACGACGGTGCAGGCCGATACGGACGCGGCCGTCGTCGGCAAGCGCGTGGCGGCGGTGCCGCGCCATCTGGCGTCGCTGTGGCTCGACTATGCGGTCGACCGGCCGGGCCTGCGCGGGCTGAGAGTGGGCGGCGGCATGCGCTACGTCGGGCGCAGCGCGGGCGACAACGTCAATACGTTCGACGTGCCGGCCGTCGTGCTCTTCGATCTCGGGCTGTCGTACGACCTGGGTGTCGAGCGGCCGGCGTGGAAGGGGTGGCGCGTCGCGGCGCACGTGAACAACCTGTTCGACCGGACTTATGTGTCGTCGTGTTTTTCGGCGGGAGGGTGCTTCTACGGCACGCGGCTGACGGTGACGGGGGATGTCAGTTATCGGTGGTGACGGGGCGGGTGACGATCAGGATGCCGGTGCGGGCTGTACGCATGCGGCCGGCCCGGTTGCGGCGCCGCACGGATACACTGTCGCCTTCGCGGTACGCATCGCCACAGCCTCGCCCGTCATCCCTGGATTCGTGGAGAGATTGCTCATGAGCATCGTCGTTCGTCGAAACCGGATCGCCATCCCCCTGTGCCGGGTGCTGATCCCGGGCGTGTTGATCGCTTCCGTCGCCGGCTGCGCGGCGACGGCGGTCGAAGACACCGCCATTGCCCCCGATCTGCATGAAACCGTCGTCAAGGTGCCGGTCGACGAAGGCGGGCACACACGCGACATCGTCGCCACGACCTACATGCCGGACGGCCCCGGGCCCTTTCCGCTGATCGTGCTGAGCCACGGCAGCCCGCCCGAGCCGCGCGACCGGCCGAAGGTGGGGCGCTACCGCGCGTTGCCGCAGATCCGGACGTTCGTGCAGCACGGTTTCGCGGTCATCGTGCCGATCCGCCGCGGATATGGTGCGACGGGCGGTGTCGACGAAGAGGATGCAGGGTCGTGCCGGCATCCCGATTACCTCGCTGCCGGCCAGCAGGCCGCGCGCGATGTGCTCGCGGCCGTGCGGTATGCGCAGACGTTGCCGCAGGTGGATCGAAGCCGCGTCGTGCTGGTCGGGCAATCGGCGGGCGGCTTCGCGTCGCTGGCGGCGGCAAGCTACGCGCCGCAGGGCGTGGTCGCGGTGGTGAACTTCTCGGGCGGGCGCGGCGGGAATCCGACGACGCATCCGGGCATGCCGTGCGATCCGCGGCAGATGGCCGCCACGATCGGGCATTTCGCGAGCACGACGCGCGTGCCGGTGCTGTGGCATTACGTGCAGAACGACAAGTATTTCGCACCGGAAGTCGTGGAGACCTGGTTTGCCGCGTTTCAGGCGGCGGGCGGGCACGGGCAGATGATCGTCGAGCCGCCGTTCGGCAAGAACGGCCACGGGATGTTCGCGGTCAAGGAGGCGATTCCGATCTGGTTGCCGCATTTCGAGGCGTTTGTCGAGCCGCTTGTCGCGATGAAGTAGGGGGGTGGGGGATGGCCGTTGGCGACGGTGGATTCAACGGTCAGTCGAATTTCTCCCAATCGCCATTCGCGGTTTCGCCATATCGTCGCGCGCCTGCACCTGGACCGGCAGGTCGGACGCGGCCCCAGACGCTGACGTACCGTTTGCTGTGGCTTGCTTACCAACCGGCGGAAAGGCAGATTTCAACGCGCATCATCAACACCTCCATCCGATTCGACGGTTCGCCAGTGCGCAATCCGCTCTGGTTTGTAAGTAATCTTGGCCAGCGCTCGCTCAGTCTCGGGCAGCGCGTTCCGAACAGCAGACATACATTTTTCGGGCTGCGCGGTCTCCCACTCAAATGAAGCCGAAAGCTGGCTGACGCTCCCCGTCGCCGGCCTCGCAAGTTCAGAGGGCAAATGGATGGCATTAAGATCCGGGATAGCACTACGTCCGATCAGCCCGATCTGGCGCGCGACTGCCGTAGGGAGCTCAAGGCTCACCCGGTAGCGGCCGCCGGGAGGTTCGAGCGGGACCAGCGCATCAATGTGCTCGAATGCCTCTGCCGTAGCCACCGCCCACTCCAAGCCAATCCCGTCACGAAGTATCGTCGTGCCGTCCCCATGGGGCGGGACGTTATAGAACGGATTGCCTGGGACTTCTAGTTGGGGGAAAGCACTCAGGACACGAGCCACCTCATCGTCCGTAGCGTCCTCGATTACGCCTCCGACGACCGATGACGCCAAGTCACCTAGTGGTCCCCGACCATTGCCATCCCAAGCGCCCACTAACGTGTCGCTAAGCGTCATCCCGTGCAATGCTTGGCTCAAAGGAGTAGCTGGAAAGCAGAAATCGGAACTATCGATCTGGCACATCGGATCGTTTCCGGCGCCCACGAGCAGCGTCCATACAGCTTGGTTCTCCGTCCAGACGCTTACTAGGCCATCCTGAACGCGCACCGTAAGGGGCGTCGCGGGGGCGTCCTGAACGGATTCTAAGCGGTGGCCAACGAGTTCGAACCACTCCGCAAGCGTGGCTGGCATTACGAAATTGAGGCGAGCCGAGATATCGGCGAGCTCGTCGGGCGAGCAGCCATCGGCTGAATCTAAGGCGCGCACATACCAGATACGCAGAAGTTCATCGAGCCATTGCCAGCGCGGAGAGCCTAGAAGGTCGAGCTGACGGCGGGAAGCACGATCGGTCATTAGCTATGTCTCCAGTCTGATCAAATCGTCGTGCGGTGATGACGTGAGATTGTGTGTGCATTTCCCACGACGGTCATCAACAAGTGTTCGTGACCTGGATTGGTGACGGTTTAGACACCGAAGTCGAAGGTCCGAAAGTGGCCGAAACCCGTCTTACACCCCATGCGCGAGAGCGGAATCGATTTCATTGTTTGTCAAGCCGAATCTCGCCATACGAGCGCGATGCTCTTCTGAGCCCAGATATGAACGAAGTTGCCCGTTTACCGCATTGAGCAGAGCGCTGTTTCGTCTGCTAAACGAGAATGCGCCGAGCGGGAGCTTCTGCTGCGTGCCATTCGTTTGCGGCTCGTGCTCCACTGCCTCAAGCATTGAGCCTCCGATCCGATACGCAACTATGCGATTTCCCAAGGCTGTGCTTGCATACGCGTCGATCGCGCCCGAAAGAACCGCTTCGATCGCGTCGGCCTGTTGCTCGAAGATGGCTATCTGGTTCTCGCTTACGCCTGACGTTCTCGCAGACTCGTGTTGCACCTGTCCGGCAATGACGCCAAGGCGCGCCTCGGGACGTTTGGCGAGTGACACGTAGCTGTTGAGCGCTTTCGGATTTCCAGTCCGAACCAGAAAGCCGTCTCCGATCCCCCATACGGGTACGCTGAACGCGACGATATTGGCGCGTTCAGGGGTAACGAAGAGCGGAACGTTCATATCCCAGTGACCTGCTTCAACGCCGGGTAGCAGTTCACTAAATGTCGTCAGGCGATGCTCGATCCGGGTAACACCGATCGCCCGAAGAACCGCATCGGCCAGATCAACGTCAGCACCCGTAGCAGTACCATCCGCTTCCGTCCAACCGAACGGTGGTTCTTCGATGTATGCAATCGTTACCTTCATCGCTGCGTCTCTCAATGGGAATGGCCATCAAACCTAGAGCTGATTGTTGACGATTCTACCTACGTGCGCAGATGTCGCTTTTTAGCCGGGAGCAAGCGGACGCAGTTGGCCCCGAATGTCCCGCAACACCGCTTTTCCAGCATAGGTGACTGAGCTTGAGACAGAGAGCGTCCTGTCTGAACTCAGCGCTTCGACTGGCCGCGCGGTAGGCCGGGAATCGGTCCAGAAATCAGGACGTTACCGCCGGAACCCTTGCTCCACTACGCGAATCGACAAATTTAATGCGGACGTAGGCGAGTTGACGACATTATTTTGATGGGACCGTCAATAAAGTCGTCAATCCGCGGGACGGAGGCCCTGATCCATGAGAATTCTGGAGTCGCGGAATTATTTTGCTATACGAACTTTCAGAACGAGTGAGGACACCTCTGTTTGCGACGCCTGGAGGGCGCATCACACCCTGTCCGATGCCAACGGCACATTCCTCGCCGTGATCCTGACCTGCGCGAACGCCAACGCTACTCGACGTCCGAGGGTACACGGCGGCTGTCCAGGTCCTTTAATGCCGGAAACGCGTCGCGGTCCCACGAGTGCAAGCCATACGACTTCCAAATGATATTGCGCCTGACGAATATTTCGAAGGTGGGTGTTCCTGGCGACAAGTTGCCCAGTCGCTGGCGTCGCTCAAAAAGCCATTGGACAACCGGGGGATAGCTGTCGATGGTTTCTGGCACGGCGATAGCCTCGCGCTCGACTATGAATAGATGGACATCGGAATGCGTCTTCGCCCACGATTCAAAATCACCTTTGCCGCCTAATGAACCTTTCCAGCGCTGGCAATAGACGCAGTCCTTTGCCGAATGCACGATCAGTACGATTGGCTCGCCCTTTCGCACTTTTGCCTGACGAATTCGATCTGCCCAAGAGAGCTTCGGTGATGGCTCCGGCGTGTTCGCGGTCGTTTCGTCGCCGGCTAGGACGACTTGCGGTGAAACAAGTGGCAACGACAATGACGCTGTAGCAACCCATGCCAGGAACGGGACCCACCTGCGACGTGCCATTTTTGTGCTCCTGCGAGGAATCGCGGACGTCGATTGACGAAACGACAGGGTCCGCAACGCAAAATATAGTAGTGACTGCGTGTCGGCGATAGGAAACTTTGCACCTCTGTTCGTTCGTGTCGAGGCGCCAGCCATCCCCGCATGATCACCCCTCGCCAGGCATATGCGGCTACGCATGCAATCGGCCTCGGGGCCGCCGAACGCGCGGCATGGTCAAGATTGACTATGTACGTCTTGCGCGTCGTGGACGATAAATTCACTGATGCAGGGGGCGCCGGTCACGCTTGCCAATACGGTGACCGCGGCAAGCGTGTCGAATGCGACCAGCATGCTCGATACATACCTCGCCAATCTGCTTGGTGCGGTCGGCTTGCCCGCAACCTACGATCCGGTGGCCACGGCATTCACGGCCGACCACACTGGAGCCGACACACTGATCGATTTGCTGCACGACGCCTCCCTGGCGTGATTCGAATGCAGCGCGACGGCAGCCGATGGCGCTGAGCGCCGGGATACTTCATTTCGAGAGTTGCGCCGTAACGAAATCGACGAATACGCGCGCGCGCGTCGGCATGTTTTTTCCGAAAGCGTGAATAGCGTGCACAGGGACGCACGCGAGCGCCTGATCGGGTAGTACAGCCTGCAGCCTCCCGGCGGCGAGATCGTCCCGTACGGCAATTTCCAGTATTTGGGCGATACCCAGTCCGTTCAATGCCGCTACGCGCATTGCCTCACCGTTATCAGCGTCGAACCTGCCTTCGATGGAGCTGGACGTTCCATCGGCGAAGTTCAAGGGGTACGGTCGGCCATTGAGCCGGTAGCGCACATGCCGATGTGCAGCGAGATCCGCAACAACACGCGGTGATCCCCGCTCGCGCAGATATGCAGGCGCCGCAACCAACACCAGCTGAAGACTGGTGATCGGCAGCGCGTACAGGCCGCTGTCTTCCAGCCATCCCGCCCTGATCGCGATATCGATGCGATCGCGGATCAGGTCGGCATGATGGTCGCTGACGCTCACGTCGAGTGCGAGTTCCGGGTGGTTTGGCAGGAGTTCCCGCGTGACGGGATCGAGCAAAAAGCGACCCAGTTCGCCAGGCAGGCTTACACGCAGTCTTCCTGCTGCGGCGGCCGGCGATCGCAATACTTCTTCGGCGTCCTCCAGGCCGCGCATCAGCGGGGCAATGCGCTCATAAAACGCCTGACCTTCAATCGTCAGAACGGAGGCCCTGGTCGAGCGCTGGAATAACGTGACGCCCAGGCGCTTTTCGAGCCTTGCCACGCTCTTTGACACGGCCGACGTCGTCGTACCCAAAGATTGCGCCGCAGCCGTGAACGAGCCCGTCTCGACGGAGCGAACGAACGCGGGAAAGCCGCTGAATTTATCCACGGACATGATGACAAAGTGGAAAGAGTGAAATGACCTGCGAGTGACTTCAACCCACCAGAAGCCGTTGCTAAATTCTGGCTCTACGCCGGACAGGTGGAATATGACGGAGAAAACATGAATCGACTCGCAAACAAGGTTGCTGTTGTTACTGGCGCAAATAGTGGAATCGGATTGGCCGCGGCCAGGCTGCTGATTGAAGAGGGCGCGAATGTCATTATGGTGGGCCGACGTCCGGATGCCGTCGATGCGGCCGTGGCCGAACTTGGCGACCGGGCGATCGGACTGACGGGAGATCTCGCGAACCCGAAAACGCACGACGAAGTGGCCGCGCTAGTGTCGAGGCGCTTTGGAGGAGTTGACATATATTTCGCGAACGCGGGAGTGAATACTATCGAAGCATCGAACGAAGTGAGCGAAGAGTCCTATGATCGTCACTTCGCGACAAACACCAAAGCAATTTTCTTCGGGGTACAGAAGATCACGCCACTCATGAGAGATCGTGGTGCCATTCTATTGACGAGTTCGATCGCGAGTTCGAAAGTGTTCGAAGGACATGCAGTCTACGCGGGTACGAAGGCCGCAATCGAGGCCTTCGCGCGGAGTTGGGCTTTGGAGCTTCAGACGCGTGGCATTCGTGTGAATGTACTGAGTCCCGGGCCGGTCGACACGCCAATTCTGACGAAGCTGGGTATCGCGCATGACGAGCGGCCGGCGTTCGAGGCTGCCGTCGCAGGGCGTATTCCGCTAGGCCGCCTTGGACTTCCTGAAGAACTCGCACGCGCGGCGCTCTTTCTCGTGAGTGACGAGGGCAGCTTCGTCAACGGCGTCAACTTGCGTGTCGACGGTGGCATGTCGCTCAGTTGACAGTACCCGTGGCGCGGCTCAGTTCGCCGCGCGTTGGTAGGTCGCGACATAGCGAGCCCGAGCGATGATCTTCCCGTGCATTTGAAACGCAACGAGTGCAGGGCTAGATGCCGGGCTCACGTCGATATGCGGGACATCGAGTGCGTACGCGGTGACGATATAACGATGTGGCTTGCCTTGTGGTGGACACGGTCCGCCATACTTCGACTGGCCGAAATCGGTCAGCGTTTCGGTGACCCCGGGCGGCAGCAGATTCACGTTGCCGGAGGCGCCCTTTTGCAGAGACGTCTGCGAAGGCGGTATGTTGACAACAGCCCAATGGGTCCAACCGAGACCGCTCGTCGGTGCGTCGGGGTCATGAATCGTCACGACGATGCTGCGAGTAGCGGCTGGCGCGTTTGACCATGTCACGTGCGGTGACACATTCTCGCCGTGGCAACCGAATCCACTGAACACTTGTTCATTCCTGAAACGGCCGTGATCCAGATCGGCAACTTTCAGCGCAAACGTTTCGGCGGTCGCGGCGCCGTGCAGCGTTGCGAATAGCGCGCAAGCGCAAACAGCTTTTCGTGGCATGGGAAGGGATCGCATGGCAGGCTCCGGTGGATTGAAGGGCTCCACGCGCCGCGTGCGCACGTGGAGATAGCAGTCATGCTCGAAGAAATTCAGGTGCAGGTAACGCTTAACGACAGTGTCATGCACGGGATGCGCACCAGTCGCTTCCGGATACGGAAAGTGAGTCCGGATCGCGGAGGGTGATTATCAATTATCCGATATCGATTAGTAATCCCACGTAACAGGAACAAAGCGAAAGATGTCGCCGTTCCTTGCAATGTGTCCGATGGATGGGAACGCGACGTGCGCTGCGGCAAGCAAAGCGCCCGTTTCCGCGGCTTCGTTGAACAGCGCGAGACGCACGTCCACTGCACCTTCAGGATCATGCTCGAAGCCATTCTGCCAATCCGGATTGTCGAAATTGACTTCGAAAATCGCATCTCCTACGAACGTTAGCTTCTCGCCGTTTGATGTGACGTCCACGACGCAGTGCCCCGGTGTGTGCCCGCCCGTCACGCGCGCCGACACGCCCGGTGCGACTTCGACTGCCCGATCGAACTGCACGATATTCTCGCGGTAGAGTTCCACGAACTTCGCAGCAGCCTTGCGTAGCGCAGGCGGAACCGTCTCCGGCATCACCGTCTTGCTGAAGTCCGGGTTTTTCCAGAACTCTACTTCGGAGGCCGACACGTGGATGCGCACGTCCGGACGTAGCCTGGCCTTGACGCCATCGACGTTCAAGCCGCCAACGTGATCCATATGCATGTGCGTAATGACGATGTCAGTGATTGCAGTAAGGTCGATACCTGCCGACTCCAGTCGCACTACTGACTTTCCGGCTCGCGTGAAGTATTCGAAACCATCACCCACGCCCGAGTCGATCAGAATGAGCTGCCCACCGCTGCGCACGAGCGCAATATTCAGCGCCCAGTCGAACATGTCTCGTTGCAGGAAACGACCATCGAACCATTCGTTGCGATCCGCTTCGCTCACATTGGTGGACATGGTGGAGGTGGGCAGCGGTAGAACGCCATCGCTGATCAATACGACATCGATGTCACCGACGCGCACCGCGTAACGGGAAGGTACGAGTTCAGCTGAACCCTGTTTGCCCAGGTTGGAAGTAACGGGCTGCACATTGTGAGTTGTCTTGCTCATGATCCATTGTCCTATTGCTTCAGTTGGGGGGATCCGGTACACGCGGCGCGGTTCACCTGAGCGACCACGGGTTTTGCGCGTATCGCTTTGCTCGCAATTCAAGCGAGCGTGTGACGCATTGTAGTGAGGGACGGGCGAGCGCCGGTAGGATCGCGAGTGCGTATGCCATGTTGTCTGGACGGCAACAATCCAGGTCGTATAGCCGGCGAAATGCAATGCCAGCGACAGAACATCTGACTTAATTCGGGTTTTTATCTGCCAGATGCGTCGCGAGAAGCAAGTGATCGAACGGGCCCAAAATGGTGCTTGACGGCAAACTCGATGACGCGTAGCGGGCTGCTCGATCCTGCCATCCGACGCGTGGACGAATCATGCACGCTGGCGCAGGGTCCGGGAAAGGTGGCCATAGTTCACATCATGCGTGATGTGTGCGGACCGCATAATTCAGTGTCAAAAAGCCTTCTCGGACGGACACGGACGGTTCTGCGCTCAAACGCTGAAATGCACGCGTCGATTGCTGTAAGGTCGAATGGCAGCTTCCGAAGGCGAATCGGTCGAACAAATTTCCAGATTTTTTGAACTACCTATAGGCTTAGCTCGAGAATTTCACCACTTGCAGCAGCCGAATTAAAGAAATCACGCATTTCTACCAACTTGGAAATCAGATCCGCTCGCTGCATTTCCAGAGTGTATGTCTCTCCTTGTGGCGTCCATCTGTAGATGAAGCTGATCATCTCTTCCTCGCGCCCCTCAAGTTCGCAGATTTGATGCGCCAGCTCGCACGCGATCTGGCTAAGTGCAGCTGGTTCGGCCTCATCTTCCTCGAATTGATCGTACATCGTTCCGAGCGATGCGTTAACTCTGTACCAGAACCCCGACACGAACAGCCATTCCGAAGCGATTCCATCCAGAACGAAGACAGGCTCCTCAATATTTCCGGCGATAAAGAAGCGTGAACTCCTGGCGCTCATACACCACCATATTAATCCGTTGCTGACGTTCGATTGTCGTCGATTCAAGTCGTTGCGTCGACTGGTTGAATCCACCGCCGCCAATCGACGGATGCGGCCGACGGTTGCCGGCCCACAAGGGACAGTCAAGATTGCGGGGAGCCGACGCTCGTGCCATCGCTTTACTATGTGTAGCCGGCGATATGGAGCTTGCGGCTGTCCCGAGCCGCAAGCCGCGTCGGCATCGATACTTGCACAGCCGCAGGGGCAGCGCCACGGTGTGACTTCGGCCACCGCGAGTTGTTCGAGAAACGCTAGCGCCTCCGGTTCGCCATGTTCCAGCGTCCAGCGAGCATGGAAAGTGTGATTACCCCATTGAGCGCTCAATGCCTGGACCCGGGCGAAGAACGTGCGGAACATGCTTTCCCGCGCTTTCGACATCGACGAAGGCAAACGCGTGCGTCGCATGCTTTCGACGCCGCCGGCGGACTGCCGGCGGCGCAAGCCTTCACCGAACAAGCGTTGCACAAATGCGGATGCAGGTCACTCTTTCGCCGTTAAGCGGGAACGTCGTTGCACTCGCATCCTTCCTCGGCGATCTCAACGGCGTCGTAGCTCATCCATTCTCGTATCGCATGGACTACACGGTCCGTTACGCGACAGGCTGCGTTAGCGTCACCGGATTCGCCAGAATGAATCCCGACGATATCCCACGACTCTCCGCCGAAGAACGCAACTGCGCTACCGCTCTGGCCCGCCGTCGTAGAAATGCGATAGCGTAGCGTCCGGGCGGTGACCGCCGTTAGCTCTCCGGAAGCCGTCCACAGCGTACCAAGCGGTTTGTCCATGGGATAGCCTGAGATCACGACGTCATGATTCTCGAGCCCGTCATATCCAATGTTGCGAAGCCGAAAGTTCGCAAAACCGGGAATAACTTCTTCGCTGAGGGTGATGAGCGCGTAATCATAGTCCGCAAACTCGCTTTTCTGCGGATACTCGTCGTCGATATTGAAGCTCGTCATGTCGTAACCGCCAAACGGATCGAGCACGCCATTCTTGCCGGGATAGAAGCGAGCAGAGACTGCGCGCCCGCCCTCGTCCTCCAGGTAAAGGACATGAGCAGCGGTGAGCACATGACGACCGCCGAGGAGAGTGCCAGTACCGTAACCGTAATTGCCCGACGGAAACTTCACAACAAGCTGGCCAATGGCATTCCAGGGGGCGGTCTTTGTGTCGTTAACTCGCTTACGGGTATCGGGTGGAAAGACCTTCGCAACCTTCATCCGAGCTACCACTGGTAGCGACTCGGATTGGGCCTCGACCCGCCCCGCCACGAGGGTGTCAAAAGCTGCGGATGCTTGTTCCAGCGGTACAGGCTCGAGCACGACCACGCCATCGGGTTGCTGAACAACGTTGACCTGTTCGGTCAGCGTTGTCTGGTTGAGTAACTCGAGCATGGTCGCCATTTGATCTGGTGTCCAACGTCCCTGTTCAACGTTGTTGAAGTACTGCCGCACTTTTTCGTTCTTCGCCGCCAGCTCCTTCCCGATGCGGGACTGTAGTCCATCACTCTTTTGCGCTGTGATACACCCGCCTTGCTTCAGCTGGAGATCGTAGAAGTATTTCGTCGTGCTCGCATTGCAAGGCAACGCAAGCGACATATTTCCGTTGAAGGCCACCAGCGTATTGCCTTCAAACGTAATCGTCTGGTCGTACTTGATAGATTGCTGGAAAGTGTTCTCGCCAAACGACATGTTGAGGCTCACTTTCCACGGCAACAGATCGCCTCCAAGCGAATCTTTACCCGCAGGGGGCTCTTGAGGCTTGGGATTCGGTTCGAAACGGAACAAGCCCTCACCACTCGTGATCTGCGCGTTGATGGCTTCAAACAATGCTTTACTTGATTCGAGCAATGCGCGC
Source organism: Burkholderia sp. Bmkn7 (assembly GCF_041103175.1). Classification (NCBI taxonomy): domain Bacteria; kingdom Pseudomonadati; phylum Pseudomonadota; class Betaproteobacteria; order Burkholderiales; family Burkholderiaceae; genus Burkholderia; species Burkholderia sp. Bmkn7. The sequence continues at coordinate 1,046,862 of NZ_JBGCUH010000001.1, read as the reverse complement.
CCAAACTCCTTTCCGCCGCCGCCTTCGATATAAGTGATCTTGACGATATTCTCTTTTCTCAGGCTCTGGACAATTTTGTCCAGATCCGCACCTCCGAGATTCAGCCATCCAAGTTTCAGTGACGCGCTGACCTTCTTTCGTGTATAGCTCCACACCTGCGAGAGGTCGGCCTCGATGCGGGCGACCCATTTGTCGGCCCTGAGCTCCGCCGTACCGTAGAAGTTCACGCCGATGTCTGGACTGCTTTGACGGTCGAGACTGCCCTCGTTCGCTACGAGCTCGCTGAAGAGGCTATTGCCCGACCCGATGTTGAAACCGAATTGCGTGCCGATCTGAAATCTGGACGGGAAAGTGACGCTGCTGCCCCCCCCTTTTTCGACGACATTGCCGGCTAGAATCGGTTGAACTTCAACCTCCTGAAGAACGAGCGGAACCAGGACAACTTCGTCTTTCGGCTTCAACTGGAAGACCCGGCGAATTTCCTTGGTAATTGCATCGCGCTGTTTTTTCGTGATGTCCGCCACGGCCTGGCCGCTGACTGTAGCGCCGACAATGCTCTCGTATTTCCCTTTACCGACATCGATGTAATAGGGCTTCGCATTAATTCCCCAGTATTTGACGCTGAAGTCAAGCAACGTTTCATTGGCGATGGAATCGATACGGGCGGGAAAGTAATGAAACATATTGCTTTCGTCCGTGTCTTGATAAGCTATCACGCCGTCTGCTGCGCAGGATTTGTTCAAACGTCCAGGCATGTCAACCTCGCTATGTAGAAGACTGTATATGAGCGCCATGCATTTGTGATGTGAGATGGGGCTCGCAGTACTGCGGCTTGGGGAAATGGATCAAGGTAGTGTCATCGCGCCTCCTTCAGTAAGCGTGCTAACCGGGCAGTTACCCGATGCGGCGTGATCCCGATGGATCGCATCGGGTGCGGAGGACGAGGCATAGGATCGCAATTGCCGACGGGACATGCCGAACGTCACCTGGAGGATGTCGCGCGGCCATGCATGTGCGATCGCGTAGCTGACTGCGGCGCGACGTAGGGCTAAATAGACCCCCCAGGCTGACGGAACCTCTATCTGGCCGTTGGCGTCGGCTTGTAGCCTCCACGGTTTGTAAGCGGCGTGTGGGATGGTTACGCCTGTCTGGCTGCAGAACCGGGCGGGGGCGGCGGGCAGATAGACGCGCCTTCCACCGACGCGTGCGACGAGGTCGAACATGGTCTCGAATCCGGCCGATTTCGCAAGCGATGCCAGGATCAACGGGAGGTAATTCAACACGAGTTCGTCGTGCCTCTGGCAAAACAGAACCGAGGTCTCGCGCAGATTGCCCCCGAAGAAGGCGTCACCGCTGAAAAGTCGCGCGAGAAGCGCCTCTTCCCCGTTTGGCTGGTGGCACAAATCGTCGCCCGCACGGATTGCTCTCATGGCTCGCTCGTTCTTGTACGATGAAAGCAGACTACCGAGTTTCCGGGAAGCGATGTAGGGGGAACGCCGCCCCTAGACGTAGAGAGGTGGCCGCGCGAACTCGGATAATCGGATAAGTGGTTTGGCCGAGGCCTGAGCCAGCGACAATGCTGGTGAAGGAACCGAGGAAATGACGGAGAGAACCCGACGCACGCACTCAGCGGCGTTCCAAGCGAAGGTGGCGCTGGCAGCGGTTAAAAGCGAGCGCACGCTGGCTGAACTGGCGCAGCAGTTCGAGGGGAAATCGGACTTTTCGAGCAAAAAATGGCGATGGCCAAGCACGGAACTGCTTCCGGCAACGCTCTGTGCTTTGTGTGTTTGCTGCCACCGCGACGGTAGCAACGCATTGACTGACAACGACTGTCGTCACCGAACCGCCAGAAATTGCACGGAAAGTATGATTACCCTACACCGGCGTCCGGAACTTCATAGGCCTTGGCTGCGGTGACGACCTGTGCGATCTGCTTCCTGAGCGTGTCGAGAGGAATGACCGTCGGCTTGACTAGTACCCTCTGCATTGCTTTTCCACGGCGTTGCATGAGTTGGGATTTTGACAGCGTGTGGAGCGAAGCAGCCGCTCAACTTTCGGCTGCGCGGGTTGATCACTGACGGTTTCTGGTGGTGGATTCAACCGGTCGCTGCCCTGCGACGTGCGACCTGCGACTTCCGACCCGAAGCAGACAATCACGCCGTCACGATGCGGTCATTCGCTGCGCGTCAGTCCGGGGCACGGCGAGAGAATTTGTCTTGGCGTGGATGGGTAGGCGCGCGTCCGCTCATTCTTAACCCGGTCAGCCGCGGGTCGTTAAATGCTTTCATTCGCGGACGGACACGGTTCGACACATGTCACGGTTGCAGCACGGCAGTAGAGCAGAACGGAGAAGCCAGTCGACGGATACAGGTCGATCTGGGTGCGGCCATCATCGCAGCGAGAAAACCGGAGGTCATAAATCCACGACGGGTAAGAAACGTTTTCAGTCGTGAACTCGCTTCCCTCAACATCCTCGAGAAGGAACGTAATCCTACAAGGCACCTGTTGTCCGTTCCGTGCCGGATTATCCTGTCCGCTGTGACGGATCGTGAGTTCCATATCAGTACGCCATGCTCCGTTCGAGCTGACGCGACGCAGCGTTACAGCAAGCACCTCGGCATCGTGAAACCGAGGCCAGTAGCCAAAGATACTTCGTATCAACCAGGCATATTTGACCGCGCTCTCGTCCGTTTCCTTGCGGTTCCTGTATCGGTCTGATTCCCACGATTCCGGCAAACCCTCTACCATCTCCTCCAGCTTCTTTATCAGGTATCGTTCTGCCTCTTCAGCCGAGCCGCGAAAATCGAGCGCGCTCGCGGCGCTACCGATGCGACCGTCACTCAGCTCCTGCACGATCTCGTAACCGTATATGAACGTACCGTCGTCGCGCTGATTGATGTGGTAACCAATGTCATAGGTCAAGCGGCGTTCGTTCTGCCGAACGTACCTGAACGTCTTCGAGTAGTTTGACTGAAGCTGCATTTTTGACTCTCTCGCTATTGTCAACCGCCTAGTCCTCAGTTGATTGTCGATGCTTTTTGCGCCGACGTCGAATGACAGAAACCGCCGGCTGCTGCCTTCCGCAATTGCTTGCCGTAGGCCAGCGCAGTGACCCGAAATCGACCCATAAGAGACAGATGCAATTCCTGAGATCGGCCGCGCGCAGCAACGTCGGCCGACGGGAAGTGGGCGCGTTGCGCCTCATGACCAACCCCTTTCACTCGGACGCCTCGTCGATAGCCTTCAGAATCATTTGTTGGTCGTCAATTACACTCTCATCTCCGGAAAAGCGGGACATCTCCATATGTCCGTCGTCGAACACGTCGATCTCGATACGCTCACCTGGCACAGTTATCGAGATCAGAATGGTGTCTGGGCGATGCCGGCCCAATGTATAAAAGAGGTGGCGATCGTCGAGGTCACTAAGCAATTCGTACAAGCCGTGCGTCATATATCCCCCGCCAAGCTCAGCAGCTAGCCGTGAGAACCGAGCTGAAACAAAGCTGCAAAAATAATGGCAGTGAAGAACGCCAGCGCCGTCGCCCCTTGGATTCTGGTTCGCCGTACCATTTTGGCCGACACAATATCTTCTGCAGACATGTTGAAGCAGAACTTGTACCACCATCTCCAAGCCCTTGATCTGCAATAGAAGGCCAATATTCGCTCTGGACGAAATGCCATGATTGCGGATATCGCGGCGCCGTAAGCGATCACGACAAAGCCGAAAATGGCGCGGTAGGTCGATTCGTTCACGTAGCTGTCTCAGGTCGACATAGCGAGGAAATAGGCGGAACGTCCGAAATTCGATCAACGAACCCATGCTGTCACAATCTAGACTATCGACCGCAACTGGATTGTCGGGGTTTGCACTACGTTGCGGGTTGTGCCAGCACCGCTAGGCCCACGCGCTAGGATATCGCTCGCATCCGGCTAACCACCAAAGTTTTTCTTCGAGATTGTCGATGGTCCAGGAACGGATGGCGAAGAGCCGTTGTTGGCGCCGACTCCCGTCATTGCCCACCCATCCCGGCATCGCCAAACCCTGAAGATCCGTTTTTGCGGAACCCGATCCACCCGATGATGATAAAAGCCGTGTTCTTCGACGTCGGCGAAACGCTGATCGATGAAAGTCGTGACTGGAACGAGTGGGCCGACCATCTCGAGGTGCCGCGACGGGTGTTTCATGCGTTGCTCGGCGCGGTCATCGCGCGTGGTCAGCATCATCGTCGCGTGTTCGATCTCGTGCGGCCGGGTGTCGACTTCGTCGCATTGTGCCGGGAGCGCGAGGCGACCGGAAGCACTTATGCGGTGACCGCGGAAGATCTCTACCCGACGTCGTGCCGTGCCTGAAACGACTGCGCGAAACCGGCGTGCTGGCCGGCATGGTTCCAGTGTTCTTGCGGCGCGGCCCATGGGCAATCATTCAGTCCGGTTCCGGGCGGTTCGCGTCTCCCGTGCATGCGATCGACAGCCTTTCCGCGCTTGGGGACATAACAACCAGCCGCCAGCTCGCCATTCCCGCCCAAACCCCACCCCGCCCAAACCCGCATCCAGCCTGCCGCTTCCGCCCCCGGCCCCTCATCCCGTGGCCGATTTTGTCACCAGGTGGGCCGAATATGACAATGGAAACCGGCTCGCACGGCATTAGGATGGGTCACCTCGCCGCCCGGAGCTGGCCGGTTTTGCCGTATCGGCCCCGTGGCGCGCCTCATTCACCGCCTGATTTGGAACATCGACCATGAGCTATAACGCCCCCGTCAAGGACATGCTGTTCGTGCTGAAGGAACTCGCGGGCATCGACACCGTTGCGCAACTGCCGGGTTTCGAGGACGCCGGTTACGACACGGCGCAGGCCGTGCTCGACGAGTCCGCGAAATTCTGCGGTGAGGTGCTGGCGCCGCTGAACGTCGAAGGCGACCGCAATCCGAGCAGCTGGAAGGACGGTGTCGTGACCGCGACGCCGGGCTTTGGCGAAGCGTTCCGCCAGTTCGTCGAAGGCGGCTGGCAGGGGCTGCAGCACCCGTCCGAATACGACGGCCAGGGGCTGCCGAAGCTGATCGCCACGCCGTGCATCGAGATGCTGAACGCGGCGAACCTGTCGTTCGCGCTGTGCCCGCTGCTGACGGACGGCGCGATCGAGGCGCTGCTGACGGCCGGCACCGACGAGCAGAAGCAGCGCTACGTGCCGAAGCTGATCTCGGGCGAATGGACCGGCACGATGAACCTGACCGAGCCGCAGGCGGGCTCGGATCTTGCGCTGGTGCGTTCGCGCGCCGAACCGCAAGGCGACGGCACGTACAAGGTGTTCGGCACGAAGATCTTCATCACGTGGGGCGAGCACGACATGGCGGACAACATCGTCCACCTGGTGCTGGCACGCGCGCCGAACGCGCCGGAAGGCGTGAAGGGCATCTCGCTGTTCATCGTGCCGAAGTTCCTGGTGAACGACGACGGCTCGCTGGGCGAACGCAACGACGTGCACTGCGTGTCGATCGAGCACAAGCTCGGGATCAAGGCGAGCCCGACGGCGGTGCTGCAATATGGCGATAACGGCGGCGCGATCGGCTACCTGATCGGCGAAGAGAACCGCGGCCTCGAATACATGTTCATCATGATGAACGCGGCGCGCTTCGGCGTCGGGATGCAGGGGATCGGCGTGGCCGATCGCGCGTACCAGAAGGCCGCGGAATTCGCGAAGGAGCGCGTGCAGAGCCGCCCGGTGGACGGGTCGGCCAAGCAGTCGGTGACGATCATCCATCACCCGGACGTGCGCCGGATGCTCGGCACGATGCGCGCGCTGACCGAAGGCGCACGCTCGCTGGCCTACGTGGCCGCGGCGCACAGCGACATTGCCCACCGCCATTCGGACGAGGCGACGCGGGCGCGTCATCAGGCAATCTACGAATATCTGGTGCCGGTCGTGAAGGGCTGGAGCACGGAGATGGTGAACGACGTGGCGAGCCTGGGCGTGCAGGTGCACGGCGGGATGGGGTTCATCGAGGAAACCGGCGCGGCGCAGTATTACCGGGATGCGCGGATCCTGGCGATCTACGAAGGCACGACGGCGATCCAGGCGAACGACCTGGTGGGCCGCAAGACGCTGCGCGACGGTGGTGCGGTGGCGAAGGCGCTGATCGCCGAAATCGGCGAGACTGTCGCGGCGCTGGGCAAGCTGGACGGTGCGGCGGCCGCATCGATGAAGGTGCAGCTGGAGAAGGGCGCGAAGGCGCTGTCGTCGGTGGTGGATTACGTGCTGGCGAACGCGAAGCAGGACCCGAACGCGGTGTTCGCGGGCAGCGTGCCGTACCTGAAGCTGGCGGGCGTGGTGCTGTGCGGATGGCAGATGGCGCGTGCGCTGGTGGCCGCGCAGGCGAACCGCGCGAGCGACCCGGCGTTCTTCGGCGCGAAGATTGCGATCGCGCAGCTCTATGCGGAGCAGGTGCTGGTGCAGGCAGGCGCGCTCGAAGCGTCGATCGTCGGCACGAAGGGCAACGAGGGCGTGCTCGCGTTGACGGAAGACCAGTTCTGACCGGCTGACGGTCGGGACGCAGGAGGAGACAGGATTTTGACCACACAGGACTTGCTCGCGCAGTACGGCCCGCGCGAATCGATGGAATACGACGTCGTGATCGTCGGCGGCGGCCCCGCCGGGCTGTCGGCGGCGATCCGGCTCAAGCAGCTGGCCGCCGAGAAAGGCACCGAGATCGGCGTGTGCGTGCTCGAGAAAGGTTCCGAGATCGGCGCGCACATCCTGTCGGGCGCGGTGATGGACCCGCGCGCGATCACCGAACTGTTCCCCGACTGGAAGGAACGCGGCGCACCGCTCGACGTCGAGGTGACGGAAGACCGCTTCCTGTTCCTGTCCGAGAAAAGCGCCGTCACCACGCCGAACTGGGCGCTGCCCGCCAACTTCCAGAACCACGGCAACTACGTGATTTCGCTGGGTAACGTCACGCGCTGGCTCGGTCAGCAGGCCGAGGCGCTGGGCGTCGAGATCTTCCCCGGCTTCCCGGCCGCCGAGATTCTCTACAACGACGACGGTTCCGTGAAAGGCGTCGCCACCGGCAACATGGGCGTGGGCAAGGACGGCGAGCCGACCGAGAACTTCCAGCTCGGCATGGAGCTGCACGCGAAGTACACGCTGTTCGCCGAAGGCTGCCGCGGCCACCTCGGCCGCCAGCTGATCTCGAAGTTCAAGCTCGACGCGAACGCCGATCCGCAGGCGTACGGGATCGGCATCAAGGAGCTGTGGGAAATCGATCCGGCCAAGCACAAGCCGGGCCTCGTGATCCACACGGCCGGCTGGCCGCTGAAGTCGGACACCTACGGCGGCTCGTTCCTGTATCACATGGACAACAACCAGGTCGTGGTCGGCTTCGTGGTGGGCCTGGGCTACACGAACCCGTACCTGTCGCCGTTCGAGGAATTCCAGCGCTACAAGACGCACCCGTCGATCCGTGCGTTCCTGGAAGGCGGCAAGCGCGTGTCGTACGGCGCGCGCGCGATCACGGCGGGCGGCCTGCTGTCGCTGCCGAAGACGGTGTTCCCGGGCGGCGCGCTGATCGGCGACGACGCGGGTTTCCTGAACGCATCGCGGATCAAGGGCAGCCACGCGGCGATCAAGACCGGCATGCTGGCCGCCGACGCCGCGTTCGACGCGGTGCAGGCGGGCCGCCAGTCGGACGAGCTCAACGCGTACCCGGATGCGTTCAAGCAGTCGTGGCTGTACACGGAGCTGTACCGCGCGCGCAACTTCAAGCAGTGGATGGCCAAGGGCCTGTACCTCGGCACGCTGATGGTCGGGCTCGAGCAGAAGGTGATGGGCGGCAACGTGCCGTGGACGCTGCATCACAAGCATGCGGATCACGAGATGCTGAAACCGGCGTCGCAGTGCGAGCCGATCGAGTACCCGAAGCCGGACGGCAAGCTGACGTTCGACCGGCTGTCGTCGGTGTTCATCTCGAACACGAACCATGAAGAGAACCAGCCGGCGCACCTGACCTTGAAGGATGCGAACGTGCCGGTGAACGTGAACCTGCGCACGTACGCGGGGCCGGAGGGGCGTTTCTGCCCGGCGGCGGTGTATGAGTTCGTGAAGAACGACGATGGCAGCGATCGCCTCGTGATCAACGCGCAGAACTGCGTGCACTGCAAGACCTGCGACATCAAGGACCCGACGCAGAATATCGTGTGGGTCACGCCGGAAGGCGGTGGCGGGCCGAATTACCCGAACATGTAACGCAACGTATCCCCGCGCCTGCGGGCGCGAACGAACCGGAGTGAGACGATGAGCAATGCAGCGAAAGAAGTCGTGGTGGTGAGCGGTGTCCGTACCGCGATCGGTGATTTCGGCGGCAGCCTGAAGGATTTCTCGCCGACCGACCTCGGGGCGAAAGTCGTGCGCGAAGTGCTGTCGCGCGCGAACGTGTCGGGCGATGCGGTCGGGCATGTCGTGTTCGGCCACGTCGTGAACACCGAACCGAAGGACATGTATATCGCGCGCGTCGCGGCGATCGACGGCGGCGTCGCGCAGCACACGCCCGCGCTGACCGTGAACCGCCTGTGCGGTTCGGGCCTGCAGGCGATCGTGTCGGCCGCGCAGACGATCATGCTCGGCGACGCCGACGTCGCGATCGGCGGCGGCTCGGAAAGCATGAGCCGCGCGCCGTACACGGTGCCGGCCGCGCGTTTCGGCCAGCGCATGGGTGACGGCAAGCTCGTCGACATGATGCTCGGCGCACTGCACGACCCGTTCCAGACGATCCACATGGGCGTGACCGCCGAGAACGTCGCGGCGAAGTACGGCATCTCGCGCGACGCGCAGGACGCGCTGGCGCTCGAATCGCATCGTCGCGCGGCGCGCGCGATCGCGGAAGGGCGCTTCAAGGACCAGATCCTGCCGATCTCGATCCGCACGAAGAAGGGCGAGGTCGCGTTCGACACCGACGAGCACGTGCGTCACGACGCGAGCGCGGACGATTTCACGAAGCTGCGCCCGGTGTTCAAGAAGGAAGACGGCACGGTGACGGCCGGCAACGCGTCGGGCATCAACGATGCGGCCGCGGCCGTGCTGATGATGAGCGCGGACGCCGCGCGCGCGCAGGGCGTGAAGCCGCTCGCGCGCCTGGTCGCGTATGCGCACGCAGGCGTCGATCCGGCATACATGGGCATCGGCCCCGTGCCGGCCACGCAGAAGGCGCTCGAACGCGCGGGCCTGAAGATCACCGATCTCGACGTGATCGAGGCGAACGAGGCGTTCGCCGCCCAGGCATGCGCGGTCACGCAGGAGCTCGGCCTCGATCCGGCGAAGGTCAACCCGAACGGGTCGGGTATCTCGCTCGGTCACCCGATCGGCGCGACCGGTGCGCTGATCACGGTCAAGGCGCTGTACGAACTGAAGCGCATCGGCGGGCGTTACGCGCTCGTGACGATGTGTATCGGCGGCGGCCAGGGGATTGCGGCCATCTTCGAGAACATCTGATAATCGACCGCTCAGCACCCGAACACACAGGAACTACATGGCCATCGAAATTGTCGGCGTCGTGGGCGCCGGAACCATGGGCAACGGCATTGCGCAGACCGCCGCCGTTGCGGGACTCAACGTCGTGATGATCGACGTCAGCGACGCCGCGCTCGAGAAGGGCGTCGCGACGCTGAAGGGCAGCCTGGAGCGGCTCGTGTCGAAGGGCAAGCTCGACGCAGCCGTGCGCGATGCGGCGCTGGCGCGCATCACGACGTCGACCGACTACGCGCAGCTCGCGTCGGTCGATATCGTGATCGAAGCCGCGACCGAGAACGTCGAGCTGAAGGGTCGCATCCTGAAGCAGATCGAGGCCGTCGCACGGCCCGACGCGATCATCGCGACCAACACGTCGTCGATCTCGATCACCGCGCTCGCGGCGCCGCTCGCCGATCCGGCGCGCTTCGTCGGCATGCACTTCTTCAACCCGGTGCCGCTGATGCCGCTCGTCGAGATCATCCGCGGGCTGCAGACGAGCGAAGCGACCGCGTCGGCGGTGCGCGAGCTGACCGAGCGTTTCGACAAGTCGCCGATCGGCGTGCGTAACTCGCCGGGCTTCGTCGTGAACCGGATTCTCGTGCCGATGATCAACGAGGCGTTTTTCGTGCTGGCTGAAGGCATCGCGTCGGCCGAGGAGATCGACGCGGGGATGAAGCTCGGCGCGAACCACCCGATCGGGCCGCTCGCGCTGGCCGACCTCGTCGGCCTCGACGTGTGCCTCGCGGTGATGGACGTGTTCGTGAAGGACTTCGGCGACCCGAAGTATCGGGCGTGCCCGCTGCTGCGCGAGATGGTGACGGCCGGCCGGCTGGGGCGCAAGACGGGGCGTGGGGTGTACGACTACAGCAAATAAGCAGAAGGCTGGAAAGTCTTCAACGCGGGTGGCGAGTCGTGTCGGATGGTGTCGTTCATCCGGTGCGGTTCGCCATCCGCGTTTTTCATTTATGGAAGTGGCTCGCCGAATCCTGTCCGCCGGTTGAATTATTTCGAAAATCGATTTTAATCGTCAAATAGTTAAATCAATTAGCGTGGATGTTTTCATATCGATTAAATTGACGTTTCAGTGTGTAATGTTATATCTTGGTTGCACAAATGTAATCGAGAGAAAATAAAGCGGCAATAGGTTGTTGCATAAATCGGGCGCGCGTGGGCGGCTGACATTTACGTACAACAGCGGTTCGGGTTCCTGCGTAGATTCGCGCTGGTTTTCTGAAAATGGATCCATTGCCATCGCACTTACTAAAACACGATTTCTGATCGTGCGGATGTCGTTCGCCTATTCGCTTTCAAGGACGTGAAAAGCCGGCGCGAATCGGCGGGGCGCGGTCGTCCGTTCGTCCGGACCACGGCGCCATGGTGTGCGCCCGTCGGCAACGAGGGGCGCGTGGTTTCCTCTCTCACTTCAGGATGGATACATGCAACCTAAAGCTTGGGTTATCGCAGTGGCGACGGCCGTTGCCGCGCTTTCCGCTCATGCACAGCAGGCGGACGGCGTCGCGCCCGCCACGGCTCAGGACGAGATCGTCAATTACCAAGCGGTCGGCAATGCCGCCGGCGTGACCAAGATCTATCGTTCGATCCGCACCACGGATCCCACCGATGCGCGCAGGACGGTCGTCGTCGAACAGGTGCTGAAGCAGATCGCGCCGGGCCGCGTGAGCTTCGTGCGCGGCGAGCAGCCGGCCGAGGCGACGCGGCATCGGCAGCAGCAATGCGCGCAACGCGGCGCGGTCGATGTGACCGACGAGTCGGACGTGACGATCGACGAGCGGGTTCTCGATTTCGCGCTGTGCCGCAGCACCGCCCCGATGCCGGCCGAGGTCGCCCGCGCCGCGAAGGCCGGCGGGACCGCGCCCGCGAAGGCGATCGCCAACGACCAGGGCATCACGATCATCGTGCCGGGGATCCTGGCCCATGTCCTCCAATTCACCGACTTGCCGGTCCACCTGTGGGTATCGACGGCGCAGATCGGGAACGTGCCCATGTCGCTCTACTCCGAGCCGTTCGGTGTCGTCAACTTCACGGGCTATACGAACGGCGGGGTCGTGCTGTTCCAGCCGGTCTTTTCGGTTCGCGCCGTCAAGCTCGGCGAGTTCGCGATCAACGCGCGCGCTTGCGGGCCCGGCATCGGTTGCTTCGACGACTCGCGCGGCCGGATCAACGTGGTGCGTTAAGGATGGTCGGGGCCGGGGCCGTGGGGGCCCTGTCTCCAACATGACGGCCGCGCGGCGCAACCGGGGGCGTGTCCGTCGCGTCCGAATGGCGGCGACCCGAAGTATCGCGCGTGCCCGCTGCTGCGCGAGATGGTGACCGCCGGGCGGCTTGGGCGGAAGACGGGGCGCGGGGTGTACGACTACAGCGCCTGATGCGCGAGCCGGGCGCCGATTGCGTGGAGGCCCCTGTGTGAATCCAGGGCATTCATGAAACCGGCGAGCAGTACGGCGCGCACCCGCACCCCGGAGACTGGGCACCGATCCAGCCTCCGGGGTGTTTTCTTGATGCGATTCACGGCCGTCGCTGCGTACCGCACAGCACCGAACGGACCGTCAATCGGCAACAGCGGTATCGGCAACGTAGTTCGCGATACTGAAGAACCGATAGTCGCTCAGCAGATCGGGCGCCGGGAACCCTTCCGGATGAATCCGCCCGTAAATCGGGCTGTCGGGGCGCAGGCCGGCCAGGGTCAGCGCGAGCGTGAATTCGTTGAACGGCGCCATGAACTGGCGCGACACGAAATGCATGCCCCAGTTGAACACCGACGGAAGCTGCTCGGTGCGCAACCACGTATCCGGGCCGCCCGGCGCCCGCGCGCACAGGTTCTCCGCCCATGGGCTGTGTCCTTCCACGATGAGAAAGCCATGCTTCGCGTGGGGCTTCCAGCGGGTCAGGAAATCGATCAGGTCCGCAGCCGCCACGTAACCGGGAACGAGCCCTTCCGCGTCGCTGTACGCGACCTTGAACGCGCGCTTGATCTGTTCGAGCCCGATCGGCAACGCTTCCTGATCCGATACCGTCAGGGCCCCCGCATAGTGCTGGTCGATCACCGCGCGCAGGCGTGCCCGATCGACGGTGCGAAGATGGCGCTCGAGGATCGCTTCGGCGGCGTCCGTGCGCCGGACGCCCAGCCGACGGTTGTGGACCAGGAACATGAAGGTGTGCAGCAGGTCGCTGAGTCGCGCCGGGCGCACGCTGCCGTCCGGCTGCGTGACGGTCAGGCCGCTGTCGGCCACGGCTTCGTCGTAGCGGTCGGGCTGGGAGATGTCGGCGGCGATCACGCGTACCTGCACACCGGGGATGTCCTTCAGCGCGGATAGCGTCGCGGCGGCGCGGCCGCGCGCGGATTCGTTGTAGTCGGCGCCGATCACGAGCAGCGGATAGTCCGCGAGGTGCCGGCCGCGCCGCGTCGACGTGATGACGTATTCCGCCAGGCGCTTCACCGCGCTGCCGTCGCCGCAGCCCATGTCGGCGATGCCGGCGGGCTGGCGATCCAGCGGCGTGTCGTCGAACAGCTCGCGCAGGATCTTCGTCGTGATTTCCTGCGACGCCGGCCCCGACCCGGCGCCGCTCGACGCATACACGTTCATCACGCGATCGATGTGGCCGTCGCTGTCGATATCGAGCGGATCGGGGTTGCCGAACAGGAGCTCGTCGAGCAGCGCATACGAACGCAGATACGACGCGGGCAGCCCCGCATAAGGCGCGGCGATCGGACGGTGAATCCGGCCCGACTCGGTGAGCCGCACCTTCCCCTGGTCGATTTCCACCATGCCGAACTTGCCCATCAGCGCCCATGCCGCGTCCAGGACGACCGGGTCCGCCTGTGTCCAGGCACCCACCGAGACCCCGCCGGGCTGCTCGACGAGCTTGCCGAGGATGCCGGGCGCCGACTGCGCGTACTGGCCATCCGGCTGCCTGTCGAACATCGGCATGTCGAGCGCGACCCAGGTCGGGCCCAGCAGCAGACCGTCCATCGCCGTGCGCAGCTGTCCGTTCGCCTGGCGCTCCAGGTCGGTGGCCGGGGGCGCGAGCTCCGGCCAGCCCGCCACGCAGGCCCGCACGAGCCGCGCATACAGCAGGCTGTCCTCGGCCGCCACGCGCGTTCGATGACACAGTGCGTGCAGATGCTGGAGCACCGACGTTGCATTGGCCAGTTGCTCGAACAGCGGCCGGGCGTGCTCGACGCACGCGACGACATATTCGCCGGCGGGCGTGAGCGCATAGTCGGCGTCTTCGTCGCCGCGATCGAGGGTCAGCCAGCCGGCCAGGCTCAGCAGGTTGAACGCGCCCCACAGAATCCCGAGGTTGCGGGTCGGGTCGGGCTGGCGGGACGCCGCGAACGCGCGCATCGCGCGGGGCGCTCCGGCCCGCAGGCCGTCGAACGCGCCGGCAAACACCAGGCGCGCCAGCGTCGGCACCAGCACGATGCCGTTGGCCCAGTTGCAACTGCGCGTGTAGGCCATCACGCGCTGTGCGTCGTGCCGGCCGATGCGCAGCGTGGCCGCATGCGTGTGGTGTTCGAGCCTGACGGGCAGTTCCTCGTCGAGCACCTCGACGCCGATCGCGGCGCCGGCCGGCAGGCCGAGCAACGTGCGCGTTTCGTCGGGATAGGCGTCGAGATAGTGTTCGAGCTGCCGGGCCAGCGCGGTGGTGGAATCACCAAGGTCGAATCGGGCGGATCGGGCGTGCATGTTGGACGGTCTCACAGGATCGAAGGTTGGGCTGCATGGGATGAAGGGGCATCCGGATCGGCGTGCGCCACGACCGGCGCCGGCGCGGTGCCGCGAGTACGGGGCGCGAGATGGGCGGCCAGCGCGCGAATGGACGGGTAGTCCCAGACCGCGGACGGATCGACGCTCACGCTGAACGCCTCGCTGAATACGATCGTCATTTCGACGGCGAGGATCGAGTCGAAGCCGATCTCGGCGAACGTCGACTCGCGCGTCAAGCGAAGCTTGCGGTGCTTGAGGCGCTCGCCCAGCCACGCGATGAGCCATTGTTCGACGGCATGAACCTGCTGGCGATCGAGCAGGCTCGCCGGCTCGCCCGCGATCGGGGCCGGCGCCGATCCGGCGTCTTCGCCGGCCGGCGTGTCGGGCGCGTCGGGGGTATCGGGCATGCCGGCGGCCGGGTGCTCGCCGGGATCGGCGTCCAGCAACGGATCGACGCGCTGGCTGGCGCCCGGGACCGTTTGCTCGATCGCGCCGATCTCGAGCCCGACCTGCGCGGCCCAGTCGTTCAATTGCGCCGACGTGGTCAGTGCGGATCGCAGGCCGACCTGCCGCTGCGCCGCCTCGATCGCGAGTTCGTACCGGCGCTGCGCCCAGCGCAGCGCGCCGTCACCGATGCGCTGCTGTGCAGCCGCACGTTCGGTCACCGCGAGCAGCAATCCCCATTGCGCGACCGTGCCGAGCCAGTAATTGACCCAGACGGCGGCATGCGCGGCGCCGCCGAGTTTCGCCGCATTGGCGAGCCCGTCCTGCGACAGCCGGGCGCCAAGCTCGCGCAGCTCCGTGGCCAGCACGCCGGCGCCCAGCGCGCTTTCCAGATAACGCGGAAGTTCGTCGCTTCCGTTCAGCAGACGGCTGCCGAGGTGAACCAGCAACGTTTCGGTCGGCCCCTCGAAGATGCGGGTCAGGCGCGCGTCGCGGAAGATCTGCGGCGCGAAGTTGGTCTCGATGTAACCGCGGCCGCCCAGGAACTGCATCAGCTCGTCGGCGGATTGCGACAGCAGCTCGGAGCCGAGAATCTTCGCGATCAGCAGGCAGTCTTCAGGCAGCGCGACGCCGAGGTCCAGCTCGGTGGCCAGGTGCTCGACCAGCGCGTCGAGCCCGTCGATGCGGTCCCGCAGCTCGCCCAGGCGCAGGCGGCTCAGCGGATTGTCCAGCAGGAGCCCGGTGGCGACCTCGCGCCGCGCCCCGTAGCGATGCATCAGCTGCGCACAGCGCTTCATTCCGCCCACGCTGACGGCGGCGATGCCGAGGCGCGCGATGTTCATCGCGTGCTGCGCCACGGACAGGCCCTGGCCGATGTCGCCGAGCCGGCATGCGTCGCCGATCCGCGCCCGATCCAGATGCAGCGAATTCTGGATCATGCCGCGCACGCCCATCGTCAGCTCCTCGGCGCCGATCCGCACGCCCGGCGTGCCGGGTCGCACCGCCAGGCCGACCATTCCCGTGCCGTCGGCCTGCTTCGCGAACACGTTGATGATCCCCGCCCAAGCGGACGAGCCGCTCCAGCGCTTGGTGCCGCTGACCAGCCAGTCGCCGGACGCGATGCGCTGCGCGCGGGACGCGATCGCGCGGACATGCGAGCCCGCGGCCGGCTCCGTGATCGCGAATGCGGCGAGCATTCGGCCGCTCGCGAGGCTCGGCAGCAGTTCGTTGCGCAATGCGGGCTGCGCGTGCTGCATGATCGGCACGATGCCGAGCGTATTGTTCAGGGCGACGAAAAAAGCCAGCGTCGAATCGATCGCGGCCAGTTGCGCAAACACGCGCGCCATCTCGCGGTGGCCGAGCCCGAGCCCGCCATGCGAACGGTCGATCGGCATGCCGAGCAGGCCCCGGTTGCCGAAATCGAGGACGACGTGCGGCGGAATGGTGCGTCGCTCGTCGATGGTGCGCGAATCGATCCGCGTGCGGGCGTAGTGCCTGAGCCAGTCGTTCAGTTCGTCGACGGTGGCGGCGTCGTCGCGCCGGCGATCGTTGGCCGCCGGCTGGTCGACACCGGCGGCCGGGCGCGCGGGCTGCCCGCGATCGCGGGCCGGCGTTTGCGTGCCGGCGTCGACGTCCCACTGCGCGAGGATCGTCAGCGCGCCGTCGTGCAACTGCGTGCGGCACGTGCTGCGGCGCACCTTGCCGCTCGACGTCTTCGGCACGCTGCCGGGCGACACCAGCACGATCCTGCTCGGCCCGATGTCGAGGCGGTTCCAGATCGCCTGGCGAATCGCGTCGATGAAGCTGTCGAGATTGCCCTTGCGCTGCGTGCGCTCGACTTCGGCCACGACGATCAGGCGTTCCGCGTCGGCCTGGTCGTCCATGAAGGCCGCGCAGCCGTTCGGCACCAGTTCCGGCACGCCGACGATCAGCGCGTACTCGATGTCTTCCGAGTAGTAGTTGCGGCCGGCGAGGATCACCATGTCCTTGAGCCGGCCGGTCACGTACAGTTCGTCATCCAGAATGAAGCCGAGATCGCCGGTGCGCATGAATGCCTGGTCCCGGTCGCCGGCCAGCGTGTGCCGGAAGGTCGAATGCGTCTGCTCGTCCAGCCGCCAGTAGCCGGCGGCGACGCTCGGGCCGGCCACGCAGATTTCGCCGATGGTCCGGTCGTCGCATCGCGCGTTGGTCTCCAGGTCGCGCACGATCACCTGCTGTTCGCCGTCGGTGCGGCCCACGCCGACCAGAACCCGCTCGCCCGGGCGGTCCAGCGGCTGCGGCGACACGCCGAGGGTCTCGTTGTGCAACACCACCGATTGCCGCTGGAGCGCGGCCTGATCGACGCACAGCGTGCGGACCGGGTGCTGTCCCGTGCGGCCGGCGACGTACAGCGTGCCCTCCGCGAGCCCGTAACACGGCAGGAACCCGTCGGCGGCGAAGCCCGCTGCCGCGAAGCGCTGCGAGAAATCCGTCAGCGTGCTGGCGCGCACCGACTCGGCGCCGTTGTACGCGGCGCGCAGGCACGACAGGTCGAGCGTCGCCAGCTGTTCGTCGGAGATTCGCCGGCAGCACATCCGGTACGCGAAATCGGGCGCGCCCGTCAGGTCCGCGCGGTACTGGCTGATCGCGCGCAGCCACAGGTACGGATGCTGGATGAACCGTTCCGGGGCCATCAGCACGCTGCGGAAGCCGCCGTACAGCGACGTCAGGATCACGCCGATCAGGCCCATGTCGTGATACGGCGGCAGCCAGCTGACGATCGTGCTCGACTCGTCATAGGCAAGCCATTCGCGTATCAGCCCCAGGTTGTGGATCAGGTTCGCGTGACTCACCATCACGCCTTTCGGTGTGCCCGTCGTTCCCGACGTGTATTGCAGAAACGCGATGTGGGACGGCTGCACGCCGGCGGGCGAATCCACCGGAGCCAGCGCCTGCGCGCCGCCGACGTCGAGCAGCGTGCTGCCGGACGCGTCGGTATCGGCGAGCCAGGTCGAGCAGCGCGCGTGGTCCTCGGCCGAGCACAGGATCGTGTCGGCGCCCGCGTTGTCGACGATGCCGGCGATCCGCACCATATGCTGCCTGTTGCGCGGCGGGTAGGCCGGCACCGCGATCGCGCCCGCATACAGGCACCCCATGAAGGCGCCGACGTAATCGAGGCCCGGCCGGCACAGCAGCAGCACCCGGTCGCCGACGTCGACCGCGTTCTGCCGCAGCAGCGCGGCGACCCGGCGGGCGCGCACGTCGAGCTCGGAGAAGGTCATCGATTCGGCCCGTTCCTGCTCGGGCGGCCCGCTCAGGAACACGTAGGCGGTGTGGTCGCTGCGTGTGGCGGCGCGGTTCTGAAGCAATTCGCCAAGCGTAGTCGGCAAGGTCGCAGTGGTCATGATGTCGTCGGAAGAGGAATGAAAACAGCGAGCAGGGGCCTCGCACCGGCCGGCGCCCGTGCGTTGCCGCGGCGGACATCCGGATACGGCTATTCGGCGCGATGGAACAGGTCGATCATGTGCGTCATGCTTTTGAGATGCAGGAAACGTGGCACGACCTTTTCGCTTCGTGCCGCGTAACGGGCCGTCCACTGATGGGCCAGTGCCTGCGTGGCGGCGGCGTTGCCGCGAACCGCGCGTGCGTCGGCCTCGCGTGCATCGAGGCACGCGCGCGCATGCCGTGCGGCCGACCGGGCGAGCTCGCCGGTGAGGATGCCGTGGTGCCCCAGGGCGAGCCGCGGTGCATGCAGCTGTTCGATGACGTCCAGCGAGTGCCGGTACGCAAACAGGTCCTGAAAGACCAGCGGCAGCCAGTGGGTGGCGTCCTGAAACTCGCCGAGCGCATCCGACACGAAACCGATGTCCAGCTGCGGGCAGTGGTAGCCGAACTGGCAGCGGCTGTGGCCCGGCAGCGCGATCGTGCGAATCTGCATCCCGTCGCCGATATCGAGTTGCGCGCCCGGATTGACCGGGTAGAACGGCAGGTCGGCCAACTCGGTGAAATCGGCGCCGGCAGCGGGTTCCCACGACCGAGACGCGTGCTCGTCGAGCTGGCGGATGGTGCGGCAGGCCGACGGGCTCTGGAACGCATCGAACGCGTCGGGCGAACCGGATACATGGAGCCACGGCATGCGCGACTTGAGCGTCATCAGCAGGCTGCAATGGTCATAGTGCGAGTGGGTGATCAGCCAGTAGCGCAAATGCCGGATGCCGCCGAAGTCCCGCAGCAGGTCGTGAAGCTGCTGCCATACGAGCGCCGTCATGCCGCTCAGGCCGCCCTCGATCAGCGTCGCGGCCTCGTCGTTGACGATCACGTACAGCGGCACGTCGGCGGTGCCGATCAGCGCCAGCCGCGGCTCGATCCACCCGGGGGAAGCGTTCAGCATGTCGTTCAGCTCCGATAGAGCGCACAGGCCCATGTCGCGCCCGCGCCGTAGGTCACGAGGAGGTTGAGCTGGCCGGCCGGCATGCGGCCTTGCTCGCGGGCGAGGGAGAGCGCGACCGGAAACGCCGCGCTCGCCATGTTGCCCAGTTGATCGACGGAGATCATGCAGCGCTCGCGGGGCAGCCCGAGCCGCTCGATGACCGCGTCGAGGATGCGCAGGTTCGGCTGGTGCGGCACGACCAGGCCGATATCGCCGATCGTCAGCCGGTGCTTGTCGAGCATCTGCCGGCACGCGTCGACGATGCGGCGCGTCGCGTCCTCGAACATCGGCGCGCCTTTCATCCGGAAGTGGTGGCGGCCGGCCGCGATGTCGTCCGCGTCGATGAAGCGCGGGCGTCGCGCGCCGGGCGCCTCGGTGGCGAGCAGGTCGAACTGGGTGCCGTCGGCGCCGAGCGTCAGGTCGATCAGCCCGCGCGCCGGCTCGTCCGTCGCCTGCAGCAGCAGCGCGGCGGCGCCGTCGCTCAGCAGGATCGACAGGTTGCGCCCGGCGTTGCTCGTGTCGATGCGCCGCGACAGTGCCTCGGCGCAGACCAGCAGCACGTTGCGATACAGGCCGCTCGCGAGGAAGTGGCGCGCGATCTCGATCCCGTAGAGCCCGCCGCTGCATTGCGCGCGGATGTCGAAGCACGGCACTTCCCGCAAGCCGAGCCGGGGCTGGATGTAGCACGCCTGCGACGGGTCGTGATGATCGGGCGACAGCGTGTTGACGATCAGCAGGTCGACGTCGTGCGCCGTGACGCCCGCGTCGGCCATTGCGCGTTCCGCGGCCGGGCAGGCGAGGTCCGCCAGATGCTGATCGGGACCGAGATAGCGTCGCGCGACGACACCGGTGCGTTCGCGAATGAACGTGTCGCTGGTGTCGATCATGCCGGCGACTTCGTCGTTGCCGACGATTCGCTCGGGCAGCGCATGGCCGAAACCGGCGATGACGAGACGGGCGCTCATGCGTGACCCTCCTGTTCCGTCACGACGGCGACCGCGCCGCCCGCATCGGACACGACGGTTTCGCCCCAGCGCCACAATTGCGCGCCGAAGCCCCAGCCCGCGCCCGCGCCGGCAATCACGACCTTGGACCCCGGCCGGATCACGCCCTGCCGGATCGACTCGGCCAGCGCGAACGGCACGGCGGCCGACACGAGGCACGCGCAATCGGCCACGCGAATCACGTACTGATCGGGTCTGAGCCCGAGCCGCTGTGCCCATGAGCGCACGAGCAGCGCGGACGGCTGGTGGAACACCATCGCATCGACGTCGGCGATGCCGGTGCCGCTCCGGTGCAGCAGGCGCTCGACGATGTCGGGAATGGCCACCGGCATGAAACGCGAGATCGCCTCCTGCGCTTCGGGCTTGAGCGTGAAATACACGCCGAACGGGTTGTCGGCGCCGGTTTCCGCGTCGTCGTCGGCCGCGGCCTGCGCGTTGCGCCACTGCATCGTCACGAGGTCGTAGCGAGTGGCGTCGCTGTGATACGCGGCATCCAGCCAGTCGGCGCCGTCGGGGTCGGCCGGCTCCGCGACGAGCACGGCCGCGGCCGCGCCGTCGCCGAAGTTCGTCGACGACTTGCTCGTGTAGTCGACCACCGCCGACATGCGCTCCGACGAGCACACCAGCGCCCGTTTCACGCGCCCTTGCTTGATGAGGTTGGCGGCGAGCTGCAGTTGCAGCACGAAGCTCGCGCATTCCATCTCGATATCGGCATCGAGCGCGCGCGTGGCGCCGAGCCGGTCGCGCAGCGCGCGCGAGAGCCGCGGCGCGAACCGGCGCCGGCCGTCGTCGAGCGACACGAACGGCGATGTCATGTTGAACAGCACCAGGTCGAGTTCGGCGGGTTCCACGCCGGCACGCGCGAGGGCGTCGCGGGCCGTGCGCTCGGCCAGCGCGAGTTCGGATTCGCCGGCATCGGGGTCGATCATGTGGCGCGATTCGATGCCCCAGAATTGCCACCATTCCGCCGGAATGGGCTCGACGCCCGCGAAGACGGGATCGTCGTTGGGTACCTGGCGGGCCGGCAGGCGGCAGGCGAGACTTGCGATTCGGACGTTGTGCACCGTCAGACCTCCATCGTGCTGCACGCGATGCGCGGCCGGAACGGGTCCAGTGTCATGGCGATCACCGTCCGTTCATCGTCACGCAACGAAATCGAATCTGCGACGCGCGACGCGAGCCACGCGGGCAGCTGGAACGGGTTCGGGATCTCCGCCGGACCGGTGACGACGTCGACGCGGAAAGCATCCCGCGCGCCGGTGGCGATCGACGGCCATCCGCCCAGCCACGATTCGTAGAACAGCGTGGCGGCACGCCGGTCGATGCGGCTTTGCGCCGCGTCGAGCATTGCGTTGACCGCGGCGCCCGCATTGGCCGGTTCGGCGTCGAAGCGGCCGGTGGCGCGATCGAACCGGCTTTCGAAGCGGGCCAGCGACAGGCTGCCGTTCACGCGCCGGGGCGCGAGCGCGTCGAGCGTCGCGAACGGCGGGGAATCGAGGTCCGCGTAGCGGCTCGCATATGCACGGTCATGGCCGGACGGCGTCAGCACGATCGCGCCCGCACCGTCGGCGAAGCCGCTCTCGGCCACCTGCTCGACGTCCGCGAGCGCTTCCGCGCGAACGACGAGCGCGCGCCGATAGCCGAGCTGCCGGCAATGGCTTTGCGCGAGATCGAGTGCGAGCGTCCAGTCCGCATCGAGCAGGTCGAACACGGCCGCATGTCGCGCACGCAGGTCGCGCTGCACGGGGTGCGCCAGGCGCGGGCCCGCGATCGACGGCGCATCCGCCATCCGGCTGGGGGAGATCGACAGGCTGACGATCAGATCCAGTTCCGACGGCAGGCAACCGGCTTGTTGCAGCGCCTGCCTGGCCGCCTTGATCGCGTAGTCGTTCGCGCAGGATTGCGCGGTGGTCGCGGGGGCCGGAATGGCCGCCGCGGCGCCGAGAATTTTCATAGGATTTCTTCGCTTTGGACTGCTTGATTCATGGAACGCGCCGCGCCATGACCGGCCTGCCGGAGCACGGCACGCCGCAACTTGCCCGATTCGTTGCGCGGCAAACCGGCGGCGTGATAGGCCACGCGATGCGGGCACTTGTATGGCGCAATCACGCTTTTCACGTGCTGCTGAAGCTGCGTCGTCAACGCATCCGAGCCGTCGACGCCCGGGCGCAGCACCACGTGCGCGCAGATGAGCGTGCCGCCCCGTTCGTCGACGTGCCCGACGACGCCGCATTCGGCGATATCCGGATGGCGCAGCAGCGCCTGCTCCACTTCGCCGGGCGACACCGTGTAGCCGGAGGTGATGATCATGTCGTCCGCGCGTGCCTGGTAGAACAGGTAGCCGTCCTCGTCCAGGTAGGCGCTGTCGCCCGTCAGGTTCCAGCCGTGCTTGACGTAGTCGCGTTGCCGCGTGTCGTTCAGGTAGCGGCATCCGGTCGGCCCCTGCACGGCCAGGTAGCCGATCTCGTAGGGCGGCAGGCACTGGCCGTGTTCGTCCACGACGGCAACGCGGTAACCGGGCACCGCCTTGCCGATCGCGCCGTCCTTCGTGCCGGTATCGCCGGTCGACGCGAAGATGTGCAGCATCTCGGTCGACCCGATGCCGTCGATCAGGTGCAGGCCGGTGCGGATCTGCCACGCATCGCGCGTCCATGGCGGCAGCGCCTCGCCCGCCGACACGCATTTGCGCAGGGAAGAGATGTCGCACGGGTCGCGCTGGTCGAGATGGTCGAGCATGGCCCGATAGGCCGCCGGCGCCGTAAACAGGATGCTGACCCGATGCCGTTCGACGGCGGCCAGCAGCTGTTCCGGGCCCGCTTTCGGCAACAGCACGACGCTCGCGCCGACGCTGACCGGAAACAGCAGCAGCGCGCCGAGGCCGAACGTGAACGCGAGCGGCGGCGATCCGCAGAAGACGTCATCGGCCGTGGGCCGGAGCACGTGCTGCGGAAAGCAGTGGCAGGCCGCCATCACGTCGCGATGAAAATGGACGGTGGCCTTCGGTTCGCCAGTCGTTCCCGACGTGAACGCGATCAGGCAGGGATCGTCCGCGCGTGTTTCGGCGGCCGAGAATGCCGCCGAATGGCCGTCGAGCCAGCGCGCGTGCGGATGCGTGTCGTCCGTGTCGTAGCGTCGAACGTCGCCGCGCCACTGCAGGCTCGTCATCGCCGCGTCGAGTTCGGCGGACAGCCCGGCTTCGCAGATGACGTGCGTGACCCGGGCCCGCCCGATGATGGTCGACAGTTCTCCCGCGCGCAGCTTCGGCATCGTTGCGACGGCGATGCCGCCGGCCTTGACCACGCCGAACCACGCGGCGGCCAGCATCGGGTGATTCGCGCCGTGCAGCAGCACCCGATTGCCGGCCACGAGGCCCCCGTCATGGACGAGCAGGTTGGCGATCCGGTTGGCGGCATCGCGCAATTCGCGATACGACCACGTGATGCCCGACCCGGTCGTGATCGCGACCCGATCGCCCCAGCCGCGCTCGTCGACGGCGGTATCCAGCAGCGCGGCGGCGCAATTGAGAAACGGCGGAAACTGCAGCCCCGGCAATTCGAAGACGAACGTCGGCCAATCCTCGGCAGGGGGCAAATTCGCGCGGCAAAAGTCGTCCATCGTCAGCGCTCGCAAGAGTGTGAGTTCGAAGTTCGTGATAGCAGTGCGGTGCCGCGCGGGCCGTGCGCCATGACCGGGCGCGGCCCGCGAAGCCTGAATCGCGATGCCAAAGAGATGTGGTCGGGCCGGCAGGCATCTGCCGCCGAGCGACGCACGGCGCGCCGGGTCAACCGGATGAAGGCTGGCCGGTTTCGGTGGAGTGATATCGTCTCATTTGATTTTCAAAATAAACAATAATCGATCGGTTTAATTCAAATGCGCCTGGATCTGAAATTCATCGATCAATCTGGGTGGTGTCAAAAAAATATTGGCGCAAGCTTAACGGAATAAATATTGAAAAGTAAATGGAAGAATCGAAGGGTGATTGTGGTTATCGATTGAAATCGATTCCATTGATCATCGTCATTTTTTAATTAATCTGTTCCGGTAAATCATCTGGCGATTTGTTGACGCCGGCGGAGTCTGGCTGCCGCAATGCTGAATAAAGCGCCGCGGAGTTCATCGGCGCGAAACGCACGTTGCTTCACGAAGCGGATTGCGCTGCGCAAAAAAAAGAAAGCCCCGCGCTTTCGAGCGTAGCGGAACTTTGAGGCAGTTTGAATGGGGAATCAGGAATGCGGGCGCCGCGGTCTCGCGCTGCGCCCTTGGGGATTCTTGTAATTATATTGTCGAATATTCAATAACGAGCGGGGAATGGGAATTACCCGGTTATCAAATTCGTGCACGCCCTAGCTGTCGAGCACGGAAAGATTTTCCGGCAATGTTTGCTTGAACATCGCGAGAATCCTGCGCGCCGCTTTCGGCGGCAACTCGATCGCATGTCGCACCGCCGCGGCGATCAACACCATCGTCAATTCCGAGAACGCGGCCAACTGCACGTCGGGCACCGCCGGTGCGAGTTCCCGCAGCGCATCCGCCAACAGCCCCGCCAGAAACTCGCCGTCCGCCCGGTCGAGCGCCTGCAGTGCGCGGTCGGCCTGCGTGGCCCGCCAGATGTCGCGCATCAGCGGCTCGTCGACGAACATCCGGTAATAGCTGTCCGTGATGCGGGCGAGCGTGGCGTGCAGGTCGTCGAGCGACTTCATCGCGGCGAGATCGCGCCGCACGCAGTCGTGCCCGGCTTCGTTGTAGCGCTCCGCGAGCGTGCCGATCACGGCCGCCTTGTCCGGGAAGTACTGGTACAGCGAACCGAACGAGATGCCTGTGCGTTCGACGATGTCGCTCATCCGGAACGCGTCGCAGCCTTTCTCGATCATCACCTCCGACGCGCTCGCGAGAATGCGCTCGAACCGCTCGCGGCTGCGCTGCTGCGTCGGTACCAGCCGCGCGCGCGCCGGCGCATCCGCTGCCGCCGCGTCGGGCTGGTCGTTTTGCCCCGATTTTTGTCGGCCCATGCCGCCTCCGGAAAACCTTGACGTTGCTAATGCGAGAGTCTATCGTGTTTTCAAAATACGAGAAGTTCTCGTATTTAGTCAAAGGAGACGGTCATGTCGGCACTTCCCATCCTCATCGTCGGCGGTTCGGGCAAGACGGGCGCCCGCGTCGATGCACGGCTGCGCGCGCGCGGCATCGCGACCCGGCCCGTGTCGCGCACGTCGGCCGTCCGCTTCGACTGGACGGCGCCCGAGACGTGGCCCGCCGCGCTCGCGGGCGTGTCGGCCGCGTACGTGACCTACCAGCCCGATCTGGCGGTCGCGGGCGCGGTGGACGCGATCGCCGCGTTCGCGCGGCTGGCGCGGGAAAGCGGCGTCGAGCGCGTCGTGCTGCTGTCCGGGCGCGGCGAGCCGCGCGCGCAGGCCGCGGAGGCCGCGCTGCAGGCGTCGGGCGTGGGCTGGGGCGTGGTGCGCGCGAGCTGGTTCAACCAGAACTTCTCCGAGGGCTACCTGATCGACGGCGTGCTGGCCGGCGAAGTCGCGCTGCCGGCCGGCGCGGTGCGCGAGCCGTTTGTCGATGCGGACGACATCGCGGACGTCGCGGTGGCCGCACTCACCGAGGCGCGCGTCGCGAACCGCGTAATCGAGGTCACGGGCCCGCGCGCGCTGACGTTCGCCGAAGCGGTCGGCGAAATCGCGCGGGCCGCCGGCCGGCCGGTCGTCTATCGCGAGATTCCGGCCGATGCATTCGTGGCCGGATTGCGCGAGGCCGGCGTACCGGAGCCGGTCGTCGCGCTGCTCGACGATCTGTTCGGCGTGGTGCTCGACGGGCGCAACAGCGCGGTGACGCACGGCATCGAAGCGACGCTCGGGCGGCCGGCACGCGACTTCGCCGACTATGCGCGCGCGACGGCCGCGACCGGCGTGTGGAGCGCACGATCATGATCGCGTTCGTGACGCCCGTCCTGCTGTGGGGCTCGGCCATCGGCTGCGGGCTGATGGCCGGCGTGTACTTCGCGTTTTCGGCGTTCGTGATGACGTCGCTCGGACGGATCGCGCCGCAAGCCGGCGTGGCCGCGATGAACGCGATCAACGTCGACATCGTGCGTTCGCCGTTCATGCCGCTGTTCCTCGTCACGACGCTGATGGCGCTGGCACTGGTCGTGATCGCGCTGCTCGATCGCGGCCAGCCGGGGGCGATGGCCGCGCTCGCGGGCGGCGTGCTGTACGTATTCGGCATGTTCGCGGTGACGATGGCCGTCAACGTGCCGCTCAACGATGCGCTCGCCGCGGCCGATCCGTCGACCGCGCACGGCGCCGCGCTGTGGACGCGCTACGTGCACGACTGGACGAGGTGGAATCACGTGCGCACGGTCGCGTCGGCCGCCGCGTGCGTGTTCTTCATCGCGGGGATCGCGGCGCGGTAGCGCCCCCGTCGCGCACGGCCACGCGCTACGCGTAAAACGCCGACGGCGACACGCCGAAATGGCGCTTGAACATCGCCGAGAACGCGCTCTGGCTGCTGTAGCCGTGATCCATCGCGACGGTCAGCACCTTCTCGCCGTGCGCGAGGCGCTTGAGCGCGAGCAGCAGCCGCGCCTGCTCCCGCCAGCGGCGGAAGCTGAGCCCCGTCTCGCGCCGGAACGCGCGATGCAGCGTACGGACCGACAGGCCGAGCCGGTCGGCCCATTCGGCGATCGTGCGTGGATCGTCGGGCGCGGCGACGAGCGAGTCGCAGATCGTCCGCAGCCGTGCGTCGTGCGGCCACGGCAGGTACAGCGGCAGCAGCGGCGCGACCGTCACCTCGGCGAGCAGCAGGTGCATCAGGTGATCGTGGCGCGAGCCCGGCGCGTAGTCGAGCGGCACGTCGACCGCGGCGAGGATCAGCTCGCGCAGCAGCGGATGCACTTCCACCACGCAACTGCGCGCGGGCAGGTGCTCGACCGTGCCCGGTTCGACGAACACGGTGCGCATCTGCACGTCGCCGCTCATCTGCACCGTGTGGTCGAGGCCGGCTTCGAGCCACACGCCGCGCGTGGGCGGCACGACCCACGACGCGCCTTCGGACTGCACGTGCATCACGCCCTCGATCGCATAGAGCAGTTGCGCGCGGCGATGGCAGTGCGTCGGTATCGACGTGCCGTGCGGGTACGCCGCCGCCATCGCCGACACGGGCATCGGCGTCGATTCGTAGCGCAGGTGCGCAAGCGGCGGGGTGGGCTCGAGTGTCCGATTGGCGACAGGTCCTGACATTTTGGCGTGAGACAGGCAGTTGGGCGGGCGGGCACGATGGCGTTCCGATTCACGCCCGCACCCTGCCACGATATTAATCCGTCAAACGCGATGAACAAGCCTCCTTTTCTGTTTCCCTTCTGCGCGATCGCGCTGTGGGCCGGCAACGTGGTCGTGTCGAAGCTGTCGGCATCGACGATCGACCCGTCGGCGATCACGTTCTACCGGCTGCTGCTCGCCGTCGCGCTGATGAGCGTGTTCACGCTGCGCCCCGCGTGGCGCAACCGCGCGGCGCTCGTCGCGCACCTGCCGAAGCTCGCGGTGCTCGGTTTTCTCGCGATGGCGCTGTTCCAGAGCCTGTCCTACGAGGCCGCGAAAACGACGAGCGCGACCAACATGGCGATCATCACGGCGCTCGTGCCGCTGATGACGATGGCGCTCAGCTCGCTGCTGCTCGGCGATCCGCCGGGGGCCGGCATGATCGGCGGCGGGGTGCTGTCGCTCGCGGGCGTCGTCTACCTGATCGCCGAGGGGCACCCGACGACGATCGCCGCGCGCGGCGTGCATGCGGGCGACCTGCTGATGCTGGCCGCATCGGCCGCGTATGCGCTGTACGGCGTGCTGCTCAAGCGCTGGCGCATCGGCGCGCTGCCGGCGTGGCAGTCGACCTACGTGCAGGCGCTCGCCGCGCTCGTCTTCATGGTGCCGATGCTGCTGCGCCTGCCCGCGCAGGCGGCGTGGCCGACCCGCGCGAGCGTGCCGCTGATCCTGTATGCCGGCGTGCTGGCGTCGGTCGTGCTGCCGTACCTGTGGATGCAGGGCGTGCGGCTGCTCGGCCCGAGCCGCTGCGCGATGTTCATGAACCTGCTGCCGGTGATGACGGCCGGCGGCGCGATCGTGCTGCTCGGCGAATCGCTGCGGCTGTATCACCTGATCGGCGGCGGCGTCGCGCTCGTCGGCGTGGCGATCGCGCAGCGGTTCCCGTTCCACGCGAGTGCGTCGCAGGGAGTACGGCAATGAGCGGCGACCGCGACATGCAGAACCTGATGGCCGCGCTGCCGGACGCGCGCGCATCCGTCGACGGTCCGGCGCTCGCGCACCAGCTCGAACGGATCGCGACCGCGCTCGAGGCACTTGCGGGCACCGGCCGCCCGGCGGCCGTCGATTTCGACGCGGCCGTCGCGTTCCGCTGGCGCGGTTTCGACGGCGGGCCGCGCACGGCGCCGCTCGAACCGGTCGCGGCGCCCGCGCTGACAACGTTCGATGCGCTGCGCAACGTCGAGCGCCAGGTGGCGATCGTCGAACGGAACACGCGGCAGTTCGTGCGCGGGTTCGCGGCCAATCACGTGCTGTTGACCGGCGCGCGCGGCACCGGGAAGTCGTCGATCGTGAAAGCGTGCCTGCACGCGTTCGCGCCGCACGGGCTGCGGCTGATCGAGGTCGGCAAGGAACGGCTGAGCGATCTGCCGGCGATCGTCGAGCTGGTGCGTGCGCGGCCCGAGCGGTACATCGTGTTCTGCGACGACCTGTCGTTCGAGGCCGGCGAGACCGGGTACAAGGAACTGAAGACGGTGCTCGACGGCTCGGTCGCGAGCGACCTGTCGAACGTGCTCGTGTACGCGACGTCGAATCGCCGCCACCTGATGCCCGAGCAGGCGAGCGACAACGCGAACGTGTCGCGCGCGGAGAACGGCGAGCTGCATCCGGGCGATGCGGTCGAGGAGCGGATATCGTTGTCCGAGCGCTTCGGGATCTGGGTGACGTTCTACGGGTTCACGCAGGATGCGTACCTGGCCGTCGTCGAAAGCCGGCTCGTGGAAGCCGGGTTCGATGCGGAGCAGATCCGCGCGGCGCGCGAACCGGCGCTGCAGTGGGCGCTGGAACGCGGTGCGCGGTCGGGGCGGATTGCCGGGCAGTTCGTGCGGGATTACCTCGGGCGGCTGGCGGACGAACGCGACGCGGACGAACCCGCGCACGCGCGGCGCGCGGGTTGAGCGGGGCGTTACAGCACCCGCTCCGACAACACGCGGAACGCCACATCCGGCACGACGAAGCACAGCGGTTCGCCGGTCGCGCCGATCCGTGCGAGGAAGGCGCCGCCGCCGACCGGTTCGACCGGTTTCAGCGGCCGGACCGCATCGATGTCGATCGGCAGGTCGATCGACGCATGGGCGAGGCCGTCGCAGTCCGCGACATGCGCGACGGCCGCGTGCTGCAGCGACAGGTAGGCGACGGCGTCGCGCCAGCTTTCGAAGAACGGCGCGAACGCGGCGGGTAGCGTGTCGTCGTTCGACACGGCCGCCGAGCAGTGGAAATCGGGCGCGCTTCCGGTCCCGCCTGACAGCAGCGTTCGATAACGTCCGTCCTGCACGGCATGGGTGAAACGCGCGGCGAGATGCGACGGCAGCGCGTCGCTGAAGAGCCGGCTGCCGAGCGCATAGAGCGGATGATCGAACACGTTCTTCACGAACAGCACCGTGCGATCGGCCGGCACGCCGCCCGGCAGCGCATCGACGTAAAGCCGCCAGTTGCTTTGCAGCGGCGACGGGAACACGCGTCGCAGCGGGCCCGCGATACGCGGGCCGAAATGGCGGTGCGCGTAGGTGAGGATCGTGAACGGCGTGCGGCCGTCGCGGCTCGCGAGCGTGACGCCGCGCGGCACCAGGTGCGCGACGGCGGCGACATCGACGAGCCACGTGCAGTACACGACGTTCTCGACTTCGCTCGCGAGTTGCAGGAACGGCAGCCGCGACAGCAGCGCGCGACGTGCGCGCAATAGCGGGCGGCTCGCGACGAGCCGGTTGGCGAGGCGGCCGACGGGGCCGGCGGACGGGTAGACGAAGGCGTTGTCTTGGCGCATGACCGGCATTGTGCCGATGTCGCGGAGCGGGCGGAAGAGGCGCCTTCGTCGAAACGGTCGGTGCCTGCTTTGCCGATCGGAAATCATGCCGTTGAAGGCAGGTTCAAGGTCGAGCAGTCACGGTCTCGAGCGCAACGTCACATCGGCATTCGGTGTCGCGCCAACCTTTTCCAGTGCGGCCACCGCGGCGTCGTTGCCTTGCAGGATCGCGTTCTGCAGTGCGGTGCGCCCGAGCGCATCGACGTGATCGGGGTTCGCGCCGTGTGCGACGAGCACCGGCAGCATGTCGAGGCGGCCGAACAGCGCGGCGAACGACAGCGCCGTTTCGCCGGCGTGATTGGTCTGGTCGATCGGGCAGTGCGTATCGGCCAGCCGCTTCGCGATCGCGGTCTCGCCCTTGAACAGCGCGCCCATCAGGGCCGTGTTGCCGTGACGATCGCCGAGACACGGGTCCGCGCCGTTGCGCAGCAGATAGTCGAGCGTTGCAGGCTGGTCGCGATAGGCGGCCAGGATGACCGCCGTATAACCTTCGCGTGTCGTCGCGTCGATCGGATAGCGCGCGTCGACGAGTGCCTGCAGGATGTCGATGCGACCGAGGCGCGCGGCGGCGAACCATGCGTCGTCGTAGCGGCGCAGGTCGGTGTGCGCATCGGGGTGCGGCACGGCCGCGGGCGGTGCGGTTGGTGCGCAGGCCGCGAGCACGACGGCTCCGGCGATCGCGAGCGCGCGGGAGAGGGCGGTTCGGAGTCGATTCTTCATCAGCAATGCGCGCCGCGCATGGCCGCGCGGCGCAATCGGATCGATGGGTCGGGACGCGAAGGCCGCACCGGCAGCCTTCGCGGGATTGCCCGATCAGTTCTCGACGAGTTTGTCGGCGAGCGATTTCACGCGGGTCAGGTCGGCGTGCGTGGCACGCGCCAGGCGCGTCCCGTAGTCCGCATCGGCCTTGTAGAAGTACGACAGCATCGCGTACTTGTTCGCGTCGTTCGTCACGTGGTTCAGGTCACCCGACAACGCGGTCACCAGATCCTGCCGCTCCTGCGCGGGCAGCGTGCGGTAGTACTCGCCCGCCTGCCGGAAGTTCAGCGTCTTGCGGATCGCGGCTTGTTGCGTCGTGCCGGCAAGCGGCGTCTGGACCGACTTGTACCGCGGGTTCTGCGCGAGTTCGTTCAGCGCCGACGGCTCGTAGTTCACTTCGCCCTTGCGGTCGCCGAAGTTCATCGCGCCGTCCTGGTTGTTGTTCGTGACGGGCACGCGCGGACGATTGATCGGCAACTGGTTGAAGTTCGCGCCGAGGCGGTACATCTGCGTATCGGCGTACGAGAACATCCGGCCCTGCAGCATCCGGTCTTCCGACGGCTCGATGCCCGGCACCATCCGAGACGGGGCAAAGGCGGATTCCTCGGTCGACTCGAAGTAGTTGTCCGGCACACGGTTCAGCGTCAGCGTGCCGATCTTGCGCTCCGGTACGCCGGTCCATACCTTGGTGTCGTCGAGCGGGTTGAAGTCGAACGCGTCGAGCTCGGACGGCTTCAGCACCTGGATGTAGAGATCCCACTTCGGCGCGTTGCCCGCCTTCAGTGCGCCGTACAGGTCGTTCGTCATCAGGTTCCAGTCGGCACCGATCGAACCGGGAATGTCCTTCGGGCGCAGCCCGTGCATCCCTTGCGCGCTCTTCCAGTGGAACTTCACGTACGTGTACTTGCCGTCGGCGTTGACGAACTTGAATGCGTGCACGCCGTAGCCGTCCATGTTCCGGTACGAATCGGGCATGCCCTCGATCGAGTACAGCCGGGTCAGCATGCTGGTTGCTTCGGGCGCGTGCGCGAAGAAATCGAACGCGAGGTTCGCATCCTGCACGCCGGTGACCGCGCTCGGCTTGTTCGCATGGACGAAGTCCGGGAACTTGATCGCGTCGCGGATGAAGAAGATCGGCAGGTTGATCCCGACCAGATCCCAGTTGCCCTGTTCCGTATAGAACTTCACGGCGAAACCGCGCGGATCGCGCGCCTGCTCGGGCGAGCCGCGATAACCCATCACGGTCGAGAAGCGGACGAATACGGGCGTTTTCGTGCCGGGCGTGAAGACCTTGGCCGTCGTCAGGTCGCTGATGTCGGCGCTCGGCACGAATTCACCGAACGCGCCGGTGCCGCGGGCATGCACGACACGCTCGGGGATGCGTTCGCGATCGAAGCGCTGGAGTTTTTCGATGAGATGCGAGTCTTGCAGGAGCACCGGCCCGTTCGGCCCGGCTGTCTGCGAATTCTGGTTGTCGCCGACGGGCGAGCCGTTGTCGCGCGTCAGTTCGGCAGCGTGGTTGGAAGAGGCCAATGCGACGCAGGCCGCGGCAATCATGCTCTGCAAGAAGCGATTCGCGGTGTTTGACATATCGATGAGGTTCCTTGGATGAAATTCGGGGGAAGACCCCGCCGAACTGTAGTCTCGTCGACATGCGCGATGCCAATTGAATCTCTCTAATTGAGTGATAGGTGAGCGTTGGTTCTTGCCGATGATTCGGTTAACTAAGTTATTTT
The DNA here is from genome assembly GCF_041103175.1 of Burkholderia sp. Bmkn7. Taxonomy (NCBI): domain Bacteria; kingdom Pseudomonadati; phylum Pseudomonadota; class Betaproteobacteria; order Burkholderiales; family Burkholderiaceae; genus Burkholderia; species Burkholderia sp. Bmkn7. The sequence goes on along the minus strand of NZ_JBGCUH010000001.1, from coordinate 1,014,163 downwards.
ATCGCTGGTCTCAGGGTGGCAGACTAACGCGATACGGGCCATGGATGCTCCATCGATCTGAAGCAGCGCAGTACGTGCGTGGAACCGGATCGACGACGCGACGACCATGCCGACTGCCATGCCGCTGAAAATGATCGACAACGCGCGTGGTGGCCGCGGCGGCGGCGCGAAGCGCACCACCGCAGCCGTCAGCGCCCCGCGTCGTCAATACGCCGATTCGCCGCCGCCCTGGTCGGTGACGATCGCCACCCCCGAGCTCGTGCCGAGCCGCGTCGCGCCGGCCTCGATCATCGCCAGCGCGGCCGCGCGGTCGCGCACGCCGCCCGATGCTTTCACGCCGAGCACGGGGCCGACCGTGCGGCGCATCAGCGCGACATCCGCGAGTGTCGCGCCGCCGTGGCCGAACCCTGTCGACGTCTTCACGAACGCGACGCCGAGATCGCGGCACATTTCGCACACGCGCACCTTCTCGTCGTCGGTCAGCAGCCCCGTTTCGAGGATCACCTTGAGCGGCACCGCACCGCAGGCGCGGTGCACGGCTTCGATGTCGGCCTTCACGTCGTCGGCGCGGCCGCTCTTCAGCGCGCCGATGTTGATCACCATGTCGATCTCGCCGGCGCCCGCCGCGATCGCGGCGGTGGCTTCGAATGCCTTGGCGGCCGACAGCCCCGCGCCGAGCGGAAAGCCCACCACGGCGCAGACGAGCACGCCGGTATCGGCCAGCTCGCGCGCGGCGAGCGGCACGTTCGCCGAATTCACGCAGACCGAGTAAAAGCGATGCTCGGCCGCCTGGCGGCAGAGGTCGCGGATCTGCGCGTCGCTCGCGTCGGGCGCGAGCAGCGTGTGATCGATGGTTTGAGCGAGTTGGGCGTTGGAAAGCGGCATGTTTCAGGACTCCACGGATCGTGTGCCGGAAGGGCACACGGAAAGTTGATGTTTTCACATCGGTTTGTTACAAATACGACATTCCGGCCGGGCCCGCGCGCCCGGCACGACAAGCGACGGACGCGGCGCGCACGCAGGATACTGGCATGGAAACGAAGAAGGGCGAACGAATCAAGACGCTGATGAACGTGCTGCAAGGGCAGAACGCGATTCATCTGAAGGAAGTCGCCGAGCTGTTCGGCGTATCGGAAATGACGATCCGCCGCGATCTCGCGGACAACCCGCACGGCCTCAGCCTGATCGGCGGCTACGTGACCCGCCACTTCGCCGCGCAGCGCAGCGACATCGGCGAGTACGTGGTCAGCGCCGAGAACAACCGGCAGACCGAGGAGAAGCGCCGCATCGGCAAGCTGGCCGCGCAGTTCGTGACGACCGGCGACACGATTTTCGTCGACTGCGGCTCGACCACGCCGTTCGTCGTCGACTTCATTCCGGACGACCTCGAATTCACCGCCGTCTGCAATTCGCTGAACGTGTTCGCGAAGCTGCAGCAGAAGCCGCATTGCAGCGTGATCCTGTGCGGTGGTGCGTACCATCGCAAGAACATGGTGTTCGAGTCGGTGGCCGAGACGGGCATCCTCGATACGGTGCGCGTGTCGAAGGCGTTCATCTCGGCGGCCGGCGTGAGCGACCGCTGCGGCGTGACCTGCTTCAACTTCCACGAAGTCGACGCGAAGAAGAAGGTGATGGAACGCGCGCAGAACCGCTTCCTGCTCGTCGACCACACGAAGTTCGACGAAGTGCGCGCGGCTTATTTCGCCGAGCTGACCGACTTCAACTACGTGATCTCGGACGGGCAACTGAGCAGCCGCTACGAAACGGCGATCCGCGAACACGGGATCGCGCTCGTGACCTGACGCCGCGCGGGCGGGCATCGCGCTTTGCATCGCCTCAGGCATGGCGGGCTTCCGCCGCGCTCAGGTAGCCCGTGACGACTTCGAAGCGGCGCGCCGCGCCCGGCGCGAGGGTCGCGACATGGCCCTTGCGGCGCTCGGCCTGATAACCCTCCGGCTCGCAGGTCGACGGCAGCGCGAAGGCGGCGACCTGCTGGTCCGCGTTGTGCAGGATCCACCGCGTCGCGTGCGGGAATTGCTCGGGGCGGTACGCGGTGTGGAATGCGCCGCCGTCCGGATGCTCGAGCCGGAAATGCGCGACGCCGCCGGCATCCGTTTCCGCATCGTTCATGAAGAACACGATCTCCGGGTCGTACAGCGCGGGCGCATCGAGCGTGTGAAGCCGTTGCGGGTCGCGCGCGAGCGTGGCCGTGTAGTCGCGCCACGCGGCGGTCGGCTTCACGTGCGCGGGCACGCTGTCGCGCAGCCGCAGCCCGTTGTGCGGCAGCGACTGCACGAAACGGCCGCCGGGCACGTACGCGTAGTTCAGGTGCGCCATGTACATCAGGTCCATCGGCGTGCCGCCGAGATTCGTCACGTCCATCGAGATCGTCATCTGCGCGTCGTGCTCCGCAAGCCGCACCGACGGACGCGCCATGTAGTGGCTGCCGAAACCCTGCACGTATTCGTACTCGCCGGTCACTTCGACGAACGCACCGCCCGCATCCGCGCCGATGACCAGGCTCGCGCGGTCCATCGGCGCGCACGGCATCTCGCCGTGCAGCGCGTGCGTGTCGTCCGGCCCCGGGCAGCCGTTGCGCAGCAGCCCGCTGTGGAACATGAAGCAGCCGTAGGTATCGATGATCGAAGCCGCGCGTTTCGGTTGCCGGAACATGTGCTTCATCGTCAGGTCGCGGCCGTCGAACGCGGCGGCCCAGATCATATGGCCGAGATACGGCAGCACGACGAGATGGCCGCGCCGGTTCTCGAGCTTCAGCGCCTCGACGCCGGACGGATACGCGAACGCGGTGACGGTCAGGCCGTCGGTGCGGTACAGCGTGCGCGGCGTGTCGCGGAAGTCGTCGCGCCGCAGTTCGATTTCGCCTCGCATGCTCATGCTCCCGACGTGTTGCGCGTGGCGGCGTAGCGCGCGGATGCGTGGCCGTCGGCGGTTGCGTCGGGCGTCGCGGCGGGCAGGTGGCGCAGGCAGTAGAAGCCGTAGTAGACGATCACGACGAAGCAGGCGAGCGGCACGACGAACGCGAGCTGCATGTTGCCGCCGGTGTGGTCGGAGATCAGCCCCTGGATCAGCGGCACGACCGCGCCGCCGACGATGCTCATCACGAGGATCGAGCCGCCGTATTCGGTGTCCTTGCCGAGCCCGTCGATCGTGAGGCCGTAGATGGTCGGCCAGCACGGGCCGAGGAACACGCTCACGCCCACGGCCGCATAGACGGCCGTGATGTTGTGCACGCTGATCGTGTACGCGAGCAGCGCGATGCACAGAATGCCGTAGACGATCAGCACCTTGGCCGGGCCGACGCGCTTCATCACGAGCGTGGCGACCAGCTTGCCGACGAAGAACGCGAAGAACGTCGCGAGCAGGTAGTGCGACGCGCCGCGCTCGGTGAGGCCGCCGATCTGCATCGCGAGCCGGATCGTGAAGCTCCACACGCCCACCTGCGCGCCCACATACAGGAACTGCGCGACGACGCCCGCGACGAAGCGCCGGTTGCCGAACAGGCGCGCGAGCGTGCCGCGCGCATCGATCCGGTGCGTGGCCGCGCCGGGGCCGTTGCCCTTGCAGGCCGGGTAGGGCGTGAGCGCGAACACGATGAACACGGCGACGAGCACGACGATCAGCCACTTGTACGGCTCGAGCGTGGCCTGGATCATCGCGAGCTGGTGCACGTGGGCGTCGGCCGCCGACATCGCGGCAAGCTGCGCGTGCGACGCATCGCCTTCCTTGAAGATCAGGAAGCTGCCCATGTAGACACCGGCCATCGCGCCGAACGGATAGAACGTCTGCGAGATGTTCAGCCGCCGCGTGCTGGTTTCGCGCGGGCCCATCAGCGTCGAATACGAGTTCGACGCGGTTTCGAGGAACGACAGGCCCGCCGCGATCACGAACAGCGCAACGAGGAACATCCCGTACTTCGCCATCGACGCGGCGGGGAAGAACAGCAGGCAGCCGGTCGTGTAGAGCAGCAGGCCGACCAGGATCGTCGTCTTGTAGCTGAACTTCTTCACGACGGTCGCGGCGGGAATCGCGAGGAAGAAGTAGCCGAGATAGAACGCGGACTGCACGAACGCCGATTCGAAATCGGACAGGAAGAACGACTTCTTGAACTGCGCGATCAGCACGTCGTTCAGGTTCGCGGCGGTGCCCCACAGCGCGAACAGGCAGCACAGCAGCGTGAAGGCGAAGAGCGGCGTGCGGTTCAGGTAATAGCCGTCGGGTGTGTGTTCGATTCTGGCTCGGCCCATGGGTGTCTCCTTCCTGGTTGTCTCGTCGATGAAGGCGCCGTTCAGATGCCGGCGTCGCGGAGGAAGCGTTCGAACGTCGCGGTGTCGGCGTACGACTTCTGCGTGCCGAGGCCCGTGACCGAATGCGCGGCATACGCGGACGCGTAACGCATCGCGTCGAGCGCGTTGCGCGATGCGGCGTAGCAGCGCGCGAAGCAGCCGATATAGGCGTCGCCGGCGCCCGTCGTGTCGCGCGCGTCGACCGGCACGCCGGGCACGTGCCGCACGCCGTCGCGCGAGACCAGCAGCGAACCGTCGCTGCCGAGCGTGACGAGCACGTGCTTCAGCCCGCGCGCGACCAGCGCTTCGGCGGCGCGTGCCGCAGTGTCGCGCGAATCGACCGGCATGCCCGACACGATCGCGAGCTCGGTTTCGTTCGGCACGAAGAATTCGACGGTGCGGATCCGCTCGAAATCGAGATCGGCGACCGCGGGCGCGGGGTTCAGCAGCACCGGGATGCCGTGGCGTGCGCCGAATTCGATCGCGTGATAGACGGTGTCGAGCTCGATCTCGAGTTGCAGCACGATCAGTGCGCATTCGGCGAGCTGCGGCGCGGCCGCGTCGATGTCGGCCGGCGTCAGGTGGCGGTTGGCACCCTTGACGATCAGGATGCTGTTGCTCGAATCGGGCTCGACGAAGATCGGCGCGACGCCGCTCGGTACGCCAGCGACCTTGCGCACGTGCGTGGTGTCGATGCCTTCGCGCGCGAAGTTGCGGATCGTGTTGTCGGCGAATACGTCGTCGCCGACCTTCGTGACCATCACGACACGCGCGCCGAGGCGGGCGGCCGCGACCGCCTGGTTCGCGCCCTTGCCGCCGCAGCCCAGTTCGAAATTCGGCGCCTCGAGCGTTTCGCCCCGGGCGGGCATGCGTGCGACATAGGTCACGAGGTCGACCATGTTGCTGCCGATAACGGCGATTGTCTCCATCTGCGTCTCTTCCTTGGTATGGGGGGTGCGCCGCGCGGGTGGTGGGCGACGGCATGCACGATGTGATAATAAAATCACATTGGATGTGAAAATGCAATCACATGATGTTTGAAGGGTTACGCATCGGCGCGCGATGCGGATGGGGCGGCTTCTCGGGGAAATCGACGTGTTGGCCGGTTTTGCCGTCGGATGTCGGATGAATTCGACGCGGCAGGGCCCCGGCGCTGCGGAGTGCCGTTCGGGTGTGGGGAGAGTCGCCGGGCGTGACGTGACGGGCCGGCTCGACCGATCCGGCGGCGGCGATGCGGGCGCTTTCGCGTGTTCTTGCCCGGCGCTTACGCGTACTCGGCGATCAGCGTATCGAGATTGCGCTGCGCGAGCGGTGTGAGCGGCGCGAATTCCGCCGATTGAAACAGCGGGGCCTGCGCGCGCAGGCGTTCAAGCGCCTGCTTGCGACCCTCGCGGAATGCAGCCGACGGCGCATCGGGGTCCTGTGCCCACTCGCATGCGATTGCGCGATCGTATTCGCGCAGTCGATCGGGCGCGGCCGCGAGGATCGCGAGATCCGCGTCGAGAAAAAGCCGGCCGGCACGCTGCACGTCCGGGGCGGACGCGAACGCATCGGGCAGCCGGTGCGATTTCGTCGCGAGTACGAGATCGTGCGCAACGGACACATGCGATGCGTGCGCACGCAACCAGGATGCGCTGCAGTGTGCGTTCGTGACCTGCATGAGCCATTGCGCGCTGTGTGCTTCGTTGTCCGCATGATCCGGCAGTGTCGTTGCGTACACGAAGTCGTGCGCCCATACCGCAAGCTCGATCGCCGGCCACAGCGGTTCCGCGCGATATGGTGCGAGATGCGCGAACAGCTCGGCCAGGTGCGCGAGCGTGTGGTAGTGGCGTTGCGGTTCGCTATACGCGTGCTCGACGAGCGGCCAGACGGCGGCCGTGCCGAAGCAGGTATCGCAGGCGGCGTGCAGCGTGCGGGCGAGGTAGGGGGCGAGGGCGTTCATGAGCGGCGATCGGCTCGGGCTGGCGATGCGCGCAGCATAACAAACGCGGCGGTGAATGCCGTGCTTGCTGCGTATCGATCCGGCGATAGCCGCGACCTTGTCGTCGGCATATCGCGGCGTGGCGGGCGGGGCGGCCGCACCGCATTTCCGATCCGGCGGTGGCCGGACGGTAGCGGCCGGTTCGTCATCGCAACCGGTTGCCCGCGCGCAGCGCGATGCTGAAGATCGCGACGATATTTCCGCCCGGCGCCCCTACACGTCGACGACGCCGCGCCCGAGTTCGATCACGCGCCCGCCGACACCGATCTTGCCGTCTGCACTGACCGACAATCGCAGCAGGCAAGGCCGACCGACGGCTTCGCCTTGCTCGACCTGAAACGCGGCGGGCAGGTCGCGGTTCATCGCAAGCAGCCACCCGCCCAGGTTCGCGCAGGCCGATCCCGTCCCCGGGTCTTCCGACACGCTGCCTTGTTTCACGAAGAAGTAACGCGACACCACCGTGCCCGGCCGCTCGGCATCGAACGCGAATACATACGCGGTCTTGCGGCCGAGGCTGCTGGTCGGCCAGACGCCGATGCCCGCGCTGTCGGGCTGCGCGCGGCGCACGGCGGCGGGGTTTTTCAGCGCGACGAGCAACTGGTCGGCGCCGGTATCGATCCAGACCGGCGGGGCGAGCAGGTCGTCTTCCGTCAGCCCCAGCAGGGCCGCCGTCCGGGCATCGGACAACTCGCAAGCCGCCGTCTTCGGCATGCCGGCATGCGGCGCGGTAAACGTCCACACGTCGCCGTGCGCGCCGACGTCGACCACGCCGGCCTTGAATTCGAGCGCGAGTTCGTTGCCCGCGCCCAGAAGGTCGCGCACGACATGCGCGGTGCCGAGCGTCGGATGGCCGGCAAAGGCCATCTCGTAGCCCGGCGTGAAGATGCGAACCCGCGCATGCGCGCGCTCCGACGGCAGCACGAAGGTCGTTTCGGACAGGTTGAACTGCACGGCGAGCGCCCGCATGGTCGCGTCGTCCATGCCGCGTGCATCCTCGAATACGCAAAGCGGGTTGCCGCCGAACGTCGATTCGGCGAATACGTTCAGCAGGCGGAAGGCATAGGCGGTCATTGGACGCTCGCGTCAGTGTGGTGATTCACGTACCGGGGTGGAGTGCGCGCCGCGCGATGCACTCCGCGCGGGCAGCCGTGCAGGGTCGCATGGGTCAGCTCGCGTTGTCGAGCGGCGCAAGCATCGCCTGCATGTCGGGATGCTTCAGGACTTTCCGGTACTCCGCCGGGCTCATCGCGTCGATCAACACGCGCCCGCTCACGTCGGCCTTGATGTACTCGACCGCGAGCAGCGCAATGACCGGGTTGGTCGTCAAGGTGGCGTGATCGGGCGAATGATCGCCGAATTCCGCCACCACGGCCTCGGTGTTGTCCGCCACGGCGACGGCGAGCCGGCGGCCGGACAGCCTGAGCCGCGCGCTGGCACCGCATTTGGCCATGTCGTAGTGGCGCGGCCCGTTGAGCGTGCGATTGCCGTAAATCGCCACGTGCGTGTCGATGCCGCGTGCCGCGGCGGCCTCGAGCAGCGGCCCGAGGGCGTCGATCTCCTCGTCCCAGACGCCCGCGAAGATCTGGGTTTTCGCATTGACGATGACGCGCGCGAAGGCGCTGGCGATCGCTTCCCGCCCGCTCAGCGACCAGACGAGCCCCGGCTCCTGTTGAACCGGCAGCCGGTCGAGCGCGCCCGCGGCCGTTTCGAGATCCGCATTGAAGCGCTTGCGCAAATCCTCGAGCAACGACCGGTGGGGCACGGCCGCGTAGCGGACGGGCTCGGAGCGGTTGACGAGCACCGCACCGCGCGCCTCCAGGCGACCCAGCGTTTCATAGATCTTCGAAGGCGGCATGCCGGCGCGCCGGCCGACTTCCGCCCCCGTCAGCGCGGCCTGCCCGACGAGGGCCGCGTAGGCCTGCGCTTCGTACTGGGTGAATCCAAGCCGGATCAACGACGTGATCAGCTCCGTGTTTTCGCTCATGTGTATCGGCTCCGGCTCTTGCGCCCACGGCGACTTGCATGGGTCTGCTTGATTAACTACTGGAGTAGTATACAATCGCTCGAACTTACTACCCAAGTAGTAGGCGACGCTTCTCAACCTGACTGGAGAGATCTTCAACATGCGAAAACGGATCAGCACCGGCTCCCCGTGGGAGCCCAAGGTCGGCTACTCGCGCGCGGTGGTCGTCGACAACACCATCTACATTTCGGGGACGGCCGGCAAAGGCGCGGACGTGTACGCGCAGACACGCGATGCGCTGGCGACGATCGACCGGGTGCTGGCGGACAGCGGGTTCTCGTTGTCCGACGTCGTCCAGAGCCGCCTGGTGGTCGCGGACTTCGACAACTGGGAAGCCGCCGCACGCGCGCACGGGGAGATCTACGGCGAAATCCGGCCGGCGTTTTCGCTGGTGCATGCGCTTCCGTTCGTCGATCCGGAGATCCTGGTCGAAGTCGAGGCGATCGCGGTCAGGGCCGCGGCATGACCGACGCCGGCAACCGCGGGCCGCTGTCCCGCACCGCGACGGCCGTGCTTGCGCTGGCGGCCGGCGTGGCGATCGCCAACGGCTATGCGTTGCAGCCGTCGCTGTCGGCGATCGCGAGCGAGTTCGGGGTGGCGGCGTCGCGCATGGCGGCGCTCGCGTCCGTGACGATGCTCGGTTATCTGGTCGGCCTCGCCGTGCTGGTGCCGCTGGTCGACCGCTTCAGCCCGCGCGTGCTCGTCTCGATGCAGATGGGCGCGCTCGCGTTGTTGCTCGCGTGCGCGTCGTTGTCGCCCGGGCCGTTCGTGCTCGACGCCGCGTTTTTCCTGGTGGGCGCGGCAACGACGGTGGCGGCCCAATGCAGCGCCGTCGCCGGAAAACACGCGGATCCGCAACGGCGCGGCGTGGCGATGGGAGCCGTGTCGGCGGGCATTTCCGCGGGAATCCTGCTGAGCCGTTTCGCGGGCGGCGTGTTGTCGCAATGGTGCGGATGGCGCGGCGCGTTGCTCGTGCTGGCCGGATGCGTTGCGCTGGCCGCCGTCGGCGGTGCTCTGCTGTTGCCGGGCGGCCGGCCGGAAGGGCTGCCCGGCCGTGCGAACGCGATCGGTGCGATTCCGCGTTTGCTGCGCGACAGTGCGCCGTTGAGGCGTCGTACCTGCGCCGGCATGCTGTGGTTCTTCGCGTTCAACCTGGTCTGGGTGGGGCTCGCGCTTCGTCTGGCCGAGCCGCCGTATAACCTGGGTGCCGCCGCGATCGGTGCATACAGTCTCGCGGGCGTGCTGGGCCTCGGCGTGACGCGCGTTGCCGGTAAACTCGCCGATCGATTCGGCGATCGCGCGGTCATCCGGGGCGGGCTTGTCGTAGCGGCCGTGTCGACCTTGCTCCTTGCCGTTGCGCTCGGACGTCCCGGATGGCTGGCTGCCGGGCTGGCGTTGTTCGATGCCGGTTGCTTTGCCGCGCAGGTCGCGAACCAGACGCGTGTCGTCGCGATTCAGCCGGCCAGGGCCGGGGCCTTGAGCGCAGCGTACCTGACGCTGTACTACGCGGCCGGTGCCGGCGGTGCCGTCGCGGCCGGGCTGCTCAACGCGCGGGTCGGGTGGGGCGCGATGATGATCGTGGCGGCAGCGGCCATCGCGGCGGCCGGGTGGATCGGTACCGCATCGGCGCGCATCGATGCGCGGAGCGAGCCGACATCCGTCGCCTGAGCGAGGACGCGACGTGCGCGCGAGGTCGAACGGAATCCCGCTTTTTCGTGCATGATCGGTTTCTCCGTTGATCGACGGCGATCGGGTTTCGGCATTCAATCATCCGCAACGGAAGCGGATGTCTTTAAGCCGGAGCAGGCAGTTGCGCACCCGCGCGTGTCGTTTGCGATCGCATGCGAACACCCGTTCATCGGAATGACCACAACGACGCCGTGCCCATGCAACACGTGTCGGGTTCAGTGTCGTGCAGCGTGTGCAGGTGCCGCATGCAGGAGGCAGACATGGAACCAGACAGAGGCGTCGTGAATACCGGCGCCGGGTTGGCAAGCGCGCACGCGGAAGCCGGCTCGCCGCAGGCCGCGCTGGAAGCGATCGTCCGTGGCGTCGAAGGTCACGGCATTCCTGCCGGCACCGACTGGGCGACGGCGAAGCAATTCCTCGCGGACAACGACGGGCAGTGGAAATTCTCGGCGGTGCTGGTCGCGATCGTCGCGCGGCGCGAACCGACGATCCTGTTGACCCGGCGCGCGTCGAATCTCAGCGAATACTCGTCGCACGTGAGCTTTCCGGGCGGACGCCCGGCGGAAGCCGACCGCGATATCGGCGCGACCGCGTTGCGCGAGGCGTTCGAGGAGATCCGTCTCGCGCCCGGCGCGGTCCGCGTGGTCGGCAGCTTGCCGATCCATAAAACCAGGAAGCGCCACCACGCGATCTTTCCCGTGATCGGCATCGTGCCGGAAACGGCGACCTGGGAGGCGGCGCCCGCGGAAGTCGCGGAAATCTTCGAGTTTCCGTTCGCCGCGCTGCTGAATCCGGATCTGCCGCGCCAATACACGGACGGCGAACGCATGGGCGCGTGGTATTGGGCGGAGCAGACGCAGGACATCTGGGGCGTGACGGCCTTCATCCTGAATTCGCTCGCGGGCCTGGCACGCGATGCTACGCACGGCGAGCCGGCGCGTCGCGACTAGTTCATGCGCCGGGCCTGCGTCCGGCAAGGGTGATTCATGGAGATCGCGGAAGCGTTCGGCGACGACGGATTCGACATCCGTCGCCGCTATTTTGCGGCCGTCGCGATTCTGGTCGGCGTATTCATGTCCGCACTCGACAGCGCGATCGCCGCGCTGTCGTTCTTGGCGAGCGTCGCGCGCATCTATCGGCAGCGGGCCTGATGTGGCCGACGACATGCGGCGCGCGGGCCTGGCGCGGTACCCGATTCAATGCGACGACACGAACACCGCATCGTCGAATGCCGCCGGAATGGCGAAGCTCTCGCGCATGCGCTGCGTTTCCTTCGCCGGCGTCAGGCCGAACAGGCGTTTGAATTCGCGGCTGAACTGCGACGGGCTCGTATAACCGACCGCGTAGCCGGCCGCCTCCGCCGTCAGGTCCTCGCGCACCATCAGCAACCGCGCCTGATGCAGGCGTGTCGACTTCAGGTACTGCATCGGCGATACCTGCGTGATTGCCTTGAAGTGGCTGTGAAAGCTCGGCACGCTCATGCCGGCAGCGTCGGCCAGTTGCGGCACGTCGAGCGGCTGCGCGTAATCGGCGTGAATCACGCGCAGCGACCGGCCGATCCGGCCGAACTGCCCGCGCATCGCCAGCGCGCTGCGCATCGCGCTGCCTTGCGCACCGGTGAGCACGCGGAAATACAACTCGCGCAGCAGCGCCGGGCCGAGCACCGCGGCATCGAGCGGCCGGCCCATCGCCTCGACGAAACGCAGCACCGACGCGTGCATCGTTGCATCCATCGGCGTCGACATCATGCTCCTGGGCGCCTGCACGGGCTCCGCGATGCCTTCGCGGTCGATCTGTGCCGCGAGTTCGGCGGCCATCGTGAAATCGAGGTGCAGATACAGCGCGAGCAGCGGGCGCTCGGGCGTGGCGTCGGTTTCCATGCTGAACGGCACGGGCACGGACACCGCCAGGTAGTGATGCTCGTCGTACAGATAGCGCTCGCCGCCGAAGTAGCCGCGCTTGCAGCCCTGGCACACGATCACGATGCCCGGGTCGTACAGCACCGGCGTGCGCGACAGCGCGCGGTTCGAACGCAGGATGCGCACGCTCGGCAGTGCCGTCAGGTTGTAGCCTTCGTCGGGCGCCAGCGCGCGCAGCAGCGTCACCAGGCGCTTTCGGTCGCGCGGCGGCAGCGACAGGGATTGGGCAGAGGCTGGCTCGAGGCTCATAGTTTTGTGCAAGAAAATCAGCGGAATCGGGCTTATTCGACGGAGTTCGTCAGACTAGTATGCACGCTCCAATCGACATTCGGGAGAAGCTCACATGGCATCCGCAAACCTCATGCTCATTACCGGCGTCAGCAGCGGCTTCGGCCGCGCGCTCGCGCAAGAGGCGCTCGCGGCAGGTCACACGGTGGTCGGCACCGTGAGAAGCGCGCAGGCGGCGCAGGCTTTCGAAGCGCTGTCCGCGCGGGCATTCGCGCGGGTGCTCGACGTGACCGATTTCGATCGCATCGACGGTGTCGTGGCCGAAATCGAGGCGAACGTCGGGCCCGTCGACGTGCTGGTGAACAACGCCGGCTACGGGCACGAAGGGATCATGGAAGAAGCGCCGCTCGCGGAGATGCGCCGGCAGTTCGACGTGAACGTATTCGGCGCGGTGGCGATGATGAAGGCGGTCGTCCCGTTCATGCGCGAGCGGCGGCGCGGGCGCATCCTCAACATCACGTCGATGGGCGGCCACATCACGATGCCGGGCATCGCTTACTACTGCGGCAGCAAGTTCGCGCTGGAAGGCATTTCCGAAGCCGCCGGCAAGGAACTCGAGCCGTTCGGCATCGCGGTGACGGCCGTGGCGCCGGGTTCGTTCCGCACCGACTGGGCCGGCCGGTCGATGATGCGCACGCCGCGCTCGATCGCCGATTACGACGCGATCTTCGACCCGATTCGCCAGGCGCGCGAGGAGAAGAGCGGCAAGCAACCGGGTGATCCGGTGAAAGCGGCGCGGGCGATACTCGCCGTCGTTGCGGCACAACATCCGCCGGCCCATCTGCTGCTCGGCAGCGATGCGCTGCGGCTCGTGCGCGGCAAACTCGCGGCGCTGGACGAGGAAATCCGGGCGTGGGAGGCGATGACGGTCTCGACGGATGGTTGAAGGGCGTAAGTCGAGATGTGAGCTGTCAGGCAGTCGGCGTCGGGTCGGGTGTGGGATTGCTTCGTCAGGGGGGATCGGCGCAGAAGCGGTCTTTCGTGCTTCATCACCCAGCGCCTGCGTGTCATCCCGAATCAGCCACCCGGACGCACAATTGGGAGCGCGTGGAGCAAGATCGTTGCCACAGAAAGGCTCTGTCGATGGGCGAATTTTGTCTGCCCCAAAATCTCTGTGATCCATGTACCGGCAGGTCAAATTCAACGGAGCGCTGAATGACGGTCATCGCACAACTTTCGGATATTCATGTCCGGCCTCACGGTGTCCTATATCAAGACGCTGTGGACTCAAATGTCATGTTTTCGGCAGCCGTCGATTCGCTGAACCGCATTCGACCTGAGCCAGACCTGATTGTCATCTCAGGCGACCTTACGGACGAGGGCACCGAAGACGAGTATCAAAAACTTCGCGAATTGCTTGTCGAGTTGAGGCGACCGTTCGTGGTTCTGCCGGGTAATCATGACGACCGTGGCAATTTGCGAGCCGCGTTCTCGGATCACGCGTGGCTTCCGAACGAGGGTGCACTCTCGTTCGCGCTAGACGTGGGCGAACTACGCGTCGTGGCGTTGGACACCTCCGTTCCTGGACTACATCACGGCGAACTGGACGCCGAAACCTTGGCGTGGCTCGACAGTGAACTTACCGAGCATCGCAGTCGAACCGTGGTTATCGTCATGCACCATCCACCGTTCATGACCGGCATTCCTTATCTGGACATCTACGGGTTGCGAAATGCGGATGCATTTGCCAGGGTTCTTGCGCGGCATAGCAATGTAGATCGCATTCTTGCCGGGCACGTCCACCGGTCAATGCAGACGCGTCTTGGGAGCGTTCCGGTACTCACCTGCCCGAGCACGACCACCCAGATTGCGCTGCGCGTTGAAGCGGACGCGCAGCCCGCTTCTTTTCTCGAACCACCTGCATACATGCTCCATCGCTGGACAGGTCGCGGTCAGTCAGCGGTCTCCCACTTGTGTTACGTGGGGCATTTCGAAGGCCCGTTCCCCTTCGCGTAAGCGCCCTCGTCAAGTACACAGCGGTCGATGACGTACGAGGCATTCGCATGCTGTAGGCAGGCGGCGACCGCTTGTTACCACTGATCAGACATCTCGACTTTCGACGCCAAGCTCCGCAACGGGTTGCCTACCGCCGGTCGAGCCGCACCGAGCGCCAACCGGCGACTTCCGGTCAGCATTGGACCTCCGATATCATGGTCAGGATGGGCGACAATCGCCTGCCACCCAAGAACGTGAACTATGCTTTTTCGCTCGCTATTTCGATCGATCGGCTCGAAACAAGCTGCGCAGCAGCGGACCGATTCTATTCATAGAACCGTTGATTGCAAGCGGTTTGCCCATCCGGAATTCCAGATTCAGGTCACCAACGGTGCAATCCCCGATCAGGACATCAGTTGGCTGCTACGCTTCCTTGAGCAGCGTGTCGCCGACGGCGAGCGATTCCGCGCGGGCGAGACCCTGCAGATCGGCTGGATGCTAACGATGCTCGATGGAGGGGCGACAGACACACTGCGCATCACCGAACCCGATATGAAGGAGATTCCGATCAGGTTCATCGATTCCGTCAACAGCACGCTGATGCACCTGCGCAATCAGAAGGACGTGGTCGGAAGCGTCGCCACGGATCTGCAACCTGACTTTCCTTCGCTACGGCAAAGTGCAGTTGTGCACGCCGAATACAAGAGCGCATGTCGTGTACTGCTGACTCGTGATCTCGCTCATGAAACAGACTCTGGTTGGTCGCTCACAGATTTGAATGATGAACTTGGTTTGCAGAATCCCGGGCAATTCATCAGAATTTCGCTCTATCAATTGGGCGTAGATAGACCCGATTTGATCAAATTCTTTGCCTTGCCGCCGGGGCTGCAAGTTGCCGTCAATGATCCGCAGATTCGTGTGATAGGGCCTGACGGCGAGATGCAACCAATACCCGGCTCATTTCTCGAGGCGTTGAATAATCGCCACCTACAACGTCACAGTGAGTGACTGCTTCGGGAAAGGCGCGCTGTCCGCTCCGGGCCGAACTGCGCCGCTCGCGCGTTGTAGTGCGGCCGCCAGCCGCGTTCGACCAGCCGGGATGAAACATCGGCAGGCCGCTTCGATTGATCGAGCGGCCTTTCATCGTCATCTCTTCAATTGGGCTGCGCCGTCGAGAATGCGTGTGCCGCAGCCATCGTATCCAGTGCTTCGCGCAACAGCAGGATTTTGCCGTCGCGTGCCACCAGCCGCCCTGCGTACAACTGGCGATAGATTTTCCCCGTCGATGGAACGAGCGCTTCGACTTCATATTCGGCGAATACCTGCTCAGGCGTTTCGATCAGCAGCCGCACGTTTCGGAACGCAAAATCCGGCACTTTCGCGAGCAGCGAGGCGATGAAGCCTTCGATCGCTTTTGGCCCCTGTGCTCGCCCGTCAATGCCAAGCGACTTCAGATAAGGGAGTTCAAGCACGCCGTCGTCAGCAAACAGTGCGCCGGCCGCGCGTGGGTCACGAATCGATTCGAGGTAAGCGAAAAGCAGTTGTTTGGCGTTGTTCATGATCGGCTCGATAAAGGCGTGAAAGGATGCGATTCATTGCAGACGCGTCTTCAACGCAGTCGCCATCTGCTGCACGGCAGCGCGCGTCGGTGCGTCGGCAGCAAGCACGTTGAGCAGGCCGAAGTCGTGGATCGTGCCTTTGTACCGGGTCGTCGTCACGTCGTTGGCCGCCTGGTCGAGCCGATACCCATATGCCTCGCCTTCGTCGCGCAGCACGTCGAAGTGCGCCGTCTGGATGAGCGCGGGCGGCAAGCCCTTCAATTCGTCGAGCGAGGCGCGCAGCGGCGACGCATAGCGTTCGTTGCGCTCGGCTTCGTCGGTCGTGTACGCATTCCAGAACCACTTCGTCATGTCGCGGCTCAGGAAGTAGCCATTGGCGAAGGCGTCATACGAGGCATTGTCGAATGCGTGGTCGGCCACCGGCCACATGAGGCCCTGGAAGCGGAGTGCCGGGCCGGTGGCGCTGTTCAGCGCGTCGAGGAAGGCAACCGTCGCGGTATCGGGCGTGTTCGGTGAGACTTGCGTGTTCATCGTGATTCTCCTTTGCCTGGTCGAGTGGCTTGCGACGTAATGTCTTGCAGCCGGTGGAAAGGAGAATACGGATCGGACGTTATTGTCGAAATAGAATCGTTTGAAATCCATCATTGCATGAATGCAACGATGGACGCCGGCTGATCAAC
Organism: Burkholderia sp. Bmkn7; assembly: GCF_041103175.1. Lineage (NCBI taxonomy): Bacteria > Pseudomonadati > Pseudomonadota > Betaproteobacteria > Burkholderiales > Burkholderiaceae > Burkholderia > Burkholderia sp. Bmkn7. The sequence goes on along the minus strand of NZ_JBGCUH010000001.1, from coordinate 997,785 downwards.
CGCGCAGGTGGATCATTTCGGCCACCGCCATGTTGGCTCGGAAAGGTGCTCGGCAAAATAATCCGACAGCGCCGCGACTTTCGCGGGCCGCGCGCGCGCCGACGGCGTAACGAAATAAAGACCGCCCTTCGTCAGCGACCAGTCGGTCAGGATCGCCTCGAGGCGGCCATCGGCCAGATATTCGCCCGCGATGAATTCAGGCAACTCGGCGATCGCCAGGCCATCGAGCAGCGTCGGCAGCAGCGCATCGGAATTGGTCACGCGCAGCGGGCCCGTCGGCATCACCGGTTCCTCCTCGCCTCGGTCGTTCGTGAAGCGCCATACAGCGCTACGCGCGCGGTACGCGTACGAGAGACAAGGACGATCCGCCAGTTCGCGCGGATGCGTGGGCCGTCCTTCACGCCTCAGATATTCGGGCGACGCCACCACGAATTGCGTCACTGCGCACAACCGCCGCGCGACCAGGGATGAATCCGGAAGCGCGGCGATACGCAGCGCGGCGTCGAACCCATCGGCGACCAGATCGACCGACGCATCCGACAGATGCAGGTCGATCGACACCTCTGGATAAGCGCGAAAGAAGCCCGGCAGCAGGGGCGCAACCCAGCGCAGCCCGTACGACATCGGCACGGCCAGACGCACCAGCCCGCGTGGCTGCATCGACATTTCGCGCGCCGAGCTTTCCGCTTCCTCGGCCTGTCGATAGATCTCGCCGGCTTTCTCGCTGATTGTCCGGCCGAACTCGGTGAGCGAGAGCTGGCGTGACGTGCGATTGAACAGCCGTGCGCCCAACCGCTCTTCCAGGCGAGCGACACCGCGCGAGACCGTGGCGACCGACACCCCCGTCGCACGCGCGGCAGCCGCAAACGACCCGTGCTCGGCCACCTTCGCGAACATCGCCAGCCCCTCGAAATCAGGTAGTTGAGCCATTTCCCCTCATCATTTCATTTGTGCAACGTTTGATTGCGATTAATTCTATTTCGAAAAGATCGGGCCGTCGATATTCTCCACACATCGCAACACGCAACACCGAACGCAGTGACCCACTTACCAACCGCAAGGAGAATCACCATGGCACGCAAACTCGACAACAAGATCGCACTCGTCACCGGCGCAACCAGCGGTATCGGTCTCGCCACCGCTCAACGCTTCGCGGCGGAAGGCGCTCATGTCTATCTCACGGGCCGCCGCCAGGCCGAACTCGATGCCGCCGTGCAGGGCATTCGCGAAGCCGGCGGCAAGGCGACCGGCGTACGTTCGGATTCCACCAGGCTGGATGAGCTCGACGCGCTGTATGCGCAAATCAAGGAAGAACAGGGGCACGTCGACGTGCTGTTCGTGAACGCCGGCGGCGGCTCGATGCTGCCGCTCGGCAGCATCACCGAAGCGCACTACGACGACACCTTCGACCGAAACGTGAAGGGCGTGCTGTTCACGGTGCAAAAGGCGCTACCGCTGCTTGCCGAGGGCGCATCGGTGATTCTCACCGGCTCGACGGCGGGTAGCGCAGGCACCGCGGCGTTCAGTGTGTATTCGGCTTCGAAAGCGGCGGTGCGTGCCTTTGCACGCAGCTGGATTCTCGACCTCAAGGAGCGCCGCGTCCGTGTGAACACGATCAGCCCGGGCGCGACTCGCACGCCCGGCCTGCTCGACCTCGCCGGTGACGACGCCACGCAACGGCAAGGGCTTGCCGATTACCTGGCTTCCCTGATTCCGATGGGGCGCCTCGGTGAACCGGAAGAGATCGCCGGCGCGGCGCTGTTCCTGGCCTCGGACGACGCGAGCTTCGTGAACGGCATCGAATTGTTCGTCGACGGCGGCCAGCAGCAGATCTGAGCCAGGCTGACCGCGCGGGGTGTGGTGGACGCGGTCTTCGGCGATCGCGATCCACGCCCGGCGCACTCGAATCGAGCATCGTCATGATTGAACATCGGCCATTTCCTTCGCTTGACGCAATCCGGCGCGACGGCGTCGATGTCCGCCAGCATTTCCGCGCGGGCGACGTCGGGCGCACCGACCATACGCCGCTCGGTCCGCTCCATATGTGGAACGACATCGAATTCGCGCAGCAGGCGGGCCTCGGGCTTCGTGCTCACCGCGACGTCGAGATCGTCACGTGGGTACGTTCGGGGGCCATCACGCACGAAGACGATGCGGGCAATCGCGCGCGCCTGGTTGCCAACTGCGTCCACGTGATGAGTGCCGGCACGGCGATCCATCATGCCGAGCGCAACGAGGAAAACATACCCGCGCGGCAGTTCCAGGTCTGGCTCCGTCCGCACATACCTGCCGGTACACCGCGCTGCGCGACGCGCGTCTGTTCGCCCGGATGTCGCGAGGGCCGATTCGTTACGCTGGCGAGCGGCGATCCGGAGGATGTCCGCGCCGGCGCATTGCCCATTCACGCCGACGCACGTTTGCGTATCGCGACGCTGCGCGAAGGCACGGCAATGCAGCACGTTTTGCCGATGCCCGGTTCGGCTTACCTGGTTGCGGATCATGGGCGACTGGACGTAGGGCCGATCAGGCTGGCGCAACGCGATGGCATTGCCGTTCGCAATGAAACGCGGCTCGTGTTGAGGGCGCGAGACGACACCGATGTCGTGATTGTCGAGCTCTTACGCTAGGACAACGGCTCCATCAGGGCGTGCCGTAGCCCCATTCATTGCTGTTTCTGCATTCGGGAAAACGCGCCTGTGAGCGTTGGGTGGCTGTTTTGGGGTGAACTGCAGACGTTGATACCGACGTTGCCTGTGGCGGAGGTCGGCCGAACTGACTCAGCCGATCTGACGCCGTCTGTGTGGCCCATTCCAGCCTTATACAGTTGACGCAGCCCCATCGTTCGCCCTTCGTGGCAGCGCCCATGTTGACCCGATTGCCGACGCTCGCTTGCATCGTGGCGTCATCGTTTAACAATACTGTCCGATAATGGCTCCCGGCCAGAGTGCCATGTTCATCCACGTCACAGGAGCATCGCGATGCCATACGTCACAACGAAGGATCACGTCGAGATTTTCTACAAGGACTGGGGCCCGAAGGACGCGCAGCCCATCATGTTCCACCATGGCTGGCCGCTGTCGAGCGACGACTGGGATGCGCAGATGCTCTTCTTCGTCCAGAAGGGCTACCGCGTGATCGCGCACGACCGGCGCGGCCACGGCCGGTCGGCGCAGGTGTCGGACGGCCACGACATGGATCACTACGCGGCCGATGCGTTCGCGGTCGTCGAAGCGCTCGACCTGCGCAATGCGGTGCATATCGGTCACTCGACCGGCGGCGGCGAAGTGGCACGCTACGTCGCGAAGCACGGCGAGCCGGCCGGCCGCGTCGCGAAGGCGGTGCTGGTCAGCGCGGTGCCGCCGCTGATGCTGAAAACCGATTCGAACCCCGAAGGCTTGCCGCTCGAGGTGTTCGACGGCTTCCGGAAGGCGCTCGCCGACAATCGCGCGCAGTTCTTCCTCGATGTCCCGAGCGGCCCGTTCTACGGGTTCAACCGCGAAGGTGCAACCGTGCATCAGGGCGTCATCCGGAACTGGTGGCGGCAGGGGATGGAAGGCAGCGCCAAAGCGCATTACGAAGGCATCAAGGCGTTTTCGGAAACGGACCAGACCGAAGACCTGAAGTCGATCTCCGTCCCGACGCTCGTGCTGCATGGCGAGGACGACCAGATCGTGCCGATCGCGGATGCCGCGCTGAAGTCGATCAAGCTGCTGAAGAACGGCACGCTGAAAACCTATCCGGGCTATTCGCACGGGATGCTGACGGTCAACGCGGACGTCCTCAACGCCGACCTGCTGGCTTTCGTGCAGGCGTAACGGTGACGCTCGACGCAAGCCCGCTTCGCGGGCTGCGTCGTTTTTGGACGGCTGGCGGCACCCGGTAACCGTGGCCGGTAGCGCCCGTCAGCGCCTGTTGCCCCGTCGCCCAGGCGGCCGCAGGGTTCAGCCCGGCCCGTTGAAGCGGATGCCCGGAAACGTCAGGCGCGGCATCCGGCCTTCCAGGAACGCGAGGAGTTCGCGCACCTGTGCGGCTTTGCCGGAGTCGTCCGGCCAGACGAGGTAGTACGCGTCGCCGGTATTGACGGCCGTCTTGAACGGCAGCACGAGTTGCTTCTCGTCGATTGCCGTCGCGCACAGCGCGAGATCGCCGATCGAGATGCCGTGGCCGGCGATGGCCGCCGCGATGCCTTGTTCGAGCATGTCGAACACCTGCCCGCGCGTGATGTCCACGTCCAGGTCGTGGCCGCTGCCCTTGAGCCAGCGGCGCCAGTCGCGCCGGTCGGGCGACGGGTGGATCAGCTCGCACGCCGCCGGATTCGTGCGTGCGACCGTCGCGGTCGCACGCGAGCACACCGGAATCAGCCATTCGTCGAACAGCTTCACGCACTGCGTGGCCTCGCCGAACTTGCCCGTGCCGAGCAGGATCGCGCAATCGTAAGATTCGCTGAAGAAATCGACGGTGTCGACATCCATCCACACGCTCGCGATCTGCACCTCGAATGCGGGCCGCGTGTCGCGAAAGGCGGCCAGCGCGTCGAGCAGCCAGCGCATCGTGAGCGTGGACGGCGCCTTGAGCCGCAGCACGTCGCGTTGCGACTGGAACAGCATGCAGGCTTCCTCGATCTGCCGGAAGCCGCGCCGCAGGCCCGACGCGAAGATCTGCGCTTCCGCCGTCACGGTCATCCTGGGGCCGCGCCGGACGAACAGTTTCCGGCCGAAGTAGGCCTCGAGCGTCCTGACGTGCTTGCTCACCGCGCTCTGCGTGAGGCTCAGTTCCTCGGCGGCAAGCGTAAACGAGCCGGTGCGCGCGGCGCTTTCGAATGCGCGCAACGCGTAGACAGGGGGGAGCGGTTTGGCCTTCACGGGGCTTGAATATGAATAAAACTCATGTCATTCGACAGGATTTTCCGTTTTTCAGCAGCGGACCGGGCACGCGATACTGCAAAAAACCGTGCAATCCGCCGCGCTGAATCCCGATGATGCCATCGTAGCGCGCACGCGCGTCGATCCATCAAACAACTTTTTGTCATGGCACTCCATTACCCGCTGCTGTTCGCCTATCTCGCCGCGATCGTGCTGCTCATCGCGACGCCCGGCCCCGTCGTCATGCTCGTGGTCGGCACCGTCGCGCGGCGCGGGTTCCGCCAGGGCATGCTGACCGCGGTGGGCGCGAATGCCGCGAGCCTCGTGATGATCGCGGGGGCGATGCTGATGGTGTTCGGCGTCGTGCTCGTCAGCGATCGCCTGCTCACGGGGTTGCACGTGGCGGGTTGCGTCTTCATCGCGGTGCTGGCCGTCCGGACGCTGCTCGGCGAATGGCGCGCCGGCCGTACGCGCGACGCCAACGGTGCCGCGCCAGGCGAACCGGCGTCGCAGGCGTGGCGCTTGCCGGGGGTGGTGCGCGGCTTTCTCGTCGGCATCGCGAACCCGAAGGACCTGCTGTTCTTCGTCGCGTTCTTTCCGCAGTTCGTCGGCATCACGCCGGATTCCCGCGTGAGCCTGGCCATCTTGGCCTTGCTGTGGATCGCGGTCGATTTCACGATCATGACCGGCTACATGGCCGCGATCAACCATCCGCTGATTCACCGCAAGCAACGATGGATCACGGCCTCGTCGGCGGGTGCGCTGCTCGTGATTGCGCTTGCCGGGCTCGGCGGCGCGATCGCGGGCGGTGCGTAAGCCAGCGGACGATCTGCGTGACGTTTCGCTTGTCCTGTTTTTTGTCGAGTTCAATCATGTCCAGCACTGCCCCGACTTTCTCCGAGCACCTCTTTTCCTATGGCACGCTGCAACTCGAACCGGTGCAGCTCGCCACCTTCGGCCGCAGGCTCGACGGTCGCGAGGATGCGATGCCCGGTTACGCGATGATGATGCTGAAGATCGACGATCCGGAGGTGGTCGCGACGAGCGGGAAGACGCATCATCCGGTGGTGGCTTATACCGGCCGACCGGGCGACCGCGTCACGGGCACCGTGTTCGCGATCACGCGCGAGGAACTGCAGCACGCGGACGACTACGAAGTCGACGCGTATCGCCGCGATCGCGTGGTGCTGGAATCGGGCGTCAGCGCGTGGGTGTACGTGGATGCGGGTTCGCCGCGCCGGGAGTGAATCCGGGGCACGGGAACGATCGACGTCGTCGCGTGTTTTCCGCTACCCGTTGCGCAGGAACACGACATAACCGCGGAACCACGGGTTTGCCGCGAGGTAGGGCGGCGCATCCCATGCGCCGCCCTGGATGATGCCGATGCGAAACGGCAATTGCAGCCGCGCGACGCGCGGCAGGTAGTCCGCATAGTCGGGGATCGTGCGGCGGCCCTGGTAGGTCTGCACGACGACTTCGTCGACGATCCCCCTGAGCTGGTTGACCTGGTCGGTATCGATGCGGCTGCTCCAGTCGAGCAGCCCCGTGATGCTCAGCCGGCAATCGGCGGGCAGCGTCTCGCGCAGCGTCCGCAGGAATTCGAGGTAGTCCTGCAGGTGGCGCGTGCGTGCATCGAAGTCGATCTGGATACCGGTGATCGTGCGACCCGACGCGCGCCAGCGTTCGAGTTGCGCGAGCATGATCTGCGTGACGCGCGGCGTCCAGCGCAGCGTATGCGCACGATAGACGAGCCACACGCGCGCATGCGGCGCGGGTGGCAGCGCGACGCCCTGCGCGATCACGCGTACTTGCGACTCGTCGCGCGGCGATGCCTCGATCTGCCCTTGCAGCACGTAGACGGCGCGGGCGCCGCGCACGACCGCCTGCGGCTTCACGCCCGCCCACAGCCAGAACGTGTCGTACTGCGCGGCATCGACGGTGCCGGCCTGCGCGACGCGTCCGGCCAGCAGCAGCGCCATACACGTGACATACGCGACAATCGCGACACGCTTCACGCGGCGCTTACCAGTAGTAGCGGAGTTTCTGCGCCCACAGGCTGCCCGCGTAGCTGGCCTTCAGCGTATCGAACCAGCGCTTGCGCACGTTCTTCGGCACGTCCTTGCCGCCGCATTCGTTGGAGCCTGCCGGCGCATAGCACCTGATCGCGCGGTAGTACGCATACGCGCGGTCGTTCGGGTTCGCCTGTGTATCGGCCATCACCGTCACGTAGCTCGACATCCGCTCGTACGGCTTGCCCGCGAACTGCGACGGCGCCGCGCCGAGCGTCGGCGGCACGCGCGCGGCGGTCGCCGACGACGCGTTGCGCATCCACGGAGGCACCGCATCGCCTTCGAGGTTGGCCGTGAGCGGGTTGACGCGCACGAAATCGGCGAGGCAGTTCAACCCTTTCGCGTCGGCCGGATTCTGCTGGAGCGTCGCCGCGATGTCGCGCGCGGACGGGCACGTGTAGCCGTCTTCGTTTTTCGCGCCGGGCGCGACGAACGGCTTCAACGGATCGGCAGGCGTGCCGGACACCAGCGCGGCGTCGGCGATAAACTCGGCGTAGTGCGAACGCGTGAGTTCCTTGTACAACAGCGTGTACAGCGCGGTGTCGCGCAGCGCGCTGCCGGCCGCGGGGTTTTGTGCCTGCGCGCGCAGCAGGTCCGCATTGGCGGCGCGCCGCAGCAGAACGGCGCGGATCGCGGCGTTCTGCACGGGCGAATCGTCGGCGAACGCATCGTTGACGAGCCCGGCCTGTTCCAGGTTGATCGCGAGCGCGAGTTCCAGCGCCTCGCGCTGGTAGCGGAATTTCGCGAGCGGGATCAGGTCGCGCCACAGCTGGCGCGCCTTGTCGGCCTGGCCGCTATCCTCCAGCGCGAACCCGCGCAGCGCCTGCTGGCTCAGGCCGAAGTAGTCGAGCGGCTCGGCGGGCGCCTGCGGCAGCAACGCGAGCGCGGCGTCCGGCTTGTGCCCGATCTGGACATACCAGGTCGCGAGCAGGTAGTCGTAGAGCGCGGGCGCGTTCGCGAAGCGCGGCTTCTGCGCCTGCAGTTCGTCCAGGGTCAGCGGCTTGCTGCGGCTCGAATCGCTGTTGTCCGACGTGCGCATGCGCAGCAGGTCGACGGTCGCGAGCACGGTCGGCGACTGGATCTGGCGCGCGTCGAATTCCGAGCCGAACAGCAGCTTGCTGTCGAGTTCGTTCGCCAGCTGGATCAGCGGCACGTTCGACGTCGCGGGCGACCAGCGCGCGAGCGCGTGGCCGTACAGGTCGGCCTGCTGCGTGACGTTGCCGCCGAGCCATGCGACCCGCCGCAACAGCCCGTTCGCGGAGGTCGCGTAGCGTCCCTGAGGATAGATCTTCAGGTAGGTGCGAAACACCGTATTCGCGGCGTCGAGCGACACCTTCGTCACGCGGCCGAGCGACGGCGTCGGGTTGTCGTTGTCGAACACGTTGGCCTGCGCGGCGTTCAGCTGCGCGCGCCCGGCCATGTAGAGCCCGGTTTCCTTCAGCCACGGGTTCGCGCTGTGCGACGCGTTCGCGAAGGCCCGGGTCGCGGTGAGGAAATCGGCGCGGTAGAACGCGTTCGTGCCGTCGAGGTACGCGGCGAACTGCTGGCCGAGCGGCGACTTGACCGGCGGTTTCGTCCACGCGGCGCTCGCGCCGCCGGCGTTGCAGGTCTTCTGCGCGATGTCGGCACGGGCCGCGCGCAGGCGTGCGGCTTCGTCGGCGGGGAGGCCGCTGGCACCGCCCAGTGCGTCGTTGAACGCGTCGGCGCCCGAGTTCATGCTGCGGCAGATGCTGCCTTCGCCGTCGGCGTACCGGTTCGACGATGCGTCGCTATCCGCCGCGTTGCCGGCCTTGGCGGTCGCGTCAGGCTCCTTCTGCCCGATGTAGATCCACCCGGAGAAGTCCATCGGAAACGGCACGATGATCTGGTTGATCCGGTCTTTCGCGGGGATCGTCTTCGGGTCCGGAAACGCCTGCGCGACCTTGGCGCTGTCGACCATCATCAGCATCGCGTTGATGCGCGTGTCGTTCGCGGGGCTCAGCATCGGCACGTTGGCGCACGAGTAGGCGGTCTGCCGGAGCGTGGTGGGCGCGTAGCAGCCATCGTCGCCGCTGGCATGGGCAGCCGGAATCCAGAACAGTCCGGCCGCCAGCGCGGCGAACAGGTGTCGGTGCAGAAATGGGTTTCTGGGCATTTTTTTCTTGTGCCGGGTGTGGGGCCGCAGAGGCCGGGTCTCTCAGGTGAGGCGTTTCGCCCCGGCGCGTATCGTACCGCACCCGCGGCCCCGGCCGCGAGCGCGCGCAGGCGGGCCGGCGAAATGGAAGTCCACTCAGTGTGGACGCATCGCCACCTTGAATCCGGACCGCCTGAATTAAGATGCAGCCGGCAGCGACGGACCTTCGACGACAGACGTCGGTCGGCGTCCTCGCTGCCGGACGGGGGCGGTCTGCCGAAGGCGGTGTTCGCATCGATCCGCACGATGGAGCCGATCATGACGGAGGGCGCACGGATGCCGGTTTTCGTGCCCAGGTACCTGCTGCCGAGCCATGCGGCGCAGGCGCACGGGCAGACGCTGACGAGCGGCGTCGGGCGGCTGCTCGGCGACCACATGCTGTCGCTGTTCCGCAATCTGCCGAATCTGCGCACGCACGAGATCCCGAGCATCGTCCAGTCGATGCTGCTGCTGCTCGCCGCGGCCGTCGCCCCGACGGCACAGGCGCTGCACGACGCACGCGGCCCGATCGGCGGGGCGCTGGCCGAGCGGGTCCGCCGCTACATCGACGTGCATCTGCTGGAGCCCGACCTCGATCCCGACCGGATCTGCCGCGACATCGGCGTGTCGAGAGCGCGGCTCTACCAGCTGTTCAAGGAAGACGGCGGCGTGATGCGGCAGATCACGCGGCGGCGGCTGCGTCACGCGTACCACGTGCTCGGCGACCCGCAGCGCCGGCATCAGCGCATCGCGGAAATCGCGTGGGCGCACGGTTTTCCCGACGAGAAGTATTTCCACCGGCTGTTCAAGGCGGAGTTCGGCCATACGCCGAAGGAAACGCTCGAATGCGCGGCCGCGCCGATTCTGCTGCCGTGCGATGCGGCCGGCGATCGATGGGGGGATGGCGGGCGGCTGGCAGGATGGACGCTGCCGTTCGGTGTGCTCACCAACTGAGCGGGCCGCGCGTTCCGGACGCCGCGCGGCGGCTCGTTTCGTGCGTCACGCGTACACGCTGCTGGCCGCGCCGCCTTCATCGACCTCGTCGATCGCGGCCCGCAAGTCGTCGATCGCCACCATCAGCTCGCGCACCTGCCGCAACGACGGGTACTGGTGCAGCACCGCATGCCATTGCGGCATCGTCAGCAGCGCGTGCCAGACGACGGCGAGGCCGTCAGGGGTGGTATGCGGCTGTTGCGCGAGCGCGCTCGCGTACTCGAGGCTGGCTTGCGCCGACAGCAACTGCATCCGGCTCGCGGCGCCCAGCAGGCGCGGCGTCGCGTCCGCGGACGCATCGCAGCAATAGAGCACTTCCCGTTGCAGCGCGGCGTCGTCGGTCGTCAGCGCCCGCAGCGACGCGCCGTGCACGCGCACCGTGCCCTGGTGCGTCTCGAACGAATAGATCGTGTCCGGGTCGGCCTGCGCGAGCAGGGTCAGGCCGCGCAGCAGCCGCGGCAGATCGGTCGTCGCGGCATCCGCGGACGCTTTCGCTTCGACGAGGAAGCGCACGTTCCACGCGGGCGCCGGGTCGTCGCCGCGAGGGCGTTCGAGCAGGATCGCGTCCCATTCGGTTTTCGCGCGATCGTGCCGGCCCGGTATCGACGACGGCACGCGCATCGACGTCACCACCCGGTACGTGCGGCGTGCGTCGACGGCGTCGAGCCTGCGGGCCAGCGCGTCGAGCGCCTGCGCGGCCAGCGCTTCGACGGCTGCGCCGCGCTGCTGCGATGCGACGCCCTGTGCAACGGCGACCGAGCTGCCTTCGAGCGGGCCCTGGCGGACCCACAGCGCACGGTAGCGGCGCACGTGCTCGTCCGATGCCAGGGCGTCGACGCGCAGCAGGCGTTCGAGCGCGGGGCTGTCTTTCAGCTTGACGATGTCCTGTTCGAAGGCCGGGTCGGTCTTCATGTCGGGCAGTGCGAGCAGGTGCCGCAGCGTGTCGTGCAGATCGGCCCACGACGCGCCGGTGGCGGCCGCATGCAGCCGCGCGAGCCCGTCGCGTTGCCACGGCCGGGCGCTGCGCTCGAGCTTGGCGGGGTGCGCGATCGCGTTGACGGCCGAGTGCAGCGCGCGACGGTCCTGCTCCGCGTGTGCCGACAACGACGCGTATTCGCGCACGCTCGGCGCATCGTGCCGCAGCACCGCGGCCTGAAACGCGGGATCGCCGGAATGCGTATCCATCGCATCGCGGATCATCCGCGCGAGGGCGTCGATGAAGCGCTGCCGCAGCGCCGCGTCGGGTGTGTGCCCGTCGCTGCGCATCCTGCGCGCTTCCTCGATCACGATCGCAAGCGTAGCGGCCGGGTTCGCGGCGTCGGCCGGCGACGACGCGCTGTCGAGCGGCGGCAGCCGGTAGCGGCGCACGACGGTGCGCAGGGTTTCGTCGAGCAGGGCGGGAAGCGGTGTCAGCGACATGTTCGATATCGGCGTGAAAGCGGTGCGCATGCCAAGAGGTGGGGCGCGGTGTGCGCGGGGATGTGCAACGTTATCACGGTGTGGCCGAAAGAGCGGATGGCAGGGCAGTCGCGCCGGCGCGGAGCACGAGTGCTCGCGGTGTCAGTCCCGCGCGATGTCTTTCGTCAGCGTCTCGATGGTCAGGGTGTGGTCGCGCGGTGTGCCCACACCCGCGTCGAACGGGCCCGTCGTTTCACCCATCGGAGTCACTCTGTGTGAGTTGCTGCGGTTTGTCATGGACGTCACGTCGTCCAGGGATGGTTTCCAGGGATGGTTGAACGGCCGGCCGGCGGCGATTGGCGACCGCGGCCGGCCGGTCAGCCGGGCCCGCGCGCCGCGAGCATCAGGCCGTCAACGTCACCGACAAACTGCCGAGCTCGCCGAAGCGAACCGTCAGCGCATCGCCGAGCGGCACGTCGATCGCGCCCGCGTACGATCCGGTCGTCACGATCTGCCCGGCGCGCACCGGGTCGCCGCGCGATGCGAGGAAGTTGACGAGCCACACCAGCGGCTTCAGCGGATCGCCGTCCGGATGGCGGCCGTCGATCGTGCGGTTCAGCGCGCCTTCGAACGACAGCGCCAGCGTCTCGAGCGGCACGTTCAGCCCGTCGGGCACGACCGGGCCGACGCACAGCCCCTGGTTGAATTGCCCGTCGGCCAGCAGCTCGAACTTCGACGCGCGCGCGGGCTCCGCATAGCGGCAGCCGAGCACCTCGAGCACGATGCGCACCTCGCGGATCGCGTCGCGCACGTCCTGTTCGTCGTACGGCTGTTCGCGCGCGGGCAGGTCGCGATCGAGCACGAACGCGATTTCCGGTTCGATCCGCACGATCGGGCCGCCGACGACGCGGTACGGCGCATCGGCCTCGCGGATCGTCGACGCGAAGATCGGTGCGAGGATCACGCGGTCGGGCGGCGGCAGCGCGCATTTCCATCCGCCGACGGGTTCGCCGAGCAGGTCGGCCACGCGCTGCTGGATCGCGAGCGCGGTGTCGATGTCGTCGGGGCGCAGTGCATCGGGCAGTAGCGGGCCGGGCGAGCCGGCATGGCGGGCGGCGACGAGATGCTGGGCGGCGCCGTCCACGCGTTCGGTAGTCGTTGTCATGTCGGTTGAGCGAGTTGAAAGTGGGCCGGCAAATAAGGGCCGGACGAAAGTCGCACATCCGATGATAGCGCCTTCGGCATGGTGACCGCTCGATTCCGGTGCGCGCGGGCGGCGCGCGGCCGCCGCGGGCTCGGCGGATTCCGTCGCGCGCCGGCGGGTTCGACAGGCACGCGTATCGCGCGCCGCATACGCGAAGACGCACAAGGGTGCGGGCTCCGGCGCGCGTGCCGCGCCCTGCGTCGGCCGGTCGCTGCCGGCATGGGCACTCGCTTGATCGCCGTCAACATTCGAACCTGCCGTCCGCCGATGATGGTGACAGGCCGCGCGCACCCAGCCGCGCGGCAATTCACCCCAGCGAGGTTTGCATGTACAAGAAGATCATGGTGGCCGTCGACGGCAGCGCTTCGTCGAAACTCGCGCTTGCCGAGGCCGTAAAGGTCGCGCTGGCAGGCGACGCGCACGTCAGTGCCGTGTATGTGGTCGACAAGTCGGTGCTGTTCACTTACGCGGGCCGTTTCGATCCGCACGCGCTCGTCGAGGAAATGCGTGACGACGGGCGCAAGGTGCTGCGCGAAGCCGAACAGGTCATCGCGCTCGCCGGTGCGAAAGGCGAGGCCGAACTCGTCGAGACGGAGAGCATCGGCGAGGACATCTCGGAACGCCTGCAGCGCTACGTGAAGGAAGGCGGGATCGATCTCGCGGTGGTCGGCACACACGGGCGGCGCGGCATCCGGCGCGTGCTGCTCGGCAGCGTCGCCGAGCGCTTCGTGCGCGGCTCGAAGTGTCCGGTGCTGCTGATTCGCGGCGACGATGCCGACGTAGCGGCTGCGGCCGCGTAACCCGGAGGGGGCGCAATGATACGCCGCCAATCCCGGATCGTCGTCGCGGCGATCGCCGTGTTCGTCTCGCTCGTGGGGATGATGGCCGTCGTGACGGGGCTATTGTTCGACAACGCGATGGCGCTGCGCGGCGGCGCGATCGCGCTGGTCGTCGGCGTGGCCGGCTTCGTCGTGATGCTCAATCCGGGCGCGAAAGGCGAGGAGTGACGACGCGTTACGCGGCGTCGCTCCCTGAAATCACGGCGCGCGGCGCGTGCGTGCGCTTACGTACCGCGTGTACCGCTCGTACTGCTCGTACTGCTCGTACCGGGCGACGCCGCGCCGTCCGGGCTCGCCCCCACGTTCAGCCGCTTCAGTGTTTCTTCCAGGTCCGCGTTGTCCGGCTGAATCTTCCGCGCCTGCGCGAACGCATCGCGCGCGTCATCCGCGCGGCCCAGCTTCCACAGTACTTCGCCCTTGTGCGTCAGCCCGGTCGCATGGGCTTCGCGCACGTCCTTGTCCGCGTCGCCTTCCTTCGCGAGGATCGCGATCGACCGGTCGAACCACGTCAGCGCTTCGTCGTCGCGACCGAGGCGATGGAGCGCCCAGCCCTTGCTGTCGAGCGCATACGGGTCATCGGGTGACTGCGCGAGGCGCGCATCGATCATCGCCATCGCACGATCGATCTTCAGGCCGGCGTTGACGAGGTCGTAGCCGATGCCGTTCAACAGGTCGCCCGAGAAATTGCCTGCGTCGAGCGCGGTGTCGATGCGGCCTTCGTCCCGCTCGGCAATCGCCAGCGCGATCATCTTGGCCGCGATCTGTTCCCGGAGTGCCCGGCCGAGGTGCCGGCCGTCGGCGACCAGGCTGCCGAGATACTGCGTGTAGAGATCGGGCGTGCCCGGATCGCCGGCATGGTTGGCGATGTCCGTGCCGGGCCCCGCACACCAGTCGGTGTCCGCCGGCGCGCGCAATACCGTGCGACGCAACCTGAGCTTGCGGTTCACGTTCGACTGCACGAAGACGGTGTAGCCGTTGGCATCGATGCGCCCGCAGACGAGGTATTCCCCCGTCACGTCGAGTACGTACGGGTAATGGCCGTAGGGCCGCCCCGTATCTTCGTCGATCACCTGAAACGTCCCGCCGCTGTCGCCTTCGCCCACGACAGGCTGAAGCGCCCATTGGCTCTCGGGGTACCGCGCGGGCAGGCGGATCCGCACGGTGCGTCCGGCGGCATCGGTCGTGCCGAACACGACGCTGTTGCCGCCTGCTTGATGGCGCGGCAGCCCCGCGATCGCGTGTCCGGGCAGCAGCAACCGGTATCGCGCATTCGGCAGCGGCCGGTGCGTGACGGGGTCGCGCAGCACGAACCGATGCACATAAGGCCCGTTGCCGAACGACGCTGTCGGCGGGACATAGGTGCGCGCGTGGGCGGTGGGCAGCACGGCGCAGCTCAAGACCGCGGCAGCGAGCGCGGCGAGAAGTCGGAATGTCATGGAATTGGCGTGCTTGTCGGTATGGATCTTGTTGTTCGACGGCCTGAAATCGACATGCGTTGACGCTGTTGCGAAACCGTCGGCGGCCTGCGGCGGATCGTAGGGGCGCTCGGCGCAATTCAGTGCGGAACCCGCGCGCCGCAGCGTCATGCAAGGAAGCGGCGGACGCATGACGCGCGAATGCAGTGCGCAGCATAGCAGGCGTGTACCGGGCGCTCGTTTCCCGTTTGGTTTCGGTGTCGCACGTGGATCGACGATGTCGCGACTCGTGTCGGGTCGTGACATGTCGACCCGCACGATAATCGATTCCACAGCGATGAAACGGGTGAAACGACCGCAATTCGATCGATCCTCGCATCCTTTCGCGCTACGCGTCACCGCTGCGATCTTTCCGGCGCGCCTCGGCGCCCGCCGCCCCCGGAACGCCGTGCGCGACGTATCCGGCCGCGCGCGCTTCTGTCAAACTGGCGCCCATGAAACCGCGCCTCGCCTCACCGCCTTCCTCCGATTCCGCGCCTGCGCCCGCAGGTTATCCCGACGCCGACGAACTGGCCGCGCTGCGCGCATGGTACGCGGGCATGACCGTGCGCCAGGCCGTCGAACGCTACCTGCCCGATCGTCTCGGCGAAGGGCGCTCGGCGCGCGGCGTGATCGGCGGGATTCGCCGCCGCCTCGTGCGCGTCGCGCGACAGGCCGGCCGGCCCGATCTCGCGGAGCGTCTCGGTCATCCCGACGGTGAGCGTATTCGGGAGGCGAAGGCGGCCGCCGAAGCGATCGGCCTGCTGCGTCATGCGCGCGCGCCGGTCCCGCAGATCAGCGACGACGTCGGCCTGTGGCTGCCCGCGCGTGCGGTCGCCGCGCTGCGGGCGCACGGGATCGCGACGCTCGCCGATCTCACGGTGCGGATTCCGCGCCGGCGCCAGTGGTGGCGTGCGATCGCGGGCCTCGGCGTGGCCGGTGCGCGGCACATCGAGGCGTTTTTCGCCGCGCATCCGGACCTGACCGAACGGGCGCGCGCGCTGATCGCGGCGACGCCGCGCGGCAGCATCGTGCCGTGGGAGCAGTTGAAGCTGCCGCACGAGGTCGACGGCTCGGCCGGGACGTTCCGCGCGCCGCGCGCGACCAGCACGCTCGATGCGGACAACGATTACGCGGCCGTGCACGCGTGGCTGTCGCTGCACGAATCGGCCGCGACGCGGCGTGCGTACCGGAAGGAGGCGGAGCGGTTGATCCTGTGGGCGATCGTCGAGCGCGGCCGCGCGCTGTCGTCGCTGACGACCGAGGACGCGGTCGCGTATCGCGCATTCGTGCGGCGCCCGAGCCCGCACGAACGCTGGGTCGGGCCCGTGCGGCCGCGCGGCGCGCCCGACTGGCGGCCGTTCTCGGGCGCGCTGTCCGCGCGTTCGGCGGCGTACACGCTGTCGGTGCTCGGCGCGTTGTTCCGCTGGCTGATCGAACAGCGCTATCTGCTGGCGAATCCGTTCGCGGGCGTCAAGGTGCGCGACACGCGCGGCGCGAACGCACTCGACACGTCGCACGCGTTCACCGAAGGCGAATGGCTGCTCGTGCGCACGATCGCCGACGGGCTCGAGTTCCGCACCGGCACGGCGGCCGGTGCGCCGCAGTCGGGCTGGACGCCGGCCGCCGCGCAACGGCTGCGCTTCATTCTCGATTTCGGTTATGCGACCGGGCTGCGCGCGAGCGAGCTGGTCGGCGCGACGCTCGGCGGCATCGAGACGGATGCGCACGGCGACGCGTGGCTGAAGGTGGTCGGCAAGGGCGGCAAGGCCGCGCGCGTCGCGCTGCCGCCACTCGCGCGCACGGCGCTCGACCGTTACCTGGTCGCCCGCCGGCTGCCGGTCACGCCGGTGCGCTGGCGGCCCGATACGCCGCTGATCGCGAGCCTCGCGGAAGACGGCGCGGCCGCGATCACGAGCGTGCGGCTGTGGAAGGTGATGCAGCGTTTCTTCACGCAGACGGCCGATCAGGTCGAGGCCGACAACCCCGCGCTCGCGCAGAAGCTGCGACAGGCGAGCCCGCACTGGATGCGCCACACGCATGCGACGCATGCGTTGGCGCGCGGCGCGGAGCTGACGACCGTGCGCGACAACCTGCGGCATGCGTCGATCTCGACGACGTCGATCTACCTGCACGGCGACGACGTGAAGCGGGCGCGGCAGATGTCGAGCGCGTTTGCGGCAGACAAGTAACGACGTCTCGACGATCCGGCAGGGTCCGCGTGCGCGTCATGCCGGTTGTCGGTTCGCGTCGGGCTGCGCGAGGTGCTGAGCCGCACGCGCCACGACCGCATGACGATCGGGCCGCACGCGCTCGAACAGCGCGGACACCGACGCGAGAATGTCCGGCGCGGCCCGCTCGGGACGTCCGCAGTCGAACGGCGGCTCGGGCGCATATTCGATGCCGAGCTGCACCGCTTGCGCGTAGGCCGGGCCGGCCAGGTCGGCCATCACCGAGAGCGCCATGTCGATGCCGGCGGTGACGCCGCCGCCCGTGACGACCGGGCCGTCGCGCACCACGCGGCCTTCGTCGACGATCGCACCGAACGGCGGCAGCAGGTCGCGCCACGCCCAGTGGCAGGCGGCCCGCCGGCCTTGCAGCAACCCGGCCGCGCCGAGCACCAGCGACCCGCTGCACACGGAGGTAACATAGCGGGCGCCGAGCGCGAGCCGGCGCACCTCGCGGACGAATGCAGCGTCGGCGATCGCATCGATCACGCCGAGCCCGCCCGGCACGCAGACGAGATCGGCATGCGCGATGTCGGCGAGCCGCTCGACCTCGGCAACGGTCAGGCCGCTGTCCGCGCGAATCGATCCGCCGCGCACCGAGGCCCGCCGGATCCGCGCGCCCGGCAGACGCCAGAACACTTCGTCCGGCCCGGTGAAATCGAGCTGCGTGACATGATCGAACAATGCGAATACGACGATGAACGGCGTGGTGGCCATCACGATCTCCCCAGGTATGAGCGGCGTGTAGCATCGCGCCGCGCGCTGTCCGTCGCAATGTCATTTCTCCCGCACTTTCTGCCATGACCCATCGCGTCGCCATGCTCGTATATCCCGGTTTCCAGGTGCTGGATGCCGCCGGGCCCGTTTCCGCGTTCGAGATGGCCGACTACGCGCGCACGCCGTATTACGCGGTTCGCATCGTCGCGGCGCAGCCGGGGTTGGTGCGCAGTTCGTCGGGCGTGAGCTGGCACGCCGAACCGTTGCCGGATGCGGCGGATCTCGACACGTTGCTGGTCGCGGGCGGCGACGGCGTCGATGCCGCGATGGCCGACGCGGCGACGTGCGCGTTCGTCCGGCGCTGCGCGGCGCGCGGCATCCGCGTGGCGAGTGTCTGCTCGGGCAGCCTGCTGCTGGCCGCCGCCGGTGTGCTGGACGGCCGGCTGGCGACCACGCACTGGGGCTGCGGCGAGCGGTTTGCGCGGGCGTTTCCGCAGGTGCGGCTCGCGCTCGATCGCATCTATGTGAACGACGGGCCGTTCTGGACGAGCGCCGGCATCACGGCCGGCATCGACCTGACGCTCGCGTTGATCGGCGAGGATCGCGGCGAACGGCTCGCGCGCGCCGTCGCGAAACGTCTGGTCGTGTACTACCGGCGCCCCGGCGGACAGTCGCAGTTCTCGGCGCTGATCGAGCTCGACAGCGCGCAAGGGCGCTTCAAGCCGTTGCTCGACCACATTCGCCGCAATCTCGGCGCGCGCCTGCGCGTGAGCGACCTAGCCGAGCAGGCGTGCATGAGCCCGCGTCAGTTCGCGCGGGCGTTCCAGACGGAAACCGGCCTCACGCCGGCCAAGGCCGTCGAGAAACTGCGCGTGGAAGCCGCTCGCGCGGCGCTCGAAAGCGGGGCGGCGTCGCTGCAGCGCGTGGCGAACGAGTGCGGTTTCGGCGATACCGAAAACATGCGGCGCAGCTTTCATCGCTGGCTGGGCGTCGCGCCGTCGGCATTGCGTTCGTAGGCGGGCGTTGTCGCTTTGTTACGTCGTCGATCGCGGTCGTCTCGCTCGGCCGCGCGCCGTCATGTGACTGTCGCGACACGGAACGACACGACACGACACGGCATGGCACGCAGCGTGTCGCGGGCCGGGAATGCCTGCATGTGCCTGAATGCACCCGAATGCGCGTTCCGCCGACGAATGGATGACGCACCGCAGCGCATCCATCGATCAGGCGGAACGGTCGGGCACACGCTGCGGTCATACGCCTTTTGGAAGGAGCAGGGATGGCATCGAGCCAGGGCACAGTCGATTTCATCGTCGAGCAGATGGCGGCGGCCGGCACGATATCGGCGCGCAAGATGTTCGGCGAGTACGGTATCTATTGCGACGGCAAGATGGCGGCGCTCGTCTGCGACGATCGGCTGTTCGTCAAGCCGACGCCCGAAGGCCGTGCGTTTCTCGGCGCGTGCGAGGAAGGCTCGCCGTATCCGGGCGCGAAGCCGCACCTCGTCATCTCGGGCGCGCGCTGGGACGATCGTGAATGGCTGTCGGCGCTGATCCGGATCACCGCCGCGCAGTTGCCGGTGCCGGTGAAGCGGCGTCGATAGCGGCCTTTTCGCATGCAATGTTGCGCTGCGGCCAGGCGTATTCTGTGACACAGGTGCGCGACCCTCGCGCGCCAGGCGGGAGCACAAGAATGAAGACATCCGGACATCCGCGCGGCACGTGGCTGGCTCGCTGCGCCCGGTACGCGCTCGTCGCGGCCCTGTGTACGGGCTGGAGCGCGCTGTCGTTCGGCGCGGACGACGCGGCGGCGTTGCTCGACCGTTACCGCAGCCTCGGCGCGCAACTGAAGGACAACGCGTTTCACCGGCCGCTGGTGCTCGAATCGGCGGAAGCATCGTCGTCGCTGAAGGGCGACATCTACGCGGTGGTCGACTATCCGTTCTCGGTCGTGAGCGGGCAGCTCGACGATCCCGCGCAGGGCCCCGCGAACTGGTGCGCGGTGCTGATCCTGCACCTGAACACGAAGTACTGTCATGCATCGGGCGGCGGCAACGGCCCGGTGCTCGACGTGAACCTCGGCCGCAAGATCCAGCAGAAGCTGTCCGACACCTATCGCGTGCAGTTCCGCTATCGCGTGGCGGCCGCATCGCCCGACTATTTCCAGGTCGACCTGACCGCCGACAGCGGCCCGATGGGCACGAAGGATTACCGGATCGCGCTGGAGGCCGTGCCGGTCGGCGCGTCGCGCACGTTCCTGCATCTCACGTATTCGTATGGTTTCGGCACGGTCGGCCGCATGGCGATGAAGACCTACCTGGCGACCGTCGGCAGCGACAAGGTCGGCTTCACGAACGTCGGCGGATCGGCCGCGCAGCCGCAGTACGTCGGCGGCGTGCGCGGGCTGCTGGAGCGCAACACGATGCGCTACTACCTCGCGATCGATGCGTATCTCGCGACGCTCGACAAGCCGCTCGACCAGCGCCTCGCGCGCTGGTTCGACGCGACCGAGCAGTATCCGCAGCAGCTGCACGAGGTCGAGCGCGGCGCGTATCTGCAGATGAAAGCGCAGGAGGTGCAGCGGCAGCAGGCGGCGCGATGACGGTGTGGTTCCCGGTCGCGCCGCCGCGCGTCAGTTCGACGCGCCGCCGACCGTGCGGATGCTGTGCCACTGCCCCTGTTCGACGCGGAACAGCGTGTACGGCGGCTTGATCAGGTCGCCGCGCTCGTCGAACGAGATCTTTCCGGTCACGCCGGTGACCGACACGCCGGGCAGGCTCGCGACGATCTTGCCGCGATCAAGCGAATCGGCCTTGCGTACCGCCGCGATCATCGCGAGCGCCGCGTCGTACGAGAACGGCGCATAGAGCTCCACATCCTGGTTGAAGCGTGCCTTGTAGCGCTGCGCGAACGCGACCGCGGAAGGCAGCTTGTCGAGCGCCGGCCCCGGTTCGAGATCCTGCGTGCCTTCGCCCGAGGTGCCGGCGATCTTCAGGAATGCATTGCTTTTCAATGCACCGGCGCCGAACAGCTGCGCGCGGATGCCGAGCGAGCGCATCTGCTTGACGAGCATCGCGCCCTGTTCGTCGAGGCCGCCGAAGAACAGCAGGTCGACGTTGTTGCTCTTCATCGTCGTCAGGATCGCGCGGAAATCGACGGCCTTGTCGTTCGTGTATTCGCGCGACACGATGCTGCCGTGCGCGTCCTTCACGCCCTTCTCGAATGCGTCGGCGAGACCCTGGCCGAACGCGGTGCGATCGTCGATGATGCCGATCCGTTTCGCCTTCAGCTGCTCGACCGCGAAACGGCCGGCCACCACGCCGCCGACGCCGTCGTGCCCCATCGTGCGGAATACGTTCTTGAAACCTTGCATCGTCAGTTGCGGATTGGTCGAGCCGGGCGTGATCATCGCGACGTTCGCCTGCTTGTAGACGGCCGACGCGGGAATGCTGCAGCCCGAGTTGTAGTGGCCGATCACGCCGACCACGCCGTCGTCGACGAGCTTCTGCGCGACCTGGATCGCGATGCGCGGATCGGCCTGGTCGTCCTGTACGTCGAGCACGAAGCGCACGGGCTTGCCGCCCACGGTCGGATGTTTCGCGTTCTCTTCGTCGAGCGCGAGTTGCGCGCCGTATTGCAGATCCTTGCCGACGCGCGCGACGGGCCCCGTCAGCGGGCCGGCGAAGCCGATCTTGACGGTTTCGGGGTCCGCGGCCTGCGCGGATGCGCCGACCGTGCCGATCGAGCAGACGGCCAGCCAAACCAGCCAGTTACGACGATTCATGATGGATGCCTCCTTGCAGTGGTGAAAATCGCGGCGCGCGTCAGAATCGCGCGGCCCGGTACGGTGCGAGGTCCAGCGGCGGTGCGCGCTGGGCGACGAGGTCGGCGACGATTTGCCCGGTGATGCCGGCGAGCGTCACGCCGAGATGCTGATGGCCGAATGCGTGGATCACGCGCGCGCTGCGCCGCGCGCGGCCGATCACGGGCACGCCGTCCGGCAGCGTCGGCCGGAAGCCGAGCCAGCTGCGCGTCGGTGCGCCGAGCGACGGCACGGCTTCGCGCGCGGAACGCGTGAGCAGTGCGACGAGCGACGGATTCATCGGCGCGTCGAAGCCGCCGAGTTCGACGGTGCCGGCCGCGCGCAGCCCTTCGTCGAGCGGTGTCATGTAGAAGCCGCGCTCGGCCCAGCCGACCGGCCGCGAGACGATCGGCTCGTGCGCGCCGAACTGCACGTGATAACCGCGCTCGGTATCGAGCGGCACCGTGTCGCCGCACGCGGACGCGAGTGCGCGCGAGCGGGCGCCGGCGGCAATGACGACGTGATCGAACGTGCGCGCGGCGCCGCCCGCATGCACGTTCACGCTGTCGCCGGCGGGCTCGATCCGTTCGACGCGCGTGCGTTCGAGCGCGGCGCCGCCGGTGGCGAGGTGCGCGAACAGGGCGCCGAGGAATCCGCACGGATCGGAGAAGTGCCAGCTTCCGACGAATAGCACGCCGCGCGTGAAGATCGGCGCGAGTGCGGGCTCGAGCCGGCGGATCGCGCTCGCGTCGAGCGTCTCGAACGGCACGCCGAGCCGGCGCCGTAGCGCGAGCGACGGCTGCGCGGCGTCGAACGACGCCTGCCGCGCATACAGGTACAGGCATTCGCGCGGCCGCACGAACGCGGCGAGCCGCGACGGTGCAAGCAGCGGCGTATAACCGTCGGCGGCACGCGACAGCAGCGCGGCCAGCGCGGTCGCGCTGCGTGCGTGGCGCGCGGGCGTCGATGCGAGCAGGAACCGCGCGAGCCACGGCGCGCCGTGCAGCAGGTACGGCCAGCGGATGCGCAGCGGGCTGTCGGCGGCGAACAGGAAGTGCGGCATGTCGCGGAACACCGACGGGCCGTTCACCGGCACGCAGCCGTACGGCGCGAACGTCGCGGCATTGCCGAACGACGCGCCCTGGCCGATGCCGGCCGGGTCGAACAGCGTCACGCGATGCCCGTCGCGCTGCAGCCATGCAGCCGCGCCGAGCCCGATGAAGCCTGCACCCACGATGGCGACATTCGCCATGACGCGTTCCCTCCGGTCCACATGATTCACACAAAGTTGCGATCAAGAATCACACAGTAATTTTTTGTGTGCAATCAAAATGAGATTGTGTGGCGCTAGTGTTTACCCGATTCCAACTGACTGATTCGACAGATTTTTCAACTGACGTTTGACGGGGAGGGGATGTCGGATACAATCGCTGGGCAGGTCAAAATGGCAGACAAACGCTTTTTGTGTGGTCACGGGCGATAAATGGCATCAGACAAACTTTCCGGCGAGCGCGACGGCGGCGCGCCGGCGCAGGCGAAGCGGCCGACCTACGTCGAGGTATCGAGCTCGATCGAGGAGGAAATTCGCAGCGGCATGTATCCGCCGGGCAGCCGCCTGCCGCCGCAGCGCCAGCTCGCGACCGAGCTCGGCATCAACGTGTCGACCGTGTCCCGGGCGTACAAGGAATTGCAGCTGCGCGGCCTCGTGATCGGCAGCAAACGGCGCGGCTCGCTCGTCACCGGCGGCGCGATGCCGAGCATCGAGCCGGCCCGCGCGTCGCTCGCGGCGGGCAACGGCGTGATCGACCTGACGGTGAACCGCCCGGCCACCGGCGAGTTTCTCGCGAGCCTCGCGCAGACGTTCGGCACGCTGCCGAACGACCCGCGTTTCGCCGCCCTCCAGGAATACCAGCCGCCGCAGGGCCCCGACTGGGCGCGCGCCGCCGGCGCGCAGTGGCTCGCCGCGCCGGGCTTCGCGCCGTCGCGCGACCAGGTGGTCGTCACGAGCGGCGCGCAGCACGGGCTGTACGCGGTACTGAACAGCCTGATCGGCACCGACGGCGTGATCGTGGCCGACCGCCTCACGTATTACGGGCTCAAGGCGCTCGCGCCGGTATTCCAGTTCGAGATCGTCAGCGCGCCGGCCGACGACGACGGCCTGCTGCCCGACGAGATCGAGCGGATCTGCCAGCGCATGCCGGTCAAGGCGATCTTCGTCGTGCCGAACCTGCAGAACCCGACCGTGACGACGATGAGCCTCGCGCGCCGGATGGCGCTCGTCGACATCGCGCGCCGCCATCACGTGACGATCATCGAGGACGACGTATACGGCCCGCTCGTGCGCGACCGGCTGCCGGCGATCGCGGGGCTGTGCCCCGAGCTGACGTTTCATATCGGCGCGACGTCGAAGATCCTCGCGCCGGGGTTGCGCCTCGGTTACCTGAGCTGCCCGCGCGACAGCGTCGCACTGTGCGCGGAGGCGGTGCGCACGACCGCGTGGATGCCGGCCCCCACGTCGATGCTGATCGCGACCGTGTGGATCGAGGACGGCACCGCCGCGCGGATCATGGGCGCGCAACTCGCGGAGATCCGCGCGCGCGTCGATCTCGCGCGGGAGCTGTTGCCGGCCGGGCAGCTGAAATCCGACCCGGCGTGCATGTTCGTGTGGTTGCGCCTGCCGCCGCCGTGGCGCGCCGACGACTTCGCCGCGAACGCGAAGGCGCGCGGCGTGATCGTGATGCCGTCGTCGACGTTCGCGGTCGATCGCGCGGAGATCGAGCACGGCGTGCGCATCAACCTCGCGTGCCCTGCCTCGCGCGACGAACTCGTCAACGGGCTGCGGATTCTCGCCGGCACGCTGAAGGACCGGCCGCGCGCGCTGTTCGGTTCGATCTGACGGCGTCCGCTCAATCGAGCAACCCCGCGACGACGTCGACGATCCGCTGCAGCAGCGCTTCGTCGTAAGGCAGCCACGGCACTGCGCGCAGCGGCGATGGCGGCGGCTCGATCGCGGCATCGACGGGTTCGCCGTCGCGCGTCACACGCCCGGTCGCGCAATGCACCGACCACGCGCCGACGCGCACATGCCGTTCATCGATCGTCATCTTCCCTTGCGCCACCGGCCCGGCGAACACGAGCGACAGCACGTGCCGGCGATGCCGCGCCATCGTGCCCAGCGGCACGTCCGACAACCGGTTCAGGCGCTGCCAGCGTTGTGCTTCGCGCTCGCGCTGGCGCACCGGGTCGGCCGTGAGCGCGGCCGTCGCCGCGCGGGTTGCGTCGTCGTCGAGCGCGAACGCGGCGACGCTGACGAGCAGATCGACCGCGCGCGCCACTTCCGAGAACACCACACGATCGATTTCGCCGATCGGCAGCGGTATCCAGTGCCGGTCGTGCCGGCGTTCGAAGTGCAGCCGGCGCGACGTGCCGTGGCTTTCCGAGCCCGGATAGAGCCGCGCATCGACGAAGAAAGTCGCGCGCACTTCGCCGAATTCTCGGACGAGCCCGTCGTCGTACGCGCGGATCGACCAGCCTTCGCGACGCGCGACGCCGATCAACTGCCGGCTCGACAGCACGTGGCCTTCGAACATCGCGGAATCGCTGGCGGACGCGTCGCCGTCGGCCGGTACGTAGTATTCGCGGAAGGCCTGCCTGACCGGCTGCCGCAGCGTGCGGCCGACGATCGCGCGTTGCCACGCGAGCCGCTCGTCCGCATCGGCCAGCAGCGGGTGCCATAACCGGATGTCGCTGTCGCCGGCGATGTCGATCGCGTGCCCGGCCGCGTCGCGCAGCACGACCTTGCCCTTTGCGATCTCGGGCATGAACGACTGCGTCGACCCATCGCGGCCGCGCGCGTGCCAGATCGTGCGCGCCGCGAACGCGGCGCCGGCCGGCGCATCGATGAGGCGTTCGCGCCATTCGGCGTGGCCGAGCGTCATCGACTGCCAGAAGCCGGCTTCCATGCAGGTCGCGAGCATCGCGAGCTGTTTCTTGTCGGGCTTCGCGTCGAGCGTCATGCGCAGCGCGGTGTGCGGCCGCTCGCCGAGCGCGCGCTCGGCCGGCTTCAGGTTGCGTGCCAGCTTCTTCTGCACGCCCGCGTGACGCACGATGGCGAGTGCATCGCGCAGCGCGCGCACGCCCTCGGGGGTCGGGATCGTCTCGACCGCGTGGCCGAGCGCGATCGCGAGCGACTGGGACGGCGCGGTCTTCGCGGCCGTCGGCGCGACGCACACGCCGGTCAGCAGCGGCCCGATCAGCGGGCGCAGCCATGCTTCGTCGCGATAGGCGGCCACGCGGGCGGCCCGGGCGACGACCTGCGCGTCGTCGGTCGTGAATGCCCGATCGGCCTCGTATGGGACGGCGCCCGCATGGAGCGCCGCCAGTCGTTGCGCGGCTTCCGTCAGCGCATCGCGCGCGAACGCGACATACGCGGCGTCTTCCGCGAGCGTGACGGCCGGATCGCTCAAGTCGAGCCACAACCGCCTCGGCGCGAAATAACCGTTGTTCGTCGCGGCCAGCGCGAGCAGCCCGGCCAGCCCGAGTTCGGGCAGCACGTCGAGTTCGCGCACGCGAAACGGCGAATCCGCCAGCGCCTGCGCATACGCGTCGCGTCGCGCCGAGAAGTCGCGGCGGCCGGCGAACCGGTCGAGCGTATACACGCCATACGTGCTGGCTGCGGTGCGCTCGTCGCCTTCCTCCGGCTCGCCCGCGATGCGCGCGAGTTCGGCCTGCAGCGCGGGCGACGGCAGCGCGTCGAGACAGGGCAATTCCTCCAGTGCACGTTTCCAGCCGCCGGCCGGGATGTCGCGGAACAGTTCGAGCGCGGCATCGGCGTCGACGAGCGGCACGAGTCCGAGCGCATCGATCTGTCGGTGCAGCCAGCGCGCGAAATCGGCGCGCGGATCCTCGAATGCATGGTCGCGCACCATGATCTCGTACTCGGCACGGCGCAGGGCCGGCCAGACCGCGCCGAGCGCGTGCGCGTCGAGCGTCGACAGGTCGATCGGCGCGCCGGCGAAGCGCTGATGGTCGGCACGGCTGGTCAGCCGCGCGACGAGCTGGTCGACGAGGGCGCGATCAGTCATCCGCGGGCCCCGGTGCCGACCGCATCGTTCCCGCGCCATTTCCGGACGTTCCGGGCAGCGCGGATCACGCCGCCGAGGTTGGGTGCCTGTTCGATCGTGTACTGCATGGTCTGACTCCGGGAATGAAAACCGAGCGGACGCACAGTATTGCACCCCAATTGATGCAGCCGGGCGGAAGGCCGTGCGGCGGGCGTTCCGGGCCGATCCGGCCACGCTGTGCGCCGCTTGCGGCGGCCCGGCCGTTTCATAAGACGTACAGTTCGCCCACGATGCGCGATTCGCGCCGAACTGTACTCTTGTTCGCGCGAACGATGTGTGTACTCGTCGCCAACTGTTCTGCTCTTAAGATTCCAGCATCAAGGGCACAGTGCCGCAGATCCAGTCGTACCGGAACCCTGCTGGCGCATCTTCAAGAGCGAGCCAGTGCGATGGAAAAGGCAAAACCGGAGGGAAAGATCAGGAATCACGATGGCCCGGCCGACGGGCGGAACCCGTGCGTATCGGATGAGCGCAGCGGGGCGGGGCGGCTGCGCAGGCCGGCGGGAGGCACCCGATGAAACTCTATGAAAAGCTCGCGGACGACATCGAGCGCCTGATCCGCCAGGGCGTGTATCGGCACGGCGACCGGATTCCGTCGGTGCGGCAGGCGAGCCAGCAGCACCGGATCAGCATCACGACCGTGCTGCACGCGTATCTGCTGCTGGAAAGCCGCGGGCTGCTCGAAAGCCGCCCGCAGTCCGGCTATTTCGTGAACCTGCGGCGCGACGACGGCCATGCACCGGTGCGCGAGTTGCGGCCGTCGAAGCCGATCGCGATCTCGTCGTCGGTCGACGTGAGCCGGCTCGTGCTGTCGACGCTGCGTTCGATCGGCACCGACGACGCCGTGCCGCTCGGCTCGCCGTACCCGGACCCGAGCCTGTTCCCGTTCGAGAAGCTGAACCGCTATGCGTACGCGGCCGGCCGCGACAAGTCGCTGTGGGGCGTGACGGACGGATTGCCGCCCGGGCATCCGCGGCTGATCCGTCAGATCGCACGGCGCTACCTGGAAAACGGGATGTCGGTGGACCCGAACGAGATCATCGTGACGGTCGGTGCGACCGAGGCGATCAACCTGTGCCTGCAGGCGGTGGCGAAGCCGGGCGACACGATCGCGGTGGAATCGCCGACGTTCTACGCGATGCTGCATGCGATCGAGCGGATGGGGATGAAGGCGATCGAGGTGGCCACGCATCCGGAATACGGGATCGACATCGCGGCGCTGGCCGCGATCGCGAAGTCGCAACCGATCGCCGCGTGCATGGTGATGCCGAACTTCCAGAACCCGCTCGGCTTCCAGATGCCCGACGAACGCAAGCGCGAACTGGTCGAGTTCGCGACGAAGGCCGGAATGCCGCTGATCGAGAATGGTGTGTATAACGAACTGTATTTCGGCGATGCGCATCCGAGTTCGTTGAAGTCGTATGACCGCAACGGGATCGTGCTGCATTGCTCGTCGTTCTCGAAGAGCCTGACGGCCGCGTACCGGATCGGCTGGGCGCTGCCGGGCCGTTATCGCGATCAGGTCGAGAAGCTGAAATTCCTGAACACGCTCGCGACGCCGTCGTTGCCGCAACTCGCGATCGCGGAGTTTCTCGAACGCGACGGTTACGAGCATCACCTGCGGCGCTTGCGCAAGGCGTATGCGCAGCAGGCGAACCTGATGCGGGCGATGGTGTCGCGGTTCTTCCCGGAAGGCACGCGCATCTCGAGCCCGGCGGGTGGCTATGTGCTGTGGGTCGAGTTGCCCGCGCAAGTCGATGCGATGCGGCTGTACCAGCTCGCGCTGGAGCAGGGCATCACGATCGGGCCCGGCTACATGTTCTCGATCGCGGACAGCTACCGGAATTTCATCCGCCTCAACTACAGCAGTCCGTGGTCGCCGGAGATCGAGCAGGCGGTGATTGCGGTGGGGAAGCTCGCCTCGGCTTGCATGAAGTGACGGGGGGCGTGTTGTTGCTCGAGGGGGCATGACGAAGCCGGCTTGGGGCCGGCTTTGTTTTTGGTTTGGCGGGGGAGTGCGATGAGCTTTGCCACGTTGGCGTTGGCAGGACAACACCACACTGTTGAAGCTGCCATGCAGGCGTCGCCGCACGGATTCGGGGTAATGCCGGTGAAAGGGCGCCGGGTTTCGAGTCGCATCGCGAAGTTGCTTGCGGTTGCTTGGAGCCTGCGGCAAATGACGACTGAACGCGAAGCGTTGGCGAGTCGGAACGAAGCACGGCAGGAATGCCTGCGCCCGCTCCGGCAGTCGAAAGCCGCGCACGCGTCGCTTGAGTTCGCGCTTGGGCTGATGACTGTTCTCGGCGCGGCTGCTCATGCGCGCAGCCGTTCTGACGAAAACATGCTCACTCTTGCGAGCTCCGGATAGGTGACGATCTTGTCCGGTGCGGAGCACTCGCTGGAAGAAGCATTGGGCCACGGCCCTGTCACACCGCTTCGCGTCGAGCGCTGCCTCGCTTTGCTCTTCCGGTCTGTTGCCGACTCTAATCGCGAATCGTGGAGGACTCGCGTCAGCGACTCTTGTCACAAGTCGGCGATAGATATTGCTTCGGTCTCTTGATGAATGTCGGAAGTCGAACCGGAAACGGTCGTCGTTGACGACTGATCCCGACGATCGTCATTGAGGTGCGACCCGTCGCCGGCGCGGCGACAGGTCTCCTCGAAACATCGCGTCAGCGCGAAGCCTCGTTGTCACCGAGCCATGATCCGCGACAACCGACGGCGTTCAGGCTGCTGCCTTTTGAATCGAGTCGTGCTGCTGCTCACCCCCGAGGCTGTCGACGAGATCGGCGAGCATCCGCGCCAATTCACCCGTCATCAGCGTGACGTCCGAATCGAAGCGCTCGTCGTCGTTCTGCGCGGTGGGATCCGCCGCCTCCTTGATCACGTCGAGCGGCGTCACGCGCTTGATCGTCAGCGACGGCGTCAGCACGAACGAGATCCGGTCGTTCCAGGTCATCGCGAGGCGCATGCATTGCTTGCCGGCCTCGATGTGCCGGCGCATGTCGCTCGCTTCCAGCGCGTGGCCGACGTATCGCACCGTGGCGCCGCCTTCGCCGCTCGAACGCAACTCGGCGTCCTGGTCCACGGTGAATCCGCCCGGCGCTTCGCCGGACAGCAGCCAGTCCGTCATCGCGGCAACCGGAGAATGCGCCACTTGAACGCCGGCGAGCGGCAACTGGTCGATCGATTTGACGAGCAGGCCGCGGATCTCGTCGGCGAGCGCCTGTGAAGCCGCATCGATGACGAGCCAGCCGTTCACCGTATCGATCCACACGCGAGTATCGCGGCGAATGCTGAACGCGCGCGGCAGCAGTTCGTCGGTGACCTGCTCCTTGAGTTCGCGCAGCTGCTTTCGTCCGACCTTGAAGCCCTGTTGCTCCTCGACCTCGAGCGCCCGGGCCTTGGTCACCTGATTGATGACCGACGCCGGGAGCAGCTTCTTTTCCGAACGAAACACCAGCAGCATCTGCCGGTTGTTCGAATACACAAGCGCGCCGTCGTCACGCGGCGACGCCCATCCGAAGCGCTGCATCTCGATGCTGTTGCACGGCTGAAACGCGTAGGGCGCCAGCCAGGCTTCCATCTGGTCGGGGGTAACGGCCCAGGGGGCCGGAAGACGATGAAGCTGAAGATTCTTGAACCACATGGGCGTACGGGCAAAGCGCATCATTCTATATGACGGGGACGTTCGCCGGCCAGGCAGGGCATCAAACGTCGATACACCGGCTGAACGATTCCATCGCGCTGTCGCATGGACCGGCTGAATTTGCCGTTGACGCCGGACGGCGACTTCGCGCGAAAGCCCGACGCCCGATGCCCGTCATGGGCAGGATCGCACCGACAGACGCGAGCGTCGAATGCCGGCCTCGGTCGAAGCAGCGGCCCTCCGGTCGTGGAGTAGTATTCCCCCCATGTCCGGGTTATTGTTCTGCCTCTCTGGCCTACGGCCGGCCCGTCCAGGACGGGGGTAGCAAGCTCGTTGAAGGGTGTGGAAACTGCTTCAACGATACGTGTGGCGGCGTTGGCCATGACAACGGCATCGACGGGAATGCATCATGTCAACCGAGTGGAAACATCGCGTCAGACTGTTTATCCAGCGCTTCTGGCAGCCGACCAGTGCGTGCATGACCTGCATGCCGGGGAGCTGGGGCAACATCATGAGCGTTGCCCACTGGACTATCGCATTTCATACAGGTCTGCTTACCGGACTCCTGGCCGTCCTTTTGACGTTCACGCCCGTGGCGAAACTCTATGCGCATCGATACGGCAATGCGCTGATCGTCGGCTGCCTGACGACGTTGGGCGACGCCTACTCGCACACGAGCCACTACCGCATCCCCTATCTCGAGCACATCGTGACGGGCGCAATTTCAGGTCTCCTGACGCTGGCGGCCTCCTATCTCCTCGAAGACCGCGCGCGACGCCTTCGGGCGGTATGGGCGCGGGTATTCGGATAGCTTGTCCGTTTCATCGGAGCACGCCAGGAAATCCGCCGACGAATGCCCTCTGTGTCGCGGCGTAAGGGCCGAGGTCATAACTCGGTGAGAAACCCGATGTTTGATAGCAGCAAGAAGACGGCCCTTGCGACGGGCGCCTCTTCGGAAATGTTGCGATCATTCAGGTGACAATCTTGACCATCGTTTCATTGCCCGACTGAATGCGGAGGAATTCTTATACCCCAATCTGGCTGCTATCTCCTTGATTGTGTATTCCTTTTCCGCAAGATACCGCGACGTCAGATCTTGTCGGACAATATCATACAGGTCGCTAAACGATGTCCCCATTTCCTGAAGCTTCCGCTGCAAACTTCGCATTGACATTCCAAGCTTTCTGGATTGTTCCGCGATATCCTGGCACGTAGGGTCGTCATACATAAGAGCGAGCAGCCGCCCGATGAGGTCGGACGGAACCCAGTGCGCCAGTTCAAATTCACGCTTGGCGCATGCTTTCCTTGCGACTTCGAATTCGATCGGATGGGCGAGCGGAAGGGCAATCTCCAGCACCGATGAGCTGAATTCGAGGTAATTTTCATCGGCCTCGAATTCGATGGGGCAGTCAAAAAATTCAGCGTAAGAACTCGCGTGTGGCGGCTCGGGAAAAACAAACCCTATTCTGGAAAAAACGGGATTGTGTCCGATCAAATCGCGTATCTGTCGACGTAAAGCGGTAAATACCATGTCGGTATTTACGACAAGCAGGTCGGTACGATAGGTATAGCCGCCGACTATAATCCTCGCGGTCTCGCCTATTGTGGTTATCCGGATTCTGAAATAACTGATCCCGAGCAACGGGTGCTCGAAGCCCATGCGCAGCGCATCGCCCAACGTTGGGCTCACCAGCATCGCGTGGCCGCGCAGGCCGTACGACGTCACCGGGATTGCATATCCGATATGCAGTCCGATCGCGCTGTTGCCGGTCGCTTCCAGCGCATTCGCAAACAGGACCATTTCCTGCGCATGCGTCACCATTGCACCGGGCCGCTCGATGTCTGCAGGAGAAATGCCGGTGCCTTTCAGCAGGACGTCGACCGGAACACCCATGCGCTTCATCAAATCGAGCGTGATGAAGATGGTGTGCAGTGGCGCTGGACATTGCGCAGCAGTGCGGCGAATCGCGTCGGCTACCGGCTTCATTCGACTCCTTGGATTCTAGTCCACAAGCAACTTTGTAAATACGACCTGACACCCGTACTCGTCCAATTCGCCGCGCTTCCACCCAAGACGCTGGTAAAAGCCATCGGCCCGCGAGCCTGGATCGGTCACAAGGGTGACATGATTCACTCCCTTGTCTTTCAGCCATGCAAGCGCACGGGCAAGCAGCTCGCGGCCGATGCCGACACCATGGAACCGCGGTGCCACAAACAAGGCCGAGATGAACGGCGTCTCGGTGATGACCGGCAGGCAGACCCCGGCGACCTCGTCGCCACATTCACAGATCCAGCCACCGCCCTGCCTGATTTTCTCGATCAGGAGGTTGCGGTTCAGAAGATGAACCTGGTGGGGATGGATTCTATTCTCGCTCACGGAGAATCGCACATCATAAAAAGCGCCGACGTCGCGCTCAGTCATCGGTCGGTATTCTAGCTGCTCAGCAGTGGCCATGTTTTTACCGTCTCTCTTCTCGTTATGTGAAATTTACGTGGCGAAACTCGGATAACTATCTCACGATTTTTGCAAATTCTCCAACGGACGTGATCGCGGGTGTCAGATAGCCCTGCTGGTCAACGGAGCACTATAACGAACATCCGTCAACAGAATTATTGTGAGTGTTATTGATCCAATTGACGTGCGTCGCTTGTTGTTCGTTATGGAGCAGTTGGGGCTGCATGGAAACCGTGGCATCCACGCGTTCGCTCCGGAGGCTGGAGTCAAGCGATTCTGCCGGCGACGCCGTCGTACGCTCCGCGAATTACCGGCTTGGCGTCGGCGCATGGCGCTGTGCACCGTGACCGAATATTTAGACGAAATATTCGGTTAGCCCCGAATATTGTGGATGGCGCCCTCAGTAAGACTCGAGCGCCGGAATTTCTATATATGCAATAATCCGCAATAAAATACATTTCCTCAAATTTATAATGGAAATGGCACACAGGGATAACACATTGGCGTGATCGGCACACATGCCGACTATAAATGATGCCATCGATTTGGTACGCTTCTTGCCAATCGAACTGAATGATTTGAGGTAGTTGGCAGTGCGCCGAGTCCGAATACTCAATCTGCTGAAATCATGGCGGCCAATGGCCAGCCCGACGGCGCTCGTCATGATCGCGGGCGTTGTCCTTCCGATGATCGTTCTGGCAGTGGTCTCGCTCAGTGCACCGCGCGACTTCGGCGGCGTCTCGTGGGGCGACTTCACTGCCGGCGCGTACGAGCGGATTGTCTTCGATCGGGACTGGGATGGGGGACGCGTCCTTCAGCAGGGTTATCTCGCCATTTTCATCAGGTCGATGACCATGGCCGTACTGACCACCGCGGGATGTCTGCTGATCGGGTTCCCGACGGCGCTGTTCATGGCGACGCGCTCCCTGAAGTGGAAGGCCGCGTTGCTGATCCTGATCACGATCCCGTTTTGGACCTGCGTCGTCGTCCAGATGTACGGCTTGATCATCGTCATTGCGGACGACGGCCTCTTGAATCAGATGTTGTCCAGAGCCGGCCTCATGCATGGCCCGCTCGGATTGCTCTACACCGATCTCGCGACGCTGATCGGTCTCGTCTATGCGTTCACGCCGTTCATGGTTCTGCCGATCTTCGCTGCGCTTGATGACTTCGACTGGCGGTTGGCCGAAGCGGCCTACGATCTGGGGGCACACAAGCCGGCGGTACTGGTCCATGTCGTCGTACCGTGTTGCCGTCCGGGCATCATGGCAGGAATCGGGCTCGTCTTCGTTCCGGCGCTGGGTTCCTATACGATCCCGGGTCTGCTCGGCGGTAACCACGCTTTCATGATCGGCAATCTGATCGACTTCCAGTTTGCCGGCGGACGGGACTGGCCTTTGGGCGCCGCGATGTCGTTCGCGTTGCTCGCCGCGGTGCTTCTGGCGATGCTCGCGTCTCGACTCGGTTCGCTGTTCCAGCGGCAGGAGCGCATTCATGATTTCGCCTGAACTGCGCCGGTTTCCGCTGACCGCAACGATCGCGTGCGCGGTGCTGGTGTTCCTCTATCTGCCGATGCTGACCGTGATGGCGATGAGCTTCAACGTCGGCCCGTCGGCCCTCATATGGGACGGGTTTGGCATTCGAGGTTACGTTGAGGCCTGGTCCGATCCGACACTGGTCCGTGCCGCGAAGAATTCACTGTTGCTGGCGCTGGCGTCGACGGTGCTCTCCACCACGCTCGCGACGAGCGCGGCGGTCGCCTGGTGGTCGAGAAGTGAGCGGCGTGGTTTCGATTCGGTCGGACTCGTCATTGCGCTTCCGCTCGCGATACCTGAAATCGTGCTGGCGATCGCGACCATGATGCTGTTCTCGATGTTCGAGTCAGAGCTTGGATTCGGCGCCGTTCTGTTTGCTCATGTGGTGTTCAGTGTGCCGCTTGCCTATCTGCCGATCAGAGCAAGACTCAAGACGATCGATCGCACGCTGCTCGAGGCGGCCGCGGACCTGTCGGCCACGCCATGGGCTGCATTTCGGCAAGTTACCGCGCCTTTGGCGCTACCCGGCATCATCGCGGGGGCTTTGCTGTCATTCGTCGCGTCGATGAATGATTACGTCACCAGCTACTTTCTCGCCGGCGCCGGCATGACCACATTGCCGATGTATATCTTCGGTGCATTGAAGATCGGAATCACACCGAAGGTCAGCGCCGTGTCAACCGTCGTCATCGGCCTCTCGACAATACAACTGACGGTAGTCTGGATCATCGGTGCTCGAGGTAAAAGAAGATCCCGAGCCGAGCAGTCCGAAATACACCACGCCAATCTCCACGCAATAGGAACAGCATGAAAAAAACAATCGGTGCGATGTTGCTTCTTGCCGCTGTCACGACCCAGGCCGCCGAGCTACATATCGGAAGCTGGCCGAACATCCTGCCTGTCAATTTGCTCAAGAAGTTCCAGGCTGATACCGGCATCGAGACGACACTCGACACCTATGCGAGCGATGCAGCGCTGACCCAGAAACTGCAGGCAGGAGGAGGGGGGTACGACGTTGTGGTAGCCGGAGACTACTACGTTCCGGTGCTCGTGAAGTCGGGCCTTCTGCTCAAGCTCGACAAGCGCAAGTTGCCGAATGTCGCAAACATCAAGCCCGAGTACCGTCATCCGTCGTTCGATCCCCAGCGGGACTACGCGATGCCCTTCACGGTCGTCCTGACCGGGTTTGCTTACGACAGCGCGCGTGTGCCCGGCGGACGCCTCGACGATAGCTGGAAGTCGTTCTTCGAGCCCCCCGTCGCACTTCGCGGCGAGGTCGGCGATCTGGACGTCGAGGAGGAACTGTACATGGCAGCGAGCTGGTATCTGGGACAGGATGAATGCACCGAACGCCCCGACGATGCGAAACGCGTCCTCGACGTGCTGCAGAAGCAGAAACCATTCGTGAAGACCTATAGCAACGACGGAACGGTCGATCGTCTCGCTTCCAGGCAAATCATCGTTCAGCACGTCTGGAACGGTGCGGCTGCGCGAGCACAGGATCGCTTGCCGACTATCCGATTCGTGTATCCGAAAGAGGGCGTCCGACTGTTCATGGACAGCCTGCTTATTCCGGCAAAAGCGCGAAATGTCGACTCGGCCTACAAGTTCATCGACTGGATGATGCGACCCGAGAACATCGCGCTGGTGACGAACGCGCTACGGTACAGCAACGAGATTACCGGATCGGAGCGCTACATTGATCCTGCGCTGCATGACAATCCTGCGATCAAGACGCCGGAGCAGTATAAGGATCGACTCAAG
This sequence comes from Burkholderia sp. Bmkn7, assembly GCF_041103175.1. Classification (NCBI taxonomy): domain Bacteria; kingdom Pseudomonadati; phylum Pseudomonadota; class Betaproteobacteria; order Burkholderiales; family Burkholderiaceae; genus Burkholderia; species Burkholderia sp. Bmkn7. The sequence goes on along the minus strand of NZ_JBGCUH010000001.1, from coordinate 961,542 downwards.
CCTTACAAGATGTGTTCACCTGCAGCGATTCAACTGCGTAACAAGGTGTGGCTGAAGCTGAAGGGAAATCAATGAAGCGCGCTGAACGTCGATGGCGTCCCGGATGACCAGATCCGCTCTGGCAGATACGGAGTCGATCGTGAACGAGGCGCGCCGCGCAAGCGCGCCAGCCACTGCCTCTGCCCGAATCACCCAATGCGGTCGTCGTCCCCAGCGGGGATCGAACACCAGGGCACGGAGCCGGTAATCTGTCGCCGGCCCTGCCTGTGTTCGGCGACTCGCGAGATCTCGGCGCAGGCGGTTCGCGATCCCGCTCTCGATCGCGCTTTTGATGCCATACGGGTGTGGTGCGTCTGATTCATATAATTCGCACACCTATATTTAATGATCGCAACATCCGAGAACCAAGGCGAGTGCCTGGCTCTCTTCTCTTCGAGAATACGATATGCAAAGCTACCGTGATTTGAAAGAGCAGATTCAGGAACTTCAAAAGCAGGCTGAGCTTGCTCGCACTCAGGAATTGGCGAGTGCGGTCAAGGAAATACAAAAATTGATCGAGGAGTTCGACCTGATGCCGGAGGACCTGTTCTCTGAACGCAAGCTCAAGCTGCGTCGCGGCAAGCGTCGCGGCCCGGCCACTGTAAAGTATCGTGATCCGGAGTCTGGTGCCTTATGGAGCGGGCGGGGACGAGAGCCTCGGTGGATCGCTGGCCGAGCAAGGGAGCAGTTTCTGATCCACCGGTCGAATCGGATCGCGGAGCCGGCGGCATCATCGGCAGCCGATGCACTGAGTTGACTTGCCATGCCATCGTCCGTCGTCACGCATCATCCCGAATACGGTCGTTGGCCGCTGAGTGCCGGTCCGGCTCATGCATAGGCGTATGCCCTGCCATGTCCATATCCTTGTTGCTCGACCGAATTCGCGTTGCGTCGAGACGCATTCGTGCTCGGGTTTCGAGTTGCATTCCAGCGGCGAATCGCAAGCAAATCGGCCGTCAATCGTCGAGCGTTCTTGTCGAGGATCCGAGCGGGGCCGATGTGGTCCTCGCCGCTACCATTTCTGCCGTCAGAGCGGAAGCGAGTGTCTCCGAACTCGAAAGTCTCGAAGTTCGGCACTCGAGGCTGCCGACCGCGCATTTTCCGAGCACTCGCGCTCACATAGACCTGATCGGCTCACGTGTCCGGAAAGCGCAGTTCCACGCCGCGCGTGCCCGCGCCCACGCCAACGCTGCGGTCCTGATTTTCATGGGTGGAACGGAGGATCAGTTGGGTTCGCCGTTGGAAGACCTCAAGCGCCACGCGGAGCAAGCGAAACAGGCACAAGTACTCGCAAGTGATCTCCTGGAAATTTCGCTCACGTTAGAGCGCAGGGAAAAATCTCGTTCCCCGCGATGCCGATGAAGACGCATTTCAAAGTCCGGCCTCTCGCAGTCAGGGGCGTAAGCGTGTTCTCTCCCGTTGCATGAGGCGATTCCGCGAGGGAACGCATGTGAGCTTGGCCAGGATCGACAACGGTGCTGGCAATATCCGCTGCGCCGTGATGGTCGTGCCCGCGCGAAGCTTGAATCACGTCGCGGCCACGAACCCCGTCATACCGCTGCGCGCAGCGGCGTCGGCCGCGAGGCGTCGTTCCGGCTCCGTCGCATGGATGCGGTCCCATGCAAGTCCCTTGGGAGTCATCGGCCGGTGCCAAAGCGGTGAAATCAGAGCGACGACCGGCGATTGGCCGACGACGGAACGTCGTATCGCGAGATCCTCGAAAGCGTGCGCCACGCGCTGGCGGTTGAGCGCGTGAAGGCGGGCAAGCTCGGCCTGCAGGAAATTGCATTCCTGCTCGGCTACGACAGTCTCGGGAATTTCCGCCGTGCACTCATCCGCTGGGAGAGCATGTCGCCGTCTGAATTTCGTTGGGCCGAACCCTGTTCGTGAAACATTGCCAGCGACGGGCCTGTCCTGGTCGGGGCCCATTGCGATGATGCGCGTTGCCTGCGGAACCGGACGGCATCTGCGCGTACGCATCGGGCTGACGGAACCCGGGATCGGTATCGTGAAGGGCAAGCAGCCGCCGCGCGCCGGCCCGTATCCGGCACCGGCGGGATCCCGCCCGTCGCGACGTCACCCGCCCGTCACCGGCGGGAAAAACGCGACCTCGCTGTCCTCCCGCACGACGAATTCACCCGTCACCATCTCGAGGTTGACGGCCGCGCGCACGGGCCGGTCCATCCGCAGCGCGTCCGCGCTGCGGGCGTCGCGCGCGGCCAGCGTGCTGCGCAGCGCGTCGACGGTGAGTTCGCGTGCGTCGATCTCGACGGTTTCCTCGTCGCGGTCGAGTTGTTCGCGAATGCTTGCGAAGTATTTGATCGTCAGTTTCATTGCGATGTCTTGAATGGAGTCGGCGGAATCGGAATACGCGCGGCGGACCGGCTCAGCCCCAGCGCCGCATCGCCTGGTCGTCGTGCGCCTTCGCCTCGACCCAGCCGGATTCGCCGTCGTGCCGGATCTCCTTCTTCCAGAACGGCGCGTGGGTCTTCAGGAAGTCCATCAGGAATTCGCACGCATCGAACGCACACGCGCGATGCGCGGCGGCCACCACGACCAGCACGACGGCCTGGCCGAGCGGGATGCGCCCGACGCGATGCACGATCTTCACCGCTTCGAGCTGCCAGCGCGCGCTGGCTTCCTCGACGATGCTCCACAGGGCCTGCTCGGTCATCGTCGGGTAGTGCTCGACCTCGAGCGCGACGACATCGTCGACATCACCTTCGTTACGCACGACCCCGAGAAAATTCACGACCGCACCGACATTCGGATTGCGAACGATCGGCGCAAGCTCCGCGCCTGCGTCGATCGGTGCGTACTGCACGCGCACTTCGAAGCCGGCGGTAATCGCGGGCGGCGGTTCGTGGTGCGGGTCGGCCGCATCGACGGGAGGCGGGTGGCCGCCGGCACGCAACGGATCGTCCGGCAGCCCGGCAGGGGATTCGGTGAAGGTCGTCATGACTGGTTCTCCATTTGGCGGCGCGTGCGGTGTCGCGCGGCGGCCCTCAGCCGCCGACGAGCGACATGCGCACGGTCGGATAGGTCTTGCCCGGCACGCGGGCCGGCCGCGCGGCCCGGCGCTCGGAATAACGATCGTCGCGGTGCGTCCAGCGATCGCGCACGGCGGCGGCGAGGTCGGCGCTCGACACCGCTTCGTCGAGCCACGGCCGCAGGTCGGTGCCTTGCGTCGCGAACAGGCACGTATAGAGTGTGCCGTCGGCCGACACGCGGGCGCGCGAACAGGTGCCGCAGAACGGATGCGACACGCTCGCGATGAAGCCGACCTCGCCTGCACCGTCGATGTGCGCGCAACGGATCGCGGTCGCATCGTGCGCCGGTTCGCCGACGAGCACGAGCGGATAGTGCGCATCGATCAGCGCGCGCATCTGCGCGGCCGGCACGACCTTGTCGCCCGACCAGAAGCTCGCGCCGCCGACATCCATGTATTCGATGAAACGCACGGCCACGCCCGTATGCCGGAAGTGCCGCACGAGCGGCAGGATCTGGCCGTCGTTCACACCGCGCTCGATCACCGCGTTGATCTTGACCGGCGCGAGCCCGGCCGCCTGCGCGGCCTCGATGCCGGCCAGCACGCGCGACACGGGCACGTCGGCGTCGCTCATCCGGCGGAACATCGCGTCGTCGAGCGCATCGAGGCTGACGGTCACGCGCGACAGGCCCGCGTCGCGCAGCGAACGCGCCTTCGCGGCCAGCAGCGAGCCATTGGTCGTCAGCGCGATTTCGACGGGCTTGCCGTCGACGGTCGTCAGCGCGGCGAGGCGTTCGATCAGCGCTTCGAGGTTACGGCGCAGCAGCGGCTCGCCGCCCGTGATGCGGATTTTTTCGACGCCGAGCGACGTGAACGCGCGGGCGATCTTTTCCAGTTGCGTGAACGACAGCCGCTCGGACGACGGCATGAACGCATAGTCGGCGCCGAAGCTCTCGCGCGGCATGCAGTAGCCGCAGCGGAAATTGCACTGGTCGATGACGGACAGGCGCAGGTCGCGCAGCGGGCGGCCGAGCGTGTCGGTCGGGCGGGGGAAGGCGCCGGGCGATGCGCCGCCGGAAGCTGCGGCGGCGGCCGGCGCGGCGGAAACGATGGCATTCACAATCGGTTCGTCGGCCTGCATGAAGTAAGCGAAGGGGCGGCGCCGGTCGGCCGTGCGCATGCCGAAATGGCGGCGCACGGCGCGTGACGAGCCTCATCGTGAGGATAGTCCGCCGGGTTTTTCCGGCAGGGACACAATCGCGCCCGAATTGCAGGAATACAGTTCGCGGCGCGGGACGCGCGATGCATGCGCGGCAGCGGCAGCGGGCGCGAGTCGGGCGTCGCGCTCATGCGAGCCACGGCGCGAATTCGTAATACGGTACCGCGTCGCCGTTCGCGATGCGTCGCCCGGCGGGCAGCCGGGCCAGCCCGCTCGCCTGCACGAGCGACTGCAGCGTGCCGGCGCCTTGCTGGCGCAGCGTATCGAGGACGGGCATGCCGTCGAGGCCGACCGTGCAGTGCACGCGCACGAAGCGCTCGCGCTGCGCGTCCGGTTCGAAGTCGCCGTCGATCGGCAGCGACGGCACGGTCGGCAGGCGTGCGGCGCGCCCCTGCAGGCGGCGGATCAGCGGCGCGACGAACAGCGCGAACGCGGTCATCGCCGCGCCGGGGTTGCCGGGCAGCAGCACCACCGGCCGCGTGTCGAGCCGCGCGAGTGCAACCGGCTTGCCCGGCTTCATGCGCACGCCGGCGACGATGAACGATGCGCCGAGCGCGTCGAGCGTGGGGCGCAGCAGATCCTTGTCGCCGACCGACGCGCCGCCGACGCAGATCACCAGGTCGCAGCCCGCGTGCAGATCGCGTAGCGCGCGATCGACGGCGGGTGCGGTATCGGCGGCATGCAGGCTCATCGCGACCTCGGCGCCGGTGCCCGAGACCAGCGCGCCGAGCATCGGCGCATTGCTGTTGTAAATCTGTTGCGGCGCACGCGGCTCGCCGCACGCGACGAGTTCGTCGCCGGTCGTCAGGATGCCGACGCGCAGCGCCGGACGCACGTCGATACGCGAGAACCCTTGCGCGGCGGCCACGCCGACATGCATCGCACTCATGCGCACGCCGGCCGGCACGAGGAGGTCACCGGCGCGCACTTCCTCGCCCCGGCGGCGGATGTGCGAACCGCTGCGCTGCGGCGCGTCGAATGCGACCCGGCCGTCCTGCTCGTGCGCATGCTCCTGCATCACGACGGTGTCCGCGCCGGGCGGAATCAGGCTGCCGGTGAAGAGGCGCGCGGCCGTGCGCGGGGCCAGCGGCGCCGGCATGTCGCCCGCATAACAGCGCTGCGCGACGTGCAGCGGCTCACCGAGTGCGAGATCCGCGTGACGCACGGCGTAGCCGTCCATCGCGCTCTGGTCGGCCGGCGGCTGGTCGAGCACGGCGGCGAGCGGCGCGGCCAGCACGTGGCCTGCCGCTTCGGCGACCGGGACGGACAGGGTGGCCCCGAGCGGCGCGAACGCGCTCGCGAAATGCTGCTGCGCGGTATCGAAATCGGTCAGTGGTTTCATCAGGAGAAGTCCGGGTGTGCTTGTGCAAGCGCCGGTTGGTCGGGGTGAACGGCGTCGGGCGACACGTACTCGACGAAGCCGTCGTTGCGGCAGAAGCCGAGCAGCCGCACGCCGGCTTCGCGGGCGACGTCGATCGCGAGCGACGTCGGCGCCGAGATCGTCGCGATCATCGGGATGCCGACCCGCGCGGCCTTGCGCACCAGTTCGTAGCTCGCGCGGCTCGACAGGAACACGAAGCCGTCGTGCAGGTCGGCGCGGCGCCGCGCGAGCCGGCCGATCAGCTTGTCGAGCGCGTTGTGGCGGCCGACGTCCTCGAACACGTCGAGCACGGCGCCGTCCCGGTCGCACCAGGCAGCCGCGTGGATGCCGCCGGTCTCGCGCATCAGCGTCTGGCGGGCCGGCAGCGTGCGTGCGGCGCGTGCGATCGCGTTGGCGCCGATGCCGGCGGCCGCACCGGCGGCGGCGATGCGCGGCGGGTGCAGGTCGAGCTGCGCGATGCTTTCGATCCCGCAGACACCGCAGCCGGTGCGGCCGGCCAGCGCGCGTCGGTGCGCCTTCAGTGCCATGAACGCCTGCTGCGACACGGTCAGGCGCACTTCGGCGCTGCCGGGCCGGCATTCGCTCTCGATGTCGAACACGTCCGACGCACGCTCGACGATGCCTTCGCTGAGCACGAAGCCGAGGCCGAACGCGTCGAGGTCGATCGGGGTCGCCATCATGACCGTGTGCGCAATACCGTTGACCACGAGTGCAACCGGCGTTTCGTCGACGACGCGATCGACGGTGTCGCGCACTTCGCCGGCACGGTGACGTGTCACATGACACGCGGTGCTGCCGGTCGGCTCGTCGCGGCGGATGCAGGACTCCATGCGGTTTCTCCAGGCGGATCGGCCGGCGGGCCGGCCGGGTCGGGCGCGTGCGCCGGACCAGGGGAATCGGGGCTGCCGGGCGGGCGCGGCCGAGAGGCGCGCCGTGGCCGCGGGCAGGCGTTGCATCGGATGTTAACGGGGATGAACAGTGCGCCCGATGTACAGCGCCGCAGTGCGGAAAGCAGTACAGCTGAACGTCCCGCCGGCGCGAAATGTGTTTTCCGTACACACATCTTCGGCAACGGAAGCAGCACAGTTTCAGCGCACGTTCGAACGATTGCGAGTATCGTTGCAAACGCGATATCGTCATTCACGCTCCGACGCCATGCGAGTGACCGTTTTGTGTTCGCATGTGTCTTCGGCAAGCCGTCGCGCGATTTCCTGCTTCGGGCGGACGTCCTCACAAACACGAGCAAATTACGGTCATGGAAATCTTCGATGCGTTCCATCTCGCACGATTGCAATTCGCATTCACGGTGTCGTTCCACATCGTGTTTCCCGCGATCAGCATCGGTATGGCGAGCTTCCTGGCGGTGCTGGAATGGCGCTATCTCGTCACCGGCGACGCCGCCTACAAATCCATGTTCCAGTTCTGGTCGAAGATCTTCGCGATCGGCTTCGGGATGGGCGTGGTCTCCGGCGTCGTGATGGCGTACGAATTCGGCACGAACTGGGCCGGCTTCTCGCGCGTCGCGGGCAACATCACGGGCCCGCTGCTCACCTATGAAGTGCTGACGGCGTTCTTCCTCGAAGCCGGCTTCCTCGGCGTGATGCTGTTCGGCTGGCAGCGCGTGAGCCCGCGCGCCCACTTCTTCGCGACGCTGATGGTCGCGGTCGGCACGCTGATCTCGACGTTCTGGATCCTCGCGTCGAACAGCTTCATGCAGACGCCGCAGGGCTACAAGATCGAGAACGGCCTCGTCGTGCCGGTCGACTGGTTCAAGGTCGTGTTCAACCCGTCGTTCCCTTACCGTCTCGTGCACATGACGATCGCGGCGTTCATCGTCGCGGGCTTCATCGTCGCCGCGTGCGGTGCGTGGCACCTGCTGAAGGGGCGCCGCGACGAGCCGGTGAAGCGCAGCTTCTCGATGGCGCTGTGGATGCTGCTGGTGCTCGCGCCGATCCAGATCGTCGTCGGCGACGCGCACGGGCTGAACACGCGCGAATACCAGCCGGCCAAGATCGCGGCGATCGAAGGGCTGTGGGAAACCGAGAAGGGCGGCACGGCGCTGAACCTCGTCGGGCTGCCCGACATGCAGGCCGAAACCACGCGCTATGCGATCCAGGTGCCGCACCTCGGCAGCCTGATCCTCACGCACAGCTGGGACGGCGAGATTCGCGGGCTGAAGGAATTCCCGCCGCAGGACCGCCCGTACTCGCCGATCATCTTCTGGACGTTCCGGATCATGGCCGGCCTCGGGATGCTGATGCTGCTCACCGCGCTGCTCGGGTTGCTGCTGAGAAAGGGCGGGCGCCTCTATGAAACGCGCTGGTTCCAGTGGTTCGTGGTCTGCATGGGGCCTTCGGGCATCGTCGCGCTGCTGGCCGGCTGGATCACGACCGAGGTCGGGCGGCAGCCGTGGACCGTGTACGGCGTGCTGCGCACCGTCGATTCCGTCTCTCCGCTCAACGCTCAGCAGGTCGGCGTGTCGCTGCTGGTCTTCGTGGTCGTGTACTTCCTGGTATTCGGAACAGGTATCTACTACATGATGAAACTGATGAAGCGCGGGCCGGCTGCCCAGGCCGGATATATCGAGCTGCACCGGCATCCGGGGCTGCGCAAGAGCGCACTGTCCACGCCGCTGAACGTGACCGAAGCGGAGTAAGCCATGCAAATCGATCTTCCTGTCGTGTGGGCCGCGATCATCGGCCTCGGTGTATTCATCTACGTGATGCTGGACGGCTTCGATCTCGGCATCGGCCTGCTGTTTCCGTTCTTCGATGCGAAGGCCGAGCGCCAGGTGATGCTCGACACCGTCGCGCCGGTGTGGGACGGCAACGAGACGTTCCTGGTGCTCGGCGGCGCGGGGCTCTACGGCGCATTCCCGGTCGTCTATTCGACGCTGCTGCCCGCGAACTACCTGCCGCTCGTCCTGATGCTGGTCGGGCTGATCTTTCGCGGCGCGGCGTTCGAGCTGCGCGCGAAGGCCACCCGCACGCAACACATGTGGGATCTCGCGTTCATCGGCGGCTCCGCGCTCGCGGCGTTCTGCCAGGGGATCGTGCTCGGTTCGCTGCTGCAGGGGATCAAGATCGTGAACAACCAGTTCGCGGGCGGCCCGTTCGACTGGCTGTCGCCGTTCAGCCTGATGTGCGGGATCGGCGTGCTCGTCACGTATGCGACGCTCGGCTGCGGCTGGCTGATCCTGAAGGTCGACGGCGAGTTGCAGCGCAAGATGCGGCTGCTGATGAAGCCGCTCGCGGGCGTGCTGCTCGCCGTGATGGGTGTGGTCAGCCTGTGGACCGTGATCGGGCTGCCGGCCGTCGCGCACCGCTGGTTCGGCAGCGGCAACCTGGGCTGGTTCCTGCCGGTGCCGATCCTCGTCGTTGCATGCGTGTGGGGCATCTTCCACTCGGTGAAGCGCGCGCACGAGGCCACGCCGTTCCTGCTGACGCTCGCGCTCGTGTTCCTCGGCTACACGGGGCTCGTGATCAGCATCTGGCCGAACATCGTGCCCCCGTCGCTGTCGATCTGGGATGCATCGTCGAGCCATTCGAGCCAGAAGTTCGCGCTGATCGGCACCGTGATCGTGCTGCCGATCATCCTCGTGTACAACGCGATGCAGTACCGCGTGTTCCGCGGCAAGGTGCGCGAGGGCGACGTCGGTTATCACTGAGCGCCGCATGATGTGACGGGCGCGGCGCGCGCGGGCGTATCATCTCGCGCAGCACGGCGCCCGGCCCGGCATCCACCCGACAGCGGCCCGCCACGCGCGGGCCGCTGCGCATCGGGCGCCGGCGTGCCGTATCGCGTATTTCCCTGGCAGTCGAGAAAACACCATGATCGTCCGACCACGACAAAACTGGCTCAGGATGCTGTTCGTCTGGAACGGCTCCGTGCTGCAATCGATCATTCCGCAGCTCGTGTTCATGGCGATCGTCAGCACGCTGGCGGTCTTCACGAACGGGCGCATCTTCGGCGAGAAGATTCCCCTCAATACCGCGCCGTTCACGCTGTTCGGGCTGGCGCTCGCGATCTTCCTCGCGTTTCGCAACAACGCGAGCTTCGAGCGGTTCAAGGAGGCGCGGCATCTGTGGGGCAACCTGCTGATCGCGGCGCGCGCGCTGACGTCGCAACTGAATCGCTACCTGCCCGACAGCGTCGGCGACGCCGAGCGCGACCGGCTTGCCGACCTGCTGATCGCGTTCACCTATGCGCTGAAGCATCAGCTGCGTCATACCGATCCGACACAGGACCTGCAGCGGATCCTCGGCGCGGAACGCACCGCCGCGCTCGCGGGCAAGTGTTTCAAGCCCGTGGCGATCCTCGACGAGTTGCGCGGCAGCATCGTCCGCGCGCTGGGCCGCGCGCCCGGCAGCGACGCGATCTGCTGGATGTTCGAGGCGCAACTCGACGAGCTCGGCAAATCGGTCGGCGGTTGCGAGCGCATCCTGTCGACGCCGATCCCGTTCTCGTACAGCGTGCTGCTGCATCGCACCGTGTATGCGTATTGCGTGCTGCTGCCGTTCGGCCTCGTCGATTCGACGGAATTCTTCACGCCGCTGATCTGCGTGTTCATCGCATATACGCTGATCGCGCTCGAGGCGATCGCGAACGAGGTGGCCGAGCCGTTCGGCCTCGCGCCGAACGCGCTGGCGCTCGATGCGATGGCACGCACGATCGAACGGTCGGTGCTCGAACTGGGCGATCGCCCGCTGCCGGAGGAATTCGTGCCGGCGTCGACGTATCAGATCACGTAGGTGAGTGCGCGGAAGGGGCGGGTCGCGTCGGGCGCTAGAATGGCGCTGGCCTGTTCTTTGGACCTGACGCAATGACCCTCGTCGACACCTATCTCGCCGGCCTGCGTGCCGTGCTGCCCGACACCGACAACGCGGCGCTCGCCGCCGCCACGGGCGCGACGCCCGCGCAGCTCGACGCGCTGCGTGCCGCGTATCCGCAGTGCCCGGCCAGCCTGCTCGAACTGCTCGGCAAGCTCGACGGCACCTACTGGCGCGACTACGGCGGCACGACGATCAACGTGCTGGTGCTGGGCTCCGACGTTCACGAATACCCGTATTACCTGCTGTCGGCCGCGCAGATGCTCGAGGAAGGGGCGAAGTACCGCGACAGCATCGCCGAGATCTACGGCGACGACGCGAACGACGACGGCGAACTCGTCGACCCGCGCATCGACATCGCGCTGCCGATGGGCCGGCGGCTGTGCTTCTCGCATTGCATGAACAACGGCGGCACGTCGCAGCTCTACATCGACTTCGAGCCGGCGGCGGGCGGCAAGATCGGGCAGGTCGTGCGCTTCCTGCACGATCCCGACAGCTACGCGGTGATCGCCGACGACTTCGACGGTTACCTGCGCCAGCTGATCGACGGCGGTTATGCGTTTGTCATCGATTTCGACGAAGAATAGCGGCGGCGACGGCTGCTATTTCAGAGAGGTTGAAATGCGAATCTACGTGACGAGTATTTTTGTCGACGACCAGGACAAGGCGTTGACGTTCTATACCGACAAGCTCGGTTTCAAGCTGAAGAACAACGTGCCCGTGGGCGAGTACCGCTGGCTGACCGTGGTGTCGAAGGACCAGCCGGACGGCACCGAGCTGCTGCTCGAGCCGAGCAACCATCGCGCGGTCGGGCCTTACAAGCAGGCGCTGTACGAGGACGGCATTCCGGCGGCATCGTTCCAGGTCGACGATCTCGATGCGGAATTCGCGCGGCTCAGGGATCTCGACGTTCATTTCACGCTGGAGCCGATGGACGCGGGGCCCGTGCGCGTCGCGGTTCTCGACGATACCTGCGGGAACCTGATTCAACTGATGCAGATGAAGTGACGCCGCGCCGCTCGAGGTTGATCTACACGATGTTGTCCAGTGCCTTGACGTCGGCAATTCGAGGGTCGGTGATCCAGAGCGCATCGATCATCTGAAACACCAACGGGGCCAGCGGCGTACCGATGACCTGCTCCCGGGCAAGCGCGAATTCAATCAAGTCGGAAATATCGACACCCCGTTCCGCGGCGTTCACGACGGAGACAGGACCGCCTCCCTCGCGCGGAATATAGATCAATGAAACCAGAACGCGGTCGGCAGGCCCGGCGCTTTCCCCCCAGTCGCCCAACGCGAGGTCGATGATCGGTGGATGGTCCGGCCTTCCGGGTGCCCATTGGACGAAGTAGACGCCAACCACTGAATCGTCTTGGTGCAGTTCGCCAGTGAGTCTCCTCGTCTCGCTACCAAAACACGCACAATTGAAAGTGGATTCTTCCCACGGGTACGCGTGTATCGATTCGTCGGCTGACATTGGGCGGAGTCCCGAAAGTAGTTGCAGGTCGAAGGCGGCGGTTCCTGCGGGGATTCGCGCGGTTCTCCTATCCAGGACCAGGCTCGCGGACAGGAGAACCGCCGAAATGAAGCCTATCAAGAAACCGGGTCACCGACCTCGAAGTGCTCGACCAATGTGCTCGGAAGGACGTCGTCCGTGGATCGCATGCGAAACGATAGCGGGGTGCGCGGGCGCGGCATCGGCGGAGTGGACCAGGGGACGGCCCGCTACCGTCATGAACGACATCACGCGTGACAGCGTCGCGTGTGCAGGTATTGCCCACGAGCGGCAGCGTGGCTTCGGCGCGAATTGTCGCGCTCATGTAGACTCGTGTGCCCTTCAACGGAGTAGATGCAATGCAACTGCTTGATCACGTGTCAATCAGCGTGCCGGATATCGAACTGGCGCGCCCGTTCTACGATGCCATCATGGCCGCGCTGGGCGCGGCCAGGGTCTATGACCGGGGCACCGCACTCGGCTACGGCGAACGCTGCAATGCGAACGACACCGCATCGACCTTTCTCGCGATCTACCTGGATCCCGCCGAAATCGGCGTGAGCAAGCGGCACTGGTGCTTCAAGGCCGCGAGCCGCGCGCAGGTGGACGCGTTTTTCGAGGCCGGCCTCGCGACGGGTGGGCGGTCCGACGGTGAGCCCGGCTTGCGGCCGCATTATCACGGCGACTACTACGGGGCGTTTCTCGTCGACCCGGCCGGCAACCGGGTCGAGGCGGTGTGCCACGCGTCCGTGCCGGCGCACGCATCGTGACGAGAGGCGGTTGCAGCGACGCACGCACGCGCACGTGATGCGGTAATCACCACGCGCCGGCCCGATACTGTCCGGCGCGCGGCGCGCGTTTATGCACGCGCTGCCTGCGCCGCTCAATCGAAGTAGTTCAACCCCATCGCCCCCTTCACCTCCGCGAGCGTCGCGCCGGCCACGTCGCGCGCGTGCATCGTGCCGCGCTTCAGGATCGCCATCACCTCGGCCTTGTCGGCCTCGAATTCGCGGCGGCGCGCGCGGATCGGCTCGATCAGCGCCTGCAGCCGCTCGTTCAGCACGCGCTTGACGACGCTGTCGCCGAGCCCGCCGCGACGGTAGTGCGCCTTCAACTCGTCGACCTTCTGCACGTCGGGCTCGAACGCATCGAGGAACGTGAACACGACATTGCCCTCGACCTGGCCGGGATCGCTCACGCGCAGGTGGTTCGGGTCGGTGTACATGTCCTTCACGGCCTGCGTGATCTCGTCCGGCGTCGAGCCGAGCGTGATCGCGTTGCCGAGCGACTTGCTCATCTTCGCCTTGCCGTCGATCCCCGGCAGCCGCGTGACCGCCGACAGCACGGCCTCGCATTCGACCAGCACGGTCTGGTCGACCGTCGCGTTGAAGCGGCGCACGAGTTCGTTGGTCTGCTCGATCATCGGCAGCTGGTCGTCGCCGACCGGCACGTGCGTCGCCTTGAACGCGGTGATGTCGGCCGCCTGGCTCACCGGGTAGGTCAGGAAGCCGGCCGGGATGTCGCGCTCGAAACCGCGCAGGCGGATCTCTTCCTTGATGGTCGGGTTGCGTTCGAGGCGCGCGACCGTGACGAGGTTGAGCAGGTATTGCGACAACTCGGCGAGTTCGGGCACCTGCGACTGCACGACGATCGTCGAGATTGCCGGATCGATGCCGACGGCGAGATAGTCGAGCGCGACTTCGATCACGTTCTCGGTGACGCGCTGGCGGCGGCCCATGTTGTCGGTCAGCGCCTGCGTGTCGGCGAGCAGCAGGAACTGCTTCGCTTCGTGCTGCATCTGCACGCGCGCGCGCAGCGAGCCGATGTAGTGGCCGAGGTGCAGCGGGCCGGTCGTGCGGTCGCCGGTGAGGATGGTCGGTCGGGTCGGGTGGGTCATGTTGATCGTTGCTCCGGGTTATCGAAGCCGCCAGCCATGACGTCTGCGCAGAAACGCAAATGCCGCCATGGCTGGCGGCATCACGTTTGGGACATGCAAAAGGAAACGGGCCGCCTGGGTCAGGCGCGCCACCAGCAATGCACGTTCGGCGAGGCGGGTCGGGTTTCCATTGCGCGAGTATAGCGTAGTGCGGGGACGGACGTGCCGTGTCAGCGGATGACGGACTCCATCGCAAGGTAGGCGGTTTCGGCCGACGGCCACAGCAGGTACAGCAGGCCGGCCATCAACAGCAGCGCGCCGGCGCGTACCAGCGGCGTGCGGTCTTTCTCGCGCGGGAGGCGGGTGGGCGGCTTCGAGTTCTTCATGCTTGCTGGCGCGCGAGGCGCCACTCCAACGGTTGCTGCAACGGGTCGGGTGAGGCGACGCCGGGGTGTTGCGGGGTTCGACGGGGGCTGGGGTGCGGCCGGGCACCGTGCCCGAGCGGGCCGGCGGGGTTGGCCGCTGGCGGGCATAAAAAGGGACGGTTGAACGCCCTTTGGCTGCCATCCATGCCGACGCGACCGGCATCCTACCAGTTCGGCGGCGTGGACACAGTCAAGAATTGTCGGGGGCAGGGCCGCAGGGGGCAGGGGGGGCGCGTCGAATGGCCGTGACGCTACCGGCTCGGGATGGGGTCATCCAGATGCCGCGATGCAACCTTGCCCGTTCTCCGCGAGCTTTCAGTCGCATGCGTGGCAACTGACAACCGTAAGGTGCCCGCCGATCGATGGTATTCGTCAACATCGACACGCACCTGTGATTATCCCGAGCCTGTTTATTACTATCGCGTCGTAAATTGGTGCGATTATTTCGGAAAATTAAATGGGCCAATCATCACTTTCGCCTCCGGATTTTTTTGAGAATCCATGACACCTTGTCCTTGCTAAAACCAATTCCATCTGCTTTATTTACTCATACCAAATCAGGATAAAACGCTAACGGGGTATCACGGTCACTTTGTCGGGTATTGGTGCCTGACGAAGTGACATCGATTCACTACAGCATCCCTACGATCTGAAGGCGGAGCCCCTTTCCCGAGGGCGTGCTACGCCTGTTGCGCGTGTCCGCGCCCATGGAGGCGATCAGGTGACCACGCGGGCCCGCCCATGGCCCGCCGATTAATGCTTTCAAAATGCCACACGCTATTTGAATAAAACGAATTCGATTGAGCGCGAGTTTAAATGTTTTATTAACTACCTGCTTACGTTCAAAACCTGGCGGCCAAACCCTAATGCCACCCACGAAGGAGGCTGGATATATCATGAATAACGCATCTGGAGTCAGAGTTCGCCCGTCGATCGAATCGTTGCAAGTCGAATATCGGAAAGGCAACAAAAAGCCGCTGGAAGACCTGATGCGCGCGTGGAAAGGGATCAAGGCATTGCCGCCCGACGATCCGAACTCGTTCTTCATGATCGGCGGCTTCCACGGCGAGCCGTTCCGCGGCGCCGGCTGGGGCTCGGCGTCTTACTGGGGCGGTTATTGCAACCACGGAAACGTGCTGTTCCCCACCTGGCACCGTGCGTACCTGCTGCGGCTGGAACAGGCGCTGCAGAGCATCCCCGGATGCGAGCAGGTGATGCTGCCGTTCTGGGACGAAACCAGCGAAGAGTCGCTGACGAAAGGCATCCCGTGGGCACTGACCGACCCGGATTTCGAGCTCGACGGCGAAAAGATTCCGAATCCGCTGGCCTCCTTCACGTTCAACCGGGCGATCACCGACAACATCAACGGCGACGATCCGAACTACAGCAAGCCGCTGCCGTACGTCACGGTTCGCTACCCGCTGTCGGGGCTCGTGGGTACCGACAAGGACCGGGCCGCGACCGAGAAGCACAACGCCCGGTTCAAGGATGCCAAGGAGAACGTGGTGTTGCTGAACCGGAACATCGTGGACTGGCTCACGTCCTACATCGTCGTGAAGGGCAACGTGGTGCCGACCAACGTGAAGCGCAAGTTCGAGCAGTGCCTGGACGCGCCGAACTACACGGTGTTTTCCAACACGACGTCCGCGGCCCAGTGGAACGAGAATCTGCCGGAAGGCGCGATTCCCGTCGTCCCGCTCGAGTCGCCGCACAACAAGATTCACCTGGCGGTCGGCGGGTTCGACGTGCCGCACGGCCCGAACAAGGGCGACTTCTCGCCGATTCCGGGCGCCAACGGCGACATGGGCGAAAACGACACGGCGGGCCTCGACCCGATCTTCTATTTCCATCACTGCTTCATCGATCGCGTGTTCTGGCTGTGGCAGAAGCGGCACGGCTTCACGCAGCACCTCGACGTCATCGCCGAGTATCCGGGCACCAACTCGGTCGACGCGCAGGGGCCGACGCCGGGCACGGTGCCCAACTCGTGGCTCACGCTCTCGTCGCCGCTCGATCCGTTCAAGAAGAGCGAGAACGGCAAGGAGCGCGCCTATACGTCGCTCGACTGCATCAACATCGAGGAGCAACTCGGCTACACGTACGGCCCCGGTTCGCTGGAAGACCTGCCGAAGCTCTCGCTGGCGGCGACGACCGTACCGGCCGGCAACAGCAGCAAGGTCGTGCGCGTGTCCGGGCTGAATCGTGCGCCGATCGCGGGGTCGTTCCTGGTCTCCGCGTACGTCAACGTGGACGGCGAGCGGCACCTGCTCGGCACGGAGGCCGTGCTGAGCCGCTGGAGCGTGCAGTACTGCGCGAACTGCCAGACGCACCTCGAAGTGAAGGCGTTCTTTCCGCTGGACCAGTTCTCGGTGAGTGCGGTGGAGGGGGCCCTGTACGACGTCGAGATCCATACGCGCGAAGGCGTACGCCTGCAGACGCAACCGGCTTCGCCGCCCGCTTCGCAAGCCGTCGCCGGTGCGGCTCCGCAGGCCGCGCCGAAACTGTTCCGGCTCGAGGTCCGGTAACGACGGCGCGTGACGAACCGGCGCCATCGCGTGGCGCCGGTTCACTTCGGTATTTCGACGACACGGACATGAAGAGGAGGCGCGCGCATGAGCTACACACCCGAAACCGGCAGCCTGGTGGGCCAGTGGACCTATCGCAGTTTCCTGAACGATCCCGATCCGGCCACCGCATTCAACGACCTGGAATTCGGCCTCGGCACGATCGAGATCGCGCAGGCACCGGCGGGCATTTTCAAGGGGCGCATTTTCGGCCCGGGATGGGAGCTGCAGCTCAACGGCTGGATCAGCTACGGGAATCCCGGCACCGTCCGCTTCCAGGGGCGCGGCGTGGTCAGCGGCGAGGAGTGGGTCTACGACTATGTCGGGTACGTGAGCGCGCCCTGGCCCAACGGCATCAACCAGCGTCCGGCGCTGACCGGTTCGATCGTCCGGACGGTTCCGCATGCGAGCGGCAACGGCGGCGTCGCGCCGGCCGGGGTGGTGTGCTCGTGGTATGCGGTCATGCGAGATCCCGCCTGAACGGCCATGACTGCCCGCAGTGCTCCGCCGGCCGACCCGGCCAGGCGTCCGGCAACGGTGACGGGCGCGATCCGCGCATGCGTGGAGGCCGGGCCCGCGCGAACGGCCATGCTCCCGATGCCCGAACGCGTGCGCGGCGCGCTGGCGTTCGCGACCCTCGGCTACCTGGCGTGCGACTTGCCGACGAGGCTGCATGGTGCCCCTTCCAGCTGGATATGGAACGGCATCGGTGCACTTGCCTGCGGCGTGGCGAGGTACTCGACGAGAGGCGGATCGCCGGGCAGGTGCGCGCGCCGGTCGATGCTCTGGTGCATGGCCGCCATCTGCGCGGGACTGACGCTCGATGCGATGCGGGCGCCCCTCGAGGCCATTCTCGACATCTGCGGCGGCACGCTTGATACCGGTGCCATGTGGAACATGCTGGTGCTCCATCTCCAGTGGTTCCCGATGTCGATGCTGGCCATGCTGGCGCTGCTGATTCGGCGCGAAGCCGACCGCAAGGACGGGCATCGACGCGGCCCGGTACGCGTGCTCGTCAGGGCGCCGGTGCGGATCGCGCTCGAATTCGCGGGGATGTTGCTCGTCATGGCGCTCGGCATGACCGCGATCAGGGCAATCGCAGACAGCGTGGGGCTGCGTTGGGATACGAGCGGCGTGGCCTTTGCGATGCTCGTCAGCATGCTGGCGTTCTACGCACTGAGCGATCGAGCGGCCCTCGCAGAGGAATCGCTGAAAGGCCGCTTGCGAAACAAGAACGGCCAGATTACTTAGGATGGCAAAAAACAGGTTGGCGATCGAATTCGGCGGAACATGATCGTGGCGCAGGTCGATTTCAATGAAAGAGACCACGCACCGGGCGGCGGGCGAACGCAGCGCAACGGTATCGGCCGGCATGCGCAGCGGCACGGCTTGCCTGCGCATTGTCCGCCGGCGTAGGCGCGACGCACGGCGACAACCGATTTCACAGACCCTTCTCACGATTCGTCCCTGCAGCGGTCCCGCCGAAATTTCCGGCGGGGCCGCCGTCTGTCCATTTCCCGGAGAACACCATGCGATATCCATTGCAGTACGCCGGCGTCGGCGCCCCTGCGCCGCGTCCATCCGTACCCGAACCGCACGCACCGGCGCCGCGGGCCGACCTCGAGGAGGCGTGAGCCATGAGCGACGACGCACTCGACCCGTTGCTGCGGCAGTTCGCGGAGAAACGATTGGGACGGCCGCTCGAGCCGGCTGAAGAACGGGCGCTGCTCGAGCGGCTGCCGGGTCGTCACGCGGCCCAGCCGGCCCCGGCGGCCGGCGCGGCCGGCGCGGCCACGCAGGCGAGCGCCGTGAACCCGCCATTGCCGCGCCTGAAAACCCGGCAGGAGGCGCGCGAGCAGGTCAAGCATTTTCTGCAGCTCAACCAGCAGAAGGCGTACGAGAAGATGCGCGGCATCCTGCAGACGATCGACGCGCAGAACGAGACGACCCTCGGCATGCTGGCGTCGGAACAGCAGAAGGTGTCCGGCGTACTCGACGCGCACGAGCCGCCGGACGACGCACCGGCGTCCGCTGCGGCCGACATCCAGGACAGCACCCGCGAGGCGCTGGCGGTGATCGGCGAACAGCTGACCGGCCTCATCCGGCAGGAAATCGACACCTGCTTCCGGCACTACGTCGATTCGCTCGCCGAACGGCTCGCCGTGCGGCTCGACGCGATCGACGAGCGGCTGCAACGCATCGGCGCCCGTCCGGCCGAGCTGCACGAACCGGCCGCTGCCACCGCCACTGCTTCTGTTCACGATACCCCCGGGCCAGCGTCCATGGAGTAGCACACCGGGCATGCGGTTGAAGTCGAGCGGCTGAAGTCCGGCGGCTGGACACGAGACCGGCCGGCCCCGATGTGCGACCTCTCAACTACGTGAATCAAGGAGCAAAAAATGGGTGATACGTGTCAGGTGTGCCAGGTCAATCCCGCGATTACCGATGCCGTCACGCAGGTCAACGTCAAGGTGGTCGCCGAGGCGCCGGCGATGGCGATGGGCTCGCTGTACCAGGCCCAGAGCCATTCGCTCAGCATCCTGTTCGAGAACGCGGTGCAGCAGCAGTCGCAGGCCGCGATCCAGTCGCAGACGTCGACGAACGTGGGGACGATGCAGCTCTACACGATCGGGCCGGAAAGCGCGGGGGCGGCCGCCACGGAAATCGGCGCGAACGGGATCATCTCCATTCTGGCCGACGTGATCGCGATCGGGAAGGCGATGCGCCCGTAACGCGCGGTCGCCACGCCGTGGTCGAGCGGCGGCGCAAGCGGCACGGGCCGCCGATCCGCCGCGCCGCCGAACCGCAGCACGTCCGCCGGCGCCTGAACAGCGGTGCCGCGCGGTGTTCCGGAGCAAACGACAGGACGGGTAGAGCCGATTCGATGCGGCGCCCGTTCGCAAACCAGGAGAAATTCGATGGCAAATGATACAAGCGCCCCGACGGATCCGAAGGATCCGAAAGACCCCTGCAACTGCAAGACGTGCGCGGTCAATGCCGCGATCACCGACGCCGTCACGCAGACCAACGTCAAGGTGGTGGGTGAAGCGCCGGCGATGGCAACGGGCTCGCTGTACCAGGCCCAGAGCCATTCGCTCAGCGTGCTGTTCGAGAACGCCGTGCAGCAGCAGTCGCAGGCCGCGGTACAGCTGCCGACCTCGACGAACGTGGGCACGATGCAGCTCTACACGCTCGGGCCGGCGAGCGCCGGCGCCGCCGCGACGGAAATCGGCTCGAACGGCGTGCTGTCCGTGCTGGCCGATGTGCTCGCGCTCGGCAAGGCGCTGGCCTGACGCGTAACCCGGCGTCGACGCCGGGCGGCGGCCCCGATCCTCGCGGCTGTCGCCCGGCGCCCGTCGTCGTCCCGGCGCTCGCGACGCTCGCGACGACGAGCGCTCGCACGCACCGATGCAACCGTCCGGCGCACGTCGCCGACCGACCCATTCATGCGTTCGCCGTGACTGCATCGCAGCGGGCGGGCAAACCAGGAGCAACGACATGCCGGAACAGGTTTCCGCCGCGGTGACCGATGCGGTCACGCAAGCCAACGTCAAGGTGGTGGGCGAAGCGCCCGCCGTGGCCTTGGGCACGCTCATGCAGTCGAACAGCCATGCGTCCGCGATCCTGCTTCACAACGCGGTGCAGATGCAGGCGAACCAGGCGATGTCCAACCTCGCCGCCACGACCGTCGGCATCATGCAGCTCTACGCCGGCTCGCCGGTGGCGGTGGCCTCCGCGGCGCGCTCCGCGAACGACAACCTTGCGTCGCAACTGACCGCCGTCGCGCAGCTGATGAACGCCATCGGCCACTGGCGCGGCTGATCTTCCCCGCGCGCCGCGCAACCCGGCGCGCGCGACCTCCCGCCGCCGCGGCGTCGCGGCGCACGCGCCCGGCGCGTCAATTGGCGTTGACGATGGTCCGCAACTGCTCCGGTTTCTCGATCGTCACGCCGTGCGCGTGAAGCCGGATCAGCCCGTCGCGCTGCATCTTCTGCAGGCTGCTGTTCAGTCGCGGCCGGCTGACGTTGAGCATCGCGGCGAGGATGCTCTGGCTCTCCGGCAGCCGCACCTCGAGATCGTTCCCTTGCATGCGGTTCAGCAGATGGCGCGCGAGCCTGGCTTCGAGCCGGTACAGGCACGTCGATTCGACGAAGTCGCTCAGCTGGTGCACGTGCCGGCACAGTTGCTCGTGGATGCGCGCCATGAAATCCGCGTTGGCCAGCAGCGGCGCGAAGTACTGGCGATGCAGCAGCGACACGCGGCAGTCGGGGCTCAACTGCGCGGTGAAGCTGCGCCGGTGGGCACGAACCAGCGTGTTTTCGCCGATGAGTTCACCCGGCGACGAGTGGCCGAGAATGAGTTCGCGTCCGCCGGGTTCGTGCAGTGTCTTGTACACGCGGCCGCAGTGCACGAAGGCGACGAAATCGCCCGGATCGCCCTTGAAGAACAACAGGCGATTGCCGTGTTCGGGCCAGGGCGCGAGATGCCGCTCGATGTGAGCGAGCAGGCTTTCCGGAAGATCGGCGAGTATCGGGATATTGCACAGCGTTCGACCGTTGACGAGGGCAGGCATGTTTTCCGTGCAAGGTTGTTTGACGATGCGGCCACCTAGCGAAAAACGCTGCCTTTGGCATTACGTGAAAATGAATGATGAAAATAACCAGATAATGGGAAAGTGATCCCGATATGGTTTTGCTTCGGCGCCAGGGACCTTTGGTCGACCGACATCGGCAGCAGCGTGCCGGCGTAATCGCATCGCGGCGGCAGTCGCCATTTTTCATCGAAATGCCATTGGTTACGCTCGGCGGCGCGCCCGAAACGACGGATGAGGAGATGCCGGGGAATTAAAGTTTCCGTTCACAATAATCAAGAAAATTTACACGAAGGGATTATCTTTAAAACGGTGTTACGCGGGTAACAGCGCCATTCCCGGCACCGAATCGATTCTGTGTTTTCCATAAAAAAGGAAGGCACGGGATGACAACCTCGAACCAGCACGCTGTTTCGACGCCTGAGTCACCGGCGCAGCAGCTCGATCACACATGGCGGGAAATGCAGGGGAAATTGCGGCGGCGCGCGCGCCTGTTGTGCAAGGGCGATATCCACCGCGCCGACGAACTGCTCTCCGATACCGCGCTCAAGGTCCACATCTACCTGCAACGTTCGCCCGAGCGCGTCCGGAACCTGGCCGGCTTTCTCTTTCTGGCGCTGAACCACGCGTTCCTCGACGGCGCGCGCCGCCGTGTGCGCGAAAGCGGCATGCTCGAATTCGACCCGGGCTGGGACGACGATCACACCGTCGAGCTGGCCGGCCACGCGCCGTCGGTGGAGCAGCAGCTGCTGCTCCGGCAACAGCTGCTGCGTCTCGAGCAGGTGCTGTCCACGCTCCCGTCGCAGCAGCAGATGCTGTTCACGCTGAAGTTCGAGGAGGACCGGCCCTATCTGCACATCGCGGCGACGCTCGGGATCAATGAGCCGCTGGCGAGGAAGCGTGTCGAGCTGCTGCGCAGGAAATTGCGCGAGGAACTCGCGTGAGCGCGTTCACGAACGCGGGCATGCAGCGTTCCTAACGGCATGCGCGGCGTCGATGGCCCGCCGTTCCTTCAATCGCATGCCGGAGCCGAGATCCGAGGAGGCCTCGTGGCAGACAAAGTCAATGAGCAGGTTACCGACGCGCTGACGCAGACCAATGTCAACGTCGTCGCGGGATCCCCGGCCCAGGCGCTGGGCATGCTTTACCAGATGTTCAGCCAGGCCGTCGGCATCTCGGCGCAGAACATGACGCAGCAGCAGGCGGCGCTGAACCAGATTTCGAACGCCGTCGTGTCGAAGGCGGTGGCCATGATCCTGTCCGTCGAAGCGTCGCCGAAGCCGGCATCGGGCGGCGCGGCGCAAGCCCCGGCGGCCGGGCCGCAGACGGGTTCCACGCATTAGTCGACTCTCGGGATACCTGAACCATGAACATGAAAGGCCTTTTGGGCGGAGGCGGCGACGGTGCGCCGCAGGCGCCGCACGATGGCGCGCCCGCGGCAGCAGGCGCAACGACGCCGGCCGACGCAACGACGCCCGCCGATGTCGCACCGCCCGTCGCGGCGTCGAAGGCCGGCGCGCGCGCATGGCCGGTCAACCGGCTGCGCAGGCTCACCGATGCGCTGAAGGCGCCGAACCAGGTCGCCGGTCCGGCCGGGGGCGGCGGTTCGGCGCTGCAGACCGTGCAGGCGATCAACGCGGAGGCGGCGTCCTACGCGACGACGCAGATCGCCGTCGGCCCGAACATGATGATCACGCAGGCGGGCGGGATGGTCGCGCAGGCGGCGGCCAACTACTTCGAGGCGTCGACGTCGCTGGCGATCGCGGGCAAGAGCGTGCTGATGAAGGACCTGGCGCAGAAGACCATCGACGAGAACGTGCGCGGGATGGCGATGGATGCGGTGGGCCTGCTGTTGACCGACCTGTTCGTCGCGACGGCGGCGGTCGTCGCGGGTGCCGCGGAGGCGATCGAAGGCGAGGCCGCGAGCATCGCGCTCGACAAGATCGACGAGAGCCTGCAGCGGTATCAGGCGCTGCTGGACAAGAAGGGTGCGTAGCGCGCGACCGCGCGCGGCGGCCAGGAATCAATCGACACGACCCGCCGGGCCGTCAGGCCCGCCGCGGGAGGTGAGCGGCGGGAACGACACGTGTCCGCTTTCGCGGACACGTCGCGGGCCCGCCACCGGCAGTCCCATCGAGTCAAGTGAGGAACCCATGCCCTACGACATTCAGAACGTACAAGGTCCCGCGCCGCTGGCGGTTGGCGAGCGCATCTGGGGAGACGCGGCGGAAATCGATTTCGGCGCGATGACGAGCTGCATCGCGCTCGTCGAGCAGACGCCGGGCCAGCCGGCGTCGGTGCGCGCGATCCATCTGTCGATCGTCAGCGACGACGGTACCAAGGTGTACGACCCGTCGGCGAACGTGGCCGGGCAGGTCGAGACGATCATGCAGCAGAGCGGCGACCTGCGTACCTGCCTCGGGCGCATCGATCTCTGGCAGGCCAGCGAGTCGCAACAACTGCGGGATTTCTTCGCCGCGCTGATGCTGAGCCTCGACATGCAGAACTGGGTGCCGTTGCCGGACGGCAACCTGCGGGTGCGGATCAACGGCGGCGTGATCCAGTATCGGCAGGGCGCCGGCCCATGGACGAACGCGTAGCCGGCGCGACCGGTTGAAGCAGGCGCCCGCCGTCCGGGCGGGCGCCGGTGCAACACGGGCGCGTCGTCCCGTGCCGCTGGCCGCCCGCGCGCGCCCCCAGCTTTTTGCTCATCAACACCAACAAAAATCATCATTTCGCCGCAAGCGGCGTGTCAGCAGAATGTCTCCATTCCAGCTCGAGCGACAGCACGCGCGTCGCGCCGAGCCGCACTTCAGAAGGAGACAGCCGTGGCAGTCGAAACAACCTCAATCGATACGCTCGTCGTCGGCGCCGGTCAGGCCGGCGTGGCCATGAGCGAGCACCTGGGCAAGCTGGGCGTGCCGCATCTCGTGCTGGAGCGCAGCCGCATTGCCGAACGCTGGCGCACGGGGCGCTGGGATTCGCTGGTCGCGAACGGCCCCGCGTGGCACGACCGCTTCCCGGGGCTCGAATTCGACGGCCTCGACCCCGACGCGTTCGCGTCGAAAGACCAGGTCGCGGACTACTTCGAAGCGTATGCGCGCAAGTTCGACGCGCCGATCCGCACCGGCGTCGAGGTGAAGCGGGTCGTGCGCAATACGGGCAAGCCGGGTTTCGTCGTCGAGACCTCCGACGGCACGATCGAGGCGAACCGCGTGGTCGTCGCGACGGGGCCGTTCCAGCGCCCGGTGATTCCGCCGATCGCACCGGACGACGCGCGCCTCGTGCAGCTTCATTCCGCCGACTACCGCAACCCGGGCCAGCTCCCGGACGGCGCGGTGCTCGTGGTCGGCGCGGGTTCGTCGGGCGTGCAGATCGCCGACGAGCTGCAGCGCGCGGGCCGCCGGGTCTACCTGTCGGTGGGCCCGCACGACCGCCCGCCGCGCGCGTATCGCGGCCGCGACTTCTGCTGGTGGCTCGGCGTGCTCGGCGAATGGGACAAGGAAGTCGCGACGCCCGGCCGCGAACACGTGACGATCGCAGTGAGCGGCGCGCGCGGCGGCCATACGGTCGATTTCCGCAAGCTCGCGAACCAGGGCGTGACGCTCGTCGGGCTGACGAAGTCGTTCAGCGGCGGCGTGGCGACGTTCGAGCGCGACCTCGCGATCAATCTCGCGCGCGGCGACGAGAACTACCTGTCGCTGCTCGACGCGGCCGACGCCTATGCGGCCCGCAACGGCCTCGACCTGCCGGCCGAACCCGACGCCCGCCACATCCTGCCGAACCCCGACTGCGTCGCGCACCCGATCCTCGCGCTCGATCTCGCCGGCGCGGGCGTCACGTCGATCGTCTGGGCGACGGGTTATGCGGTCGACTACGGCTGGCTGAAGGTCGATGCGTTCGACGCGAACGGCAAGCCGCAGCACCAGCGCGGCGTGTCGAAGGAGCCGGGCATCTATTTCCTCGGGCTGCCATGGCTGTCGCGGCGCGGCTCCAGCTTCATCTGGGGCGTGTGGCACGACGCGAGGCACATCGCCGATCACATCGCGACGCAGCGCACCTACCTCGAATACCACGACGCATCGCAGCGCCGCTCGGCATCGTGCCCGGAGCCGGGCGGCGCCGCGGCGCATGCCGACGCGCGGCCGCTCGCCGACGCGGTCAACTGACCGACCCCATGCCGCCCGCCTGCCGCACCGCGATGGTGTTCGCGACCGGTGCGGCGGCGTGCCCCCTGACGACTGAAGGATTTCGATGAGCCAACCGACCCATACCCGTATCCGCATGTTCAACACGAAGGATACCTACCCGAACCAGACGCTCGACAACGACCTGTGCCAGGCCGTGCGGGCCGGCAACACCGTCTACGTGCGCGGCCAGGTCGGCACCGACTTCGACGGCAACCTGGTCGGCCTCGGCGACCCGCGCGCGCAGGCCGAGCAGGCGATGAAGAACGTCAGGCAGTTGCTGGAGGAAGCCGGCAGCGACCTCACGCACATCGTGAAGACGACGACCTACCTGATCGACCCGCGTTATCGCGAGCCGGTGTACCAGGAAGTCGGCAAGTGGCTGAAGGGCGTGTATCCGATCTCGACGGGGCTCGTCGTGTCCGCGCTCGGCCAGCCGCAGTGGCTGATGGAAATCGACGTGATCGCCGTGATTCCGGACAACTGGCAGCCGAACCGCGCATAGGAGGCGACATGACTTTTTCCATCGTCGGGCGCTGCCCGGAGACGGGCCAGCTCGGCATCGCGATCAGCTCGTCGAGCATCGCGGTGGGCGCGCGCTGCCCGTGGGTGCGCGCGGGCGTCGGCGCCGTCGCGACGCAGAACATCACGCTGCCGGCGCTCGGCCCGCAGATCCTCGACCTGATCGAGCACGAACAGCTCGCGCCCGCCGCGGCGCTCGACCGCGCGCTCAGCGCGAACGGCTGGAGCCAGTACCGGCAGGTCACGGTGATCGACGGGCAGGGGCAGGCGGCGTGCTTCACCGGCAAGGAAGCGCTCGGCACGCATCACGCGGTGCGTGGCGAACAGTGCGTGGCGGCCGGCAACCTGCTGGCTTCGCCGGACGTGATCGACGCGATGGCGCGCGCCTTCGAACAGGCACCCGGCCTGCTCGCCGATCGCCTGCTCGCCGCGATGCATGCGGCGATCGCGGCCGGCGGCGAGGCGGGGCCGGTGCATTCGGCCGCGCTGAAGGTGGCCGGCGACGTGACCTGGCCGATCGTCGACCTGCGCGTCGACTGGGCCGAAGCCGATCCGGTCGGGCAGCTCGATGCGCTGTGGCGGGCGTATCGGCCGCAGATGCAGGACTACCAGACGCGCGCGCTGAACCCGACCGCCGCGCCGAGCTACGGAGTACCGGGCGATGAATGACACGTCGAGCCGCGCGTTGCTCGAGCGGCTGATCGGTTTCGCGACGGTCAGCCGCGATTCGAATCTCGAGATGATCGGTTTCATCCGCGACTATCTCGCGGGCTTCGGCGTCGAGAGCGAACTGTTCTACAACGCGGAACGGACGAAGGCGAGCCTGTACGCGACGATCGGTCCGCGCGATCGCGGCGGCATCGCGCTGTCGGGCCATACCGACGTGGTGCCGGTCGACGGGCAGGCGTGGACGGTCGAGCCGTTCCGGCTGACCGAGCGCGACGGCCGCCTGTACGGGCGCGGCACGGCCGACATGAAGGGCTTCATCGCGTCGGCGCTCGCGGCCGTGCCGGCGTTCGTCGCGCGTCCGCTGCGCGTGCCCGTGCATCTCGCGTTCTCGTACGACGAGGAAGTCGGCTGCCTCGGCGTGCGGCCGATGCTTGACGCACTGGCCGCGCGTGCGCACCGGCCGCGCCTGTGCCTGATCGGCGAGCCGACCGGGCTGAAGCCGGTGCTCGGCCACAAGGGCAAGCTCGCGATGCGCTGCCACGTGAAGGGGGCCGCGTGCCATTCGGCGTATGCGCCGTCGGGCGTCAACGCGATCGACTATGCGGCGAAGCTGATCGGCCGGCTCGGCGAGATCGGCGCGGCGCTCGCGCGGCCCGAACGGCACGACGGCCGTTTCGATCCGCCGTTCTCGACCGTGCAGACGGGGTTGATCAAGGGTGGCCGTGCGCTGAACATCGTGCCGGCCGAATGCGAATTCGACTTCGAGGTGCGTGCGCTGCCGGATTTCGACGCGCACGACGTGCCGCGCAAGCTGCAGGACTATGCGGAATCCGAACTGTTACCGCGAATGCGTGCGGTGCGGCCCGACACCGATATTCGATTGCAGCCGCTGGGCGCGTATCCGGGGCTGGCTACTGCGCCGGACGGCGAGGCCGCGCGCCTGCTCGCGACGCTGAGCGGTTCCGATGCGTTCGGCACGGTCGCGTTCGGCACCGAGGGCGGGCTGTTCGGGCAGGCCGGGATTCCGGCCGTGGTCTGCGGGCCCGGCAGCATGGACCAGGGGCACAAGCCCGACGAGTTCGTCACGCTCGACCAGCTGCATGGATGCGACGCGATGCTGGGTCGTCTGGCTGCGTATCTGTCGTCGGCCGCCTGAAATCGTCACTGCAAACACGCACGCACCGCCTCGCGCGGTGCGTGCGTGTTTGCGCGTCTTATCTCGCCGTTTCCGCGACGATCTGCGCGAGCCGCTCGCGACAGAAGTCGACGAACGACTGCGCCTGCTTCGTGAGCTGGCCGCGCTTCAACCGCGCGCTCACGAGCCCCGACGGGCTCACCGTTTCGCTGAGGCCGATCGTCACGACCCGCTGGCCGTCGTATGTGTATTCGGAATGCGGGCGCGTGACGAGCAGCGAGAAGCCGAATCCCTGGCCGACCATGCCACGCACCATCTCGATCGACGGCGACCCGAACACGATGTTCGGCGTCAGCCCGAGTTCGTGAAAGAGGCTGACGAAATACGTGCGGCTCGGCTGCACGTCGAGCAGGATCATCGGCTCGACGCAGAGGTCGCGCAACGACACGTGCGCCTGGCCCGCGAACCGGTGGTTCTCCGGCAGCAGCACGTACGGCTGCTGCGGCGGCATCAGCGGCTCGGTCTCGATCGTGCCGTCGAGATCGTGGTCGTACATGAGCGCGAGATCGAACGTGCCGGACGTCAGGCCCTGCACGAGTTCCTGCTGGTCGCCGTCGCGCAGCCGGATGTTCACGCCCGGGTAGCGCTCGCGAAAGCCCGCGATCAGTTGCGGCAGGTAGAGCGGCGCGACCGTCTCGAAGCAGCCGATGTCGATCTGCCCGGTGATCACGTCGTTGTCGGCGAGCGCGTTCTGTTCGAATTCGTGCGCGATGCGCAGCAGCTCCTGCGCTTTCCGGTAGAAGCGCGTGCCGCCCGGCGTCAGCGATACGCCCTGCGCATGATGACGAATGAACAGCTTCACGCCGAAGCTTTCTTCCAGCCCTTTGATCGCGCTGGAGATCGACGGCTGCGCGATGAAGAGCTGGCGCGAGGCCTCGGCCACGCTGCCGGATTCCACCGTCGTCACGAAGTATTTCAGTTGCCGCAAAGTGTAGTGAGCCACACGCACCTCTGATGCACGGCCCCGGCGTGCCGCCCGGGCGCAATCTGTCCATGGTTGTGCGTAGCACCTTACCTGAAAGGCCCCGGCGCCGGAATTTCCGCTGCAGAGCTTTTTCGTATGTCCCGGAAATATTTTTAGTATTTTCCGGTCGCGATACCCGTGGCGCACCATCGTCTCCAACCTGGATCGCGACGATCACCACGATCACGAAGCGGCCGCACACGCGCCGGCGGGGCATGTCATCCGTCCCCGCGAGTGTTTTGGCTGCTGCGTTCGACTCCGCCGCGTGTGCACGCGGTGCGTCGTCGTTCGCGTATCCGGACCCGATTGCAGGCGCGCACCCCGACGCGCGCCGGCTGACACGGCACGCGCGCATCGCCGCGCAGGACAGGAGACTTCACCATGACGAACGCGGAACGCAATGCGTCCCCGATGATAGAGAAGCACACGATCGGCTACGTGCCGCCCGCCGAGCGCCACGGCAAGGTGCGCGACCTGTTCACGCTCTGGTTCGGCGGCAACATCGCGCCGCTGCCGATCGTGACCGGCGCGCTCGGCGTGCAGATGTTCCACCTGAACCTGCTATGGGGCATCGTCGCGATCGTCGTCGGCCAGGCGGTGGGCGGCGTGCTGATGGCGCTGCATTCGGCGCAGGGGCCGCAGATGGGCATCCCGCAGATGATCCAGAGCCGCGCGCAGTTCGGCTCGTGGGGCGCGCTGCTCGTGACCGTGATCGCGGCCGTGATGTATGTCGGCTTCTTCGCGTCGAACATCGTGCTCGCCGGCAAGTCGGTGCACGGCATCGCGGCGTCGGTGCCGGTGCCCGTCGGCATCGTGATCGGCGCGGTGGGTTCGGGGCTGATCGGGATCGTCGGATACCGGTTCATCCACATCCTGAACCGGATCGGCACGTGGGTGCTCGGCATCGGCATCGTCGTCGGCTTCTGGATGATCCTCACGCACGTGACGACCGACGATTTCCTGACGCGCGGCGGCTTCGACTTCGCGGGCTGGCTCGCGACGGTGTCGCTGTCGGCGTTGTGGCAGATCGCGTTCGCACCGTACGTGTCGGACTATTCGCGCTATCTGCCGGAAAACGTCGGCGTGGCGTCGACGTTCTGGGCGACCTACCTAGGCTGCACGATCGGCTCGACGCTCGCGTTCATCTTCGGCGCGGTCGCGGTGCTCGCGGTGCCGGCCGGCGCGGACACGATGGATGCGGTCAAGCAGGCGACCGGCCCGCTCGGCCCGCTGATGCTCGTGCTGTTCCTGCTGAGCGTGATCAGCCACAACGCGCTGAACCTGTACGGCGCGGTGCTCGCGGTGATCACGTCGGTGCAGACGTTCGCGTACAAATGGATTCCGACCGCGAAGGCGCGCGCGGTGGTATCGGTCGTGATCTTCATCGCGTGCTGCTACGCGGCGATCGGCGCGTCGACGAACTTCGTCGGCAACCTCGTCGATCTCGTGCTCGCGCTGCTCGTCGTGCTGGTGCCGTGGACCGCGATCAACCTGATCGACTTCTACGTGATCCACAAGGGCAAGTACGACATCCAGTCGATCTTCATGGCCGACGGCGGGATCTACGGCCGCTTCAACCCGCAGGCGCTGCTCGCGTATGCGATCGGCATCCTGGTGCAGATCCCGTTCATGAATACGCCGATGTATGCGGGCCCGATTCCCGCGCATCTCGGCGGCGCGGACCTGTCGTGGCTCGTGGGGCTCGCGCTGACGTCGCCGCTGTACTACTGGCTCGCGACGCGCGACAGCGCGTATCGGCGCCGGCAGACGGGGGCGACGATGCCACCGACGGCGGTGCGGTAAACCGGGCGTCGTTCGGCGCGATGAAATGAAAAGGCCGCCGCATCGGTTGCGATGCGGCGGCCCGGAAAGGCGGGAGCGGGGCGGCAGGCGGATTCAGGCACGCGGCGTGCCGCGACGCGAACCTGCCTGCCCGCGGATCAGACCACCGCCGAGCGTGCCACCCGCACCGGCACCGACTTGTACGACGGCGTGCCGCTTTCCTTGTCGATGTAGTCGAGCGGCACGAGCACGTTCGCTTCCGGGTAGTACGCGCCGACCGAACCCGGCGCGATGTCGTACTCGATCGCGGTGATCTTCTCGAGACGCAGCGTGCGGCCCGAGGCGGTGATCGTCTCGATGTCGACGAGGTCGCCGTGTTCGAGCCCGTACTTCGCGAGATCGGCCGGGTTCATGAACAGCACGTCGCGACGCCCGAACACGCCGCGATAACGATCGTCGAGCCCGTAGATCGTCGTGTTGTACTGGTCGTGGCTGCGCAGCGTGATGAGCCGCAGCACCTGCTCGCCGCCGAGCACGTCGGCATCCTCCTTCACGCCCTTGTAGACCGAGAACATCGCCTTGCCGGTCGGCGTCGGCCACACGCGTTCGGTGGGCGGCAGCGGCAGCCGGAAACCGCCCGGCGTGCGGATGCGCTCGTTGAACGCCTCGAAGCCGTCCACCGTGCGGTCGATCAGGTCGCGGATGCGGTCGTAGTCGGCGATCAGGTCGAGCCATGCGACCTTGCTGTTCGGCAGCGTCGCATGCGCGATCCCCGCGACGATCGCGGGCTCCGAGCGCAGCTGGTCGGACGCCGGCTTGAGCTTGCCGGCCGACGCGTGGACCATCGACATCGAATCCTCGACGGTGATCGACTGGCGGCCCGTGGCCTGCATGTCGAGCTCGGTGCGGCCGAGCACCGGCAGGATGAAGGTTTCCTTCGCGACCAGCAGGTGCGAGCGGTTCAGCTTCGTGCCGAGATGCACGCTCAGGTCGAGCTTCGCCATTGCCGGGAACGACTGTTCCGGATCCGGCAGCGCGACCGCGAAGTTGCCGCCGAGGCACAGCAGCGCCTTCGCGGTGCCGTCGATCATTGCCTGCATCGCCTGCACCGCGTCGTGCCCGTGATGCGCGGGCGGCGTGAAGCCGCACACGTCCTCGATCTTCTTCAGGAACTCGGCCGACGGTTTTTCGGTGATGCCGACCGTGCGGTTGCCCTGCACGTTCGAATGGCCGCGCAGCGGGCACACGCCGGCGCCCGGCTTGCCGATGTTGCCGCGCATCAGCAGCAGGTCGGCGATCAGGCGCACGGTTGCGGTGCCCTTGTTGTGCTGCGTGACGCCCATCCCGTACGTGACGATCGTCGCGTTCGACTTCGCGTACGCGATCGCGACCTGTTCGAGCTGCGCCTGGCTGAGGCCGCTCGCGCGTTCGATGTCGTCCCACGACGTGGCTTCGAGGTCGGCCGAGAACGCGTCGAAGCCGTCGGTGTGCTGCGCGATGAAATCGCGGTCGAGCACGTTGCCTTGCTCGGCTTCGAGCTTCAGCAGCGCCTTCATGATGCCCTTCAGCGCGGCCGCGTCGCCGCCGGCATCGACCTGGTAGTACGTCGACGCGATCCGCGTCGAGCCGAACGACGCCATCTCGATCATGTCCTGCGGGTCCGCGAAGCGTTCGAGCGCGCGCTCGCGCAGCGGGTTGAACACGATGATCGGCACGTTGCGCCGCGAGCATTCGTGCAGCGTGCCCATCATCCGCGGGTGGTTCGTGCCGGGGTTGTGGCCGATCGAGATGATCAGCTCGCAGTGGTCGAAATCCTCCAGCGACACGGTGCCCTTGCCGATGCCGATCGACTGCGGCAGGCCGACGCTGGTCGGCTCGTGGCACATGTTCGAGCAGTCGGGGAAGTTGTTGGTGCCGAGTTCGCGCGCGAACAGCTGGTACAGGTACGCGGCTTCGTTCGATGCGCGGCCCGACGTGTAGAACTCGACCTGCTCCGGCGGCAGCGCGCGCAGCACTTCGCCGATGCGGGCGAACGCATCGTCCCATGCGATCTCGCGGAACGTGTCGGTCGCGCGATCGTAGACGAGCGGATGCGTGAGCCGGCCCATGTTCTCCAGTTCGTAGTCCGACATGCGCAGCAGCGACGACACGGTGTTCGCCGCGAAGAACTCGGGCGTCACGCGCTTGGTCGTCGCTTCCCACGTGACGGCCTTCGCGCCGTTCTCGCAGAACTGGAACGTCGACTTGTGTTCCTTGTCGGGCCACGCGCAGCCGGGGCAGTCGAAGCCGTCGGGCTGGTTGGTCCGCATCAGCACGATCGGCGCCTCGATGGTCTCCATCTGGGTACGCACCGCGTCGGCTGTCGCGCGAAGCGCGCCCCAACCGCCGGCCGGCCCGTCGTACTTCCTGATGCCTGGCACTTCGCGTCGATTTGTCATGGTGAATCTCCAATAGCCGGGCCCGGTGCGGGTGGCTCGGTTGCGCCGTGTCGCGGCGTGGGGCGGCTCCGTCCGGCGGACGGAGCCGGTCATGCGTGCCCCGGGTTGCAGGGCATGCGTTGTTTTAGTGGGCGTCTTTCTTCGCGCCGGACGACTTCTTGCCCGACGGCTTCGCCGCGGGCGGCGGGGCGTCGGCGGGCGTGTCGTGCGGCTTCGCGTCTGCTGCCGCCTTGGCGGCCCGGCCGTTGGGCTTGGCCTTGCCGTCGGCTTCCTTCGTCTCTTTCGCTTCCTTCGCTTCAGGCGCGGCGAGCTTGTTGAACTTCACTTCGTCGCTGTCCTTGTCGTAGTCGACCTCGCACTTGTCGCCCGACTTCAGCCGGTCGGCGAGGATCTCCTTGGCGAGCCGCGTCTCGATGGTCTGACGGATCTGGCGCTTCAGCTCGCGCGCGCCGAACTCCGGCTGGTAACCGGCTTCGGTCAGGTGCTCGACGAGCGAATCGCCCATCACGAGCGTGATGTCCTGCGCGGCGGCCGTGCGGATCACGCGGTCGAGCTGGATCTGCACGATCGAGCGGATGTTCTCCTTCGACAGCGCGTGGAAGACGATCACCTCGTCGATGCGGTTCAGGAACTCGGGGCGGAAATGGCCCTTCAGCACCTGCATCAGTTCCTCGCGGATCGCCTTGTCGGTCTTGCGCGCGGCTTCCGGCTGCGTGAGGTTGTCCATGATGATCGCGGCGCCGAGGTTGCTCGTCGCGATGATGATCGTGTTGCTGAAGTCGACCACGCGGCCCTTGCCGTCGGTCAGGCGCCCGTCGTCGAACACCTGCAGCAGCACGTTGTACACATCGGGGTGCGCCTTCTCGATCTCGTCGAGCAGGATCACGCTGTACGGGCGCCGCCGCACGCGCTCGGTGAGCTGACCGCCTTCGTCGTAGCCGACGTAGCCGGGCGGCGCGCCGATCAGCCGCGCGACCGCGTGCCGCTCCATGTACTCGGACATGTCGATGCGGATGATCGCCTGTTCGTCGCCGAACACGGTCTCGGCCAGCGCCTTCGCGAGTTCGGTCTTGCCGACGCCCGTCGGCCCGAGGAACAGGAACGTCGCGATCGGCCGGTGCGTCTGGCCGAGCCCCGCGCGCGACAGCCGCACGGCATCGCTGACGGCCACCACCGCGTCGCTCTGGCCGACCACGCGCTCGCGCAGCTGCTCTTCCATCTTCAGCAGCTTCTGACGTTCTTCCTGCGTGAGTTCGGACACGGGGATGCCGGTCAGCCGCGACACGACCTCGGCCACGGATTCGACCGTCACCTCGAGCGTCTCGGAGCCCGTCTTGCGCTGCCACGCCTCCATCATCTCGTCGACGGCCTTCTGCTTCGCGTTGATCTGCTCCTCGAACTGCTTCGCCTCGTCGAAGCGCTTGCGCGAGGTCGCGTAGTCCTGCTCGCGCTTCAGTTGCGCGATCTGCGCTTCGCCTTCCTGAATGTCGACCGGGCGCGACGTCGCGCCGATCCGCACGCGTGCGGCGGCCTGGTCGATCAGGTCGATCGCCTTGTCGGGAAGGAAGCGCGACGTGATGTAGCGGTCGGCGAATTCCGCGGCCGCGACGAATGCGTCGTCGGCGAACGTCACCTGGTGATGCGCCTCGAGGCTGTCCCGCAGCCCGCGCAGGATCACGATCGTCTGCTCGACGCTCGGCTCCGGCACGAACACCGGCTGGAAGCGCCGCTCGAGCGCGGCGTCCTTCTCGATGTACTTCTGGTATTCGTTGAGCGTCGTCGCGCCGATCAGGCTCAGCTCGCCGCGCGCGAGCGCGGGCTTCAGCACGTTCGCGATGTCGAGGCCGCCTTCGCCGCCGCCCTGGCCCGCGCCGACGATCGTATGCAGCTCGTCGATGAACAGGATCAGTTCGTCCTGCTTCGCCGTGACTTCGTCGATCAGCTGCTTCGCGCGCTCCTCGAACTCGCCGCGATACTTGGCGCCTGCCACCATCGAGTTGATGTTGACTTCGACGAGCCGCTTGTCGCGCAGCACCTCGGGCACGTCGCCGTTGACGATCCGCTGCGCGAGCCCTTCGACGATCGCCGTCTTGCCGACACCCGGCTCGCCGATCAGCACCGGATTGTTCTTCTTGCGGCGCGCGAGCACCTCGATCGTGCTCTCGATTTCCTGCGCGCGGCCGAGCACCGGGTCGAGCTTGCCCTGGCGCGCGATCGCGGTGAGGTCGCGGCCGAACTTGTCCAGGTTCGGCGTGCCGGTCGGCGCATCGACGCGGCCGTCCTCGGCACCCTTGCCGACCACCTTCACGACTTTCTGGCGCAGCGCCTCGGGCGTCACGCCGTATTTCTTCAGCAGCGTGCCGGCGACGCTGTCCGGCACCGACGCGAGCCCGATCAGCAGGTGCTCGGGGCCGATGTACGAATGGCCGAGATCGCGCGACGCCTGGAACGCGTACTGCACGGCCTTCTTCACGCGCGGCGAGATCGACAGCTTGTCGAGCGGCGCATCGGGGTCGGCCGTGCCGGTGTGCGCGTGCTCGTCGATGTACGACCGGATGTCCTGCGGCGACAGCTTCAGTTCCTTCAGCAGCGCGGCGCACACGTCGGTGTCCGCGAGCGCGTAAAGCAGGTGTTCGGAATCGAGCTCGCTGCGGCGCAGCTCGTGCGCCTTCTCGGCCGCGCGCTGCAGCAGTTCCAGCGTCTGCTCGCTGAACGCGTCGGTCGGGTCGACCGATTCGCGCGGGACTTCGGCGGCGAGCGGCGATTCGTCACCGAGCCCGCCGAACAGCGACGACGAGCCGCCGCCCAGCAGCGAATCGAACGGGTTCAGCATGCTTTGATGCCGCATCAGCTGACGGAAGTGGTAGTCGCAGATCGAGATGGTCTTGCGCTCGCCGTCCTGCATCACGGTTGCGCGCGCGACGGCCGGCCGGGCGTGGCAGATATCGCAAAGTGCGGGCATGGTGGTCTGGCTCCTGTCGGTGAAAGTGGGTCGAAGGGTGAAGTCCCGATGCGGTGCGGCGCTTGCGCGGCCCGACCGCGAGCGCACGACATGAAGCAGGGCGGCACGGCGGCGCCCGGGCCGTGCCCGGGCTATCGCGCAGTGCGCGCCGGCGTCGTGCGCGATCGCGGTCAGGACGGCAGGCGTGCGTGCCGGGAGGAGCCCACGGCATCGCTTCGACTGCGTTCAAAATAGCGAATCGGCGGAGGCCATCCAAGACACAGTTCCGCGCCGGCCCGGCCGCGAATTGCACCCTCGGATGCGGGCGCGCACGGACGAAGAGGAGCACAGACGCGCGGATGCACGGCGGCGCGGGCGTGCGCGGCACGCGTAACGCGCGGTGACGGGAAAGCGGGGCGGGCGCCACGCCAGCGGGGCGCGGTGCGACATGGGCGCGCAGGGCGCCGGTTGCAGGTGGATGGCGGGTGCCGCGGGTGGCCGGGCGCGACGGAAGCGCCGCACGGAGCGCATGCGGCGAGCGGCCGGATGCAACCATGCGCGCACCGCGGACGATGCGTGCGTGGCGGCCGAAGGAGCAGGCGGGTTGCACGGTCCGGCGCGGACGGGGCGCAACCGCGGCGTGCCGCGGTCAGTCCGGGAGGGTCATCGCGAGCCGTTGCCGGGCGATCTGCTTCACGTCGGTTGACAGTTCCGTATCCGGCAGGCCATTGGCCCAGACGGAGAACGAATCCTCGATCAGGTTGCGCGTGTCGGGCGGCAACTCGGCCAGGACCAGCGACAGGACGGTGAACAGCACGGCGGTATCGCCGGCCTGGCGGCTCGCGTTCGCGTCGACCGCCTTCTTCAACTGGTCGACCGACGCCTGCAGCGCCTGTAATGCCTCATTCGACTCGCTCATCACACACTCCATGCAAAGTGGGCTCGATCGGCGACGAACATGCGGCCGGCGGTGCGGCCGGCCGCGCGCGACGCCCGGCGGGCATCGCGCGGACAGCCGAGGTCAGGCCGTTGGGTTGCCCTGCGGTGCGACGGACACCGATGCTTCGCTCGTCAGCATCAGGAACGTGAACGTTTCGCGCAGGTACAGGCGGACGACCTTGTCGGTATGGCTCGTGTAGCCGATCGATACGTCTTCCCCGAGATGCAGCTCGTAATCGCCGCCGCGCGTGGACAGCACGCAGCCGCCGCTGATCGCCGGCGCCCAGATGATCTCGCCGCTGACGATCCGTTTGATATGGCCGAGGACCGGATAACCCTGGTCGCGCGCCTCGCTGAGCGCCGTGTACGCATCCGAGCCGAGCACCACCGAATACGGGCCGTCGACGCCGGCCAGGCGGAGCGCCTCGAGCGCATCGCTGATCGCGTCGGGATACGCGCTGACGTCCGCCGGCAGCGTGAGCTTGCGATTCGACGTGCCTTCGCGGATGCCGACGATGCCGGCGGCCCGGTAGCCGTCGAAGATCGCGTTGTCTTCGGCGAACGCGAGCCGCTGCGCGGCGTCCTTCGCCGGTTGCCAGTCGGCATCGCGCGCGCCGCGCTCGACGCTGTCGATCGCATCGCGGCTCAACTCGAACGGCACCGTCAGCTCGACGATCGTGCGGACTTCGCGCAGCCGCGCGTTCACGTGCTCGCGCGGCGCGTCGACGGCGACCAGGTGCCCGGTGCCGACGGCCGACAGCTCGGGGCCTTCGGGGCCGTCGACATCGACGACGCGGCGGCCGGCCACCGATCGTTTGAACGTGCGTGCCACTTCCTCCTCGATTTGTTCCCAGGCGGAAGACGAGATCGGGGCGAGTTCGCGGTGCAGGTTATTCATGGATTTGGATTGCCTCACGTCAGCGGAAACACTTGATGGCGGGCCGATCGGCTGACGGGCTGTGCGTGATGCCAGCCTGCCGATCGCGGACGAAAATGAATATTAGCAGGCTCGATCGACACCGCTGCAGCACAAATCGAAACGACACCGTGCGGTCGCGCAACTGTGATGCAATTCGCGCGGTGCGGGGGTGGGCGAACACGGAATGCCGCGACCGGATTGCCGCGATACCCGGGGCGTGCCGGCGGCACCGTCGCCCGGGCCGCGTTCGACGCTGTGCGGAATCAATTCCGGTCGACGTCCTGTCGCGAGTCGTGCATTCTTACGAACATTCATCCAGCCGGGTGTCTGCCAGCAGGGGTTGGGCGGTCGTCGGAGCCGGGCCCGGATGAATCATAGACGCAGCCTATTGATGCTTCACAACAAGTGGAGGTCGTTCATGGCATTACAACTCGTCTCGCCCGAAGACAAATACATGCTGAAGACGGGCGTCATCAATCACGAGGATGTGATCGGGCATTTGCGGCAGGTATTGAACGCGTTTGCCGCGAAGCCGGAGTACAGCAAGTTCTATATCGGCATCACCAGCGACCTGTACACCCGGCTGGCGAAACATCGCGCCACCAAGCCTGACTTCAAGCTGATGGCACCGATCTATCTCGAAGCGCACAACCTGGTCGGGAACGCGTTCGACCGTCTGGAGCGCAAGGCCATCGAGACGTTCCGTACCGGCATCACGCACCCCCAATCCGGCGAACGGCTGCTGGCATGCAGCAACGGCCCGGGCGGGGCGTTGCCGAAGAACTGGCTCTATATTCTGGTGGGTTGAGTCGCGTGGGCGGCGTGCCGGGAATGCGAGCCTGTGCGCGTAACCGTCCATAAGCGGCGGCGCGGTGGAGGGGGCTGTTGCGCGGCGCTGCACGCGCACTGCGGCCGACTGAACAGAGGCGGTTCCGGACACGCCCCGCGCGCGGTCGCGTGCCGGACGGCCGTCGGTACCCTGCGTTACGACGGGACGCCTTTCAGCGAGCCGATTTTCAGCGAACCGTCGCGATGCGGCGCGGACGGCGACGCTTCCGGCTGCGCGGCGTCGGCGGCCGGCGCCGCGCGATCGACGAGCGCTTCGAGCAGGTCGGCGGACGGCACGAAGAACAGCGAGCCGGTGACCGCGCGGCTGTAGTCGAGCAGGCGGTCGTAGTTGCCGGGCGGCCGGCCGACGAACATGTTCTCGAGCATCTGCTCGATCGGCGCCGGCGAGCGCGCGTAGCCGATGAAGTAGGTGCCGAATTCGCCCGCGCCCGGGCGCCCGAACGGCATGTTGTCGCGCAGGATCTTCACTTCCTGGCCGTTCTCGTCGAGCGTGGTCAGCGAGCTGTGCGAGCACGACGGCTTCACGTCCGGCGCGAGTTCGATGTCCGACAACTTGGTGCGGCCGATGATGCGTTCCTGCGTCTCGACCGCGAGCGCATTCCAGCCGGCCATGTCGTGCAGGTACTTCTGCACGATCACGTAGCTGCCGCCCGCGAATTCCGCGTCTTCGTCGCCGATCACCGTGAAGTCGACCGCCTCGCGGCCTTCCGGGTTCTCGGTGCCGTCGACGAAGCCGATCATCGCGCGCTGGTCGAAATTGCGGAAGCCGTGCACCTCGTCGACCACCGTGACGGCATCGCCGAGCGCGCCGAGCAACTGCGTCGCGAGTTCGAAGCACAGGTCCATCGCTTCCGCGCGGATGTGCAGCAGGATGTCGCCCGGCGTCGCGACCGCGACGCGCTGCCCCGCGCCGAACTCGCGGAACGGATGCAGCGCGGCGGGGCGCGGGGCGCCGAACAGCGCGTCCCATGCGTCGGCGCCGAAGCCGCATACGCAGGTGAGGTTGCCGCCCGGCACGCGCTTGCCGACCGAGCGCACGAGCGCGGCGATGTCGCCGCACCACGAACGGATCGTGTCGGCGTGCTCGGCGCCGGGATTGATCGTCGCCACGAGGAAGATCGCGCTGCGCGTGATCGGGCTGTGAACGGCCTGGGAGAGCGGGGGAGGTGTCTGCATCGCGGGCTGCCGGTCAGTCATGTCGGGACGGGCGGGCCGTGGCGCGCGAAGGCGAACGGTTGAACTGTGTCATGCGACTGTTCTCTTTGTGTCATGCGGATGAAGGACGTCGCGCGTGCCTCGCGCAACGGGCCGCGGCGGTGGCGGCCGGCCGCGCGGCGCGTGACCGGCCCGCACCGCGTAACGTCGTCGAGCAAGCAATCTAGCAGCTTCGGCGGGGCTTTGGAACCCGTATCGCCGAACTGTCATGCGAATGCGTCAAACAGGGCCGGGTTTCGGGCGGCGCACGCGCAGCTGTACTCCTGGCGTGCGCGGCGCTGTGCTCTTGAGCGCGCATGCCGCGTGCAGTAGATTAGGTTCCGCTGCGCCCGCCGACGAGGAGCGTCATCATGAACCTGCTGGAAGCGATGCGTGTGTATGTCGCGGTGGTCGAGCGTGGCGGCCTGTCCGGTGCGGCGTCCGAACTGCGGCTCGACGAAGCGCAGGTGAGCGAACGGATCGACTGCCTCGAACGGTATCTCGGCTGCCGCCTGCTGCTGTGCCGCGAGCACGACGACGTGGCCTGCTCCGATGCGGGCGTCGCGTTCCACGTATGCTGCCGCCGGACGTTGTCCGCGGTCGAGCAGGCGATCGGCGCGGCCGGCCCGCACGCGCCGGCGGTGCCGGATGCGCTCGACGCGGCCGACGCGCACGACGCACCCGACGCACCCGATAGCGGGACCGTGCATGCTGCCGCGCACGACGCGGCGTTCCCGCCACCCGGCGCCGTTCAAGTTTCCTCAACGCGACTGTCACCTTGAATACGACCACCGTTCCCCGCTCGCCGGCCGAGCGCATTCGCCGCCGCTTCGGCCATTTCCTTCACGCGGCCGAGCTGGCCGGGC
Organism: Burkholderia sp. Bmkn7; assembly: GCF_041103175.1. Taxonomy (NCBI): domain Bacteria; kingdom Pseudomonadati; phylum Pseudomonadota; class Betaproteobacteria; order Burkholderiales; family Burkholderiaceae; genus Burkholderia; species Burkholderia sp. Bmkn7. Next base: position 920,669 of record NZ_JBGCUH010000001.1, on the reverse strand, counting down.
TGATCGTGATCGGGCTCGCGACCGCGTTCGCGATGGCGCAGGAAGCGTGGAAGGTCGTGCTGGCGGGCGAAGTGTCGCTGACCGACCTGCTGCTGATGTTCCTGTACCTGGAAGTGCTCGCGATGGACGTGCGCTACCTGCGGCTCGGCCGGCTGCCCGTGCGGTTTCCGCTGTTCATTGCGATGACGTCGCTCGCGCGCGACCTGATCCTGCGCGGGGCGACCGACAGCCCCGAGCGGATGCTGATGACGACGTTCGGAATCGTGCTGCTCGCGGTGGGCGTGCTGATCCTGAGTTTCGGCCAGCATCGCTTTCCGGCGGACGTCGACGATGTCGAGGACGATGTGCATGCGCGCAGGTGAGGAGCGGGTGGCGTGCCGCATCCGGCGCGGCGGCTGTAAGCGGCCAAGGCGGCCAATGCGGCCAAACTGATCAAACTGACCAACCAACCGGGCGAGGTATCGAATGACCAGGCAACTGATCGTCGCTGTGTTCGGCAGCGTCGACACGGCCCGTCGGGCCGCGAGCGATTTCGGGGCGCTGTCGGACAAGCATGAGGGATTCCACATCGAGAACGGCGTCGTCGTCGAGAAGGACGCGACCGGCAAGCTCGCGGTGCTCGATGCCGAATCGCGGCCGTTCAAGGGCGGCGTGATCGGCGCGATCGCAGGCGGGCTGCTCGGTCTGCTCGCCGGGCCGCTTGGTGTGGTCACCGGCATGGCGGCCGGCGCGGGGGCCGGCATTCTCGCGGAAGCGGCCGGCAACGCGCTGCTCGACGGCACGTTCGTCGAGACGATTGCGGCGCGGCTCGTGCCCGGCAGCGTCGCGGTCATCCTCGAAGCGAAGGAGGACACGCCGTTCTCGGTCGACAACGTCGTGACCGGATTCGGCGGCAAGGTGTTCCGCCAGGCGCTCGATTGAGACGCTTCCTTTCGGTCAGCTTCGGGAGAACCGCATACGCATCGATCAATCGTACCGTCGCTTCGACATCGCGGCGACGTTGACGCCGCTGCCGGGCAGCGGCAAGCGCGCGATCGCGGCCGTCGACGTGACGACCGACGATCCGGCGCGCGTCGCCGATCTCGGCACCGGGCAATTCCTGCAGATCCGCAAGTGGGTCGAGTCGAACGACGTCGCGTGGCTGACGGTGGTGTTCGACGAGTGCAAGGTCGCGATCGACCACTACGCGGACAACGTCGACGACGCTTGATCGCACGCGAGGCCCGAGCATGACCGGGCTTCGCGTGATGGCCGCCCGCCGGCCGGCGGCAATACGCGCGCCCATGCGCCTGCATGTGCGCCCGATGAATGGCCCCGCGCCGGGCCGTTCCGCCGCGTTCGAATCTGTTCACCACGCCAACCGGATTTGGCGTTTCCTCGCCAAACTGTCACTTACATTCGTCGAAATGACGCAGTAGGATGCCGAACCTTGTCTAGATGAGATTCGCGTTGCTATCCGCCTTCAATTTCGATAACGGACGAGGTTCGAACCGGGCCCCCCGCGCCCGGGCACGGCTATCCGGCTTCGTGCACCGGCGCGGCCATGCCGCCCGTGCAGCGCAGGCCGGTTCACCGCTGGCGGGGCGAGGCGGATGAAGCTCTACGAGAAATTTGCAAACGACGTAGAGAGACTCATCCGGCAAGGCGTATATCGACACGGCGATCGTGTGCCGTCGGTGCGGCAGGCGAGCCAGCAGCACCGGATCAGCATCACGACCGTGCTGCACGCGTATCTGCTGCTGGAAAGCCGCGGGCTGCTCGAAAGCCGCCCGCAGTCCGGCTATTTCGTGAACCTGCGGCGCGACGACGGCCATGCGCCGGTGCGCGAGCTGCGGCCGTCGAAGCCGATCGCGATCTCGTCGTCGGTCGACGTGAGCCGGCTCGTGCTGTCGACGCTGCGCTCGATCGGCACCGACGACGCCGTGCCGCTCGGTTCGCCGTACCCGGACCCGAGCCTGTTCCCGTTCGAGAAGCTGAACCGCTACGCGTATGCGGCCGGCCGCGACAAGTCGCTGTGGGGCGTGACGGACGGATTGCCGCCGGGGCATCCGCGGCTGATCCGTCAGATCGCACGGCGCTACCTGGAAAACGGGATGTCGGTGGACCCGAACGAGATCATCGTGACGGTCGGCGCGACGGAGGCGATCAACCTGTGCCTGCAGGCGGTGGCGAAGCCGGGCGACACGATCGCGGTGGAATCGCCGACGTTCTACGCGATGCTGCACGCGATCGAGCGGATGGGGATGAAGGCGATCGAGGTGGCCACGCATCCGGAATACGGGATCGACATCGCGGCGCTGGCCGCGATCGCGAAGTCGCAGCCGATCGCCGCGTGCATGGTGATGCCGAACTTCCAGAACCCGCTCGGCTTCCAGATGCCCGACGAACGCAAGCGCGAACTGGTCGAGTTCGCCGCGAAGGCCGACCTGCCGGTCATCGAGAATGGTGTGTACAACGAACTGTACTTCGGCAACATGCATCCGAGCACGCTGAAGTCGTTCGACCGCCACGACATCGTGCTGCATTGTGCGTCGTTCTCGAAGAGCCTGACGGCCGCCTACCGGATCGGCTGGGCGCTGCCGGGCCGTTATCGCGAGCAGGTCGAGAAACTGAAATTCCTGAACACGCTCGCGACGCCGTCGTTGCCGCAGCTCGCGATCGCGGAGTTTCTCGAACGCGACGGCTACGAGCATCACCTGCGGCGGATTCGCAAGGCATATGCGCAGCAGGCGAACCTGATGCGGGCGATGGTGTCGCGGTTCTTCCCGGAAGGCACGCGCATCTCGAGCCCGGCGGGTGGCTATGTGCTGTGGGTCGAGTTGCCCGCGCAAGTCGATGCGATGCGGCTGTACCAGCTCGCGCTGGAGCAGGGCATCACGATCGGGCCCGGCTACATGTTCTCGATCGCGGACAGCTACCGGAATTTCATCCGCCTCAACTACAGCAGCCCGTGGTCGCCGGAGATCGAGCAGGCGGTCGTGACCGTCGGCAAGCTCGCCGCCTGCTGCGTCGACTGACCGTACCGCCGCGCGTCGGGCGCGGCGCGTGGCGTCACGTCAGCCGGTACGACTGCGCGCCCGTTCCCGCGAGCGTGCCGCCGTCGACGATCAGGTATTCGTCGCGGATCGGCTTGCCGTCGAACCAGCACTGCAGGATCTCCAGCGTGCCGGCCGCATAGCGTGCCTGCGCGGACAGCGACGTGCCGGAGATGTGCGGGGTCATCCCGTTGAACGGCATCGCGCGCCAAGGGTGATCGGCCGGCGCCGGCTGGGGAAACCACACGTCGCCGCCGTAGCCCGCGAGATGTCCGGACGTGACGGCATTCACGACCGCGTCGCGGTCGACCAGCTTCGCGCGCGCGGTGTTGATCAGGTATGCGCCGCGCTTCATGCGCGCGATCATCGCCGCGTCGAACAGGTGCTCGGTCGACGGGTAAAGCGGGATCTGCAGGTTGACGATGTCGACGGCGCTCGCGAGCGACGCGGCATCGGCGTGATACGTGAGCGCGAGTTCCTGCTCGACCGACGCGTCGAGCCGGTGGCGCTGCGTGTAGTGCAACTGCAGGCCGAACGGCTTCAGCCGGCGCAGCACGGCGAGCCCGATGCGGCCCGCGCCGACCGTGCCGAAATGCATGCCCTCGACGTCGTAGCTGCGCGACACGCAATCGGCGATGTTCCAGCCGCCTTGCTGCGCGATCGCATGCGACGGCAAGTAGTTGCGCACCAGCGCGAGCGTCGTCATCACCACGTGCTCGGCCACGCTGATGCTGTTCGAGCCGGTGACTTCGGCGACGGTGACATGCGCGCGAGCGGCGGCGTCGAGATCGACGTGATCGGAGCCGATGCCGGCCGTCAGCGCGAGCTTCAGCTTCGGCGCGCGGGCGATCCGTTCGGCCGTCAGGTACGCGGGCCAGAACGGCTGCGAGATCACCACGTCCGCTTCGGGCAGCCGGCGCTCGAATTCGGAATCGGGGCCGTCCTTGTCGCTCGTGACGATCAGCGTGTGGCCGTGCGCCTCCAGATAACCGCGCAGCCCGAGCGCGCCGGACACCGAGCCGACGAGTTCGCCGGGCCGGAAGCCGGGCGGGCCGGCCGGCGTCGGCGCGGTTTGGCCGTCCGCGTAGCGCGTGATGACCGGAATCGCATCGCGCACGTAGCGCGGCGGGTAGCCGTCGACCGGATCGGGGTAGAGCACGCACAGGACGGTGGCCATCGGGTAGCACTCCTGGTGAAGGGGGGGATGCGGCACGCGGATTGCGCAGGACGCGCGACGTGCCCTCGCAGGCAACGGGTGTGTTGCGCCGCAACGTTGATGACGTTCTACGCCCGTCATGGCTCGCGTACAAGCTACAGTCGGTGTTTGCGTGCGCTGCGGAGGCGTCTGTACCTGTTCTTTTCAAATGGGATGTCGATAATGGGATCCTTACCTGACTCTCAGGGAGCCACGTCATGACTGGAAGCGACGCTTCGTCTTCACGCCCCGACCTCACGCAAGGCATCGCGCTCGACGATCTCGCCGACGGCGCGATGATCGAGGGCCATGTCGGCGATACCGCGGTGCTGCTCGTGCGCCGCGCCGACGAACTGTTTGCCGTGGGCGCGCAGTGCCCGCACTACGGCGCGCCATTGGCCGACGGCCTGCTGGAGGGCGACACGATCCACTGCCCATGGCATCACGCGGCGTTCTGCCTGCGCACGGGCGCACTGCTGCGCGCACCGGCGCTCGACGGGCTCCCGTGCTGGCGCGTCGAACGCCGCGACGGCCGTGCCGTCGTGCTCGATGCGCGGCCGGCCGCCGCGCCTCCCGCGCTGAATGCGGCCGGGCTGCCCGCGTCGGTGGTGATCGTCGGCGGCGGCGCCGCCGCGATCGCGGCCGCCGTGACGCTGCGGCAGGCGGGTTATCCGCATCCCGTCACGCTGCTCACCGCCGATGCCGATCCGCCGTACGACCGGCCGAACCTGTCGAAAGACTATCTCGCCGGCACGGCCGACGCCGACTGGCTGCCGCTGCGTGCGCCGTCGTTCTATACCGACCACCGGATCGACGTGCGGTGCGGCACGCGTGTCGCGCGGATCGACCCCGCGCGGCAGGCGGTCGAACTGGCCGACGGCAGCCGTGTCGGGTACGGTGCGCTGCTGCTGGCAACGGGCGCCGAGCCGAACCGGCTGAGCGTGCCCGGCGCGGATCTGCCGCACGTGTGCGTGCTGCGCTCGCGTGCCGATTGCGACGCGCTGATCGGCAAGCTGAAAACGGCGCGCCGCTGCGTGGTGGTCGGCGCGAGCTTCATCGGGCTCGAAGCGGCCGCCGCGTTGCGCACGCGCGGGCTCGACGTGCAGGTCGTCGCGCCCGATGCGCATCCGATGGCGCGCGTGCTCGGCGAAGCACTCGGCGACACGATCAAGGCCCTGCACGAATCGCACGGCGTCGTGTTCCATCTCGGTGCGACGCCGGCGCGGATCACGCCGGACAGCGTGACGCTGTCGACCGGCGACGTGCTGCCGGCCGACGTCGTGCTGGTCGGCATCGGCGTGCACCCGAACGTCGCGCTCGCGCAGGACGCGGGGCTGGCCGTCGAGCGCGGCGTGACGGTCGACCGCTTCCTTCAGACGAGTGTGCCCGGCATCTACGCGGCCGGCGACATCGCGCGCTGGCCCGATCCGCTGACGGGTGAGCGCATTCGCGTCGAGCACTGGGTCGTCGCCGAGCGGCAGGGCATCGTCGCGGCGCGCAACATGCTCGGCCAGCAGCGCCCGTTCGACGCGGTGCCGTTCTTCTGGAGCCAGCATTACGACCTGACGATCAACTACGTCGGGCATGCGGAGCAATGGGATCGCGTCGAGATCGACGGCGACCTCGGCGCGCACGACTGCGCGATCGCGTACTGGCGCGGCGACACGCGGCTCGCGGTCGCGACGATCGGCCGCGATCTCGACAGCCTGAAGGCGGAAGCGGCATTCGAGCGGCAGATTGCAGCCGCATGACGGCCATGTGACGACATGATTCGAACCCGGAGGCAAGATGAGCCCTGACATCCGCGCACGTTTCGAAACCGAGTTCGCGCCGCACATCGCGGCGCGCGTGCTCGGCCTGTATCAGCCTGGTGAAGTGCGCGTGGAAGTCGTGCCGCACGACGGGCAGGGGAGCCCGACCTGTGTCGACGTGATCGGCCTCACGTCGACGGCCGGGCTGCCGAACCGGCTGAACGCGCGGCTCGCGTGGCGCGGCGACGCGATCGATGCGTTGCTGTCCGAGCCCGACCGCAGCCGCTTCGACCGCTATCTCGCGGCGCTGCCGGTCACGATCGAACGCTGGCAGATGGAATTGCCGGTCGACTTCAGTTCACGGACCCAGCGCGACCGCGAAATCCTGATCGGCGATCTCGATTTCGATGCGTGAAACGCGCGGTGCGCTGCCCGCCGGCGATGAACCGCGCGACCTTAGCGGTCGCGCGTCTTGACGATCACGCGGCCCTGGTCGATGCCGCCGCGCAGCGCTTCGTCGCACGTGAGCCATTCGGGCGTGACGAGTTCGGGCGCAGGCAGGTCGACCGGCGTGCCGTCGCGGAAGATCCGCACCTGCGCGACCCACGCGCCGTTCGCGTTGCGCGTCGCCTCGACGCGAATCTCGTGATCCATGAAGGTGTCGGTGGCTTGCATCGGTCGGGGCCCTCCGTCGTGCATGAACGCGGTGCGTCGATCGTAGCAGCATGGCGCGCGCCGTGCACCGGAAACGAAACGGAATTTGCGTGCGATTCGGTGTACGAACAGATGGGTGAGACGGGAGCAAACCTGTGGCCTTCGACCTGACCTTTTCGATCAAGGTGTTCGCGGCGCTGTTCGCGATCATGAACCCGATCGCGAACATCCCGGTGTTCCTGTCGCTGACCGAAGGCGCGGCGGACGGCGTGCGCCGCAAGGTCGCGCTGACGGCCGCGATCGGCGTGACGGTCGGCTGCATCGTGTCGGCTGTCGCGGGCGGCGCGATCCTGCACGTATTCGGCCTGACGATCGACGATTTCCGTCTTGCGGGCGGGCTGCTGGTGCTGCTGATCGCGCTGTCGATGCTGCACGGTGCGCCGAGCCGCCAGCATTCGCCGGGCGAGGACGAAGGCGCCGACCCGGCGGCGGCCGAGAGCGTCGCGATCTATCCGCTGACGATCCCGCTGCTCGTCGGCCCCGGCACGATCGCGACGATGATCGTGCTCGGGCACAGTGCGTTCTCGACCGGACAGGAACTCGCATTCGCGCTCGGGCTCGCCGCGTTTCTCGTGCTGCTGGCCGTTTCGTTGCTGTCCGCGCCGCTGATCGGCCATTACCTGTCGCCGCGCGTGACGGCGGTGACCCAGCGCCTGATGGGGATGATCCTCGCGGCGATCGCGATGCAGATGATCGTCGCGAGCCTGAAGGCCGCGTTCGGGCTGCCGCATTGAACGCGGCGATGGTACCGACGCACTGCATGGCCACGCGCGGCCCGCGACCGGGCGCACGCCTTGCTCGACCGGCTTGACGGTCTGATCGACCGTTCACGTCATCGACAAGGAGGGCCAGACATGAAAGCAGTCGTATTTCACGGCATAGGCGACATTCGCATCGACACGGTGCCCGATCCGGAAGTGGCAGCGGCAACCGACGCGGTCGTGCGCCTGACGGCCAGCGCGATCTGCGGTACCGACCTGCACATGGTGCGCGGCACGCTCGGCGGGATGAAACCCGGCACGATCCTCGGCCACGAGGGCGTCGGCATCGTCGAGGCGGTCGGGCGCGACGTACGCAACCTGCGGCGCGGCGATCGCGTGCTGATTCCGTCGACGATTGCCTGCGGCAGTTGCGCATACTGCCGCGCGGGCTACACCGCGCAATGCGACGTCGCGAACCCGGGCGGGCCGCGCGCCGGCACCGCGTTTTTCGGCGGCCCGGCGGACAGCGGCCCGTTCGACGGGTTGCAGGCCGAATACGCGCGCACGCCGCTCGCGCACGCGAGCCTGATCCGGTTGCCCGACGCGATCGACGACGATCGCGCGATCCTGATGTCGGACATTTTCCCGACCGGTTATTTCGGCGCGCAGCTCGCGGAGGTGAAGCCGGGCGATATGGTCGCCGTGTTCGGTGCGGGGCCGGTCGGCCAGTTCGCGATCGCGAGCGCGAAGCTGATGGGCGCCGGGCGCGTGATCGCGGTCGACCGGATCGCGTCGCGTCTCGAGATGGCTTGCGCGCAGGGCGCCGAGATCGTCGATTTTTCCGAGGACGATCCGGTCGAAACCGTGCTCCGGCTGACGGGCGGGATCGGTGTCGATCGCGTGATCGACGCGGTGGGCGTCGACGCGATGCGCGCGACGCACGGGCCGGCCGCGGCCGATCGCGACGCCGCGCGCGCGTTCGACGCGGAAGTCGACGCGATCGCACCGCGCCGCAACCCGAACGGCCGCAACTGGGTGCCGGGCGACGGGCCGTCGCAGGTGCTGCAATGGGCGGTACGCGCGGTCGCGAAGGCCGGCACGATCGCGGTGATCGGTGTGTATCCGCCGACATCGCGCGTGTTTCCGGTGGGCGACGCGATGAACCGGAACCTGACGATCAAGATGGGCAACTGCAATCACCGCACGGTCACGCCGCCGCTCGTCGAGCTGGTGCGCAGCGGCGCGTTCGACCCGCTGTCGGTCCTTACGCGCTGCGAGCCGCTGACGAACGCGATCGATGCGTATCGTGCGTTCGACGTGCGCGAGCCGGGCTGGATGAAGGTGAAGCTGGCGCCATGACGACACGAACCGAAACAGGGAGTACCGCGATGAACGATCGATACGACAACTGCATGGCTGCGTGTGACGCATGCGCGCATGCGTGCGACGCATGCGCGGCCGCGTGCCTTGCGGAGCGTGACACGCACACGATGGCCGACTGTATTGCGCTCGACATCGAATGCGCGCAGTTGTGCCGCTTCGCGTCGGGTGCGATGGCGCGCCGCAGCGTGCTTGCGCCGGGCGTCTGCGCACTGTGCGCGCATGCGTGCGACCTGTGCGCGGCCGAGTGCCTGCGGCATGCGCACGCCCATTGCCGTCGCTGCGCACTCGCGTGCGAAGCGTGCGCGGCGATGTGCCGCGCGATGGCCTGAGCACGGGCGGCTACGGCGTACGCTGAATCCGGTGGGCGACGCGCTCCAGCAGCGCGTCGAGCACGACCATCTCGACAGGCTTCACGAGATGGTCGTCGAAGCCCGCGCGTTCGGTCCGCGCGAGATCCGACGCGCGCCCGTGGCCGGACAGCGCGACGCAGGTCGTGTCGCGCAACGCGTCGATCGCGCGCAGTTCGTACAGCAACGTGAAGCCGTCGACGTCGGGCATCGTCAGGTCGACGAGCATCAGGTGCGGGACGAAGTCGCGGGCGAGTGCCAGCGCTTCGTCGGCCCGGTAGGCGACGCGCGGCGCGTGTCCCTTCATCTGCAGCAGCACGGCGAGCGTGTCGGCGGAATCCCGGTTGTCGTCGACGACGACGATGCGCAGCGGCGTGGCGACCGGCTGAGCGAAGGCGGCCGGCTCGGGCACGCAGACGCGTTCCGTGCGCCCCACCCGGTCGATCGGCAACCGCACCGTGAACGTCGCGCCGCGGCCGGGCCCGGCGCTTTCGGCGGAAATCCGTCCGCCATGCAGTTCGACGAACGTCCGGCAGATCGCGAGTCCGAGCCCGAAGCCGTCGGATGGCCGGCGCCCCGGCGCACCTTCCTGCTCGAACAGGTCGAAGATCGTTTCAAGTGCGCCGTTCGCGATACCGACGCCCAGGTCGGAGACGCGGATCGCGACCACCGGCCCTTCCGTCCGTGCGCCGACGTCGATCCGTCCGCCGTGCGGCGAGAACTTCGACGCGTTGTCGAGCAGGTTGTGCAGCACCTGGACGAGCCGTGCATCGTCGCCATGCAGCAGCACGGCATCGGGCGGCAGATCGACGTGGATGTGCTGCCCGCGCGCGGCCAGTTTCGGCTGGATGCTCTCGACGCCGCGACACACGATATCGCGCACGGTGACGGGGCGATCGTCGAGCTCGACCTTGCCGGCCGTGATGCGCCCGACGTCGAGCAGATCGTCGACGAGCCGTGTCAGTTGTCCGACCTGGCGATCCACGGCGTCGCGGCAGCGTGCGAGCGCGGGCGCCGGGTCGGCCAGGTTTTGCAATATGCCGACCGAATGGCGCAGCGGCGCGAGGTGGTTGCGCAGTTCGTGCGCGAGCATCGCGATGAACACGCTGAGCCGGTGCGTCGACGCTTCGAGTTCCTCGAGCCGCTTGCGCTCGGTCATGTCGCGCGTGATCTTGATGAAGCCGCACAGCTGGTTGTCGTGATCGTGCACCGGGGTGATCGTCACGCTCGCCCAGAACTGCGAGCCGTCCTTGCGCACACGCCAGCCTTCGTCTTCGAAGTGACCCCGCGCGGCCGCCTCGTCGAGCCCGCGCGACGGCCGGCCCGCCGCGATCGCGTCGGGCGGATAGAAGCGCGAGAAGTGCTGGCCGACGATCTCGGCCGCGCGATAGCCCTTGATGCGCTCGGCACCTGCGTTCCAGGTCGCGACATTGCCGTGCGGATCGAGCATGAACACTGCGTAATCGGTGATCGAGCCGACGACCGTCTGAAAACGGAACTCGGCGAAGCGGTGCGCCAGGTCGCGCGCGTCGGGCGAACTGGGCGGTGGGGGATGCGAGCGAGGATCGGCGTCGTGTCTATTCATCGTGGGAGCGGGTTGGAGGCGGGCAGGCAAACGCTGCCGGACCGCCGCAGGACGAACCGGCGGCGGCTACGGGAATCGGATTGGCACCCCGCAAAGCATAAGGGAACTCGATTCGCCTGACCAATGGGCGCGCATCGGTTGTGCCGTCCGTCGTACTGGCGGCCGGAACCGGGTGCGGCCGCGCGACGCGGCATGCCGGTTGCGTGACCGCCCGGTTCGCCCGTCGGACGGCGGCCGTGTGGCCGCACGCGACGGCAAGCCACGCAAGGAGGTCGACATGAACAGCACGCTGAACCCCGACAACGAACCGGCCGGCCCGGACGACGACAACGCCAGCCGCGGCCGCGACGGCCGCGCGCTGGGGCCGAGCGACTCGTCCGACAGCGGCAGCGACACGGCCGGCGCGCGGCGCCATCCGTTCGACATCGATTCGCCGCTCGACGAGCACGCGCTCGAACGCGGCGATGCGTCGCTCGACAGCGATACGGACCGCGCGGGCACCGGCGAGCGCGCATCGGCGGACGGCGATTCGACATTCGTAGAAGGTGCCGATATCGAGCCCGACCGCACCGAGCGGCTGAGCGGGCCGGATCGCGACGAAGAATCCGCGGCCCCGGACGATCCGGACGATCGGGGCGCCGGCGGCGCGCCATGACGCCCGGTACGCAAAAACTGCAATCGCATTGCAGATTCGCGCGCCCGGCAGCGGATCGACGGCGCGGCGCGCATGTGTCGTGCGACGGCAACGATATCGGCACGCGGCTTGCGTTCGAGCCGGCCGGCATGCGCCGTGTCGCGACCCGGCATGGGGCCGTGCGCGGCGCAGGCGCGAACAAGGAGAGACACGATGCAACGACGATATCCCGGACGGCACGGCGAGCGCGGCCTCCCGGACGACCCGGCACGATGGCCGGAGGAAGACCATGAATCGCCCCGCCGTCGCTCGGCGAGCGAGAGCGTCGGCGCGGAAGACTGGGGCAGCGAATGGACCGAGCGCGCCGCGCGGCCGGCGGACCAGCGGCGCCGCATGTCCGACCCGGACTGGCAGGGCGGTGCGCGCTCGCCCGCATGGGACGCCGAACGCGGCTACCGCGAACCGGGCCGCCGTGCGGAGGGCAGTGAAGGCCCGTATGGCGGCGACCGCCCGGAATTCCGCGGTCATTTCCGGATGGGCCGGTACGGCGGCGAGCACGATCGCGGCGACCCGCGAGACCCGCCGCGCTACGGCGGCTACGCGCCCGACCCGTCGCGGTACGGCGGCGACGCTGAACGCGACGCACTGCGCCATCGTCGCGGGCCGAAAGGCTATACGCGTTCGGACGAGCGCATCCGCGAGGACGTGTGCGAGCGGCTTGCGCATGCGCTCGACATCGACGTGAGCGACGTCACCGTGCAGGTGCAGGACGGCTGCGTCGTGCTGGACGGCACCGTGCCGTCACGCTGGATGAAGCACGACATCGAGGATCTGGCCGATGGCTGCTTGGGCGTACGCGACGTCGAGAATCGCGTGCGCGTGCATCGCGACGGCGAACACGATACGGGCATGGTGCTGCATCCCGACCAGCGAACCGTCACGCCGACGCTGCCGGCCGCGCGCGATCCCGAACCGGGCGCCGTCGTGCCCGGCCGCGAGCGCAAACCGCACCATTGACGGCCGCGCACGCCACGGCGCGATCCCGACCGCGAGCCGCGCGCGCATGACGGCCGGCGTCGACGATACGCGACCCGCGCGACCCGCGCGGCGCGCCGGCGCAGGCCACGACCGCCGCGACGAACGCGGCCTGCGCCGGCGGATCGCGGCCGAACCGTGGCGCGCGATCCGGCATTACCGTGCACACGTGCTGGCGGCGATCGCGCTGCTGGTGCTCGCGAAGGCGGCGGCCATCTCGGTGCCGTCGCTGCTTACGGACATCGTCGACGGTTCCGGCCATGCGGCCGGGCAGCCCGTCGCGTGGCCGGTGCTGCTGCTGCCCGCGTACGCGGCCGCACGCGCGCGGTCGAGGCCGGTTTCCGCGCATACCTGACCCGGCCCGCGGTAGCGGCCGACCTGATCGCGGCGTTGCGTGCGCTCGCGTTTTCCCCTGGAGAATCCCATGCCGAATCTTTCCCACCCGATGCCCGCCACGTCGACCGACCGACGCGCCGGTAGCGCGTTCGCGAACCGCCAGGCCGCGGTGGCGGCCGTCGAGCTGCTGCTGCCGAGCCTGTCGGCCGCGCTGCAGAGCGACTTCGTCGGCGACAGCGGCTGCCTTCACATCGTGATCATGGATCCGGCGCTCGGGCCGCTCGACGCGACGTTCGAGGACGCGATCCTGTACGAGTTCTCGCTGCCCGACGCGAAGGACTGGGACGCCGACTACCGTGCCTACGCGCGCGCGAAGGCGCGGCTGTCGTGGGAGACGGGCCGCGACGGCCATGTCGTGCAGGCGCTGGAGCCATACCGGTTGCGCGCGGGCGACACGAATCTGTGGGGCGGTGTCGCGCTCGGCGGAATCGTGGTCGGCGTGTCGGGCGCGCAGCCGTGGTTCGACGAGGCGTTCGCGGGATGCATCGCGCACTGCCTGCGCGCGCTCGCGAAGCACCGCGCGCAGGCGACGCCCGACGCGCTCGCGATCTGAGCCCGGCCCTCCCGGCCCGTTTTTACAGCAGCTTATAAAAAAGTCGGCGATCGCCGGGCCGCGCACGATGCGGCGCGGACGCGCGCGGCCCGGCACGGTTCTCGCTGTACCTCGTGCATCGATGCTTGTCGCGACAAGCGTCCCGTCAACGGCATGGCGCTTGAACGTCGACAGGAGGTGCACGTGAACGTGACTTACGAATCAGCCAACCCCCCGCTCGCGGGACGAATCGCGCTCGTGACCGGCGGTGGCCGCGGTCTCGGCGAAGCGATCTGCGAAGACCTGGCGCGGCACGGCGCGCACGTGGTAGTCGCCGATCTCGACGGCGATCGCGCGGCGGCCGTCGCACAGCGGCTCGAACGCCACGGCGGACAGGTCGTCGGCCGGCCGCTCGACGTGCGCGACGAGGCGTCGGTGCTGGAGGTCGTCAGCGACGCGCGCGAAACGCTCGGCGACCTGGACGTGATCGTCAACAACGCGGCGATCGACGTGACCGCGCCGATCGACGACGTGAGCGTGGACGCGTGGCGCCAGGTGCTGATGACGAACCTGTTCGGCCCGTATCTGATGTGTCATGCGGCCGTGCCGATGATGAAGGCGCGCGGCGGTGGGCATATCGTCAACATCGCGTCGACCGCGTCGAAGCGCGCATGGCCCAATGCGTCCGCGTACCACGCGACGAAGTGGGGGCTGCTCGGCCTGTCGCATGCGCTGCATGCCGAACTGCGCGCGAGCGGGGTGCGTGTGTCGGCGATCGTCGCGGGCGGGATGCGCACGCCGTTCCTGCTCGACCGCTTTCCCGACATCGACGAGGACACGCTGCAGCCGCCGGAGAACGTCGCGGCCGCCGTGCGCTTCGTGCTCGCACAGCCGCCGGGCACCGTTGTGCCGGAAGTGATGGTGCTGCCGATGAAGGAGTCGTCATGGCCCTGAGGCACGAACGGCGGCTGCCCGGCGCGGTGCTGCTCGACAAGGACGGCACGCTGCTCGACGACGTGCCGTACAACGTCGATCCCGCGCGCATGCGCCTCGCGCCGGGCGCGGCGCGGGCGCTGCGCATACTCGGCGCGACCGGCATGCCGCTCGCGGTCGTATCGAACCAGCCGGGCGTCGCGCTCGGCCGCTTTCGCGAAAACGAGCTTGGCGCGGTCCGCCAGCGTCTCGCCGAACTGTTCGAAGCAAACGGTGCGACGCTGACGGACTTTTTTTACTGTCCGCATCACCCGCAGGGCAGCGTGACGCGCTATGCCTGCGATTGCCTCTGCCGCAAGCCGCGGCCCGGCATGTTGCGCCGCGCGCTGACCGCGCTCGGCGCCGTTCCCGAATGGAGCTGGATGATCGGCGACATCCTCGATGACGTCGAGGCCGGCCGCACCGCGCGCTGCGGCACGATTCTCGTCGACCGAGGTCACGAGACCGAGTGGCGCGTCAACGCGGCGCGCACGCCGCACCATGTCGTCGACCGGCTCGACCTGGCCGCCGACATCGTCGCGCGCGAGGCCGTGCGCCGGCACGGCACGTGGGTGCGGCGATGAATGCCGCGTGGAATCACGCGCGCCGCATCCTGTGCGTGCGGCTCGACAGCCTGGGCGACGTGCTGATGACGACGCCGGCGCTGCGTGCGCTGAAGGAGGGCGGCCGCGACCGCCGGCTTACGCTGCTGACGTCGCGCACGGGTGCCGCGCTCGCGAAGCACCTGCCGATGGTCGACGACGTGTGGCGTTACGACGCGCCGTGGGTCCGGCATGCCGACGTGCGCGGCGACCCGGTCGCCGATCTCGACATGATCGACCGGCTGCTGGCGGGGCGCTTCGACGCGGCAGTGATCTTCACCGTCTACAGCCAGAACCCGCTGCCCGCGGCGATGATGTGCTGGCTCGCGGGCATCCCGCTGCGGCTCGCGCATTGCCGCGAGAATCCGTATGAACTGCTGACCGATCGCGTGCCGGAAACCGAGCCCGACACCCACGTGCGCCACGAGGTTGCGCGCCAGCTCGCGCTGGTGCGCTCCATCGGCGCGACGACATCGGACTGGCGGATGGGGTTCGAGCCGGGCGACGCGGCACGGCGCGCGGTTCACGTGCGTTTGCAGGCCGCGCTGCAGCGCATCGGCGGTGTGCGCCGGCCGGAGGCGGGCCGGGCGCGCTGGCTGGTCGTCCATCCGGGCGCAAGCGCGGCGTCGCGGCGCTGGCCTGCCGAGCGGTTCGGCGAAGCGGCCGCCGCGGTCGCGCCGCTGTTCGACGGCATCGCGGTGACGGGCAGTGCGGGCGAACGCGCGTTGATCGACGCGGTGTGCGAACGCGCCGGGCCGCGCGCGGTGCCGCTTGCGGGCGCATTGCCGCTCGGCGAGCTCGGTGCGCTGATCGAGACGGCCGACCTGCTGTTGTCGAACAACAGCGGCCCTGTGCATCTCGCGGCGGCGCTCGGCACGCCGGTCGTCGACCTGTACGCGCTGACCAACCCGCAGCACACGCCGTGGCGCGTGCCGCACCGTGTGCTGAACGTCGACGTGCCGTGCCGCAACTGCTACCGCAGCGCATGCAACCAGCCGGGCCATCCGTGCCTGCTCGGCGTGCGTGTCGAAGACGTGGTTGCCGCCGTGCACGCGCTGCTGCGTGGCCGCGCGCGTCACGCGCAACGCACGGCCGCGCGGGCCGCCGCACGCGGCGGCGAGCCGGTCGAGAGGCCCGCATCGAACGTGATTCCGTTCGCGCACGCCATCACGAGGAACTGACGCATGCCTAACCCGATCCATACGCTCGGCATCAACGCCGCGTTCCACGACAGCGCCGCATGCATCGTGCGCGACGGCGTCGTGATCGCGGCGGCCGAGGACGAACGCTTCACGCACGTGAAGCACGCGAAGCGCCCGGTGCCGTTCTCGACCTGGGAGCTGCCTTACCACGCGATCGACTATTGTCTCGACGAAGCCGGCATCGCGCTGGCGGACGTCGATCACGTCGCATACTCGTACGACCCGTGGTTCGAACTCGACCGCGAAGGCACCGCACCGGCGCTGACGTTGCCGCTGTCGCCTTCCGCGCATGCGCCGCGCGACGACGGCGCGTCGCCGTGGCATCCGCTGTTCCTGTCGTCGATCGTCAACGCGCCGCGCCAGCTCGCGGGCGGCGCGCCGCATCACCTGCAGCGGCGTTTTCGCGGCGTCACGCACGAAGGGCCGTTCCGCTGGCATTTCGTCGAACACCATCTCGCGCACGAGGCGAGCGCGTTTCTCGCGGCGCCGTTCGAGCGCTGTGCGGTGATGACGATGGACGGGCGCGGCGAGCGGGCGACGACGAGCTACGGCGTATTCGACGGCCGCACCTACCGGCGGCTCGGGCAGGTGAACCTGCCGCACTCGCTCGGCCTGCTGTACGAGCGCCTGACGCGCTATCTCGGCTTCCTGCACTCGTCCGACGAGTACAAGGTGATGGCGCTCGCGTCGTATGGCAAACCGGTGTTTGCCGATACGATGCGCCAACTGGTGCGGTATCGCGGCGAAGGTCGCTACGACGTCGTCGACGCCGATCTGGCCGCGCTGTTCGGCGCGCCGCGCGAACGTGGCGGCGCGATCGAGCCGCATCACTGCGACATCGCGCATGCGCTGCAGCTCGTGCTCGAAGAAACGACGCTGCAGGCGGTCGACTGGCTGGCCGCCGAGACGGGCGAGCGGCAGCTCGCGATGGCGGGCGGCGTCGCGCTGAACTGCGTGATGAACGCGAAGATTCGCGATCGCGGTCCGTTCGACGACGTGTGGGTGCAGCCGGCCGCGGGCGATGCGGGCACGGCGCTCGGCGCGGCGCTGTGGACCGACTTCCGGATGCGCGGCGCACGCGGCGGCTGGCGGATGGATCACGCGTATCTCGGGCCGTCGTACGGCGACGACGCGATCGAGGCGTTCCTGAAGGATGCGCAGCTGCCGTACCGGCGGCTCGACGACGTCGCCGCGCAGACGGCCGCGCTGCTCGCGGCGAACCGCGTGATCGGCTGGTTCCAGGGACGCATGGAATTCGGCCCGCGCGCGCTCGGCGCGCGCTCGATCCTCGCCTCGCCGATCGACCCGGACATGCAGCGCAAGCTGAACCGAATCAAGGATCGCGAGGACTTCCGGCCGGTCGCGCCGGTCGTGCTCGAAAGCCGCGCGCATCACTGGTTCGCCGGCGGCCGGCATACGCCGCTGCGCGCGCCGTTCATGCTGTTCGTCTACGACGTCGTGCCCGAACGCGCCGCGCGGATTCCGGCCGTGCGTCACATCGACGGGACCGCGCGCGTGCAGACCGTCGACGAGATGCAGCATCCGCTGCTGCACGCACTGCTGACCGAGTTCGATGCGCTCACCGGCGTGCCGGTGCTCGTCAACACATCGTTCAATACGCGCGGCGAACCGATCGTCTGCACGCCGCGCGATGCGATCGAATGCTTCTGGACGTCGCCGCTCGACGCGCTCGTGATCGGTCCGTTCCTGCTGGAGAAGCCGAGATGAACGGACGCGCCGCGCACCTGTCGCCCGTGGTGTCGGTCGTCGTGCCGACCTACCGGCGGCCCGACCTGCTCGAACGCTGCCTCGACGCGCTGTGCGTGCAGGTGTTCGACCCGACCGCCTACGAGATCGTCGTCGTCGACGACGATCCGGCAGGCAGCGCGCGGCCCGTCGTCGACGCGTGCCGCGCGCGCGTGACCGCCAGGCCGGCGATCCGCTACATGACAGCGCCCGCCACGCAGGGGCCGGCCGGCGCGCGCAACGTGGGCTGGCGCAGCGCGTGCGGCGCATTGATCGCGTTCACCGACGACGACACGATTCCCGACCCGACGTGGCTGCGCCATGGCGCGGCCGCGCTCCTCGCCGAGCCGGCAGCCGCCGCCGCGGCCGGCCGTATCGACGTGCCGCTGCGGCCGTGCCCGACCGACTACGAACGCGACGCGGCGGGCCTCGCGCATGCGGAATTCGCGACCGCGAACTGCTTTGTGCGGCGCGCGGCGCTCGAACGGGTGGGCGGGTTCGACGAACGCTTCACGCGTGCATGGCGCGAGGATGCGGACCTGATGTTCGCGCTGCGCGAGCACGCGGGGCCGATCGTCGGCGCCGACGCCGCACGTATCGTGCATCCGGTGCGTCCCGCACACTGGGGGGCGAGCATCGGCCAGCAGTCGAAGGTGTATTTCGACGCGCTGCTGTACAAGAAGCATCGCGCGACCTACCGGCGTCATATCCGGCGGGTGCCGCCCTGGCACTACTACGCGGCCGTGCTGGCGGCGCTTGGCGCGATCGGCTGTTTCGCCGCCGGCTGGCCGGCGCCGGCGATCGTGTGCGCGGCGGTGTGGGCCGCGATTACCGCGGCATTCTGCGCGAAGCGATTGCGCGGCACGCAGCTCACGCCGTCGCACGTCGCGGAGATGATCGTCACGTCCATTGCGATCCCACCCGTGTCGGTGTACTGGCGCATGCGCGGGGCGCTGCATTTTCGGGTGATCTTCCTGTGACGCCCGACCACGGTCTCGATGCCGACAGCTCGCACGGCCCGACGCGGATCGCGGTATTTCGCGCGCTGCAACTGGGCGACATGCTGTGCGCCGTCCCCGCGTTGCGCGCGCTGCGGCGCGGCGAACCTGACGCGCGCATCACGCTGATCGGCCTGCCGTGGGCGCGCGAGTTCGCGTCGCGCTTCTCCGACTACATCGACAGCTTCATCGCGTTCCCCGGCGCGCCGGGCCTTGGCGAACAGCCCGAACCCGACACGGCCACGCGCGAGGCGTTCATCGCCGAATGCCGCTCGCGTGACTTCGACCTCGCGATTCAGTTGCACGGCAGCGGCGCGCACACGAACGCGATCGTCGCGTCGCTGGGCGCGACGCGCACGGCGGGTTTCATCCCGGCCGACGGCGGCACGACCGCGCTCGATTGCACGCTCGTGTGGCGCGACGACGAACCGGAAGTGACACGCTACCTGGCGCTCACACGCAAGCTCGGCTACGCGGATTGCGGCGACTACCTCGAATTCCCGCTCGGCGGCCTCGACTATGCGCTGTGGCACGTACTCCGCGACGAACACGCACTCGATCCGGGCCGCTACGTGATCATCCATCCCGGCGCGCGGATGGCGTCGCGGCGCTGGCCGGTCGAGCGCTTCGCGCTCGCCGCACGGCAGCTCGCCGACGACGGCTGGCAGGTCGTGCTGACCGGCACGCGTGCGGAAATGGCGCTGGCCGGCGCATTCGCCGAGCACCTTGCGCGGCCGTGCGTGAACCTGTGCGGGCGCACGCCGCTTGGTGCGCTCGCGGCATTGATCGGCCGCGCACGGCTGCTGTTGTGCAACGACACGGGTGTGTCGCATATCGCGGCGGCGCTCGGCACGCCGAGCGTCGTCGTCGCGTGCGGCAGCGATACCGCGCGCTGGGCGCCGCTCGACGGTGCGCGCCATCGTGTGCTCGCCAACTACCCGGCGTGCCGGCCCTGCATGTTCGACACGTGCCCGTACGGGCACGAATGCGCGACGGCCATCGGCGTCGGCGACGTGATCGACCAGGCGGGCGACCTGCTCGCGAAGGAGAGAAGTCATGTCACGTAAGCGGTTGCGCGTGCTGACCTGGCACGTGCATGGCAACTACCTGTATTACCTGTCGCAGGCGCCGCACGATTTCTACATCGTGACGAAGCCGCAGCATCCGCCCGGCTATGCGGGCCGCGTCGGGCACCTGCCGTGGGGCGACAACGTGCACGAGGTGCCGGTCGAGTGCGTGCGCGACACCGAATTCGACTGCGTGCTGTACCAGCACGTGAAGCATTACCAGCACGACCGCCTGCGGCTGCTGAGCGAAGCGCAGCGCGCGCTGCCGACGCTGTTCGTCGAGCACGATCCGCCGCGCGAGCATCCGACCGACACGCTGCATCCGGTGCAGGACCCGAACGTGTTGCTGGTGCACGTGACGCCGTTCAACGCGCTGATGTGGGACAACGGCGTGACGCCGACGCGCGTGATCGAGCACGGCGTGCTGATGCCGGACGGCGTCGAGTATCACGGCACGCTGCCGAAGGGCGTGGCCGTCGTCAACAATCTCGCGCGCCGCGGCCGGCGCCTCGGCGCGGACCTGTTCGAGGTCGTGCGGCACAGCGTGCCGATCGACCTGGTCGGCATGGGTTCGAGCGAGCTCGGCGGGATCGGCGAGGTGCCGAACCCGGCGCTGCCGCAGTTCCTGTCGCACTACCGATTCTTCTTCAACCCGATCCGCTACACGAGCCTCGGGCTCGCGGTGATCGAGGCGATGATGATCGGGCTGCCGATCGTCGCGCTCGCGACGACCGAGATGGCGCAGCTCGTGAGGAGCGGTTGTAACGGCGTGGCCGATACGCGGCTGCCCGTGCTGGTCGATGCGATGCGCACGCTGATCCGCGAGCCGGAACTCGCGCGCGAGTGGGGCGCGGCTGCGCGCCGCGACGCCTGCGAACGCTTCGGCATCGAACGGTTCGTGCGCGACTGGGACACGGCGCTGCGCGACGTGACCACGTGATGCGCGGCGCTTACGGGTTCGCCGCGGGCGGAGCGGGCATGTCGGCGCCGTTCGCACTACTGGACTGGGCGGTGCCGCTCACCGCATTGCGCTCGTGCTCGGGCAGCAGCGCGAGGCGGTTGTACAGCGTCTTCAGGCTGATGCCGAGCGCCTTCGCGGTGCGCGGCTTGTCGCCGTTGAAGTGCCGCAGCGATGCGACGATGAAGCGCTGCTGCGTGTGTGCGAGCGTCGTGCCGATATGCAGCGTCATTGCGTTGTGGCGCACTTCCTCGCGCGGCGGCTGGCGGCGCGGCAACTGCAGTTCGATCTGCTCGTCGGCGAGGATGAACGCGCGCTCCAGCGCGTTGCGCAGCTCGCGCACGTTGCCGGGCCACGTATAGGCGCGCAGCGCCTTCATCGCCTGCGTGGACAGCCGCTTTCTCGTACGGTGCCGCACATTCAGCCGCTCCACGATCTGCAGCGCGATATCGCCGACATCGTCCTCGCGCTGCCTGAGCGCGGGCACGTGCAGCGCGACCGGCGCGATCCGGTAGAACAGGTCTTCGCGCAGCCGCCCGGTGCGCAGCGCCTCGACCGGATCGTGATGGGTGGCCGCCACGATCCGCACGTCGATCGGAATCGGCTCGTGGCCGCCCACGCGCACGATGGTGTTCGTCTCCAGCGTGCGCAGCAGCTTGACCTGCAGCTCGGCGGGCATTTCGGCGATCTCGTCGAGAAACAGCGTGCCGCCGCGTGCGGCTTCGAACATGCCCACATGCTGCGAAATGGCGCCCGTGAAGCTGCCCTTTTCGTGGCCGAACAATTGCGATTCCGCGATGTCGTGCGGGATCGCGCCGCAATTCACCGGGACGAATGGCCCGCGTCGGCGCGGGCTCATATCGTGAATCAGTCGCGCGACGATATCCTTTCCGGCACCGCTTTCGCCGACGATCAGGACGCTGATGCGCGTCGCCGCCACGCGCGATACCTTCAACAGCAGATCCTGGATCGTACGTGAGTGACCGAACAGACGTGCACCCTCATCGACAGATTTCGACATGATGTGAGATCGAATGGGGAAAATATGACCGAATGTGTCGAGGCCGGATGAAAAATTGACGTGGCACACGTCGTTTTTCATGTACCGAGGATACATTTTGTGCCGATTTCCCGGCATTGAATCTGGCAATGCAGATAGCGTCGACAGATAGATTTATTAGATGGACGACGAATGCGCGACCTCGTTCTTCTATACTGCTAAGCACCTGTTTGTCCGTGCCGGACAACTTCTCTGCCCGTTCGCATGCGGCATGAAGCATGCCGCCGCGGGCTGCGCGGCGGCGCGCATTGCGCCGAACCTGCCGCGGTGCCCGCCGACGATCGCGCCGGGCCGCATTCCAAGGAGCCTCGATGCCATACGTCCTGATCGTCGAAGACGATGCCGATACGCGAACAATGCTGGCCACGCTCGCACGCACGCAGCAGCTTGCGTGCGATACGTCGGCCACGCTCGAAGAGGCGCGTACGCTGGTCTCGACCCATACGCCCGATCTCGTGCTATGTGATCTCGTGCTGCCGGACGGCAACGGCATGGATCTGTTCGACGCGTTGCCCAAGCGCGCGCATTGCGAAATGGTGTTGACCACCGGCCACGCGAGCCTGGAAACCGCGATCGACGCCTTGCGGCGCGGCGCGACCGATTATCTGGTGAAGCCGCTCAACATGCAGCGGCTGAACAGCATCTTTGCGCGCGTGCCGCGCACCACCGCGCTGCACGAGGAAATCGCGGAGCTGCGCTCGGAACTGAAGCGTCTCGGCCGCTTCGGCCGCATGCTCGGCAGTTCTCCCGCGATGCAGGCTGTCTATGACGCAATCGGTCGTGTCGCGCGCACCGAGGCGTCGGTACTGCTCACGGGCGAATCGGGCACCGGCAAGGAACTCGCCGCGCAGACCGTGCACGACCTGAGCCTGCGCCGCCGCGGCCCGTTCCTCGCGGTGAACTGCGGCGCGATCGCCGCGAACCTCGTCGAGAGCGAGATGTTCGGCCACGACCGCGGCAGCTTCACCGGTGCCGAGCGTCAGCACAAGGGCTTCTTCGAACGCGCGGACGGCGGCACGCTGTTTCTCGACGAGATCACCGAAATGCCGCTCGAATCGCAGGTCAAGCTGTTGCGCGTGCTCGAAACGGGGCGCGTCACGCGGCTGGGCTCGACGCGCGAGATCGACGTCGACGTGCGCATCGTCGCTGCGACGAACCGCGATCCGGAAGCCGCGATGGCGGACGGCAAGCTGCGGCCCGACCTGTTTCACCGGATCAACGTGTTCCCGATTCCGCTGCCGTCGCTGCGCGAGCGCGGCGATGACATCCCGATGCTCGCGGATGCGTTCCTGCAGCGCTACAACGAGGAAAGCGGCCGCAACCTGCGTTTCGCGCCGGCCGCGCGCGAAGCGCTGAAGACCTACGAGTGGCCCGGCAACGTGCGCGAGCTGCGCAACTTCGTGCAGCGCGCGAGCATCTTCACCGACGCCGACGTGATCGATACGCTGCCGCCGCCGATCATGGACGAGCTGTCGAACATGGTCGATTCGCACGAGGATCGCGTGACGGTGCCGTTCGGCACGCCGCTCGAGGAAGTCGACCGCAAGCTGATCCTCGGCACGATCGCGCAGTGCGGCGGCGTGAAGGCGCAGGCGGCCGAGGTGCTCGACGTCAGCCTGAAAACGATCTATAACCGGCTCGCGCAACTGGAAGACGAAGCGGAAAAGCCGGATTCCTGATGCCGTCTCGATCGTGCTCATCCCCTCGTTTCCGCATCACGACGCGCATCGCGGTCGAGACGGCGGCGCATGCGTTCGACATGCGGCGGGATCGCACGCCGTTCGCGCAGGATCCACGGCAGCCCGGCGAGCGTGCGCGCGATCGCGCGTTCGCGACGCAGCAGCGGCAGCCGTCGCACGGTGTACAGCCATGCGGCCGCGGCCGGCCACCTGAGCCATGCGGTCCACGTCGCGTTGCGGGCGGCGACGCTGGCGCGTGCCGGCCCGTCGCGGCGGGGCGACGGGTAGTGATGCACGGTCAGGTGCGGCGCGTACACGAGCCAGTGGCCGGCGCCGTACAGGTCGAACGCGAGCAGTGCTTCCTCGCCGCCGAGGAAGTAGCGCGGATGGTAGCCGCCGGCCTGCACGAACGCACTGCGCCGGAATGCGGTCGCGCCGGCCAGCAGCCCGAGGATCGGGCGGCCGGGCAGCGCGACGGGCGCGTCGAGCGGGCTGTCGGCCATCAACCCGCAGGTCGGATCCTCGCGTTGTTCGGGGCCGACCAGCACGCGCGCCGTGACGGCCGCGACGTGCGGATACGCATCGAGCAGGTTCGCGGCTTCGGCGATCGAACCGGGCGCCCACCATGTATCGTCGTCGCAGAATGCGATGTGGCGCGTGCGTGCGATGGCCGCACCGAGATTGCGGCCGGCCGCGCCCAGATTCGCGGGCGCTTGCACGAGCGTCGCGTGCGCAAAGCGGTCGCGGATCAGTGCGGCCGTCGCAGGGGTCGACGCGTTGTCGACGACGACGATCGCCGGCCGGTCGGGCAACGCGGTGAGTCGCGCCAGTGTATGCGCGAGTTCGGCCGCGCGCCGGCAGGTCAGCACGACGGCGGTCATGCGCGGTTCGGCCGGTGGCAGCGCGATACGCGCGGGCGTTACGCGAACGTGACGTCGCATGCGAGCCGCCAGTACGTTTCGGGTTCCTGGAGATCGGCGCGCATATGAGGCTCGAACAGCGCAACCTGACTCGCATACGCGGCGACGGCGGCGGCTTTCGCGGCGGCGCCACGCGTATGGCTGCCGGCCGGTGCGCCCACCGGATGCGCGATCCAGCCGCGTTCACGCCAGTCGACCACGCGTCGGGCCATCAGTCCGCCGATACGGCGATACGGCACGTCTTCGTAGAAGCGCCAGACGTGCGACGCGTGCGTCGGCATGTCGGCGTTGTGCGGCAGCAGCGACAGCACGGCTTGCTGCACTTGCAGATGATCGCGATGGAACAGGCCGGCCGGCGCGAGCACGCCGAAGCCATCATGGGTATCGATCGCCTCGGCCAGGCTTGCGGCGATGGCGGTCGATGCCGCCGGCACGCCGTACTGGTCGTCGAGGAAGTCGAGCCAGACGGGGTGCGCATCGAGCAGCGCGAGCGCGCGGCCGTCCTCGGCGCGGCGCGCGCGGACGGCCTCGTCGGCATGGTCGAAGCCGGCGCGGCGATCCCAGGGCGGCGCGGGCGTGCCGCGCGGCGGAATGCCCGCGAAGACGGTGACGACGATCGAGCCGGGTGCTTGCGCGAGCAGCCGACCGCAACTGAAAACGGCATCATCGAGGTGCGGCGAGACGACGAGCCAGCGTGCTGGAGCGTTCATGGCGTGGCGGTTCCTGGAGGGAGCGGCTGCGCCGCGGGTTCCCTCCGGCGAGCACGCGCCGTGCCCGCCCGCCGCCGGTCTTCCCCCGAGGAGCGCGTTCGATGATCGACCTGGTCCGGCCGCCGGCCGGAAACTACGCCACGGCGGTGATGCTGGTCGCGATCGCGACCGTGCTGCAGGCGCTCGCGATCCGTTTCGGCGGCGTGAACCTGCCGTTCGTCCTGTACTACCCGCTGCTCGCCGGCGCCGCGTGGGCGACGTCGTTCCTGTTCGGCGTCGTGTCGACCGTCGTGAGCGGGTTGCTCGTGTGGACGCTGTTCCTGTCCGATCCGGCCGCCTATCCGGCGCCGCTGCCCGAGCGGCTCGTGCAGCTTGGTACGTTCATGCTCGTCGGTGCGCTGGTCTGTGCGATTGCGTCGATGTTGCGACACACGCGGGTCGCGAACGATCGCGCCCGTCGGCGCGAGGCGGCCGCGCGCCGGCAGCTCGAAGCCGTGCTGCGTGCGCTGCCGCATGGCGTGGTCGCGATCGACACGAAAGGGCGGTTGACCCATATCAACGCGGCGGCGGCCAAACTTGCGGGCTGCCGGCAGGACGACGCGACGGGGCAGCCCGTGCGCGACGTGCTGCGGATCGTCGACCATGAGGGGCGGCGCGTACAGACGACGCCGCTCGATCGCGCGCTCGATGGCGCTGACGCCACGTCCGACCGGCACTGGCTGCATCCGGGCGGTGCCGGCGATCCGGTGCCGATCGTCGAGGTGGCGTCGCCGCTCTGCGACGCGGACGGCAACGTCGACGGCGCGGTGCTGCTGCTGCGCGATGCCAGCGCGGACCGCGCGCGCATCGATGCGTCACGGTTGCAGCATGCGGTCGTCGACGCATCGCCGGACGCGATCGTCGGCATCGACGACAGCGGCTGCATTGTCAGCTGGAATCCGGCCGCGCAGCGGATCTTCGGTTACGACGAGGCAGATGCGCGCGGGCGCATGTTCGATTCGCTGATCGCGATGCGCTGGTTGCGGCGCAATCCGCTGACCGAATCGTTCGGCGGGATGCACGCACCGGTCGGGCCGATCGAACTGCTGTGTGTGCGGCGCGATGGCAGGCGTTTTCGCGCCACCTTGTCGGTGCGCCCGGTACGCGGCGAGGCGCGCGAATGCGTTGCGCTGTCGCTGACGCTGCGCGAAACCGGTGCGCAGCGCCGTCGTGACCTTCGCGTGCAGCGCTCGCTGCAGGGCGCGCGCGATGCACGCGACCAGGCCGACACGTCGAACCGGCTGAAGGACGAGTTGCTGGCGACGGTATCGCACGAACTGCGCACGCCGCTGAACGTGATCTACGGCTGGGTCGAGGTGCTGCGCAACTCCGCCGATCACGCGCTGCAGCATCAGGCGGTCGATGCGATCGACCGCAGCGCTCGCTCGCTCACGCGGATGGTCGGCGACATTCTCGATGCGTCGTCGCTCGCGACCGGCAAGCTGCGGCTCGACACGACGCCGGTCGACCTCGTGCGGCTGTTTGCCGATTCGGTCGGTGCGTTCCAGACAGCCGCATCGTCCGCCGGCATCGTGCTCGAATTCGATTGCGATGCCGCGTCGTGCATCGTGTCGGGCGATGCCGAGCGCTTGCGGCAGATGCTGTCGAATCTCATTTCGAATGCGCTGAAATTCACGCCGGGCGGCGGCAGCGTGACGGTCCGGCTCGCGCGCGACGACGCGCGTGCGGTATTGACCGTGGTCGATACCGGGCAGGGCGTCGCGGCGGAGTTCGTCCCGTACGTGTTCGACATGTTCCGCCGCGCGGACGATTCGCCGGCGTCGTCGCGGCGCGGTCTCGGTCTCGGCCTGTCGATCGTGCGGCATATCGCCGAATTGCACGGCGGCCGCGTGACCGTGGCGAGCGCGGGCCGCAATCTCGGCACGACCTTCACGGTAACGCTGCCCGCCGGCTGGCAGCCGGCCGGCGCGATGGCATGGGGCATCGCGCAGGCGGGCAGTGGCCCGCGCGAGGCGCTTGCGCTCGACGCGCAACGGATCCTGATCGTCGACGACGACGGGACGACGCGCGCGAGCCTCACGGCCGCGCTGACCACCTTCGGCGCGGCAGTCGCGATCGCGTCGTCGGGCCGCGAAGCGCTTGCGGTGGCGGCCGACATGCGGCCGACCGTCGTGTTGTCCGATCTCGCGATGCCCGACGGCGACGGCTTCTGGCTGCTGGATGCGCTGCGGCGCGGGTCGATGAACGGCGACGGCGGCCAGCCGGACGTGTGCGTGCTCGCCGTCACCGCGCATGCGGGGCTCGCCGACGAACGCCGTGCGCTGGAGGCCGGGTTCGACGGCTATCTGTGCAAGCCGGTCGACGTGCGCGAACTGGCCCAAAAGATCGCGCACGCGACGAAGCGCGACGGCTGACGCGCGGGCCGCCGACGCGTTACGTCGCAGGTGCCGGCCGGTTCTGCGTATGAACCCGCGCGAGCAGGTGCGACGCGATCCGCGTGCTGCGCACGAGGTCGCCGGGTGCATGGTGCGTGACCTGGCGCTGGATGAAATACCGGGCGGTGTGCGCGAGTCCATTCGCCAGCGTCGTCGTCGCATGCCAGCCGAGCCGCCGTTGCGCGGCGTCCAGGTTCGGTCGCCGCTGGCGTGGATCGTCGGATGGCAGCGGCCGGAACTCGATCGGCACTGTCGTGCCGACGATCCGTACGACCTCGCGCGCGACGTCGATCATCGCGATCTCGACGTCGCTGCCGAGATTGACCGGCTCGCTCGCGTCGCCCGGCTCGGCCATCAGCCGGATCAGCGCTTCGACCATGTCGTCCACGTAGCAGAACGAGCGCGTCTGCCGGCCGTCGCCGTACACGGTCAGCGGCGCTTCCGCGAGCGCCTGCGTGACGAAGTTCGACACGACGCGCCCGTCGGCCGGATGCATGCGCGGGCCGTAGGTATTGAAGATCCGCGCGATCCGCACGTCGACGCCGTACTGGCGGTGATAGTCCATGAACAGCGTTTCCGCGCAGCGCTTGCCTTCGTCGTAGCACGCACGGAGGCCGGTCGGGTTCACGCGGCCGCAATACCGTTCGTCCTGCGGATGGACGTCGGGGTCGCCGTACACCTCGCTCGTCGATGCCTGCAGGATGCGCGCCTTCACGCGCTTCGCGAGGCCGAGCAGGTTGATCGCGCCGTGCACGCTGGTTTTCGTCGTCTGCACGGGGTCGCGCTGGTAGTGGACGGGCGACGCGGGGCACGCGAGGTTGTAGATCTCGTCGACCTCGACATAGAGCGGAAACGTCACGTCGTGCCGCATCAGCTCGAAGTTGGGCGCGTCGAGCAGGTGCGCGATGTTGTCCCGGGCGCCCGTGTAGAAGTTGTCGACGCACAGCACGTCGTCGCCGGCCGTCACGAGGCGCTCGCACAGATGCGAACCAAGAAAACCGGCGCCGCCGGTGACGAGCACGCGTTTTCGATCGTAGCCCTTCATTACGTATTCTCCTTGCGGTTCGCGAGTACGGCAGACGTGGCGGCCACGGGCGTGCGCCGTCCGGTGCCGGCCGATGTGCCGGCACGCTGCGGGTGCGCGACGTCGCGGTAAATGTCGACGAGCCGGTCGGCCACGCCTTGCCATGTGTAGAGCCGGTGCGCGCGCAGGTAGCCGGCGCGCCCGAGGGCCGCGCACAGATCAGGTTGCGCGCGCAACTGTACGAGGCGTGCGGCCAGCGCGGCCGGGTCGCGCGGCGGTACCAGATAGCCGGTCGTGCCGTCGTCGACCGTCGTGCGGATGCCGCCCACGTCGCTGCCGAGCACCGGCGTTGCGCACGCCATCGCCTCGACCGGCGTAATGCCGAACGGTTCGTACCACGGCGTCGTCACGAACACGTCGGCGGCGCTGTAGTACAGGTGCAGCGCGTCGCGCTCGCGCCTGCCGACGAAGGTCACGCGGTTGGCGATCCCCAGTTCGTGAGCGAACGCGGCAAGCCGCGCGAGTTCCGGGTCGCGTGCGGGGTCGGGTGTCGCCTGGCTGCCGCCGACGACGTAAAGGTGCGTCGGCCGCCGCGGATCGCGCGGCATGCGCGCCAGCGCGTCTATCACCGTATCGATGCCCTTGCGCGGCACGAGACGGCCGAGCTGCAGCACGACGAACGCGTCCTGCCGCCAGCCGAGCCGCGCGCGTGCATCGATGCGCGGCACCGGCCGGAATTCCTGGAGGTCGAAACCGCACGGCACGATCTCGATTCGCGTCCTGTCGGCGTGATAGTGCGTGATCAGGTCGAGCGCATCCTGCGGACATTCGGCGATCAGGCGGTCCGAGCGCCGCGCGAGCGTGTCCTCGATCGTGAAGCGCGCGTCCGGGAACCCGTCGGCTGCGCCCTGGTGGAGGCGCCGCACGCGGCCCAGCGCATGGAACGTCGTGACGAACGGGATGCGGAGCTGCCGCTTCACGCGCAGCGCCGCATCGCCGGACATGAAGAAGTTCGCGTGCATCACGTCGACCGGGTCGGGCTCGCGCCGCATGCGCGCGATCATGGCGTCCGCGAACGCAACCATGTACGGCAACAGCTGCTCCTTCGGCACGTCGGCCGGCGGCC
Source organism: Burkholderia sp. Bmkn7 (assembly GCF_041103175.1). Lineage (NCBI taxonomy): Bacteria > Pseudomonadati > Pseudomonadota > Betaproteobacteria > Burkholderiales > Burkholderiaceae > Burkholderia > Burkholderia sp. Bmkn7. The sequence goes on along the minus strand of NZ_JBGCUH010000001.1, from coordinate 890,862 downwards.
CGGCCCGCACGTGGATCACGCGCATGCGCGTGCCGATCGGCACGACTTCCGGCAGGTGCGGATTGTCGCAACGCGTGTAGACGTCGACGTCGAGCCCGCGCTCGGCCAGTTGCTTCGCGACGTTCGCGACGTAGATGTTCTGACCGCCGGCGTCGACACCGCCGATCACCCCAAGCGGCGATGCATGTTCACTGATCAACGCGATTCTTTGCATGGCATTGCTCCCGGTATCGGGGCCGCGCAGACGGGCCGCCGTGGGTGCCTGTCGGCAAGCGGCATACCCGCGCCGTTGCGGGGGAAACCGCCAGCCGGCATGTCGAAAAAATTACAACGCATTGGACGAAAGCGCGTCCGGCCGGCGATTGCCGCCTGCAACCGGCGATGCGGCCGCGGCACGCGGCTTGCGCCCGTCGTGTCCGCCCGCCGGCCGTGCCGGCTCGACGAAAGGAGGTCACGATGAAGGTATTCCCGCTCCCAGCCCGTTCCCTGCGAATCCGTCGCCATCGCGCCCAGCGTGTCGGCATGGCGATCGCGATCGTCTCGGCCGCCGCCTGCGCGTCGATCGCGCCGAACGTGTTCGCCGCCGGCGACGACAGCGCCGCGTCGTCGTCCATGTCGTCATCGTCATCCACGTCGTCGCATTCGACGACCGGCAGGAAGATCCGCGACGCGACGATCACGACCAAGGTGAAGGCCGAGCTCGTCGGCACGAGCGGCCTGTCGTCCGGCGACATTCACGTGAAGACGCGGCACGGCATCGTGATGCTGACCGGCAGCGTGCCCGACGAACAGCAGCGCACGCAGGCCGTCGGCGTCGTGAAGCAGGTGGACGGCGTGCAGGACGTGCACGACCAGCTGACCATCCGGGCCAAGTAACGGCGTTGCCGCAACAGGAGTTCGTCATGAACTGCATGCTCAAACCGGTCGGCGAGCAGACGATCGTGATCACCGGCGCGACGAGCGGCATCGGCCTCGTCACCGCGCGCAAGGCGGCACGGCGCGGCGCGAAGCTCGTGCTGTTCGCGCGCAACGAGGGCGCGCTGAATACGTTGTGCGAGGAAATCAGGCAGCACGGCGGCCTCGCGGTGCCGGTCGCCGGCGACGTCGCGAACCTCGAGGACCTGCAGCGCGCGGCCGCGAAGGCGGTCGACACTTACGGCGGCTTCGACACCTGGGTCAACAACGCGGGCGTGTCGATCTTCGGCACGGCGGCCGCCGTGCCGCTCGAGGATCAGCGCCGTCTGTTCGAGACCAACTACTGGGGCGTCGTGCATGGTTCGCTCGTCGCGGCGGACCACTTCCGCCGCAAGAGCGATTTCCACGGCGGCGCGATCGTCAACATGGGCAGCGAGGCATCCGATGCGCCGGTGCCGCTGCAAAGCGCGTACGTCGCGTCGAAGCACGCGGTGAAGGGCTTCACCGATTCGCTGCGGCTCGAGATGGAATCGGACCACCTGCCGGTGTCGGTCACGCTGATCAAGCCGGCCGCGATCGACACGATGTTCGTGATGCACGCGAAGAACTACATGAACGTCGAGCCGAGGCTGCCGCCGCCGATCTACGACCCCGACCTCGTGGCCGACGCGATCCTGTTCGCGGCCGCCCATCCGCGCCGCACGCTGTTCGTCGGCGGTGCCGCGAAATTCACGTCGGCGAGCGCGTACCACGCGCCGCGCCTGTTCGATCGCGTCGCGGCCACGCTGTTCTCGCGCGGCCAGCGCACGGTGCGGCCCGCACGCCCGCGCGACGACAACGCGCTGTACGACTCGCGTCATGCGCTGCACGAGCGTGAAGGGATGGACGGCCCCGTGCTGCGCAGCTGTGCCTACAACACGGTGGTGCAGCGGCCGAAGATGGCCGGCGCGGTCGCGCTCGGCGCGGCGGCGCTCGTGTTCGCCGCGCTCGCGCGTGCGCGCCGCGGGTCCGCGTGATGCCGTTTCCGTTCACCCGATCAAGGAGGTTTCGATGACATCCCGACAACACACGGGCCACGAACTCAGCCGCGCCCGCGCGCACGAAGGCGAGCGCGCGCAGCAGGACCACGACAAGGGCGGGCACCAGACCGGCCACGGCAAGCCGCCGAGCCCGGTCGACGTGCAGAAGGCGCTGAAGGGCATGGACTACCCGGCGAGCAAGGAGGCGGTCGTCCAGTGCGCGGAACGCTCGCACGCGGACGCCGCCGTGCTCGACATGCTACGCCGGATTCCCGACCGCGAGTACGCCACGCCGGCATCGGTCTCGAAGGAAATCGGGCGGCTGATGTAGGCGAGGCCGCGTCGCGCGTGTCGCCGCGCGCGGCGCGCGATCCGTCACGAGGAGGACGAGCATGGCAATGATCGTCGCAGGCCGCTTCACGACGTTCGATGAAGCGGAAGGTGGGGCGCGCCACCTTTACGAGCGCGCGTTCGGTCCGGACGACGTGTCGATCTTCTTTCTGAATCCGGGTGGCCAGCATGCGCGCTTTCCGATCGGTGGCGACGTATATGCCGATACGGCGGCGAAGCCGGGCGGCCGCGGCGCGATGATCGGTGCGTTTCGCGGGCTGCTGATCGGCGTCGTCGCGGGGCTCGTCGTCTACGCGATCGGCGTGCGCTACTGGTTCGTACCGGCTGCCGGCGCGCTGGCCGGTGCCTATCTCGGCGCATTCGGCGGCGCGCTCGGCAGGATGCGCGGCGAGCCGGCCGAAGGCAAGGGCACGCTCGCGCAGAGCGAAACGGGCGTGATTCTCGCCGCGCGCGTGACGCCCGACACGGCGAGCGCGGCCGAAGCCGTCCTGCGCGCGACCGGCGCACGTTCGATCGAGCGCGTCGAGGGCGACTGGCAGGACGGCGAATGGCGCGATTTCGACCCGGTGCGCCGGCCGGACGAACCCGCGTCGGGCGCTCCTCGCTGACCCCGCGCTTTCCTGCACACGCGTTGCAATGCCTGCCGCGAGAGCGCGGCGGCGCTGCCGTCAGCCGGCGGGGCGGCAGCGGCATGCCGTTTGCGCAGCACGAACGGCACCCGTTCAAGGAGGAACCGATGACTACCGCACAGACGCCGCCACCCCAGCACCAGACGCATCAGCCAGGCACCGAACGCGACATGCATCCGAAGCCGCGCGGCGACGCGGCCGATTACGTCGGAAGCGGCAAGCTCGCCGGCAAGGTCGCGCTCGTGACGGGCGGCGACAGCGGAATCGGGCGCGCGGTCGCGGTCGGTTTCGCGAAGGAAGGCGCGGACGTCGCGATCGTCTACCTGAAGGAATCGGACGATGCCGCGCGGACGAAGCAGCTGATCGAGCAGGCCGGCCGTCGTTGCGAGGCGATCGCGTGCGACGTGGGCGACCGCCGGCAGGCACAGGATGCGGTGGCGCGCACGGTCGAACGGCTCGGCCGGCTCGACGTGCTCGTGAACAACGCGGGCGAGCAGCATCCGCAGCCGGGCATCGAGGACGTGACCGAGGAACAGCTCGAACGCACGTTCCGCACGAACGTGTACGGGATGTTTTTCTGCACGCAGGCCGCGCTGCCGCATATGAAGCACGGCGGGCGGATCGTCAACACGGCGTCGGTGACGGCCTATCACGGCAACCCGAGGCTGCCCGACTACTCGTCGACCAAGGGCGCGATCGTCGCGTTCACGCGTTCGCTGTCGATGGAGCTGGCCGAACGCGACATTCGCGTGAACGCGGTCGCGCCGGGGCCGATCTGGACGCCGCTGATTCCGTCGACGTTCACCGCCGAGCAGGTCGCGAAGTTCGGCTCGAACGTGCCGCTCAAGCGGCCGGGGCAGCCGGACGAGCTGATCGGCTGTTATGTGCTGCTCGCGTCGGACGGCGCGAGCTACATGACCGGGCAGACGCTGCACCCGAACGGCGGCTCGATCGTCGGCGGCTGACGGCCGCATCCACGCAAGAAAAGGAGAAGGCAGATGATGAGACATCCGAACTGGACGATCGCGGCACTGGCCGCGGGTGTGTTCGCCGTGTCGGGGCTCGCCGGCGCGCAGGCGCCGAGCGAGCCGCCCGCATCGAATTCGCATGTGCCGGGCGGCGTGATCAATCCATCGTCGGGCGCGGGCGACGCGCGGATCGCGAAGGCGCCGCAAGGCGGTGACGCGGAATTCATCGACAAGGCCGCGATCGCCGGCAAGGCCGAGGTGCAGGCCAGCCAGCTCGCGCTGAAGCAGGCGCAGTCGCCTGACGTGCGCGCCTTCGCGAAGCAGATGGTGAACGACCACGGCAAGGCGAACGCGCGGCTCACCGCGATCGCCGCGCGCAAGGGCATGAAGCCGCAGGTCGAACAGATTTCGGACCCCGACGTCGAGGCGCTGCGCGGCAAGAGCGGCCGTGACTTCGACGTCGCGTATGTCGCGGCGGTCGGCCCCGACGCGCATCGCAAGGCCGTCGCGCTGTTCGAAGGCGAGGCGCGCGACGGCAGCGACCCGCAACTGCGCGAATTCGCGAGCGCCACGCTGCCGACGCTCAGGCATCACCTGAGCATGGCGCAGGCGCTCGAACGCAAGGTGGGCGCGCGATAACGCGTGCCCGTTCATCCCCGGGCCGCGCGCGGCCCGTTTTTTTCGGAGAGGCAGTCATGGCCCATCGGCAACCGAAACACGAAGGCATCCGCGAATTGCTCTGTCAGGCATACGAAACCGAGCTTGGCGGCGCGAAGCTTTACGAGGCCGCGCTGCAGTGCGCGACCGACGGCGATCTGCACAAGGAGTGGGAGAAGTACCACCGCGAGACGCTGCATCACCAGGAAGTGCTGCGCAAGGTGTTCGAGACGTTGGGCATGGACCCCGATGCGCAGTCGCCCGGACGCAGCGCGGTCGCGGCCACCGGCAAGGCGCTGGTCCACGTGATCGAGCAGGCGCGGAAGCAGGCCGATCCGGCCGTCGCGCAGGTCGTCGCGGCGGAATGCGTGGTGCTCGCCGAGACCAAGGACCACCTGAACTGGGAACTGATCGGCTACGCGGCCGACCAGTTGTCGGGCGATGCGGCGAAGATATTGAAGGACGCGCACGACGAGGTCGAGGCCGACGAGGATCACCACCTGTATCACACGCGCGGCTGGGCGCGCGAGATGTGGATCGACTCGATGGGCTTCAAGGCCGTGCTGCCGCCGCCGGAGGAAGTGAAGAAGGTCGAATCGGCGGCGGAGGCGGCGCGCGCCGAACGCTCGCGCGGCAAGATGATGTGACGCACGACTTGAGCGGGCAGCCGTTCGCGCGGCTGCCCGGTTGTCCGCGTGATGCTTCACCGGTTGCCGACGCAACCGTCTCGTGAGGCTCAGGTCAGCAGGTCGACGATCATCGTGACCACCGACGCCGCCATCAGGCCCACCGCGAGCCAGCCGAATACCATCGACACCGTTCCGCTACCAGGCTGCCCGGCGGCTTCGCGCTGCCGCGCCAGCAGCATCACGAGCACGAGCATCGGCACCGCCGCGATGCCGTTGAGCACGGCGCTCCAGTACAGCGCCTTGATCGGGTCGATCGGCCCGATGCAGATCGCGATGCCGACGATGACGCACAGCGCCAGCACCGCATAAAACGCGGGTGCGCGTCTCACCGGTTCGTTCAGCCCTTCGCGGAATCGCCACGCTTCCGCGCAGCCGTACGCGGCGCTGCCCGCGAACGCCGGAATCGCAAGCAGCCCGCAGCCGACGATGCCGAACGCGAACACGACGAACGCGGCTTCGCCGGCGATCGGCCGCAACGCCTCGGCAGCTTGCGCCGTGGTGCCGATATCGTGCCTGCCGTGCGCGAAGAACACGGCCGCGCCGATCACCATGATGCAGAACGACACCGCATTGGTGACGATCATCCCGGCCCACGTGTCGAACGTGACGCGCCGTTCGGTCTCGCCACGGGCAGACGGCGTCGCGTCTTGTTGCTCGGTGGCGGTTTCCTCGACTTCCAGTGCCGCCTGCCACACGAACAGGTAGGGGCTCAGCGTCGTGCCGAGCACCGCGACGGCGGTCGTCGCATACGCATGCGTGAGCGCGATCTGCGGCAGCGCGAGCGCGTGCAGCACGCCGCGCCAGTCGACATGAACGAAGCCGAGTTCGAGCACGTACGCGATCAGCCCGAGCGTCATCCATTTCAGCCAGCGCGCGTAGCGTTCGTACGACAGCGTGACCTGCAGCACGAGCGACGCGATCCCGTAGAGCGGTGCATACCAGTAGCTGCGGCCGCCGGCGACGAGCGCCGTCGCATCGCCCATGGCCGCGAGGTCGGCGCCGACGTTCGCAATGTTGACGATCACGACCATCACGATCAGCGTCTTGGCGAGGCGATCGGAGAAGTGCGTGCGAATGCCGGCGACCAGGCCTTCGCGGTTGCGGCGTCCGACGAAGGCCGCCGCGAGCTGCACGGCGACCATCATCGGCAGTGCGACGACGATCATCCACAGCATGTTGAAGCCGAACTGGCTGCCGGCCTGCGCGTAGACCGCGATGTTGCTCGGATCGGCGTCGGATGCGCCGGCGAGCAGGCCGGGGCCGAGGCGCTTGTACCAGGGTTTCGCCGTGGCGCCGGCGGTCGCGGCATTGGCCGCCGGCGGCGCCCCTTCGTCCGGCGCACTCATCCGGCGTTGCCGTGCGAGTCGCGCCCGCCGCCGCGGCGTGTGTCGTGCGCGAGGTCCGACGCGGTACGCAGCGCGTCGACGAGCGTCCGGTACGCATGCTCGCGCGAATCGGCGCCGCGCGTGCGCAGCACGTACGACGGGTGAAAGGTCGCGACGACGAGTTGCCCGCCGGCGGTCCGCACCGGCGCGCGCGTGCGCTCGAGCGTCGCGTCGTTGTCCTGCAGCACCGCGCGCAGCGCCGTGGCGCCGAGCGCGACGACCACGCGCGGGCGCACCGCATCGAGTTCGCGTTCGAGCCAGTAGCGGCACGCGGCCACTTCGCGTTGCGCGGGCGTCTTGTGCAGGCGCCGCTTGCCGCGCGGTTCCCATTTGAAGTGCTTGACCGCATTGGTCAGGTAGACGTGCGTGCGTTCGACCCCGGCTTCGTCGAGCGCGCGGTCGAGCAGGCGGCCGGCCGCGCCGACGAACGGTGCGCCGGCGCGGTCTTCCTGGTCGCCCGGCTGCTCGCCGACCAGCATGATCGACGCGTCGCGCGGCCCCGCACCGGGCACCGGCTGCGTCGCGTGTTCCCACAGCGCGCAGCGGCGGCACGCGCCGAGCGTCGTCGGCGCGTCGTCGTCGTCGGTGGCGGCGGGCGGCGAGGCGGGAGCGGGCGGCGGTTTATGGGTCATGCGACGCCCCACGTACAGGTCGGAGCGGCGGCATGACGTTGTTGCCCGGACCAACGTGGCGATCGGGCCGTCGCCCGCGCCGAGGCAAGCAAACCGAGCAAACCGGATGGCAGAAACTGCATCGCGCGCATGAAGCACTCCGTGTGGACGATGCGAACGACGCAGCAACCGGCATGCCGCATGCAGTCGGGAGGGGGCGCGGCTTGCGCGGCGACAGGTTTCCCGCGAGCGGGGAAAGGAGAAACGCGATGCAACCCGACCCCGGCGACGATCCGGCCGCGGCCCGGCATCGCGCATATTTTCCATCGCGATCGATGCGGCGCCGTTGCGCACATAAAGCGCATAGCGCACATCGCGCACGCAATGCACTTCACCCCGCGCCGTCCCGGCTTGCAAAAAAGACGCCCCGCGCGAGCGGGGCGTGTAGAAAGCGGATGCGCCGGCGAACCGGCGCCGCATCGTCGTGCGATCAGTGACGGTCGCGCGCGCGCGGATCGTTCAGTTCCTCGGTCGGGTCGGTCAGCCCGAGTTCGTCGCCGGCGCTCCAGTACGGCGCGCTGCCGTAGAACTCGTGCAGCGGCTCGGCCCATTGCGGATCGGCCATCGCCGGCCAGTGGTCCTTGTCGAACCCCGGCGCGTTGCGGATGCGCTCGGACGACACCGACAGCAGGAAGCATTTGCGTTCGGTGTCGAGCGTGAGCGCGCTCCACGGAATGGCGTGCAGCTTGTCGCCGATGCCGAGGATGCCGCCGCTCGACAGCACCGCATAGGCGATGCGGCCGGAGCGCACGTCGAGCATGATGTCCTTGATCTTGCCGACATCGTCGCCGTCGGTCGTATAGACCTTGTCGCCTTCCAGCGTATCGGCCGCCATCACGTCGGGGCCGGGGCCGGCCGCCGTTGCGGCGCCCTTGCCGATGATGCGGGTCTGACCTTGATCGGAAGTCTGCATGGTTTCCTCCAGTCTGCGTGGGGCGCGACGGTGCCCGGGGCGGGCCCTGCGGGTCGCGCGGGTGGCGTGCGGCGCGAGGATCGCGCCGTCACGTCTGCTTCGGTTGCGACACGCCTTCCAGCGTGTTCGCGACGTCGTCGCGCTCCGGGCCGGCCGAGCGCGTCGCGATGTCCGCGAGCGACAGCATGCCGACCAGCCGCTTGTCGTGATCGACGACGGGCAGGCGGCGCAACTGCGCGTCGGCCATGTAGTGCTGGATCTCGTCGAGCGAATCGTCGTCGAAGCACCATTCGATCGGGCCCGATGCGACCTCGTGGATCCGCGTTTCCGGCGGCTTGCCGGCCGAGATCGCGCGCACCGCGAGATCGCGGTCCGTCACCATCCCGATCAGCCGGTTGTTGTCGCACACGGGCAGCGCGCCGATGTCGTAGCGCTCCATCAGTTGCGCGGCATGACGGATCGAGTCGGTCGGCGCGATGCGCACGACGTCCTGCGACATGATTTCGTTGACGCGATGCATGACTTCCTCCTTGCAGGTGGGTTCGGTGAATTCGTCGGCGGACGCCGCAAGCCGCGTGCCTTCCTGCACGCGTGGGTCGCTCGGGTACGTCACGCGCCGTCGTCGCGTTCGCGCGGGCTCCGCCACGGCCCTTCGTCGTGCGTGCCGGGCGGCGTGTCCGGTTCGATCCGCGTGACGCCGCCGGTCGCCGGCGGGTCGCTGGCCGGAAACGTGTCCTCGAGCTGCTTGTCGATATGGCGTTCCGAATGGCGCGTGCGCGCGCGGTCCTGGTGCTTCAGCGGCGGCGTCGGGTCGGGATGCCGCTCATGGGCCGGCGTGTCGCGGCCGGGCCGGGTCGAATCCTTCATCGCGTGGCTCCATATCGGTGACGAGGAGCCGGGCTTGCCGCAACGGCCGTGCCCGGCTCGCGGACGCGGCACACGACTTGCCGTATCGACTGCGATGACGGCGCGCGGCCCGACCGGTGCCTGCCGTGCGCATTTCGAGCGGAGGCACGATGACGATTCCGAAACGACGACCAGGCGTGCGTTATGAGATCAACGTATGCGGCGGCGGATTCGATTCGGTGAAGAGCCATTTCAACGAATGGAAACACGAACCGCTGATTTACCGGCCCGAGCGCCGGATGTTCGAGGGAAAGGCCGACGTGCGGCCGCTGGGCGACGAGACGTTCGGTTCGACCGAACCGGCGCGTTTCGCGCTGCAGCGCGCGTGCGAGCCGTCCGATTCGTATGCGCTGGCGGCATGCGTGAAGGACAACGGCCGCGAGCTGTGGCTCGTGATGGCCGCGTACGACGTATAACGAGGTGCTTGAAAGATTTGCAGCGAACGGTGTAGCGAAGGCACGACGCGTCGCATGGGGCCGCGCGTGTTCGCGCCGGCGCCCGCATGCGGGCGTCGCGACCGGACGGCATGCGCATTGCGGGACTTCCGTATCCAGTCACGACCGCCGCACACGATGCCGATCCGAACCCGCCCCGATGGAATGCCGATGAAACACGATCCCGCGCAATGGCTGCAGCGGCCCATCCCGCCGTTTCCCGACCTCGAGCCGGATCCCGACGACCCCGATCCCGGCGGTTTGCCGCCCGACCTGCCCGAACCGTACCGGCAACCGGCGGGCGATCCGCCCGGGACCGCGCCGCCCGAGCGCGAACCGCCGTCGCGGCAGCCTCCCGTGCATGCGCCGTCGGTCGGCGGGATAACGCGCCTGCATGCGGAGGCACGGCGATGAGCGTCCGCGTGAAACCCGGCGTGCTGCGCGAGATCGCCGAGACGCTCGGCCGCCATTTCGAAGCGCGCGCGATGCCGTTCCACATCGAGGAGCGCCCGGCCGGTGCATTGCATATCGGTTTTCGCGTCGACGGCCATCCGGCGTCGCTGTCGGTGTCGTTCGACGCCGACGCATTCGCCGCGCTCGAGCGGGCCGGCATCGACCGGCAGCGCGGCACGCTCGCGCGCGTCGCGGCCGAATTCGACACGATGATGGCGCGTCGCACGCCGACCGCCTATGCCGGCGATTTCCATTTCAACCGGCTCTGAGCCATCGATCCGACGGAGGTATTCGATGAACACGATCCAGACGATACGCGCGGGCGCCCTTGCGTTCGCCGCCGCGTGCGCGCTCGCTGCCTGCACGCAACCGACGAACGGCCCCTACGGGGCGCGCGGGGCGCCGCCCGCACCGCCGGATGGCCGCGGCGCGCAGTCGACCACGACGATGCCGGACGCGAATACGCGCTACGACACGCGTCCGTCGCCGGGCAACATGATGCCGCAGGGCGCGGCCGGCGGCGAACCGGCCGACGTGCCGCCGCCGGGGCCGAACGGCGCGCAGGGCGACCGGCCGTTGCCGGGCACGCCGCCGCCGATGCAGTACTGATCGGGCGTTTTCCGCGCATCACGCACGGCAGGCAGGCGAGGGCGTTCGGGGCACCTCCGGACGCCCTTCCGGACGAGCGAATTGCGTGCCCCAAACTTGCCGCGGGCTTGTAAAAAAGCGGCCCGGGCCAGCGACGAAGCGGGGTGCGAACCCGCGAGAACCGCGAGGCGACGCGCTTCGCCAGATTGGCACGAAAGCTGCGTAAGTCGTGTAGACGACCTACCGCGAACCGAACAATCAGGAGGCTTTCGATGCCCGTCTCGCTTGCGTTGCAGATGCGACAGCATCTGGCACTTACGCCGAGGCTTCAGCAGTCGCTGCGGCTGCTGCAGTTGTCCTCGCTCGAATTTCAACAGGAATTGCGGCAGGCGCTCGACATGAACCCGTTTCTCGAAGACGGCCCGGGCGACGAGGAAGCCGCCGACGGCGCGCCGGAGCAGCCGGCGGAAGCGGCCGCGCCCGAAGCGGCGCCCGAGCCCGAGGATGTCCGGCCGCCCGACGGCGAGGTGCCGCTGACGGCGGCACCCGCGCCGCGCGGCACGAACCGCCAGGGCGACGATGCAGACGGCCTGTCGCCGGGTGAATGGATCGCCGCCGAACCGTCGCTGCATCAGCAGCTGCACGACGCGCTCAGGCTGTATCCGTTGAACAGGCACGATCGCGAGGCCGCGCGCATCGTGATCGACGCGCTCGACGACGACGGTTATCTGCGCCAGGAGCTCGCCGAGCTGCGGGCCGCGGCCGATCCGGCGCTGCTGCTGTCGGAGCAGGATCTCGCGATCGCGCTGCGGCTCGTGCAGATGCTCGACCGCCCGGGCATCGCGGCGCGTTCGCTGTCCGAATGCCTGGTGCTGCAGCTCGACGCGATTCCGGCCGGTACGCCGGCGCTCGCGGAAGCGAAGGCGATCGCGCACGAGCATCTCGAACGGCTCGCCCGCCGCGAGACGGCGGAGATCCAGCGGCGTCTCGGCTGCAACGCGCAGACGATGCACGCCGCCTGCGCGCTGGTGCGCGGGCTCGACCCGCGCCCCGGCAATCACTACGGCAGCACGCGCGGCGACTACGTGGTGCCCGACGTGATCGTGCGCCAGGTACGCGACGAATGGATCGTGACGATCAATCCGGCCGTGCTGCCGCGCGCGCGCCTGCACGAGCGCTACGCGACGCTGTTCGCGCAGTCGAGCGGCGAGCGCGATTCGCCGCTCGGCCAGCAGCTGCAGGAAGCGCGCTGGCTGATACGCAACGTGCAGAAGCGCTTCGACACCATCCAGCGCGTGGGCGAATGCATCGTCGAGCGGCAACGCGATTTCTTTCGTTACGGCGAGATCGCGATGAAGCCGCTCGTGCTGCGCGACATCGCGGAAGCGCTCGACCTGCATGAATCGACGGTGTCGCGCGCGACGGGCAACAAGTACATGGCCACGCCGCACGGCACGTTCGAGTTCAAGCATTTCTTCCCGCGCAAGCTCGAGGCGGCCGGCAAGGGCGTGTGCTCGGCGTCGGCGGCGAAGGTGCTGATCCGCGACATGATCGCGGCCGAGCGGCAAACCGAGCCGCTGTCCGACGTCGCGCTCACGGAGAACCTCGCGGGCCGCGGCATTCTTCTTGCGCGTCGTACGGTGACGAAGTATCGGCAGGCGATGAAGATTCCCGCGGCCGACCTGCGGCGTCGCGATGCCGTGTGACGTGACGGCTTGCCCGCCGAACCGATCTTCAACCGCGCGCGGCGCCGCCCGTCGTGTCGGCCCGCGCATCCACCCACGACAGGAGTGCAACCATGCCAGCAAAATCCCAGGCGCAGCAGCGTGCCGCAGGCGCGGCGCTGTCGGCCAAGCGCGGTGAAACGAAGATGAAGGATCTCAAACCGCCGGCGAAGTCGATGGCCGAGTCGATGAGCGAGAAAGAGCTCGAGAAAATGGCTGCCACGCCCGTGCGCGGCAAACCGAAACACAAGCACGATGCGTGACCGACGACGACGTTTGGTGACGACCGCTGTCATCCAGGAGGGTTCCATGCTTCGATACGCCATCATCTTCTTCATCATCGCGCTCGTCGCCGCCGTGTTCGGCTTCGGCGGCATCGCGGCCGGCGCGGCCGAGATCGCGAAGATCCTGTTCTACATCTTCGTCGTGATCTTCCTGGTCACGCTGCTGCTGGGCGTCGTGCGACGATGAGTGCCGCGCCCGACCGGTCGCAGCGCGTGGCCGAACTCGAACACGCGCTCGCGATCGGCTTTCCGTCGCAGTCGACCGTCGTCGTGCATGCGGACGACGCATCCGGCGGCCTGACGATCCAGGTGTCGTGGGTGCGTGTGCCGTCCGACGAGGACGCACGCGAATGGCGTTGCGCGGTCGACCTGCGGTTCGATCCCGACGTCGTCGATCGCTATGCATTGCTCGACGCGGCCGACCGGCTGCGCGTGCGCACGCGGTTGTGCGACCGCGCGCGGCGCGCGGTGGACGAACGCAAGCCGCGCGTCGAGGATGCCGCGATCGAGTGCAGCGTGACGCTCGACGTGACACGCGCCGAATTCGACGCGGCGCTGGCCGCGCCCTGATTTCACAGCCGGCATCGCGGGCGCGATCGCGCCCGTCGTACCGGTTTTCGCTGCCGTCCGCATGCCCGCGCCGCGGCGCGGCGGTTTGCGTGGCGGCTGCCCACCCGAATGCCACGAGGATCTTTCGATGACCCGTTCCACATCAGCCGGCAAGACCGCGCCCGCGCAGTCGACCGACAGCGCGAAGTCGCGCCAGCTCGACGAACACCGTTCGCGGCCCGACCACGAAGCGTTGCGCACCAATCAGGGCGTGCGGATCGCCGACAACCAGAACACGCTGCGCGGCGGTACGCGCGGCCCGTCGCTGCTCGAAGACTTCATCATGCGCGAGAAGATCACGCACTTCGATCACGAGCGCATTCCGGAGCGCGTGGTGCACGCGCGCGGCTCGGCCGCGCATGGCGTGTTTCGCGTCTACGAACCGATGGCCGACTTCACGAAGGCCGCGTTCCTGCAGGACCCAGCCGCCGAAACGCCGGTGTACGTGCGCTTCTCGACGGTGCAGGGCCCGCGCGGTTCGGCGGACACGGTGCGCGACGTACGCGGCTTCGCGGTGAAGTTCTATACGGAAGAGGGCAACTACGACCTCGTCGGCAACAACATGCCGGTGTTCTTCATCCAGGACGCGATCAAGTTTCCCGACTTCGTGCATGCGGTGAAGCCCGAGGCACCGAACGAGATGCCGACCGGCGCGTCCGCGCACGACACGTTCTGGGATTTCGTGTCGCTGGTGCCGGAGGCCACTCACATGGTGCTGTGGCTGATGTCGGACCGCGCGTTGCCCGCGAGCTTTCGCGCGATGGACGGCTTCGGCGTGCATACGTTCCGCTTCGTGAACGCGGACGGCGCCGAGCGTTTCGTGAAATTCCACTGGCGGCCCGTGAGCGGCGCGTATTCGCTGCTGTGGGACGAGGCGCAGCGGATTGCCGGCCACGATCCGGATTTCAACCGGCGTGACCTGTGGATGGCGATCGAGCGCGGCGACTATCCGGAGTTCGAGCTTGGCGTGCAGATGATCGATCCGGCCGATGCGGGCCAGTTCGACTTCGACCTGCTCGACCCGACCAAGCTCGTGCCGGAAGAGCGCGTGCCGGTGCGGCCGATCGGCCGGATGACGCTGAACCGCAATCCCGACAACTTCTTCGCGGAAACCGAGCAGGTCGCGTTTCACCCGGGCCATGTGGTGCCGGGCATCGATTTCACGAACGACCCGTTGTTGCAGGGGCGCCTGTTCTCGTACACGGATACGCAGCTGAGCCGGCTCGGCGGCCCGAACTTCCACGAGATCCCGATCAACCGGCCGGTGTGCCCGTTCGCGAACAACCAGCGCGATGCGATGCACCGGCAGACGATCAACGTCGGGCAGGCGTCCTACGAACCGAATTCGACGAGCGGCGGCTGGCCGCGCGAGACCCCGCCGGCGCCGTCGGGCGGCGGCTTCGAGACCGTGCACGAGCCGCTCGAAGGCGAGAAGGTACGCGTGCGAAGCGAATCGTTCGCCGATCATTTCTCGCAGGCCGCGCTGTTCTACCAGAGCATGACGGAGATCGAGCAACGGCATATCCGCGACGCGTACTGCTTCGAGCTGGGCAAGGTGACGCAGCCGCGGATTCGCGAGCGGGTGGTCAACGACATCATCGCGCGCTTCGACGCGGGGCTGGCCGCGCAGGTCGCCGAACGGCTCGGGCTGCCCGCACCGCATGCGGGCGCGACGCCTGCCGTCGCGGAGCGCTCGCCCGCGCTGAGCCTGATCGGCCGCTCGAAGCCCGGCATCCGCTCGCGCAAGATTGCGCTGATCGCGACGCCGGGTGCGAGCCAGGCGCTCGTCGAGCAGGTGCGCGACGCGCTGCAGGCCGCGCATGCGGTGCCGACGATCGTCGCGCCGACGCTCGCGCCGATCGGCAGCATCGTGCCGCAGGCGACGCTGGCCGGCATGCCGTCGGTGATGTTCGACGCGGTGTTCGTGTGCGGCGGCGACGGCGATGGCCGCGACCTCGCGCACTGCGCCGACGCGCGGCATTTCGTGCGCGAGGCGTTCAAGCACCTGAAGCCGATCGCGGCCGTCGGGTCGGGGCGGCAACTGCTGAGCGCCGCGCATCTGCCGGACCCGGCCGAAGGCGTGTGCGTCGGGCAGGCCGTCGATCTCGACGCGATCCTGAATACGCTGTCCGACCACCTCGGCCACCATCGCGTGTGGGCGCGCGAGCAGCAGGCCGCCGAGTTGCCGGCCTAGCGCCGCGCGATCATGGACATCGTCGTCGCGCTGTTCGGACAGGGCCGGATGCTCGGCCCCGGGCAGATGGCGCTGCGCGCGATCGTCGTGTCCCTGGTCGCGCTCGTGCTGATCCGCATCGCGGGGCGGCGCGCGTTCGGCCAGCGTTCGCCGTTCGACTACGTGGTCGGGATCCTGCTCGGCGCGATCCTGAGCCGCGCGGTGGTCGGTGCGTCGCCGTTCGTGGCGACCGTCGCGGCGTCGTTCGCGATCGCGCTGCTGCATCGCGCGATCGGCTGGGCCTGCGTGCGCTCGCGCCGGCTCGAGCGGCTGCTGGTGGGCGTCGAGCGCGAGGTGTATCGCAACGGCCGCTTCGACGACGCGCAGATGCGCGCCGCGCTGCTCACGCCGACCGACATCCGCGAAAGCGTGCGGCAGGCGCTCGGCGCGACCGACCTGTCGGACGTCGACGCGGCGATCCTGGAGCGCAACGGCCACGTCAGCATCGTGCGGCGCAGCCGCTGCCGCAGGCCGTGACGTTCGCCGGACCACACACGCCGCAAGGAGGACCTCGATGGCACGGATGATCTGGAAAGGCGCGATCAGCTTCGGGCTCGTTCACGTGCCCGTGCAGCTGTTCCCGGCCACGCGTACCGTGAAGCCGTCGTTCCGGCTGCTCGACAGGCGCTCGATGGACCCGGTCGGCTACCGGCAGATCAACAAGCGCACCGGCAGGGAAGTCACGCGCGAGGACATCGTGCGCGGCTACGAGTACGAGAAGGAGCGTTATGTCGTGCTGACCGACGACGAGATCCGCGCGGCGAACCCCGAATCGACGCAGACGGTCGACATCGTCACGTTCGTCGACGAAGGCGCGGTGTCGTTCCTGTATCTCGACACGCCGTATTACCTCGTGCCGGACCGCAAGGGCGAAAAGGTCTACGCGCTGCTGCGCGATGCGCTGAAGGACAGCGGCAAGATCGGCATCGCGCACGTCGTGATGCGCGACCGTCAGCATCTCGGCGCGCTGATCCCGGTCGGGCCGCTGCTCGCGCTCGACACGCTGCGCTGGCAGGAGGAGCTGCGCCCGCTCGACGAACTGTCGGTGCCGGCTGGCGATGCGAAGCGCGCGGGCGTCAGTGCGCGCGAACTCGCGATGGCGAAGAAGCTGATCGACGACATGTCGGGTTCGTGGACGCCGGACGAGTATCACGACACGTTTCGCGACGACATCCTCGATCTGGTCGAGCGCAAGGTGCGCGCGGGCCGGATCGAGGAGATCGAGGACCGGCCCGCGCAGACGGGGCGCGCGGCGTCCAACGTGGTCGACCTGACCGAATTGCTGAAACGCAGCCTGAAGGGCGGCAGTGCGCGGGCAGCCGATGCGGGCGACGAAGCGGGCGACGAGGCGGATGCCGGGGCGCCGGCATCTTCGCGTGCCGCCGGCGCGCGGCGCAAACCGGCTGCGAAAGCACCGGCGAAAGGAGGCGCGAGGGGGGCTGAGAAGGCTGCCGCGAAGGGGGCCGAGAAGGGGGCCGAGAAGGGCACCGCGAAGGCGCCCGCAAAACGCGCGGCCGCGAAGCACGGCACGGCCGTGGCGCACCCGGCGAAGAAGATCGCCGCGCGCCGCAAGCACGCCGCATGATCGCGCAACGGAGAACGACGCGATGGCCGCGAAACTCGACCCCTATCGCCGCAAACGCCGCTTCGATGCGACGCCGGAACCCGAGGGCGCGCACGGGCGGCGGCGCGCACCCGCCGAGGCGGACGCGAGGAAGTCGCGGCAGTCGCGGCAGGCGGGAACGTCCGCGCGCACGGCCCGGCCGCTGCGCTTCGTGATCCAGGAACACCACGCGAGGCGGCTGCACTACGACTTCCGTCTCGAGCTCGACGGCACGCTGAAATCGTGGGCCGTGCCGAAAGGGCCGAGCGTCGATCCGGCGGTGAAACGGCTGGCCGTGCACGTCGAGGATCATCCGCTCGAATACGCGTCGTTCGAAGGCGAGATTCCGGCCGGACATTACGGGGCGGGCTCGGTCGTCGTGTGGGACGAAGGAACGTGGACGCCCGACGGCGGCGTCGCGCAGGCACGCGCGGGCTACCGTGCCGGCAAGCTGACGTTCCGGCTCGACGGCGCGAAGCTGCACGGCGGCTGGGCGCTGGTGCGCAGCGGGCGGCAGCAGGGGCGCCAGGAGCAATGGCTGCTGATCAAGGAACGCGACGACGACGCGCGCGATGCGGCGGCATTCGATGTCGTCGCGCAGCGGCCCGGCAGCGTGCATGACGGGCACACGCAGGCCGCGCGCACGAAGGGGAACGGCGACAAGCCGCCCCCTGCGCGTGCCGCGCGGCGCGGCCACGGCAATGCGCCAGACATGAGCGACGCGCCGCACGACGACCCGGGCAGGCCGTCGGCCGACCTGTCGCACGTGGACGGCGCCGTGCGTGCGGCGTTGCCCGAGCGCGTCGCGCCGCAACTCGCGACGCTGGTCGATGCGCCGCCCGCGCACGGCGACTGGCGCTACGAAGTGAAATTCGACGGTTACCGGATCCTCGCGCGGATCGCGGGTCGCGGCGCGCGGCGGCACGTCACGCTGATGACGCGCGAAGGTCGCGACTGGACCGCGAAGCTGCGCGCGCCGCGCGATGCGCTCGCCGCGCTCGAAGTCGACAACGCATGGCTCGACGGCGAGGCCGTCGTGCTCGGCGAGAACGGCCTGCCCGATTTCCAGGCGCTGCAGAACGCGCTCGGCGCGGGCCGCTCGGACGCGGTGACGCTGTTCGTGTTCGACCTGCCGTTTCTCGACGGATACGACCTGCGCGACGTACCGCTCGCCGCGCGTCGCGCGCTGCTCGAACCGCTGCTCGCCGGCAGCGATCCGTCCCGGCTGCGTTTTTCACCCGATCTCGGCGACGACGTCGTGCCGCTGATCGCGCACGCGTGCGACACGGGGCTCGAAGGGTTGATCGGCAAGCGCGCGGAGTCGCGTTATCGCGGCGGCCGCTCGCCCGCGTGGATCAAGCTGAAATGCCGGCGGCGGCAGGAGTTCGTGATCGGCGGCTACACCGAGCCGTCGGGCAGCCGGCACGGGTTCGGCGCGCTGCTGCTCGGCGTCCATGCGCCGGACGCGGGCGGCAAGCGGTCACGCGGCACGCCGCCGTTGCGCTATGTCGGCCGCGTCGGCACCGGGTTCGACACGCGCCTGCTCGACCGGCTCGCGGCGATGCTGCGCAGGCATGAGCGCGACACGACGCCGTTCGACCCGCCGCCGCGCGAACGGTCGCGTACACGCGTGCACTGGGTCGAGCCGACGCTCGTCGCCGAATGCGAATTCGCGGAATGGACGGGCGACGGGATCGTGCGGCAGGCGTCGTTCATCGCGCTGCGCGAAGACAAGCCGGCGCGGCAGATCGTCCGCGAAGTGCCGCGCCATACCGAATCGGAGACGACGATGGACGAACCCCACGCAGCGCACGGCAACCCGCATGACAACCACCCGCATGCACCGCATACCGATACCGGTCACGACCGCCGGCCGCGCGCACGATCGCATGCGTCCACCGGCCACGCGCACGGCGAACCCGGCGTCGATCATGTCGGCCGCGTGCGCATCACGCATCCCGATCGCGTGCTCGACCCGCGCAGCGGCACGCGCAAGATCGACCTCGCGCATTACTGGTTGTGGGTCGCGCCGTGGCTGCTGCCCGACCTGAAAGGCCGGCCCGTGTCGCTCGTGCGCGCGCCGGGCGACATCGCCGGCGAACTGTTCTTCCAGAAGCATGCGGAGCGCCGCGAAATCCCGTTCGTCAAGCAGCTCGAGGGACTCGATCCCGGCCACGGCCCGCTGCTGTCGATCGACAGCGTCGACGCGCTGCTCGGCGCCGCGCAGATGGGCACGATCGAGCTGCACACGTGGAACGCGCACGCGTCGAACATCGAGCGGCCCGACCGGATCGTGTTCGACCTCGATCCCGATCCGGCGCTGCCGTGGCGCGCGATGATCGACGCCGCGCAGATCGTGCGCGGGCTGCTCGACGAACTGGGGCTCGTGTCGTTCTGCAAGACGAGCGGCGGCAAGGGGCTGCATGTCGTCGTGCCGCTCACGCGGCATGCGGGCTGGGACGACGTGAAGGACTTCTCCCGCGCGGTCGCGCAGCACGTCGCCGCTACGCTGCCCGAGCGCTTTACCGCGACGATGGGGCCGCGCCACCGGCGCGGCAGGATCTTCGTCGACTACCTGCGCAACGGCCGCGGCGCGAGCACGATCGCCGCGTACTCGGTGCGTGCGCGGCCCGGCATGGGCGTGTCGGTGCCGCTCGAGTGGGACGAGGTGCCCGCTACGACGGGCGGCGCGCAATGGACGATCGACACGCTCCGCGCACGGCTCGACGCGCTGAAACGCGATCCGTGGGAAGGCTACGCGCACACGCGCCAGCGCATCACGGCGTCGATGCGTGCGCGGCTCGGGGCGCCGACGTGAACCCGTCAGCGCCGATGCTGCAGCCGGTGATACCAGTTCATCAGCGGCGTCGCGGAGATCCCGTGCGCGATCACCGACGCCGACACGACGGCCAGCACCGGTGCCGCCAGCGAGCGCACCGCGCCGGACGGCGCGTGCTCGATCGCGAACAGCAGGTAGTAGAACGAGCCGATCCCGCGAATGCCGAACCAGGCCATCAGCCGACGCTGCGCCTGCGTCGCACGCGAACCGGCGAGCGTGACCAGCACCGCGAGCGGTCGCACGACGACGAACAGCACGGCGGCCAGCGCGGCCGCCCCCCAAGTGAGCAGCGGGCCCGGCAGCGTCGCGAGCACGCTGCCGACCATCGTCATCACGACGGCTTCCGCGATCCGTTCGAGTTCGATCGTGAAGCCGAGCACCGATTCGGTCATGAACGCGTGCGCTTTCTCCGGATGCTTCTCGGTGGCGACGACGTCTTCCGAATCGATCTGGCCGATCACTTCGCGTGGCTTGCGGTCGCCGCTCGCACGGTGTTCGACGCGGCGCATCGCGACACCGGCCGCGAACGTCGCGATGAAGCCGAACGTATGCGCGAGCTGCGCGGCGCCGAACGACAGCACGATCAGCGCGAGCGCGAAGAAGCCTTCGAGGCCGAGCGCCTGCGCGTACTGGGTGCGCAGCCAGCCGATCAGTTTCGTCGTCACCCAGCCGAGGGCGCCGCCGATCGCTGCCGCGCCCGCGATGCCCCACAGCGCGACGAGCGCGAACGCACCGGACAGCGGCGCGAGCCCGTAGGTCGCTTCGCGCGTGCCGCACAGTGCGAGCCCCGCGAGCGCGAACGGCAACGCGATGCCGTCGTTCAACCCGCCTTCGCCGGACAGCGCGAAGCGCACGAGATC
Source organism: Burkholderia sp. Bmkn7 (assembly GCF_041103175.1). Taxonomy (NCBI): domain Bacteria; kingdom Pseudomonadati; phylum Pseudomonadota; class Betaproteobacteria; order Burkholderiales; family Burkholderiaceae; genus Burkholderia; species Burkholderia sp. Bmkn7. The sequence goes on along the minus strand of NZ_JBGCUH010000001.1, from coordinate 870,132 downwards.
GCGATCGCCCGGGTCGTGCACCTGCACGTCGTGCGCGAGCACGGGGTCGGTCGGTGCGAGGATCGCCGCGAGCAGCAGCGCCGGGCCCCAGCCGAGCCCGAGCGCGAGTATCGCGCACGCGGCGAGCAGCGGCACGGTGACGATCATCGCGAGCAAGCCGAGGCGGCACGGCACGAGCCACAGCCGGTCGGTCAGCGGCACGCGCAGCCGCAGCCCGATCGCGAACAGCGACACGAGCAGCGCGATTTCGACGATTTCACGCAGCAGCGGCGCGTCGCGTTCGAGGTCGAGATGCAGCAGGCCGGCGCCGGCCGGGCCGAGCGCGACGCCGAGCACGAGATAGATCATCGCGGTGCTGCACGGCAGGTGGCGCAGCGCGGACGTCGCGACGCCCATGCCCAGCAGCACCGCGCCGATGATCAGGTACCAGAGCGTCTCATGCATGCGCGGGCTCGCGGCGGGCGGGGAAGGCGGACGCGCAACAGGTCAGGGCTTGCGGCCGAATGCCTCGCGCAGTTTGCGTTTCGCGCGTTCGAGTGTCGTGCGGCGCGTTTTCGGCAGATTGCGGCCCGCGCGGTTCACGTAGAAGTTCAGCATCGACATCGCCGACTGGAACGGCGACGCCTTGCGGCGGCGGCTGTGTTCGGCCGAACGCTTCAGCGACGCGGCGATCGCCGCCGGATCGTCGGACTTGAAGATGTCGGGCTCGATGTCGAGTGCATCGCTTCGTTGCGTGACTTCGCCGGACCAGCGCTTGCGGTGTGCCGGATCGGCGCTGCGGGCGCGGCCGGGACGGCGCGTGAGGCGCTTGCCGTGTGCGTGGGAAGCAGAAGCGTGAGGCATGTGACGGGGCTCCGTGTTGGGGTCGAGGGATGGTCCTGCGGAGACGGGCGACGCAATCCGCGTGCCGCGCCGCGGGCGTGTGCGGACGTCGGCATGGGCATTGCTGGAAGGGCGTTGCGAAACGGAACGAGCAGGCATGCCCGTTAAGGAATCATCACCAGGGAGAAAACGTCATGAAGCCAGCATTCGAATCGAAGTGTGTCGCGCGGCGCGTGCTCGCCGGTGCCGCCGTCGCGATCGTCGCGGCCGCGCCGGCCGCATGGGCGCAGAATTCGCAGCGCCCCGATGAAGGGACGGGCGCGCCCATTCCGTCGATGGACATGTCGACACCGGGCACCAACGGCAACACGGCTGCGCCGCCCCCGCCGGCCCGCACGCAGCGGCACGGCGCGACGCACGGCATGCGCTCGCACGGCGGCGCGGCCGACCACGTGAAGCCGGGCGGCGGCCCCAACGGCGCAGGCGCGGGCGGGAGCGGTGCTGGCGGCGGCACGGGCGGCATGGGTGGCGCGGGCGGCACAGGTGGCACAGGTGGCACGGGCGCCGGCAACGGCGGCTCGCCGGGGTCGACGGGCACCGGCGGCGGCGGGGCCGGCAGCGCGGGTTCGAGCGGTTATTGACGGTGTCGTGCCGGCGCGGCCGGCGCGGCGCGATGGCGGCGCGGTTTCCCGGGACGGGCGCGCGGCCACCACGCAGGAGGACATCATGCAATCGAATTCCCGGATTTGGCTGGAGAACGACGAGATCGACGGCGAGGCGGTCGACGTGGATGATCTCGATACGACGGTTCATGTCGACGTCGCGACGGGCAGGGTCATGTTCCATGCGGCGTGGGCGAATGCGCTCGAGGCACCGCCAGAGGCAGCACGGTATTCGGTCGTGCTCGCGCTCGACTGCGACACGATGGAGCATTACGCCGATCTCGACGACGGCGCACGCACGCGCGTGCACGCGATGCTGCACGAGGCCGTGCAGCAGACGCTCGAGCAGTTGCCCGACACCGACGAAAACCTGACGCTGACGATCGAACTGACCGACGCGATGCTCGATGCGGCGCGGCACCTGCAGTAATCGATGCGGGCCGACGTGCCGCATCGGATTACATCCCGTTGAAATCTTTGCAGCCGGGCGCGCGGCGACGTCGAACGGGCCGGCCGGGCGCATGCGCGTGCCGGCCTCGATGCGATCGCGGGTCGTTCCCCGGCCGGGGTCGCGATGCGAGCGGGTGCGACCCTGCGCGTGCAGGTGCAGCGCGCCCGGCAGCCGGCACGCCGATTGCGGGACGACCGATGCGGCACGACGTGTGCCGCCCATCCGAAGGAGACATACATGAGCGGCAGGCTGGAGCATTGCAAGGTGGCCATCCTCGCGGTCGACGGATTCGAGGAAGCCGAACTCGTCGAGCCGCAGCGCGCGCTCTCGGCCGAGGGCGCGCAGGTCGACGTGATTTCGCAGAAGCGCGGCGAGATCCAAGGTTTCCGGCACGTCGACAAGGGCGGGCGCGTGAAGGTCGACCGCACGTTCGACGATGCGCGCGAAGGCGATTACGACGCGGTCGTGCTGCCTGGCGGCGTCGTGAACGGCGACGCGATCCGGATGCTGCCGGCGGCGCGCGAATTCGTGACGGCGGCCGTCGGCGCCGGCAAGCCGATCGCGGCGATCTGCCACGGCGGCTGGCTGCTCGTGTCGGCCGGGCTCGTGGAAGGCCGTACGATGACGAGCTGGCCGAGCCTGCAGGACGATATCCGTCACGCGGGCGGCAAGTGGGTCGACGAGGAGGTCGTGCGCGACGGCAACCTGATCACGAGCCGCAAGCCCGCCGACCTGCCCGCGTTCAACGGCGCGCTGGTCGAGCGCCTCGCGTCGCGGGGGGCGTAAGCCGATGCCGGCCGATGCCGCCCGCCGCGTGACGCTGACCGACACGCCGCCCGTGTTCGACGGAGCGGCGCTGCAGTTGAGTTTCGTCGTCGACGTCGATGGCGTGCCGCAAACCTGTGCGATCACGGTCGAGGCGCTGGAAGACCATTTCGGCGCGCAGTCCGCGCTGGAAGCCGACCTGCGCGATGCGTTCGAACGCGGCCGTGCGCGCATCGAGGCCGCGTGCGCGGAGGTGCTGGCCGACGGCGGCGGGGCGGACGTGGTGCTGCATAGCGGTTATTTCCGTGCGCCGGGCGGTCGGGCGCGGGCCGGGCTGTTTGGGCCGGAGAAGTCCTGACTCCCGTCGCGCTTCCCGAAGCGTCGTTCCGCCCCGCATCCGGCGATCCGGCCGCCCGCATTACACGCCGTTGAAAACTTTGCCGCGCGTCGCAGGCATCGCCCGGTGCCACATCGCGCTGCGTGCCGAGCGCGCGGGGCGGTTCGCGTCGTGTCGGCTGGCATGTTCCCTGCATGAACGACCGGTTGCCGGCGCACGATTCGCGCCGCATGCCGATGCGACCGTTCGTCGTATCGCACGTAGCCGCAGACGGGGAACGAGCATGCTGACCGCCCATGAATTTGCCGTGCTGTTCCTGGTGCATCACGCACCGGAGCAGATCCAGATCGACCGCGACGACGTCGTCGCCCTCGTCGAGCAACAACTGATCGTGATGCAGCGCGACGACGCGTCCGGCGAGCGTCGGCCCGTGTTGACGGCCGGCGGCTTGTCGGTTCTGAAGTGCGTGCAGCGGCATGACGGGGTCGCGACCGACGTGACTGACCTGAGTGACATGAACGACGCGTGATGCACGGCGCCGCGCCGTTCACCGCGCGATCGCGACGCCCGCGTTGACCTGGACGACCGGTGTCCGGCTGTCGAACGGCGGCGCGGGCAGGAAGCGGTCGATCACGCCGGCTTCGAACAGCAGGCAGTACGTCGACCCGCCGAACTGGAAGTAGCCGATCTCGTCGCCCTTGTCGACGCGCTGCCCCGGCACGACGTCGATCACGCACGACGACACGTCGCCCATCCCGACGAACACGGCCGCCACGGTGCCGATGCCGGGATCGTCGCAGGAGAGCGCGACCACCGCGCGCGTGGCGACGGCCGTCATGTAACCCTGCGAGTCGTTCAGCCCGGCCGGGTCGGTGCCTTCCGCCTCCGCGACCGAGTAGTAGGTTCCGTCGACACGGTACGCGTGCGTGACGACGCCGCGCACCGGTGCATGCCAGCGATGGTAGTTGTACGCACTCAGGTAGGCCTGGTAGATGTCGCCGCCGACGAACCGCTCGGCGAGCGCCAGCCATGCGGGCGTGAAGAGGTCGCGCAACGAGTACGGCTGTGCCTTGATCCAGAACGTGTCGCGCAGCTTCAACTTCGATTCGGTGTGGTACGGCGCGGCCTCGCATGCGCTGACGATCACGTGCGGATCGTCGGGTGCCTCGACCGGGCGCGCGCCATCGCGAAAGCGTCGCGTGAAGAAGTCGTTCCACGAGTCGAAGCCCAGGTGCGGCTGGTCGTCGCGATACTGGAACTGCGACAGCCCGAGGCGCTTGCGCGCCGCGTCGCAGAACCAGCCGTCGGGCGCCGACGTGTCGAGATGCGTGCGCGAATGCGGGCCGCCGAGGAAGTCGCACCACACGTTCAGCACGCACTTCAGGTGCGCGTTGACGGTCGCGTCGCGAAACACCGCATGGCCCGACGGCATGCACATCGGCCAGTCGAGGAATGCGTTGATCGGGCACACGATCAGGCTCGCTTCGCTGAAAGGGGGCGTATAGGTCATCAGGTGATCGAGCACTGTCATCAGGTCGCCGATCGACGCGTAGCCGAGCCGCAGGCCCGCGTCGAGCGCCTCGTCGATCGCGCGGGTCAGGCTCATGCGCAGGACGGCGTGGTCGTCGAACAGCCGCGCGAGGGCCTGCACGGCGGGCGTGCGCAAGCGGTCGCCGGCGTGGGCGCGGGCCTCCGCCGCGATCCGTTCGCGGAACGCGGCCATGTGGGCTTCTTCGCGCGCCATCCATTCGCCGAGCCGATGGCGCGTGGCGGGCGGCGGGTTGCGGTCGGTCGGCATCGCTTCCTCCGGACGTCGGTTGGTCATGACCGTGATCAGCAAGATGCTTGCCCGGCGGCGGCACCGAAATTGCGGCGATCGTTCGTCCGTTTTTTTACACGGGAGACGAGGATGAACGCGGCTTCGAATGCACGACAGGCGAACAAGACGAAGGAGACGGGCGCGCGGCACGGCGGCGAACAGCACACGGTGACGCCGACGCGTACACGCGTGCGGCCGGCCAAGGCGGCGTCGCGCGACACGCGTCGACCGGCCGGGCGCGGCGCGGGTGGCTCAGGTGGCGCAAGCGGGACGAGCGGGCCCGTTGCCGCGCGCGACGGCGACAGGAAGGGCAACCCGCTATGGGAGGACGACGGCGGGGCGATACCGCCCGAAGAGTGGTCGTGACGGGGCAATCGCGCTTGGGCACTTGCGCAAGATCGCCGACGTTCGGTCGATTGGATCGACGATCGCCGGCGTGCGAGGTACGACACACGTCCGCAGGGCCGCGCGCCTTCAACCGCCGACACGCGCCGCCACGAGCACCGCAACAGGCAATCCGGCCAGACAGCGGCGTAGCGCCAGCACCCCGTCGGGCACATCGATCGTGTCCCGATCGTTCAGCCAGTCGATCCACGGCCCCTCGACTCCGCGCGGCAGCACGACCGCCGTATCGCCCCACTGCGCGGGCGCCACGCGCGGCATCCCGGGCGCTTCCCCGAGCAACCGGCTCGCGAGCCGCGTCGCGACGATCACCACGGTGGCGGCCGCGTCGCACCGCGCGAACGCCACCGCGTGCCGCGCGAGCCCGCCGCGCACGCGTAGCGGCACGTACGCGCCGTCCGCAAACGTCGCCGGCCACCGCGCGCGCAGCGCGAGCATCCGCTCGATCAGCGCGCGTTTCACGCGCGCATCGGGCCAGGCCGGCAGGTACGACGCGACCGGATCGTCGACCCGTTCGGCCGCCAGTGCGTCGAACGGCACGTCGCGCCGGTTGTCCGGATCGACGAGCGAGTGATCCCAGCACTCGGTCCCTTGATAGAGGTCTGGCACGCCGGGCGACGCGATCCGCAGCGTCGTCTGCGTCAGGCTGTTGACGACGCCGGCTGGTGCGATCCGTGCGACGAACGCATGCAGCCGGTGCGCGAAATCGCCGGCGCCGCGCGGCGTCAGGATCGCGCGGACGAATGTTTCGCAAGCCTGCTCGTAGTCCGGTTCGGGCGCCAGCCAGTCGCTGTGCCGCTTCGCTTCGCGCACTGCTTTCGTCTGCCACTGCGCGACGCGCGCGGCGAGTCCGGCCAGCCCGGCCGCATCGTCGGGCGCGAGTGCCGGCGGCCAGCAGCCGACGAGCGTCTGGTACAGCATCGCCTCGGCGGCCGGCCCCGGCGCCCACGCGAGATCGCGATTTGCGCGGCCCCGGTGCGGCAGGTTCAGCGCGCTCCAGTCGAGCGATGCCGCGCGCCATGCGTCCGGGATCTCGCTGAGCACCGCGAGCCGTGCACGCGCGTCCTCGCCGCGCTTGTGGTCGTGCGTGGCCGTCGCGACGAGCCCGTGCGGCACGGTGCGCGCGCGGCGCCGGTTGCGGGCATGGAATGCGCCGCGCGACAGGCTGAAGTCGCCGGCGTCGGCGCCGACCTCGTTGCGCGACAGCAGCCGGCCGTAGCGATAGTGGGCCGTATCCTCGACGCCTTTCGCGGCGAGCGGCGCGGTGAGCTGCGCGAACGCGACGCGCGCCGCGGCCAGCGCGTCGGCGTTCGCGCGCGGCACGCGGGCGGCCGGCAAGCCCAGCCACGCGGCGACGCGATCGAGCGCGAACCGGTCGGCCGGATCGATGGCCGCGCACGCGCTTTCGTACGCGAGCGCGAGCACTTGGCGGTCGGCATCGTCCGGCTCCTCGCGCGGTGCCGGATACATCCGGTACACGGGCAGCCGCACCGCCAGTTCGCCGAGCACGCGCCGAATCGCGATCAGGCTGACGTCCCGCGTGGCGGGCGACGCGCGCGCGATCCCGTGCAGCAGCCGCGCGGTGCGCGCATGCTCGACGGCGAGCTGGCGCATCAGCACGCGCCGCTTGCCGTCGAGCGCTTCCTGCGCGAACGTGCGCGACGAGCCCGACACGGCCGCCCAGTGCGCGGCGAGCGGTTCGGCGCCGGCCGGGTCGTGCAGCAGCGCGCCGACGTCGTTCATGAAGTCGTAGCCGGTCGTGCCGGCAACACCCCAGTCGGCGCGCAGCGATTCGCCCGGCGCGAGGATCTTCTCGACGACGACATACGGCGGCGCGCTGCGCTGCGCGGCCAGTCGTGCATGCAGCCGCCGGCAGTAGGCGCGCGGATCGGCGAGGCCGTCGACGTGATCGACGCGGATGCCGTCGACGAGCCCGGCCGCGTGCAGGCGCAACGGCAGCGCGTGAACGGCGTCGAACACCGCGTCGTCGTCGACGCGGACGGCCGCGAGCGTCGCGATGTCGAAGAAGCGCCGCCAGTTCAGCTCGTCGGCGGCCGTGCGCCACCACGCGAGCCGGTAATGCTGGCGTTCGAGCAGCCGGTGCAGGCTGGTGCGCGAGCGCGCGACGCGCGGGTCGGCGCCGCGCAGCACCGCGTCGAGCGCGTGCGGGCCGTGCGCGGCCGCGTGATCGCGCAGCGCGGCATGCGCGGTGGCCAGCCGTGCACTGTCGCGCGCCGGCGCGGCGTCGAAGCGTTCGGCAAGCGCGTTCAGGTCCGCGCGGTTCGCGAGACGCAGGATGTCGGCGTAGGTGGCGGCCGCCACGGGCAGCCGCCGTCCGGGGCACGCGATGAAGAAACGGCCGCTGGCCGGGTCTGCGTTCAGCGTGATGTCGCCGGCCGCGAGCGCGTCGCCGTAGGGCATGCCGAGACACGGCAGCAGCACCTTGCCGTCGAGCGCCGGATCGGGCGGATGCCAGTCGATGTCGAAATGGCGCGCATACGGGCTGGCGGGGCCCCATTCGAGCACGTCGTTCCACCAGCCGTTCGACGAGCCGCCGACGCCCATATGGTTCGGCACGATGTCGACGATCACGCCGAGGCCGCGCGCGCGCAACGTGTCGACGAGCCGATTGAAACCTGCCTCGCCGCCGAGTTCGGGATTGAGCGTGCCGTAATCCACGGTGTCGTAGCCGTGCCGCGAGCCCGGTTCGGCGGCCGAGACCGGCGACAGGTACAGGTGGCTCACGCCGAGCCGCGCGAAGTAGTCGGCGTGCGAGGCCGCGTCGTCGAACGTGAAACCCGCATGAAGCTGCAGCCGCAGCGTCGCGCGCGGCGTCATGCGCCGCGCTCCCTCGAACGGCGCGCCTGCACGACGGCGGCGATGCGTTCGCGCACGTCGGCGTCGAACAGCATGTCGATTGTGCGCGGCAGACGTTGCCGCCAGTTCGGATGCCCGCACGGCGGCCCCGGCAGGTTCGGCTGCGCGTCGAGCGCGAGCAGGTCCTCGAGCGGCACGATCGCGAGCGGCGACGGGCTGCGCGCGACGTACGCGAGGATCGCGCCGACCGGCGGCGCATCGGCCGGCGGGGCGGCGGCGCCGGCCGGCGCGCAGCCGGCCAGCTGCAGCGCATGCCATAACGCCGCGCGTTCGGCGGCGCGTTCCGCGTGCGCGGCGGGAAGGCCAGCGGGCGCGTCGGGCGGCGCCGCGTTGCCGGCTTCCGGGCGCGGCGTGGTGTCGTGCTCGCGCGCCTGCACGATTTCGTCCGAATCGTGCGCACTGGCGTCATCCGGCGCGGGAGCGGCCACGTCGTGCCTATCCGCGTCGTCGTGCTGCGCGGCGGCCTGGGCCGCGGCTTGCCGCCAGGCCAGGTCGACGCCGCGCCACCAGCCGGCCACGGTCGGCAAATCGTGAGTCGACGTCGTCGCGATCGCGTCGCGGTCCCACTCGGACGGCTGCCGGAACGCGCCGCCCGCATCGCGCTCGAACCACAGCACGCGCATGCCCGCGACCCCCTGCGCGCCGAGCCGTTCACGAAACCCGGCGGGCACCGTGCCGAGATCCTCGCCGATCGCGAGCGCACGATGGCGGGCCGCCTCGAGCGCGACGAGCCGCATCAGATCGTCGACCGGATAACGCAGGTACGCGCCGTCGCGCGGCGAGCCGCCGTCCGGCACGATCCACATCCGCGCGAAGCCGAGCACGTGATCGATGCGGATGCCGCCCGCGTGCGCGAACGCCGCGCGCAGCAGCTCGATGAACGGCACGAAACCTTCCGCGCGCAGCGCGTCCGGCGTCCAGGTCGTCACGCCCCACGCCTGGCCGGCCGCGTTGAACAGGTCGGGCGGCGCGCCGAGCGATACGCCGCGCAGCAGCGTCGCGCCGTGCGCCCATGCGTCGCTGCCCGCGCGATCGGAGCCGACCGCGAGATCGGCGATCAGCCCGGTGGCCATGCCGGCGCGGCGGGCCGCATGCTGCGCGTCGCCGAGCGCGCGCGCGGCGCACCATTGCAGGAACGTATGGAACGCGACCGTATCGGCATGCGTGTGCGCGAATGCGTCGACTTCCGCCGATGCCGGGTCGCGCCACGGCGCCGGCCACTGCCGCCAGTCGGCCCCGAGCCCGTGTTCGATGCAGAACGCCTGCAGCGCATCGAAGCGCGCATGCGCGTCGAGCGCCGCGCCGCCCGTCGCGCGAAACCGCTGGAACGCGTCGCGCGACGGGGCGTCGTCGGCGCGCCACGCGTCGAAGCACGCGCGCAGGCGGCGCAGCTTCAGCGGCAGCACGTGCGGCCAGTCGATCAGCGGCGCATCGGCTGCCGCGCCGGACACGTGACGCACGGCCTCGGCGCCCGGCACCGCGTCGCAGTCGAGATACGCGACGTTGTGCCAGCGCCGCGACGACGGCGAATACGGGCTGTCGTGCGCGGGCAGCGCCGGATAGCCGGCGTGCGTCGGGCTGATCGCCACTGCCTGTGCGCCATGCCGCGCCGCGCGCGCGGCCAGCCGCGCGAGCGCGGTGTAGTCGCCCGCGCCGCCGTCGCCCGCGCGGCGCAGGCTGTAGAGCTGCGCCGCGATGCCCCAGCGGTTGCCCGCATCCGTCGCACGCGTGTCGAACGGGGGCGTATGGGGCGGCGCGATCGTCAGCCCGATGCGCCGGTCGCCGATGTCGAGCGCGTGGTAACCGGGCATCGCGAGCGGCGGCAATGCGCCGTGCGCATCCACGCGCCCGTCGATGTGTCCGCCCGCTTCGAGCGTGATCCGGAAGCGCGCGCCCGGTTGCGCGAGCGCGGCGGGCAGGGGCAGCGGCAGGCCCGCGTCGCCGGTCACGACGCGCGGTACCGCCGTGTGTTCGCCCGCGAGCGCCGCCGCGCTGTCGACGCGCTGAGCCGCCGTGCCGCACGGCCAGCCCAGCGCATCGACGAGCACGGCGAGCGCGCCGTCGTCCACCCGCCGCGCGATGCCGCCGGCATCGGTCCAGTCGGCTTCGAGGCCGGCCGCGTGCGCGAGTGTCGAGATCGAAACGTCGGTCGTCATGATCGGCTCTGCCCGTTCGCGCGATGGTGCCGCGCATCGTGGTTGACCGCACCGTCCCGCCACGCGATGCACGCGCGTGGCGGCAGCTTCAGGTCGGGCAGCCGGTCGCGGGCGCGCGGCGGCGTCTCGAACACGATCTTGCCGACCGGCAGTTCGGGCAGTGCCGCGTCGAGCGAGCCGAGATTCAGCGCGATCGTCAGCGTGCTGCCGTCGCCGAGGCGCCAGCGCGCGACGAGCGCCGCAGGGTCGCCGTCGCCCGCGAGCAGGTCGACGCCGAGTGCCCGCGCACCCGGCAGATGCGGCGTCACGAGCACCGCGCGCACCGTCAGCGCGCTGCGGTAGAAGCGCTGCCATGCGGCCGCATCGGGCCAGTTGTCGTCCGGCGGATGGTGCGACGACGAGCGGACGAACGTCGCGATGTCGTTCGGGTCGGGAATCAGGTCGCGATGCGCGGGATCGGCGAACGCCGGAAACGCCGCGAATTCGCGGCGCCGGCCTTCGCGCACCGCGTCGGCGAGCGCGCCGCGATAGTCGGTGAAGAACTGGAACGGCTGTGTGCTGCCGTCTTCCTCGCCCATGAACAGCAGCGGGATCGGCGGCGCGAGCAGCATCAGTGCGGTGGCCGCGCGCACCGCGTCGTCGTTCGCGAGCGCGCGCAGCCGCTCGCCGAACGCGCGGTTGCCGATCTGGTCGTGGTTCTGCAGGAACGTGACGAACGCGGTGGGCGGCAGGTGCGCGCTCGGCTCGCCGCGCGCGGCGCCGTCGTGCAGCGGCGACGGTTCGCCCTGGTACGCGAAACCTTCGCCGAGCGTGCGCGCGAGATGGCGCAGCGGCGCGTCGGCGTACGCGCGGTAGTAGCCGTCGCGCTCGCCGGTCAGCAGCACGTGCGCGCTGTTGTGGAAATCGTCGTTCCACTGCGCATCGAAACCGCCGAGGCCGAGCAGGCTCGCCGTGTTGCGTTCGTTCTCGAGCACGAGATGAAGGTGGCGTGTGTCGCCCGCAACCGCCCGCACGCGGCGCGCGAGTTCGCGCAGCCACGCGTCGTCGCCGATCGCGTGCGCGGCGTCGATGCGCAGCCCGTCGAAACGGAATTCGTCGAGCCAGTACAGCGCATTCTCGATGAAGAACGCGCTCGTCTGCGGGTGCGAAAAATCGATCGCGGGCCCCCACGCGGTCCGCCGGTCGTCGCGGAAGAAGGCGGGCGCGTAGCGCGGCAGCAGGTTGCCTTCGGGGCCGAAGTGGTTGTACACGACGTCGAGGAACACCTGCAGCCCGAGCCCGTGCGCGGTGTCGACGAGCGCCTTCAGCTCCTCGGGCCGCCCGTACGACGCGTCGGGCGCGAACGGCAGCACGCCGTCGTAGCCCCAGTTGCGCGAACCGGGAAACGCGTTGACGGGCATCAGCTCGACGGCGGTCACGCCGAGCGCGGCAATGGCCGGCAGCCGCCGCTCGACGCTCGCGTAGCCGCCGCATGCGCCGACGTGCAACTCGTACAGCACCGTCTCGTGCCACGGCCGGCCGCGCCATGCGCCGTCGCGCCAGCGATACGACGCCGGATCGACGACCTGGCTCGGGCCGTCCACGCCGCCGGGCTGGAAGCGCGACGCCGGGTCGGGCACCGCGAGACCGTCGTCGAGGCGGTAGCGATACAGCGCGCCAGGGCCGCACGGCGCGACCGTCTCGAACCAGCCGTCGCCGACGGGTGTCATCGGGATCGTGTGTTCGCTATCGTCGTGCAGTTCGACGGCGGCCGTGCGGCTGGCGGGCGCCCAAAACCGGAAGCGCGTGCGTTCGGCATCGACGCAGGTCGCGCCGAACGACGATTCGAACGCGTGCGTGCCGGTTGGACGATCGGAACGGGATGTCATGGCGGTCCTCAGGAGGGCGGGTCGGGCGGCACGGCGGCCACCGCGATCGCGGCTGCATGCGCGGCGACGTCGAGCCCGTCGGCCGGCCAGTTGCGCGGGCCGGCGTCCGGCGTGGCCGTGTCGACCAGCACGCGGTATTCGAGCATCGGCGCGGGCGGCGCGAACACGATCGTCTCGGACGACGCGTTCAGCATCACCAGCAGCGCCTCGGTGCGCCCGGTGCGGCCCGTGCCGACACGCCGCATCGTCAGCGCGCGGCGTTCGCGGTCCTGCCACGCGGGCACGGTCATCGCGACGCCGCGCTCGTCGAACCAGTCGATCTCCGCCATGCCCGGTGCGGCGTTGCGGTCGCCCGACGGATAACCCGGCGCGGACATCACCGGATACATGCGCCGCAGCGCGGCGAGCCGCGACACGAAGCGCATCAGCGTCACGGCTTCGTCACTGTGGGCGAGATCCCAGTCGAGCCACGACAGTTCGTTATCCTGGCAATACGCGTTGTTGTTGCCGTGCTGCGTGCGGCCGAACTCGTCGCCGGCCACCAGCATCGGCGTGCCGAGCGCGGTGAACAGCGTCGCGAGCATCGAGCGCGCGACGCGTGCGCGCACCGCGCGGATCGCGGCATCGTCGGTGGGCCCTTCGGCGCCCCAGTTCGCGCTGCAGTTGTCGTCGCGGCCGTCGCGGTTGTCCTCGCCGTTCGCTTCGTTGTGTTTCGCCGAATACGAGACGAGATCGGCGAGCGTGAAGCCGTCGTGCGCGGTGACGAAATTGATCGATGCCCACGTGTGGCGCCGCTGGTGGTTGAACAGGTCGGCCGACCCGGCGAGCCGCGCGGCGAGCTCCGGCCGCTGGCCCGCGTCGCCGCGCCAGAAACGCCGCACGGTGTCGCGAAAGCGGTCGTTCCACTCGGCGAAACCGGGCGGGTGGCGGCCGAGCTGGTAGCCGCCGGGGCCGAGGTCCCACGGCTCCGTGATCAGCTTGCGCTGCGCGAGTACCGGGTCCTGCCGCAACGCGTCGAAGAAGCCCGCGCCGGGATCGAAGCCGTGCGCCTCGCGCCCGAGCGTCACGCCGAGGTCGAAGCGGAAGCCGTCGACGTTGAACGCGGTGGCCCAGTAGCGCAGCGAATCCATCACCATCTGCACCACGCGCGGATGCGACAGGTTCAGCGTGTTGCCGCAGCCCGTCTCGTCGACATGAAAGCGCTGGTCGCCCGGCACGAGCCGGTAGTAGCTCGCGTTGTCGAGGCCGCGCCACGACAGCGTCGGTCCGAGCTCGTTGCCCTCGCACGTATGGTTGTAGACGACGTCGAGCACGACCTCGATGCCGGCCGCATGCAACTGCCGGATCGCGATGCGCATCTCGTCGAGCCGCCGCGTCGCGAGATACGCGGGCTCCGGCGCGAAGAACGCGGCCGTGTCGTAGCCCCAGTAGTTGCGCAGCCCGCGGTTCACGAGCGCGCGCTGCTGCAGGAACGCGTGGACGGGCAGCAGCTCGACCGTCGTCACGCCGATCGACAGCAGGTGATCGATGAACGCGGGATGCGCGAACGCCGAGAACGTGCCGCGTTCGGGCGGGCGCAACCCGGCGCGGCGCATCGACGTGCCGCGCACGTGGGTCTCGTAGATCACCGTGTTGCGCCACGACACGCGCGGGCGCCGGTCGGTGCTCCAGTCGAACGCCTCGTCGACCACCACGCACTTCGGCATCGCGGGCGCCGAATCGCGGCGGTCCATCGACAGGTCCGCGCGATTCGAATGGACGCGATAGCCGAACAGCGCGTCCGACCAGCGGAACTGGCCGACCAGCTTGCGCGCGTACGGGTCGAGCAGCAGCTTGGTGGAATTGAAGCGATGGCCGTGCTGCGGCTGGTACGGGCCGTCCGCGCGAAACCCGTACACGGTGCCCGGATGCGCGTTGGGCAGGTAGCCGTGCCACACCTCGTCGGTGCATTCGGGCAGGTCGAGGCGCGCGAGTTCCTTGCGGCCGGTCGGATCGAACACGCATAGCTGGATGCGCTGCGCGTGCGCGGAAAACACCGCGAAATTGGTCCCGAGGCCGTCCCAGGTCGCGCCGAGCGGATAGCTGCGGCCGGATTCGAGACGGGTGGGCAGGGCGGTCGGCATGGGGCGGATCTCCGTGTCGAGGGCGCGGGTAATCAGGCGGGGGTCAGCCACAGTGTCGCGAGCGGCGGAAGGCGCAGCAGTGCCGACCACGCCTCGCCGTGCGCGGGCACGGCCTCGGCCCACACGGCGCCGTCGTTGCCGGCGTTGGTGCCGCCGTACGGGGCGGCGTCGGTGTTCAGCAGCTCGCGCCATTGCCCGGGGGCGGGCAGGCCGATGCGGTAGGCCGCGCGCGGCACCGGCGTGAAGTTGCAGACGGCGACCACGAGGTGCCCGGCGTCGTCGCGGCGCGCGAACGCGAACACGCTGTTGTCGCGGTCGTCGCCGATCAGCCAGGAGAAGCCGGCCGCGTGGCAGTCGAGCGCATGCAGTGCCGGTTCCGCCGCATAGGTGCGGTTCAGGTCGCGCACGAGCCGCTGCACGCCGCGATGCGCGGGCGCGTCGAGCAGGTCCCAGTGCGGCGTCGCGTCGTGCGCGAACTCGGCCCATTGCGCGAATTCACTGCCCATGAACAGCAGCTTCTTGCCGGGGTGCGCCCACATGAAGCCGAAGTACGCGCGCAGCGTCGCGAGCCGCTGCCATGCGTCGCCCGGCATCTTCGCGACGAGCGAGCCCTTGCCGTGCACGACCTCGTCGTGCGACAGCGGCAGCACGAAGCGCTCGGAGAACGCGTACACGAGCCCGAACGTCATCCGGTCGTGGTGATAGCGGCGGTGCACCGGGTCTTCGCGCAGGTACGCGAGCGTGTCGTGCATCCACCCCATGTTCCACTTGAAGTCGAAGCCGAGGCCGCCGTCGCCGGTCGGCGCGGTGACGCCCGGCCACGCGGTCGATTCCTCCGCGACGGTGACGACGCCGGCCGGCGCGGCCGCACCGTGCAGCGTGTCGTTCAGCATGCGCAGGAACGCGACCGATTCGAGGTTCTCGCGGCCGCCGTGCACGTTCGGCACCCATTCGCCTTCCTTGCGCGAGTAGTCGCGGTACAGCATCGACGCGACCGCGTCGACGCGGATGCCGTCGACGTGATACCGGCGCGCCCACGCGAGTGCCGACGCGGCGAGGAACGCGCCGACTTCCGTACGGCCGACGTTGAACACGCAGGTGTGCCAGTCGGGATGCAGGCCTTCGCGCGGGTCGGCGTGCTCGTACAGCGCCGTGCCGTCGAACTGCGCAAGGCCATGCGGATCATCGGGGAAATGCGCGGGGACCCAGTCGACGAGCACGCCGATGCCGGCCGCATGCGCGCGGTCGACGAAGCGCGCGAAACCGTCGACCGGCCCGAAGCGCGCGGACGGCGCGAACTGCGCGAGCGGCTGGTAGCCCCACGATCCGCCGAACGGGTACTCGGCGATCGGCATGAACTCGACGTGCGTGAAGCCCATCCCCTTCACGTACGGAATCAGCCGCTCGGCGAGTTCGTCCCACGTCGCGCTGCGGTTCATCTCGTCGGGCACGCGTTGCCACGATTCCGCGTGCACCTCGTAGATCGACCACGGCACGCGGTAGCGGTCGGCACGCGGCCGCGCGTGCATCCAGCCGTCGTCGTGCCACGCGAACGCGTCGAGCGCGGCGACGTCGGCGACGACCGACGCCGTGCGCGGCGGCGCCTCGGTCGCGCGCGCACAGGGGTCGGCCTTGTGCGGCAGCACGCGCCCGTCGGCCGCGCGCAGCTCGTACTTGTAGCACTCGCCCGCGCCGATGCCCGGCACGAACAGCTCCCACACGCCCGACGGCTGCCGCAGCCGCATCGGATGGCGGCGGCCGTCCCATGCGTTGAAATCGCCGACCACCGACACGCGCTGCGCGTTCGGCGCCCAGACCGCGAAGCGCACGCCGTCGGTGTCGTCGATGCGCAGGGGCGTCGCGCCGAGGCAGTCGAGCACCGCGGCCGGGTCGCCGGCCGACAGGCGCGCGAGCGTTGCGTCGTCGAGCAGCGTGCCGAACGCGTACGCATCGTCGATCACCTGCCGCGCGTCCGGCCAGTCGACCGCGAGCAGGTAGTGCGGGGCGCCGCCGTTGCGCGCGATCGTGCCCGCGAAGCAGCCGGCGCGATCGACGCAGGCGAGCGTGCCGAGTTCGTCGCCGTCGGGCGACAGCACGTGCACGCCGGTCGCGCCGGGCAGCAGCGCGCGCACGACGGTGCGGCCGGTCTGCCCGTGCGGGCCGAGGCACGCGAACGGATCGGGATGACGTCCGGCGAGCAGCGCGTCGATGTCGGATCGTTCGAACAGCGTATCGGTCATCGCGTGCCTCCGTCGTCGGATGCGCCGCCGTCGTCGAGCAGCCGTTCGACCAGCGCCGCGAGCCCGCCGACCGGCACGCCCAGCCAGTCGGGGCGGTTCGCCGCTTCGTAGCACAGCTCGTACGACGCCTTGTCGATCAGGAACAGCGCGAGCAGGCGGTCGGCGTAGCGCGGATCGACGAAGCGCGCGGGCGCGAGGTCGGCGGCCGCGCGATAGCAGTCGACGAAACGGTCGGCGGCGGCCTGCCCGAAGCGGTCGAACAGCGCACGCTTGCGGCCGGCCGCCTGCGGCGGCGCCTTCTCGATCGCGAACTGCGCGGTCGCGCTCACATACGACAGCGAGCGCAGCAGGCCCGCCACGTCGCGCAGCGGATGCGACTTCGCGCGGCGGCGCTCGAGCGGGCGCGCCGGCTCGCCTTCGAAGTCGATCAGCAGCGCGTCGCCCTGCACGTCGAGCACCTGTCCCAGATGGAAATCGCCGTGAATCCGCATGCATTGCGCGTCGAGCGTGCGCGGCACGAGTTCGCCGAGCGCCCGCACGGCCGCGTCGCGCGACGCGAGCAGCGTGTCGGCCGCCGCGCGCATCGCGGGATCGAGCGCATCGAGCCGCGTGTGCAGCACGTCGAGCGCGCGCTCGAACGACGCGATCGCGTCCGCGCACCAGCCGTCGACATGGCCGGGCGTCGCCCGCTCCGGCGCGAACGCGGGGTCGTCGGACGGCTGCGCGAGCGCGACGTGCAACTGGCCGAGCCGCGTGCCGATGATGCCCGCGAACGCCGCGTAGCCGAGCAGCGCTTCGGGTTCCTCGTCGGCGTCGCCGGTTTCGTCGTTGTCCGCGGCCGGCAGCGCGAGCTCGTCCACCGCGCGGCGCAGGAAGTCGAACGAGCGCGTCCACGCGTCGCCCTGGTTGTCCGCATAACGCTGCAGGATCGCGACCGTATGCGGCGTGCCGTCCGGGTCGACGTGCACGACTTCGCCGGCGAGCGTCGCGGTGTTCGGGTAGCCGATCCGCGTCAGGTAGCGGCTCATTTCCGCTTCCGGATGCACGCCGTGCGCGACCTTGCGCACCAGCTTCAGCACGATCGCGTCACCGATCACGAGCGAGCTGTTGCTCTGCTCGGCCGCGAGCCAGCGCACTTCGGCGTCGTCGCCGGGGTCGAGCGCGGCGAGCGCGTCTTCCGGCAGGAACGCGAGGCGGCCGCCGTCGGAGGTCGGCACCACGGCGCCGTCGCGCAGCTTGCGCAGCATCCCGCGTGCGAACGCCGGCAGCGCGAACGCGTCGGTCAGGTAGCCGATCGTGTGGCCGCGCCGCACGCGCGCGAGCGCGAGCTGCGTGAACAGCGGCTGCGAGGTCTCGCCGCCCCATGCGGCCGCGAGCGGCACGACGTAGCGTTCGACGTCGCGCTGCGCGCCCGATTCGACCCAGGCCTCCGCATACTCGAACGGCTCGCCCGGCACCGGCGTGACGACGCTCAGCCGGGCCTCGCCGATCGTGCGGTCCTTCGACGCGAACCAGCGCCGCCGCGCGAGCCACGACGGCAGTGCGTCGTGCGCGAGCGTGTGCAGCTGCTCGAGGTTCGGCCGCGCCTCGCCGCGCCGCATCACGAGCGTCACGTATTCGGGCAGCGCTTCCGCGTGCGGCTGCCGCCACGACGGCTCGCGGCCATGTTCGGCGAGCACGAACCACAGGAAGCCGTACGGCGGGAAGGTGAGGAGATACGGGAGCTGGCCGATCGGCGGAAACGGGGAATCCGACGTCATCTCGATCGGTACGCGGCCCGCGAACCCGGACAGGTCGAGTTCGACGGCCTGCGACGCGCGCGACAGGTTCGCGACGCACAGCACCGGATCGTGGCCGTCCAGCTCGCGCAGGTACGCGAGCACCTTGCGGTTATCCGGGCGCAGGAAGCGGATCGTGCCGCGCCCGAACGCCTGCGACGCGCGGCGCGTCGCGAGGATGCGCCGCGTCCAGTTCAGCAGCGAATGCGGGTCGCGCGTCTGCGCCTCGACGTTGATCGCGTCATAGCCGTACAGCGAGCCCATCACCGGCGGCAGCACCAGCAGTTCGGGGTCGGCGCGCGAAAAGCCGCCGTTGCGGTCCGACGACCACTGCATCGGCGTGCGCACGCCGTCGCGGTCGCCGAGATGGATGTTGTCGCCCATCCCGAGTTCGTCGCCGTAATAGATCACCGGCGTGCCGGGCATCGACAGCAGCAGCGAGTTGATCAGCTCGATGCGGCGCCGGTCGCGTTCCATCAGCGGCGCGAGCCGGCGCCGGATGCCGAGGTTCAGCCGCGCGCGCCGGTCGCTCGCGTAGGTCTGCCACAGCAGGTCGCGCTCGGAGTCGGTGACCATCTCGAGCGTCAGTTCGTCGTGGTTGCGCAGGAACACGGCCCACTGGTTGCTCGGCGCGAGCGCCGGCGTCTGCCGCATGATGTCGACGATCGGGAAACGGTCCTCGCTCGCGATCGACATGTAGATGCGCGGCATCAGCGGGAAGTGGAACGCCATGTGGCATTCGTTCTCGTCGCCGAAATACTCCTGCACGTCCTCCGGCCACTGGTTCGCCTCGGCGAGCAGCATCCGGTTCGGGTACTCGGCGTCGATCGTCGCGCGGATCTGCTTCAGGATCGCGTGCGTCTCGGGCAGGTTCTCGTTGTTCGTGCCTTCGCGCTCGACCAGGTACGGCACCGCGTCGAGCCGCAGCCCGTCGATGCCGAGGTCGAGCCAGAAGCGCATCACCTGCAGCACCTCGCGCACGACGGCCGGGTTGTCGAAGTTCAGGTCGGGCTGGTGCGAATAGAAGCGGTGCCAGTAGTACTGGCCGGCAAGCGGGTCGTGGGTCCAGTTCGACGTTTCCGTATCGAGGAAGATGATCCGCGTGCCCGCGTATTTCGTGTCGGTGTCGGACCACACGTAGTAGTCGCGGTGATTCGAGCCCGGTTTCGCGCGGCGCGCGCGCTGAAACCACGGATGCTGGTCCGACGTGTGGTTGATCACCAGCTCGGTGATCACGCGGATGCCGCGCGCATGGGCTTCGCGGATGAAGCGCCGCACGTCGGCGAGCGTGCCGTAGTCGGGATGCACGTCGCGGTAGTCGGAGATGTCGTAGCCGTCGTCGCGGCGCGGCGACGGGTAGAACGGCAGCAGCCAGATCGTGTCGACGCCGAGTTCGGCGATGTAGTCGAGCTTCGCGATCAGGCCGGGGAAATCGCCGATGCCGTCGTTGTTCGAGTCGTAGAACGACTTCACGTGCACCTGGTAGATGATCGCGTCCTTGTACCACAGCGGATCGTCCGCACAGAGGGCCGGCGCGCGGCGGCGCGCGCGGCGCCGGCGCGGCGTGCCGGCCGGCTCGAGCGACGGGAACTGTGCGCGACGCACGTCGTCGAGGGAATCTTCGCGTTTCATCATCCATGGGCTCCCGAAATGGGCCGGGCGTCGCCCGGTTCGCGCGCCGCCGCCCGCGCGGCGCCTGGAGACGGCATGAGCCGCCAGATCGCATACGGCCGCACGTGCGGATCGAGCGAGACGTACTGGCGGTGCCCGCGCCAGGTTTCCGCGTGCGTGGCGTCCTGTTCGAGCGCGTCGAGCGGTTCGCCGTCGACGAGCCCGAAACCGCGCCACAGCGATGCGTCGAGCGTGAAGTTCGCGACCTGCGGATGCCACGGGTCGGTGCTGATCGCGACGGCGACCACGCTGTCGAACGCCGGCGTCGCCTTCACGAACACGAGCACCGCGTCGTTGTCCGCGTCGGCGAACGTGATGCCGAGATGCGTCTGCAGGGCCGGGTGAGCGCGTCGCGCGCGGTTCAGCCGCGCGATCTCGGCGCCGATGTGCGCGGCGCGGCGCCAGTCGCGCGCGCGCAGCTCGTACTTCTCCGCGTCCGCGTATTCCTCGCTGTCCGGCAGCGGCGCCGATTCGCCGAGCTCGAAGCCCGAGTACATGCCCCACGATCCGGCCAGCGTCGCCGCGAGTGCCGCGCGGATCACGAACTGCGTGCGCGGCGCGTTCTGCAGGTGGCGCGGGTTGATGTCGGGCGTGTTGACGAAGAAGTTCGGGCGGAAGAACTCGCGCGCGGGGCCGGCCGTCAGCTCGGTCAGGTAGTCGATGAATTCGCGCTTCGACTCGCGCCACGTGAAGTACGTGTACGACTGCGAGAAGCCGACTTTCGCGAGGCGATACATCATCCCCGGCCGCGTGAACGCCTCGGACAGGAACACGACGTCCGGATGCCGGCCGCGCACGTCGGCGATCATCCATGCCCAGAACGGCAGCGGCTTCGTGTGCGGGTTGTCGACGCGGAAGATCCGTACCCCCGCGTCGACCCAGAACAGTATTGCGTCGCGCAGCGCGAGCCACAGGTCGGGCAACGCATCGGGCGCGTAGAAATCGGGGTTCACGATGTCCTGGTAGCGCTTCGGCGGATTCTCCGCGAAGCGCAGCGAGCCGTCGGGCCGCCACGCGAACCAGCCCGGATGCGCGGCGAGCCACGGATGGTCGGGCGAGCACTGGATCGCGAAATCGAGCGCGATCTCGAGCCCGTGACCGCGCGCGGCGTCGACCAGCGCGCGGAACGATTCGAGCGTGCCGAGCTGCGGATGCACGGCCGTGTGGCCGCCGTCCGGCGAGCCGATCGCATACGGGCTGCCGACGTCGTCGGGGCCGGCCGTCAGGCTGTTGTTGCGCCCCTTGCGCGCGGTCGTGCCGATCGGGTGGATCGGCGGGAAATACAGCACGTCGAAACCCATGTCGCGGATGCGCGGCAGGTGCGCGATCACGTCGTCGAACGTGCCGTGCCGGTCCGGGTCGTCGCTCGCCGAGCGCGGAAACATCTCGTACCAGCTCGAGAAGCGCGCCGCGCGGCGCTCGACGTCGACCGGGAAGGGCGTCGTGTGCGTGACGAATGGGCGGTAGCGCAGCGCCGCGAACGCATCGGCGAGCGGCGCCGCGCCGAGTTGCGCGAGCCGCGCGTCGGCCGGCGCGTCCTTGAACCCGGCGGCCAGCTGTTCCATCCGCGTGAGCGCGCGCGCATCGAGCGGATCGGCGAGCCTGAGCGCGGTCGCGAGCAGCAGCTGCGCTTCGCGCAGTTCGAGCGTCACGTCCTGGCCGGCCGCGTTTTTCTTTGCGACATCGTCGACGAGCGACGCCCAGTCGTCGCGCCACGCGATCACGCGAAACTCGTGGCGGCCGAACCGGTCGAGCGTGACGCGTGCGTGCCAGCCGTCGTTCGGTTCGGCTTCGAATGGGATTTCGCGCCAGTCGTCGTCGCAGGCGGCGCGCCACTGCAGCGCGGCCGCGAGATGCGCGTGTCCGTCGGTGAAGATCGATGCATGGACGACGAGCGTCTCGCCGATCACGCGCTTGACCGCGAAGCGGCCGCCGTCGACCGACGGCTCGACGCGCTCGATCGCGATCCGGTCGGCCGCGAGCGCGGCGGACAGCGCGCCGCGCTCGCTCGCGGCGTCGGCGCGTGTCGTGGCGGGCGGTGCGGGCCACGCATGCAGCAGCGCGTAGGCGCCGGGTTCGAGCGTGAACGGTTCCAGCGCGGCCGGCGGGGTGGCTCGCGTACCGTCGTGCGTGACGACGCGCGTGAATCCGCCCGGCACGCCGGGCAGGATCGTCGTGGGGTCGACCGTTGCCGCCGCGTCGAGATCGGGATTCAGGGCGATCAGCAGCGCGGCTTCGTCGTGTTCGAGCGACGGCCCGATGCCGCGCAGCAGCGTGGTCGCCGCCGCGCCGGGCGCGCTCAGCTGCACGATTTCGCCGCGCGCGGCCGCCACGGGCGTGGCGCGGCGCCACGCGTTCGCATCGGCGATCGCGCCCGACAGGTCGAAGCGCGCGCGCTCGAACGCGGCGCGGTAGCGCGCCGCATCGGCGTCGCGCGCCATCAGCGGCACCGTGACGCCGCGTTCGAAGCCCATCGGCACGAGCCAGCCGGTGCCGACGGCCGCGGCCGTCCACAGCGCGCGGCGATAGGCGCGGGCGACGGTGTCGTCCGGCGCGTCGGGCCAGTCGTCGGCGAGGCGCGCGCCGTCGAACGCGTCGGGAAACGCGATCGGCGAGCCGATGCGCCGCAGCAGCCGGTGTTCGTCGACGAACCACGGTGCGCGCAGGTCCCACCAGCGTACCGATGAAAACACCGCGTCGAACCCGGTGCCTTCGAGCTGCGCGAGCGCGTCCCGCGCATGGCCGGGCACGCCCGCGAGCACCGCGACGTCCGGGCGCGCCCGGCGCAGCGCCGCGCGCCAGCCGGGCCACCAGTCGGCCGGCAGATGATGCGGCGCGTCGACCAGGAAGCCGGCGGCACCCGCATCGGCGAATGCGCCGAGGTGCGCGCACCACCAGGCTGCCAGCGCGTCGCGCACCGCGTCGCTCCCGAGGTTCGCGTGGGCGAGGTCCAGCGCGTGCGCGGTGCCGCGCGGATCGATCAGCGCGTCGTCGTGCGTGCGCTCGACGTACCAGTCCGGATGTTCGGCGCGCAGCGGGTTGTCGCGCGCGATGCGGTCGGGCACGACTTCGAGCAGCAGGCGCAGCCCGTGACCCTGGGCGAGCTGGGCGAGCCGCGAGAAGGTTTCGAGTGCGCTCGCACGTGTCGCGAACGATTGGGCCGGACGCCGGAAATCGGCCACGTGACGCGGAAAGCCGGCGACGCTCGCGGCCCAGAAGCCGCCGACCAGCACGTGATCGAAGCCCATGCCCGCGATGTGCGCGAATGTCTGCGGCCATGCGTCGAGCGGCCCGACGAGGCGGGCGTCGCAGAAATAGAGGTGCGGGGCGAAGGTCGGCGTGGAGTCCATGGCGTGGCGCGGAGCGGGTGGCGGCAGTCGATAACGCCGGTGTGCCGCAACGCGCGTGCCCGCCGGGCGGTGTCCCGCCGGGCAAGGCGTGTGCAGGAAGCCGGCCGGTGCCGGGACTGTCGTTTTTACATGAACGCCGGGTACATGCATGCACTTACATGCGCGGTATCGAGCGGATATCCGTGCTGTCGCCTGTGCCGCGATCGTCGTCCGCGTCGGGCAGCGGCACGCCGGGGGCGTAGCGCACCACGGCGCCGTGTTCGATCCGGTGCGCGAACGGCGGCGGCGGGTCGATCTCGTCGCCGAAGCGCGCACGCACGAACGCGCGCAGCAGCGCCACGCGTGCATCGCGGGCGTGCGCGCCGCAGGTCGACGGGCCGTCGGCGAAGGTGGCGTCGCATTCGACGTCGTCGCCGTGGCGGGTGATCCGCAGATCGTCGACGCGGTCGAGCACCGCGCCGGCGTCGGCCCACGATGTCGATGGCGTGAACGGGGCATCCAGGTGCCGGAACGCGTCGCAGGCGGCCGTCACGACGACGGTCGGCGTCACGGCGGTGAAGCGCAGCGTGTCTTCGTCGTCCGCGCAGAGCGCGCGGGCGCACCAGTAGTCGAGTGCCTGTCCGTCGAGGGCGTCGGTTCGCATGGGTGAGCTCCGTCCGGTCGAAACCGGCTCACCGCGCAAGCGACGTGCCCGTCGCGCGCGTCGCGCGTATGCGGGCGATCAGTGGATGGTGGTCGGATGCATGCCGCGCGCGCACGCTGCGATGCGTGGCCACGTCGATCAGCAGCTCGCCCGGATGGATCCGGATCCGGGGCAGCGAGAACACCGGGCACAGGGTCGGGAATGTGCGCGGCGCTGTCGGCTGTCGGCCGTCGCGTCGGCGCGTGTCGCGTGATCCCGAACGATCATCGCGCGTCGACGTCCCGGTCGCCGTCGATATGCTGCAGCAGCGCGTCGCAGCGTGCGCGCAGCGCCTGCAGTTCCGGCGAATCCGCGTCGAGCCGCACGCGTTCGCCGCTGGCCGGATCGCCGTGCGCGACCGCGATGTCGTAGATGCCTTGCGCGATCGTCGTCGATGCGTCCGCGATCTTGATCCGCTCGAGCCATCCGCATTCGGCGCGATGGCTCGCGAGCCATGCGCGCTGCGCGCCCACGAGCTGGCGGATCGGGAGCCATGCGCCGGACCGCATGCGCGCGGCGAGCTGGCACGACACGAGATGGGAGAGCAGGTCGGTGCGGGTCACACGAAGCTCCTTGACGCGGTATCGGGTTGACAGGTCCGTACGCAGGCGATGCTTTGCAGCGTTTCGCAGATGGCGGCAAATTCCGGTCCGCTGGTGCGCGAGAACGAAACCGAAATGTCGTCGGTGCCGGGATCGTCGTCCGACTGCTGGACGATGAACCGCTTCACGCGCACCCGGCCGGGGCCGAGCGCTTCGTGCAGCGTGCCGAGCGTCAGGCCGCCGCGTTCGGCCACGAGCCGCAGCGTGCGTTGCTGGCGCTGCGCGATGAAGCGGCGCTCGAGCGGTTTCACGCCCGCGAGGATCGCGAGCACGATCGCCGTCGCGCCGATCGACGCCATGTACATGCCGCCGCCCGTGGCAAGGCCGACACCGGCCACGGCCCACAGGCTCGCGGCGGTCGTCAGCCCGCGCACGACTTCGCCGCGCAGCAGGATCGAGCCCGCGCCGAGAAAACCGATGCCCGACACCACCTGCGCGGCGACCCGCGAGGGGTCGAGCACGACGCCGTTTTGCCCGCGCACGTCTTCGAAGCCGAACGTCGACACCAGCATCACGAGCGCGGAGCCCACGCACACGAGCATGTGCGTGCGCAGCCCGGCGGCCCAGTTCAGGCGTTCGCGTTCGAGCCCTATCACGCTGCCGAGCAGCGCGGCCAGCAGCAGGCGTCCAAGAAGTTCGAGGTGGCCGATCATGATGGGAAATCCTTGCGGCCCGCGCGAGGCGGCCCGGAGCGGTCAAGACTGTCGATACGGTCGATACGCAACGGGACGCAAGCCGCGTGCCGGCCGGGCACGGCGCGTGCGCACAAGGTTCGCGGCGCGCGCGGCGGTCATGCGGCGCGCATTTTTTGCATCGGAATCGCAGATAAGGACAGGAGGCCACCATGCAACATCAACAGGACGCACAGGTTCGCGACCCGTATCGCGGCCATGAAATCCTCGTCTGGGCCCGGCGCGACGAACGCGGCGCGTGGCGCGACGAGGTTCAGATATATGTCGGCGGCGCGCGCGTCGAGCTGATCGTGCCGGAGCCGGCCGGCCCCGAGTGGCTGACCGAGGTCGAGGCGCTGCGCGCGGGCGTCGAACGGGGTCGGTACCTGATCGACAAGCGGGTGGACGACGATTGAGCCGCTCGGCGGCCGCTTGGCGTTACGGCGCGGCGTGGCCGGCCGTTCGTGGCCGGCGAAACCGACGGCGATCCCGCGCAGGGGTGCCGTCGGCGAGGCGGGCGGTTCAGGGGCGCGCGGCGATCTCGTCGAGATGCCACAGCAGATCGGCCGGATCGTCGTACACGCGCAGCGCGCCCGCGCGTTCCAGCTCGTCGCTGCCGTAACCGCCCGACAGCAGCCCGACGCCGAGCGAACGGCAGCGGCTCGCGGCGAGCATGTCCCAGATGCTGTCGCCGACCACGACGGTGTGCTCGATCGGCACGTTCAGCTGCGCGGCGGCCGTCAGGAACAGGTCGGGGTCGGGCTTCGCGTACTTGACCTGGTCGCGCGTGACCACGACGTGCTTCGCCGGATCGACGCCGAGCGCCTCGAGATTGATGGCGGCCGTTTCCATTCGTCCGCTGGTCGCGATCGCCCAGCGGATGCCGGCCGCCGACAGCGCGGCCAGCAATTCGCGCGCGCCGGGCAGCGGCCGGACCTGCGCGCGCAGCCGCTGGTACGCGGCCGCATGCAGGCGGGCAAGGCGCTCGACGCGTTCGGTGTCGAGGTTGCCCGACGTCTCCCGCAGCAGCTGATTCAGGAACAGGCCGCCGCTCATGCCGATCTTGCGGTGGATGCGCCACACCGACAGTTCGATGCCTTCGGCATCGAGCGCCTCCTTCCACGCGAGCACGTGCTGATAGACACTGTCGACGAGCGTGCCGTCGAGATCGAACAGAAATGACGTTTCAATGCGCATGTGAATCTCCTGGCTCGCCGGAGGCGAGCGAACAAGGGGCGAGCGAACGGGGCGCGAAAGCGTGCCGCACATTATCGGCGCAAGGCCGTGTCATGACCATGTCCCGCGGCCGCCACGCGCCGCGCCGTGTCAGGTGCCGCTGGTACAATCGCGGCGATACGCCAGGCCGCGATTCCCGCGCCGCACGCGCCCCAACCCTCGTCGATCCCAGGTATGGCAACACCGGACGCCTTCAGTTCCGAGCACTCATGGTGGGGCGTACTGGCCCTGGCCCTGACCGCCTTCATCTTCAATACCACCGAATTCGTACCGGTTGCGCTGCTCGGCTCGATCGGCGACAGCCTTCACATGCAGCCCACCGACGTCGGGCTGATGCTGACGATTTACGCATGGACCGTCGCCGTCGTGTCGTTGCCGCTGACGCTGCTCACGCGTCACGTCGAGCGGCGCAAGCTGCTGTCCTGCGCGTTGCTGGTGTTCATCGGCAGCCACGTCGTCACCGGCGTTGCGTGGAATTTCACGGTGCTGATGATCGGCCGGCTCGGCATCGCCTGCGCGCACGCGGTGTTCTGGTCGATTTCCGTTCCGCTGGCCGTGCGGATCGCGCCGCCCGACCGGAAAAGCCGCGCGCTCGGCATGCTCGCGATGGGCACGTCGATCGCGATGGTCGCCGGCATTCCGCTCGGACGCGTGATCGGTGAGACATTCGGCTGGCGTGTCACGTTCCTGATCGTCGCGGGCGCGGCGGGTATCGCGTTGCTGCTGCTGCGCGCGACGTTGCCTGCGCTGCCGAGCCAGGGCGCGGGGTCGCTCAGCAGCGTCGGCGTGTTCCTGCGCAAACCGGCGCTGGTCGCGTTGTACGCGATTACGGTGCTCGTCGTGTCCGCGCACTTCACGTCGTACACGTACATCGAGCCGTTCGTTCAAAGCGTCAATCACGCGAGCAGCAGCCGGATTACGTACGTGCTGATCCTGTTCGGTGTCGCCGGGATGCCGGCCGCAATCTGCTTCAACCGCATTTTCCCGCACCGGCCGGACGACTTTCTGCTGGCTTCGATCGTCGCGCTCTCGGGATGTCTGCTGATCCTGTTCCCGTGCGCGCTGAACATCGTGACGCTGTCCGTACATACGCTGGTATGGGGCGGCGCGATCGTCTGTTTCGGCCTGGCGATGCAGGCGTGGGTGCTGAAACTGGCACCGGAGGGGACCGATCTTGCGGTGTCGATCTTCTCCGGGCTGTACAACGTCGGGATCGGCGCGGGCGCGCTTCTCGGCAACCATATCGCCGGCGATTTCGGGCTGCCGTGGATCGGCACCTTCGGCGGCGTGGTCGGTGCGTGCGCGGTCGGGATCGCGTGGCTCGCGCTACGGCTTCACGCGAAGCGGGAGGAGGCAGCCGCGGCGCCGTGAAGCCGCGCCACGGATCGCGCCTGGCATCTCACGCCACCGAATAGCCGCCGTCGGCCACGAGCGCATGCCCCGACACATAGCTGGAATCGTCCGATGCGAGGAACGCGACGATCGTCGCCATCTCCTCGGCCGAGCCCCACCGTCCTGCCGGCGTCGATGCGGCAAATGCCTGTTGCGCGTCGTCCGACGGCCAGATGCCGCGGTGATGGAACGGCGTTTCGATCAGCCCCGGGCACAGCGCATTGACGCGCACGCCGTGCTTGAACCACTCGATCGACGCCGTCTTCGTCATCCCGATCACCGCGTGCTTGCTCGCGATATAGACCGACGCATTCTCGAATCCGATCAGCCCGCCCATCGACGCATTGTTGATGATGCTGCCCGACCCCTGGCGCAGCATGATCTCGGCCGCGTACTTCATCGAGTTGAAGACGCCGCGCACGTTCGGCTCGAACACCTTGTCGAAACGCTCGGCATTCTGCTCGAGTAGCGGCGCGAATACGCCTTCCGTGCCGGCGTTGTTGAACGCGATGTCGAGGCGATCGTAGGTCGCAACCGTGAAATCGAAGAGCTTGCGCAGATCGTCTTCGTTCGCGACGTCGGCGGCACATGCGCGGGCGTCGCCGCCGGCCGTCACGATCTCGTCGACCAGTCGATCGAGTTCGGCCTTGCGCCGGGCGCTGACGACGACCTTCGCGCCGCGTCGCGCGAGTTCGATCGCCGACGCACGGCCGATGCCGGAACTGGCGCCCGTCACCACGGCGACGCGGTTTGCGAGTGGGGCGGTTTGCGTGCTTGCGTTCATGATGTGTTGCTCCTGAAGGGTTGATCATCCACGTCAATGCGACGTCTGGTGCTCATTGTGGTCGCTCGGTTGCCGCAATAAAATGGAACAATCTCGCATTCAGAATTCCTGATTTCGGAATTAAACGCGTCGCTCAGGGAACGTCAGAAGGGTTCGCCATGCTCAATCGACTCGATCTCCTCAAGATTTTTGCAGCGGCGGCCGCGGCACCCACGTTCCGCGAGGCGGCGGCGCGTCTCGGCGTGTCGCCGCAGGTCGTGACGCGCGCGGTGCGCGAACTGGAGGAGATGCTCGGCGAAACGCTGTTTCACCGGACGACCCGCAGCATCCGGATCACCGCGTTCGGGCAGTCGTTCGCGCGCGACGCGAAGGCGGCGCTGTCTACCGTCGACGGGCTGTTCGGGCCGGCGGCCGGGCAGGCCGACGAACCCGCCGGTATCGTCAGGGTCACGGCGCCGTCAGGCATGGGGCGTCGTTACGTCCAGCCGATCCTGATCGACCTGATGCAGCGGTATCCGGACCTCGTGCCCGACCTGCGGCTGTCGGATGCGCCGTCGCCGGTGGTCGACGAGCAGATCGACATCGGCGTGCGTGTCGGCGCAATCGGCGACAACCGCTTCGTCGCACGCATGGTCGGGCCGTTGCCGATGTGGGTCGTGGGGGCACCGTCGCTGATCATGCGACTGGGCGAGCCGAAAAGCCGCAAGGAACTCGCGGCGATGCCGGTCACCTGCCTGATCGACCGCGCGAACGGACGGCCGTGGCCATGGGTGTTTCGCGGCGAGCAGCAATTCGTTCCGTCATCGCCGGCCTATCTGACGGACGACACCGAAGTGGAGATCGAGGCCGTGTGCGCGGGGATCGGGTTCGGTCAGTGCTCGGAGTACCTGGTCAGGCCGCACGTCCAGAAGGGGCGCCTGGTGCGCCTGTTGCCGAGCATCGAACCCGAGCCGTGGAAACTGCACGTGTATCGGCCGCGGCGCGGCCCGATGCCGCGGCGTATCCGGGTGGTGTACGACGAACTGGTGGCGAAGCTCGCGCACGCAACGTCGCGCGCGTAGGCGACGCGTCCGCATGGTCCGGCAGCCCGCCCGCTCATGGCGGGGGCAACACGCCTGTCCGGTTTCGCGTCAAACCGGCAACAACGATCCGAATTGTTTCCGTCCAGTCGATCGAGTTTCCAAAGATTGGGTTTTTGCGGTCATTTGCTCAAACCATTGGCGACAAGGCGATGGGCGACCGGAAAACCGCCATCTCCCAATATGTGGCCGCGTGCCGCAAAGATTGAAACGGGGAAACGAACGTCATTAATCTGCGTACGCGCACAAGGCTGATCGACGTGCGTCGTTTACAACAATCGGGAGACGAAGATGCAGCGCACAAATCATTTAGGAATATTGATGATATGCCTTGCGGCGGCAGCGATCGGCCTGTCCGCATGCGGAGGCGACGATGTCGGTTCGTCGCCGGGAACGAGCACGTCGGCGACGGGAACGGGAGCGACCTCGACGACGGGCGGCAGCACGACCACGACGGACACGTCGCCGACTGCACTGCAGCAGATCGCGGTGAATCCGCCGCCGATGGGCTGGTCGTCATGGAACAGCCTCGAAGAAAACGTCAGCTTCGATACGATCAAGGCGCAGGCGGACGGGCTGGCTGCGCTGAATGCGAACCTCGCGACGGGCAACAAGTACCAGTACGTGAATATCGACGAAGGCTGGTGGACGTCGAGAAAGCGCGACGCGAACGGTAATTTCATCCTCAACGTCGACATGAACGGCAATCCCACCAACCAGTGGCCGGGCGGGATGAAGGCGATGGCCGACTACATTCACGGCAAGGGATTGAAGGCCGGCATCTATATCGATTCCGGGCCGCAGGGCTGCGGCAACACGAACGGCACGCATTTCGTCGGCAGCGATTATGCGCACTACGATCACGATTTCCTGCAGTTCGCGCAATGGGGCTATGACTTCGTCAAGGTGGACTGGTGCGGCGGCCGTGCGGCCGGATACGATCCGCAGCAAGCCTATGCGGCGATCTCGCAGGCGATCCAGAAAGCCTATGTCGCCACCGGCAAGCGGCTGGTGCTGAACATGTGCGACTGGGGCACGCTCGGCCAAAGCGGCTATCCCGACTACAACCTCGGGCCGTGGGACTGGGGCGCGGGCATCGCGACGTCATGGCGCACGACGGGCGACATCTACGGGCCGGGGAGCGGCGTGCCGAAGTTCGGCTCGGTGCTCGGCAACTTCAACGGCAACTATCACCCCGAAGGCCAGCACACCGGTTATTACAACGATCCGGACATGATGGTGGCCGGCATGGGCATGACGGCGGCGAACGATCTTGCGCACGTGAACCTGTGGGCCATCGCCGGCGCGCCGATGATACTCGGCAACGACCTGTCGAAGTCGCTGTCGAGCGAGACGGTGAGCCTGCTGACCAATCCCGAGCTGATCGCGATCGACCAGGACATGCTGGGCCTGCAGGGCTTGAAGGTCGCCGACGCCAACGGGCAGCAGGTGTGGGCGAAGCTGCTGGCCGGCGCAGGCAAACGCGCGGTTCTGCTGTTCAACAACGGTACGGCGGCAAGCGACATGACGGTCACGTGGCAGCAACTCGGTTTCGCCGCCGGCACCTCGGCCGTCGTCCGCGACGTCTGGGCGCACAAGGATCTCGGTGCGGCCACCGGTTCCTATACGGTCGCGAGTGTGCCGGCCGGCGGCACGGTGATGCTCGTGCTGAGCGGCACGGATCTGCCGTCGACCACCTACCTGCCGGGCACCCTGTCGGGCGGCGCGACCATTGCGGACTGCGCGGCGTGTGCAAGCGGCAGGAAGGTGACGGGGCTGGGTGCGGTGACGTTCAATGACGTGAGCTCGCAAACGGCGGGCGGTTTTGTGCAGATTGCGTACCTGAACACCGGGACGGAAACCGTCGAGGCACGGCTCGGTGCGAACGGCGGCAACGGAACGACACTCGCGTTTCCGCCCACGGGCAAGGCCGTCGGCACGGTGACGGTCTTCGTCAACCTGAAGTCCGGGCAGAACACGTTGACGTTGTCGAGCCTCGGTGGCACGACGGCGGCCCCCGACGTCACGTCGATTGCCGTGGTGGCCGGCCCGGTGAAGGTTCCGCCGCCGCCGCCGCTGGCCTACGAGGCCGAGGCGGCCGGCAACACGCTCGGCGGTGCGGCACGCGTGTCGTCATGCGGCGCGTGCTCGGGCGGGCAGGACGTCGGCTATGTCGGCAACGGTGACGGGACCAGCAACGGCACGCTGACGATCAACGGCATCTCGGTGGCGGCGGACGGCACCTATAGCGTCGCGATCGCCTACGTGAACGGCGATTCGGCGCCGCGCAGCGCGCAGCTCAGCTTCGACGGCGCGGCCCCCGTGTCCGTGTCGTTCCCGTCGACAGGCGGATGGGGGAACGTGTCGACGCTGACGGTAACGGGCGCGTTCCGGCAGGGCAGCGCCAACACGCTGAAGTTTGCCAATCCGACGGGCTGGGCACCCGATATCGACGGCATCGGCGCGCCGGCCAAGCAATGACGAGCGCGTGGCGCGGCTTCCCGGTCGAGGGCGGTTGCGCCATGCATCGACGGGCACGTTGCAAGCCGACATATTGCGGCATCATCATGGTGCCGCCGCACCCGCACGCGGTGCCCGACATTCGACTGGAGACCCTGCATGCCGATTACCCGGATTGAAACCCGCGACGCGATGGGCGAACCCGATGTGGTCTATCTCAACCCGGCGCACGTGCTGTGGATGTCGCTGCCGACCGCCGCGCACCGGCGGCCGGGCGGCACGGCCATCCGCGTGGACGACCGCGTGAAGGGCGGCTCGTTGCTGATGGCCGACAATCCGCCGGCTGCGCAACTGTTGCAGGATCTCGGCCCGTTCGTGACGGTGACGCTGGCAAACCCGTCGTCCGACTATCCGAACGGAGTCGTGCATATCCGCGCGCATGCGATCGTCAAGATCGCGACGGACGACCACGACAAGCCGCTGGCCGCTCGCACGTTCGGCTGGGTCCATGTTCAGGATGGCTCGGCTTTCAAGGTCGACGATTACACCGGCGTGGCCGCGTTATGGCAGGCGACGGTCGCGGCCGCATCATGAACCTTTCCGTCTCCGAGATCACGCCGGAGGAACTCCGGCTGTTCGGCGACATCGTCGCCCGCCTCGAAGAGCTGGGGCCGGTCGTCGACGTGAGGACGGTCGTGCTGCCCGAGATCACCCGGCTGATGCGCGCGGATTTCGCCGCGTCGTTCGAGTGCGACGCGCAAACCGGGCTCTGGCGCAACGGATTCTCGTACAACCTCGACCCGTCGCAGATCGCGCGGTACGAAGCGTGGTTCCAGCATATCGACCCGGTTACGTCGCAACTGTGCGCGCGCCGCGTGGCGACCTGCGTCGACGAGGTGATGAGTCGCCGCGAGCTCGAACGCACCGCGTTCTACGGCGACTTCCTGAGCCGCGAGGGCATGCATCACGGGATCAACGTCTATGCGTTCGATGGCGCGACGCACGTCGGCGACCTGCGCATCTGGCGTGCGCAGGGCCGGCCCGACTTCACCGAGCGCGACAAGCTGCTGCTGGACGGCATCGAGCCGTTTTTCCGGCGTGCGCTGCTGAGGCGGCGTCATGCGTGTACCGGGCTGACCGAACGCGAGAGCGACGTCGCGCGGCTCGTCGCCGCCGGCTACACCGACAAGGACGTCGCGCGCACGCTCGGCATCGGGCTGGCGACGGTCCGCACGCATCTGCGGCGCGTGATGGCGAAGAAGGGCGTCGCCAACCGCGCGAGCCTGGCCGCCGCGCTGGCGTGACCGGCGGCGCGGCCGTCGGCCGGGGTCATCCATTGTGATGATGGGCGTCAAAATCGGCACGCCCTACCTTGTGGCGATCCCCCGTGACGAGGAACGACGACGATGCCCACCCTAGGAACCCTGACGCTCACCGAAGCCCGGAACGCGATCCTGCGCCGGGAGTTTTCCTGTGTCGAGTACGCATACGCGCTGATCGAGCGGCACGCACGCTGGCGCTACCTGAACGGTTTCACGTGCGTCGACGATGCGCGGCTGCTCGCCGAAGCGGCCCGCTGCGACCGCGACCTCGCGACGTCGGCCACCCCGCACGCGCTGCTGGGCCTGCCGATCGCGATCAAGGACAACATCGACACCGCCTGCCTGCCGACCGGCAACGGCACGCTGGCGCTGCACAACCGCGTGCCGCCGCAGCACGCGCCGGTGGTGGCGCGGCTGCTCGCGCACGGGGCGCTGATCGCGGGCAAGGCCAACCTGCACGAGCTGGCGTTCGGCGTGTCGGGCAACAACCGCGTCACCGGCGCGGTACGCAACCCGTACGATTTCAACCGGATTCCGGGCGGCAGCAGCAGCGGCTCGGGCGCGCTGGTCGGCGCGGGCGTGGTGCCCGCCGCGCTCGGCACGGACACCGGCGGCTCGGTCCGGATTCCGGCCGCGTTGTGCGGTGCCGTCGGCCTGCGGCCGACCGTGGGGCGCTACCCGTCGGGCGGCGTGGCGCCGATTTCTCGCACGCGCGACACCGTCGGCCCGATCGCGCGGTCGGTCGAGGACATCGCGCTGCTCGACGCGATTCTCGCCGGCGCCGCCGCGCCGCTGTCGCCCCCTGTGCGCAGCGTGACGCGCCCCGTGCGTCTCGCGATTCCGCGCACGACGTTCTGGCGCGGCCTCGCGCCGGACGTCGACGCGGTCGCGAATGCCGCGGTGGCGAAGCTGGAGCAGGCGGGATTCGAATGTGTCGACCTCGACCTGAACGACTATCCGGGGTTCTTCGATGACGAGCCGGCCGTCATCGCGATGTACGAATTCCGTTCGTCGATGCACGCGTACCTGGTCGAGAACGGCTACGACCTGACGGTCGACGACATCGTCGCGAACGTGGGGAGCCCGGACGTCGCGAAGATCGCCCGCCATGTCACCGGCCCCGACGGGATCGGCGAAGCGGCCTACCTCACCGCGCTCGACCGGCGGACGCGTTCGCGTGCCGCGTATCGGCAGTGCCTCGCCGACAGCGGTGCCGACGCGCTGGTCTTTCCGACGACGATCGCCACCGCGTGCCCGATCCCGGCGTGCGACACGATGATGCTCAACGGCGAAACCGCTTCGGTGTTCTCGACCTACATCCGCAATACCGAGCCGGGCAGCAACGCCGGCGTGCCGGGCATGACCATCCCGGCCGGCCTGACGGTGGACGGGCTACCGGTCGGCCTCGCACTCGACGGCGCGGCCGGCACCGATCGCGAACTCATCGCGGTCGCGCTGGAGGTCGAGCGGGTGCTCGGGCGACTGCCTGCACCGGACGACGGGTTCGGGGTCGAGGGCAGGTTGGGCGGTTATCTGGGCTGACGCCGCGCCGCCGCGCCGCCATTTTGCCGCCCCGCGGACGTGGACGGGGCGGCGGCTGAATCGTCGAAGCCGGCGGCGCTCGCCGCGAAGCCGGCCGACATGCACGACCTGCGGATTCCGCTGACGCCGAACGGCCGTGGATCGGCACCTTGGGCGGCGGGGTCGGCGCAGTCGGGATCGTGTGACTCACGTTGCGGCCGCACGAGAGGCGGGCGGGAGCGCGGGCGCCATCGCCGCACTCAGTATCAATGCGCGCCGGCGTTCGTGATTCCCGCTGCATCGAGCTGCCTGAGCTTCGCGTACACCGTGGTGCGCGAGATGCCCAGTTGCCGCGCAGCGGCCGACACATTGCCGTCGTGCTCGTCGACCGCCCGGCGGATCGCGTCGAGCGACTGCTCGTGCAGGCTGGCCTGCGGGCTGGCGGCCGGCGCCGTGCCGCACGCGTCGGCTGCGTCTTCCAGCGCATCGGATTGCCGCCGCGTCGCCGCCCGATCGAGCGGTGCGCGCACGGCCCGCACCCAGATGTGGCTGCCGTCGTCGCGCGCGATCCGCTGCGGCGTACGCGCCGGTGTCAGCAAACGACGCTGCTGCGCGGGCGTCGCGCCGGGAAAGAGTTGCCGGAGATCGTGCGGTTCGACCGGCCCGGCCGGCGCGAGCTCGAGCATCTGCCGCGCGAGCCGGCTCGCCGCGCGCACGCGGCCCGCCTCGTCGAGCGCGACGACGCCCGCGAGCGGCGTGCCGAGCCAGCGCGGATCGTACTGCACCTGCAGCAGATGGCAGTCGCGCAGCATCGCATACAGTCGCTGTTCGGCGGACAGCGCCGCATGCCGGAACTGCTCGCGCAACTGCACGACATTGCGCCGGCCGACGCCGGTAATGTCCAGCGCGCCGATCACTTCCCCGTCGAAGCCGACCAGCGGCACCGCGAGACAGAACACGCGCGAGAATTCGTCGAGATAGTGCTGGGCGCCCGCGACGACCGCCTCGGTGCCGTCGTGAATCACGCAGCTCGGCGCGGTCGTGCCGATGTTCGGCTCGACGATCCGGCGCCCGGCGACGATCGGCGTCAGCAGCGTGTCGTCGCAATGCGGGCTGCGCCGCGCGTGGACGATCGTGCCGCGCGGATTGACGCAGAAGATCGTCCACTCGCTGCCGCCGAACGCGGCCCACAGCTGCTCGATTTCCGGCGCGACGCAGCGGGTCAGCCGACGGTCCGCGCGCGATTCGTCGAGTTCGCGCTGCATTTCGTAGCGGGCGGTTTGCCACGGCCGGAGCCCGGCGTCGCGTGAACGCAGCCACGAGCGCGCGACGCCGGCCGGCAACGCCGTTTCCGGCAGCGGTTCGCCCGCCGCGAAGCGGGCGCGGAGCCGGTCGAGGTCGACCGGCCGTGCAGGGGATTCGGGGGCTGCATTCACGCTGCGCTCCAGTTGGGTCGAAGGTTCGGGCCGGACGTGCCGGCCCGCGTGTCGCGCGAATGCGTAATATAGCCCGGCGCCCGCGGCGCGGTATTTTCGCGGCGGCTACGCTGCCGCACGAGGCCCATGCGGCCCCCGGTCGCGATTTACCCCGCGACCCGGGGCATGTCGCCGCTCAATGCGGCAAACGCAGGATCGGCTTGAGCGTGATGCCGCGGCTGCTGTCCTCCGCGGCCTGGTTGATCTGTTCGAGCGGATAGAACTTCACCAGCCGGTCGAACGGAAACCGCCCCTGGAGATGCAGCTGGACGAGCTGAGGAATGAACGTCTGCGGCACGCTGTCGCCTTCGACGATGCCGCGGATCGAACGACCGCCGAGCAGCAGGTTGTTGACGTCGAATTCCGCCTTCGTCCCGAGCTTCGGCGCGCCGACCACGCCCATCGTGCCGCGCGAGCCGAGCGCTTCGATTCCCTGCGACAGCACGGCGGGCAGCCCGGTCGATTCGAGCGCGTAGTCGACGCCGCCGCCGGTGATCTGGCGAATCGCGTCGACGACATCGACTTCCTTGCTGTTGATCGTGTGCGTCGCGCCGAGCTCCAGCGCCAGCGCGAGCCGCGACGGCACGATGTCGACGGCGATGATGGTCGTCGCGCCGGCGACGCGCGCGGCCATCACGGCGCTCATGCCGACCGCGCCCGCGCCGAAGCTTGCGAAACTGCTGCCCGGGCGCACCGCGAGTGAATTGATCACCGCGCCGGCGCCGGTCTGGATCCCGCAGCCGAGCGGCCCGAGCAGCTCGAGCGGCGCTTCCGGCGGCACCTTGATCGCGTTGTTCTCGCGCGCGAGCGCATAGCTGGCGAACGACGACTGCGCGAAGAAATGATCGTGCAGCGGCTGCCCGTTTTCGTCGCGGATCGCGGTCTGTCCGTCGGCGTCGGCGCCGCCGAAATTCAGCCCGAAGAACTGCCGGCAATACGCGCCGTGACCGCCGACACAGGACGGGCAGTGGCCGCACGCGCCGTAGGTGAGCACCACGTGATCGCCCACGGCGAGCGTCTTCACGTTCGGGCCGACCGCCTCGACCACGCCGGCGCCCTCGTGACCGAGCACGGCCGGCAGCGGTACCGGGTAGTACTGGTCGCGCACGATCAAGTCGGTGTGGCACAGGCCCGTCGCGACGACGCGCACCCGCACCTCGTCGCCGCGCGGCGCGCGCAGGCGGGCGGATTCGATCGAGAAGGGTGCGCCGGCCGCGCGCGCGACGGCCGCGGTGACGACGCGGGTATCGTTTTCGGTGTACATGTTCGGTCTCCTTGTCAAATCGGATACAGCGGCGCTTCACCCTTGATCGTCAGCCACTGCCACTGCGTGAACTCCTCCCAGTTTGCCGCGCCGCCGATGCTCGAGCCGTTGCCCGATGCGCCGACGCCGCCGAACGGGTTGATCACTTCGTCGTTGACCGTCTGGTCGTTGATGTGGAGCAGCCCGGTGTTCAGGCGCTCGCCGATCCGGAGTGCCCGGCCGACGTCGGCGGACAGGATCGCCGTCGACAGCCCGTATTCGGTGCGGTTCGCGAGCGCGATGGCGTCCTCGTCCGTATCGAACGGCACGACGACCGCGACCGGCCCGAAAATCTCCTCGTCGAACGCCGGGTTGCCCGGCGCGACGCCGCTCAGCACGGTCGGCTCGAAGAACAGGTCGCGATGGCCGCCGCCGGTCTCGACGCGCGCGCCCGCGCGACGGGCTGCGTCCACCAGGCTCGCCGCATGGTCGAGCTGTGCGGCATTGATCAGCGGCCCGAGGCCGACGTCCGCGCTTGCGGGATCGCCGACGCGCAGGCTTCGCGCCTTCTCGACGAGCTTCGCGACGAAGCGGTCGTGAATGCTGCGCTGCACGAGCACGCGGCCGGTCGCCATGCAGATCTGGCCTTGATGCAGATACGCCCCCCACGCGGTATTGGCGACGGCGCGCTCGAGGTCGGCGTCGTCGAGCACGATCAGCGAATTCTTGCCGCCGAGTTCGAGCGAGACCTTCTTCAGGTGGCGGCCGGCGGCTTCGCCGACCTTGCGCCCCGCCGCGGTCGAACCGGTGAACTGGATCATCGCGATGTGCGGATCGGCAACCAGTGCGGCGCCGGCCGCGCCGTCGCCGGGCAGCACGTGCAGCACGCCTTCCGGCAGGCCGGCGAGCTCGAACACGCGGGCGATCGCGACGCCGCCGCACACGGCGGTACGCGGATCGGGCTTCAGCACGACCGCGTTGCCGAGCGCGAGCGCGGGCGCGACCGCGCGCATCGCGAGGTACAGCGGGAAGTTGAACGGCGAGATCACGCCAACGACGCCGCGCGGGCGGCGGCGCGCGAGCGACAGCCGGCCGGCCGCCGACGGCAGCACTTCGCCTGCCGCGCGCGACGGCAGCCCGGCTGCTTCGTGCAGCGCCTTGATCGTGACCGACGTTTCGAACGACGCCTTCGCGCGCGTCGAGCCGCTTTCGCGCACGAGCCAGTCGACGATCGCATCGAAGTGCGTTTCCGCGACGGTGGCCGCGCGGCGCAGGACGGCCGCGCGCTCGTCGTACGGCAGCGCGAACCATGCGGGCTGTGCGCGATGTGCGGCGGCCGACGCTTCGGCCACCGCTGCGCGATCCGCGAGGCCGAGGCGGCCGAGCGTGTTGCCGGTCGCGGGTTCGATCACGTCGGCCGCGTGCGGGCTGGCGTGCCAGCGTCCGTTGAAAGTCTTGCCGTGCCAGATGTCGGCGTCGAACAGTGCCGTGTTGCTGCTGCTATCCATGTACGCTCCTGAGGAAATTCCGACCCGCCGGATCGGGCCTTGCATCGTCCCGACCGGCATGCGCGCGAGGGTAGGCGGGCGCGGCGAAGCGGGGCTATCCGGGTTTCTTCCCACCCGCGGAGGGCGCGCGGAATGGGGGGCGTCTGCGAATTTGTGTGCGGAAACTGAACAGTCGTTGTGCGGGTTGGTGCCGCACGCCGTCTGGGGACTCGGCAGGTTATGGCAGGTGTAGTGCGACGTGCGCTGCGTCTGAAGGCTCGGCGCGCAAACCTGTGGGAAGACACCTGAGCTCACGCTTCGTCGGAGCGGTAGTTGGCGACCCGCAAGGGGGGCGTGTTTGCGCAAAACGGACATTCGAAGCATTCGCCACGAACGTTGCACCGCATAGCGGTGCCTCTCCCGGTGCTAGCGCGTTAAAGCTTCCATGGTTTGGACAATACGGCCAAACTTGTCATTGCCCTCAAAGGCCGCACAGGTCCGTGCGTATACCTGTTCCTTCCCGTCATTCTTGGAAAAAAATACTTCCGCGCAATCGCAGCGTAAGGTTGCCACCTTTGCATGAGTCCGGGTATCGGTTAACGTCGCGACCCAGCAACTATCGGCACATCCACAGCTACCGTAGGCAAGTACTTGATGGCGCCGGTGCCAAGGCAACGGCTCGGTCCTCACGCCTTGCGCTCCAACCTTTGACAAGAATAAGAGCGCGAGCAAACACACGGCCGTGCGCGTTCTATTGCGGTTCATGTCTATAACCATCGAGATTTGATTTTACTAATAGTGACCTGCGGCGGGATTTTGCAGCCACGCCCGATGAGTATCTTGGCCTCGGCGCGACTGCGGAATCCTTCCCGATTAAATCGCTTTTCCCGCAGCGTGCCGTTGGAACCTTCAGCGGAGTCGTTCTGCCAAGGGCGGCAAGAACGGACACAGCGTGTACGATCTGATCTTCAAGAAAACCATCCAAGGAGAGAGGAATGAGTCCGGAACAGGCCCGAGCCGAAGAAACCCAGGCGATGGAGCGCATGGTGGCCGCCACGCTGCGCGTGCAGAGTACGTTCGCCTCGATGCAGAAGCAATTTCCGCCGCAAGGCAGCGGCGAGCCTTCGCCGTTCGCGCTGCAAACCTTTGATGCCGCCCTGCAGGAACTTGAAGACGCACAGGCCGCGTTCGATGCGCTGCTGAACGATCTGATCGACGGTAACCGCTAAAGGCTACGCCCTTGTCTGCACCGATTGCCGACGATCTAAAAAGCTGTGTCGAACGGCCGCTTGAATCCATCGCCGACGGCGGCCGGCCGCCGTTCTGTGACGCATGACCGGCGCAGATCGACCCTGAGCAGTCTTTCATCCACGCCAATAGCAGACGTTCAGTGGCTGACGAGGTGGGTAGTCAATGGCTAAGTCGTTCCGCGTGTAGGTTTCATCGATAGGCGACCTCCGTTGCCGACCACGCTCAAGTTTTTCCGAAAGCGGCCGACCCTTGTAAAACGGTCGAGTGAACAGCGTCCGAGTCGCGCACGTGTGCAGCGACGGTTAGCGCAGATTGGTGATCATCAAAAATCGACTGCAGGGGCATAGCCAAAACCATTGGTAGTCGCTAATTTTATTCTCAATAAACAATAAATTCACTGATCTTCGTATCCTTCCGTGTTTAAGTCAAAATGCTCCACCCATATTTTTATCTTCGCCGAGGATCCCGAATTCAGTCCTCCCCCGCTTGGCGGTGAGCCAGTGAGTGTGCCTCCGATTTGATTGAGATAAAAGTTCGTGAAAAATTGTAAAGGATAAGCCGCCGATACTTCAAGCGGCTCTATCACATTCATGAACGCCGTAAAACTATCGTGATGCGGAGCTGTTTCAGTGAAATCATACGGAGAGAGATGTATTAGAAATTTTCCCGGCACACAAATGGCAGGTGGAAAATCGTCGATATGAGAAATCCCCAGTTGCTGCTGAATGTCGCCATTGTCGAGCGCATTGAAAAATCTTCGTATATCGAAACTTGAATTGTAACCAAATATCGCCAAAAATGGCGCGCACTTAGCGGCGGATGTTGCATCCCGGATCGATTTGATATTTTGAAGCGCGTCAATCAACGTCCCAGCCCAACGGAATCGCTCTCCGTTTCTTGAAAGCGGGAATTGGTCGGCTTTATCACCTGACTTTGCGATTTGCTTGTACAACGTCAATTCACTTTTGATCTCAATGGCCGCATATAGAGCTTCCGGTCGAATAACTACGTAATCGGAAGTCCATAGTTCGGGATGACGTTGAGTCTCATCGAACACTAGGCAGTCAATTTGTCGACTCTGGATAAGCTCGCCAGATTCGGATTGCACATCGAATGCCGACACAAATCCTGTTCCCATCGATAGCTGCTTCGGTGTGAAATCGCGCAAATACTGACGCAGCCTACTTTCGCGAAAAGCACCCAGCGAAGTTGGATGTTTTGTAAAAAGTGAAATTTTTTCGAAATCCAAAAGCAGCTTGCTCTGCTCAATTTCATAAAACCGCTTGGCCGTATTGTTCATTGTAATCTGAATGGATTTGAAGGATTCGGTTGCCGCTTCATGGTACGATTCTTACGATGACTGTTTGTCGCGAACGCCTTAATCATTGTGCCTGGTTGCCGCTCATCTTTCACCGTCGATCGGAATCCGCCGGTCGATTGTCACCGATCGTGGGTAGGCCGTCCACTGGCCACTCACGGCCGAAGCCCAACGCATCTTGCCTGTGGCCGCGTTCAGAATATCTCGAACGAGCACCATTCGGGCACAAACCCCTCGAAGATAAAAAAGTCTTCGATATACGTGAGACCAAGCTTTTCCAAAGCTCTCATGCATTCGTCGGCTGCATCGCCTCCAAAAAAAGGACCAAGCGATACCAGATTGTCAGATTCGTCAAAGTATCTCGCGAGATTGAACTCGGTCTTGACCGCTGACAGGTCGATGTTCTTGGCCCCAAGCGCGGCCCGTCGGACAACAATTCCGAAATCCCGGGATACTTTCATCGTTGTGGAGCTTGAGTGAGGGAGTCGCCACGATTGTCGGCGATCTATGTGCCAAGGTCGGGTGTCCGAAACTGGCCGATTCTGTTGAAAAACTCCTTTTCTCATGCCGCGGGACCGGCTCGCGAAAAATCGACCTCTCAGATCGCCCTACAAGCGGCTCGTGAGCATCGGTTGGGGGTAAGAGGACCCTCAAAAACCTCGCCGTAGCCGTGGTCGAAGAGTTTTTCAACAGAACCGGCCGGACTCGGCCGGCCGCAGTTCCGGCGGACCGCGACCAGTTGAATCCGCCACCCATTGCTGACGGTCAGGTTTTTGATTAGTGGACGTTCGACGAAGAGTTCACCCGCCTACGTAGGATGCCGCGCAGGTCGGGTTGAGGCCTGTTAGTCGATGCGAACTTGCGTGGCTACTTGCCGGAATTGGTGTCGTCTTGTCCTGCAGCAGGCTTTCTCCATGCGGATGCCGACCCCTTTCTTTCTGGAATCGGCTCAAGCATGCCTCGTGCCTTTAAGCGCAGGAAAACGTTCTTCATGCTGTTTTCGCTCTTGATTCCGGTAATTTCCCTAGCCAAAGTGTTTGTGATCTCTGCATTGGTCTCCATGTATTTCATCACAAGCTCTTCCGGAGAACCGAGGGACTCGTGGCGAATGATGACGAGAACCGATGCGTCCTTTTCGAGGATGGCAGGCGGCTTAAGGCGCAATGCCTCCATTGCCCTAAATGCTGTATCGAGACCCTCGCCGAGATCCTTGTTGGGAGGATCCGGAAATTTGTTGATTAGGCGAACGAGCGCAGGATTTCTGGCACTTTGCGTGTCAAGAATGTTGGTCGTAGTTACGTGGCCAGGCAACCTACCAGGACTCTCAACTTCGACTCGATTGTCAAAAACCCGGATCTGCACATCGGCAACGATGCTGTAATCGCGGTGAAGTACAGCGTTGGTTATCACCTCGTGTAGTGTCTCTTCTGGATATTCGACAGACTCAAGGCCTTCTTCGCCTAAGCGTTTGACTCCCTCAATGACCCTCTTGGTTTCTGATACGGCCTTATACACCAAGTTATAAGCGTCCCCCTCAATAGTGATAGGGTTGCCATCGAGGAATTCCCGACCAATGTCGCTATCCTTGGTTTTGTAACGAGCGATCTTTATGCTGCTTCGTTTAGGCAGGAAGACTGCCGGCTCATCACAGAACAGGAGAACTCCGCAGACGCGCGCATGACCTTCCTTGATTAACTCTTGATTATTTAAGTATGTTATAGGCTCTCCGGTTGGAATAACATTAATCAAGAATTTCAAAATAGAGAGGCTGTTCTCAATTTTTGACAGAGGAACTTCCACCCATTCATTTTCGAATGTGACGATTCCTTTATCAAGTTCAAGGCGCCTTATCTTCTCCGCAGTGTCTATCTTCTGCTTGCCGGCGTTTACTCGAATAAAGATCTCGCCGGACGATGACTTGACGATCTCCTTGACCTTCTTGACGGTAATGTGAAGAACAAGACCGGGGTGTGCATTGTTTCGAAGAAATTCAAATCTAAGGTGATTCCCGAATGAGTGCGCCTGAAATAGTGTGTGAAATATGTCATTCGCATGCTCAGGGTCATCGAACCCGCACCAAGTTCGCGTCTTCGCGACCTTATCCTCTCCGATTCCGATGTAGACGTCGCCCCCGGCAGCGTTCGCAAAGGCCGAAATTGTCTCCGACAGTTTCGCAGGCTTGATCTCTCGCGCCTTGATGTCATTAAGGTAGCTCTCCTGCGTCGCCATAATGCTGGCCGCTTGAGCATCATCGATTTCGTAGACTGGATACATGTTGCCCTGGTTATATGTACGAGTGCGTTCGGATTGAATCTTTGGCAATAAACCCATGGGTTCGTATAAGAACTGGTACTTACGACAACAGAAAGCATACGCCTTTCATGCACGTCGCCGCCCCGCCGTCAAGCTAACGCTATGTGGCGAAGCGTGATGCATTGTAATGGAGCGTAGCCCAAAGTACGTATGACTGCTTTGGGGAGATTTGGGTGGAGGTTGCCACTGGCCTGTTGTGGCCGCCAACCGACGGATGTGGCCGACGGTTGCCGACCCGGAGCGGTCTTTCGCCATTCCCCAAAGCGGCCATTGTTCGGTGCCGATTCGAGGAACAACGGAGTAAATGATACGACTGGCGCCCTACATCACAAGGAGTCGCCCGCAGCACGTCGTCGCCCCGAGCGCAAGAAGTCCACGGTTTTCGCGAGCACTAGAATGAATATCCCCGCGTTTATCGCATCCACCAGATCAAACGTGGCTTGATCTAGCACGGAGTGTGACGGGTTTCCCGGATCGTAATAAACCCGGACGGTCGAGCCGACCGGACGCGATGAACCATCTCGGGCGGCGGCTGGTTCGTAGTCGTACCAGTTCACGTCGTAGCCGTAAGCGATGCTGGTACTGTCTGCGCTATACCGTTTACCGTTCGCGGCGTACGTATATTTCCACGACGGAGCCCACT
Organism: Burkholderia sp. Bmkn7; assembly: GCF_041103175.1. Taxonomy (NCBI): domain Bacteria; kingdom Pseudomonadati; phylum Pseudomonadota; class Betaproteobacteria; order Burkholderiales; family Burkholderiaceae; genus Burkholderia; species Burkholderia sp. Bmkn7. Next base: position 825,332 of record NZ_JBGCUH010000001.1, on the reverse strand, counting down.
GATGCTTTCCGTATTTGAGCGTTCTTGAGATCGTACCTTCGGATGTGACGGTTGCTTCGGCGGTGGGCCATGTGCGCTGCACCGCGAGGTAGTACAGCTTTCCCCCCGCACGGGCACCGGTATATCCAAGCAGGCCGACAACAAGCGAAGCAACCAGGAGCAGGAACACTGTACCCAATATCTTGAGTTTCATGGCTTGTCCGTGTTGGCATTGACGCCCTGATGATCCGGAAAATTGTCGCCAATCTTGACTGCCGTGTCGAGAGGCCGGAATTGGCCGTACACGGAAATTCGCTCATCAGCCTGATTGAAGGTTGGCTACGCAATCGTTGATTGCCTGTGCGAACACCCGCCAACCCGATTCCTTCCGGTTGTTCGCGGAAACAGACGCCGAAGCTGAAGCCCGGACGGCCAGCCGCACCATTTCCCCCGTCAGGAAAACCCTGATCGACTCGGCAGGCCGCCGGTTTCAGGCCGTTTTCCCGCCGCCACGAGCCGCCGCATTGCGCCCCCGTCCAAGCGGTACCCCGCATCCGCACGACCGCGCCCCATCAAGCCTCTCAGCCCGCATACCTAGCCAAAAAAGGTATGGCGCACCGCAGTATTCAGCGTGATGAGCGCGAATTCAATACCTGTCAGGTATCAAAAATCCCGCCTAAAAGTATTGGACGCTCCATCTGGCCGGGACGTATAAATCGCCTCAAGAACTTCACCCCCACCGCGTGCCCCATGTCCTCCGTCACCATCGAACGTATCGAAACCCGCCTCGTCGACCTGCCGACGATCCGCCCGCACAAGCTGTCGGTGGCCACGATGCACGGCCAGACGCTGATGCTCGTGAAGGTGTTCTGCAGCGACGGTGTGACGGGCCTCGGCGAAGGCACGACGATCGCCGGCATGGCCTACGGCCCGGAAAGCCCCGAAGCGATGAAGCTCGCGATCGACGCGTACCTCGCGCCGGCGATCGTCGGCAAGGATGCGACGCGCATCCAGACGCTGATGGCGTTCCTCGGCAAGCTGGCGAAGGTCAATCACTTCGCGAAAAGCGCGCTCGAAACCGCGCTGCTCGACGCGCACGGCAAGCGGCTCGGCGTGCCGGTGAGCGAGCTGCTCGGCGGCCGCCGGCGCGATCGCCTGCCGGTCGCGTGGACGCTCGCGTCGGGCGACACGGCCACCGACATCGCCGAAGCCGAGCGCATGCTCGACCAGTGCCGCCACAACGTGTTCAAGCTGAAGATCGGCGCGAAGGCACCCGAGACGGATATCCGGCACGTGGCCGAGATCAAGAAGGCCGTCGGCGATCGCGCATCGGTGCGCGTCGACGTGAACATGGCGTGGAGCGAAACGCAGGCCGCGCGCGCGATTCCGGCGCTAGCCGATGCCGGCTGCGAACTGGTCGAGCAGCCGGTGGCCTCGGCCGCGGCGCTGGCGCGCCTGATGCGCCGCTTCCCGGTCGCGCTGATGGCCGACGAAATCCTGCAGGGCCCCGACAGCGCGTTCGAGATCGCGAAGCATCACGGCGCGGACGTGTTCGCGATCAAGATCGAACAGAGCGGCGGCCTGTTCGCCGCGCAGCGCGTGGCCGCGATCGCGGACGCGGCCGGCATCGAGCTGTACGGCGGCACGATGCTCGAAGGCGCGTTCAGCACGGTGGCGTCCGCGCACCTGTTCGCGAGTTTCGCGAACCTGCAGTGGGGCACCGAACTGTTCGGGCCGCTGCTGATCACCGAAGAGATCCTGACGCAGCCGCTCGATTACAGCGACTTCGAACTGACCGTGCCGGACGGCCCCGGTCTCGGCATCGAACTCGACGAGGACAAGGTCAGGCGTTTCACCCGCGACGGACTCACCCGCGTCGCGCGGTAACCCGAGTCACGCACCGCCGTCATTCCCCCAAATACACGTGGAGACATCATCATGAGCGTCAAAGTTTTCGAAACCCGGGAAGTGCAGGATCTGCTGAAAGCCGCGTCGAACGCGGGCGCGGACAACCCGAAGGGCGGCAACGCGCGCACGCAGCAGGTCGTGCTGCGGCTGCTCGGCGACCTGTTCAAGGCGATCGACGATCTCGACATCACGCCCGACGAAGTGTGGGCCGGCGTGAACTACCTGAACAAGCTCGGCCAGGACGGCGAAGCGGCGCTGCTCGCGGCCGGCCTCGGCCTCGAGAAGTTTCTCGACATCCGGATGGACGCCGAGGACGAAGCGCTCGGCCTCGACGGCGGCACACCGCGCACGATCGAAGGGCCGCTGTACGTCGCCGGCGCACCGGTGCGCGACGGCGTCGCGAAGATCGACCTCGATGCGGACGACGGCGCGGGCCCGCTCGTGATCCACGGCACGGTCACCGGTGTCGACGGCAAACCGGTGGCCGGCGCGGTGGTCGAGTGCTGGCATGCGAACTCGCACGGCTTCTACTCGCACTTCGACCCGACCGGCAAGCAGAGCGACTTCAACCTGCGCGGCGCGGTGAAGACGGGCGCCGACGGCAAGTACGAATTCCGCACGCTGATGCCGGTCGGCTACGGTTGCCCGCCGCAGGGCGCGACGCAGCAGCTGCTGGACAGCCTCGGCCGCCACGGCAACCGCCCGGCGCACGTGCACTTCTTCGTGACCAGCGACGGCCACCGCAAGCTGACGACCCAGTTCAACATCGACGGCGACCCGCTGATCTGGGATGACTTCGCGTATGCGACCCGCGAGGAACTGATCCCGCCCGTCACCGGCAAGACCGGCGGCGCCGCGCTCGGCCTGAAGGCCGACGCGTACCAGGACATCGAGTTCAACTTCGTCCTGACGCCGCGCGTCGAGGGCAAGGACAACCAGATCGTCGAACGCCTGCGCGCTTCCGCCACGGCATAACCGCCCGCCGGCACGGCGGCGCGCAGGCGCCGCCGCCGGCCGGGTTCCCGCGAGATTCAACCGATTACCGATGCGAGCGTGCTTGCAGGACGCGGCACGCGCATGGGAGGAGCCATCATGTCCGCCACGATCGACCAAGCCAACGACCTGGATCACCTGCTCGCCACCGCCGTGCAGGACGACAAGGAGGCCGGCGTATTCCGCTGCCGCCGCGACATCTTCACGAACGCCGAGCTGTACGAGCTCGAGATGAAGCACATCTTCGAAAGCAACTGGGTGTACCTGGCGCACGAAAGCCAGATTCCCGACAACAACGATTACTACACGACGTGGATCGGCCGCCAGCCGATCGTGATCACGCGCGACAAGACCGGCGAGCTGCACGCGGTCATCAACGCCTGCGCGCACAAGGGCGCGATGCTGTGCCGCCGCAAGCACGGCAACAAGGGCAGCTTCACGTGCCCGTTCCACGGCTGGACGTTCTCGAACACCGGCAAGCTGCTGAAGGTGAAGGACGAGAAGACGACGGAATACCCGGTGCAGTTCAACACGCACGGTTCGCACGACCTGAAGAAGGTGGCGCGCTTCGCGAACTATCGCGGCTTCCTGTTCGGCAGCCTCGGCGCCGACGTGCTGCCGCTCGAGGACTACCTCGGCGAGGCGCGCGTGATCATCGACCAGATCGTCGACCAGGCGCCGAACGGGCTCGAGGTGCTGCGCGGCAACTCGTCCTACATCTACGAAGGCAACTGGAAGATGCAGATGGAGAACGGCTGCGACGGCTACCACGTCAGCACCGTGCACTGGAACTACGCGGCGACGATGGGCCGCCGCAAGGAAGACGGCACCAAGGCCGTCGACGCGAACAGCTGGAGCAAGTCGGTCGCGGGCGTGTACGGCTTCGACAACGGCCACATCCTGCTGTGGACGAAGACGATGAACCCGGAAGTGCGGCCCGTGTACCAGCATCGCGATGAAATCAAGGCGCGCGTCGGCGACGTGCAGGCCGACTTCATCGTCAACCAGACGCGCAACCTGTGCGTGTACCCGAACGTGTTCCTGATGGACCAGTTCAGCACGCAGATCCGCGTGGTGCGGCCGCTCGGCGTCGACAAGACCGAAGTCAGCATCTTCTGCTTCGCGCCGAAGGGCGAGAGCGAAGCCGACCGCACGACCCGCATCCGCCAGTACGAGGATTTCTTCAACGTGACGGGCATGGGTACCGCCGACGATCTCGAGGAGTTTCGCGCGTGCCAGGCCGGTTATGCGGGCATCACGGCGATGTGGAACGACCTGTCGCGCGGCGCGCCGCTGTGGGTCGACGGGCCCGACGAGAACGCGAGGAAGATGGGGCTGAACCCGCGCATTTCCGGCGAGCGCAGCGAGGACGAAGGGCTGTTCGTGTGCCAGCACGAACATTGGGTGAATGTGATGCGCGATGCGCTGAAGAAGGAACGCGGGGAGGTGGCAGCATGAGCTTCGATTACCGGACTGTCTGCGCCGCGCTGTATCGCGAAGCGCGCCTGCTCGACGATCGCCAGTGGGACGAGTGGCTGACCTGCTACACGGAGGACGTCACGTACTGGATGCCCGCGTGGGACGACGACGATCGGCCGACCGACGATCCGCAAAGCCAGATCTCGCTGATGTATTACGCGGACCGCGGCGGCCTCGAGGATCGCGTGTTCCGGATCAAGACCGAGCGCAGCGGCGCATCGACGCCCGAGCCGCGCACCAGCCACAACGTGACGAACGTCGAGGTGCTGGCCGAACGCGAGAACGAAGTGGACGTGCGCTACAACTTTCACACGCTGAACCACCGCTACCGCGTGACCGATCACTTCTTCGGCACGATGTTCGTCACGTTGCGCAACGCGGGCGATGAGCTGCTGATCTCGTACAAGAAGATCGTGCTGAAGAACGACTACATCCGGCAGGTGCTCGACGTCTATCACGTCTGACGCTGTTGTTTTGTCATGAAAGGAAGTGGAGGTGACGCCATGTCCAGCTACAAGATTGCACTGAACTTCGAGGACGGGGTAACCCGCTTCATCGACTGCAAGGCCGGCGAGAAGGTTCTCGACGCGGCGTTCCGCGCGAAGATCAACCTGCCGATGGATTGCTCCGACGGCGTGTGCGGCACCTGCAAGTGCCGCGCCGAGAGCGGCCGCTACGATCTCGGCGACGACTACATCGACGACGCGCTCACCGAAGACGAAAAGGACGGCGGCCTCGTGCTGACCTGCCAGATGGTGCCGCAAAGCGATTGCGTGATCGCGGTGCCGACGTCGTCGGTCGCGTGCAAGACGGGCCAGAGCGGGTTCGCGGCCACGGTGACGAAGGTCGAGCAGCACAACGATGCGGCCGTCGTGCTCGAACTCGACGTCGGCACGGCCGCGCCCGTGTTCCTGCCGGGCCAGTACGTGAACATCGACGTGCCGGCGAGCGGCCAGCACCGTTCGTATTCGTTCTCGTCGGCGCCGGCCGATGCGAAGGTGAGTTTCCTGATCAAGAAGATTCCCGGCGGCGTGATGAGCACGTGGCTCGAATCGGCGCGGCCCGGCGACACGCTCGAACTGCACGGGCCGCTCGGCAGCTTCTACCTGCGCGACGTGCAGCGGCCGCTGCTGTTCCTGGCCGGCGGCACGGGGCTCGCGCCGTTCCTGTCGATGCTCGAGGTGCTCGCGCGCAGCGGCTCGCAGCAGAAGGTGCACCTGATCTACGGCGTGACGCGCGATCTCGACCTCGTGCTCGTCGATGCGATCGAAGCGTATGCGGCGAAGCTGCCGAACTTCAGCTTCGCGACGGTCGTGGCCGACGCGGCGTCGAGCCATCCGCGCAAGGGCTGGGTCACCCAGCACATCCCGGCCGATGCGCTGAACGACGGCGACGTCGACGTGTATCTGTGCGGGCCGCCGCCGATGGTCGACGCGGTGCGCAAGTATTTCGACGACGAAGGCGTGAAGCCGAACAGCTTCCACTACGAGAAGTTCACCCCCAACGTCACGGCAAAGGCGGCATGATCATGCAGCGATTCTCAGGCAAGGTCATCGTCGTCACGGGGGCCGCGCAGGGCATCGGCCGCGGCGTCGCGCTGCGCGCGGCAGCCGAAGGCGGCAGGGTGCTGTTCGTCGATCGCGCGGATTTCGTCGCCGAGGTCGCGGCCGAAGCGACGGGCGGCGAGACGGCCGGGTTCGTCGCGGATCTCGAAACCTACGACGGCGCGCATGCGGCGATCGCGCACGCGGTGCAGACGTTCGGCGGTATCGACATCCTGATCAACGGCGTGGGCGGCGCGATCCGCATGCGGCCGTTCGCCGAATTCGAGCCCGCGCAGATCGACGCGGAAATCCGCCGTTCGCTGATGCCGACGCTCTATACCTGTCATGCGGTGCTGCCGCACCTGCTCGCGCGCGGCGGCGGCACGATCGTCAACATCTCGTCGAACGCGACGCGCGGGATTCGCCGCGTGCCGTACTCGGCGGCGAAAGGCGGCGTCAATGCACTGACGTCGGCGCTCGCGATGGAATATGCGGAACACAACATCCGGGTCGTGGCCACCGCGCCGGGCGGCACCAGCGCACCGCCGCGCCGCGTGCCGCGCAATGCGGCCGGCGACAGCGAACGGGAACAGGCATGGATGGGCGAAGCCGTGCGCCAGGTCACGGAATCGGCGTATCTCAAACGCTACGGCAGCCTCGACGAGCAGGTCGCGCCGATCCTGTTCCTCGCCTCCGACGAGGCGAGCTACATCACCGGCACGGTGCTGCCGGTCGCGGGCGGCGATACGGGTTGAGTCGTGCGTCGTCGCGCCGCCTGGCATGTGTCCAGGATGTTCGTCGACAACCCATCCATCTATCCACCCACCAACCGGCCGGCGCGAAGACGCCGGCCACGGAGACTCCCATGCGTGATCGCAAAGCCATCGTTCCGGCGGGAATGGAAGCGGTGTACGAGAAGATCGGCTATGCGCCCGGCCTGAAGGTCGGCGATACGCTGTACGTATCCGGCCAGATCGGCCGCGATGCGGCGATGCAACTCGTCGAGGATCGTGAAGCACAGATCGTGCAGGCGTTCGAGAATCTGAAGCAGGTACTGAACGCGGCGGGTGCATCGTTCAGCGACGTGGTCGACCTGACGACCTTCCATACCGACATGCGCGACCTGCCGTTGTTCATGCAGGTGCGCGACCGCTACCTCGATGCCCACCCGAAGCCGGCATGGACGGCGGTCGGCGCGCACATGCTGGGCGGCGCGCCCGGCTATATCGTCGAGATCAAGGCGGTGGCCGTGTTGCCGGCGTGACGCGTGCGGGCACGGAACGAGAGACGTCGCGATCCAGCGGTCAATCCTGACGAAATGCTTTCTCGCGACGTCGGGCGTGCGTCGTTACGCCGCGGTCGGCGACAAGTCGCGCGAGTTCGTTTATGGTGCGAGGGAACGCAGCGTCATCTCTTTCCTTCCGTCGAGAATCCGCGATGAAATGCCTGCCACGCGCCGTCTTCGCCGCTGTCGCTTTCACCGTCGCGCAAGCCGCGCTCGCCCAGGCGCCCGCCACGGTGCGGCTCGAAGACATGACCTGGACCGAACTGCGCGACAGCATCCGGGCCGGCAAGACCACCATCCTGATCCCGGTCGGCGCAACCGAGCAAAGCGGGCCGTACGTCGCGCTGGGCAAGCACAATGCGCGGGTCGCGGTACTGTCCGAGCGGATCGCGCAAGGCCTCGGCAACGCGATCGTCGCCCCCGTCATCGCCTATGTGCCCGAGGGCGGTTATGCGCCGCCGACCTCGCACATGCGCTTTCCCGGCACGATCACCGTGCCCGACGACGTCTTCGAAAAGACCCTCGAGTCCGCCGCCAACAGCTTCCGGGTCCACGGCTTCACGAACATCGTGTTCCTCGGCGATCACGGCGGCTACCAGAACGACATCCGGCAGTCGGTCGCGCGGCTGAACAAGTCGTGGGCCGGCACGGGCGCGCGCGCGTTCGTGCCGGCCGAGTATTACGGCACCAGCTCCGACGGTTACGACCAACTCCTGCGCGAGCACGGTGTGCCGGCCGCGGACATCGGCACGCACGCGGGGCTGGCCGATACGTCGCTGCTGCTGGCGGTCGCGCCGGGCATGGTCAGGGTCGACAAGCTGCGCAACGCCGCGAAGCCGGGCGCCGTCGACGGCGTTTACGGCGGCGATCCGCGTCATGCGAGCGTCGAACTCGGCCGGCTGGGCACCGACGCGATCGTGTCGCGCACCGTCGACGCGATCAGAAAGGAAACCGCCGGCCGCTGACGCCGCCGCGCCATTGCGCCGCCTTTGCCGTCGTTCCATGCCATCGAACCGGGACATCGTCATGCAACCGCGCCTTCGCCTTCATATCCGCTTCCCCCGTCCCGCGATCGTCGTCGCGGCTGCGCTGGCCGGCTTTTGCGCCCAGGGTGCGATCGCGGCGTCCGCCGTCGCGGCCGTACCCGGCATGCCGCCCGTCATCAACCCGGACAACCTGTACGGCGAGGCCCAGGCCGGCCGCATGAGCGCGGCGGTGGCGGGCGCGCTGTCGCGCATCTATGTGCCGAACCTAAGATCGAACGACGTCTACGTGATCGACCCGGCCACGTACAAGGTCGTCGACCGGTTTGCCGTCGGCCGCAGCCCGCAGCATGTCGTGCCGGCATGGGACCTGCGGACGCTGTGGGTCGCCAACAATGCGGAAGGGCGCACCGACGGCAGCCTGACGCCGATCGATCCGAAGACGGGCAAGCCCGGCCCGGCAGTGCGCGTCGACGATCCGTACAACATGTATTTCACGCCCGACGGCAAGGAGGCGATCGTCGTGGCCGAGGCGCATGCGCGGCTCGACTTCCACGACCCGGGCACGATGGCGCTGAAATCGAGCCTCGAGGTGCCGCAATGCAAGGGCATCAACCATGCGGACTTTTCGATCGACGGCCGGTATGCGCTCTTCACGTGCGAGTTCGGCGGCAAGCTCGCGAAGATCGACCTGGTGAATCGCAAGGTGCTCGGTTACCTCGAACTCGACCGGAAAGGGATGCCGCAGGACATCCGCGTGTCGCCGGACGGCAAGCTGTTCTATGTCGCCGACATGATGGCGGACGGCCTATACGTCGTCGACGGCGACCGCTTCGCGAAAACCGGTTTCATCCCGACCGGCGTCGGTACGCACGGGCTGTATCCGAGCCGCGACGGCACGAAGCTCTACATCGCGAATCGCGGCTCCAATCTCGTCCACGGGCCGCGCCATGGCAAGGGCAGCGTATCGGTGCTCGACTTCGCGACGCGCAAGGTGGTCGCGAACTGGCCGATCCCCGGCGGCGGCAGCCCCGACATGGGCAACGTCAGCGCGGACGGCAAGACGCTGTGGCTGTCGGGCCGCTTCGATGACGTCGTCTACGCGATCGACACCACGAGCGGCACGGTTCGATCGATTCCCGTCGGCATGGAGCCGCACGGCCTGACGGTGTGGCCGCAGCCGGGGCGCTATTCGCTGGGCCATACCGGCAACATGCGGTAGGGCGGCGGACGGTCAGGGCGCGCGGTCGTGCGCTCGCGTGTCACGACCGGCGGTGCCTCACTCCCACGCATGCTTGCTGAACTGATAACCCTTGCAGCGGATCGTCTTGATGCGCTTCGGTTCCGTCAGGTCGTCGCGCAGCTTGCGGCGCAGCTTGGAGATGCGGCCGTCGATCGAGCGGTCGAAGCCGTCGAACTCGATTCCGCGTAACAGCTGCGTCAGGTCTTCCCGGCTGACCACTTCGCCGGCGCGGCAGACGAGGGCCCACAGCAGGTCGAATTCGGTCGAGGTCAGGCGCGGCGCGCTGCCGTCGGGAAGGCGAATCTTGCGATCCGCGCGGTCGATCGAAAACTTGCCGAACTCGAATCGCTGCGGCGATGCCGGCGCGCCGTCGACCGGGCGCAAGCGCATCCGTCGCAGGTGGGCCTTGATCCGCGCGAGCAGGATGCGCGGCTCGATCGGCTTGCGGAGAAAGTCGTCCGCGCCGAATTCCAGGCCGAGCAACTCGTCGAACTGCTCGTTGCGGGCCGTCATCATGATGACGATGCCGTCGTACTGCATGCGTGCGTCGCGGCAGATCTCGAAGCCGTCCTTGCCCGGCAGGTTGATGTCGAGCAGCACCAGGTCGGGGCGGCGCGCGACGATCGTGGACACGGCGTCGGTGCCGTCGAACAGCGTGTCCACCTCGTACTGATGCATGCGCAGATAGTCTGCGATCAGCGAGGACAATGGGACGTCGTCTTCGACGAGCAGGATTCGGATGGGCATCGCTAAACGAGGGGGCGAAACGGGAAAGTGGCGAGCGCTCAGGCCCGTCCGAACATGGGGAAGCCGAAGAGACGCGCATGATACTGAGAAACATTCCGGCAGAATGTGGCGAAATCTGCATCGTTCGGTGAGTCTCGCTGCGGGCGGGGCATCGTCGCGTTGCAGGAACGCGAACGCATGAAGGGGCGGTGTCGTGTTTAGTCGAACGACGCGATGTACGCGTAAACACGTTCGGAGCGGTACCCGGCGTGCAACCGGCTGAAATACCGGGAGGGGTGTCGTTCGTGCGGAAACGTTTGCGAAGTCGCCGCGCGTGCGGGCGTTGCGCGCGCTTGCCAGAGCAAAACCGGTAAAGATTGCTCTACATATCATTACAAAATATTACCTGCCGGGTGGCGTATGGCCCGCCGTATCGACGCGGGAGACCGCCTTCGCGCTACCGTCGGATCGCCTTGCGCAACCGTCTCACCTCCTGCTCGGACACCGGCGCCGCGCGATTGCCCCACGCGCCGCGCACATAGCTGACCACCGATGCGATCTCGCTGCTCGTCAGCGTGCCACGCATCGACGGCATCCGGCGCATCATCCCCGGCTCCCCGGGAGCCGGGCGGGCGCCTTCCACGACGATGCGGATTGCGCTGGTCGGGTCGGCCGCGAGCACGGCTGAATTCCCCGCGAGCGGCGGCCCGTGATCGCGCACGCCGGTACCGGCCGCACCGTGGCAGCGCGCGCAGAAGCCCGCATACACGCCGGCGCCGGGCGCCTGTTGGCCGCCTTCCGGACGCGGGCCGGCCGCCGTCAGCCGCGGGGTGCCGATGCCCAGCGGATTCGTCGCGGCGGTCGGGCGCGCCGGCAGCGATTTCAGATAGACGGCAATCGCTCGGCGATCGGCGTCGGTGAGCAGCGCGGTACTCTCGCCGACCACGGGTGCCATCGCGCCGAACACCGCGCCGCGCACCGCATGACCGTCACGAAGGAAGGCGGCGATATCGTCCACCGACCAGCTGCCGAGGCCGTCGGTGTCCGCGCCGGTCAGGTTCGGCGCGAACCAGTGGTCGTTGATGCCGCCGGTCAGGAAGGCGGCGCTGCGCTCGTCGTAGCCGCGTTCGTTGAAGCCGGGGCCGCGCGGCGTATGGCACGCGCCGCAGTGGCCGGGCCCCTGCACGAGATACGCGCCGCGATTCCATTCGGCCGATTGCGACGGCTGCGGCACGAACCGGTCGCGGTTGGCGAACGCGGTGCTCCAGAGCGCGAGTGCCCAGCGCTGGTCGAACGGAAACGGCAACTGCGTGAGCCTGGCGACGTTCGGGGATGGCGCGACGCCGCGCATGAAATACGCGTACAGCGCACGCACGTCGTCGTCGCTCAGGCGGGCGAACGACGGGTACGGCATCGCGGGATACAGCCGGCCGCCGTCCGCGCGTACGCCGCGCCGCAGTGCATTGTCGAACTGGCGCAGCGTGTAGTTGCCGATCCCGTGTACCGGGTCCGGCGTGATGTTCGGCGCATAGATCGGCCCGAACGGTGAATTCACCGGCTGGCCGCCCGCATACGGCGTGTGATCGGCCGCGTCGTGACATGCCGAGCAGTCGCCGGCGCGGGCGAGGTAACGGCCGCGCGCGATCGTCGCGGTGTCGGTATCGGCGGCAGCGGCCGCGACGGCCGGGCGGCGGGTTCGGGCGTCCGGCACCGGGCCCGGCGGCGCGGATGCACCAGAAGCACCAGAAGCACCAGAAGCACCGGCCCAGCGCAGCGGCGCAAGCCGTGGATCGTCTTTCGCGCGCGCCGCCATCGCCGCGCTGGCTGCGGGCACCGATTCGCGAATCCGCGTGAAATGCCAGTCATTCGAATCGGCGTCGGGCTCGATCGTCGGCGCGGACGCCGACGACGCGGCTTGTGCCGTATTGTCGTTCGTCCCCTTCTCGTCGTGCGGGCCGCAGCCCGCGAGCGCGGCGCATATCGCAAGCGCGACGCCGGTGCGGCGGCCCGGCACGCGAAGCCGCGCGAACCCGGGCGGCTTCGGATTCGGAATCAGGATCAGTGCCATGGAGTGCAGGGCCCCACGAAAGCCGTGACGATCCCGGTGAACATGAGACCGATCACGAAGCCGAGCGCGGCGAGCATCCCGCAGCGCGCGAGAAAGCGCGTGCTGTCGTCGCGTGCCATGGCGGGCGCATCGGCATCGTGCCGGTGTCGCCATGCGTGTGCGAGCCACGTCGCGCAGGCCGCGGCCAGCGCAAAAGCGCCCGCTGCGATCAGCGCGAGCCACGCGCCAACATGTGCCCAGCGCGGCACGGCCTGCTCGATGCCGAACGGATAGCACGCGGTGGAGGCGAGCGTTTCGGACACCAGCATTTGCGCGAACCACAGCGCGGGGGCGCCGACGAGGCCGGCCGCGATCGCGAGCCACGGTGTCCACGAGCGTCGCGCGCCGTTCATCCCGGGCTCCTGAGCCAGTGAGGCGACACGTACAGTGCCGTGAAGATGAACAGCCACACGAAGTCGACGAAATGCCAGTAGAGCCCGCCGACCGTCAGTGCGACGCGCCGTTCGCGGCCGAAGAAGCCTGCGGCCGTCCAGCCGGCGAGCAGCGCGAGGATCGCGAGACCGGCCACGACGTGCGCGAGGTGGAACCCGGTGATCGTGAAGTACAGGCTGCCGTACAGATGCGCGGTGGGGCCGTACGGGTGGCCGCGCCATTCGTGCAGCTGGACGAGCGCGAACGCGGTGCCGAGCACCAGCGCGACGACGAGCATCGCGACCGCGCGCGGCCGGCTGCCGGCCCGCAGCGCGCGCTCGGCGAGCCACACGAACACGCTGCTCGACAGCAGCAGGACCGTATTGGCGGCCGCGAGCCCGATCTTCGGCATGCCTTCGGGCGGCCACGGCGCGGAAGATTGCGACTGCAGGTAGAAGTAGCAGAACAACAGGTAACCGAACAGCCCGGCCTCGGTCACGATCAGCGTGAGCACGCCCCACCAGCCGCCCGCGCGTTCACCTTGACTGCCGACCGGCAGCGGCTCGATGCACGCGGCCGGCGCGCCGCGCGGCATCGTCGCGGAGGGCGGTTCGTCCGGGTGATGCCCGGCCGCGGCGGCCGGCGCCTGCGTGTCGTCGCGTGCCGGCAGGCGGGCGCGCTGCCCGAGCACGCGGCGCGGCCACAGCCACGCGGCGGTCGCGATCGCGCAACCGGCGACGGCCGCGCAGACGAGCGTCGGCGAGCGCACGAGCAGCGCCGCGAACACGGCGGTCGCGAGCAGCGCGAGCACGAACGGGATGCAGCTGTCGTCGGGCATCTTCAGGATCGCGCTCGGCGCGGCGGCGAGCGGCGTGACCGCGAGCGCCTCGCGCCCGTCCGCGAGCCGGTAGCCGACCCGCAGGCTGGTGCGCGCCGGATCGTCGCGCGTTTCCCACAGCGGATGGCGCGACGCGACGAGCGGCAGCACCGCGAAGTTGTATACGGGCGCCGGCGACGCGACCGACCATTCGAGACCCGCCGCGCCCCACGGATTCTCGCTGGCGCGCACACCGCGCCGCGCGCTCGTCAGCGCGTTGACGACGAACATCACGATGCCGATCCCGAACACGAACGAGCCGATCGTCGTCAGCAGGTTCGATGTATCCCAGCCCATCCCGGCCGGATAGGTATAGATGCGGCGCGGCATCCCGAGCAGCCCGGAAATATGCATCGGAAAGAAGCCAAGGTTGAAGCCGACCAGCACGACCCAGAACGTCAGCTTGCCGAAGCGCTCGTTCATCATCCGCCCCGTGAATTTCGGGAACCAGTACGCGACGCCGCCGAGCACCGGAAACACGTTGATGCCGAGCAGCACGTAGTGCAGGTGCGCGACGACGAAGTACGTATCGGTGAGCTGCCAGTCGAGCGGCACGGCGGCGGTCATCACGCCGGACACGCCGCCGATCACGAACATCAGCACGAAACCCGCGAAATACAGGAACGGCGTGCGGAACACGGGGCGGCCGGTCCAGATCGTCGCGATCCACGCGAATACCGCGACCGCGCTCGGGATCGAGATCAGCATGCTCGCCGCCCCGAAGAACGCCAGCGCGAGTGGCGCGATGCCCGTCGCGAACATGTGGTGCACCCACACTTCGAAGCCGATCAGCATCGTCGCGACGGTCGACACCGCGACGGCCTCGTACGCGACGAGCGGCCGCCGGCAGAAGGTCGGCAGCGCGTCCGACACGATGCCCATCGCGGGCAGCACGACCACGTACACCCACGGGTGCGCGAACATCCAGAACAGGTGCTGCCACAGCAGCGGCCGCCCGCCGTTCGCGACGTCGAAGAAATGCGTGCCGGCATTGCGGTCGAGCCACAGCAGCAGGAACGCGAGGCTCACCGACGGCACCGCGACGAGGTTCGCGACCGATGCCGTCAGCGTGCCCCAGACGATGATCGGCAGCCGGTCGATCGACATCCCGTGCGCGCGCATCCGCAGCAGCGTGACGACGAAGTTCGCGGCACCGCCGGTCGTCGAGATGCCGAGCAGGATCATCCCGAGCGCATAGATGTCGATGTTCGCGCCGGCACTGTAGTCGAGCGACGTGAGCGGCACGTAATTGAACCAGCCGCCGTCGGGCACCGCGCCGAGCGGAAAACTCGCGTACAGGAACAGCCCGGCGAACAGGAAGGCCCAGTACGAGAACGCGTTCAGCCGCGGGAACGCCATGTCGCGCGAGCCGAGCATCAGCGGCCAGAGGTAGTTCGCGAAGCCGGACAGCACGGGCAGCGCATACAGGAAGATCATCGTGACGCCGTGCATCGTAAACAGCGAGTCGTATTGCGCGGGCGTGAGCACGGTCGCATTGGGCCGCGCGAGCTGGATGCGCATCACCAGCGCCTCGACGCCGCCGAGCAGCAGGAACGCGAACGCGGTGACGATGTAGCGCAGGCCGATGCGCTTGTGGTCGACCGTGCCGAGCCAGCCGCGCCAGCCGGGTGCCGATTCCCACAGCTCGGCGAGCGCGCGCTCGTGCGGGGAGCCGGGCGGCGCTTCGCCGAGATCGGGTACGCGGCTGAGCGGGGGCGGCGTGTCGCGGGCAATGGCCATCGGCATCCTCGGTTCAGTGCAGCGTGGCGAGATACGCGGCGAGATCGTCCGCGTCGCGCGGCGCGAGCGCAATCGACGGCATCAGCGATTGCGGCTTGATCTGCTGCGCATGCGCGATCCAGCGCCGCAGGTTGTCGGGCGTATTGTCGAGCGTGCCGGCCGCGAGCAGCCGGCGCGTGCCGACGTGCGTGAGATCGGGGCCCGCATCGCCCGTCGCATCGGTGCCGCGTACGGCGTGGCAGCCCGCACAGCGCGCACCGAACACGCGCCGGCCGCGCCGTTCGGCGTCGCTGCCTGGCACGGGGGCCGGCTGGCGCTGCGTGGCCAGCCACGCGCGAAACGCGGCGGGCGGTTCGGCCACGACCTCGAGCGCCATGTGCGCGTGCTGTGCGCCGCAGTACTGCGAGCACTGCCCGCGATAGACGCCCGGCCGGTCGGCCTGCAGCCATTGCCGGTTCGTCTGGCCGGGAATCGCCTGCGTCTTGCCTGCGAGCTGGGGCACCCAGAACGCGTGGATCACGTCGGCGCTGTTCAGCTCGATCGCGACGGGCTCGCCTACCGGGATGTGCAGTTCGTTCGCGACGACGAACGCATCGTTGCCCGTGCCGGCCGGATAGCGGGCGTCCCACCACCAGTCGTGCGCGGTCACGGCGATCGTCAGCGTGGGCGGACGGGGTGGTGACGCGACCGCGCCGAGCACGCACAGCATGTACACGAGCGCAGCGAACAGCAGCACGATCGACACGCCGCTGCCGACGGTCACGAACATCAGGCCGTTGCCCGGGCTGCCGGCGCCCGGGCGACGACGAAACACCGCGAGCAGCAGCAGCGCGGCGATCGAGACGCACACGAACGTGCACAGCCCGAGCAGCGCCCAGCCGAGCACGAACACCGGCTGCGCGGCCGGCCCGGCTGCATGCGCGGCGTACGCGAGCGGCAGCGGTTCGGCGGCCGCGCACGCGGCGGCCGGCGCGACCGCGCAGGCCGCCACGGCCATGCACGCGACGTGGCGCGGTTTCAGGGACAGCGGAACGGGCAACGCGGCTCCTTGCCGGGATCGACGGCGCGAGAACAGAACAGCAATCGGACACCCGTGCGTGGCGTAGCAATTCCCGTGCGCGGACGGCTTTCGAGCGCGTTGCGCGCGCAGCGTCCCGTGCATTACCGCACCGTTGTAAATTTGGCGCACGCTTTGACGCTTGACGTTTGACGTGCCCGCGCGGTTGATGCACGGATCGCAACGGCGGCACGCGGCCCGGCATGCCGCTTGCTGCACCGATCGCATTACGGTGCGGTGCGTTCGCGAGCGTGGCGGCACGGCGGCGATCTGGCAACAGAGGAGGGACCGGAAGTGGAGACCGTTGCGATCACGGGGGCGAGCGCCGGTGTCGGCCGTGCGACTGCCCATGCATTCGCGCGGCGCGGCGCGAACGTCGCGCTGCTCGCGCGCGATCCGCGCGCTTTACACGACACCGCTTGCGAAGTGCGGGCGTATGGCGTCCGGGCGCTGCCGATCGCGGTCGACGTCAGTGACGCGGCCGCGCTCGACACGGCCGCGCAACGCATCGAGGCCGAACTCGGCCCGCTCGACGTCTGGATCAACAACGCGATGGTCACCGTGTTCGCACCGTTCGACGAGATTTCACCGGAAGACTATGCGCGCGTGACGGCCGTCACCTATCTGGGCTGCGTGTATGGCACGCGGGCGGCGCTGTCGCGGATGCGCGCGCGCAATCGCGGCACGATCGTACAGGTGGGCTCGGCGCTCGCGTACCGGTCGATTCCGTTGCAGGCGCCATACTGCGGCGCGAAACACGCGATTCGCGGTTTCACCGACGCGCTGCGCTGCGAACTGCTGCACGCGCGCAGCCGTGTGCGCGTGACGATGGTGCAGTTGCCCGCGATCGACACGCCGCAGTTCGACTGGGCCGAATCGGTCCTGCCGCACGCGCCGCGTCCCGTCGCGCCGGTTTACGCGCCGGAGGTCGCGGCCGACGCGATCGTGCGCGCCGCGCGCCACCCATGCCGCGAGCGCTGGGTCGGCTGGTCGTCGCTCGCGGCGATCGTCGCGAACGGGATCGCGCCCGGCTGCTTCGATCGCTATCTTGCGCAGACCGCCGTGCGCGGCCAGCAACGTGCCGAGCCGGCCGGCCCACCGGTCTCGAACCTGTGGGAAAGCGTGCCGGGCCGCCACGCGACGCGCGGCGCGTTCGGCGCCGAGGCGCGTCGCACCGGCGCCGACGCCGGGCTCGGCGTGTCGCGCGTCGTCGCGTTCGGCGCAGCCGTCGCGGTGCTCGCGTCGGCGTTCGCCGCGGCCCGCAGATGGAACCGGTGAGCGCGATGCGGATCGAGGATTACGCAATCGTCGGCGACGGCCGCAGCGCCGCGCTCGTCGCACGCGACGGCAGCATCGACTGGCTGTGCTGGCCGGACTTCGACTCGCCGCCGTGCTTTGCCGCGCTCGTCGGCACGCCGGAGAACGGGCGCTTCCGGCTGGCGCCGCGCGAAGGCTCGACCCATGCGCGGCGTCGTTACCTGCCCGGCACCGCGATTCTCGAAACGACGTTCGACACGCCATCGGGCTGCGTCGTCGTGATCGACTGGATGAGCTGGGCGGCGCCCGATCCGTGCCTGATCCGCAGCGTGCGCGGCGAGCGCGGGACGGTCGCGCTCGACATCGATCTCGGCGTACGTTTCGACTACGGCCGCGCGCTACCGTGGTGCCGACGCTTCGGCCGGCGCTGGCGGATGATGACGGGCGGCGATGCCATGTGGCTCGACACCGACGCGCGGCTGGACGTGCGGGGCGACAGGCTCGTCGGCACGACACGCATCGCGGCTGGCGAGCAGGCCGACTTCTGCATCAGCTACGCGCGTTCCTACGACCGGCCGCCGGCCGTGCCCGATGCGTACGCATCGCTGCGCGACACGCACGCGTTCTGGCGTGCGTGGTCCGCGTCCGGTGCGCCGGACGGTCCGTATCGCGACGCGACCGAGCGGGCGCTGATAACGGTGAAGCTGTTGTCGAGCGTGCACACGGGCGGGATCGTCGCGGCGCCGACGAGTTCGTTGCCTGAATGCCTCGGCGGCTCGGGCAACTGGGATTACCGGTTCTGCTGGCTGCGCGACGCGAGCTTCACGCTGCGCGCGCTCGTGCGCTGCGGATATCGTGACGAAGCGGCACGCTGGCGCGACTGGCTCGTGCGCGCGATTGCCGATCATCCGTCGCAACTGCAGGTACTGTATGCGGCCGACGGCGGGCGGCGCGCGGACGAATGGGAGGCCGCCCACCTGGCCGGCTACGAAGGCGCGCGGCCGGTGCGCTTCGGCAATGCAGCCGCCGAACAGCAACAGCTCGACGTGTACGGCGAGGTGCTGGCCGCACTGTACCAGGCGCGCCGCCACGGGCTGCCGCCCGACGACGACGCGTGGACGCTCGAGCGGCGGCTGATCGAGCATCTCGCGACCATCTGGCGCGAGCCGGACGAGGGGATCTGGGAAGTGCGCAGCGGCCGCCATCCGTTCACGTCGTCGAAGGTGATGGTCTGGGCCGCGGTCGAAAGCGCATATCGCTCCGCGCGCGCATTCGGCCATCATGCGCCGTTCGACGTTTGGCGGCGCTGGGCCGATACGGTGCGGGCGGAGGTCCTCCAGCACGGTTACCACGCGCAACTGGGCCGTTTCACCGACCGTTTCGACGGCGACGGGCTCGACATCAGCCTGCTGCTGATCCCGTTGACGGGAATGCTCGACGCGCGCGACCCGCACGTCGTCGCGACGGTTGCCGCGATCGAGCGCGAACTGATCGAGGACGGTCTGCCGTTCCGCTATCGCCCGCCGCGCTTCGCCGACGGCTGCGAAGGCGAGGAGGGCGCGTTTCTCGCCGCCGGGTTCTGGCTGGCGCAGGTCTACCGGATGCAGGGGCGCGACGACGACGCGCACGCGCTGTTCGAGCGGCTTCTCGGCCTGCGCAACGACGTCGGGTTGCTGTCCGAGGAGTACGACGTGAAGGCGCGGCGCATGTGCGGAAACTTTCCGTTCACGCTCGCGCAGGTCGGACTGGTGAACACGGCGCTCGCGCTGCGGGGCGACGGGCGGGACGACGTCGACTTCGGCTGACGCGCCGCGTCGCGCCGTTCCGCGCACGCGCGTGTTTTTGTTACGTCCCGTCCTTTCCGCCGTGTCCGCCGTGGCCCGGCAGCACGGCCGACAGCACCTGCCGCGCGGTTCCGACGATCACGCCGGTTTCGCGCGTATCGCCCTTCACCAGCGTCTCGGCAAAATGCTTCGCCTGCTGCAGCGTCACGTGCGGCGGCAGCGGCGGCACCTCGGGGTCGCTCTTCACCTCGAGCACGACGGGCCGGTCAGACGCGAGCGCTTCGTCCCACGCGGCGCCGAGCTGCTCCGGATCGTCGACGTAGATGCCCTTCAGGCCGAGCAGCGTCGCGAAGCGGTAGTACGGCACGTTCGGGATCTGCTGCGACGCGTCGAACTTCGGGTCGCCTTCCATCACCCGCTGTTCCCACGTGACCTGGTTCAGGTCCTCGTTGTTCAGCACCATGCAGATCCAGCGCGGGTCGGGCCACTGCCGCCAGTATTTGGCGACCGTGATCAGCTCGGCCATGTTGTTCATCTGCATCGCGCCGTCGCCGACCATCGCGATCACCGGGCGCACCGGGTGCGCGAACTTCGCGGCGATCGCGTACGGCACCGCGGCGCCCATCGACGCGAGCCCGCCGGACAGCGACCCCATCATCCCGCGCCGTATCATCAGGTCGCGCGCGTACCAGTTCGCGCAGGAGCCCGAATCGCTCGTCAGGATCACGTCGTCGGGCAGGCGCGGCGACAGTTCGGTGAACGCGCGCTGCGGATTCACGCCGCCCCCGGCGCTCGCCTTCGCGGCGGCACGCGCCGCGAGCGTGTCGCGCCAGTCGCGGTTCCATTTCGCGATCCGGTCGCGCCATGCGGTGTCGCGACGCTCGTTCAGCAGCGGCAGCAGCGCGCGCAGCGTCTCGGCGCTGTCGCCGACGAGGTTGACTTCCATCGGGTAGCGCAGGCTCAGCATGTCGGCCTTCAGGTCGATCTGCACGCCGCGCGCCTGGCCTTCCTTCGGCAGAAACTCCGAATACGGGAAGCCCGACCCGACGACCAGCAGCGTGTCGCATTCCGTCATCAGGTCGTAGCTCGGCTTGGTGCCGAGCAGCCCGATCGAGCCGGTGACCCACGGCAGGTCGTCCGGCAGTGCGGCCTTGCCGAGCAGCGCCTTCGCGGCGCCCGCGCCGAGCCGGTCGGCCACTGCGATCACCTCGTCGGTCGCCTTCAGCGCGCCGGCGCCGACCACTAGCGCGACTTTCGAGCCCGCGTTGAGCACGTCGGCCGCGCGCCGCAGGTCGTCCGCATACGGCACGACTTTCGGCGCCGTGTAGCCGATGCCCGAATGCACGGTGCCGTGCGCGCGTTTCGGCGGCGAATAGTCGAGTTCCTGCAGGTCGTTCGGCAGCACGAGCGCGGTGACCGTGCGTGCGCCGAGCGCGGTGCGCACGGCGCGGTCCACCAGGTGCCGCACCTGGCCCGGCACGGTTGCAAGCTGCACGAATGCGCCGGCGACGTCCTTGTACAGCGCGGTGAGATCGACTTCCTGCTGGTAGTGGCCGCCGAGTGCCGCGCGCGCCTGCTGGCCGACGATCGCGAGCACCGGCATGTGGTCGAGCCGCGCGTCGTACAGGCCCGTCACGAGGTGCGACGCACCGGGGCCCGACGTCGCGACGCAGACGCCGAGCTCGCCTGTAAATTTTGCATGCGCGGACGCCATGAAGGCCGCCATCTCCTCGTGGCGTGCCTGGATGAATTCGATCCTGCCTTCCGCGCGGCGCAGCGCGCCGAAGAAGCCGTTGATGCCGTCGCCCGGGTAGCCGTAGATGCGGCGCACGCCCCAGTCGTACAGCCGCTCGACGATGAAATCCGCCACTGTCGCCATGCCGATTCTCCTTGGATCCGAATGAGCCGATGCAGACCGTCGCGCAAGGCCTGTGCCGCACGGCCGGCGTCAGGCACACCGGTTGCACCGAATGTCCGCGAGCAAGTTGCAAGCAGACCGGAGCGCAACGATGGCACTTTCCACCGCACCGGCGATCGACGACGTGCGCGCTCGCGCGTACCGCATGCCGACCGACCGGCCTGAAGCCGACGGCACCTACGCGTGGACCGCGACGACCGTCATCGTCGTCGAGATCGACGCGGGACCCGTGACGGGGCTCGGTTATACGTATACGGACGCGAGCGCCGTGCCGCTCGTGACGTCGCTGCTGGCCGGTGTGTTGCGCAACCGGCCGGCGGTCGACGTGCCGGCCGCCGTCGATGCGATGCGGCGCGCCGTGCGCAATATCGGCCGTAGCGGCATCGCGGCCACCGCGATTTCGGCCATCGATGCCGCGCTGTGGGATGCGAAGGCGAAACTCGCCGACGCGCCGCTCGCGCTGCTGCTGGGCCGCGTGCGCGAACGCGTGCCGGTGTATGGCAGCGGCGGCTTCACGACCTACGATATGCGCACGCTCGCCGCGCAGCTCGACGGGTGGCGTGCCGAAGGCGTGCGCGCATGCAAGATCAAGGTCGGTGCGAACGACGTGCGCGATCCGTCGCGCGTGCGCGCGGCACGCGACGCGCTCGGGCCGCGTGTCGACCTGTTCGTCGACGCGAACGGCGCGTATGCGCCGCGCACCGCCGTCGAGTTCGCGCAGGCCGCCGCCGATTACGGCATTCGCTGGTTCGAGGAGCCGGTCAGCAGTGACGACGTCGCAGGGCTGCGGTTCGTGCGCGAGCACGTCGGCGCGCGGGTCGACATCGCGGCCGGCGAGTACGCGTACACGCCGGACGATTTCCTGCGCCTGCTCGAGGCACGCGCGGTCGATGTGCTGCAGGCCGACGCGACGCGCTGCGGCGGCATCAGCGGTTTTCTCGCCGCGGCCGCGTTGGCCGATGCGCATCACGTCGACCTGTCCGCGCATTGCGCGCCCGCGCTGCATCGTCATGTCGGATGCGTAGCGCCGCGCCTGCGTCATGTGGAGTGGTTTCACGATCACGTGCGCATCGAGCGAATGCTGTTCGACGGCGCGCCGGTGCTCGTCGACGGCACGCTCGGAATCGATGCGACGCGCGCCGGGCTCGGCCTCGAATTGCGCGCGGCCGACCTGCGCGATTTCGCACTCTGAATCCCGATCGCAAGGAGGCACGATGCGACACCCCCGAGATCGCGTCGCCGAGCGCGACAGGTTGCTGGCCGACGCCGTACGGCTGCTGAACCGAAGCGCGCTGCTGCTGGCCGGCTCGGTACTCGCCGACAGCGGCGTCGAACACTATCGCGGCACGTTTCACAATCGCGCGATGCTCGCGCCGCTCGCGATGTCGACGCTGTCGGTGATCGCGAGCGTGCACGGCCACGCGGACGACACGCCCGCACGCCACCGGCTGCGTGACGCCGTGCACGTCGCGTCGGCCGCAGTGGGTGTCGCGGGCGCTGCATTCCACCTGTACAACGTGACGAAGCGGCCCGGCGGCTTCAGCTGGCACAACCTGTTCTACGGCGCACCGCTCGGCGCGCCATTCGCGCTGTTGCTGGCGGGCGCGCTCGGCGCGGCGGGCGAGCGGCTGCGCGCGAGTCCGGCCGAG
Source organism: Burkholderia sp. Bmkn7 (assembly GCF_041103175.1). Classification (NCBI taxonomy): domain Bacteria; kingdom Pseudomonadati; phylum Pseudomonadota; class Betaproteobacteria; order Burkholderiales; family Burkholderiaceae; genus Burkholderia; species Burkholderia sp. Bmkn7. The sequence goes on along the minus strand of NZ_JBGCUH010000001.1, from coordinate 802,431 downwards.
GCGCCACGGCTCGCCGGCCTGCCGGCCGGGCGCGCACTGGCCGCGCTGGTCGCGGCGGGGCTCGTCGGCACGCTCGGCGAAGTCGGGCTGCTGCATTTTCGCGGTGCGTTCCAGCATCGCGCGATGTTCGCGCCGCTCGTCGTACCGCCGATTGCCGCGCTCGCGACCGCGCAGCTCGCGCTGTCGCGCCGGAGCGCGGACTTGCGGTTCTGCCGCGTGTGGCTGCGCGCGACGGCGGTACTCGGGACCGTCGGCGTCGCGTTCCATGCGCGCGGCGTCGCGCGGCAGATGGGCGGTTGGGGCAATGCGGCGCAGAACGTACTGTCCGGCCCGCCGCTGCCGGCGCCGCCGGGCTTCACCGCACTCGCGATCGCGGGGCTCGCCGCCACCGCACTCGCCGAAGGGGAAGGGCAATGAGCGGTGTGCGCGGCAGCACGGCGGTCGCGCTGCCGCGCTATGCGGGTTACGACGTCCTTGCCAAACGTGACACGCCGTCATGGAACGACGCAACGCGTCGCGCGATCGATGCGCGGCTGCGGGTGGAGGACGCCGCGCCGCGTCATCTGGATGCCGAACGATTCGCGACGCTCGATGCGCTGTGCGCGCGCATCGTGCCGCAGGAGCCGGGCGATGCCGGCGTGGTCCCGACGGCGGCACTGCTCGACGCGCGACTCGCGGCTGATGAGGGTGACGGCTACCGCGATGCGCGTCTCCCGCCGCTGCGGGCCGCTTGGCAGACCGGCCTCGCCGCGCTCGACGCGATGGCGCACCATGCGCACGGCCGCGCGTTCGCTTCGCTCGACGCGAACGACGCCGACGTGCTGCTGCATGCGGTGCAGCACGGCGAAATCGATCGAAGCGTCGCGCCGGTCTGGGGTGGCATGGATCCGCGTACGTTCTTCGCGAAGCGAGTGCTGATGGATATCTGCGGTGCGTACTACAGCCACCCGTTCGCTTGGAACGAGATCGGCTTCGGTGGCCCCGCGAGCCCGCGCGGCTACGTGCGGATGGGATTCAACCGGCGTGACCCCTGGGAAGCTGAAGCGCGCGTGGACGAGGGCGACCGCGATGGCCATTGACACATCGCCGTTTCCCGAGACGCCGCGCGGCCGCGATGGCCGCGCGCCCGATCCGTTGCGCGTCGGCGGCTGGTCGCCGATGCGCATGTTCGGCGACCAAGACGAAGTCGACTTCGTGATCGTCGGCACCGGCGCGGGCGGCGCCACGCTCGCGTGCAAGCTCGCCGAATACGGGTTCTCGGTCGTCGCGCTCGATGCAGGCGCGTGGTGGCGGCCGCTCGAGGAATTCGCGTCCGACGAGACGCACCAGCACAAGCTGTTCTGGACCGACGAGCGGATCTGTGACGGCGCCGATCCGCTCACGCTCGGCACCAACAACAGCGGCCGTGCGATCGGCGGGAGCACCGTGCATTTCGCGATGGTGTCGCTGCGTTTCCGGCCCGAGTGGTTTCGCTCGCGTACCGCGCTCGGCTACGGCGTCGACTGGCCGCTCGACTGGCGCGAGATGTGGCGCTACTACGGCGAGGTCGAACAGGCGCTGAAGATCAGCGGGCCCGTGCGTTACCCGTGGGGACCGCCCCGCCCGCGCTATCCGTATCGCGCGCATGAACTGAATGCGGCCGCGCTGGTGCTCGCGCGCGGCGCGGACGCCCTCGGCATCGGCTGGACACCGACTCCGCTGGCGACGCTGTCCGCACCGCGCGGTCGCGCGCACCCGTGCGTGTATCGCGGCTTCTGCATTGCCGGCTGCGCGACCAACGCGAAGCAGAGTGCGCTCGTCACGTGGATTCCGCGCGCCGTCGCGGCCGGCGCCGAAGTGCGCGATCTCGCGATGGTGCTGCGGATCGAAGCGCAACGGGATCGCGTGACCGGCGTGCACTACGCCCGCGACGGGCGTATACGTTTCCAGCGCGCGCGCAACGTCGTCGTCGCCGGCTACGCGATCGAGACGCCGCGCTTGCTGCTGCTGTCCGCGACCGGGCGGCATCCGCAGGGGCTCGCGAACAGCTCGGGCCTCGTCGGTCGCTTCATGATGGCGCAGCTCAACCAGGCGTCGTGGGGGACGATGGACGACGAAGTGCGCTGGTACAAGGGGCCGCCGTCGCTGTCGCTGACCGAGCACTGGAACTACGCGGACGACGGCAAGGATTTCTTCGGCGGCTACTGCTGGATGAGCCAGGGGCCGCTGCCGATCGAATGGGCGAGAAAGCTGGCCGCGCGCGGGTTGTGGGGCGATGCGCTGAAGCGCGAGATGGCGCGCTACAACTTCCAGGCCGGGCTGAAGATCGTCGGCGAGACGCTGCCGCGCGCGGACAACCGCGTGACGCTCGCCGACGAGCGCGACGCGTTCGGGCTGCCGGTCGCGCGCGTGACTTATGCATACGACGACAACGACCGGCGGATGATCCGCCACGCGCTTGCGCAGATGGGGCGCGCGCTCGAAGCGGCCGGCGCACGCGACGTCTGGCACGAGGAGGACGATACCTGCCATCTCGCCGGGACCGCGCGGATGGGCAGCGATCCGGCGACGAGCGTCGTCGATGCAGACTGCCGCAGCTGGGACATTCCGAATCTGTGGGTGTGCGACGGCTCGGTGTTTCCGACCGTCGGCGGCGTGAATCCGTCGCTGACGATTCAGGCGATCGCGTGCCGCACCGCCGATCGAATCCGTACGCTGGTCGCGCGCGGCGACGCGGTTGCGCGTGCCCGGTGGCGGTGAACCACGCGCCGACGCGCTCGGCGATGCTCGAGCACGACAGGGGCGATCGCGTGTGACCCGTTTCAATCCTTTATCGAGGACTTACCCCATGCCAGCATTCCTTTGCTTGTCCGTGCGCCGGTGCGTCGCCGGTGCGGTGCTCGCGGCGTGCGCGTCGGCGCTGCCGGCGGCGGCCCAGTTGCGCCCCGCCGAACCGGCCAGCGTGCCCGATTCATCTACGCAGGCGTACAAGCGCGCCGACCAAAAAATGATGGACGCGATGGAGGCCGCACGGTACACGGGCGACGCCGACCGCGATTTCGTCGCCCACATGGCACCGCATCATCAGGGCGCGATCGACATGGCGCAGGTCGAGTTGAAATACGGAAAGGACCCGACGCTGCGGCAGCTCGCGAGCCGGATCGTCGCGGCGCAGCGCGACGAGATCGCGCTGATGGAGCGCTGGCAAAAGATGCACGGCAAGGCGCCGTGAGCGGCCGTGCGGCGCGGGCACGCACGTTGCTCCGCCTTTGGACGGCGCCCGCCTGCGGGCACGGAACCGCGTGCCGTTGCGTGTCGCGGGCCCGCGTGTGCGCCGATCTCGACATTTGTATCCGGGAGGCGCCATGCGTGAATCGAGCGATCCATCCAGTGTCCGGACGGGCCCGGACGGACAGGCTGCGACCGATCCCCGGGCGGTCACGGTCAGGCACCCCGTCACGCGCGCGTTCGAACGTTTCGCGTCGCGCGTGACCGTGTGGGCCGGCTCGCCGGTCGCGTTCGGCAGCGCGGTCGCCGTCACGGCGCTGTGGCTCGTCACCGGCCCGCTCTTCCACTACTCGGACGCATGGCAACTCGTCATCAATACCGGAACGACGATCATCACATTCCTGATGGTGTTCCTGCTGCAGCGCAACCAGAACCGCGACAGTGTCGCGATGCACCTGAAGCTCGACGAACTCGTGGCCGTCACGCACGCGGCGAGCGACCGGCTGATCGGGATCGAGGACGCGTCGGAGGAAGAGTTGCGCGCAATGGCGCAGACCTACCTCGACAAAGCGAAGCGGGTAGCCGCCCGGGACGCCGATCCGGATGCCGATTGCGACCGCGAACCGGCCGAACCTTCGCCGGAATCATGACGGACGTGACGCTGCAGGGCTGCGCGCGATCGGGGCGCGACCCGCGGACGATTTTTCAACCGCTTGTCATTTCTGTCCATGCACCCCGGCATGCAGGGCATCCGCGCGATGAACGCATGGCAGCGCGCCGTCTTCCGGCGGGTGCAGGGCGCACAGGGAACGACACGTGCTGCACCTCGCGACGAAACCCCGGTCGTTCCGGGGGTTGCCTACGGTGCTGCCATGAACGCCAGACCTCCTTTTTACCCGTTGTTGAATCTTGCGGTAGCCGTTGCGTGCGGCGCGGCCGCGATGTACTTCCTCGATCCGGCATCGGGCCGGCGCCGGCGTGCGTACCTGCGCGACAAGGCGGCCTCGGGCCGGCACGGCGTGACCGATTATGCGAATGCGCAGGCGAGGCGGGTGGCCGACCATGCGCGGGGCGCGATCGCAGGCCTGCGTGCGGACTGGCTTGCGGGCGATGCAGGCGACGCCCAGGTAGCCGAGCGCGTGCGTTCGGCACTCGGCCGGCTGGCCGGCCATCCACGCGACGTCGAAGCGATCGTCGAACACGGGCATGTGCGGCTCAGCGGGCAGATCGACGAGGCCGAGCGGCGAACCGTCGTCGACGGTGTGGCCGCGCTGCATGGCGTGGAGACAGTCGAGGACGCGATGGGCGCGCGCAGCGAGTACAAGGTGCCGCCCGGCCACTCGCGCTGACAGCGGCGTTTGCCGGCGATGCGGTGAGCCGCGCAACGCACGAACTACGAACTCGGCGCATGCGGCGTCGCTCGAGCGGCGGCTGCCGCGCGCCTCACCTGGAGCACAGCCGATGATCGAACGTCCGTCCGGCGACTCGACGCCGCCGCACGCGGAGCCCGGTGCGCACGAAGCGCTCGAGCACCTGCTCGGCAGCCTGCACCGGCATGGATTCCTGCATCTGGCGAGCGAGGTCGTCGGCGCGAACGCGCGGCTGGCCGATACGTTCGTCGATGCACTCGACAAGCCGGGCATGCAGAGCGGGATGCAGAATCTCGCGGTGCTGTTGATGGCGCTGTCGCGCATTCCGCCGGAGCAGTTCGGCAAGGCCGTGTTCGCGGCCGCGGATGCGCTGCATCACGTCGGCGCATGGCAGCCGGCGCAGCACGAGCATGTCGCGCCCGGCGTGCGCGGCGCGTACCGGCTGCTGCACGATGAAGCGCTGTGGGACGCGCTGACGCCGTTGCTCGAGGGCCTGAAGGTGTTCGCGCAAGGGCTGGCGCGCGATCCGGAGGCGCCCGTCACAGCGTCCGGCGGGAAGGCGACTGGTACGTGACGATGCTCCGGCGTTTTTCGGCCGTATCGGCGGCCCGGCGCTTCGCCTGCTGCGCCCGGGCCCGACGTTTGCTGGATGACGTGCGACGCGGCCGGCGCGTGCAATGACGTACGCGGCCGCCGCCAGGAGCGCCATTTGATGCCCGATGCCATTCCGTGTCCGTTGTCCATACCCGAGCGATTCGGCTTCGCGCCGTCGCGTGCATCGATCTCCGGATGGCGTGAGGGCCGGGCGCGCGTGACGGGGAAATCCGGCGAACCGGCCGGCCGGAACGGTGACGGTCTGGCACCGGCCGCCGTCGCGCGTGCGGGCGACGACGATCGGCCCGGCGGCAACGGCGACGGCCCGGCACCGCGCCGCGACGACGAACGTTCGACCGATGCCCCGGGTGGCGGCGGAGGCGACGGCCATCCGCACGACGATCGCGGCGGACGTACCGGTGGCGATGGAGACGGCGGCCACGGCGAAGGCGAACGCAAACGTCCCGGCAAGAAGCCGCTCCTCGTCTTCGGCGCGATGCTGTGCGTGCTGCTCGTCGCGGGCCTGGTCTGGTGGCTCGCCACGCGCGACCAGGAAAGCACCGACGACGCGTACACCGACGGCAACGCGGTCGCGGTGGCGCCGCACGTGTCCGGTTACGTGACACGGCTCGCGGTCGACGACAACACGTTCGTGCGACGCGGTGACGTGCTCGTCGAGATCGATCCGCGCGACTACCGCGCGCAGGTCGACGCAGCGCAGGCGCAGCTCGGCCTCGCGCAGGCCCGGCTCGATGCGGCGCGCGTGCAGCTCGACATCGCGCACGTGCAGTATCCAGCCCAGTACCGGCAGGCACGTGCGCAGATCGAATCGGCGGAAGCCGCCTATCGACAGGCGCTCGCCGCGCAGGAGCGGCAGCGCGCGGTCGATGCGCGCGCGACGTCGCAGCAGGCGATCGACGCTGCCGACGCGCAACGCACGAGCGCCGATGCGAACGTCGCGATGGCTCAGGCGCAGGCGCGCACCGCGAGCCTCGTGCCGCAGCAGATCCGCCAGGCGGAGACGGCCGTCGAGGAGCAGCGCCAGCAAGTGTTGCAGGCGCGCGCGCAGCTCGATACCGCCGCGTTGAACCTGTCGTACTGCGAATTGCGTGCGCCGTCGGACGGGTGGGTGACACGGCGCAATGTGCAGCTCGGCTCGTTCCTGCAGCCGGGCACGTCGATTTTCCTGCTTGTCGCGCCGCGCGTATGGATCACCGCGAACTTCAAGGAATCGCAGCTGGAACGGATGCGCGTCGGCGATCGCGTCGACGTGTCCGTCGACGCGTATCCCAGCCTCGACCTGCACGGCCACGTCGACAGTATTCAGCTCGGCAGCGGTGCGCGCTTTTCCGCGTTTCCGGCCGAGAACGCCACCGGCAATTTCGTGAAGATCGTGCAGCGCGTACCGGTGAAGATCGTGCTCGACGGTCCGCTGCCGAACCGTCCGCCGCTCGGTCTCGGTCTGTCGGTCGAGCCGACCGTGCATTTGAAATGAACAGCCGCCGCATGTTGCGCCGGCATACGGCGGCCGGCCCCGACCGGAGCGTTCCGATGCCCGACACTCGCTTGCCGTTCCCGCTTCGCGGACTCCGCCGATGAACCGGCCGTCCGACCGAAACGGTGAGCCGGGCGACGCATGGCGTCCGGCCTCGAACCCGTGGCTCGTCGCGATCGTCGTCACGCTCGCCGCATTCATGGAAGTGCTTGACACGACGATCGTCAACGTCGCGCTGCCGCATATCGCGGGCACGATGTCGGCGAGCTACGACGAAGCGACCTGGACGCTCACGTCGTACCTCGTCGCGAACGGCATCGTGTTGCCGATCTCGGGTTTCCTTGGACGCCTGCTCGGCCGCAAGCGCTACTTCGTGCTGTGCATCGCCGCTTTCACGGTGTGCTCGTTCCTGTGCGGCGTGGCGACCAATCTCGGCGAACTGATCGTGTTTCGCGTGCTGCAGGGGCTGTTCGGCGGTGGCCTGCAGCCGAACCAGCAGTCGATCATTCTTGACACGTTCCCGCCCGAAGAGCGCAACCGCGCGTTCTCGATCTCGGCGGTCGCGATCGTCGTCGCGCCGGTGCTCGGGCCGACGCTCGGCGGCTGGATCACCGATCACTTTTCGTGGCGCTGGGTGTTCCTGCTCAACGTGCCGATCGGTGCGCTGACCGTGCTCGCGGTGATGCAGCTCGTCGAGGACCCGCCCTGGCGGCGCGGCGCCGAACGCGGGATCTCCGTCGACTACATCGGCATCGGGCTGATCGCGATCGGGCTCGGTTGCCTGCAGGTGATGCTCGACCGCGGCGAGGACGAGGACTGGTTCGGCTCGCCGCTTATCCGGATATTCGCGGTGCTGTCGGCACTGGGTCTCGTCGGCGCGACGCTGTGGCTGTTGCGCGCGAAAAAGCCGGTGGTCGACCTGTCGTGCCTGCGCGATCGCAATTTCGCGCTCGGCTGCGTGACGATCGCGACGTTCGCGGCTGTGCTGTACGGCAGCGCGGTGATCGTGCCGCAACTCGCGCAGCAACATCTCGGCTATACGGCGACGCTTGCGGGGCTCGTGCTGTCGCCGGGCGCGCTGCTGATCACGCTCGAAATTCCGTTCGTGAGCCGGCTGATGCCGCATGTGCAGACACGCTATCTCGTCGGGTCCGGCTTCGTGCTGCTGTGCGGCGCGCTCGCCTATTCGCGCATGCTGGTGCCCGACATCGACTACCGGCATCTCGTGATGATCCGGTGCGCGCAGTCGCTCGCGATTGGCTTCATGTTCGTGCCGATCACGACGCTCGCGTACCTGACCGTGCCGCGACGGCTCAACGACGATGCGTCCGCGCTGTTCACGATGTTCCGCAACGTCGCGGGTTCGATCGGCATTTCGCTATCGACCGCGCTGATCCGCGAGCGTACCCAGGCGCGGATGGCGCATCTGTCCGGGCACATGTCGCCGCTGTCGCAGAACTTCCAGGCCGCGCTGCAGGACAACGCGCGCGCGATCGGCGAGCTGACCGGCGGACCGCCGTCGGTCGCGCTGCAAACGGCCACCGGGCGGCTGTATGAAACCTTCGTGCTGCAGGCGACGATCCTCGCCTATATCGACGTGTTCGCGTTGCTCGCGGTGTTCTGCGCGTTCAGCATTCCGTTGACGTTCCTGTTCTCGCCGGTGAAAGCGGCGCGCGGTGCGGGAGGGCATTGAGATGCGCATGCGCCGACACGATCGTAGCCGCCGGGAGTGCCTCGTGCGCGGCACGGCGATTGCACTGGTTGCATGCGCAACGTTATCGGGTTGTACCGTCGGCCCCGATTACAAGCCGCCGCACGCCGACATGCCGGACACCTGGCATGCGATGCATGCCGATGCGCAGGCGGCCCCGGACACCGCCATGCGGTCGTCGCCCGTGACCGACGTCGATCCTGATCCGCGCTGGTGGCAGGCGTTCGGCGATCCGCTGCTCGACAGGCTCGTCGAGCGCGCGGCACAAGACAATCTCGGCGTGCAGGCTGCCGTGCTGCGTATCGCACAGGCGCGGGCGCAGGTTCGCGCGGCCGCTGCGCAGGGTTTGCCCGACGTGCGCGCGAACGCGAGCTATCAGCGTGAACAGCTCGGCCTGAAAGGCATCGTCGAGGAGCAGGGCATCGACCGCCGCGTCGACCAGCTCGGCGCACCGGGCTCGCCGCTCGACCGGTTCGGGCCGGGTACCGGCGCGAGCGCGCGGCGAGGTGCGCAAGACGCGCTCGATGCCCTCGAGGCGCCGGTCAACCTGTGGCAGGCCGGATTCGACGCATCGTGGGAACTCGACCTGTTCGGGCGCGTGCGCCGCTCGGTCGAATCGGCCGATGCGCAGGCGCGTTCAGCGATCGCGAGCCGCGACGACGCGCTGCTGTCGCTCGAGGCCGAAGTCGCGCAGACCTATCTGCAACTGCGCGGCGCCGAGGCACAGCGCGCGCTTGCCGACGACCTGCAACGTGCGCAGCACGACCTGCTCGATCTCACGCGCGAGCGGGCAGCGCACGGGCTGGCGAGCGATCTCGACGTGCGCAGTGCCGACGCGCGGCTCGCACAGATTCGCGCGCAGTTGCCGCAATTCGACCAGCAGATCGTGCTGCTGCGCAATGGTCTCGCGTACCTCGTCGGCGGTGCGCCTGGCGCGCTCGACGACTGGCTGGCCGCCCCGCGGGCGTTGCCGGGCGTGCCGCCGACCGTGCCGGTCGGCCTGCCGTCGACGCTGGCGCGGCGACGCCCCGATATTCGCCGCGCGGAGGCCGACCTGCATGCGGCCACCGCCGATGTCGGCGTCGCGGTCGCGCAGTTCTATCCGGACATCTCGTTGACCGGGCAGGTGGGCCTGCGCGCTTCGCACGTGCGTGAACTTGCTCACTGGTCGCATCTGTTTTATGCGTTCGGGCCTGCCGTGTCGCTGCCGGTATTTTCCGGTGGTGCGCTCGTGTCGAACCTGCGGCTGTCGCAAGCGCGCCAGGCCGAAGCGGCCCTGGCTTACCGGCAAGCCGTGCTGGTTGCGCTGCGCGACGTCGACAACGCGCTGGCCGCGTATCGCACCGACCAGGCGCGCGCGACCGCGCTCGACGATGCGGCGAAGGCCGAACAGGGCGCGCTCGAACTGGCACGCGACCGTTACCGCAAGGGATTGTCGCCGTTCCTCGACGTGCTCGACGCCGAGCGACAGTGGTCGGAGGGGCGCCAGCAGGCGGAGCAGGGCGCATTGCAGACCACGACCGATCTCGTCGCGTTGTACAAGGCGCTGGGTGGAGGATGGCCGGCCAGCACGGCCGCGGCTTTGGGCAGGGACACGGCGTCCGGGCGATAGCGGCAAGCGCGCGGCGTTACCGTGCCTGTCGGCCGGATGACCGTCGGAGCGGATGGTCCTGACGAGTCGTTCGTCAGACGCGGTCACCATGATGTCGGTACCGCGTCGTCGCAGAAGCGACGCGGATGATACGGTGCAGAATTTCGCCGAAATGTGGCGAAATCTGAATCCGGGGATGACACGCAGCTATCGGGAAGTCGCCGCTGCCGGGCGGAACGCGCGAAGCGGGCGGCATCCAGCACGCGCGTGTTGCCGAAGCGCTTCGATGCGATGTCCGGCAGCGGCGCGGCTGAGCGGGGGCCGTCGAACATGCCTCCGGCGAAACCGTTTGCGGAATTCCACCGTCTCGAACGCCGCCTGTACGAGTCGATCCCCCGCCAGGCAAGGTTACTCGACATTTCATTACAAAATATTACCGATGTCGCCGCGTATCGTTCCCTACAATTTCGCTTCCTGATGCGCGCGCATGATGCGCCGCGATTTCGTCCGTCATGCGGACGGTGACAGGCAACTGACGGGAAGGCGACATGATGCCGTGGCAAGTCGTGCAGAGTCTCGAAGCGCTCACGAACGCGATCGAAGCCGCTGTGGCGCGGGCCGACTGGGCCGAGGCCGTCCGGGCCGCCGAGACGCGTTCGCGGTTCGTGCTTGCGCTCGCGCCCGATCAGCCGGACGAGGTCGTGTCGGCGCTCGGGAGAATGCAGGAGACCGATGTCCGGATCTCCATCGTCGCACGCGAAACGTTGCAGGCGCTCGTCGCCGAGGGCTGGGCGGCGTTGCACGAAACGCAGGCGGCGACGCATGCGTTGCAGGCCGGGCAGCGCGCGCTCGACGCGGACGCTGCGGCATCGCGATGCGCGTCCCGCGCCGACACGCGATTCGCGCTCCGTCATTGAGCGCGATGCAGATATCCGCTTTCTTGGGTGGCAGGATGAGATTCAGAAAACGTACCGCCTACGTCGACGCCACACGATGGTTCGTCGATGGCGACCATGACCGGGTGGCGCGGCGCCACGGCACGTGGGCAGTCGCGACGCCGGAAGGCTGGCGTCCGGTGAAGCCGGGCGACTGGATTCTGCTCGACGAAAGCGGGAACTGCTGGCCGATGGACAACGGCCTCTTCCTGCGCTTTTACGAACCGGTCGTGGACTGACGTGACCGACGGACCACGCTCGCCTATCGGCGCTTGCGCGAAAACAGCAACGAATCGGCGTCGTTGAAGCGGATACGCTGCGGCTCGCCATAACCCGCTTTCTCCGCGACGCGAATCGACGCAACGTTGGTCGGCTTGATCACGCATACGCTGCGCTCGAACCGCTGCTGCCCGTCGAGCCACGCAAGCGCGGCCGCGAGCGCCTCGGTCGCGTAGCCGTTGCCGTGCGCCCACGTCGCGAGGGCCCAGCCGGCTTCCGGCACGCCGCGAATCGACGGCTCGATGAGCCGGTGGAAATCGGCGAAGCCGAGGTCGCCGACATAGCGGCCCGACGCCTTCTCGCGAATCGCCCAGTAGCCATAACCCAGCAGCGGCCACAGCCCGCGATACGCGAGCATGCGCATCCACGAGTCGCGCGGCGCGGACGGCTCGCCGTTGAAGATGTGCTCGACGACCTTGGGCTCGGCCCACATCGTGGCGAGCGCGTCGAAGTCGCCGAGCGGATGGCCTTCGAGGATGAGGCGCGGCGTGTCGAGAACGGGCGGGGAAGAGACAGGCGGCATCGTGGTTTCCGGAAAGAAGGGGGCGCATGGGACGGCCGGGCCGTCGGCACGTCGATGCCGCGCTGGTCGGGGCCCGTTCACGCGCTCGCCGGCAGGTCGGGCGGCGGTGTTGGTCGGTGAGCGGCGGCATGCGATCGGCGGTACACGAGCGCGGCACGCTGCGAGCGGGCAGGTCCATTTCGGCAAGACAGGGCGCGGGAATGATAGCAAAACCCCTGTCGCGGCGGGCGTCGCGTCCGGCGGCCTCCGGCGGCCGCGAGTGACGCCGGTGCATCGACGGCGTCGAACCGGAAACGTGCGCGATTGCAGCGGCCGACCGCGCGATAATCGGACTTTCATGCGGCGCACGCCGCACTTCCGATGTGCGTTCACCCCTCGACATGACACTCGAATCCGACTGGCTGAGCCGCTTCATGGCGCTCGTCACGGTCACCGGGAAGCTCGAAATCCGCTGCGCGTTCGGCGCGCCGTGGGCGGTCACGTATGAAAGATCGCCTGCGTGCGAGATTCCGTATCACGTGGTGCTGCGCGGCCGCGCGATCCTCGAGAATCCCGACGACGGCTCCGTGCGCGAACTCGGCGGCGGCGATCTCGTGCTGTTGCCGCACGGTTCCCCGCATGTGCTCCACGACGGCAGCGGGTTGCCGCCGGTGCCGGCGGTCAAGCGGCCCGGCGGTCACGTCTTCATCGGCGAGAACGCGGGCACCGGCGAGCGGCTGGACATGCTGTGCGGACGTTTCGTGGTCGCGCCGCCGCACGACCGGCTGATCCGGCGCCACTTGCCGGCCGATCTCGTCGTGCGCGCGGTGGCGGACAGCCGCACGGCGGACGCGCTGGCCGCCACCGCGCGGCTGACCGCCCTCGTGGAACTGATGCGCGCGGAATCGCTCGAGCAGCAACTCGGCGGTCTCGCGATCCTCGACGCGCTGTCGGCGGCGCTGTTCGCGCTCGCGCTGCGCGCGATCAGCGAGTCGGGGCAGGCGCCGACCGGCCTGCTGGCGCTGGCCGGCCAGCCGCGCCTCGCGCCCGCGATCGTCGCGATGCTCGACGATCCGGCAAGGCCGTGGACGCTGCCCGATCTGGCCGCGCTGTGCAGCATGTCGCGCGCGACCTTCATGCGCCATTTCCAGTCGAAACTCGGGCACTCGGCCGCCGATCTGCTGACGGATATCCGGATGAGCCTCGCCGCGAATGCGCTGCGCCGGCCGTCGGCCAGCGCGGAGGCCGTGTCGGCCGACGTCGGTTATCAGTCGGTGGCTGCGTTTCGCCGCGTGTTCACGCGCTGGGCGGGGATGACGCCAGGTGAATGGCGGCGCCAGTCGTTCGGTGGTCCGCGCGATGCGGCGGCATTGGACGACGGCGAGGCCGGCGATGCGGAGTAAACGCGAAGGAGGCGGCGCCTGCTGCGGTTCGATGCAATCGCAGGCGGATCAGCCAGATGTCGGCGCACGGTTCGATGCCGGGCCCATTGCTACGGTTGTCCGGCCCGACGAACCACTCGACGAACAGCGCGGCACCTTGGATTTTCCGATCCCCCAGGCAGCACCGTGGCCGTCCTCCGGGCGGCACGCCCGCCGCGGCTATGGAGCCGGCGACGGGCGCGATCGAAACGGCAGCGGCAGCGCATGCCGTCCCGATGTTCTTGCAGCCGCGCGACTTACTTCACAGGCGGGAAATCGACGACCGTGTCGTTGATGCGATTGAACGTGTTGGTGAAGATCGTCAGCGCGATCGCGAGCGAGATTTCCGCGAGTTGCGTGTCCGTGTAGCCGGCTTCGCGGATCGCGGCGAATTCGTCGTCGGTGATCGTGCCGCTCGTCCGTTGCAGGTTCAGCACGAAACGGATCAGTGCGTCGCGCTTCGCGTCGCCGGTGTTCGGCTCGCGCGAACGGATCGCGCGCAGTGCGTCGGCCGACAGGCCGCTCATCTTGCCGAGCAGGTTGTGCGCGGCGACGCAGTAGTCACACCCGGTATCGGCGCTGACGAGCAGCTTGATCGTTTCGAGATCCTGCCGGGTCAGCGTGCCGCCGGCGAGCACGCCTTCGGCGTCGAGCACGGCCGCGAGCGCGTTCGGCGCGAGATGGCCGACGGCGGCGAACAGGTTGGGGACAGTGCCGCCGGCGACCTTGCGGACTTGTGCGTACACGTCGGCGGTTGCGCCGGTGGCGGTTTCGATGGCGGGGATGGCGATGCGGCTCATGACTGGCTCCTTGATCGGAAAGTTGACGCCCGTTCGTTCGGGGTGACTCCACTTTAGAAGCGCAGGGCGATCCTCATAAGGCGAAAAATCGCCATTGTGATGCTCAAAAGGATCAAGTCGATTCGCCGCCGCCGGCGGTCTACTTCCGGCTTTTCAGGAAGGTCCGCCCTTCGGCCGTGATCGACGCGCCGGAGCGGCCGTGTGCGGAATGGCTGACGAAGCCCGCGCTGACGAGTTCCCGCGCGATCGACCAGCCGAGCGCGGGCGCATCGCGCCCGTAGCGGACGTCGGCGAGGCGCTCGAGCGCCCAGATGGCGGAGGCCGACAGGTTCGGGGTGTTGGACGTGAAGTTGTCGCTCATCGCTTCCTCGTGAAAAGGGGATTCGGGGTGGGCGGGATGCCGTGACGCCGGGTGGTGCGCGAATCAGCGCGCTTGCAGTACGGGCAGCAGCGCCTGCAGCGCCGCCTCCTCGTCGGGGCCGGTGGCCAGCACTTGCGCGGACGTGCCGCCGTGCACCTGCAGCGCTGCGACGGCGGCGCTGTCCTTCGCGTTGCTGCTGATCCCGTTCGCGATCAGCAGGATGTCGCTGTCGAAGCCGCGCGCCGCGTCGACGGCTGCTTTTCGTGCGGCGCCGCCGCGGTTGCGGTTCCACGCGGGGCCGATTTCAACGTACACGACGGTTGCCACGATGTCGGAAAGCCTCTGAACGGAGAATCGGTGTGCGGTGCCGGGCCGGCGCTGCGCCTGGCGCGCGTGAAACACGCTTTCCCGCGGAACCCGGAGAAGCCGGCGGCGAGGCCGGGGTGTGTGCATCCTGCGTGGATGTGCCGGCATTCTCGGGGAAACAGGTTGCAAATCCGGCGAACGGCACGAAAACGCCGATTATAATACAGCGATCAAGATATGTGAATTGCATTATAATGCCGTGTGCGCCGACGGCGGTCCGCCGATCCGTCGGCGTGTGCCGTCAGGCCGGCCGGGCGACGCTGCCAGCGCGCCCGGCATTTTTATCGACGACCCAACTCATCCCGAATGGAAGCTGCAATGAACGCCGCCCCCGCCTGCCCGCAATGCGCGATGGAAAACACTTACCCGGACGGCACGCTGACCGTATGCGCGGACTGCGGCCATGAATGGTCGGCCGGTGCCGGCGCCGAAACCGGTGACGAGCCTGCCGGCGACGTCGTCAAGGACGCGAACGGCAACGTGCTGTCGGATGGCGATTCGGTCGTGCTGATCAAGGACTTGCGCGTGAAGGGCTCGTCGATCACGCTGAAGATGGGTACCAAGGTCAAGAGCATCCGGCTCGTCGGCGGCGATCACGAGGTCGACTGCAAGACCGACATGGGCGGCTTCATGCTGAAGGCCTGCTACCTGAAGAAGGTCTGAGTGCACCCGCGCCAATCGACTGCTTGATCGACTTCCCGCTATGGCCGAGGAACGATTTTCCTACGATGCGTTCGTCAGGTTCCTGGCGACGCCGCTGAACGACGGCCGGCCTTTCGTGCTGGAGACGCAGCACGCGCTTTCGCTCCATTTCGACCATTTCGGCACGCAGAGCTTCATGTCGCTCCGGGATCCGGGCCGGCTCGAGCTCGGCTATACACGCGTGATGATGGGCTTTCTGCTGCTGCAGCCGGAGCCCGCGCATATCTGCATGCTCGGGCTCGGCGGCGGTTCGCTGGCGAAGTACTGCTACCGGCACCTGCCCGGTGCGGCGATCGACGCGGTCGAGATCAACCCGGACGTGATCGCGCTGCGGGACGTATTCAGGATTCCTGCCGATGACGGCCGGTTCAAGGTGGTGTGCGCCGACGCCGCGGATCACCTGGAAAGGGCGGAGATCCGGACGAACGTGATCCTGCACGACGCGTTCGTCGCGGACGGCATGCGTGGCCGGTGCACGGGTGCCGCATTCCTCGCTGCGTGCCGGGCGCGCCTGAGTGATACCGGCGTACTGGCGATCAACTTCATGGACGACGATCCGGCGTTGCCGCAACATCTCGAGCAACTGCGAGCGGTGTTCGGTGCGTCGTATACGCTGGTGCCGTGCGGCGACGACAACAACTACATCGCGTTTGCGTGGAAGGGCGGCCAGCGGCTGCCGTCACTCCGCATCCTGCTCGAACGCGCACTTGCGTGCGCACAGGCCGGCGAGCTCAAGCTGGGAGCCACGGCGAGACGCATGAAGGCCGGGGAGTGCATCGAGCCGCAGCGGCTGGTGCAGCGTACGCAGCCTCCGGGGCGGTGGGAGATCGGAGCGTAATCGGTGTTGAGCGGCATTAAGCGGCATTAATGCGCCGCAGCATGCGTGGCCGGTGGGGCCGCGCTTACTTCACGCGCTTGCCGAGCGCGCTCTTGGTCTTGTACGTCACGCCGTGACGGTCGAGATACTCGCGGATCAGTTGCCGCACGACTTGCGAAGGCGTGAGGTCCTGCTCTGCGCAGAGCATCTCGAATGCTTCCTTCTTCGCGGGATCGATCAGGACGGTCAGGCGGGCGGTTTTTGTTTCCATTGCGGGGCGAGGGTGGTCGGTATGTTAATCAAATTATAATCGATGAGCCTTCGGTGCCACTACCGGACACGCGGGGAAGCGTGGGGAAACGCAGCCGGGTGCGCACTCAGCGCTTGCTGCGGACCAACGCGAGCAGGTCGTCGATCACCGGTACGATCGCCAGCGTGACGAGCACCGCGGCGAGCGGCACGGTCGATACGTAGCCGACATGCTTGAAGCCGATTGCGCCGGCCAGGCCGCCGATGAAGAACGACGAAAGCATCGTTGCGTGAATCCGCAGCTTCGAGCGGTTGGCGATCACCGCGTGCGCGTCGACGTCGATCGCCGACCGGTTCCAGTAGAACAGCTTCCCGAGTTCGATGCCGAGGTCGGTCACGATGCCGGTCATGTGTGTGGTGCGGATCTCCGCGCCCGACAGCTTCGTGATCGTCGCGTTCTGAAGCCCCATGATGAAGCACAGCAGCGTCACGGTCACCGGCACGAAGAAGGTTTCCCACAGCGCGAGATGGCTGCCGAGCAGCCCGAACAGAAGCAGCAGCGCGGCCTCGACCAGCAGCGGCAGCATGAACTGGCTGTGCAGGCCGCGACGGCGGCCCCAGTTGACGAGGATCGCCGAGCAGCTGGCGCCGATCAGGAACGACCCCAGCGAGCTGATACCGGCCAGCGCGAGCCGCACGTCGCCGAGCGCCGTCTGGTCGGCGATCGCCGATACGATGCCGCTCATGTGCGACGTGTATTGCTTGACCGCGAGGAAGCCGCCGGCATTGGCCGCGCCGGCGACGAACGCCAGCGAAAACCCGAGCTGACGGTTTGCGGTCGCGCTGCGGTGTTTTCCCGTCAGGTTTCGAAAGTACTGCGCTGGCATGGTGGCTTCGCTCAATCGCCGCGGATCGCGGGCACGGACATGACAACCGGCGCCTGGTGGCAGGGCGGGAACGCCGCATGCGTACGGGTGCCGGGTCTCTTGAATCATGTGATCGACATGATAATGTCATTATCATACTCTGTCAGCCGTATGGGGCTGACAGTACAATGTCGTGCTGCGCGGGCCGGCCGCGTCGTCGCTGCCGCATTGTCGTGCCGCCCGCATTCGCGATCACTTCTGCCCACCGTTTCATGACCCCGATCAAGTTCATCCTTCGCTACACTGCGATCCCGTTCACGGCCATCGTGGCCGTGGTGATCTGGACAGTCATACCATCGTCGAAAGAGATCGATGCGAGACAATATGCGGCGCTGTCGCGTGCGTACGCGAGTTTCCCGCTGCCGTTCCGGCGCGAGATCTCGGAAACGATGGACCACGGCCGGATCAACGACCGGCGCTACCAGGCGCTCGTGCGCGATTCGCTGGGCAACGGCGTCGCGCTGGACTGGCCGGCGTCGGGCGTCGGCGCGCTCGCCGACGAGCGGCAAAAACTGGCCGAACTGATTCAGGCCGATTCAGATCTTCAAGGGCATCACCAATGAAAACTCTGCTGGTTTCCGTGGCATTCGCGATGATCATCGCGAGCCTGATCTTCGCGCTGTATTTCATGAATCACGATCGCGGCAAGTCCAAGCGGATGGCATGGTCGCTCGCGGCACGCGTCGGGTTGTCGGTCACGCTGTTCCTGTCGCTGCTGATCGCTTACAAGCTGGGCTGGATCGAGCCGACGGGTTTGCCGATCGGCCGCTGAACGACGGGCGCCCCATTGCAGGCGGGGCGTTCGCGGAAATTCGCGTTTTTTCGAGGCGAGTGGCGGCGCGATTGCGTACGCGACGTCATGAGCGGAGGGATGGCCGGGCCGTTCAATCCGGCTGAAGGCAAAGGGGCGGCGGCGCAACTGCGGCTCGAGCTTCGGGCATCGTGGATGCGTTACCGCCTGGGATGCTTCATTTCCTCGGCTTCCATCGCGGCGAGTCGTTCTTCACGTGCGGATACGGACTCCATGGCTTCGTCGATCGAGGCCAATGCATGTTCGCAGGCCAGTTTCACTTCTTCGACGGTAGCCTCTGGCGTCTCGTCGTCGCTTGGCGGAGGGGAAAGCATGTCTCCGAGCATCATCGCCAACTCAGGGGTGTCCCACGCTTCGCCCTTTTGCGCCTTCTTCTTTATATAGTGCCGGATTTCCGCGTCCTGCTCGGGCGAGAGTGGAAGGTGTCGAAACGTGTTGCCTGGGTTGGCGTCGATCATGATGGTGCTCCCGGGATTGCTCCCTGCAATGCGCGTGCACCCGGAAAAGAGGGGGCGAAGAAGGAGTCGGCTCTTATTTTCGGGAGCGTGAATCGTGAATGCGTTCGAGGCGGGCCAGGAGTTCGTCCACCTGGAGCGAGAGAACCTTGTTGCGCCCGGATTGCGTGCGAAGCTTGTTGAGCTTGACTCTCCAGTACGCTGGATCGTTGACGGTCGATCTGTTGATGAACGCGTGTTGCGCTTGCTCGAGCAGCCCGATCGATCGTCTGATATGGGCCAACTCGTGTGCCGCGTCGCAGTACCCGCTCATGTTTTTCGCCTTCTGATTATGATTTTCATCCTGACTTGCTGCACGGCGAGCGCATGTGCGCTCACGCCTAAGGCGATGCTGGAGTCAATATCGGGCAGCACCACGGCTGCACGGCGTGACGGGCGTACTGATCATCCTTCTTGCGGCTGCGAGGCGGCCGGCTTGCAGCCTGCGTCGTCCGGCCACCGCAATTCATGCCGGGGGGCGAGGGGGCGACGCAAGCGGCCCTCTGGCCGGCACGGCGTGCACGATGTTCCTAGAACATTTTGCGGGGCGGCATCAGGCGTTTCGTCCGCAAGCGCTGCCTGGCAACGGCACTGGCCTTTTTCCGCTTGCGCTCCGTCGTGGGCTTTTCGTAGCTGGTGCGACTGCGCAACTCCCGAATCAACCCGGTCTTCTCGATACTGCGCCGGAATCGTCGCAGCGCGACATCGATCGGTTCGTTGATCTTCAGTGTGATGGTTGTCATGTAACTCCTGGTTGAAAACGGTCGACAGGAAATCTAGCCGAGTCGTGTCATGACGGTGCTTGCGATCTCGTCGGATTCGAATTCCGAATACCCGGCTCCGATTGAAAACGCACGCACGGCCGCGAACATCTGCAGCTCCTGTTGATGACATAGCGCGGAATGGGTCATTCCAGCGGGCAGGACAGCGTCGCTCCGCGTGACCTTGCACCCTCTGATCAGGTCGAGAAGTTCGTCGACGATCATTTCGTCCTCCAAATTGCTGGAAAGTTGCTTTGCCATCGTGTGTCGCGTCAGACGGCGCTCGAAAAGAAGCCCTGCTTTTCGCGATTTTCGTCGATGACACTCTCGGCATAGCGCAATGACGCACGACGTGCGTCACCGGCGGTATCGAACGGACTGTCGTCGAGAAGCCTGAACGTCTGGCTCTGCGTCAGCGTATCGGTGGTGCCGCGAAGACAAATCTTGACCGCTGCGTCGAAGCCGGCATCGTAGTTATGCGGGTTGCCATCCAACGCAGGCACGTGTGGGTAAATCAGTGGATAGATCTCGAATCCACGGTAAATATGCATGCTCATCATGAACTCCTGGCGATCGATTGCGGCGACTCGCAAGGACGAGCGTATTCAGCCAGCATCGCCTGATGCTTGGCGCGGCGGGTCGGTGTGAAAGGGACAAACGTTGCGAGCGAGGCAGTACGCGACGCAACACGGTGGCGGGTGGAGGGCGAGCGGGCAAACAGCAAACGGGCGCTCGAATGAAACCATCATACGCGCATCGTCGAGCGGGTGTCCATCTTATTTCGACCGCGACAAGGCAACTGCCTCGACAACCAGTCGACGCCGACCATTCATGCCTCGTACGGAAAACGAAACTTTTCCCCATTTAGCGACATGGGGCAGGGGGGATGCACCTGATGTTGCTTGCCGAAATTGTGACAACTGTCGAATCGACAGGGGGCCCGCGTCTGGACGTCAGTGCGAAGTCAGTGTCAGTCGCCAGCCGATGCACGTCGTTCCGTGACGCGGGCGGTAAGCCGGCGCGATCATTCGATTGGCGTTCGACGAAACGGGATTCGGCACATCGCGCGCATGCCACTGCAGGCGGGCGTAGACAAAAATGGGGTTGTCACCGTTTGCGAAGCAATGATGTCAATTCGCCAGTCGTCGTCGGTCGACAGGTGCGGAACCCTGGTGAATTCACGCGATTGCGCGCCACGCGCTGAAGTTGCCACCGGGGGAGGCTATGCAAAGGCGTCTGCCAACTTTCGACAGGGTCGTCACGACGGGGACGCTCGTGGTCGCGCGTTGTGTCGATTGTGAGTTTTATCTGATAACAATGCTATTGTGATAATTAAACTTATCCCGATGATGTTGATCGGAGTGAATCCCATCGGCGGATGGCAGCATCACTGGCGTGACTGAAACGGGTTCTGGGGCGCCAGCAGAGGGCGTAGCGTGGCGCGCGATGACGCTAGCCGCCCGCCCCGCCCGTGATGTCATGTCGATAGGCACGGGGAGAGCAACCCGCGATGCGCTTGAACGCGTGTCCGAACGCGCTATCCGAGTCGTAGCCGAGCATTTGCGCGATTGCCGATATCGACGCGTTCGAGCGTCGCAGTTCCCGCATTGCGAGCTGCACGCGCCAGCGCAGTACGTACTCGAGCGGCCCGAATCCCAGCCGCCGCTTGAAGTGCAGCGCGAACGTCGACCGCGATACGTGGCAGCAGGTCGCGAGTTCGTCGACTGTCCAGCGTCGCGCGGGCTCCGCATGAATGGCGACAAGCGCCGTGCTCACCCGGGAATCCGCGAACCCGGCGAGCCATCCGACATCGCTGTTTGCGCCGTCGTCCACGTAGCGGCGCAGGATCTCGACCAGCATCATGTGGCCGAGATGCCGAACCATCAGCGACGCCCCCGGCGATGGTCTGCCGAACTCATGTGCGAGCCGCTGCAGCGCCCAGCGCAACACCGCCGCTTGTTCGGAGTCGCCGCTCACGACCACCACGGGCGGCAGGCTGCCAAGCAGCAGCGGCATGCCTTCCTCGTACGAGAAGCGGCCGCCGATCAGAAAGCAGTTCGCCGGTTCGCCATAGTGCGCGATGCCGTGTTCGACGTTCCGGTACACGTCGGCGGCAGGGACCGGCGTCACAGATGGATCGCTCGCCAGCGAAAATGCCCGCGGCGATGCGAGCAGGAAACAGTCTCCCGTGCGCAGCCGGATCGGCGCCCCGGCGCCGTCGACGGTCAGCCAGCAACTGCCCTCGACAACCGCATTGAACTTGATTCCCTCGGGCGGGGGAATGGCAACCGCCCACTGGCCGCCCGCTCTCAGGCCGGTGAAATACGAGTCGCGCGTTTCCAGCAGCGACAGCACTTCCGACAGGGGATCCACGTTCACGCTCCGGACGATCTCGACGAAAAATCGGATTCTATTGCATTCACAGTCCGGGGGCGCCGCCGGAAAATGGCCTCGTGCAGTGACGCGACCGACAGGCGGGCGCGTGCTTCACGCATCGTTCCAGGAGCCTTCGATGACGAGCAGGCAACACCCCCTTCATTCCGGATTCGGCGCAGCGTCGACGGCAAGCGATGTACTGGCCGATCTCGACCTTCGTGGCAAGACCGCCATCGTCACGGGCGGCCATTCGGGCCTCGGCCTGGAAACGACGCGCGCGCTGGCGCAAGCCGGTGCGACCGTTGTCGTCGGCGCACGGCACGTCGATGCCGCACGCGAAGCAACGCGCGGCATCGACGGTGTGGAGATTGCGGCACTCGACCTCGCCGATCTAGCGAGCGTGGCCACGTTCGCGGCGCGGTTCGTCGATGGGCGGCGCAACGTGGACATCGTCATCAACAGCGCGGGCATCATGGCGTGCCCGGAGACGCGCGTCGGCGATGGCCGGGAAGCGCAGATGGCCGTCAATCATCTTGGCCATTACGCACTCGTCAACGGACTGTGGCCCGTGCTTGCGCATGGCGGCGGCGCCCGCGTGGTTGCAGTGTCGTCGCTCGGGCACCGGCTGTCACCGATTCGTTGGGATGACGTCCAGTTCGCACACGGCTACGACAAATGGCTCGCGTACGGGCAGTCGAAGACCGCCAACGCGCTGTTCGCGGTGCAGCTCGACGCGCTGGGCGCCCCGTTCGGTGTCCGCGCCTATTCGCTGCATCCGGGCAAGATCGCGACGCCGCTGCAGCGCCATCTGACACGTGAAGAGATGATGGCGCAGGGCTGGGTGGACGAGCACGGTGTGCCGGTCGATCCGACTTTCAAGACGCCGGCCCAGGGTGCCGCAACCCAGGTATGGGCGGCAACGTCGCCGCGCCTTGCGGCGATCGGCGGTATCTATTGCGAGGATTGCGACGTTGCGGTCGTCACGCAGGGAAACGAGGAATTCGGCGTGCGGCCGCATGCGATCGATCCGGATGAGGCGGCGCGTCTGTGGGCGTGGTCCGCGAAGCTGACCGGAATCGATGCCTTTGCGGCGAGCCGCTGACGGCCGGGCGCGTACGAAGGAGGGCACAGGCACCGGCGGAGACAGGGCATGCGGCCGGCGCGAGATCCGCGCGCGGCCACTTGGTCACGCGTCGCGCGAAGCCCGCGGCTCATCTCCGCGATCGGTATCGCGGAAAGCGAGTCGGGGTTCGAGACAAGTGCATCGAAGGTTGATGCGAGTTGGTTGATCGCGAAGCTTGAGACAGCGATTGATTCCAGTCAGGAGGGGGCAGTTCACGGCGGCCGATTGCCGCCGAGAACACGGTGCATATATCAGAGGGCGGTAAGCAAGATCAGGCCGATGGTCGCATCCGCCGTGTCAACCGGGTCAGGTTCCGACGCCACCACGGTGCGCCGGCGCCCGATCGGGCGATCGCCCGTCGCGTATCCGTTCAAGTCGCTCGATCGCCTCAACGTGGCCTCAAACACGAATCGATCCGCTGCTGTCTGCCGATCCGAGGTGGATCGAGTCGTCGCCGTACACGAAACACATGGGTTCGACGCATTGTCGCGATTGAAACCGGCGAAGCGGCCCGCCGTTACCGGGCCGCGACGACGATTACCCTACTTCACGGGGGTGAGGACCGGTGCGCCTTTGTTCTTGATGAGGAACACGACGAATTTTGCCGGCTTCGTGCTGCTGGCATTTCGCCCGACCGTGTGGACGTCCTCCGGGCCTTCGTGGAACGTGTCGCCGGCGTGGAGCGTGACCTCCTTGCCGCCGTTCAGGCCCATCACGATGCTGCCGTCGAGCACGTAGACGAACGCGTGCGCGTCGTGACGATGAACGGGGTCGACGCTGCCGGGCGGATAGTCCACGACGATCATCTGGACTTCCTTGCCCGGATACTCGGGCAACGGCTCCGTGGTCAGCGGCGTGACCTTCGCGTGCGGTGCGGCGACGGCCGGCTGAACGGCCATCAGCAGCGACGATACCAGCGGCGCGAGTACGAGCATGATGCGTTTCATGTCGTTACTCCAGGTTGGCCTTGTCGAGCCCGAACATCTTGTCGAACGATCCCGGCACGATGCGGAATGCGACATTCAGCCGGTTCCAGCTATTGATGGCGCCCACGAGGACGGTGAGATCCGACAATTCCTGCTCGGAATAGTGTTCCCGAACGCGTGCGTAGAGGTCGTCCGGCACGCCATGCGCGGGGAGGCGGGTCAGTACCTCGGTCCATTCCAGCGCGGCGCGCTCGCGGGGTGAAAACAGCGTCGATTCGAGCCAGATCGCGACGTGGTGCAGGCGCAATTCACGCTCGCCATGAATCTTTGCCATCTTGATGTGCATGTCGACGCAGAATGCGCAGCCGTTGAGCTGCGATGCCCGGATCTCGACGAGCTCGCGCACCGGCGCCTCGATCGTCGTCTTCTGAAACAGGCCGTCCAGCTCGATGAGCTTCCTGGTCAGTTCCGGCGATTGCTGAAAGTAGTTGATACGTTGCGTCATGATCTGTTCTCCTGATCGGTTGAAGCGGTGCCGCCGGCGCGTCGGATGGTGATTCGCCGCAGCACCTGCCTGGCAACCATCGTAATCGTGCGCCCCGGGGGCCAGTAGTACCGGCAAGGTGCGCACTCTGTTGCCGCTTCCGCACCAGTCGCTCATCATGCCGACACGGCAATGAAGCCACATATGCCTTGTCGTGCCATCTTCGTATAAGGACAGAGACGTTCCGTGTCGCGCACGAGGCCTTCCGCGACGGGCAACTCGACACCCGGCATGCGGACGGTGACGTTGGCAACCAGCGCATATCCGCCATCTACCGGATCGCGGCCGAACGAGACTTCGACGGCGACGGTCGTTTCCCGGATATCGACCCGCGCGCGTTGCGCCAGCAGGCTCAGCGCGCCGTGAAAGCACGCGGCGTAACCGGCGGCAAATAGCTGCTCGGGATTGGTGCCGCCGCCCGGGCCGCCCAATTCGGGGGGCGAGCGCAGATCGAGGACGAGACTGCCGTCGTCGGATTTCACGATGCCCGATGCACGGCCGTGCCTGGATGTACCGCCAGAGACCGTGACCGTGGTCGTGTAGAGCGGGGCGAACTCCTTCCCGCGGTATTTGTCGAGCAGTGTCAGCGGCGGAGGTTGCAACCTCTCGTTCTCCATATGCCTCCTGGTTGCTGGTATGGCCAACGCGAACGTCTCTCGAACCTTGCGTATCGAGGCGCTGCGTTGTTCTTCGAAGCGAATCAGCGCAACGGCGCAGCGCTTGCCTGCCAGTCAATCCCCACGAGCGCCATCCCGTCGATGGACCACACGTACTTGCATGCTAGGCAAAGACAAGCCGACGCACCAGACCGACTCGGGATGCATGGTGTTGCCCGTTCCGCACCAATGCAGTCGATGGAAGGGTGGAGCGTGCAGGGCGGCCAGACCCTGGTTCAGAAACCGGACCGTCCGATCAGATGTCCCGCGTGCGCGGGATGACGACCGCCTGACCGTGCAGTGTGCCGTCGGCGTCGAGTAGTTGCCACAGCGTGGCTTCCTCGATCGTGAAGCGCTGGCCTGACTTGGTGACCCGCACGCCCTTGTAGCCCGCTTCGTAGCCGAGCCGCTGAACGCGTGCGAGGAATTGCTGCCGCTCCTCGCGATTCGGGGCCTCGGCTGAAAGTCGGGACGGCAGTCGGGTGATTTCATCCCAGCTGTACCCGAACCGGCGCTGCGCGGCCTTGTTGCCGTAAATAAAGACCGGGTCGGGATCGGTGTTGTGCGCGAGTACCGCGAACGGCGCATGCTCATAGAGCCATTCGGTAGCTTCGTCCACGTGCATGGCCTGAGGCACCAGGGGGCGGCCAAGCAGCCGGGCGTAGCTGTCGGCAAGGAGCTGAAAGAACGCTGGATTGCTGTGGAGTGGGATCATCTGGAACATCTCGACGGAGATCGTGGGCCCGTCTGCGCGACTGTGTGGGTGCTTACGATACAGCATCCGCAGACTACTATTCCTGGTTAAATGATTTCCGCAACACGGACGATGACCCACGCCGCCGGAACGAGCGCCGCCTGAGCGCACAGCGTGCCGAGAACCCGCGCGCCGGCGAGCGTCGTGATGGCCCGCCGAAAGCTGTTTTCCGATATCCGGCCCTCGATGACATCGTCGGTCATGACGGAAACCTGCGGGTCGATGACGACGGCCAGCACCACGGTCGCGAAGCCGTTGATGACGGACGACAGGTTCGCGCATGTCACCCTCAGGTCGGGTTTCAGGTAACCCGCATACAGCGACGCGAACACACCGACCGTCCAGATCGCCATGGCCGCCACGTTCAGCACGATGACTTTCCAGGACACGCCGGTGCTCGCGGTCAGCTGCGTGACGTTGTGGCGGGAAGGCAATCGTGCACCCACGCGAAGATAGTTGACGCCGGCGCGACTGCAGGCGTCCACCAGCAGCCGCGGAATCGAACGGTTCACCTGGAAATGTTCGACGGCGCGGCTGAAATAACGCTGGAAAGTCGGGATCAGGAAGGCGCCGGCAATGCTCGCCACGGTGGCGCTCAGCAGGAAGAGCCGAAAATCGGTGAGCAGCCCGCCGCCCATCCGATGCGCAATATCCATTTCGACCCGTTTCGCGATGAACGGCCCCTGAAAGGAATTTGCCGTCCGGGAAACCAGCGCGATGATCCCGAACAAGGAAAACGACAAGGCGATCCGGCGCGTTCGAACGCCGGCAATCCGCACCGCATAGGCCAGTGTCGCGATCACATGGATGACGAATGTAAGCCCGCAAATGATCCAAAGCTGACTGTCCATGCTGTGACGGCGCGTGTGGCGGATGCATGAGTGTACCCGAGCAAAGTACCGGCCCTGTTGTCGAGCGGCGCACGGTCGCGGGAGCGCAAGGCCCGGTTCGCCGACGATCGGGGCGGGGGATGCGCGAAGCCGGCGCAGCAAGAGTCGTGACGCCGATTTCGGCCGCCCGCCGCGCGAGCCGGGCGATACGCGCTACTTCGGCGCATGAGGGCGCCATGGCGGTCACTGCGTGAAAAACTGCTGCCCGGCGACGCCGATTGCCGTGTCGTTCATCGCGATCATCGGTTCCACGTCGAAGCCGGCGACACGCCATGCATCGATGCCGCCGGTGAGCGGCAAGGCGAGCTTGACGCCGGACAGCCGCAACTGCCTGGCCACTGATGCGGCAGACGCTTCGTGCGGACACGCGCAATAGATGACCAGCGTCCGGTTCGTTCCATAGCACTCCATGATCTGGCGGGGCTGGTGTTCATCGGCGATCAGCGCGCCCGGAATGACAAACGGATCGCGCGTTCTCCCCTCGGCGGAACGGATATCGATCACGGCCGGCCGCGGCTTGTTCGCGAGCAGCGCATGCAATTCGGCCGCGCTGATCCGCGCGTTCCCGAGCGCATTTGCCATCATCTGCCTGCGGCAGTAGCGATACAGAAAGTACAGCACCGGGGCGATGCCGATCACGACGAGCGCTTGCCAGCCGAGACGGGCGACAGTCGCGAAGATCGCATCGATCTGCGACGCGAACAGCGTGCCGACGGCGAGGCCGATCGACGCCCACAGCGCAATGCCGGCGCAATCGTGCAGGACGAAGGCACGCACCCGGACGGCCATCGCACCGCAGAGCGGAACGGCAACGAGCGAAAGGCCGGGTACGAACCGTGCCACGACGAGCACGCGAACGCCCCAGCGTCCGAAAAAGCGCTCGGTCGTCGTGACGCACGCTTCGCGCGACGGCGACAGGCCGCAGACGGTGTGAAGCGTGCGCTTGCCGTACCGTTTGCCTCCCTGGAACCAGACCAGATCGCCGAGCAGGCCGCCGACCACGGCGGCACCCAGTATCGTCAGGAAATGCAGCAGCGTCGACGACCCGACATGCGCGACGAGCGCGGTGCCAGCACCTACCGTGATCAACGTCGGTATGGCAGGCAACGGGAGGCCGAGCGAAGACCCGAGCACGTTCAGGAATACGACCCATGTACCGTACCGCGCGATCAATTCATGCGACATCATGATGCTCTCCTTGAGGCGTTTGCCGGCGCGACCAATGACGCGTGAAGACGCGACGCGGCGCAGATCTGCCGCGTGGTTTCGCGCGTTGCGCTTGCGGTGTCGTCCCTGTGCTCCGGAACGCATCGGGCAGCATGTACGGCCACCGTCAGCGCCAAGCGTAGGCGATGTGGTCGCGCGGCAGTAGCGCCGCGAAGGACCTCACCATGTTGTCTCGGCGACAACAATCGACGAAAGGAGGATTGCCCGGAGCAGGAAACAGGCAGGGAACGCCGTGCGGCCCGAACGACGGCATCGACGGCGGCACGTGCAGCGTGTAGTCGCGTCGAGCGGCGTCGGAAAGGCGCTCGACGCCCTAAAGCGCAATGATTGTGCGGCTCGACGCTTCGCTTTCGTGTTCTCCGAGCATCGCCTTCAGGTCGCGCTCGATCGTGCTGCACAGCGTTGAAATGGGCACATCGTTCGCACCGCCTTCAAACGGGTTCTCGGTGCTTTCGCCCACCTGTTCGAGCGACGTATACATCCACGAAACGGCGACGCTGCACGGTACGACCAGCCATACCATGTTGCCGTGCATGAAGCCGCTCACGCTATCGTTCAATCGATTGAATTCGTTCAGAAGACCGAACGGAAGGGAAAGGCAGAAGAACCGCACGAACAGCGAGCTGACGGTCGCATACTGGCGCGGATAGGGGAAGTTCTTGAATCGCTCCGATCTCGACTGGAGATCGACGAAGTCCCCGATCGTCTTTTGAAGCTCCATGTAAAAACCCGAATTCAGCTGGCCGGCCTGGTAAAGCGTCTTGAGCGACGTACCTTGAAGGCTCAGCACGCATGTCGTGATGGAGGAGGACGACAGCGCCTGCGCCGTTTCCGCGGAAGACAGGTATTGGGGCAGCAGTTCCCCGATGTCCTTTTCCCATTCGGGAACACGATAGAAGCGGCGGTACTCCGCGTTGTAGCGTCTGGTCGTGCTTTCCCAGATCCTCGGGCGACGCAGGTCGTATCGCAGCGCGGTCAGCCAGGCGAGGTGGCGGTATACCAGCTTTCGGGCAACTTCTTCATCCGCGACGAAGTCGCGCGCAATTTGTCCCCAGCGGCGGCTCTTGCTCAGGATGCCGGTCCAGATTTCGAGCGCGTCCGCTGCACGGTTGTACGTCTGGACGTTCTTGAAGCCGACGATGAACGACGTGGCGGTGCCGAGGAGCACCACGATCGTCAGGGGGATCGACAGCCACGTGATCGAAAAGAACTTGTACAGCACGACCGGAACGGAACCGAAAATGAGCAGCTCGTAGATCTTCCAGCGCGTCCAGATCAGGAATTCCGATAGCTTGTACGATCTTCCGAGATGCATTTCATTTGCCTCATCGACGATTCAGGTGGGTGACGAAGGGGGGGCAGCAACGCACGAACTTCGCCGCACATCATGCCTGCGATCGATTCCGGTGACATGCGATCGATTGGTGCCGCGCAGGCAACATCGTGAGCACGGTTGCGGATCTACTGCGCGCGTCCGCATCGCCCTACGATGATTTCGCGCGGCGGATGGCCGCGGTCGACATCAACCGAGGGCGATGATCATGTCGCAGAAAATCCTGATAGTGGGGGCCGGTTTTGCCGGCGTGTGGGGCGCACTGGGCGCGGCTCGCGTACTCGACGCCGCCGGCGTCACGAGTAGCGACGTTGAAATCACGCTGGTTTCGCCGAAGCCGGAATTGCAGATCCGGCCGCGGTTGTACGAAAGCGGGCCGCAGCACATGGCCGCGCCGCTGCTGCCGCTGCTCGATGCCGTCGGCGTGAAATTTCTCGAGGGCAGTGTCGAGGAGATCGACGTTCGCGAGAAGACGGTCGGTGTTGCTTGCGCCGACGGCGAGAAGCGCCAGATCGCGTACGACCGGCTGTTGCTGACCAGCGGCAGCAAGCTGAGCAGGCCGCCGGTGCCCGGGCTCTCGGAACACGCGTTCTCCGTCGATTGCATCGAGGACGCGGTCGCACTCGACGCGCACTTCGCGACGCTCGCGAAACTGCCGGAATCGCCGGCACGCAATACGGTCGCGGTGGTCGGCTGCGGCTTCACGGGCATCGAGGTCGCCACCGAGTTGCCCAAGCGATTGCGCGAGTGGTTTGGCCCGGATGCGAAGAGCCGTGTCGTCGTGATCGGCGCGCAGGACGACATCGGCCCCGATCTCGGGCCCAATCCTCGCCCGTACGTCGCTGAAGCCTTCGATTCGCTGGGCGTCGAAGCCGTGCTCGGTTCGCGTGTCGTGTCGATCGCGGCCGACGGCGTTCGCACCGCATCGGGCACGCATATCGAAGCGATGACCGTGATCTGGGCAGGCGGAATGCGCGCCAGCCCGCTGGCGGCGCAAGTCTCGTCGCATCTCGACGCGCTCGGACGTGTCGCGGTCACGGCCGATCTTCGGGTCGCCGACGCACCGCACGTATTCGTGGCGGGAGACGTGGCGCGGGCACGGTGCGACGACGACGGGCACGATGCATTGATGTCGTGCCAGCACGCGATCGTGATGGGGCAATTCGGCGGACACAACGTGGCCGCGGATCTGATCGGTGTGCCGACGCTCACGTACCGCCAGCCGTTCTATGCGACATGCGTCGACCTTGGCGAGTGGGGCGCTGTCTACTCGGAAGGCTGGGATCGGCAGATCAAGCTGACGCACGCGGAAGGAAAGGCGCGCAAGCAGATGATCAACACGCAAGGGATCTACCCGCCGGCGCCGAATCGCACCGACGCGCTGGCAGCGGGTAATCCGCTGGCATCGTTCGGCTGATCGGTCGGCGCCCCGCGTGTGTCGCGAGATGCGCGGCGGGGCGTGCAGGCACGCGGCGGTTGAAGGACGTCGGCGACAAGACGCCGCCGCGGCACGCAAGGCGCCGATTCAGTCGACGACGGTCATGATGTTGACGGTGCCTTGCCGCGCCATCTTTGCATACGGGCACAGGCGCTCGGCGGTGCGGACCATTTCCTCCGCGACGCTGCGATCGACGCCCGGCATCCGCACCCGAACGTCGACGAGCAATGCAAAGCCACCGTCCATCGGATCGCGGCCGAACGACACCTGCACTTCCACGGCCGTCTCGGGGGCCTCCATTTCGGCGCGTTTCCCGAGCAGATTGAGCGCGCCGTGGAAGCACGCGGCGAACCCCGCGGCGAACAACTGCTCCGGATTGGTCCCGTTGCCGGGCCCGCCGAACTCGGCGGGCAGGCGCAGATCGACCGCGAGATTGCCGTCGTCGGAGCGGGCCACGCCGGATGCGCGGCCGTGTCCCGTCTCGCCGCCGGAAACGGTGACGGTCGTCGTGTAAAGGGGTTGAAAGTCACGGCCCCGATACCTGTCGAGGAGAGACAGCGAGGGGGCCTGCAGCTTCTTGTCATCCATGATGCTTGCTCGAGTTCAGCGACGCGCTTCGACGGTCGAAACGTCTTGCGAAGGGGGCTGCACGCCCCACGCGAATTGCGTCTGCCGCGAAGGGTGGGTGTCGAGCGATCGTGTGACGAATACGGCAATCGCCCGGTGCAGCCTGATTCCTGGTTCGTCCACGAAAGAACGACGTGTCCATGCTAGAGGCGTGCACAGGGCGGCGGTATAGCCGTTCAGGGCGATTGTCTGTTTCCCGTCGGACACCAATCCGGAACCCGGTGCGACGGGCGCAGCCGCGAATTTCCGTGTGTCAGCGATCCAGGCACGCGCGCAGCGTGTGCGCGTGACGGTGCGCTTCGGCCGCATCGACGACGTTCGCGAACCCGATGACGAGCCCGCGCGGCGTCTGCTGCGTGTGGCTGTTCGTATACCAGATCGAGAGCGGCAGGATCGCAAGGCCCGCTTCGCGGGCGCGCGCGGCGACGGCGACGTCGTCGACCGGCCCGTCGGGCCCGTCCGGGAACCGCACCGCGAACTGGATTCCGCCGGGCGGCAGCTCGACGATCAGCCGCTCGCCGAACGCCTGCCGCAAGGCGTTCACGATCAGCGTGCGCCGCTCGCCGTACAGCGTACGCATCCGCTTCAGGTGCCGGGCAAAGTGCCCCTGTTCGATGAAATCCGCCAGGGCGGCCTGCAGCAGTGTCGGCGATCCGGCATTCATGCTGCATGCGACGCGGTCGACACGCTCTATCGCCCGCTCGGGCACGACCGCGTAGGCGAGCCGCAAACCGGGATACATCGCCTTGCTGAAGGTACTGCAATAGATCACGTGATCCCGGCGGTCGAGACTCTTCAGCGCCTGCAGCGGGCGGCCGAGATAGCGAAACTCGCTGTCGTAGTCGTCCTCGACGATCCAGCCCGACGTCTTTTCCGCCCAGTCCAGCAGCGCGATGCGCCGGGCCAGCGACAGGGTGTGCCCAAGCGGGCTCTGATGGGACGGCGTCACCAGCGCGAAGCGCGCGTGCGCGTCAAGCTGCTTGCCGCGCTCGACGTCGATGCCCTCGGCGTCCACCGGTACCGGAACGAGCTGCACACCGGTCTCGGACAGGAAGGTGCGGGCCAGCAGGTAGCCGGGGTCCTCGAACCATACGCGATCGTTCGGACGCGCGAGGCTGCGCAGCACGAGTTCCAGCGTGGCGCGGTAGCCACCGGTGATGAACACCTGTTCCGGTACGCAGGTGACGCCGCGCGACAAGCCGAGATAGGTGGCGATGTGCTCGCGTAGCGGCCGGTAGCCGGCCGGGTTCGGGTAGCCGAGCAACGCGCGTTCGGCGCTGCGTGCACGGTGAGACACGAGCCGGTGCCACACCTTGCGCGGAAACGCGTCCAGTGCGGGGAGCCCCGGTTGCAACGGGCGCGGCTCGCCGCTCAGCGCGACCGCGATCGGCTGGGGCCGGCGCGGAGGCGGGTGCTCGCGCGACACGCCCGGCACCCGGAGGGCGGCGGCGTCGGGGCGCCATGCCTGTTCGTCGCCGCGCGCGGGCGTCGGCCGCGTCAGCGATTTCGGCAGGGACGGCGAGACGAACGTGCCGGCCGCGCCGCGCATCTGCAGATATCCCTCGTCGACCAGGATCGTGTACGCCTGCTCGACGGTGCCGCGCGCCGTGTTCAGCTGCGTCGCGAGGCCGCGCAGCGCGGGCACGCGATCGCCGGGACGCAGATGGCCTGCCGCGATCGCGGTTCTGAATCGCTCGCAGATCTGCAGGTAGATCGGCAACTGATGGTGCCGGTCGATTTCGATGGTCAGGGCGGGCGTTGGGGCGGGCATCACGGTCTCGTGGGCGACGGGAGCGGACGGCATGGACCAGTCCGATCGACGATTCTTGGCACTGATGGATAGGACATGATTCTTCCACAATTGCGCCATGCGATGCGACGGTCATGACCGTTTTCATCGGAGGCGGCGCGCGTCACGTGCCGCACGCGTTCCAGGAAAACCCTTTCGTCAGGAGATTTTGCGATGAAGATCGTTGTCATCGGTGGTTCGGGCCTGATCGGCTCACGCGTCGTCACGTTGCTCGGCGAGGCAGGGCACCAGGCGCTCGCGGCGTCGCCGCGCACCGGCGTCAATTCCATCACGGGCGAAGGCCTGACCGACGCATTGACGGACGCCGACGTCGTCGTGGACGTCGCGAACGCGCCGTCATGGGAACCGCAGGCGGTGCTGGATTTCTTCCGCACGTCGGCCCGCAATCTCGGCAAGGCCGAAGTGGCCGCAGGCGTGCGCCATCACGTCGCGCTGTCGATCGTCGGCTGCGACCGGATGCCGGAGAACGGCTATTTCGCGGCCAAGGTCGCGCAGGAACAGGCGATCGAGGCGGCCGGCGTGCCGTACACGATCGTGCGTGCCACGCAATTCATGGAGTTCATCGGCGGTATTGCGGATTTCGGCACGGAAGACGGGACCGTGCGCATCGGCGACGGACTGTTTCAGCCGATTGCCGCGGAAGACGTCGCGGCGCTGCTCGCGCAGATCGCGCTGGCCGGGCCGCTGAACGGCACGGTCGAGATCGCGGGCCCGGATCGCGCACCGTTCGCGGAGATCGTCGCGCGTTACCTGAAGTCGGTCGGCGACACGCGTGCGGTGGTGACCGATCGCGATGCCCGTTATTACGGCGGCCGTGTCGAGGAACGATCGCTCGTGCCGCTCGGGGCAGCGCGACTCGGCAGCATCGGCCTGGACCGGTGGCTCGCGGGAAGCTGATTCGCGTGTCGAAGGTGGGGGGCGCAGGCGTACGCCTGCGACGGGCAGTCGGGATGGGCGGGATGTCTGGGGGCAGCGGAAATGAATCGATCGGATACGTCGGAGCACGGCGTTCGTCGCGACTTGCCAAGGCGCGCCGACGCATTATCGGCCAGCTTCGGTGCAAGCTACGCGGGCATCCTTGCGTTCGTCGCGGTGGCGAGCGAGGGGAGCTTCACCAAGGCCGCCGAACGTCTCGGCGTCGGCCGGCCGGCCGTGAGCCGCAACGTCCAGAAGCTGGAGGCGCAGTTGAGCACGCGGCTGTTCCAGCGGACCACGCGCATGACGGAACTGACCTGCGAAGGCCAGCGATTCTTCGAGAACTGCCGCCAGGGCGTGGCGCAGATCGTCGAAGCGATGAACGACATGCTGGAACTGCGGGAGGGGCCGCCGCGCGGCCTCATCCGGATCAGCTCGGCGGTGGGCTTCGGCCGGAAGATCGTTGCGCCGCTGCTGGAAACGTTTGCGAAAGCGTACCCCGACATCGTCATCGATCTGCTGCTCGACGACCGGCCGGTCGATCTGGTGTCCGAACGAATCGACGTGTCGTTCCGCAATGGACGCATCGAGGATTCGAGCATCATCGCCCGGCAACTGATTCCGATGCAGATGGCGCTCTGCGCGTCGCCGTCGTATGTGGCCAGGCACGGCCTTCCGCAGAGTCTGGAGGATCTGGGACGGCACGAGTGCATCAACTTTCGTTTCGCCAGCGGCCGCATCTTCGAATGGGAGTTCAACGTCGACGGCCGCGTGCAGAAATACCTGCCGAAGTCGCGGCTGACGTTCAACGACGCGGACCTGGTGTTGCGTGCGGTCCTGAACGGGTCGGGCATCGCGCAGATGGCGGGTTACCAGATCCGCGACCATATCGCTTCGAGCGAACTCGTCGTCGCGCTGGCGAAGCATGTGCCGGAAGATCGCGGCCACTATATCTGCTATCTCAGCCGGCAACATCTTCCGACGCGCATTCGTATCTTCGTCGACTTCATGACCGAGCAGATACGCGCACTCGACCTGAACTGCATGACCCGGTTCAATCCGGATGTCGCGGTTGCGCCGCCGGCCGGGCTCGCGGCGTGACGAGCCGGTGAAGCGCATCCACCACGGGCCGGGGCCGGTTCGTCAGGCATCGGCCGCGGTGAGCGGACGGCACGCGAGAAGCGTTCATGTCACGAACGGGACGATTGCGACGTCGCGGTTGTCGCGCAGGAAAACGAGGAATCGGGCGCGCGACCGGCGCGAAACCCGTGCGCGGCCGCTTACCCGCGCCCCTGCCGCAGCGCGCGGCCCATCTCCGCGATCGGCATCGAGACGATCGAGTTCAGCAGGCGCATTTCCCCGGCGTCGGGGCGCGCGACCTCGCGCACTTCGTCGAGCGTCTGCGCGACGCTGCGATCGAGCGGTTCGAGAAAGCGCCGCAGCTCGTTTTCGGCTGCCTTATCCCTGAGCCCGAGTGCGTTGCCGAACGCGACCAGCGCGCCCTGGTCGATGTCGGCGAAGCGCGTCGCCGCGCCGAGCGGCATCGTCAGTTCGCAGTGCGGCCAATGATCGCCGCGATGATCGGGCCGGTGCGTGGGCGTGTGATAGACGACCGTGCTGACGATGTCGTAGAACGGCGCGAGCCGGTAGCCGCGCGCGTCGACGAAGAACGACAGGTTCTTCAGGTGCGCGTCGCCGTTGCCGACCACCACGTTGAAGATCGTCCAGCGGAACACCGACAGGCGCGCCAGCGCACGCGTGCTGGTCTGCCCGATCGCGCGGCCGAGTTCTTCCGCGTTCGCGCGCTGGTACTTGAAGCCGCGATCGTAGTTCAGCAACTGCATCGCATCGATCGTATGCAGGCGGGCGGCCGGCTCCGATGCGGTATCGCGGTCGAAACGGTCGATCACGTAGCACGCGGACGGCGCGCGCAGAAAGTGCACGTCGGGCACGTCGAGGCCCATCCGCTTCGCGAGCTTCATGCAGAAGAACTCGTTGATCGCCGAATGCGGATAGCCGGCGGCGCGCATGTCCGGTTTCAGCAGATGCATCGACGGTTCGCTGCCGACCGGCTCGAACAGCGTGTAGTCGGGCGCGTCGCCGCGCAGGATCAGCAGCAGCTTCTGCTGCGCGCCGGCCGCCGACATGCGCTTGGGCGCGGTGGCCGTCAGCGCGCGCTCGGGCATCGCCTGGATGCGGCGTTCGAGTTCGTCGAGCGGGAGCGGCTGCATGCTGCCGGCCGCTTCCTGCTCGCCTTGCGCGAGCAGCGTGAGCGCGCCGGCCGATTCGCGCCCGAAGTACGCGAGCAGGCCCCATGCGTCGGCGGCGTCGACCCTGGCCTCGCGCGCAAGCGACGTGCGCATGCCTTCTTCCGGCAGCAGGTTGTCGAAGAACCACTGGACCGGGCGATCGGTCGAGGTGTCGGTGAAGGTGCCGGCGCGCAGCGGGAAAGCGGGGGACAGCGGGTACGCGCGTGGCGATGCCAGCCACTGCGCGTCGTACGTGAACGACCAGACGCCTTTGTCGTCGGTCAGCGCGCCCATGCGCAACCCGTTCGCGGAGGCGATCAGCGTTCTACTCGCCATGGCGGCTCCTGCGGCGTTGCGCGGCCTTCAGCACGTTTGCCGCCGAAATCTCGATGGACGACTGCGCGAGCAGGGTGATGCCCAGTTCGCCGAGCAGCAGCAGGATCTTGCCGACCTGCGCGGTGGGTTTCCCGGCCTCCACCTGGCTGATGAATTTCGGCGAAAGCCCCGTGGCGTTCGCGAGTTCGTCCCGCGTGAATCCCTGCTGGAGCCGGGCCGCGCGGATGAGGTTGGCGAGTGCGCCGATCGTGCCGACGGGCAGGATCTCGTGCATGACGTCCTCCGTGCTTCGTATCTGATCGGGAACAGTATTGCACAACTCGTGGGCGCAGGCATCCATTCGTATCCGAACGGAAACGAATTGGTCGTGCCGGCAACGGAATATCCATTTCGTTCCCGATCGGGAACCAGGTGTGCTGAAATGACGATCGTCGACATGTTCGTATCCGGGCGGATACGCGATGGATCGACGGCATGTCCCGAAGAAGGCCGGGGCAGCGCACGTCGCCATGGTTAGAATGACCGCCGCACGTCCGTTCATTTCGTGGCCCGTCACCGGGTCGACACGCGCCCATGACCTTGCAAGAACTCGAAAAACTGATGCGAAGCCTGTTCGAGGATGAGAGCCTCGACATCGTCGCCGACACCGGCTACAGCCTTTCCTTCGTCGTGCCCGGCAAGGTCCGGGACGTCAAGGCCGCGCTGCTCGCGCGCACCGACCCGGCCGGATGGGACGGCGAGGCGATCCACTGGTTCTACCGGTGCGACGACGAGGACTGGGCGCTGTACCTGCGCTCGGTTCCGCATTCGGTGTACTGCATCGCGACCGTGCAGTCGCTGCATGCGCTCCACATGCAGAAGTACGAGGATGCGGCGCGGGTCACGCCGGAGCAGCAGGCCATCTACGACGCCGAGGAGGCACAGCGCCGTGAGGAGGCGGAAGCGCGGCGGCGCCGCGACACGCGCAACGAGCCGCTTGCCCCGCTCGGCGGGCCGTTCCACAGCGATGGCGAACGCGTCTGGGCCCGCACCGGCAGCGGGCATCAGTATCGCGCGCTCAACAACTTCGATCTGGGCAGCTTCCGGCACCTGGTCGACCACTTTGCCGTCGATGCGTCGGGGCTGCGCTACTACGCGGGAGGCGCCGCGTTCAGCTACGACGATGCAGGCGAAGGGCTCGTTGCCGACGGCGATGCCGCCACGCTGGAACCCCTGGGCGGCGGCTGGTATCGCGATGCACGGCAGGCTTACTACTTCGAGCGTGACATCTACGATTCCGGCCACCTGACCGTCGTCAAGGCCGACGTGGCCAGCCTGACGCATATCGGCGGCGCATACGCGCGGGATGCGAAACACCTGTTCTGCGCCGGCGTGCGCAAGCGCGGCATCGACGATCCGGCCGGCGTGGTGAGCCTCGGCTACCGGTATGCACGGCTCGGCGCGCAGATCCTTTACGACGGCAAGATCGTGACGAAGCCGGGGCGCGTCGACGTCGAGACCGCGCGCGGCGTCTTTCACGACATGCTGATCGACGCCGACGGTCACGTGCTGTGGGGGAAGAACTACCGCAAGCCGTTGCCGGGGATCGACGCACGAAGCTTGCGCTTTCTGAACTGGGCCTTTGCGGTCGACGACCAGCGCGTGTACTACCGCACCAATACGAACCTGGCCGTGTGCGAGGGCGTCGACCGTGCGAGCGTCGAGGTCGTGCCGCCGATCCGCATCCGCGACAAGCACGGGCTGATCGACATCCGGTATCCGGAGGGCATCGTGCGCGTACCCGACCCGTCGACGGAATCGTGACCGTCGCGATCGGCCGGGTTCGGGGTCGCCACGCGCGACCACGCCGCGCCGGGGTATCGCGCGATGGCGCGATGATGCATTGGTGCGATGGCGCGCGACCATTCCCTGCACACGCATAACAAAAGCTGAAATCGGCTTTTCACGCACACCGGGGGCGTCCCTATACTTTGCGGTGCCGTATGTGCGCCGGTTCGCGGATGTCGCGATCGCACCGCGCAGCGGCATGCCCGAACTTCTCGTACAAGGAACCGCAGAATGACCGCCCGTGATGCCGTCGATCCGCGCGACGCGTTGCGCGACGCGCTCGCCGCACTGCCCGATCTCGCGAACGCGATCGGGCAGGATGCCGCGCAACGCGAGGCGCGTCGCGAATTGCCGTTCGACGGCTTCGCACTTTTCCGCCGCTCGGCGCTGGGCGTGCTGCGGATTCCGGTCGCGCGTGGCGGCCTCGGCGGCACGCTGGTCGATCTGTTCGACACGATCGCGACACTGGCCGCCGCCGATTCGAACCTCGCGCACGCGCTGCGGATCCACTACGACCAGACCGAGACGCTGCGGCTGTCGCCGCGCACGCCGTTCAACGACGTGCAGCTCGAGCGGGCACTGGCCGGCGCGATCTTCGGCGGTGCGTCGACCGAGCGCGGCACGTCGCGGCCGGGCGAGAACACCGCCGTGCTGCGCCGGGACGGCGAGCACTATCGCGTGACGGGGCGCAAATACTATTCGACCGGCACGGCGTTCGCCGATTTCGCGCGCATCAACGTGGAAAACGAACAGGGCGACGCGGTCGCCGTGATCATTCCCGTCGCGCGCGACGGCGTGCAGGTGCTCGACGACTGGGACGGCATGGGCCAGCGCATGACCGCGAGCGGCAGCCTGCTGCTCGACGACGTGCAGGTGTTCGCGGACGAAGTGGCCCCGCGCGACGGCTCGACGCTCGTCGGCCGCCATTGCGGCGCGCTGCGCCAGCTGCATCTCGTCGCGACGGGCGCGGGCATCGTGCGCAACGTGGTTGCCGATGCGCGTCGTTATGTGCTCGCGCACGGCCGCCCGGTGCTGCACAGCCCGGCGCCGACCGCGCGCGACGATCACTTCATCCAGCAGGTCGTCGGCGAGCTGTCCGCGCACAGTCACGCGATCGACGCGCTCGTGCGCGAAAACGCGCGGGCGCTCGACCGTTCCGCCGACGCGATCGAGGCCGGCGACGCCGATGCGGATGCACGCGTGCTCGACAGCGCGCTCGCAACCGCGCGTACGCAGCTCGTCGTCAGCAAGCTCGCGCTGCACGCGGCCGAGCGGCTGTTCGAAGTCGGCGGGGCATCGGCGACGGCGCGCGAACACAATCTCGACCGGCACTGGCGCAACCTGCGCACGATCTTCAGCCACAACCCGCTGCTGCACAAGGCGCGCGTGATCGGCGACTACGACCTGAACGGCGTGACGACGCACCTCACCGAAGGCCGCGTGTTCTGACCACGCCGTGTCGAAAC
Organism: Burkholderia sp. Bmkn7; assembly: GCF_041103175.1. Taxonomy (NCBI): domain Bacteria; kingdom Pseudomonadati; phylum Pseudomonadota; class Betaproteobacteria; order Burkholderiales; family Burkholderiaceae; genus Burkholderia; species Burkholderia sp. Bmkn7. The sequence continues at coordinate 762,542 of NZ_JBGCUH010000001.1, read as the reverse complement.
CGTGAGTGCCGCGGCGGGCGATGCGTCCGCCGCCCGCGTCAGCGCCGCAAGCCGGCGGCGCGCAGCAGCGGCAGCACGCGCTCGCCGAAGAAGTCGAGATCGGGCTTGAAATCGTAGAAGCTCAACTGGATGCCGTCGATGCCCGCGCGGTGCAGCCGCACGATGGTGTCCGCGACTTCCTCCGGCGAACCCGTGATCGAGATGTTGCCGCCGATCGCGCGCGCGTCGGCCTGCGCGCGCTGTTCGAAGCCGCCTCGCCACGCATGCGCGTCGCTGTCGAAACGGTGGAAGCTGCCTTCGTCCGCATGCGCGACGATCGCGTCGCGATACGCGCGCGCTTCGGCTGCCGTTTCGCGGCAGATCACGAGCGGGTTGAGCAGCGTGCGGATCGTCCGGCCGCGCGCGGCGGCGGCCGCCTTCACGCGCGCGGTATGTGCGGGCAGGGCGTCGATCGCGCGTTCGGCGTCGGGGCCGGCCGGGCTCGTGACGAACACGATGTCCGAATAGCGCGCCGCGAAGTCGATCCCCGCGTCGGAGCCGGTCGCGTTGATCAGCAACGGGCGGCCGTAGCGTGGTTTCGGCGTGACGAACGCGCCGCCCAGCCGCCAGCCCGACAGCGCGGGCGTGTAGCTGAAATTGTCCGGTTGCGCCCACAACTGCTGCACCGCGTCGACGAACTCGGCGGCCATCTCGTAGCGCCGGTCGTGCTCGATCCGGTTCCAGCCGAACATCTCGTGCTCGATGGCGCGATGACCGGTCACGACGTTGATGCCCCAGCGCCCGCGCGAGATGTGATCGAGTGTCGCGGTGAACTTCGCGAAATGCAGCGGATGCCACGGCCCGTACAGCACATGGCTCGTCGCGACCAGGATGATCCGCTCGGTGCGTGCGGTCAGCGCGGCCAGCGTCATGAACGAGTCGAGCGCGTGGCCGTCGAACACGCCGCCGTAACCGCCTTTCGGCAGCCATTGCGACAGCGCGAACACGAGATCGAAGCCGAGCGCTTCCGCGCGCGCGACCAGCTCGGCGTTGTAGTCGAACGTCCAGTCGGTCGTGCGCGGCAGCGTCGATGCGCTCCAGCCGCCGGCCTGGATCGGCAGGAACAGCCCGAGCATCAGCGGCTGCGCGAGCACGCGCGACACGGGGCTGTCGGGGAAATCCGCCGGCGAGCGGACGTCGACGAACGGTGACGTCGCGACCGGCGCGGCGACGGAGGGGGCGTTCATGATGGCTTCCTTGCGGGTTGGGCACGCACCGCACGGCAACGGCAGGGACGTGCGGCAGCGAATCGCCCGGGTGCGATGCCCGACGTGCCGGCGAGCCGAAGCAGTGCCGCGCACCGGCTGCTGCGCGGCGCGCGGGGAGGGAGCCGGTCATCGTCGAACGCGTATCGCGCCTGCGGGCAGCACGCGGGTAACTCACGGGAAACGCCCATTCTCGGCAACCGGGCACGGCGCGGCAAACAACGATTCCCGCTTTGCTTATCGCACCTCACCGCATCGCACCGCACCCGCCGCGCATGCCGTCAGAACTTCACGCGCAGCCCGCTGACGAGCGCGACCTGGCGGTTCGTCGACGACGCGCTGCCGATGTTCGAGATCGCCGCGATCCTGCGATAACCGCCCGCCGTCGCCGTGCTCGCATCGCCGGCCGCGAGCTGGTAGATGCCCGACACGTAGATATCGGTGCGCTTCGACAGCGCATAGTCGAACCCGAGCGTGAACTGGTGCCAGCGCGGCTTCAGCGTCTGGCCGCCGGTGCCCGGCAGGCCGCTCGCGCGCCCGTCGGTGAACGTATAGACGCCGATCAGCGTAGCCGCCGGCGTGATCTGGTAACGCGCGTTCACGTCGTAGTTGTTGAACTTGCGCGACGAGCCGTCGAGATAGTTGAGCTGCGTGTGGCTCCACGCGAAGCCGAGCGTCGCGCGGCCGAGCGCGTAGTTCGCGCCTGCCACGCCGATCTGCTGCTTGAGCACGCCGCCGTTCAGCCCGTAGAAGAACGCGCCGCTGTAGTCGTTGCCGGTGGTCGAGGTCGCGCCGCCCACCGCGCCGGTCGTATTCGACGTCGCATTCGGGTGATTGAGTCGCACGTAACCGCCGCCGACCGACAGCGGCCCGTTCACGTAGTTCGCCGACACGCCCCACGCATTGTTGTTCGAGAAGCCGGTGCCGGCGCCGCCGTTCGCCTGGTTGCTGAACGCATAGAGCAGGTCGGCCGTGAAGCCGGCGATCGTGTCGCTGCGGAACTTCACCGCGTTGTTCAGGCGGAAGCTCTGGTTCATGTTGTCGTTGTCGCCCACGTGCGTGGCCGGCGACCAGAAGCCGGACCCCGAGTACTGCGCGACGAGATCGGTGATCGGCTCGTACTGGCGGCCGAAGGTCAGCGTGCCGATGCCGGACTTGGCCAGCCCGACGTACGCGGAACGGCCGAACAGCCGGCCGCCCTGGCCGAGCCCGCCGTCGCTCGGCCGGAACCCGCTTTCGAGCGTGAAGACCGCCTGCAGGCCGCCACCGAGATCTTCGACGCCTTTCAGGCCCCAGCGGCTGCCGCTCAGCTTGCCGCTCGTCTGCTGGATGTTGCTCGCGCCGCCCTGGTTGTTCGTATAGGCGAAACCGGCATCGACGACGCCGTACAACGTGACCGAACTCTGCGCATGCGCGCTGACCGAACCGATCGAAACCAAACCCAGGACTACCGTTTTTTTGATCATGACTTTCCTCTGTTTTTTTGAGTACGACAGTGAGGAGCACGATGCTATTGACGCGGGTCGTACCGGCGAACGGCCGATCCGTGGTTTGTAAATCGCTGCGCGGCCGATTTGTAATGTGCGTTGCTGCAAATCCGGCATGTGCGTCGCGATCGCGTCCGGCACCCCTGCTGCGGCGAACGCATCGCTCGAACGCCGAACGTCGGGTGCCAGCTACCCGCGGCCGCCGTCATATCGATCGATGAAATCGTTCGATATCCGCAATGTCCGCGATGCAACGGGCGATGCATTTACGCAACGGCCGTCTGTGCGGCGCACGATCGATGCGCTACGCGCGCCGGCATATCGATTTCGCAAAACGTTGGTAGGGCGGTGCGACGCGCAACGGTAGAGTCGGGCATCCGGCCAGGGGCCGGCCTGCTCCGGGACCACGACGGCGCCCACGTGCGCATGCGTCCCGGCTGAACAACGAACACGGGAGCCGTTTGACATGAGTCGCGATGTACTGTTTTTGCTGGAACCGGGCTTTGCCGATCCGAAGCATCCGGGCCAGCGTTTCGTCTGTCCGCACGGACTGTCGATCGAGGGGCTGCTGGCGAGTGCGCCCGAGCAGGCCGGCCGCATCGACGTGAAGCGCGTTGGCTTCGAGCGGCCGCGCCACGCAGTGATCGAGGCGCTCGACGATGCGCACCAGGGCTTGCCGGTCCTTGTGCTCGGTCGCGACCAGCCGGCGCCGGACGACGCGCAGACGCTCGGCGACGTGCGGTTCGTCACCGACGCGCGCCGCATCCTCGAACTGCTGGCCGAGCGCCACGGGTTCCCGGTGCTGCATTGATGCAGCCGCGCGGGCTTCCGCTCAATTCGCAACCGATCGACAGGAGGATTCGATGGCGTCAACGTCGGCGGCACGCCGCCGCCTGATACTTGCCGGCGCCGCGGCCGTGGCGGCGCCGTTCGCCGCGAAGGCCGCGTTCGCCACGCCGGCCGTCAACGCCGATCTCGCCGGCACGACATTGCGCGTCGCGACCTACAAGGGCGGCTGGCGCGCGCTGCTGCAGGCGGCCGGCCTCGGCGACACACCGTACCGGATCGACTGGCGCGAACTGAACAACGGCGTGCTGCACATCGAGGCGCTCAATGCGGACGCGCTCGATATCGGTTCGGGCAGCGAAATTCCGGCCGTGTTCGCCGCGCGCCAGAAGGCCAGCGTCCGGCTCATCACCCGCGTGCGCGAAGACCTGAACAACCAGGTCACGCTCGCACGCAAGGACACGCCGATCCGCAGTATCGCGGACCTGAAGGGCAAGCGCGTCGGCTACGTGCGCGCGACGACGTCGCACTACTTCCTGTATCGCCAGCTCACGGAGGCTGGCCTCGGCTTCGACGACATCCAGCCGATCAACCTGTCGCCGGCCGACGGGTTGTCGGCCTACGATCGCGGCGACATCGACGCGTGGGCGATCTACGGCTACAACGGCCAGCTCGCGCGCAATCGCTACGGTGCGCGCGTGCTGAAGACGGGGAAGGGTTATCTGTCGGGCAATTTCCCGGTGTACGCGAACCCGCGCACGCTCGACGATGCGCGCCGTCGTGCGGCGACGGGCGATCTGCTGCTGCGGTTCCGGCGCGCGTACGCGTGGGCGAACGGGCATTTCGGCGACTACGCGCGGGTGCAGAATCAGGAGACGCGCGTGCCGGTGGCCGATCTCGTCGCGATGTTCGACCAGCGCAGCGAAGACTATGCGCTGCTGCCGGTGACGCCCGACGTGGTGGCGCAGCATCAGCAGGTCGCGGATGTGTTCGCGCGGATCGGCGTGCTGGATGGGCCGGCGAATGTCGCGCCGTTGTGGGATACGTCGTTCAACACGCTGGTGGCATCGGCGTGACGCGATGCGCCGGGAAGACTTGCTCGTGAGCCGGCGGCTTCAGGCCCGACGCAGGTTTGGTCGGGCGCGCCGGTCCGGCGGGATCAGGCGAACGTCGTCGCGACCATGATGCCGAACACGAGCCCGAGCGCGATCCCGCAGAGCCGGCCGTAGATCGACGCGCGCACGTTGTCGTCGAGCACGAACGGCGAGCGCTTGTGCTTCCACACCGTGCTGAATGCGACCGGACGGGTCAGCAGCGCAATGCAGGCGAGCAGCACCGGCGTGGCGATCAGCATCGCGATGCGCTGCCCGTTCCAGTCGACGCCGTGCATGGCGAGCGACACCAGCGCGGCGAGCGGCACCTCGACGCACAGGCCCAGCAACGAGCCGTTGACGAATGAATCTCCCGGGGTCTGGAACATGGTCGGTCGTCGCGGATGAAATCGGCGCCCCGTTCAGGCACCTGGAAAATGAAAGCCACGGCCGGAGTCCAGGGTCGGTCAACCGTGATCGGCGTCAGTCGAGATGACGGCCGGATGTTAAGGCAAATTGCCGGCCGGTTGTCGGTCATTCAAGCTATTTAACAAATGTTCGGAATCGCGACGCATTTTCAGGTCGCGCGGGAATATCGCGTCGTGGTAAAAATCGAGCATCCATTTTCTGGCGAACGGCCCCGGCGATCGGGGGCGCCGCCGAATGGATATCGCTCGCAATCGTATGACGATAACGGGTATTCGGCCGCCTTCCGATAATCGGCGTCGCGCGTAAAGGCACACCGGCAGCCGGACCGATCGGAACGACGGACTGACCACTCTCACCACACGCATGAACACGTCCGACCACAACGAGGCCGACCGCCATCAACTCGTCGCGTTCGCGATCGACGACAACACGCAGGCCTGGTACGAAATGGTCATCCCGTTCATCGTCTCGCTGCGCGCGACGGACTACCGGGGGCGCATCGGCGTCATCGGCTACGGGTTGTCCGACGAGAAGCAGCAGCGGCTGCGCGCGAACGGGATCGAGGTGTACGCGGCGGCGGGCGTCGGCGACCTTGCCTGGGACCGCTACATCTCCGCGGCCGCGATCTTCGACACCGATCCGGCGTTGCAGACGCTCGCGCTCTACGATGCCGACATCTGGTTCCCGGGGCCGCGGTTCGACATCTTCGACGTCGTGCCGCACGACGAGGCCCTTCACGTCGCGCCCGATGCGCACTTCTGCGCGTTCGTGATGATGCCGCTCATCGGCGAACGGCGCGACGCGCTGATCCACCAGTGCGTGCAGGACGTGCTCGAGCGGCTGGGGCAGCCGCTGCAGGCGGGGCTCGTGGTCGGCGGCCGCGAGCCCTGGGCGCGATTCGCGCGGTTTGTCCGCGAACAGGCCGGCAGGATCGGCCAGGATTTCGTGGCGATCTACGGGCTGGACACGACCTTCCTGCATCTGTGGGGCGGCCTCGGCCACGTGCGGCTCGTGGGCTGCGAGCAAAATTTCGTCACGAAATGGGGGCTGCACGAGCGGCACGATTTCGATGCGGTCCGTATCGTGCTCGAGCATCAGGGCAAACCGATCCGTGGCCTGCACATGACGGGCGACGTGCGCTTCCTGAACCACTGGCGCTACCTGGCGCGTCATGCCGAGCATGCGATCGCGCTCGGGCAGGCGTTCGCGCTGGCGCCCGAGGCCGGCAAGCGGGCGCAGCCGGCCGATCCCGGCCTGCTTCAGCCCGAACGCTTCGTCGCGAGCGGGTTGTCGGTGCTGGCCGCGCACGAGGACGTGCTGGCGAACGTGCCGCGTCTGGCCGCGGGGCCGTCGTTCCGCAACCCGCAGGGCCATGCACTGAATGCGTGGGCGGCGCACACGGTCGAATTCGCGGTGACGCGCGACCGGTTGGTGCTGGACATCTGGCTGTCGCATCTGAGCGGCCAGCCTGCGGCGCCAGGCTTGCAACTGGAGCACAACGGCGCGACGGTCGCGCTGCTGGCGCCGCACAAGTTCAGCGTCGCGACGCAGCAGGGCGATCGGGTGGTGCTGCGCGCGCTGACGCTGCCGGGGCAGGCGTGTCATACCGCGTGGGATATCGTCGTGCGCCACGCGTGACGGCCCGGCCCGCACGCGCGATCGACCGAAGCGGCGCGCACCGCCGGACGGTCACGCGCGCCCCATGATCCGCGTGCCGAGCGAGATGCCGAGGTTGGACAGCGACGCGTTGGTCGCGAGCTGGCGCTTTTCCCAGCCCGCCAGCGCGGCGTCGAACGCGGGGCCGTGCACGACGCCGCGCAGTGCCTCGGCGAGCCCGACCGCATTCTCCGCCGCTTTCGCGACGCCCGCGGCCGTATGCGGCCGCACGAGGCAGGCCGCGTCGCCGAGCAGCACCGCGCGGCCGAACGCCATGCGCTCGACCGAGAGATCGAGGATCGCCTGCGCGAACGGCGCCTGCGTCGCGTCGACGAGCGCGGCGAGCGTGGGCGCCAGCATCCGGCGGCCCGCGTTCACGAGTTCGAGCCGGTTGTCGTCGCGCATCGCGCCGGGCGGCAGCGAACCGTCGCGCTGCGTGCCGTCCTGCGCGAGAAACAGCGACGGCAGGCTCGCCGGCGCGAGCCGCCGGTACCAGACCCAGTTCACGCGCCGCTTGCCCGGTTCGACCGCGCCGTCGCGGCCGGGGACCAGATAGGTGAGGAACAGGTGCGCGTCGCCTTGCTGGAACGTGAAGCGGTCGCGCAGCACCTTCAGCGCCGGCTCGGGCAGCAGGTGCTCGTCGACGAGCCCGCGCCACGCGACATAACCCGCATACGCGGGCCGCGCATCGGGCAGCAGTTGCGCGCGCACGTTCGAGCGGCCGCCGTCGGCGCCGACCAGCAGGTCGGCCGGCTCGACGCGGCCGTCCGCGAAGTGCGCGATCACGCGTTCGCCGTCCTGCTCGAAGCGCTCGAACGACACGCCGCCATGCACGACGCCGGCGGGCAGCGCGCGCTTCAGCGCCGTATAGATCACGTTCCACGCGGTCTGCGTCTGCGGCATGTTCATGCGTTGCACGATCCGGTCGTGCGCGTCGAGATAGATCCGGTCGCCGGAATCGACACCCGCATCGTGCGGCACGGGCACGCCGCCGAACGCGAACGCGCGTTCGATCGGCGTTTGCAGCACGATGCCGCCGCCGCGGCTGTCGAGCTCGTTCGGCGATTGCTCGAAGACCTTGACGCGCCAGCCGGCCGCCCGCAGTGAAGTGGCGGTGAACAGCCCGCCCACCGATCCGCCGATCACGACCGCCAGCGGGCCCGAAACGTCGCTCATGCTGCCAGCCTCCCGATGGTTCGTTGCGCGCGCATCGAATCAGCCTTCCCAGTGCTGCAGGAAGTCGAGCAGCAGCGCGTTCACGCGCTCCGGCTGCTCCTCCTGCGGCAGGTGCCCGCACTGTGCGATCGGCTCGGCGCGCAGGTCCGTCGCCATGCTTTCCCACACGGATTTCATGTCGAACATCTTGCCGACCGCGTAGAAATCCTCGCCCCAGAGCGCCATCGTCGGGCACGCGATCTTGACGTCCGCGTCGACGAGATCCTGCTGCACGTCCTCGGCGTTCGCGCGGTAGTCGGCCAGCGCGCCGCGCACGGCGCCCGGGCGCCGGTACGCGCGCACGTAGGTGTCGAACGCGTCGCCGGAGATCGCGTGCGGGTTGTAGCACCAGTCGGAGAAGAAGTGGCTGAGCCACTCGGCTTCCTTGCCGGCGATCAGCGCCTCGGGCAGATCCGGCACCTGGTGGAACAGGAAGAACCAGTACGCGCGCGCCGTTTGCGCGGTCATGTTCTGCGCGACGATGCGCGTCGGCACGTTGTCCATCACGACGAGCCGGTCGACGCGCTCGGGGAAGTCCTTCGCGAAACGCGTCGCGACGCGCGCACCGCGGTCGTGCCCGACGAGCGCGATGCGGCCGATGCCGAGCGCGTCGAGCAGCCCGGCGACGTCGCGCGCCATGTTGCGCTTGTCGTAACCGGCGGCCGGCTTGTCGGTTTCGCCGTAACCGCGCAGGTCGGGCGCGATCACGCGGTAGCGCTGCGCGAGCGCGGGGATCTGGAAGCGCCACGCGAAGCTCGTCTCGGGGAAGCCGTGCAGCAGCACGACGGCAGGCCCGCTGCCGGCGTCGATGTAGTGCTGGCGGATGCCGTTCGCGGTGACGGTGTGATGGGTGATCGAAGGCATGGCGTGGGTCATGGGGCGGTCGCTGTTCGGTTCGGCCCGCGCGAAACCGGCGCGGCCGCAAATGCCTTTCGAGGATAGGCGAATCGTGCGGCGCGCCGGATAAATTGTTCTGAATTCGCGTGATTGCGCGCACGGCCGGAACCGGGCCGCCGGGTCACGGGCCGGCTGTGGCAGGCGGCTCCCAATCCCCGTGTGATTCGCTCGGCCGGTGGCGTCCGGTCGCGTGCGGGCTTGACGAAGACGCGCGAGCGTGAACATGCCGGGCGACGATTCGACCGTCGTCGTCCGGCATGCCTGCCACCGGTGTCAGCCGCGCCGGCGCCGCCGCGCGGGTGCGTCCGACGTGAGCTGCTTCAGCGCGGCGGGCGTGCCGTGCAGGAACGCGTCGATCAGCCGTTCGATCTCGGTGTCGAGATCGTCGGGCACCGGCAGGCCGTAGACCCACTTGCGCACGCCGAAATAGAAGATGCTCGCGTGCAGGCTCCAGACCAGCTCGACTTCCGCATTGCGCTGGGCCTCGGTGGTGGGCGTCGCGAGGTCGTATTCGTGCCGCAGCTCGCGCAGCACCGGCAGGAACACGCGTTCGCGCAGCCGCGACAGGTAACGCGTGTTGAACCCCTCGCGGCTGAGCCCCGCGAAGATGAACGTGCGGATCCATTCGCGCCGCAGGATGGTTTGCGCATAGTCGCGATAGAACGCGACGAGCCGCTCCTGCAGCGACACCGTGCGGTCGGCGATCAGTTTTTCCCAGTCGGGGTTCCACGTGTAGATCTCGTCGTACACGCGGTCGATCAGCGCTTCCTTGCTCGGGAAGTACCGGTACAGCAGCGGCTGGGTGACGCCGATCTGCCGCGCGAGCTCGCGCGTGCTGCCGGAAAAGCCGTGCGTCGCGAAGTGCTCGATCGCCTTCTCGACGATCTGCCGCTCGCGCGCTTCCGGCGCGAGCCGGCGGCCCGGCGTGACGGCGTTGCCGTCGGCGTCCGTCCCGCGCTCGCGGGCCGGCGTGCTGCGTTTTCTTTCGGTCATGCATCGGCTCCCGGTGGTGCGCCTGCGTTAACTATCGATCGAAAAATAGCACGATTGACAGGCCGCATGCCGTGCGCGGCGCGGCTTTCGGCGCGCTGCGGGGCCGGTGCGGGGCGCAATCCGCGTCGTGCCGGCCCGGCCCCCCGGCCACGCGAGCCCGCCGCCGATTCAGAAAAATTCAGGCGGGCGCCATGACATTAAGGTCGGCCTTCACTAGTCTGGCTTCCGAACCGCCGCACGGGCCGGATGCCAGTCGGCAGGCCGGGCCGGTCGGCGCAACCGGAGCGGAACATGCGTTATCAGATCTCGCCGGGGGCCGGCGCCACCATCCAGGAAACCCGGTCATGCCGTCGCAGCCGGTAACCGCGGGCGCCGTGCCCGACCGCGTGCGCGGCGAGGACGTGTTTCTCGCGTCGATCGCGGGATATGTCGACACGCTCGGCTTCGTCGCGCTGTTCGGCCTGTTCACCGCGCACGTCACCGGCAACTTCATCCTGATCGGCTCGGGCCTGGCCGGCGTCGGGCAAGGGCTCGCGATCAAGTGGCTCGCGTTTCCGGCCTTCATCGCGGGCATCGTCGTCGCGCGCGTGCTCGACCACCGGATGCGCCAGCTGGGCCACGGCGTGCGCGCGCGTTCGCTGTATGCGCTGCAGGCCGTGCTGCTGGCCGGGTTCATGCTGGCCGGCGTGATGGCCTCGCCGATCGCCGATGCCGACGCGCCGAGGACGATCCTGTGCGGCCTCCTCGGCGCCGCGGCGATGGGCGTCCAGAACGCGCACGCGCGGCTGACGGCCCGCTCGGTCGTCGCCAACACGGTGATGACGGGCAACGTCACGCAGGCGGTGATCGATGCATTCGACTGGCTGGTGCCGCTCGCCGCGCCGGCCGAACGCGCAGCCGCGCGCGTGCGGCTGCGGCGCACGCTGCCGCCGGTCGCGGGCTTCGCGCTCGGCGCCGGCGCGGGCGCGATGGCTTATCTGTTCGCGGCGTTCTGGGCGCTCGCGCTGCCGCTCGCGGTGCTGTGCTTCCTCGCCTATCAATCCGGTCGGCCCGACGAGCGGCCGACGTCACGCTGAATGCGCGCGCGGCATGTGGCCGCGCGTGCCACTTTCAAGGAGAACCCGATGATCGCACTGAAATTGCAACAGGCATGGCGGCTGACGGCCGCGTCGGCGGCCGTGCTCGGCGCATTGCTGGCAACCGCGCCGGCCCATGCCGACGAGACGCGCCTGCTCGACACGTCGTCCGTGAAGGTGCCGGCCGTCGCGGTCGGCCCGCAGTACGACACGACGCACGTGTGCGTCGCGCCGGAAGATTTCGACCGCTTCACCGACAGCTTCGTCGCGACGTTCGGCGGCAAGAAATCGCAGCAGGGCGTGTTCCAGGTCACGCCGACGCCGAGCCAGACGATGTCGCAGCTCGTGTTCACGCCGGCCGGCACGATCTCGGTGTTCGGCTTCAAGACGCCGATCCCTTATCCGTTCTGCCAGGAGCGCACCGGCTACCTCGTCACCGACATGGACGTCGCGATGAAATCGGCGCGTGCGCACGGCGCGGACGTGGTCGTCGACACGTTCCCCGACCCGATCGGCCGCGACGCGATCATCCGCTGGCCGGGCGGCGTGAACATGCAGCTCTACTGGCACACGCAGGCGCCGAAATACGACCCGCTGCAGACGGTGCCGGAAAACCGCGTGTACGTGTCGCCGGAAAGCGCGAGCAAGCTGGTGCACGACTTCGTCGCGTTCTCGCGCGGCAAGGTGGTGTCCGACGTGCGCAAGGCGCCGGGCATCGAGATCGGCCGGCCGAACGATACGTATCGCCGCATCCGCATCGAATCGGGTTTCGGCAAGATGACCGTGCTCGCCACCGACGGCCATCTGCCTTACCCGTTCGGCCGCGAGATGACGGGCTACGAAGTGCCGGACCTGGCCGCGACGCTGAAGCAGGCGCAGGCCGCGGGCGTGACCGTGCTGGTGCCGACGTTCACGTCGGACGGGCGCGATGCAGCGCTCGTGCAGTTCCCGGGCGGCTACGTCGCCGAAATCCACGCGCGGTCGAAGTGATGGAGCGCGGGTCGATGGGGCGGGCATGGCGGCGCGTGCTGCCGGCCGCCGTGCTGGCCGGCGGCGTCGCGGGTTATGCGGGTACGGCGGCCGGGGCCGAGGATGCCGCTTCGACAGCTTCGACAGCTTCGGCGGCCCCGGCCGCCGGCACGACGTGTACCGCGAAGCGGCCCACGGTGCTGTTCAACCGCTGGCAGGAAGACTGGTCGGTGCTCGCGAACCCGTGCGTGCCGCGCCAGCCGGGCGATGCGCTGAAGTACATCCCGCTCGGCGGCGACCCGTCGACCTACCTGTCGCTCGGCGCGAACCTGCGCGAGCGCTTCGAGCTGAACAACGCGCCGCTGTTCGGGCTCGGCGCCGCGCACGACGACAACTACGTGATCCAGCGTGCGACGGTGCATGCGGACCTGCGTTACGCCGGGCATGTCCAGGCGTTCGTCCAGTTCGTCGATGCGCGGCCGTTCGGCAAGGACACGGTGTCGCCCGTCGACAAGGATCAGCTCGATATCGAGCAGGCGTTCGTCGCGTATGTCGACCAGATCGGCGGCGGCACGTTCAAGGCGCGGATCGGCCGGCAGGAGATGGCGTACGACCTGCAGCGGTTCGTGTCGGTGCGCGACGGCCCGAACGTGCGCCAGGCGTTCGACGCGCTGTGGGCGGATTACGAAATCGGCAAGTGGCGGCTGATCGGCTATGTGACGCGCCCGGTGCAGTATCGCAACGACGCGTCGTTCGACGACGTGTCGAACCGGCACCTGCGGTTCGACGGCGTGCGTGTCGAGCGCACCAACACGGGCCCCGGCGACCTGTCGGCGTACTGGTCGCGTTATACGCGCGACAATGCGCGCTACATCGCGGGGGCCGGCACCGAGCGGCGCGACGTGTTCGACATGCGCTACGCGGGCAAGTCCAGCGGGTTCGACTGGGACGTCGAGGCGATGCTCCAGACCGGGCACATCGGCCAGGACACGATCGGCGCGTGGGCATTCGGCGCGCTGGGCGGCTACACGTTCGCGAAGACGCCGGGTACGCCGCGCGTCGGCATCCAGGTCGACGGCGCATCGGGCGACAAGCATCCCGGCGACGGACGCATGGGCACCTTCAACCCGCTGTTCCCGAACGGCTATTACTTCACGCTCGCGGGCTACACCGGCTACAGCAACCTGATTCACGTGAAGCCGTCGCTGACGTTCAAGCCGTCGAGCAGCGTGACGGTGCTGACCGCGGTCGGTTTCCAGTGGCGCGAGACGACGGCCGATGCGATCTACGGGCAGGGGATGTCGGCGGTGCCCGGCACGGCCGGCAAGGGCGGTTCGTACACGGGGATGTATGCGCAGGCCCGCGTGGACTGGCTCGTCAATCCGAACATGGCGCTGGCCGTCGAGGCCGTGCACTTCCAGATCGCCGATTCGATCCGCGCGCTCGGCGCGCGCAATGCCGACTACGTAGGCGTCGAAGCGAAGTTCGGCTGGTAGCGCGGCGCCGCGCGTCGCGCGGCACGCCGCCGGACGGCTCAATGCGGCGCGCGCACCAGCGTTTCGACGAAATCGATGAACGCGGTCACGCGTTTCGAGCCGCGCTGCGTCGGCAGATAGAGCGCGGTGACGACCGAGCGGGCCGTGCCGGGCGTCACGTCGTATTGCTCGAAGAGGCGGCGCAGGCGGCCCGACTGGACGTCGGCCTCGACCAGCCAGTCGGGCAGCAGCGCGATGCCGGCGCCGTCGAGCGCCGCATCGCGAAGCACTTCGCTGTGGTTCGATTTCAGGCGCCCGGCAACGCGCACCTGCGCCGTGCCGTGCGCGTCGACGAACGACCACGCCTGCTGGTCGCCGCCGAAGTGAAAGCGCAGGCACGCGTGATCGACGAGGTCGCCCGGCGCGGCCGGTGTGCCGTGCGCGGCGAGGTAGTCGTGGCTCGCGACGACATAGCGCTGGAACGTGCCGAGCGTTCGCGCGACGACTTCGGCGGACGGCGCCGCTTCGCCGAGCCGGATCGCGACGTCGATGCGGCTCGCGACGAGATCGACGCGTTCGTCGGTGAGCTGCAGGTCGAGGTCGAGCTTCGGATGGCGCGCGAGGAACGCCGCGACGTGCGGCGCGATGCGGCGCACGCCGTACGCGACCGGCACCGACACGCGCAGCGGCCCGGACGGCTCGTCGCCGCGATCGGACACCAGCGCGTCGGCTTCCGCGAGTTCCTCGAGCAGCTGCTTCGCGCGCGCGTAGTACATGGCGCCCGCATCGGACAGCGTGACCTGGCGCGTCGTGCGGTTCAGCAGCACGGTGCCGAGCGACGCCTCGAGCGCATCCACCGCGCGTACCACCGACGATGCCGCGAGGTCGAGGCGGCGCCCCGCGCTCGAGAAGCCGCCGGCTTCCGCTACTTCGACGAACGCGCGCAGCGCGGAGAATTTGTCCATGTCGTGCTCTTCGAGTCTTCGTGCCTTTGTGCAGGCCGCAACGATGCATTGCGTGCCGTTCGCATTCTAACGTCGCCGCGCAAGCGTTATCTTCCGGACTGCAATGTACAGGAGATGACGATGAAACCCGTCGAAGTAACCGTGACCTACGACCTGATCTGCCCGTGGTGCTGGATCGCGGAGCACCGGCTCGCGGAGGCGATCGAGGCAGCCGGCCTGGCCGGCGCCGTGAACGTGCGGTTCGTGCCGTTCGAGCTGAACCCGACGATGCCGGCCGGCGGCATCGACCGCAAGGCGTACCGGAGCGCGAAGTTCGGCAGCTGGGCGCGTTCGCAGGCGCTCGATGCGCACGTGGCCGACGCCGGCCGCGCAGCGGGCCTCGTGTTCGACCACGCACGGATCGCGCGCACGCCGAACACGCGGCTCGCGCACCGGCTCGTCTGGTTCGCGCAGCAGCGCGGCAGCGCGGTCGCGCTCGTCGATGCACTGTTTGCCGCGTATTTCCGCGACGGCCGCGATATCGGCGATACGGACGTGCTGGTCGAGGTCGCGGCCGGCGCCGGCCTGGTTGGCGACGCGGTGCGTGCCTTCCTCGCATCCGGCGAAGGGCTCGACGCGGTGGTCGCGCTCGAGGAGGCGGCGGTGCGCGACGGCATCGCGTCGGTGCCGTCGACGCGCATCGGTACGACGGTCGTCAGCGGCGCGCAGCCGGCCGACGTGTTTCGCGCTGCATTGCTCGACGCGCAGCGCGCGCGGGATCGGGCCGCGTAAGCCGCGCCGGCTTTCAGAACGATTCATGTCGTGCTCAGGATTATTGCGAAACCGGCCGGTAAGCTCGGTGTCGCGCGCCTGACCGGCCGGGCCGGCAGCGCGCGCGATATCTCGATACGCAACCGGGGAGCGGACATGAGGAACCTGAACTGGCGTACCGGCGGCATGCTGGTCATCGCATGGTGCTTCGGCATCCTCGCATCGGCCGCGTGTGCCGCCGAACCGGGCGGTGCGGATCAGGCGCCCGGCTTCTATCGGCAGCAGCTCGGCAGCCTGCGGATCGTCGCGCTGTCCGACGGCACGCATCCGTTTCCGGTCGATACGGTGTTCCGCGACATCTCGAAGGACGACATCCGGCGCGATCTCGACCGCGCGTTTCTCGAGCCGCCCGTGCAGGGCTCGATCAACGCGTTCCTGGTCGATACCGGCACGAAGCGGATCCTCGTCGATTCGGGGGCCGGCGTGCTGTACGGCGATTGCTGCGGCAAGCTGCTCGCGAACCTGCGTGCGGCCGGTTATGCGCCGGAGCAGATCGACGAGGTGCTGCTCACCCACCTGCACAAGGATCATGTCGGCGGCATCGTGACGAACGGCAGGATGACCTTTCCGAACGCGGTGGTGCGCGTGAACGAGATCGAAGCGAACTACTGGCTCGATCCGGACAACAAGGCACAGGCGCCGGCGTTCCTCGCGTCGTTCTTCGATGCGGCTGCCGCGTCGGTCGCGCCGTACGTGGCGGCGGGCCGCTTCAGGACGTTTCGCGGCGAAGCGACGCTCGCGCCCGGCATTCGCGCTGTGCCGATGCCGGGCCATACGCCGGGCCATACCGCATACCTGATCGAGAGCGGCGACGCCGGGCTGCTCGCGTGGGGCGACATCGTGCACGTCGCGGCGATCCAGCTGCAGGACCCGGACGCGACGGTCCAGTACGACAGCGATGCGGACGCGGCGCGCCGCACCCGGCGCGATACGCTGAAGCGTGTCGCGGACCAGCGTTACCTCGTCGGCGCCGCGCACATCGCGTTTCCCGGGCTCGGGCATTTGCGAAGGGACGGGGAGCAGTACGACTGGGTGCCGGTCAATTACGACGCGACGCCGCTGCGGTGAGCGACGGGCGATGCGGGCCGTGATGTGCCGTGATGTGCCGTGATGTGCCGCGATGCGCGCGTAGCGGTGGCGCGCGGCGCGCGGCCGCGTCAGCGCGTCAGTTCGCGCCGCCAGGCGCCGGGCGGATGGCCGACGATGCGCGCGAACACGCGGTTCAGGTGGCTCTGGTCAGCGAAGCCGCAGGCTGCCGCGATTTCCGCGAGCGACATGTCGGTCGTCTCGATCAGTTGCCGCGCGCGGATCACGCGCTGTTCGAGCAGCCATTGATGCGGCGTGCGCCCCGTCGTGCGCGAGAACGCACGAATGAAATAGCCGCGCGACAGATCGCATTCGCGCGCGACTTCCTCGATCGACACGCCGAGATCGGCCTTCTCCATCAGCAGCTCTTTCGCGAGCGCCGTCTTCGCCGGCGACAGCAGGCCCTTGTGCCGCAGGTCGCGCGCGTCCGCGTTGCCGTACTGGCGCGCGAGATGCGCGCCGATCGCGAGCCCCATCTGCTCGACGAACAGCGCGTTCAGCACGCCGGGCTCGTCGAGGCTGTCGGCCACCGCGTGCGCGAGATGGCCCAGCACCTCGTCCTGTACGTCCGGCGCGCAGGTCAGGCCGCCGATTTCGGTGCCGTCGTGCTCGCGGCCGAGGCCGTCGAGATACGCGTGCGACAGCTCGACCAGCAGGAAGTCGAACTTGCCGTACAGGTCGGCCCGAAAATTCCGGGAGAAGTCGCGAATGTAGATCGAGTTGTGCTGGAACCGCCGCTCGGAGCGGGATTGGCCGGTGCCGCCGTAGATCGTGCGCCGATGCCCGTCGTTGAGCGACACGCCGATCAGGAAGCCGCGATCGCTGGCCGACATCTCGATGCGCTCGAAGTGCTCGTCGCGCATGCATTTGCGATGGAGCGTGAGCCCGCCGACCGAGCGTTCGATGTCCTTGGACAGCAGGCTCGACAGGCAGCCGAGCGTGTCTTTCGGCCGTGCGGCCGGGGGCGCGGCGAGGGAATCTGGCATGGCGGAACAATCCTTCGTTGGGGGGCGGCGCGCGAACATATTTACGCGAAGTTTAAACGGTGCACTCACCCGGCCCAAGTTAACTTGAATAAATGTCCACTTGCTGACGAAATGCTTGCCAGCGGCCCGACCCGCACCGCGCGGGCCTCGACGGGCACGCGAGCGCGCCGCCATGGCCAACGCGGGGCCGATGTCACCCCATTTTCATTCGGCGCGGCACCCGCCCGCGGGCGCGCCGGTGGGCGGGAGGCCAGCGCATTTTCCTTCAAGATTTTTGTTAATTCGGTGTTTACACTCAGTCCACATTTTGAGACTTTGCGCCCGGCCGGCAGCGCTGCACGGGTGTGCATTCCCGCCCTGGTGAACGGCCGTGTTCACACGGCGGTCATCGTGGGGAACCTGGAGGCGGCCATGATCCAGATCGGGACGTTGTCGGTGGATTTCGAGCAGCGGGACATTCGCCACCACGGCGCGTCGCTGCGTATCGGCGCACGCGCGCTTGACATACTTGAAGTGCTGCATCGTGCCAACGGTTCCGTCGTGTCGAAGGACGACATCATGGATGCCGTGTGGCCGGGCCTGATCGTCGAGGAAAACCGGCTGCAGGTTCACGTCGCGTCGCTGCGCAAGGCGCTGGGCGCGGACCGCGACCTGATCAAGACGGTGCCGGGCCGCGGTTACCTGCTGATCGCGCCGCCCGCCGTCGCGCCCGAGCCCGCGCCGCGCGCAGCCGCGTTGCCGGCCGACCCCGTCGCGGCGGCCCGCCCGGTTTCGCTCGTCGGGCGTCAGGCGGAGATCGGGCAGATCGTCGACATGATCGAGCGCGCACCGGTCGTCACGCTCGTCGGGGCGGGCGGCATCGGCAAGACGAGCCTGGCCGGCCGCGTCGCCCACGAGCTGCGCGAGCGCTCCGGCGAACGCGTGCTGTTCGTCGCGCTCGCGAGCGCCGCGACGCGCGACGACGTGCTGCTCGCGATCGCCGCGGAACTCGGCCTCGAGACCGTCGGCGTGCCGGGCATCGCCCCGATCGCCGGCGCGTTCGCCGCGTCGCCGGCCCTGCTCGTGCTCGACAACGCGGAACACGTCGTCGATCTGGTGGCCGATCTCGTCGATACGCTGACGTCGCGCGCGCCGTCGCTGCGCGTGCTCGCGACGAGCCGCGAACCCCTGCATATCTCGGCCGAAGCCGTGTTTCGCGTGAGCCCGCTGGCGGTGCCGGACAGCGACGCGCCGCTCGACGAGATCGTGCGTCATTCGGCCGTCGAGCTGTTCCTCGCGCGGATCCGTGCCGCCACGCCCGACTGCGCGGTCGATGCGGCCGGCATCCGGCTGATCGGCGACATCTGCCGGCGCCTGGACGGGCTGCCGCTCGCGATCGAGCTGGCTGCCGCGCGCGTCGCGACGCTCGGGCTCGAGGCCGTCGCCGCGCGTCTGGACGACCGGCTGAACCTGCTGACCGGCGGGCTGCGCTCGGCGCTGCCGCGCCACCAGACGTTGCGGGCGACGTTCGACTGGAGCTACGTGCTGCTGGATGCGGCCGCGCGCGCGCTGTTTCGCCGCATGGCGTGCTTCATCGGGCCGTTCACGTTCGATGCCGCGCGCGAGGTCGCGATGGATCCCGGGATGTCGGCCGCCGAGACGATCGCTGTGCTCGGCGAACTGGTCGCGAAGTCGCTGGTGACCGTCGAGTTCCACGGCGCGCACGCGCGTTACCGGTTGACGGAATCGACGCGCGCGTACGCGCTCGAAAAACTGCGCAACGAAGGCGAATTCGACCTCGTCGCCGAGCGTCATGCGTGCTACGAACGCGAGCACGGGGAGGCGCGGATGCAGGCGCTGGCGCCGGCCGCGGATCTCGCGAGCCCGCGTGTCGCCGCGGACGCGCCGGCGCCGGCGCCGCACGAGCCCGTCGCGGTCGAGCCGCGCGGGCACGAAGCGGACGCACTGGCGCTCGCGTTGCTGGAACCGGCGCGGATGCGCGAATGCGCGCAACCGGCGCGGCGGGCGCTCGACGCGATCGAGGCCGGCGGAACCGGTGATGCCGGCAGCATCGACGCGGCACGCGAGCTGCGCTTGCGCGCGGCCTACGCGACGGCGCTGCTGCATACCGACGGCGATACGCACGCGGCGGCCGCGATGTGGGACCGGACGCTCGTGCTCGCGGGCCGGATCGGCGACGAGGCGTTCGACGCGTGCGCGCTGGTCGGGCTGTGGAACACGATGCTGACGCGCTCCGACATCCACGAATCGCTGCGCTACGCGACGCGTTTCGAGCGCGCGGCCGAACGGCGCGGCGACCGGCCGCAGCGGCTGCTGGCGAACGCGATGGTCGCAACGTCGCTGCATTACTTCGGCGAACACGCGCAGGCCCGCGAGCGGCTGGAGGCCGCGACCGCCGGGCTGGACGTGGCCGGTGAGCCGTCCTGCGCGGAAGCCGCGCTCGGGGTCGACGTCGCGACGCTCGGCCGCACGATGCTGATGCGGCTCGTCTGGATGCAGGGCGATCCGGAATACGCGATGCGGCTGGCCGCGCAGGCGGTCGAATCCGCGCGCCGCACCGGGTCGGGGCTGGCGCTGTGCGTCGTGCTCGGCGCCGCGGCCGTGCCGATCGCGCTGCGCTACGGCGATCACGACGTGATTTCCGACTATCTCGGCACGCTGCGCTCGACCGCGGAGGCGAACGGGTTCGACATCTGGCTCAGCCATGCGGAAGGCCTCGCCGGGCAGTTCGACATGCAGGCCGGGCATCCCGGCGCCGGTCTCGCGCGCCTGGAACCCGCGCTGCGGCGCATCGAGGCGAGCGGGTTCCGGCGCCTGCTCGCGCCGCTGGTCGTCGCGTATGCGGAAGGGCTGACGCGCACCGGCCGCGCGGCCGAGGCATGCGCGAAACTCGACGCGACGCTCGCGCGCTGCCGCGCGCACGGCGAGCATCTGTTCGTGCCGGAACTGCTGCGCGTCCGGGGGCTCGCGATGCTCGAGCAGGCCCGTACCGCGGAGCCGGATGCCGCGCTCGCGTACGAAGTCGAAGGGCACCGGCATCTGCTGACCGGGATCCATACCGCGAACGGGCAAGGCGCCGCGATGTGGGCGCTGCGCGGCACGCTCGATCTCGCCGATCACCTGATCGAGCGCGGGCGGACCGGCCAGGCGTCGTCGCTGGTGGCGAACCTGTCGGGGCATTTCGATCCGCAATCGCGCGCGTTCGACGTGCGCCGGCTCGCGCGCCTGCAGAACTTCGTGCGCCCGGAGCCGGCACTGCCGGCGGGCCGGCCGCGCATGCGGCACGAGGCGGCGGATGCGATGCAGCAGGTGGCGTAACGGCATGCCCGGTTCGCGCAGGACGACACCGCGCCATCGCGCCGCGGCCCGTCGGTCCGATCGTTCAATGTTCAAGGGGGAGTGGATGGTCCGTGTATCGTCGAACCGGAGGCAGGCGGCATGCGGCCGCGTGCCGGCTCACGGCGCAAGCGGAGGGCCTGACGGTGCTTAGGGCGACGGCATCCGCCGCGGCGGCGGACCTCATCGTATGCAATGGCAAGATCGCGACGCAGGACGACCGGCAGTCGTTCGTGACCGCGCTCGCCGTGAAGGACGGCCGGATTCTCGCAACGGGCAGCGGGCACGACGTGATGTGCCATGCGCATGCCGGCACGCAGTGCATCGACCTGAACGGCCGCACCGTGATCCCGGGGCTGAACGATTCGCACCTGCACATGATCCGCGGCGGCCTGAACTTCAACCTGGAACTGCGCTGGGACGGCGTGCCGACGCTGGCCGACGCGCTCGCGATGCTGCGTCGCCAGGTGCTGCGCACGCCCGCGCCGCACTGGGTGCGCGTGGTCGGCGGCTGGACCGAATTCCAGTTCGCCGAAAAGCGCGGGCCGACGGCGGCCGAACTGAACGCGATCGCGCCCGACACGCCGGTCTTCATCATGCACCTGGGCGACAGCGCGCTGCTGAACGCGGCCGCGCTGCGCGCGATCGGCTACGGCCGCGACACGTCGAACCCGCCCGGCGGCGAGATCCAGCGCGATCGCCTCGGCCGGCCGACCGGCCTGCTGATCGCGCGCCCGGACATGGCCGTGCTGCACGAGGCGCTCGAACGGGCCCCGAAGCTCGGCCACGACGACCAGATGAATTCGATGCGGCATTTCATGCGCGAGCTGAACCGGCTCGGCGTGACGAGCGCGATCGACGCGGGCGGCGATTTCCAGGCCTTCCCGGACGACTACGGCGCGATCCTGGCACTCGCGCGGCGCGGCGAAATGACCGTGCGCGTCGCGTACAGCCTGTTCGTGCAGCATGCGGGGCGGGAGCTCGACGACTACGCGCGCTGGGTGACGCTCGCGAAACCCGGCGACGGCGACGCGTTCCTGCGGATGAACGGCGCCGGCGAGCTGCTGGTGTATTCGGCCGCCGATTTCGGCAATTTTCTCGAACCGCGCCCCGATCTGCCGGCGGCGCTGGAGGCCGAACTGGCCGCGGTGGTGCGGCTGCTGGTGCGGCACCGCTGGCCGTTCCGGCTGCATGCGACCTACGACGAATCGATCGGCCGCTTCCTGAACGTGCTCGAAGCCGTGAACCGCGAGACGCCGTTCGACGGCCTGCGCTGGTTCTTCGATCACTGCGAGACGATCACGGATGCGAACATCGCGCGCATCGCCGCGCTCGGCGGCGGCGTGACGGTCCAGCACCGGATGGCGTTCCAGGGCGAGTACTTCATCGCGCGTTACGGCGCGCAAGCCGCGATGCGCACGCCGCCGATCCGCGCGATGCTGGCGGCCGGGCTGCCGGTCGGCGCGGGCACCGATGCAACGCGCATCGCAAGCTACAACCCGTTCGTGTCGCTCTACTGGATGGTGTCGGGGCGCACGGTCGGCGGCACGGCGCTGTATCCGGAACGCAACCGGCTCGGCCGCATGGAAGCGCTGCGCTGCTATACGGTCGGCAGCGCATGGTTTTCCGGCGAGGACGACTGCAAGGGCGCGCTGGTGCCCGGCCACTACGCCGATTTCGCGGTGCTGACGGACGACTACTTCACGATCGACGAGGCGCGGATCACGTCGCTGTCGTCGGTGCTGACGGTCGTCGGCGGCAGGATCGTGCATGCGGACGACGAGTTCGCGTCGCTCGCACCGCCGCCGCCGGCGGTCAGCCCCGCGTGGTCGCCGGTCGCCGAATTCGGCGGTGCCGGCCGGCGTCGTTCGGCCGAGTCGGCTTCGCTGCGTGCCGCGGCCGGTGCAGCCGGTGCAGCCGGTGCGGGCCCGCTGGCGGCCAGTGCCGCGCGGGGGTTCGGGCGCGCGTTCGTGCAGCGCCTGCATGCGGCCGCGATGGAAACCGCCGAGCAGTGCGAAGCATCGGGTTACCCCGGTTTCGCGTACTAGGCCGACGCCGTACCGGCCGCCAGTGTGCCCGCGCCGGCTGCGTCGGCGCGTGCCGCGCGAGGCATGGACAATTTTCCGCCCCCGGCGAGGGGCAGAAGGAGACGAGATGAGTTCTGCGCACACGTGCGCGTCGGCCGACGATGAAGTCGCCGGTGTCCGCATTCCGCGGACGCCGATGGCGATCGAAGCGGCCGAAGCAGCCCGCGCGTCGCTGCCGCGGGCGATCACCGGGCATGCGAGCCGGGTGTTCGTGCTCGCGTCGCTGGCCGCGCAGCGTGCCGGCGAGACCTGCGATGCCGATGCGCTGTATGTGGCCGCGATGTACGCGAACATGGGACTGAGCACCGCGTATGGCCGCTCGGCCGCGCGCTACGAGCTCGACAGCGCCGATGCCGCCGATACGTTCCTGCTGCGCCACCAGACGTCGCAGCGCCTGCGCGACGACGTGTGGCACGCGATCGCGCTGCATACGACGCCCGGCGTCGCCGCGCGCGTGTCGCCGCTCGCGCGCGTGCTGGCGGCCGCCGTCTCGACCGACCTGATGGCCACCGATTTCGACGCGTATTCGGCCGACGAGCGGCGCGCGCTGCTCGCCGCCTACCCGCGCGGCGAAGGCTTCGGCGACGCGTTCCTCGATGCGGTCGCACGCGGCGTCGCGCACCGGCCGGCGTCGACGTTCGGCACGTGGAGCGCCGACGTGCTCGAACGCGCCGATCCGGATTTCCACCGGCTGAATTTCTGCGGGCGCGTGCTCGGCGCACGCTGGCAGGACGCCTGACGGGGTCCCGCGGGTTCCGGCTGGTACCGCCGGCGTGAGCCGGGTGCACAGGTGCACAGGTGCTCGCGCGCCTGCGCACCTGGGCGCTTACGCACTCACGCCCGCCGCATCGTGACGCGCATAGTCGACATAGCCCGCGCGGTCGCCGCCGTACCAGCCGACCGCCTTCGGCGCGGCGAGCGGTGCGTTCGCCGCAAGGCGTTCGACCAGATCGGGGTTCGCGATGTACGCCCGCGCGAACGCGACGAGATCGGCGTCGCCCGCGTCGATCAGCGCATTCGCGGCATCCGGCGCGATGCCGCCGTTGACGATCAGCGTGCCGCCGAAATGCTTGCGCGCGTTCGCGACGATGCGCGGCAGGTCGGGCTCGCCGCTCCAGCCGTTGGTGTCCGCCGCGTGCACATAGGCGACACCGGCTTCGTCGAGCATGCGGCCGACGTACGCGTACGTCGCATCCGGATCCGCGTCACGCACATTGTTGTATTTCGCGTACGGCGAGATACGCACGCCCACGCGGCTGAGCGGCATCACGGCGCCGACCGCGTCGACGATCTCCTCGAGGAAGCGCGCGCGGTTCGCGACCGAGCCGCCGTATCGGTCGTCGCGGCGGTTCAGCGTCGACGACAGGAACTGGTGCGGCAGGTAGCCGTTGGCCGCGTGGATCTCGACGCCGTCGAAGCCGGCCGCCATCGCGCGAACGGCCGCGTCGCGGAATTCGTCGACGGTGTCGGCCACCTCGTCCGTCGTCATCGCGCGCGACGGCGTCGCGTGGATCTTCGTGTAATAGCCGTTCTGCAACTGCGCCCACACCTGCAACTGCTCGAGATCGTCGTTCACGCCGGACGGCGACAGCGGCGCGGCGCCGCCGAGCAGCGTCAGCGAGCTCACGCGGCCGCCGTGCCACAGCTGCGCGAAGATCCGGCCGCCGTTCGCATGCACGGCGTCCGTGACCTGCTTCCAGCCGGCCGCCTGCTCGTCGGTGACGAGCCCCGGCGTCAGTTCGAACGAGGCGGACGCCGGGCTGACGTTGGTCGCCTCGGTCACGATCAGGCCGGCGGACGCGCGCTGCGCGTAGTACTCGGCCATCAGCTCGGTCGGCTGGCCGCGCGACGGCGCGCGCGAACGCGTCATCGGCCCCATCACGACACGGTTGGGAAGCGGCAGGCCGCGCAGGTCGTAGTGGCTGAGCAGGGAAGACATGATGGATTCCTTTTTGCGTGAGGCAGGGCCGCGCCGCGTGTCGCGTGGTGGCGACCGGTCAGGCGGCGGGCCCTGCGGAAAGTTCGAAACAGACGGAAGTGACGTGCCGGCAGCGTTCCGGCGCGCGAGCGGCCCGGAGGGCGTCGCGCGTGAACCGGTGCCGGCGCCGGTTCAGGACTGTGCGTGGCGTTGTGCGTGCGGACGCCCGATCGCGAGGTAGTGGGCGAGCGCGATGACCGGGAACGCGCCGGCGACTGCAGCGACGAGCGGCCAGCCGCCGTGTTCGTACAGCGGGCTCGCGAGCGCGGAGCCGATCGCGCCGCCGACGAAGATGCTCGTCATGTACAGCGCGTTCAGCCGGTTGCGGCTTGCCGCGTGCAGCGCATAGATCTCGCGCTGGCCGAGCACCATGTTCATCTGCACCGCGAAGTCGAGCACGATGCCGGTGACGACGAGGCCATACAGGCCGGCGCCGTGGATCAGCGCGACCGCGTACGACAGCGCGCCGGCGACCAGCGCGATCAGCGTCGCCCGCACGCCGTGGCCGGCATCGGCGAGGCGGCCGGCGACCGGGGCCGACGTCGCGCCGATGGCCCCGACCAGCGCGAACAGGCCGATGGCCGATTGCGACAGGCCGTAGTGGCGCGTGAGTTCGACCGGCACGGCGGTCCAGAACAGGCTGAACGACGCGAACATCAGGCCCTGGTAGAACGCGCGATGGCGCAGCACCGGCATCGTGCGGACCAGGTGCAGCAGCGAGCCGATCAGCTCGAAATAGGTCGCGCGGTGATCGGGCTGGCGCGACGGGATCGTCAGCGCGAGCACGGCGGTCACGAGCGTCATCAGCACCGCGGCGGCCGCGAACACGAAGCGCCAGCCGAACGCGTCGGCCACCACGCTCGACAGCGGGCGCGCGAGCAGGATGCCGAGCAGCAGGCCGCCCATGATCGTGCCGACCACGCGGCCGCGCGAATGATCGGGCGCGAGGTGCGCGGCGAGCGGCACCAGGATCTGCACCGCGACCGAGCTGAAGCCGATCAGCAGCGAAACCGCGAGGAACAGTCCGGGCGTCTGCACGACGGCCGCCGCCGCGAGGCTCGCGATCGACACGACGGCCGTGACGATCATCAGCTTGCGGTTCTCGAGCAGGTCGCCGAGCGGCACGATGAAGAACAGGCCGAACGCATAGCCGATCTGCGTCAGCGACACGATCAGGCTCGCGGTTGCGCCGGACATGTGCAGGCTGGGCGCGATGAGTTCGGTGATCGGCTGCGCGTAGTACAGGTTCGCGACGATCGCGCCGCAACTGAACGCGAACAGCAGGATGAGGCCCTGCGTGAGCTTGGCCGCGTGCCCGTGGGCCGCGAGCGGGGTGGATTCTGCTGACATGGTCGACTCCTTCGAAAGAGATGTCGGGGGCCCGGCTGTCGGGCGGGCGTGATGGGATACGGGTGTTCGGTTGTTCCGGTGTTCGCCGCGGCGAAACGCAAGCCGCCGCATTGCCGACAAGGTTATTGATCGATCGATAACAAGAGAATACGGCCGGCGCGCAATCGAGCTTTGCGTGCGACGCAAAGGGGTCGGAGCGCGTGCGGGTTCATGTGAGGGGGACGAGGCCGAGGCCGAGAT
The DNA here is from genome assembly GCF_041103175.1 of Burkholderia sp. Bmkn7. Taxonomy (NCBI): domain Bacteria; kingdom Pseudomonadati; phylum Pseudomonadota; class Betaproteobacteria; order Burkholderiales; family Burkholderiaceae; genus Burkholderia; species Burkholderia sp. Bmkn7. Next base: position 736,386 of record NZ_JBGCUH010000001.1, on the reverse strand, counting down.
CGGTTGCGAGCCGCATGCCGGGGAGGGCGAGGGTGACCGCTGCGACGCGGCGCGTGGCCGCCCACGACGCGGTACGCGGCGCGACGTCGCGCGCGTCGGCCGGCAACGCCTGCGCGAGCGTGGCCGGGGCGGCGAGCGCCTTCGACTTGCCGGATGCCGGATGCGGGCGCGGCGTGCGGGCCGCGTCGCCGACGCGCGCGATGCGCCCGTGCGCGAACGCGGGGCCGAGGACATCGAAGACGGCGTGGACGTCCTGGACGGACGGGCCGGCGTTCGCGATCGTCATGTTGGGCCTCTCGAAACGGGCCTCCGGCGCGGATATCGCGGATCGCAAGGCCCCTGAGAGCAGTCTGGATCGGGTGGACTGAATAGTCCTAAACCGCGTCTTAATTCACTTGATCGATGCGGTGTGCGCGCGGGCGCGGCCGCGCGGTTTCAGCGACGGGCATCGACGGCGGGCGTCAGCGGCGCTGCCCCTGCAGCGTCGGAATCTGCGCGAACAGCCCGGCGAGCCAGTCGACGAACACCTTGAGCTTGACGGGCGTATGCCGGTTGGGCGGATACAGGATCGAGATCGGCCGCGGCGGCGTGTTGAAATCGGTCAGCACCTCGCGCAGGCGCCCCGATTGCAGGTACGGCTCGACCAGGTACAGCGAGGTCTTGATCAGGCCGATGCCGGCGACGCCGCATGCGATATAGGTGTCGGCATCGTTGACCGCGACGGTGCCGCACATCTGCACGATGCGCGTTTCGCCGTCGACGACGTAGTCCCACGGCCGCGGCCGCCCCGTATCGGCCGACATGTGGCTGACCGCGATGTGCTGCGCGAGATCGTCGACGGTTTCGGGCGCGCCGCAGCGTTCGAGATACGCGGGCGCCGCGCACGTGCAGGTGGTCAGGCTGCCGATCCGTTTCGCGACCAGCCCCGAGTCGTCGAGCGCGCCGATGCGCACGACGCAATCGACGCCTTCACCGACGAGGTCGATCTGCCGGTCGGTCACGCCGAGTTCGACCGAGATGCCGGGATGCGCGGCGAGAAACTCGGGCAGCGCGGGCACCATGATCTGCTTGGCCATCGCCGGCGGCAGGTTCACCTTCAGGCGGCCGCGCGGCACGTTGCGCGCCTGCGAGACGGCGGCCTCCATGTCGTCGATCTCGCGCAGCACGCCGACGCAGCGCTCGTAGTAGGCCTGCCCGTCCTCGGTCAGCGAGATCCGGCGGGTGGTGCGGTTCAGCAGCCGGCAGCCGAGATGCTGTTCGAGCGTGCTCAGCAGCGCGGAGACGCGCGGCGTCGTCAGCCCGGTCGTGTCGGACGCGCGCGTGAAGCTGCCCGTCTCGACGATGCGCGTGAACACGCGCATCGAAAGCAAGGTATCCATCGTTCGGAAATCTCCAGCCTGTTCGTTGCCTGCGCCGGTGCATGCCGGCGCGGCTTGTATGTCGGGGTGCCGCCGCTACGCGTCGATGCGCTTCCTGAGCCCTTCGCCCGCGAACGGCATTTCGCGCATCCGCTGGCCGGTCGCATCGAAAATCGCGTTGGCCAGCACGCCCGCGGTCGGCCCCATCGACGCCTCGGCCGCGCCGAGGAACGGCGCGCCCGGGCGGTTGATCAGGTGCACCTTGATGCTTTGCGGTGCCGCGCGGAAACGCAGGATCGGGTAGCTGCTCCAGTCGAAGCTGCGGATGCGCTGCGTATCGTATTGCAGCGCCTCGTACAGTGTCCAGCTTGCGGCCTGCACGATGCCGCCTTCGATCTGGTTGCGGATGCCGTCCGGCGACACGACCTGGCCCGCGTCGACGGCCACTTCCGCGCGGTCGAGCGTCACCTGGCCCGTTTCCGGCACGACCGTGATCTCGACCGCCATCGCGACGTAGGCCATCAGGTTCTTGTATTTGCCGAACGAGAAACCGACGCCGCGGTTGCGTTCGCGCGGCGGCCGGGGCCAGCCGAACTTCGTCGCGGCGAGCTTGATCACCTGGCTCGCGCGGTGATCCTGCATGTGCCGCAGCCGGAATTCGACCGGATCGACGCCCGCGGCGTGCGCGAGCTCGTCCATGAAGCTCTCGATCGCCCACACGTTGGTGTGCGCGCCGAGCGAGCGCATTGCGGAGGTCTGCAGCGGCATCGTCGGCGAGAAGTTGTTGACGATGTGCATGGTCGGCAGTGCGTACAGCGGGATCGCGTTGCGATCGCCGCCGCCCTCGGGCTGCAGCATCGGCGTCGACGGCGCGGGCACGAACGGCGGCTCGAGCATCCGCGCGGGCAGCAGCCGGCCGGCATTGACGATCCGTTCGTTGTGCGAGCTGCTCCACAGCGCGTAGTTCCAGTCGACGATATGGCCGCTCGCGTCGAGCGACGCGCTGAGCTCGGTGACCATCGCGGGCGTGAAGTGGTCCCACGTGTGTTCCTGCTCGCGCATCCATTGCACGCGGATCGGCTTGCCGGGCAGCGCCGCCGCGATCAGTGCCGCGTGCGCGGCCACGTCGTCCGCGCCGTTGTGCCCGTAGCAGCCTGAACCCTCGGTGTGGATGCAGCGCACGCTCGCCTTCGGCATCGACAGCATCTCGGCGAGCGCGTCGCGCAGCGGATACACGCCCTGCGAGTGGGTCCACACGGTCAGCATGCCGTTCTCGAGATGCGCGACCGAGCACGACGGCCCGATCGAGCCGTGCAGCAGGTAGTTCTTCAGGAACGTCGCGGACAGTGTTTTCGTGGCCGGCGCTGTGGCGCCCTTCGTGTTCGCGATCTCGATGCGCTGCGTCGCGATTCGCTTCAGGTCCTGATGCACGGTGCCGCGCTCGGGCAGCGCGCGGCCGGGCGACCAGCGGCTGCCGGCGGCCAGCGCGCGCTGCGCGACGACCGCCTGCCATTCGCCCTGCGCGACGACGGCGAGCATGCTGCCGTTGCGCACGATCCGCACCACGCCCGGCATCTTCAGGATCGCGGCTTCGTCGAACGACAGCAGCTTCGCGTCGTACACGGGCGGCATCACGACACGCGCGTGCAGCATGCCGGGCAGTTCCATGTCCTGCACGTAGCTGACGCCGCCCGTGACCTTGTTCGGAATGTCCACGCGCGGCAGCGACGTGCCGATCACCGAGAACGTGGCCGGCGGCTTCAGCGGCGACGTCGGTGTCGCGCTGCGGTGCAGGTCGACCGTGCGCACCGCGTCGCAGTAGCGCATCGTGCGGCCGTCCGGCGCCTTGATCACCGCGTCGGCGACGGTGAGCGTGCGCGGGTCGACGCCGAACTGCTTCGCCGCGCCGTCGACCAGCAGCCCGCGCACCTGCGCGGCCGCGTTCAGCAACGCGGAGCCGCTGTCGGCCATCGTGTGGCTGCCGGCCGTCAGGCCCTCGTCCGGCGACGCGCCGGTGTCGGCGGTCAGGAACGTGATCAGCGAGGGCTTCATGTTCAGCTCCTCGGCCGCCACCTGCAGCAGCGCGGTCCGCACGCCGGTGCCGAGCTCGACCTTGCCGGTGAACACGGTGACCTTGCCGTCGGGCGTGATCTTGATCCACGCGTCCAGCAGCGGGTTGGTCTTCAGGCTGCCGGCCAGCGTTTCGGTCGCCTTGGCGACGTGGACGGCGGCGCCTTCGTCCGCGATCACGAGCTGCGCGGTGGCACGCGTGACCGGCGCGAGGCTGAACGCGACGAAGAGCGCGCCGGAAACCATGAAGTGCCGGCGGCCTTCGTCGATGTCGTCGGTTGGGTTCATCAGAGTCCCTTGCTGATCATGACGGGCGCGGCGGCCGGTTCCGGGTCCGGCAGGCCGGCGACCTGGCGGATCGCCGCCAGGATCCGCATGTGCGTGCCGCAGCGGCACAGGTTCGGTTCCATCTGGGTGCGCAGTTCGCGTTCGGTGGGTTTCGGGTTGCGCTCGAGCAGCGCCTGCGCGCGCATGATCATGCCCGCGATGCAATACCCGCACTGCGCGGCCTGGTGATCGATGAACGCCTGCTGAAGCTTGCCCGGATGCGCGGCGCTGCCGAGGCTTTCGACGGTCCGCACGCGGCGCTCGCCGAGCGCGGACACCGGAATCAGGCACGAGAACATCGGCTTGTCGTCGACGATCACGGTGCATGCGCCGCATTGCCCGAGGCCGCAGCCGAATTTCGCGCCGTGCAGGTGCAGGTCGTTGCGCAGCGCGTACAGCAGCGGCGTGGACGGATCGATGTCGAGCGTGTGCCGCACGCCGTTGACGGTGAGGGTGATCATCGCGCGCTGTCCTCCTTTCTGAGCTTCGCGGCCAGGGTGTCGACGCCGCTCCACGCGGGACGATCGGAATATGCTTCCCGCAGGTACGCGGCGAGATCCGCGATCTGCGCGTCGTCGTACTGGTCGATGAACGACGGCATGTAGTTCAGCGTGTCTTCGCCGTGCCAGCCGATCCCGTTGAACATCATCTGGATCGCGTTGCGCGGCGTATCGGCGGCGACGGCCGTGCTGAACGCGAGCGTCGGCCGCTCGCCGATCGACTGCATCGGCGCTGCCGGCCCGTGGCACTGCGCGCACGACGCCTGGAACAGCACCGCGCCGCGCTGGCCGGCGGGCGTCGTCGGGCCGTGTCCGGCACCGGCCGTCGCGGGCCGGGCGGCCGCCGGCTTCTGGATCGACAGGATGTATGCGGCGATCGCCTCGACGTCTTCCTGCGGCACGGTCGCGAGATCGCGCGTGACGGGCAGCATCGGGCCGGCCGCCGCGCCGTGCTCGCTCGCGCGGCCGGTGCGCAGGTAGGTGACGAGCTGCGCCTGCGTCCATGGCTTGACCGCGCTGCCGAGCGCATTGAGCGGCGGTGCCTCCCAGCCGTCGACGATACCGCCGTCGAACGCCTTGCCGGCCTGTTCGCCGCCGATCGCATTGAGCGGCGAATGGCACGACGCGCAGTGCCCGAGGCCGTCGACGAGCAGCTTGCCGCGATTCCATTGCGCGGATTGCGACGGGTCGGGCCGGTACGCGCCCTCGCGCAGGAACAGCACGTTCCAGAACGCGACCAGCGGCCGGAAGTTCAGCGGAAAAATCAGGTCGTTCGGCGGGGTTTTCGTTCGCACCGGCTCGCGGGTCATCAGGTACGCGTAGGCGGCCGTGATGTCGTCGTCGGACATCCGCGTGAAGTGGATGTACGGAAATGCCGGGTAGAGCGGATGGCCGTCGCGGGCGATCCCGCTGCGCAGCGCGCGTGCGAACGCGTCGCGCGACCAGCGGCCGATGCCGGTGTCGGCATCCGGCGTGATGTTGGTCGCGTAGATCGTGCCGAACGGCGTCGCGAGCGGCAGCCCCCCGGCGAACGGCTTGCCGTCGTTCGCGGTGTGGCACACGACGCAATCGCCGAGCGCGACCACACGCGCGCCGGCGCGAACGAGTTGCGGATCGAACGACGCGCGGGCGGGCGGATCGATCGGCGCGATCGACGGCTTGAACATGATGCCGATCGCGATCGCCAGGCCGACGGCCGCGATGGCGGCCGCGCCGAACCAGAGTCGTTTGTGCTTCATGCGCGCTCCACGCGAACCGGTTCGCCCGCGATCGTTCGAGCGGCGGGGCAATGGCGCGGATGCCGGCCGCGCGCGACGGCGCGGGTTCGGCTGCCGCGGCACGCGGGGCTGGATGGAAGGTCGGGCTCGCGCGTGCCGGCGGCGGTCGTTCCGGTCGGTGCGGCCGGATGACGGCGGCGCATCGCCGGGCGATCCGGCCATGGCGAGGCGGCCAGGTGGCAGCGGTTCGCGGCGGAGATCATGTCGTTGCTCCAGGTGTGGGGAGGCCGCGCGGGCAATGACGCAATCGCGTCATCGTGTGCGAGGCGGATGATGGAGGGCAGTCTACGCGGGCGTCGGCGGCATTTCCTGAAACTGCGCTGAAACGTTCTGAACCCCGCTGCGGCCCGGCCTGGCGCGGGCGCCGCTGCGTCAGCACGGCGTGCCGAGACCGAACGCCGCGGCCAGCTGCGGGCCCTTCTCGAGCAGCGACGTCACTTCGTCGCGCCGTCTCGCCGACCATTGCGCGAGGCGCGCGACGACGTCGGTCGCGTCCGCCGGCAACGCTTCGGCGAGCGACACCGCATCGCTCGCGGCCTTCGACGTGCCCGATGCGGTATGCGGGCGCACGGTGCACGCCGCATCGCCGATCAGCGCGATTCGACCATCGACGAATGCGGGGCTCAACGCATCGAAGATCGCCTGGTTGAACGGCATGCGCGTCGCGTGCACCAGTTGCGCGAGCAGGGCCGGCAGGCGTTCGCCGGCGAGTTGCCGCAGTGTCGCGACGACGTCGTCGGCGAGCTGCCCCGGATGCACGGACGCGTGATGGACGTGGCCGGCCCGATCGGTCAGGTGGTGGCGCAGCGCGTCGCGATCGGCTTCGTTGCGATACCAGAGCCAGTTGAAGCGGCGCGTGCCGGGCACGAGCGAGCCGTCGAGCGCGGGAATCAGGAACGCCATGAACAGCTCGCCCGGCGCCTTGTGCAGCGTCATGTTCTCGACCAGCGGCGCGATCGACGCGGCATCGAAATCCGCTTCGTCGACGATCCCGCGCCACGCGAGGTAACCGGCGAACGACGGCGCATAACCGGGAAAGAGCTGCGCGCGCAGGGTCGAGCCGGCCCCGTCGGCGGCGATCAGCACGTCGGCGCGCAGGCGCTCGTCGCCGAGGTGGACGTCGACGCCGTCCGCGTCCTGGTCGAAGCCGGTGACCGTGCGGCCGTACCGGATGCGCCCGTGCGGCAGCGTTTCGCACAGCGAACGGTAGACGGCGTCCCACGACGAAAACGGCAACATCTCGGGCTCGTCGCGCGTGACGATGCCGCCGCGATCGATCCAGCGCCGCCGGTGCGTGGGCACGCTGATCGCGTGGCGGCAATGCCGGCCATGCCGTTCGAGAAACGCCATCATCCGGCGCAATACGGCCACGCCGCCGCCCTGGCCGCGCAGCGGCGACGGCGAGCGTTCGCAGACCGTCACGTCGTGTCCGACGCAGTCGAGCGTCAGTGCGGCTGCGAGACCAGCGATCGATCCGCCTGCAATGACTATCTTCATCGTGGGTAACTCCGGTGTGCGGCCGGTGGCGTGCGTCCCGGCCAGGCGCCGTGATGCACGGCGCCGCGCGCCTGCGGCCACGGCTGCTGCGGATCTTGCCATGTCCGGCCGCGGGCTGCGCCGACGGTGCAAGCGCGGCGGGCAGGCCGCCGTGCGCCGGCCCGACTGCTAGATCCGCAGCAGCTTGCCCGCATTGCCGCCGAGGATCATCGCGCGCTGCTGCGCGCTCAGGTCGACACGGTCGAGAAAGCGCACCGGCTGCTCGTAGCCCATGTCGAAACAGTAGTCGCTGCCGAGCACGAGCCGGTCGACGCCGACGTTCTCGATCAGGAAGTTCAGCACGGGGCCCGAATGCGACACCGTGTCGTAGCTGAAGCGCCGCAGGTAGCTGCTGGGCTTCTGCGCGAGCCGGCGCGTTTCGGGCCGCACGGTCCAGCCCGCGTCGAGGCGCCCGACGAGGATCGGCAGCGCGCCGCCCGCGTGCGGCAACGTGATCTCCAGCGTCGGGTAGCGGTCGAGCACGCCGCCGAGGATCAGGTGCGAGCCCGCGATCGCGGTATCGAACGGGTTGCCGAGCAGGTTGCTGAGGTAGAAATCGCCGAGCCGTGCGCCGCCGACCGTCTGCTGCGGATGCAGGAACACCGGCAGGCCCAGTTGCTCGATGCGGGCGAACACGGGCGCGAACAGCGGATCGTCGAGATCGCGGTTGTCGATGTTGGTGCCCATGTACACGCCGCGCACGCCCGGCAATTGCGCGGCGCGCTCGAGTTCGTCGATCGCGTCGGCCGCGTTCAGCATCGGCAGCGTCGCGAGCACGACGAAACGCGTCGGGTGCCGCTGGTAGACGCGCGACGCCGACGCATTCCAGTCGCGCGCGAGCTTCGCGTTGAACGGCCGGTCGCCCCAGTACGCCATCGGCACGCTGAGCGACAGCGCCTGGACGTCGACGCCGGACGCATCCATGTCCTTGAGCCGCGCATCGACGTCGATGAACTTCATCGGCAGCGGGCCGAGGCCGCCGGCGGGCGTGCGGAACGTGAACGACGTGTCGTCGCACACGAACGAGCCGCCGAAGCGCTTGCCTTCGCCGCCGACCAGGTCGCAGAAGCTCTCGGGGTAGTAATGCGCGTGGATGTCGATCGAGCGCGGCCGGTGCGGCGGCAGTGCGGCCGGGGTGCCGGCGCTGCCGGCGGCCGACGCGGACTGTCCGGCGACGGCGGTGCCCGCGAACGCGGCAAGCGCGCCGAGCAGGCGGCGGCGTCCCGGCGACGGGCAGCAGGTGCAATTCAGCATGGTGTCTCTCATGGTCTATCGAGGGTGCGTGACGTGCGGTTCAGCCGCGTTGCGTGATGGTCGTCGAGATGCCCGCCGTGAGGCCCATCTCGCACGCGACGAGCTGCGTGTCGAACTGCGCGCGCTCGCGTTGCGCGCGTGCCGAACGATCGGTGACGGAGAACAGGACGACGCCGGCGAAGGCCGCCGCCATCGAGAACAGCGCCGGGTATTCGTACGGATAGACCGCGTGCGCATGGCCCAGTACCTGGACCCACACGGTCGGGCTCAGCACGGTGAGCGTGACGGCCGTGGCGAGCCCGAGCAGGCCGCCCAGCACCGCGCCGCGCGTCGTCAGCCCGCGCCAGTAGATCGAGAGCAGCAGCACCGGGAAATTCGAGCTGGCCGCGATCGAAAACGTGAGGCTGACGATGAACGCGATGTTCTGCTTCTCGAACGCGATGCCGAGCAGGATCGCGAGCACGCCGAGCACGACGGTCGTGGCGCGCGCCACGCGCATTTCGTCCCGGTCGGACGCCTGCCCGCGCCGCAGCACGTTTGCGTAGAGGTCGTGCGAGATCGCCGACGAACCCGCGAGCGTGAGCCCGGCGACCACGGCCAGGATGGTCGAGAACGCGACCGCGCAGATGAAGCCGAGGAACACGTTGCCGCCGACCGCATGCGCGAGGTGGATCGCCACCATGTTCGCGCCGCCGGCGATCGCGCCGGACGCGTCGTGGTACTGCGGGTCCGACGCGACCAGTGCGATGGTGCCGAAGCCGATGACGATGATCAGCGCATACCCGATGCCGACGATGCCGGTTGCGTAGAGGATGCTCTTGCGGGCCGCCTTGACGTCGCCGACCGTGAAGAAGCGCATCAGGATGTGCGGCAGGCCCGCGGTGCCGAAGATCAGCGCGAGGCCGAGCGACACGGCCGAGACCGGATCGGACACCAGCCCGCCGGGGCGCATGATCGCCGCGTGTTTCGGGTGGACGAGAATCGCCTGCGCGAACAGCGCGTCGAGGCTGAAGCCGAAACGGCTCAGCACCATGATCGCCATGAACGCCGCGCCGGCGAGCAGCAGCACGGCCTTGATGATCTGGATCCAGGTGGTGGCCAGCATCCCGCCGAAGAACACGTAGACGACCATCAGCACGCCGACGACCAGCACCGCGACCGTGTAGTTCAGGCCGAACAGCAGCTCGACCAGCTTGCCCGCGCCGACCATCTGCGACACGAGATACAGCAGCACGATGACGATCGAGCTCGACGCCGCGAACGCGCGGATCGGCCGTTGCCGCAGGCGATACGACACGACGTCGGCGAGCGTGTACTTGCCGAGGTTGCGCAGCGGCTCGGCGATTAGGAACAGGATGATCGGCCAGCTCGCGAGAAACCCGACCGAATAGATCAGCCCGTCGTAGCCGCTCGTGAACACCAGCGCGGAGATGCCGAGCAGCGACGCGGCCGACATGTAGTCGCCGGTGATCGCCCAGCCGTTCTGGAACGCGGTGATCTTGCCGCCCGCCGCGTAGTGGTCGGCCACGCTGTGGTTCTTGCGCGCGGCCCAGCGCGTGATGAACAGCGTCGACGCGACGAACACGACGAACATGCCGATCGCGACGGGATTGTGCCCGTGCGCGAGCGCGGCCGGGCCGGCCGCGAACGCCGGTGCACAGCCGCAGGCGGCGAGCAGTGCTGGGAGCAGGCGTTTCATGATGCGTCTCCGTGGCGAAGGGCCGCGACGACCGTGTCGTGCACCGCATTGGCGCGGAACACGTAAAGCGCGACCAGCGCGAAGGTTGCGACGAACATGCCGAACCCGACCGGGATGCCCCACGGAGTCGGCCGGCCCGGCACGATCGGCGTGCCGAGCAGCGTCGGCGAAAACGCCAGCGTCAGGATGAACGCGAAATAGAGGGCGAGCATGACGAACGTCAGCGACCAGGCGAACAGCCTTCTGCGCCGGACGTGTTCGCGAAAGCGGGCATCGCGCAGCAGCGGATGCGTGGCGTATGACGGTGCGGCCGGTTCGGGCGCGGTGCCGGCGGTGGCCGGAAGCGGGTGGTTCACGGTGTCTCCTTCTCGTCTGGAATGGCCTGGCAGGGCTTGGCTTGGCGCCGCGCGCCGCGCGTGTCGCGCACGGCGCCCGTGCATGCTCAGAAATGCGGCGGGACGGCGGTTTCCCGCATCACGACTTCCGGCGTGCGATAGCGCTCGGCCATTTCGCGCTCGGTGTCGTTCCTCAGTTGCGCCTGCATGTAGGCGCCGAGGTGGCGCGCGTGCTCCACGATCGCCGCGCCGAACGCCGTGCGCGTCTCGCTGTATTCGCCCAGCGCGTCGAGCGTGTCGGCGCGCGTGGCGAGTGCGGTGACGAGCGCGAGCGCATCGCCGGCGGCCTTCGTGACACCCATCCCGCAATGCGGCCGTGCGACGAACGCGGCGTCGCCGAGCAGCGCGATCCGGCCGAACGCCATGTTCGGCACTTCGAGGTCGTAGATCGGCTGGAACAGCGGCTGCGTCGCGCGTGCGACGACCTCGGCGAACTGCGGCGCCAGCAGCGCGTGGGCGGCGTCTTCCATGTCGTCGAGCACCTCGCGCCGGATCAGCGTCGGCGGAATGCCGCCCGCCCACAGCTTGCCGGTCGCGTCGGTCAGCAGGTCCGGCAGGTCGGTGTCCTCGCGGGTCGCGCGATACCACACGAAGTTGTAGCGGCGCTCGCCCGGCTTCGTGCTGTTGCCCTGGCCGGCGACCGGATAACCGAGGATCTGTTCGTGCGGCGGCAGGCCGAACGCGAAATTCCCGAACAGCGTCGCGTGGGTCGCCTCCGACAGCCCGGGTTCGTCGACCAGCCCGCGCCACGCGACGTAGCCCGCATATTGCAGCCGCGCGTCCGGCAGGAATTTCTCGCGGATCGCCGAGCGGAAGCCGTCGGCCGCGATGACCAGGTCGGCATGCACGACCGAGCCGTCGGCGAGCGTGACCGACGCGTGCCCGGGGCCGTCCGCGACGTCGGTGACGACCGCGCCCGCGCGGTAATGCTGGTCGGGCAGCGCCGCGCGCAGCACGTGGTACATCTTGCTCCATGCGGTGAGCGTCTGCGGCATCCGGCGTTCCGATACGACGGTGCCGTCGCGGCCCAGCGTGATCCGCGACTCGACCTCCACGCCGATCGATTCGTCGATGCGCACGCCCGCTGCGCGCATCACGTCGAACAGTTCGGGATGCGTGACGATCCCGGCGCCGCGGCCCGACAGCGCGTCGGGCACCCGTTCGAACACGTCCACGTCCCAGCCGTTGCGCAGCAGGAGGTTCGCGGCAAACAGGCCGCCCAGCGAGCCGCCGACGATCGCGGCCTTGCGTTTGGTCGAAGTGCGGTGGTTCATGTCAGTCTCCGTGTGCTTGCGAGTCGCCGGCCGGGACGGCGGCGGGCAGTGTCAGCCCCGCGACTTCGGCGGCGGGGAAGTTGAGTTCGATCGTCACGCCGGACGGGTCCTCGATGAACACCTGGTGCAGCCCGAGGCTCGGCACGGTGCGATCGCGCCACGCGACGTGTTCGGCGCGCAGCGTGTCCCACATCGCCTCGACGCCGGTCGCGAGGAAGGCGATGTGGTCGACGGTGCCGGTGCCCGACGCCGGCAGTGTCTTGTCGCCGAGGTAGGCCGCGAGCCCGTCCGGGTTGGCCGGGTCGATGCCGATGATGTGGACCGTGCCGTAATCGCTTTCGTCGCCGCCCTTGTAGAGCCATGCGCCGGGAAAGTCGAACGGCGGCCGGTAGCCGCGCTTGAAGCCGAGCACACGTTCGTAGAACCGGCACGATCGCTCGAGATCGAGCGTGCGGATCGAGTAGTGCGCGAGTCTGGATACCGTCATGACGAACCTCTTGTTTATCGATAGATAAGTTATCGTTCGATAAATACTAGTAGAAAAATGCGGCGAGAAGAAGCCGCGATCGAACCGTGTATACCCTCGGTCGAAAACGGTGCCGGATGCCGGTGCTCGGCGGGTTACGGCGTGATTTCGCCGGCCATCACGTCGTCCGCGTAGCACCAGACCCAGCGCTCGCCGGGCTCGATCGAACGGGCGAGCGGGTGCGTCGTTTCATGAAAATGCCGGCTGGCGTGACGGTTCGGCGACGAGTCGCAACAGCCGACATGCCCGCAGCTCAGGCACAGGCGCAAATGCACCCATTGGCTGCCGGACTTCACGCATTCCTCGCAGTAGTCCTTGTCGGTGTTCAGGATGCGCGCTTCGCCGAGGTGGGTGCAGGTCGTGGCCATCTGCCGCTCCGATGCCGGCGCAGGGGGCGCTCGCAGCGCGGCCGGCGCGAAGCTGCGAGCGGGGGAACACGATGTATTTTGGACGGCGCGCATCGCGTGCGGACCTTAATTCTAATGAAACACGGCGGCCGTGGCGACGATGACGACTACAGTCACACGTGCGGCCGGCGCGGGAACCGGCCGGGATTCGACACGCGGTCAACGGGAGACGCTCATGGCGCAGTCGCAGCATGTCAAGGTCATCGGCCTGCCTCACAGCAAGGAGGCCTACGCGATCCGCGACTTCCTGAAGCGCGGCGTGGTCGAGTACGAATGGTGCGAGCTGACGTCCGACACCGATTGCGTGCGCGAGCTGGGCATCGCGCCGCTGCGCGACGTCCGGCTGCCGGTGGTCGTGTTTCCGGACGGCACGTGCATCTACCAGCCGACGCTGCCGGAGATCGCCGCGAAGCTCGGCTGGGTCTCCCGGCCACGCTTCATCGAGTACGACGTCTCGATTTACGGCGCCGGCCCGGCCGGCCTGTCGGCGGCCGTCTACGCGGCGTCCGAGGGGCTGCGGGCCGTCGTGATCGAACGCGACGCGATCGGCGGGCAGGCGGGCACGAGTTCGCTGATCGAGAACTACATGGGCTTTCCGGACGGCATCCCGGGCGCCGAGCTGGCGGAACGCGCGCGCCAGCAGGCGGTGAAGTTCGGCGTCGAGTTGCTGATGATGCGCGAGGGCGTGCATGCGACGTTCGTCGACGGCAAGATCCGCGTCGACATGGCCGACGGCTCGATCCTGACCGCGCGCTCGAACATCTGCGCGACGGGGATCGAATACCGCAGTCTCGGCCTGCCCGACGAACCGAAGTTTCTCAACGCGGGCCTGTATTACGGCGCGGGATCGAGCGAAGCGCCGATGTGCGAGGGCAAGCACGTGTTCATCGTCGGCGGCGGCAATTCGGCCGGGCAGGCCGTGATGAACTTCGCGCGGCACGCGCGCGAAGTCACGATGATCGTCCGGGGCGCGTCGCTCGCGGCGACGCTGTCGCGCTACCTGATCGACCGGATCGAGCGCATGCCGAACGTGACGGTGCGCTACGGCACGACCGTCGACGCGCTGCAGGGCGACGGCCGGCTCGAGGCGATCGTGCTGCGCACGGAAGACGGCGCGCGCGACGTGCTGCCGGCCACGCACCTGTTCGTCTGCATCGGCGGCGCGCCGAACACCGAATGGGCGCGCGATACCAACATCATCCGCAATCCGGGCGGTTACCTGGTGACGGGCAGCGACCTGTACGACTGCCCGGACTTCGCGCGCGTGTGGCCGCTCGAGCGCCGGCCGTACTACCTGGAAACCAGCGTGCCCGGCTCGTTCGCGGCGGGCGACGTCCGTTCGGGGTCGGTCAAGCGGGTGGCGTCGGCGGTCGGCGAAGGGGCGATGGCCGTGACGTTCGTGCACCGGTTCCTCGGCGAGGACGCACACCGGACGAGCGGAACCTGAAGCGCGCGGCAGGCCGGGCGGCGCAGCGGTGCGGGCTTCGACATGGCGGGCCGCGCCGCGACGATGACGACGGCGACGGCGACGGCGACGGCGACGACAACGGTGCTCATGCGGCCACCGTGTTGCCAGCGCCCGTGGCTTGCGTGACCGCACGCACGTCGTGTTGCATCGCCGGCCGCGCGGCGGGTATCTTTCAGAGCCGGTCGTCGCGTTGCGCGACGTTTTGCGGTGCGACGGAGGGCGGCGTCCACCCGCCGCCCAGCGCGCGCACCAGATCGACCGTCGCAATCGCGAGCGCCTGGCGGCTGTGGATCAGCTGGAGTTGCGCGTTCAATGCGTCGCGGTCCGCGTCGATGACCTCGAGATAGCTGACGTAGCCATGTGCATAGCGGCTCAGCGATAGCCGCGCGGCCGCTTCGGTCGAGCGCGCCGCGCTGTCGTAGCGCACGATCCGCTCGTTCTGCGCGGCGATGTCGTTGAGCGCGTCCTGCACCTCGCGCAGCGCGCCCAGCGCGGTCGCTCGATAGTTCGCGTCGGCGAGCGCCGTGCCGGCCTTCGCGGCGGCTACCGCGGCGTCGCGCTTGCCGCCGTCGAACAGCGTTTCGGCCACGCTCGCCCCGAGGCCCCACAGCGAGCTGTTGCGCTCGAGAAACGAGCCGAGGTCGCGGCTCGCGAACCCGCCCTGGGCCGTCAGCGTCAGCGTCGGCAGCCATGCGGTGCGGGCAACGCCGGTTTCGAGCGATGCCGCATCGACACGGCGTGCCGCCGCATAGACGTCCGGCCGTTGCGCGAGCAGCACGGACGGCAGGCCGGGCGGCACCGCCGGCACGCGAATCGCGGCGGCGGTCGGCGCGACCGTGAAGCTGGTCGGCGACACGCCGGTCAGCACCGCGAGTGCATCGACGAGGTTCTCGCGCAGCCGCCGGCTGTCCGCGAGATCGGCGCGCGCGGTATCGAGATCGGCCGCAGCACGCAGCGCGTCGAGATCGCTCGCCGCGCCGGCCCGCACGCGCGCGGCGATCACGTCGAGCGCGGTGCGGCGCAGCTCGATCGCGCGGGCGAGCGTCGCCAGATCCTCCTCGACGAAATGCAGCGTCAGGTAGTCGCTCGCGACCTCGGTCGCGACGCGCAGCCGCACGGCCGCGCGATCGGCGTCGGCCTGCAGCACGTTCTGCCTGCCGATCTCCGCGTCGCCGCGCAGGCGGCCCCACAGATCGACTTCATAGCTCGCGTTGAACGGCACCGACCAGTTGTGCATCAGCCGCTTCGGCAACGCATTGTCGACCGTGCCGGACACACGCGAACGGTTGAATGACGGATCGACGCCGACGGTGGGTGAAAGCGCGGCTTCGCGCACGCCGAGCAGCGCCTGCGCCTGGTCGACGCGCGCGGCGGCCGCACGGATGTCGAAGTTGCCGGCGAGCGCCGCGTCGACGAGCGCGACGAGCGGCGCATCGCCGAACGACGCGGGCCATCCGGCGAGCGACGGGGCCGGTTCGCCGGGCGCATCCGCATGACGGAACCGGTCGGTGCCGACCGGGACGGGCGCGAGCGGCTGCGGCGCGATCGTGCAGGCGCCCAGCAGGCCGGCGGCGAGCAGCGCGGCGAGGCGGCTCATGGCTGTTCCCGGCCGGCTTGCAGCGTGACGACGACCGACAGGCCGGGCCGGATGCGCGGCTCGGTCGACGCCTGCCCGTCGAGCAGGATCTTGACCGGCACCCGCTGCGTGACCTTCGTGAAGTTGCCGGTCGCGTTGTCGGGCGGCAGCAGCGCGAACTGCCCGCCGGTCGCGGGCGACAGGCTGTCGACGTGCCCGTTGAAGGTCAGGTCCGGCAGCGCGTCGAAACGCAGCCGCACGGCATCGCCGGCGCGCACGTGCTTGAGCTGCGTTTCGCGGAAGTTCGCGACGACCCACGGGTGCGGTTCGACCAGCGTGAGCAGCGCCTGGCCCGGCGCGACGTGCTCGCCGGTCTCGACGGTCTTCTTCCCGACGCGGCCGTCCGACGGCGCGACGACGGTCGTGTACTGCAGTTGCAACTCCGCATCGCGCAAGTCGGCGTCGCCCTGGTGCGACACCGCGTCGGCCGCCTGCCATGCGGCCTGCGCGCTGCGCTGCTGCGCTTGCGCCGCGTCGATGCGGGCACGCGCGGACTTGCGCGCCGCGTTGGCCGCATCGAATTCCTGTTGCGACAACCCGCGCGGTGTTTCGCGGGTCAGCTCGCGCGCCCGTGCGTAGTCGAGTTCGGCCTTCTCGGCGTCGGCGTGCGCGGACACGAGCGTCGCGTCGGCCTGCTCGACCAGCGCCTTCGCGCGCATCGCATCGGCACGCGCCTGCGCAACGCGCGCACGCTGCAGCGCGACGCGCACGTCGAAATCGCGCGGATCGAGCCGCACGAGCGGGTCGCCCGCATGCACGAACTGGTTGTCGTCCACCAGCACGCGCTCGACGGTGCCGGCCACGCGCGGCGAGATCACGTGCAGGTGGCCCGTCACGTATGCGTCGTCGGTGCCGCGTTCATGCGCGTCGTATTCGTAGACCAGCAGCGCGACGAGCAACAGCGCGGCGCCGGCGATCAGCACTATCGGCCATCTGCGCGAGCGCGCGGGGGAGGCGGGCGGCGGGCTCGACGCGTCGGTCGGGTTCGTCGGGTTCGTGCTCACGATCGGGTAACTCCATCGAACGGACAGGTTTCTTCACATCGCGCTATGCTTGCGCGAGCCTCAAATACGGGAGCCGCACGACGATGAATACCACGTTCGCCCCCGGTGGCGCGACACCGGGGCCGGCCGCGCCGGCCACCGACATACCGACGTTTCGTTCCATCGCCGCGATCGCGGCCGTGCTGCTCGGCGCGATCATCTCGACGCTGACCTCGCGCATCACGTCGCTCGGGCTCGCCGACGTACGCGGCGCGCTCGGCGTCGGCTTCGACGAGGGCGCATGGATCAACACCGCGTTCACCGCGTCGCAGATGTTCGTCGGGCCGCTCGCGATCGCGGCGGCCTTCGTGTTCGGCACGCGCCGCGTGCTGCTGGCGGGCGCCGCGGTATTCCTGGCCGTCGAAAGCATGCTGCCGCTGTGCACGGACTTCGGCACGTTCATCGCACTCCAGAGCGTAGCCGGTTTCGCATCCGGCGTGTTCGTGCCGTTGACCGTCGGGTTCGTCGTCCGCACGCTGCCGCCGCGGCTCATTCCGTTCGGCATCGCCGCGTATGCGATGAACCTCGAGATGTCGCTGAACCTGTCGGCGACGCTCGAAGGGTGGTACAGCGAACACCTGAGCTGGCGCTGGCTGTTCTGGCAGAACGCGCTGCTGACCGTGCCGTTCATCGTGTGCCTGATGCTGTCGCTGTCCAACGAACCAATCAAGCGCTTCACGTCCGGGATCGACACGCGCGGCATGGTGCTCGGCGCCGGCGGGTTCGCGTGCCTGTGCGTCGCGCTCGACCAGGGCGAACGGCTGTTCTGGTTCCAGTCGCCGCTGATCGTCACGTTGCTGTGTGTCGGCATCGTGATGGTGGCCGCGTTCCTGATCCACGAGCTGGCGTCGCGCAGCGCCGGGCTCGATCTCGGCTACCTCGCGCTGCCCAACGTCGCATGGCTGATCGTGCTGGTCGGCCTCGTGCGCTTCACCGTGCTCAACACGAGCTTCATTCCATCGGCGTTTCTCGCGAGCACCTACGGGCTGCGCCCGCTGCAGATCGGCGACACGCTGCGCTGGATCGCGATCCCGCAGCTGCTGTTCGCGCCATGCGTCGCATGGCTGCTGCAACGCGTCGATCCGCGCCGGCTGATCGTCACCGGCTTCGTGATGGTGGCGTTCGCGTTCGCACTCGGCGCGCGCCTCACGCCCGTATGGGCCGAACCCGATTTCATCCCGTCGCAGCTGCTGCAGGCACTGGGCCAGACGATGGCGCTCACGTCGGTGATCTTCTTTTTCGGCAAGCACGTGACGGCCGAGCACGCGCTGACGTTCGGCGCGGTCGTGCAGACGACGCGCCTGCTGAGCGGGCAGCTCGGCACGACGTCGATCGCGGTGATCCAGCGCATCATGGAGGCTACCCATTCGAATCTCGTCGGTCTGCATGTCACGCTGTCGGATCCGCAAACGCTTGAGCGGCTGCGAGCCGGCGCGGCGTCGCTGGTCGCGCACGGCGCGACCTTCGCGGCCGGTGACCAGGCGACTTACGCGCTGCTCGACCGCGCGGTTCGCGTCCAGGCGACCACGCTCGCGCTGGCCGACAACTTCCGGGTGGCGATGGCGTTCGCGATCGCGGGCGCGCTGATCGGCTTGCTGCTCAGGCCGGCGCGTACGCCGTGAGCGCCCGCCGCAGCAGCGGCGATCCCGGCGATGGCGCATGCGGCATGCGGAATCGCGACGGCCTGAAAATTCCTGAAAAATGCTGAAGGGCGCGCCGGCGTGACGGCATGACAGTATGACGTCCGGCGCGCCGTGTCGCGCGGCTTACGCCTTCAGGAATGCGAGCAGTTCGGCATTGATCCGTGCGGCATCGACGACGCACATGCCGTGCGAGCCGCCCGGGATCACCTTGAGTTCCGCGTGCTTCACGATCTTCGCGGACAGCCGGGCCGAATCGTCGATCGGCACGATCTGGTCGTCGTCGCCGTGCAGGATCAGCGTCGGCACGTCGATCTTCTTCAGGTCTTCCGTGTAGTCGACCTCGGAGAATTCCTTCACGCACAGGTACTGGCCGTGCACGCCACCCATCATGCCCTGGGCCCAGAACGCATCGATCGTGCCTTGCGACACCTTTGCCTGCGGCCGGTTGAAGCCGAAGAACGGCACCGCGAGATCCTTGTAGAACTGCGAGCGGTTTTCCGCGACGTTCTTGCGGATCCCGTCGAACACGTCCATCGGCAGGCCGCCGGGATTGGTCGCCGACTTCACCATCTGCGGCGGTACGGCGCCGATCAGCACGGCCTTCGCGACGCGCTTCGTGCCGTGCCGGCCGATGTAGTGCGCGACTTCACCGCCGCCGGTGGAGTGGCCGACGAGCGTGGCTTCGTGCAGGTCGAGCGCGTTCATCAGCGCGGCGAGATCGTCGGCATACGTGTCCATGTCGTTGCCCTGCGACGGCTGGCTCGAGCGGCCGTGACCGCGGCGGTCGTGCGCGATCACACGGAAGCCGTGCTGCACCAGGAACAGCATCTGCGAATCCCACGCGTCGGCGCACAGCGGCCAGCCGTGCGAGAACACGACCGGGCGGCCGCTGCCCCAGTCCTTGAAGTAAATCTGCGTACCGTCTTTCGTGGTGATCGTGTTCATCGTGTGGGTTCCTGGATGGGTGGAAGCGGCGTGTTTGGGGGCAGCCGCGGCGGCTGCCGGCAGCGCGGCGGCTGCAACGGCGGTCGCGCCGGCGAGCAGCATGTCTCGGCGGCGTGCCGAGGGAAGGGCGTCGGTATCTGCGGGACGCATGAAGTCTCCTTGAACGTGCGGTACATCGATGCCGCGTTGGATGGTGGGTTCGGATCTGCCCGCAGGCGGCAATCCCGCGGGCAGCCGGCATGTGTTCGAGAAGTCGCGCGCAGGCCGGCGCGCGAACGCCGTGAACGAAAGCCGACAGGAGCCTATCCCGCGGCCATGCGGGCTGTACTGAAATCGCGCTGAATTTTCGTGAAGCCCGTATGTGGTGCACGCCGCGCGACGCCTGCGCGCGCGCCGGCCAGAAAAATTAAGTCTCGCATCAAGACTCTTCAGCGGCGGCCCGCTATCGTCAGCGTCAGGTCATCCCGTCGCGGGCCGGTGCCGGCTCGCGCGGCGGATGACGATCGCGTAGCGGGCGGGTGCGAGGCATCCGGCCCGCTTCACCTGCCTGGATCTGCCATGGACGCATTCGATCGCTGGGAGCACGTGATGACGCTGCTCGACCCGTCGCCGGCCGCACGCCATTGCGCGCCGTCGCTTGTGCGCGACCCGGACACCGCGCGCCGCCGTCATTGCAACGATGCATCGGCCGCATCGAGCGGCGGCGTGCGCCGTCGTTGCGCGATCATCGCCGCCGAGCGACAGACCGATTCGTCGGTCCTGGTGTCGTGGAGCGACCCGACGCGCTGCCGCTACGACGAGCAGCGCTGGATCAGCGCGAAGTCGCGCGCACTCGCGCGCTGCGCGCTGACCGGCACGACGATTCGTCCGGGCGACGCGATCTACAAGCCGCAATGGCGCGGGGCCAAGCGTCCCGCGAACTACCGGGAAGTGATCCTCGCGACCGAGATGGACCGGTTCATCGGCCGGCTGTCCCGGTCGTGACGACTGACGCGGCACCCCGTCCGCCGGCTGGCGCTGGTGCGCGCCGCTTTTTCACCACTGAGGAATCCGTATGAGCACGTTCACGACCCGTGACGGCGTGTCGATTCACTACAAGGACTGGGGCGCCGGGCGCCCGGTTGTGTTCATTCACGGCTGGCCGCTGAACGCGGATATGTGGGACGTCCAGATGCATCACCTTGCGTCGAACGGCCTGCGCTGCATCGCGTACGACCGGCGCGGCTTCGGCCGCTCCGGCCAGCCGTGGACCGGATACGACTACGACACGCTGGCGGACGATCTCGCGACGCTGATCGATACGCTCGGGCTGCGCGACGTGACGCTCGTCGGCTTCTCGATGGGCGGCGGCGAGGTGGCCCGCTACATCGGCCGGCACGGCACGCGGCACATCGCGAAAGCCGTACTGGTCGGCTCGGTGACGCCGCTGGTCGCGCGGCGCGACGATCATCCGGACGGTGTCGACGTCGCCGTGTTCGACGGGATTCGCGCGGGTATCGTGGCCGATCGCGCGGCGTTCCTCGAGCAATTCTGGCCGCTGTTCACCGGGTCGAACCGGGCCGCTTCGACGATCTCGCGCGCCGCGCTCGACTGGACGTCGTTCATGGCGCTGCAGGCCGGGTTGAAGGGGACGCTCGACTGCGTCGGCGCGTTTTCCGAAACCGATTTCCGTGCGGATCTCGACAAGTTCGACGTGCCGACGCTCGTGATTCACGGCGACGACGACCAGACGGCACCGCTCGCGCTCACGGGCGCCGTCACGGCACGGCGCGTGCCGCACGCGACGCTGAGCATCTACGAGGGCGGCCCGCACGCGTTGTACCTGACGCATGCGCAACGCCTGAACCACGAACTGCTGGCGTTCGCGCGCGCATGATCCGGCGGTGGCGGCGGTGACGCGGCCGCACGGGCCCGGCCGGACGGCCGGCTCACTCCGCCCATTTCGACCCGAGCACCAGCCCGCAGAAATTCGTCCGGCGATAGTCCGGGTCGCAACGCTCGAGCACGTCGGCGGACACGTTGCCGAACGCGGTAGCGGGGCGGTGCGCGGTGCCTGCGGCGAGCGCCTCGAGAAACAAATCCTTGAAGCAAGGGCCGCGCGGCCATGCATGCACGATCGCGTCGCGTTCGGACCGGCTCACCTCGTCGAAGTGATGCGCGAAGAGGTCGGTCTCGACGCCGGCGCCGAGCAGCGCCGTCAACGGCGTCATGTACGGGTGGATCCCGAACGCCGCATGCAGCGCGATCGCGCGCCAGACCTCCGCTGCGTCGTCGGCGGCGACGCCGTATCCTCCGAGGAATGCGTGCGCCGCATTCGCGCCGTCGATCTCGAAGCGCCGGCGCGAATGCCGGTAGCGCTCCGTCAAGCCGAAGTGATGGAACAGCGCGGCGACATACAGCAGCTCGGCGTTGAACACGATGCCGCGACGCAGCCCGATGATCGATGCAAACGCGAACACGCGCATCGCGTGCCGGAACAGCAGTTCCGGTTCGCACGCGCGTACGGTGTCGGCGGCGTCCCGTGCGAGCGGGGCGTCGGGAATCCTGATGCCGGCGATACGGTTGCCCATGGTCGTGTTCCTCGCGGCGTGGTGAAAGTCGCTCGACGCTGGTGCCATCGATCCATCGTTGCGCGCCGCGCCGCTGAATGTCCTGAGCGGCGCCTGAATCGTTATGAACGGAAAATCCGACCGACCGGTGCCCGGGAAATCGGTTACACCACGGTTACGCCACGTCCAGCATGTCTTTTTTACCCGGTCCTGTCCGCCAATCCGGCGCGCGGCTATTTTTAATTGATGAGTCGAAGAAATTAACTCCGGCAAATCGCAGCTTTTATCCTACGAAACAGGTTCATGGGTGAATCACTGTTTCGCATGCAGTGAGCGCGAAATGCCGCGCCGCACAGGGGCAGCGTCGCCCCCACGCGGAGGCGCCGGGAAAATCGCGGCTTTCATCGATTCAAAAAATTTGCTCAGTAGCTTCTGATAATTTGAATCATTGCAAGGGGTAAATGCCGTAGCATGAGCATCCAGTCGATGTCATTTTTGACAGGGCATCGATGCACGCTATCGATTGAAAATTCTCATGATCCGAATTGGAACGCTACACGTATTTCTTGACAGGCGTGAAATTCGCTCGAACGGCAAACTGCTGCGTATCGGCAGTCGCGCATTCGAAATTCTCGAACTCCTGATTCGGGCGAACGGCGCCCTGGTCTCGAAAGACGAGATCATGCAGCGCGTGTGGCCGCACACCGTCGTGGAGGAAAACAACCTGCAGGTGCACATTGCCGCGTTGCGCAAGGCGCTCGCCGACGATCGCAACCTGATCGTGACGGTGCCGGGGCGCGGTTATCGGCTGGTCGGCGGCCGGACCGACGTCGCGCCCCCCGTGCGCGCCGTGACGTCGCGGCTGACGGCCGCGCCGACCGCGCTCGTCGGCCGCGAGCAGACCGTCGCCGAGGTGCTGGCGGCGCTCGACACCGCGCGCGTCGTGACGCTGGTCGGGGCGGGCGGCATCGGCAAGACGCGGCTTGCGCTCGAAGCGGCCATGCGCGCCGAAGCCCGTTTTCCGGACGGCGCCGCGTTCGTGTCGCTGGCCACGGTCGCCGCTCCGCAATTCGTGCCCGACGCGCTGGCGGCGGCGTTCGGCATCGCGCAGCCCGCCGGATCGCTGACGCTCGAGGCGGTGCTGGCCAGCGTCGCGAACCGCCGGATGTTGCTGGTGCTGGACAATTGCGAGCATCTGCTCGACGCGGCCGCGCGGATCGCGAGCGCGCTGACCGAATCCGACGCCGGCTTGCGCGTCCTCGCGACCAGCCGCGAGGCGTTGCGTATCCAGGGCGAGCGGCTGTGTCCGATCCCGCCGCTCGAGGTGCCGCGCGAAGGTGCCGACGATGCGGAAACGCTGGGTGCGAGCGCGGTGCAGCTGTTCTCGGCGCGTGTGCAGGCCGCCGATCCGCGTTTCCCGCTCGACGAACGCAGCGTGTCGCTGATGGCATCGGTGTGCCGGCGCCTCGACGGCCTGCCGCTCGCGATCGAACTGGCCGCGGCCCGCGCGGCCGTGCTCGGCATCGACGTGCTGGCCGCGCATCTCGACGACCATTTCCGGTTGCTGACCGGCGGGTTTCGCACGGCGTTGCCGCGTCATCAGACGCTGCAGGCGATGTACGACTGGAGCTACCGCCTGCTCGGCGATGCGGAGCGCCTGCTGTTGCGATGGCTCGGCGTATTCCGCGGCACCTTCTCGATCGACGCGGTGCGGGAGATCGTCGGCGCCACGCGGCTGGCCGATGCGGACCTGCTCGACACGATCGCCGGCCTCGTGTCGAAGTCGCTGCTGAGTCTCGAAAGCGCGCACGGCGCACCGCGTTACCGTCTGCTGACGACGACGCGTGCGTACGCGCTGCAGCAGCTCGAGAACAACGGCGAGTGTGCGGCCGCCGCCCGCGCCCACGCGAACTACTTCCATGCGCTGTTCCGGCTCGCGCCGGTAGACGACGGCGGGACGCTCGGCGAATCGCGGCTCGACGTGATCCGGCGCGAGCTCGGCAACCTGCGCGCGGCGCTCGACTGGGCGTTTTCGCCGAACGGCGATGCGGAGATCGGCATCGCGCTGGCGGCCGTGGCGGTGCCGTGCCTGTTCGACCTGTCGCTGGTCGACGAATGTCGCGAACGCGCGCGCGCGGCGCTCGATTCGATGCGCGACATGGACGAGACGCGCACGCGCGACGACGCGCGCGTGCGTCTGCTGGCCGCGTATGCGGCCGCGCTTGCCCATACCGCCGGGTCGACGCAGGTCGCGGACGACGCGTGGTCGGTCGTGCACGCGCTCGGGCTCGACACGGGCGAGACCGAGCTGCCGCCGCGCGAATCGTAGCGGCGCGCGGCCGTCGCGGCTTCAGAACGTTTCAGGTTGAACACATGACCGGGCCGGCCGGTGCGTCTACATTGGACGCACGGACCGTCGACGATGCGCGGGCAGGCGGGCAGGCCACCGGCTCGCGCTGCAGCGTCGCGCGGTCACGGCGCCGCTGCATGCCGGTGTGGCGCAGCGGCCGCCACACGTGCCGCCGCGGCGGCTTCGCGCGTCATCGAACGACTACCGCATGAAACCTGTCCAGCCCGACCTTTCGCGCCACGATTCGCCGCCCGCGGCTACACGCCGGATCGGGCCGTGGGCGATGTGCGTGCGCGGCTTCCGCGCGCGTCGTGTGTCACGCTTGCCGCCCGCTCCCTCATGCTGAACCTTTCCGCCACGGTCGCTTACGGCGCACCGATCGTCATTGTCGATCTCGTCGCATGGCGGTTGCTCGGGCCCGGCCGTTCGACGGCGAAGGCGATAGGGCGCTGCGCGTCGTTCGCCGCGCTGACCTATGTGCTGTTCGCGACCGGCGTGAGCCCGCTCGCGGTGCCGCCGTCGCCCGACCGGCTCGACCGGCTGGCGATCCAGGTGATCGGGGTCGCGTGGTGGCTGCAGTGCTCGCTCGTGTTCAGCCTGATGCTCGACCATCTGCTGCTGCCGCGCGCATGGCGCACCCAGCGGCTGTTTCACGACATCGCCGCCGGCGCCGTGTTCGGTGCGGCCGCGGTGGCCGCGCTCGGCTACGTGCTGGGCCTGCCGCTGAGCGGGCTGGTCGCGACGTCGGGCGCGGTGGCCGTGATCCTCGGGCTGGCCGTCCAGAACACGCTGAACGACGTGTTCTCCGGCCTCGTGCTGAATACCACCCAGCCGTTCCGGCTCGGCGACACGGTGGCCATCGGCGAGCTCGAAGGGCGGATCGTCGAAAGCAACTGGCGCGCGACCAAGCTGATCGACGGCCTCGGCAACCTGGTCGTCGTGCCGAACAGCACGGCGGCGAAGACGACGATCGTCAACCTGAGCGAACCCGAGAACGTGCACGGCGTGACATTGACGATCGAGATCGATCCGGAAGTGCGGCCGGCCATCGTCGTCGATGCGCTCGACCGCGCCGCCGCCAGCTCGCTGGACGTGCTGCCCCGTCCCGCACCGGTTGCGGTGGTCAAGGCGTTCCGTACCAATTCCGTCGAATACGAACTCGTCTGCTACGTCGACGCGCTGCAGAAGAAGATCGCCGTGCGCAACCAGCTCTACGACCTGGCCCACCGGCATCTGGCCGCCGCGGACATCGCGTTGCGCCCGCTGGGCGGGACGGCCGCTGCGCACCGGCCGGTGTCGCGCGGGCAACGGCTGCTGCGCGCGGTCGAACTCTTCCGGCAGCTCGGCGACGACGATCTGGCGGTGCTCGCCGATGCGCTCGCGTCACGCGTGTTCCACAAAGGGGACGTGATCTATGCATCGAATGCCGATACGCGCCTGCTGACGATCGTCGGGGCCGGTGTCGCGTCGGTGTTCGTGCCGGGCGCGGCGGGGGACATCGAGGTCAGGCGGATGGCGCCGGGCGACGCGATCGGCCAGTCCGTCGTGCTGGCCGGCACGCAACTGCACGCGAGCGTCCATGCGGTGACGACGGTGACGGCGTTTCAACTGAGCAGCGGCGACCTGTCGCCGCTGATCGCGCGCAAGCCCGAACTCGGGCGGCTGATGTGCGAATCGCTGTCCGAACACATCGCGACCGAGGAGAAGATGATGATCCCGCCGGCCGCGAGTGCGCACGCGTCGTTCAACCTGATCGAGTGGCTCGAGAAAGAGATGAAGCGCCTGCACGATTCGTTCAGCTGATGCGGGGCGGTTGCCTGCGGCGGGGGGCCAACGCAAGCCGCGGGCGGCGGAATTACACGAGCGCGGTAAACCGGTCGACGAGATCGGGTTGAGCGAGCTGGTCGACCCACCAGTGCAGCGCGCGTCCGGCTTCGTCGCCGCGCCATGCGATATAGCACTGCGTCGTGTCGCGCATGCCGGTCACCTCGCGCGCGACGAGCTTGCCCTGCGCGATCGCGCGTGCCGCGATGCAATCCGGGAGCGTGCCCACCGCGAGCCCTTCGCACTGCGCGGCCAGTTTCGCGGCGAGGGTGGGGACCGCGAGATACGGTTGCCCGGCATCGATCGCGACCGAGCGCGGCTGCAGCTCGCGCGACGTATCGCTGATCACGGCGCCGCGATACTCGACGACGGACGCCATCGACAGCGGCTCGGGCAATGCCGCGAGCGGATGGGTGGGTGCGATGGCGAACACGTGCCGGAGCGAGCCGATCGGTCGCGCGACGATGTCCGGCAGTTCAGGCGGCTCGCCCGCCGCGCCGACGACGAGATCCGCGCGCCGCGAAATCAGCGCATCCCACGTGCCGCCGAGGACTTCGGTGGACAGGCGCAGCCGCGTGTCCATCTCGAGCCCGTAGAACGCATGCACGTACGGCCACAATGCCTCGAAGGGCAGGATCTCGTCGATGCAGATGCGCACCTCGGTTTCCCAGCCTTGCTGCGCGCGCTGCGCTTTCAGTTCGAGCTGCTCGGCCGCATGCAGGAGCCGGCGGCCTTCCTCGACGACCACGCGTCCTGCGTGCGTGAGCTTTGCGCGGCGTCCGCTGCGGTCGAACAGCGCGACGCCGAGATCGCTTTCGAGCTTCTGCACGAGATAGGTCAGCGCGGACGGTACGCGGTGCAGCAGCTCGGCGGCTTCGGCGAACGTGCCGGTGCGGTCGATCGCGTCCAGCGCCTCGAGCGCTTCGAATGACAGCTTCATGATGAATTCCACGGGGGCATCGGGCTGTCATGTTATCGCCAAGCACGCCCGGCTCCAACACGGTTCACGACAACTCCGCCGCGTACGCGATCCAGGCGCCCTCGATCGGCGCGCGTCAGGCCGGTGTCGACGGCCCTTTCTTCTCGGCGGCCCGGGTGGCCTGCGCACCGGGCAGCGTGCCGAACATGTGCTGGCCGCACTTCGCGTCGCTCCACGCGGTTTTCAGCTGGATCCCGGACAGCATGCGGCGGGCGACCGGCAGGATCTGTTCGCCGGCGAGGATGCCCAGCAGGCCGGCCAATGCGACGGTGGGCGGCGCCGGCGATGCAACACCGATCAACGCGTAGACGGCACCCGCGAGAATGCCGGCCAATAACGATGCGATATAGGACGTCATGATTCGGATAAGGGAAATGACAACCGTGTGAAAAATACGGATAAATACCGACCGATCGATGATCGGAAAATCAATTCGGAGCGTAGCAGGTCTGCTCCGGAGGCGCGTATTTAATTCGGGGCTTTTAAGATCTTTTAAGGCCTGAATTTAGGGTTTTTATTAATCAAGTCGATTAATTGGCGCTACGATGAATTCGCGTGTTGAATGACACCGGCTGGTACGCGAACCTCCCGTCACAGCGCAGTGGGCGCCTCCCGGTTGGCCGGTGAGGCTGGCTCTCTCTTTTCCCGCGTCAAAGGATATGACCGCCATGAGCAATCCGAAGCTTGAAGTACTCACTCCCCACAACAGCCAGATCATCTTCATCGACCAGCAGCCGCAGATGGCGTTCGGCGTGCAATCGATCGATCGCCAGGTACTGAAGAACAACGTCGTCGGGCTCGCGAAGGCCGCGAAGGTGTTCAACATCCCGACCACGATCACGACGGTCGAGAGCGAAAGCTTCTCGGGCCATACCTATCCCGAACTGCTCGACGTGTTCCCGAACCAGAAGACGCTCGAACGTACGTCGATGAACTCGTGGGACGACCAGAAGGTGCGCGACGCGCTGGCCGCGAACGGCCGCAAGAAGGTGGTCGTGTCGGGCCTGTGGACGGAAGTCTGCAATACGACGTTCGCGCTCTGCGCAATGCTCGAAGGCGACTACGAGATCTACATGGTCGCCGATGCGTCGGGCGGCACGTCGAAGGACGCGCACGACTTCGCGATGCAGCGGATGGTGCAGGCCGGCGTCGTGCCGGTGACCTGGCAGCAGGTGCTGCTCGAATGGCAGCGCGACTGGGCGCACCGCGAGACCTATGACGCGGTGATGGCGATCGCGAAGGAACACTCGGGCGCGTACGGGATGGGTGTCGACTACGCGTACACGATGGTCCACAAGGCCGCACCGCGCACGGCGACGCCGCACGAGTCGATTCCGCCGGTTCCGGCGAAGTAATCGCGGGCAGTTGCGACTGCCCGTGCCGATGCCGCGTGTCCTGCACGAATACGCGCCATCGGCTCCATGAAAAACGCGGGCGGCTGCCGTGACTGCTTCACGGACGTCGCCCGCGCCTGTTTTCCAGGACGTAGAACCTGCATTTCAACCTGACCGGGACATTGATCGTATGGAACCTTATCTGGTTTCCCTTGGCGCGGGTTTGCTGATCGGCGTGATCTACAGCGCGATCAAGGTCCGTTCTCCGGCGCCGCCGCTGATTGCCCTTGTCGGGTTGCTCGGCATGGTGATCGGCGTGCAGGCCATTCCCGCCGTCAAACAGCTTTTTGGCTTCTGATCGATACGAGGTGACGCACATGACCGCAACCGAGTCCCAACCGGATCTGATCCTTCACAACGGAAGGTTCACGACCCTCGACCGCGCGAACCCCGTCGCGACCGCCGTCGCAATCAAGGACGGCCGCTTCGCCGCGGTCGGCCACGACGCGGACGTGATGCCGCTCGCGGGCCGCGCGACGAAGGTCGTCGATCTCGGGGGCCGCGCCGCGCTGCCGGGCCTGATCGACAACCACTGCCACGTGATTCGCGGCGGCCTGAACTACAACATGGAACTGCGCTGGGACGGCGTGCCGTCGCTCGCGCTTGCAATGGACATGCTCAAGCGGCAGGTGGCGATCACGCCCGCGCCGCAATGGGTGCGCGTGGTCGGCGGCTTCACCGAGCACCAGTTCGCCGAGAAGCGCCTGCCGACGATCGACGAACTCAACGCGGCCGCGCCCGATACGCCGGTGTTCATCCTGCACCTGTACGATCGCGCGCTGCTGAACGCGGCCGCGCTGCGCGTGGTCGGCTACACGAAGGACACGCCGGAGCCGCCGGGCGGCACGATCCTGCGCGATGCCGCGGGCAACCCGACCGGGCTGCTGCTCGCGAACCCGAACGCGACGATCCTGTACGCGACGCTCGCGAAGGGGCCGAAGCTGCCGTTCGAATACCAGTACAACTCGACGCGCCACTTCATGCGCGAACTGAACCGTCTCGGCGTGACCGGCGTGATCGACGCGGGCGGCGGTTCGCAGAACTATCCGGACGATTACGAGGTGATCCGCAAGCTGCACGACGCGGGCGAGATGACGATCCGGATCGCGTACAACCTGTTCACGCAGAAGCCGAACGCCGAGAAGGAAGACTTCGTGAACTGGACCAAGAGCACGAAGTATCACGACGGCACCGACTACTTCCGCAACAACGGCGCGGGCGAAATGCTGGTGTTTTCGGCGGCCGACTTCGAGGACTTCCGCGTCGCGCGGCCGGACCTGCCGGCGCAGATGGAAGACGATCTCGAGGGCGTCGTGCGCGTGCTCGCGCAGAACCGCTGGCCGTGGCGCATGCATGCGACGTACGACGAAACGATCAGCCGCGCGCTCGACGTGTTCGAGAAGGTGAACAAGGACATCCCGCTCGAAGGGCTGAACTGGTTCTTCGATCACGCGGAAACCATCACCGAAAAATCGATGGATCGTATCGCGGCGCTGGGCGGCGGCATCGCGGTGCAGCACCGGATGGCGTACCAGGGCGAATACTTCGTCGAGCGCTACGGCGCGCAGGCGGCCGAAGCGACGCCGCCGGTCGCGAAGATGCTGTCGAAGGGCCTCAAGGTGTCGGCCGGCACCGACGCGACGCGCGTGGCGTCGTACAACCCGTGGGTGTCGCTGTCGTGGCTCGTGACGGGCAAGACGATCGGCGGGCTGCGCATGTATCCGCAGCGCAACCTGCTCGATCGCGAGACCGCGCTGCGCATGTGGACCGAATACGTGACGTGGTTCTCGAACGAAGTCGGCAAGAAAGGGCGGATTGCGGTCGGGCAGCTGGCCGACGTGGTCGTGCCGGATCGCGACTTCTTCGCGTGCGCGGAGGACGACATCGCGGGCACGACCGCATTGCTGACGGTGGTCGGCGGCCGGATCGTATGGGGCGCGGGCCCGTTCGCGTCGCATGACGCGCCGATTCCGCCCGCGATGCCGGACTGGTCGCCGGTGCGCGAGTACGGCGGTTACGGCGGCTGGGGCGCGACGCAGCGCAGCGGCGCACCGCTGCAACGCGCGGCGGCGGCCGCCGCGATGTGCGGCTGCGCGAATGCGTGCAACGTGCACCAGCATGCGCACGCGAGCGCGTGGGGCAGCGCATTGCCGACGTCGGACGCGAAGGGCTTCTGGGGCGCGTTCGGCTGTTCCTGCTGGGCGGTCTGACATGTCGACGACAACCGGCCGGTACAGCCCCGCGTGGATCCGTGCGCTGCTCGCGCAGCCGTGGATCGGCGCGCTGGTTCGACTTGCACTCGTGTCCGCCTTTCTGATCGGCGGGGTCAACAAGGCGATGCACTTCGATGCAGCAATCGCGGAGCAGGCGCATTTCGGTTTGCACCCGCCCGCGTTGTGGGCTGCACTGGCGGTCGTCGTCGAGATCGGCGGTTCGCTGTGCATCGTGTTTCGCCGCTTCACGTGGCTCGGCGCCGGCGGCCTCGGCATGCTGACGCTCGTCGCGATGGCGGTGGCGAACGACTTCTGGAACCAGACGGGCGCCGCGCATTTCATGGCGCTCAACAGCTTCTTCGAGCATCTCGGGCTGATCGCGGCACTCGTCCTCGTCACGATGCTCGGCGACGTGCGAAGCGGGGAAGGGGCCGGTCGAGGCTGATCGTCTGTTCTCCAGGCGATTGCAACGGGAAGGAGCGGCGGTCACGAAGCACGTTCGCGCGACATGCCCGGCGCGGACGGTGGCGGGCCTCTGCGCCGCACGCACGGCGTTCGCGGCATGGCCGAAACCCGTCGCCATGCCGGCGCCGCCGCTAGCGGTCGGGCCGCACGACGACGCGGCGCATGTGTACGTGTCGCCCACCCGCCCGAGGAATTCGACCGTTTCACCGACAGCTTCGTCGCCGCGTACCGTGGCAGCAAGTCGAAGCAGGGGCGTGTTCCCGGTGACGCCCGACGTATGGTCAGACTATTTCCCGGCTCGTCTTCACGCCGTGCCGCGCGATTTCGGTCCTTGCCAATATGTGGGAAACGTCGTGCATCCGGCACTGACGTCAGCAACCGGGCACGCCCCCCATCCAAACACCGGCCCATCGGCCGCACCGATCCCGTTGCAGGCTGCGCACGCGGCGACGATCCAGGCCTGCCTTCCTGATGACCGGCAGCGCAAGCGGCGCCACGGCCCATCGATCCCGGCCAAACCCGCGCCCGAAACAATCGATCGAGCATGAACCGGCGTTCCGGTCAGCGCCCCGATTTGAGCGACGTCGAGTTGCCCGCCGCCGCATGTCGCGCGGCACGCGTCGAGTGATCGAATTCAAAATTTGTCTAGTCATCCTTGCGATTTGTCCATCCATCCTGCACCAAATCCGTGCCTGAATTCCCCGCGAAGAGGCGCGCCAGAGCCCCGTATTTAGGGGATTTCCCGCGTTTACGCGGTTTTTTTTGATCAACGCTTGTCCGGCCGTTTTTCTTCTTGCATGCTTGTATAGACAAATTCCTGAGGCGTCTTGCAGACCGAAGGGATGACGAACTTCAACGCAAGGAGAAATCTCGTGAACGGCAAGCGCATCAAGTGGGCAATCAGGACGATCGGCGCGATCGCGGCGGCGGCGGCAACTCTCTCCGCGCCTGTGCAGGCAAAGGAATGGAAGACGGTGACGGTGGCGCTCGAAGGCGGCTACGCGCCGTGGAACCTCACGCTGCCGGGCGGCAAGCTCGGCGGCTTCGAACCGGAGCTGCTCGCCAACGTGTGCGAGCGGATCAAGGTCCAGTGCAACATGGTCGCGCAGGACTGGGACGGGATGATTCCGGGCCTGCAGGCCGGTAAGTTCGACATCCTGATGGATGCGATCTCGATCACGCCGGAGCGCGAGAAGATCCTGCTGTTCTCGCGTCCGTATGCGGCCACCCCCGCGACGTTCGCCGTCACCGATACGAAGATCCTGCCGAAGGCCGCGCCCGGCGCGCCGATCGTCAAGCTGACCGGTGACGCGAATGCGGACAAGGCAACCGTCGATGCGCTGCGCAAGCAGTTGAAGGGCAAGACGATCGGCATCCAGTCGGGCACCGTCTATACGAAGTTCATCAACGACGGCTTCAAGGACATCGCGTCGATCCGCGTATACAAGACGTCGCCCGAGCGCGATCTCGACCTCGTCGCCGGCCGCATCGACGCATCGTTCGACGACGTCACGTATTACGCGGCGAACACCGGGAAGAAGGAGAACGCGTCGATCGTGCTCGCGGGCCCGAAGCTCGGCGGCCCGATCTGGGGGCCGGGCGAGGGCCTCGCGTTCCGCAAGCAGGATGCCGACCTGAAGACGAAGTTCGACGCGGCGATCGGCGCGGCACTCGCGGACGGCACCGTGAAGAAACTCGCCGACAAGTGGTTCAAGACCGACGTCACGCCGTAAGCACGCGCGCGGCCGCCGCTGCATGAGCGACCCGACGGTCGCGCAGCGGCGCGCATCCCGCCGATCCACTCAACGCTTGCCGGGAGGCACGCATGGCCATCCTTGAAATGCTGGGCTTCGGAACCGAAGGCTGGGGCGGCGTCCTGCTGCTCGCGGCGCTGATGACGATCGCGCTGACGCTCGCCGCGCTCGCGGTCGGTGCCGTGATCGGCGCCGGCGTCGCAGCCGCGAAACTGTCACGCCACCGGAGCGCGCGCGTGCTCGGCGACCTCTACACGACCGTGTTTCGCGGCGTGCCCGAACTGCTCGTGATCTACCTGTTCTATTTCGGAGGCTCGACGCTCGTCACGACCGTCGGCCAGTGGTTCGGCGCGGAAGGCTTCATCGGCGTGCCGCCGTTCGTGATCGGCGCGCTGGCGGTCGGGATGATCTCGGGCGCGTACCAGGCCGAGGTGTATCGCGCGGCCGTGCTGGCCGTGTCGAAGGGCGAGCTCGAAGCGGCGCGCTCGATCGGCATGCCGCGAAGCATGGTGCTGCGCCGCATCCTGATTCCGCAGGTGCTGCGCTTCGCGCTGCCCGGCATCGGCAACGTGTGGCAACTGAGCCTCAAGGACTCCGCGCTGATCTCGGTCACCGGGCTCGCCGAGCTGCTGCGCACCAGCCAGATCGCCGCGAACTCGACGCACCAGTATTTCGTGTTCTTCGTCGCGGGCGGGGCGCTCTATCTCGTGATGACGGGCCTGTCGAACCGCGTGTTCAACCGCGCGGAAGCGATCGTCGGCCGCTCGTTCCGCCGCAATTTCGCACGCAACTGACGGAGCGATCGCATGTCCATCGATTTCGACTTTCTCTTCGACACGCTGCGCCAGTTGCTCGCGGCCGTGCCGACCACGCTCGGCCTGTTCTTCGCGTCGCTCGTGCTCGGCGGCCTGCTGTCGCTCGTGATCGTCACGATGCGCGTGTCGCCGCACTGGCTGCCGAACCGCTTCGCGCGTGCGTACATCCTCGTGTTTCGCGGCTCGCCGCTGCTAATCCAGATGTTCCTCGTGTACTACGGGCTCGGCCAGTTCGGCGTGATCCGCGAGAGCTTCATGTGGCCGCTGCTGCGCGAACCGTATGTGTGCGCGGTGCTGTCCCTCGCGCTGTGCACGGCCGGTTATACGGCCGAAATCCTGCGCGGCGGCTTGATGGCCGTGCCGGTCGGGCAGATCGAGGCCGGTTATTCGATCGGCCTGTCGGGCTTCGCGCTGCTGCGTCGCGTGATCGGCCCGATCGCGCTGCGCCAGTGCCTGCCCGCGTATTCGACCGAAGCCGTGCTGCTCGTCAAGTCGACCGCGCTGGCGAGCCTCGTCACCGTGTGGGAAGTGACGGGCGTCGCGCAGCAGATCATTCAACAGACCTACCGGACGACCGAGGTGTTCGTGTGCGCGGCCCTCATCTACCTGGGCCTGAACTTCATTGTCGTGCGCGTGCTCGGCGCGCTCGAATGGCGGCTGTCGGGCCACCTGCGCGCGCCGAAGCAGACCGGCACGCCGGCCGCGGCCGCGCGCGACGCCCGGCGCGTCGCGTCCTGAGCGCATCCATCCTTCCAGGAGAATCCGATGAACACCGCTGCTCCCGTTGCCCTGTCGGTCAGGAACATCCACAAGTCGTTCGGCGATCACCACGTGCTGAAGGGCATTTCGCTCGACGCGCACGAAGGCGACGTGATCTCGATCCTCGGCGCGAGCGGCTCGGGCAAGAGCACGTTCCTGCGCTGCCTGAACCTGCTCGAAACGCCCGACGACGGCACTGTCGCGCTTGCCGGCGAGGAACTGAAGATGAAGCGCGCGCGCGACGGCAAGCTGCAGCCGGGCGACCGGCGCCAGGTCGACCGGATCCGCTCCCAGCTCGGGATGGTGTTCCAGAACTTCAACCTGTGGTCGCACATGACGGTGCTCGACAACCTCGTCGAAGGTCCGCTGCGCGTGCAGAAGCGCAGTCGCGCCGAAGCGGTCGAGGAAGCCGAGGCGCTCCTCGCGCGCGTCGGCCTCGCGGACAAGCGCGGCTACTATCCGGCACACCTGTCGGGCGGCCAGCAGCAGCGTGTCGCGATCGCCCGTGCGCTCGCGATGCATCCGAAGGTGATGCTGTTCGACGAACCGACGTCGGCGCTCGATCCGGAACTGGTCGGCGAGGTGCTGCGCGTGATGCGTTCGCTCGCCGAGGAAGGGCGCACGATGCTGGTCGTCACGCATGAAATGGGTTTCGCACGCCACGTGTCGAATCGCGTGATGTTCCTGCATCAGGGCGAGGTCGACTCGGACGGCACGCCCGGCGACCTGTTCGGCGGCCAGTGCTCGGAGCGCTTCCGGCAGTTCGTGTCGAGCCATCACGACCGCGCCGCGAACTGAGGCCGTCATGACCGTATTCCGTTCGGCAAGGCCGCTCGACTGGCGGCAGATCGCGGAGGTGGCCGCCGGCGAACCGCTGGCGCTCACGGACGAAGCGCGCGTGCGCGTCGCCGCGGCACGCGAGCTCGTCGATGAAATCGTCGCGCGCGGCATCCGCGCATACGGCGTCAACACCGGCGTCGGCGCGCTGTGCAATGTGATCGTGTCGCCGGCGCAGCAGAGCACGCTGTCGCGCAACATCCTGATGAGCCACGCGGTCGGCGTCGGCGCGCCGCTCGGCGCGGCGGAAACGCGCGCGATCATCGCGGCGGCGATCAACAATTACGCGCACGGCCATTCCGGCGTGCGCGCCGATGTCGTCGACCAGCTCGTCGCGCTGCTCGAACACGATTGCCTGCCGGAGGTGCCGGCGCACGGGTCGGTCGGCTATCTGACGCATATGGCGCACGTCGCGCTCGTCTGCATCGGTCACGGCCATGCGCGCCATCGCGGCGAGCGGATGCGCGGCGACGAAGCGTTGCGCCGCATCGGCCGCGAGCCGCTGGTGCTCGGTGCGAAGGAGGGGCTGAGCCTCGTCAACGGCACGCCGTGCGTGACGGGGCTGGCCGCGCTCGCGCTCGCCCGCGCGGAGCGGCTGCTCGACTGGGCCGACTGGGTCGCGGCGATGAGCTTCGAGAACCTCGGCGGACAGCTGGCCTCCTTCGATCCGGCATCGCTCGCGCTACGCGTTTCGCCCGGCATCGGGCAGGTCGGCGCACGGCTGCGCGCGCTGCTCGCCGACAGCGGGATGCTCGGCGCGGCGAGCGGCCGGCATACGCAGGATCCGCTCAGCCTGCGCACGATTCCGCATGTGCACGGCGCGGCACGCGACGTGTTCGCCGTGACGGCGGAAGTGGTGGATCGCGAACTCGCGTCCGTCACCGACAACCCGATCGTCGCCGGCACGCGCGACGAACCGGCCGTCCATTCGCAGGCGCATGCGGTCGGCGCCGGCATTGCGCTCGCGATGGACAGCCTCGCGGCCGCGATGGCCCAGGTCGCGGCGATCGCCGAACGGCGTCTCGACCGTCTCGTCAATCCGCTCGTCAGCGGGCTGCCGGCGTTTCTCGCGACGCCGGGCGGCACGTGCTCCGGCTTCATGATCGCGCAGTACACGGCGGTCGCCCTCGTCGCGCAGAACCAGCGGCTCGCGGCGCCCGCGAGCCTCGACGGCGGCATCACGTCGGGGCTGCAGGAAGATCACCTGTGCCATGCGACACCGGCGGCGCTGAAGGCGCTCGACATCATCGAGAACACGACGCGCGTGCTCGCGATCGAGATGCTGGCGGCCGCGCAGGCATACGATCTGCAGCCGAACGGCGCGGCGCGGGCCGCACCCACCGATACGTTATGGCGGCACGTGCGCGAACGCGTGCCCGCGTACCAGGACGACCGGCCGCTCGCGGACGACATCGCGATCGCGACCGGCATCGTCGCGGGGATGCCGCCGCCGGTGCTGTGACGTCGGGTGACGGCGTGCGGTGGCAGGTTGTCTGGATATCTAACAATCATTCGGGCGAGGGCGCATGAACCATACGGGACGACACCTTTCCGCCGGGCTGGCGGTCGCGTCGGGCGACGACGTGCCGGCGCGCGCGCTGCCGGCCTACCAGCAGATCAAGCGTTACGTCGTCGAGCGGATCGCGAAAGGCGACTGGAAACCCGGCGGGGCGATTCCGACCGAAGCCGAACTGGTCAAGGAGTTCGGCGTCGCGCGGATGACGGTGTCGCGCGCGCTGCGCGAGCTGACCGCCGAGCGCGTGCTGACCCGTATCCAGGGCGCGGGCACGTTCGTCGAACGGCGGCATTACGAATCGACGGTGCTGGAAATCCGCAACATCGCGGACGAGATCGCGGAGCGCGGCCATCGGCACAGCGGGCGCGTGCTGCTGCTCGAAAGCAGCGACGATACGGAGGCGATCGAAGCGCTCGGGCTGCGCTCGGGGCCGGTGTTTCATTCGCGTATCGTGCATTACGAGGACGACGAGCCGATCCAGTTCGAGGATCGCTACGTGAACCCGGCGCTGTTTCCCGCGTATCTGGAACAGGACTTCACGGTCGAGACGCCGAATCACTATATGGTGCGGCTCGCGCCGATCCAGCGCGCGGAGTTCCGGATCTATGCGCAGAAGCCCGATGCGCAGGTGCGCCGGCATCTGGTGATGGAAATCGGCGAGCCGTGCTTGTTGCTCCGGCGGCGGACCTGGGTCGGTGACCAGATCGCGACGTCGGTGCGGTTGTGGCATCCGGCTTCACGGTTTCATTTGGCGGGGAGGGTGTAGGGGCAGTCGCAGCCAGAGCGCCTGTTCGCCTTCGGCGCGTTGGGCACGGCCGGTACCAAAGAGGGTGATCAGCGCTTGGAAACTGGTGCGCCGCTCGCACTGCACTCGCGGCGATCCTGCTGCTGGTGAGAGGCGGGATGCCGTGGTCCGCCATCCGGCAGCGATCGCGCGCGTCCACGTCACGGCGCTCTGGGTAGCGCTCTTGGAGCGGCTGGCCGATGCGCCCGATCGCAAGATCGCGTGCGCCGTGTGTCAATCGGAGCCGCGCGGATGATGGCCGCGTCTGAACGTCAGCCGGCGTTCGTTGACGAGCGCACGCCAATCGAGCTTCATCAATGCGAACACGAGGCCGAGCAGGACCAGTTGCGTGACGACGAAGTAGCCGCCGAGATACGTGCCTTCGAGTTCCGATTCCACGTCCAGCCGGGTCGACGCAAAGCGGCCGAGATGCGCCCAGATCGCATAGGTCGTTGCGCGGCCGATGAAAAACGCCGTCGCGATGATTCTGAGCGGCAACCCGGAAAGCCCGTATGCAATGAAGAGGTAGTTCGACGGCAGCGGGCTCAAGGCGTAAAAGAAGAACGCGCCGGCGGTGAGCGTCCGGTGCTGTCGCAGCCAGCGCGTGGCGACGTCGATATTCTCGCGGTCGGATTCCCGCACCCAGCGGGAGCGGACGAGCGATCTCGCGAAGGTCGCCAGGATGACACGGCCCGTCGTCGCCGCGCCGGCCGCCACGACGGCAAAGACGAACGGATTGCCGTCGGGCAGGTTGAACCCGACCCACGACATCGCCATCCACGTGGGCGGGGCGAACGCCGGCATGAGATTCAGCAGAAGAATCAGCACGAAAAGTACAGCCAGCGTCAGCACGATATCGACTCCAGGCCATCCGGTGTTACGGCTCGATTTTGCTGAGGAAAGGGGCCGATGGCTTGACTCACGTCAAGCAACGCGGCGTGCCGGTCGTTCACGGGACGCACGCCGTCCTGACCCATGTCAATGTTCGAAGCACGGCGCTTCCTAGACTGATGCCACGCCGTCCGCAACCGGAGCCGGATGCGGCGAACACCACCATGCACGACGATCGGAGCGATGGTCATGTCCCGAGTCCCCTGGTCGATCGATCTCGTGTTGCTGATTGTGGCGGCCGCCACGCTCGCCGGCGGCGGCGTATGCGTGGCGTTCGGCCAGCCGTCGCTCGCGCGATTCGCCTGGCTGGTGGGGACGCTGCCGGTCCTGCTCGCATTGACGGTCTCGCTGGTCAAGGCCGTGATGAGGCGGCAGGCCGGCATCGACGTGCTCGCGTGGCTCGCGATCGCGCTGGCGGTCGTGCTCGACGAAACGCTTGCGGCGGCCGTGATTGCGTTGATGCTGGCGAGCGGGCGGACGCTGGAGCGGTATGCGCAGGACCGCGCGCAACGCGAGATGAGCGCACTGCTCGGCCGCGCTCCCCGGCAGGCGACCCGTTTCGAGAACGGGGAATGGCGCTCGGTTGCGCCGGACACCCTTGTCCCCGGCGACAGGCTGCTGGTGCGGAGCGGCGAGTTCGTGCCCGTCGACGGCACATTGACCGGCGACGCGGAACTGGACGAGTCCATGCTGACGGGCGAATCGTCCACCCTGCGGCGCCGTTCCGGGGAAAACGCATGCAGCGGCGTGGTCAACGCCGGCGCGCCGTTCGAAATGGTTGCCCGCGCGACGGCGGGCGACAGCACGTTTGCCGGCATCGTTCGCATGGTCGAGCGTGCGCAACGCGAGCGCAGTCCGTCCGTGCGTCTCGCGGATCGCTACGCAGCGTTCTTCGTGCTCGCATCGCTGCTCGTCGCGGGTATCGCGTGGCTGTTGACCGGCGACGTCGCACGTGCGCTCGCCGTGCTCGTCGTGGCCTCACCGTGTCCGTTGATCCTCGCCGTGCCGGTCGCCATCGTATCCGGCACGTCGCGTTGTTCGAAACGCGGCATTCTGGTCAAGGGCGGAGGTGCGCTGGAGCGTCTTGCGCAAGCGACAATTCTGTTCTTCGACAAGACCGGGACGCTGACGGGAGGACGGGCGCGCATCGTTGCGATCGAATGCGGCGCGGACGTCGCAGCGGGCGATGTGCTGCGTTTTGCAGCGTCATTGGCCCAAGCATCGGGCCATATCATCTCGGACGCGCTGACGGTCGCGGCGCGTGAACGTCGCATCGATCTGTCGCTGCCGTCGGCCGTCATCGAAACAGCCGGCGAAGGCGTGACGGGCCGGGTCGACAACCGGACCGTTGCAATCGGCAAGTTCGAATACGTGTCTGCGTGCGCGACGATTGCGCCGTGGAGCGACGCGTTCCTGGCGCGAGTCGTCAGCGAGGGCGGGGCTGCCGTATTCGTCGGCGTGGATGGCGTCATGATCGGCGCGATTCAAATGGCCGACCAGGTGCGGCTGGAAACACCACGGGCATTGCGGTTGCTCAAACGTGAAGGCGTCGAGCGTCTCGTCATGCTGACCGGCGATCGGCACGACATTGCCGAGGCCGTCGGCGAACTGCTGGGCGTCACCGATGTACGCGCGGAGCAGACGCCGGCGGACAAGCTTGCCGCCATCCAGGCTGCCCGGCAGGAGGGCGTGACGATCATGGTCGGCGACGGTGTGAACGACGCACCGGCGCTGGCCGCGGCCGACGTCGGCATCGCGATGGGTGCGCGGGGAGCGGCCGCGTCATCCGAAGCAGCCGACGTGGTCTTGCTGGTCGATCGGCTGGATCGACTCGTGGATGCGATGCGTATCGCACGTCGATCGCGCCGGATCGCGCTCGAGAGCGTGGTGATCGGCATGTCGTTGTCGGTCGTCGCGATGACGATCGCGGCGGCGGGATTCCTGCCGCCGATTGCCGGTGCGGTGATTCAGGAAGTCGTCGACGTCGTCGTCATCGTCAATGCGCTACGCGTGTTGCTGGTGCGCACGAGGCCCACGGGAGCCGGGCTGGCCGATATCGACGTCGAGCAACTCAAGCGCGAGCACACGGCATTGTTGCCGTTGCTGGACCAGATCAGGGATTTCGCGGATCGCTTGCCGACACTGTCCGGGGGCGCCATCGCTGGCGAACTGGCTGGCATCATCGATGCGCTCGACCAACGGCTGCTGCCGCACGAACGCGCCGACGATCTGGAGGTCTACGCGCGTCTTGCACCGCTGCTCGGCGGCGAGGATCCACTGGCGGCAATGAGCGGCGCACACCGGGAGATCTTCAGGATGATCCGATCGCTCCGGCAGACGGTCGCCGACCTGCCGCGCGACGGAACGAACGCCACGCAGGTGCAGGCGATACAGCGCTTGCTGTACGGGCTCGAAGCGATCGTGCGCCTGCATTGCGCCCAGGAGGAGGAGCTGTTCCACGCCGTGGGTGCGGATGCGTGACGACGAAGCGCGTCACGCACGCGACGCATGGACGAGCAGGACCGGCGTCTTCGTGATGCGCGCCACGCGCCCGGCCACGCTGCCGACGAGCCAGCCCGTCACGCCTCGCCGCCCGTGCGTGCCCATGACGATCATGTCCGCATTCCATTCGAGTGCGTCGCGCACGATCAGATGGGAAACGTCCGCGCCGGTTCGATCCGAGCAAGCCATGATGCTGACGTGCACCGACGATCAGGAGCTCGGCCTGCCAGGTTTGCACGCTGTCGGCCAGTGCATTCACGACATCCCCGCCATGGGCGGCCAGGTCGACGACTTCCGTGTCGATGACGAGGTCGTCGCGATCCAGTGCTGCTTTCGCGCGCGACAGCGCATCAGAAGCATCCCTGAGCAATTCGACGCGCGCGGATTCGAGGAACGCCATGGTTTTCGATCCGAGCGGGACGAGCGTTCTCGGATTTTCCGCAACGCGGACGATGTGCACCGCTGCATTCGATGGGAGGAGCGCTTTGGCATACGCGAGTGCATGGGCGGATGCGGTCGAACCGTCGACGGCTATCAGCACTCGCTGAGGAGCGCGGACGGCCTGGACGGGTGAAGTGCCGATGTTCATGAATGTCTCCCTATGGGGGGTGCCCTTGATTTCCACCCATTTTTCCTGTCAATCGCCTTTAAACCCAGCAAGGCCTTGCCTTGCGACCCCAAATAAATTCCTATATAAATCAAAGCGATACTGTCTCCCCCCTCGCTTGGAGGTCGCTGGCCGTTGTCAGTTGGTAGTGTCGGCTCGAAATTCCACCATCGTTTAGCTGTGCAACTTGGCCCGAACGGACACCTTGTTAAGCTCGGTGGCTTGTTGATGGGATTGCGTTGTCGGCCGCGGTACTTGGCAGGATCCGCTTCGGATAGAGCGGCACTGGGAAATTGAAGGTGCTACGCAAGTTGATACCTTCGATATGAGGGGAGCAATTCGCCGCAACCGGTCCGCTTCAACCGGTTGTTCCAGATGAGCGTCGATATCGCGTTGCACGTCGGTGGCGTTCTACGCGATCAAGATGATCGAGAGCGGGCTCAATGCTGATGACACTACGGCGAGCAATTCCTGCGGAAGGTCCACCCGAATGCGGTCGAAATCGATTGCCGATCCCTCATATGATGTCGCGCTGGCGAGTAACTTGTCGTTGCCTCTCACCATCCGCCGCGGCGCCCAGCGACCGATTCCGATCGCATCGGTGCAATAGAATGCCGGTACCCTCTTTTGCCCAACAGATCTATTGCAACGATTCGCACGATGAAACGACTTCCACCGCTCAATTGGCTACGCGCATTCGAATCGTCAGCCCGGCACCTCAGTTTCACGCACGCGGCGACCGAGTTGAATCTGACCCAGGCCGCGATCAGCCAGCAGGTGAAAGGACTTGAATCCCAGCTCGGTACGGCGTTATTCAAGCGCCTGCCGCGAGGCATCGAGTTGACCGAGGCCGGGCTCGCCTACCTGCCAGTCGTGCATGAAGCGATAGAGCGGCTTGCTGCCGCCACCGACGAGATTTTCGGGCAAGGCCATCTGAAGGTGCTGACGGTGCGAGTGAGTCTGGT
This sequence comes from Burkholderia sp. Bmkn7, assembly GCF_041103175.1. Taxonomy (NCBI): domain Bacteria; kingdom Pseudomonadati; phylum Pseudomonadota; class Betaproteobacteria; order Burkholderiales; family Burkholderiaceae; genus Burkholderia; species Burkholderia sp. Bmkn7. The sequence goes on along the minus strand of NZ_JBGCUH010000001.1, from coordinate 693,824 downwards.
ATTTTTCACGCATTGGCTCGCATGGCGCATACCGGACTTTCGCAAGCGGTATCCGGACGTCAATCTACGCATTACGAGCAATATCTGGGGAGGCGATAGCAGCGTCACCGATGTCGAAGCCGATCTGGAGATCCGCTACGGGCACGGGAAATGGACGGGGCTGCGTGCTGAGCGACTGACCTGGGACACGCTGCTGCCGGTCTGTGCTCCCGGGTTGCTGTCTCCCAAAGCACCGCTTTCGGTGCCGAAGGACCTCGCGCGTTTCGAACTTCTCCATGTGCTCGGCTACGAGGAAGGTTGGGGATACTGGCTCAAAAAAGCGGGCGCATCGAAGGTCGATTCTTCGAAGGGAATGCAATTCGACACGCTGATTTCGGCCTTGAAGGCGGCTGAACTCGGTCAGGGCGTTGCACTCGCAAGGTCGTCCCTCGTCGAGCACATGCTGATCTCCGGCCAGTTGATCGCGCCACTGAAACCACGCCTTCCAACCAGTGAGGCGTTCTACCTCGTCTATTCCCCGCACAGCATCGTCAATCCTCATGCGGCTGCGTTCGTCGAATGGCTCACTGCACAGGTTCAAGGGGCACACGCGAGATTCTGATCTCGCATGCGGCATGCGAGTCCGGTTGCTGGGACGCGATCTCCGATCTGCCCATCATCTGTTCGAGTCATAAAAAAAACGTACCCATCCTCGTTTTTTTTATTGCTTTACCCGCCACGGCTTCTCATCGAAAGTTGCTTCCATCCCGCTTGACCGGCATCCAACCGCGACTCGACGCGGCCGGCCGGCGGTGACGGGGATTGTCCACAACATGATGATCGACGGTCGCGCGATGCGGCCAGTCTGGAGGCGACTCGGCGGATTATGGGAAAGAACAATCAATTGCCGTTCAGCGGTGTGAAAGTCATCGATTTCGGCCAGTACATTGCGGGGCCAGCCGTCGCGATGATCCTCGCGGATCTTGGTGCGACCGTCATTCACGTGGATCCTCCAGCCGGGCCGCTTTGGGATAGCCCGGCCAATGCGGTGCTCAACCGCGGCAAGCATTGCCTGCAGATCGATCTGAAGACCGACAAAGGCCTGGAAGAAGCCAAGGATCTGATCCGCCGCGCGGATGTTGTCATCGAGAACTTCCGGCCGGGCGTGATGGCGCGGCTGGGTCTCGATTTCGCGAAGTTGCGTGAAGCACGCCCGGAGCTCATCACGCTCTCGATGCCCGGCTTTGCCAGCAACGACCAGTTACGTCGCGAATGGCGCGCGTTCGAGCCGATCATCGCGGCGGCTTCGGGCGTTTTTACGGACATGGGGCAGAACCGCGTGCTGATGGGCATCAACCCGAGTTTCTCGCCGTTGCCGCTGGCGTCTGCCTACGGCACCATGCTGGCCGTCTCGGCTGTCGGGCTTGCGTTGCAGGCACGGCAGCGCACCGGCATGGGAGATGAAATCGAGGTCCCGCTGGCGTCGGCTGTGATGGAGGGGCTCTCCTACAACTCGATCCATATCGAGAACTACCCCGAGCGATACAAGACCCTGCGCGAAAAGGAAATCGAGCGGCGGCGCTCCAACAATCTACCGATGGATCTGTCGTACGAAGCGCTGCAGGAATATCTGGATCCGTTCTACCGGACCTACGAGTGTGCCGACGGCCGCAAGTTTTATACGGTATGCCCGTCACATCGCTCGCACGCGCGCCGCTGTCTGCAGGCGATGGGACTGTACGAGGAAATGCTGGAGGCCGGTTTGCCACGGGTCGATGATCCGTACCTGCCGATTTCCGAATGGGAAGGGAACGCGTCGCTAGGGGTTTATCCGTTACCTGAAGCGTGGGCGAAGCGCATTTCCGCGCGTATGAAGGAAGTTTTTCGTACGAAAACCGCTGCCGAGTGGGAAAAGATTTTCGGTGAAGGAGGTTTCCCTGGAGCGGCACACCGGACGACGCGGGAGTGGCTGCATGACGGCCACGCGAATACTGCCGGCCTGGTCGTGAATGTCGACGATTTCGAATACGGTGTGATGAAACAGCCCGGGCCGGTCGCGTGGCTCGAAGACTGTGCCGAATCCATGCTCTCGCCGGCGTCCCGCCATCCGGTGACCTTCCGGGATGCGTTAGCCATTCTGGATGAGCAGGAGCGTACTGAATTGCCGGCTCCGTCGGGGGTACCAACACAGGGGTGGCTCGACGGGGTGCGTGTGCTCGACCTGACGAACGTGATTGCCGGCCCCCATTCGGCGTCGTTTCTCGGCCGTTTTGGCGCCGATGTCATCAAACTCGACCCCGTCGTGCCGAATTATGATCCGTGGAACACCGTGGTCTTCGGGATGTCGTCGGCGCGTGGGAAGCGGAGCGTGCTCGTCGATCTGAACCATCCGGATGGACGCGAGGTGTTCACTCGACTCGCCCGGTCTGTCGACGTGATCGTCATGAATGCCCCGGATCGTCAGCTTGAGCCGCTGGGGCTGGACGAGGCGAGCCTCCGTTCCATCAATCCCGGCGTGATCTTCTGCCAGCTCGACTGCTTCGGCGGTCCTCGACGCGGGCCGCGGACCGACTACCTTGGCTACGACGATCTGATCCAGGCGTGCACCGGGATCATGGTGCGATTCGGCGGCGGCATGGAGACGCCGGAGGAGCATGCGCATGTCGGAACGATCGACGTCATGTGCGGATTCGCGGCTGCGCTAGGTGTGGCTGCCGCGCTTTACCGCAAGGCGAAAACAGGCGAGGTCGGGCGCGCGAGAACCTCCTTGTCGGCACTCGGCAATCTGGTACAGATTCCGTTCGCGTATGACTATGCGAATCGCCCACCATTCGACGAGCCGTCCGGTCGCGAGGCGAGCGGCTACGGCGCGATGTCTCGATTCTTCCGGGCCGCGGACGACTGGATCTATGTGGACACCAGCGAAAGTGAGTTAAACGAATTGGATCGAGTAGAAGGTCTGGCCGGAATTGCGGCAGCCAAGGATCCGGCTGCATTCCTCGCGTCCGCGCTGGGTACCGCGTCCGCCGCGTCTTGGCAGATCAGGTTGCAGGCCGCCAATATCGCGGCGGCGGTGCCGGACAACATCGTCAATCTGCGTCGGCACAACAGCCGGCCTAGCGACGATCGCCCCGGTATCGACAACGGCAGCTACTCGTTCAGCGTCTATGCGAATCATCCTAGCGGTCGATGTGTCACGCAGCTCGATCCCTTCGCGATTCGTCCGCGCCATGCCCGGATTCGCGCCTTGGCACCAGCTGAAAAATTCGGCGCATCGACGCAATCCGTCCTGCGCGAGTTCGGATACAGCGATGCCGAGATCGAGATACTGATTGCCCGACATGCGATCGGAGATAGCTGGTCCGAAGAGTATTTGCCCAGCTAGTTGCGGGTCTTGTCGAGTCGCGCGACGAGTCGAGCATTCCCGCATGAAGCGCGGTGCAAAACGAACGTCGCGATGACGAGACAGTCGCGCCGGTGGTTCGCCGGATGAATCAACGCGACACACAGCCGACGTGCGCAAGGCTACGGCGGGATGTGAATATTCTTACATTGGAGACAGCCATGCACGATCCGACCCAGGCTCTTGTGAGCTTTCGTCACGTCAAAAAAACTTACGACGGCGAGACGCTAGTCGTCAAGGATCTCAACCTTGAAATCCAAAAGGGCGAATTCCTGACTTTGCTCGGCCCATCCGGCTCAGGAAAGACGACCTGTCTGATGATGCTCGCAGGATTCGAGTATCCAACCGATGGCGAGATCTGGCTCGATGGCCAGTTGCTGAATCGGATCCCGCCACATAAACGCAATATCGGGATGGTTTTCCAGAACTACGCGCTCTTTCCTCATCTTACGGTCGCACAGAATCTGGAATACCCGCTCAAGGTTCGGAAAATGCCGCCCGCTGAACGGGAGGCAAGGGTCAAGCGAGCGCTCGACATGGTCGGCATGCATAAGCTGAGCAAACGGATGCCCAGCCAGCTGTCCGGCGGTCAGCAGCAGCGCGTTGCGCTGGCACGAGCACTCGTATTCAACCCTCGGCTCGTGCTGATGGACGAACCCCTCGGCGCGCTCGACAAACAATTGCGCGAACACATGCAGCTCGAGTTGAAGGCGCTTCACGAAGAGCTCGGACTGACTTTCGTCTACGTCACGCATGACCAGAGTGAAGCACTCACGATGTCCGATCGTGTTGCCGTGTTCGACCAGGGCGTGATTCAGCAGCTCGATACCGTGGATCGCCTGTACGAATCACCGACGAATCTATTCGTCGCGAATTTCATCGGCGACAACAACCGGATGAGCGGCACGGTCGTTGCAAGGAACGGCGACCGTTGCCAGCTTCGGCTCGCGGACGGGACGACGGTGCGCGCACTGAATGTGGCGTCCGTTGACGTCGGCAACCAGGCGACGGCGGTTATCCGACCGGAACGGCTCTCTGTCGAATCGACGTTCTCGGCCAACGAGGGCAATGTCATCGAAACCGAAACGCTCGACGCAATTTATTTCGGCGACCACGTCCGACTGCGTTGCCGTGGCCCGGGGCAAGCCGAGTGTTTCGTCAAGGTTCCCCTCGAACACGATTGGCGGTCGCACGTTCGTCAGGGAAACCGGATTGCGCTGTCGTTCCGGGAGGACCACCTGAAGATCTTGAGCTGACTGTCTAGTTTTTATCACTCAGTAGGAGGAGACAATGAAATCGAATTCGAAAATGATTTGCGCCGCGCTGCTCGCGTCTCTGTCGGTGGCAGCTTTCGCCGATGGTCTCACGACCGTCAACTATGGTGGCGCGGCCGGCAATGCTCAAAAGGCGGCGTGGGTGGACCCGTTCGCGAAGGAAAGCGGCATAGCGACGAATGCCATCCAGTACACGGGTGACATGGCCAAGGTCAAAGCGATGGTCGAGGCCAGAAATGTCACCTGGGATGTCTTGGAGGTGGAAGCGGCGGACGTCGGTCGCGGATGCCAGGATGGTCTCTTCGAGAAACTCGACTGGTCCAGGGTCGCCAACAAGAGCGACCTGATTGCCGGAGCTGCCACGCCTTGCGCAGCCGGCACTTTCGTGTGGTCGACCGTGCTCGCATACAACCCCACGGTGACCAAGAGCGCGCCGCAAGGCTGGAAGGATTTCTGGGACGTCAAGAAATTTCCGGGAAAGCGGGGATTGAAGAAGGAGGCTCGTTATAACCTGGAGTTCGCGCTGATGGCTGACGGGGTGGCGCCGAAGGACGTCTACACGGTGCTCGGCACGTCCGCGGGTGTCGAACGCGCGTTCAAGAAGATGGACGAACTCAAGCCCTACATCCAGTGGTGGGAGGCTGGCGCGCAGCCTCCGCAATTCCTGATTGCGGGTGACGTCGCGATGTCGACCGCATATAACGGTCGCATCGACGCGGCAGTGCGTGAAGGAAACAAGAATCTCGGTATTGCGTGGGATCAGAGTATTTATGAACTCGATTTCTTCGTCATTCCGAAGGGCTCGAAGAACAAGGAAGCGGCCGAAAAATACATCTCGTATGTGCTCAAGCCCCAGGCACAAGTCGCGTTCGCGCAGAAGATTCCGTATGGTCCGACCAACAAGGCAGCGCTGAAAATGCTCGATGCGGCAACACAGGCAGCGCTTCCCAATTCAGCGAAGAATGGCAAAACCGCCATTCCCAACAGTGTCGAGTTCTGGACGGACCACGGCGACGCACTGGAGCAGCGCTTTACGGCTTGGGCCGCGAAGTAACGACCGGGGGAAGAAGCATGAGCACCATAACTTCTCGGCAACAGAGCTGGGATACACGCCAGCTCAAGCGGTCGCTGCGAGCCGTTCAGTTTCGAAAGGAGGTCGTGGCGTTTGGACTGGTGGCGCCCCTCGTTCTGTTCATCCTGCTTGTGTTCGTGATGCCGGTCGCATCGATGATTTCTCGATCGGTTCAAAGTCCCGAGGTGGTCGATGCATTGCCGAAGACGACCTCGGCATTGCGCCACTGGGATGGCAAGTCACCCGTTCCTGCCGAGGCTTACCGTGCGCTGGTGCTCGACGTGGAGCGCAACGGTGGCGACAACGATACCGGCACCGCCGCCGGTCGGCTGAACGGCCTGAAGGATGGGTTCCGGTCGTTGTTTTACAAGACGACCAGCGCGCTTCCTTTCACCGATGACGATGCGGCGATTTCCGCGCAGGATATGCAAAGGCGCCTGATCGAAGTCGACCCGCGCTGGGCCGATACAAGCTACTGGCAGGCGATCGCAAGCGTATCGTCCCGTTACACGAGCCAGTATCTCCTTGCCACGATCGACTATCGTCAGGACTCGGGCGGCCGCATCGTGCCGGTCGAGAACGGCGCGTCCGCATACCGTGCGGTGTTCATGCGGACCTTCGTGATCAGCGGGCTTGTGACGCTTGCGGCGCTGGTGCTGGGTTATCCGCTCGCTTACTGGATCTCGATTCTGCCGGCTCGAAAGGCGAATCTCGTCATGATCCTGGTGCTTCTGCCGTTCTGGACGTCGATTCTCGTGCGGATCTCGGCGTGGATCGTCATTCTCCAGGGGGCGGGCCTCGTCAACAAGGCGTTGATGGCGCTGCAGGTGATTTCGACGCCCCTGTCGCTCCTGTTCAACCGGACGGGGGTGTTGATCGCGATGACGCACATCTTGCTGCCATTCATGATCCTGCCGCTCTACAGCGTGATGAAGTCGATTCCTTCTAGCTACACCAAAGCGGCCATTTCTCTTGGCAGTCATCCCTTCGGGGCATTCTGGAAAGTCTACGTGCCGCAGACGCTTCCCGGTGTCGGCGCGGGCGGGTTGCTGGTATTCATTACCTCGCTGGGCTATTACATCACCCCGGCGCTGCTCGGTGGCGCCGGCGACCAGATGGTCAGTTACTACATCGCGTATTTCACCAACGTGGCCCTGAATTGGGGGATGGCCTGTGCGCTCGGTGCGGTCCTTCTCCTGGTGACGCTGGTGCTCTTCGCGCTCTATCGAAGGATCGTCGGTTCGGAAATCAAGGTGGCTTAGCATCATGAAAACTCACGTGCCGCGTTTCGCGCCCTACATGTCGACGCCGGAAATCGTATGGCATTACGCACTGCGATCGGCAAACGTCGTGGTGCTACTGTTTTTGATTTTGCCGATCCTGGCGATCATTCCGCTTTCGTTCAACGAGAACTCATTTCTCGTCTATCCGATACACGGATTCTCGTTCAGGTGGTATCACAATCTGTTCACGTCCACGGACTGGGCGCGCGCCGGCGCAAACAGCTTCATCGTGACGCCGATCGCGACGGTCGTTGCAACCATCCTCGGAACGCTGGCGGCATTGGGATTGAACAAGGCATCGTTCAGGGGCAAGGGTTTGCTGGTCGCCGTCCTGATCTCGCCGATGATCGTCCCGGTCATCGTCACCGGCGTCGGGATTTACCTGCTGTTTGCCCGATGGGGACTGGCCGGAACGTATGCCGGACTGATATTCGGGCATACGGTGATCGCCGCGCCGTTCGTCGTGGTCACGGTCAATGCGACGCTTGCCGGCTTCAACCAGAACTATGTGCGAGCCAGCCTGAGCCTGGGGGCATCGCCGGTACGAACATTTTTTGCCGTTACGTTGCCGATCATTGCGCCAGGGGTGATTTCCGGCGCGCTGTTTGCGTTCGCTACGTCGCTGGACGACGTCGTGATCACGATGTTCATCGCCGGTCCGACTCAGGGAACGCTTCCGCTTCAGATGTTCATCGGGATTCGCGAAAACATCACGCCCACGGTCGCCGCGCTCGCGTCCATTTTCATCGTCTTCTCAAGTCTGCTGCTGATCACCATGGAATGGTTGCGTTCCCGATCCGTCGCGAGGCAGATGTTGACCTGACGTTGCCTGCGCCGGCGATGATCGGATTTGCCCTGGTGGAGGCAAGTGTCCGGAACGACGCGCAGATGTCATGCAAATAATCCAGGAGGCAAGATGTCGGCAGGAGAGATCAACGAAGCCCGCTTGACGCAATCGGTTGGCGAGTTCGACTATATCGTGGTCGGAGCAGGTACGGCTGGCTGCGCGGTCGCGAATCGCTTGAGCGAGGACGATGACGTATCCGTGCTGCTGATCGAGGCGGGCGGGAAGGACAACTACCACTGGATTCATATTCCGGTGGGGTATCTCTATTGCATCGGAAACGCACGGACCGACTGGCGTTACAAGACCCGTGACGAGGCGGGATTGAACGGCAGGGCGCTGTCCTATCCAAGAGGCCGGGTTCTGGGTGGGTGCTCGTCGATCAACGGCATGATCTACATGCGCGGTCAGCGAGAGGATTACGACGGGTGGGCGCGAATGACGGGCGATTCGTCCTGGCGATGGGACTCGGTGCTCGAAACGTTCAAGAAGAGCGAGGACTATCACGGCGGTGCAAGCGATGCTCATGGCGCCGGCGGCCCGTGGCGCGTAGAAAAGCAGCGACTGAAATGGGACATTCTCGAAACGTTCGCGCAAGCCGCCGAGCAGACCGGCATACCCGCAACGGACGATTTCAATCGCGGCGACAACACCGGCGTCGGATATTTCGACGTCAATCAGAAGCACGGCATTCGCTGGAACGCATCGAAAGGTTATCTTCGACCCGTGGCGAAGCGGGGGAACCTGACGATTCTGACGAACGCGCCGACCCGACGACTCCTGTTCGAGAACAAGCGCTGCACCGGAATCGAGTTTCGTCACGGCGGCGAATCGCGCATTGCCAAGGGAAAGCGTGAAGTGATCCTGTGTGCCGGCGCGGTCAATTCTCCGCAATTGCTGGAATTGTCGGGAATCGGAAATACCGATCGTCTGGCGAAGCTTGGAATCGAGGTGGTGGAGGATCTGCGCGGCGTCGGCGAGAATCTGCAGGATCATCTGCAATTGCGCATGGCATTCAAGGTTGAAGGTGTGCGGACCTTGAACACGCTCAGTGCTCACTGGTGGGGCAAGCTGATGATCGGTCTCGAGTACGGACTGTTCAGAAGCGGGCCGATGGCGATGGCGCCGTCGCAGCTCGGCGTGTTTGCGAAGTCGGACCCGAACGATAAAACGCTGTCGCGCCCCGACGTCCAGTACCACGTGCAGCCGCTGTCGCTCGAACGGTTCGGCGAACCGCTGCATCCGTTCGACGCATTTACGGCGTCCGTGTGTCAATTGCGGCCATCGTCGCGGGGTAGCGTGCACATCACGTCGAATGATCCGCTGATGGCACCGAGTATTGCGCCCAACTATCTGTCGACGGAGGAAGACCGCCACGTCGCGGCCAACGCGCTGCGACTGACCCGGCGCATTGTTGCGGCACCCGCGCTCGAGCGGTTTCGCCCGCAGGAAATTCTGCCCGGCATTCAATTCCAGACTGAGGAGGAGTTGCAGTATGCAGCCGGCAACGTCGGAACAACCATCTTTCATCCGGTTGGAACCTGCCGGATGGGAAGGGCGGACGATCCAGGCTCGGTCGTCGATTCCCGGCTTCGCGTGCGCGGCGTGAGCGGCTTGCGGGTCGTCGATGCGTCGGTCATGCCGACGATCACGTCCGGCAATACTAATTCGCCGACGCTGATGATCGCGGAGCGCGCTAGCGAGATGATTCGTGCAGATCGAAAGCGGGAAGGCAGGTCGGCGGAGACAATTCGTGGCGGAGTATTGTCGACATGACGCATAGACACTGGCGTAGAGAAGATTAATTTCGTCACTGCGGAATCCCGGTCGATCCGCCTGGTTATGCGAAATGGGCGGAGCAGTGGCTTGCGCTCGGTGCGCAGATCGTCGGCGGCTGTTGCGGAGATGTCCTGCGGACTGCCGCGACCGATCACCGCGTCCGCGTCATCGGCTTGATCTCGGCAAGAACTGGTTTCACCTCGTCGGCATCGATGAACGACGTGGGGCGACCGAGTACTGTTGCTGGATTCATGCGCCGACATCCACGACGATGCGCCCGCGCACCTTGCCGCCGATCAGTTCTTCGGCGAGCGAGATGACATCCCCGAGGCCGACCTGGTGGCTGATCGTGCCGAGCTTCTCCACATCGAGGTCGGATGCGAGCCGGCGCCATGCTTCCAGCCGGTCGGCGCGCGGGCACATCACACTGTCGATGCCGACGAGCGTCACGCCACGAAGGATGAACGGCGCGACGGTGGCCGGGAAGTCCATGCCGGCGGCCAAGCCGCAGGCCGTCACTACGCCGCGATAGCGCGTGGTCGCGCACACGTTGGCGAGGACGTGGCTGCCGGCCACGTCGACGGCGCCGGCCCAGCGTTCCTTGCCGAGCGGCTTGCCGGGTGCGCTGAATTGACCGCGATCCAGGATCTCCGCCGCACCGAGTTGCCGCAGGTAGTCGGCATCGGCCGGGCGGCCCGTCACGGCGACGACGCGATACCCGAGCCGCGCGAGGAGGGCCGTCGCGACGCTGCCCACGCCGCCGGCCGCGCCCGTCACCACGATCTCGCCGTCGCCAGGGCGCACCCCGTGCCGTTCCAGCGCCATCACGCACAGCATCGCGGTGTAGCCGGCCGTGCCGATGGCCATGGCCTGTTGCGGCGAAAACGCGGACGGCAGCGGCACCAGCCAGTCGCCGTCGACCCGTGCCTTCTGCGCGAGGCCGCCCCAGTGCGTTTCGCCGACGCCCCAGCCGTTGAGCACGACCTGATCGCCGGCGCGGTAATCCGGGTGCGTGCTCGCTTCGACTTCGCCCACGAGGTCGATGCCCGGCACCATCGGGAACTTGCGCACGACCGGGCTCTTGCCGGTGATCGCCAGCCCGTCCTTGTAGTTCAGCGTCGAATAGCCCACGCGGATCGTCACGTTGCCGGCGGGCAACTGCGCGTCGTCCAGCGTGTGCAGCCGTGCGTGCTGGCCGGTTTCGTCCTTGTCGATCACGATGCCCTGGAACATGCGTCCTCCTTTCTAGACTGATCGTCTAATTAATCGTAAAAAAATTCAGCGGCGAGGCAATCCATTGAAGAAAAACTGCGCGAACAGCGCGAGCGGCCCGTCGCTGCGTTCGAGCTTCGCGCGCAGCACCGCACCTTCCCAGCCGATCCAGAAGAACGCGGCCAGCGCGGCGGGGTCGGCGGACTCCGCCAGTTCGCCCGCCTGCTGCGCGGCGTCCAGGCATTCGGTCAGACGGCGCTGCCAGTCTTCGAACGTCGCGCGCAGACGGGCGCGGAAGCTTTCCGGCAGCGTGCCCATTTCCTGGCCGAGGTTGCCGATCAGGCAGCCGCGGTTGTACGCATGGCGGGCCATACCGTCGCGGGCGTCGTCGACGAACGCGCGCACGCGCGCTAGTGGCGAGCGGTCCAGCTGGCTGAAATGGCGGTCGAGCTTGCGGGCGAAGAACTCGGCGTAGTGGTCGATCAGTTCGAGACCGAACGCTTCCTTGCTGTCGAAGTAGTGATAGAAGGAGCCCTTCGGCACGCCGGCGCGCCCAAGGATCTCGTCGAGCCCGGTGGCGGAAAAGCCTTTTTCGGTGAGGATCTCGAGCCCGGTGCGCAACAGCATGTCGCGCGTGGCGACGAGGTCTTCGTGCTGCTTCGGGGGCCTGCCGCGGCGGCGAGGCGGATCAGTTCGAACGTCCATGTTCGAATAATAGACCATTCGTCTCAAAAATCAACCGTTCGTATGTCTGACCTGACGTTTCGTGTAGCCAATTGCTAACAAACCTGCTGGAAAACGCAATCGATCATGAGCGACCCGGAGCGGACCTCGTAATAACGACGCACGGGCTCGACGGCACGGTACAGCACATGACCGAGATAGCTCGGCAGCGCCGGCGCCGCATTGCTCTTTCGGTACAGGCGGCTGTCACCGTCGCTTTTCGATTCATGCGTTTGGTTGCTGCGCGGCTGGCCGTGCCAGTTGCCCGGCGGCCGGTCGTCGTCGCTACCATCTTTGCGACGGATGCTCTTGTGGCTAGCCCAGGCCTGAATCAGCGTGCCATCGACGCTGAAATGTTCGCCAGACAGCAGGCCCCGTTTCTGCGCCGTTTCCACCGTCGCGTTGAACAGCTCCGTCACCGCGTCGAATTCCAGTAGCCGATCCCGGTTCTTGATGAACACTGAGTGATTCCATACCGTTTCCTCGATCGGCAGGCCGACGAACCAACGGAACAGCAGGTTGTACGAGATCTGCTCAACCAGTTGCCGCTCGCTACGGATGCTGTACAGCACTTGCAGCAACATCGCCCGCACCAGCTTCTCAGGCGCGATGCTCGGTCGGCCTCCCTTCGCTTCGACTTCGTACATTGCCGAGAACTTCGCATCCATCTTCGACAGCGCTTCGTTCAGCCATATCCGAACCTGGCGCAGCGGATGCGCCTGCGGAACAAATTCTTCTAGCCTCACCATGCTGAACAACGACTTGTTGTAACCGTCCGCACCTCGCATCGGCCTGCTCTTCCGTGATCTCGGGAACCTACATCGTGCAGGACCGACCGGGGTATTCCAACAGCCTGCTAGAGGTGGTCTCGCTGTTCGGATTTGCTAGATCACTCTATCGACGCGTTTTACCATGACGGGCTTTTACCGATGCCGCCATTTTAATGGCCCTATTAGACTGCGGCTTACTTCGGTCCGCTGCGAGACTCCGTAGCGCGGCCATCGGTCTGGCTAATCACATCGTTTCGGGCACGCCATCCTTCTTCCATGACACCGTTACATCATCGACTGAAGCTGCGACACGTCGCGATTATTATCGAGGTCGCCCGCCAAGGCAGCCTGCTCAAAGCGGCGGATGTGCTTTCGGTTAGCCAGTCGGCGGTGTCGAAATCGCTGGCGGAAACGGAATCCATCATCGGTGCGCAGTTGTTCGAGCGCACGCCGTCCGGCATGCGTGCGACGTCATTCGGCCAGGTGCTGGTCCGTCACGGCCATCTGATTCTGGGAGACGTTCAGCGCGCGCAGGAAGAACTGGAAGCGCTTCGCAACGGCGATACCGGTGCGATCTCTGTCGGTGTATTCCTGCCGCTCGGCTGGTGGGGCGCGCTTGCCGATTGCGTCAATGCGTTTCGCGCGGCGTTCCCTCGTGTACGCGTGTCGTTACGCGAGGATGCGATGGAAAGTATGATCGAACGCCTCGATCAGGACACGCTGGACGTCGTCATCGGGCGACTTGCAAGCGGACACTTCAGCGACAACTATCAGGCTGCGAAACTGCGCGACGACCATCCCTGCTTCGTTGCCCGCAAGGAGCATCGTCTTCTGGACGGGCCCGCCACGCTTGAAAATCTGCTGGATTTTCCGCTGATATTGCCCGCGCAGCCCAACATCGTTCGCCAACAGTTGGAGTTCGCGGTACGGGAAATGGGGATGCGCGTGAAAGCCGACATCGTTTCATCGCACATCTCCCACCTCATGCTCAGGACCGTTGGGGAAAGCGATGCGCTGCTGCTTGTGCCGGGATGCGTATCGACCGATCTGGCCGACTCCTACGGTCTGCGTCCCGTCGACTGCCGATTGCCTTTTCACCTGGGGCCGCTCGTTGCCGTCACGAGGGCCGACAAGCCGCCGACGCCCGCGCTCGCCCAGTTCATGAAGGTGGTTCTGGCCAAGCTCGGCCTGGACCGCGAATCGGCATCGCAAAGCGATGCGGACCAGGATGCCGCCCGGCACATCCGTGACTGACGGCGCGGCCAACGGAGTTCGTTAGCGCGGAAAGGGCGCGCCCCGCCTTTTGAGCATCGCGAGCAAGACGAATAGCGCAATCATCGGCATCGTCGCCCATCCGAAGATGGTCAGCGCATTGCAACCGCGGGCAAGCAACGCACCTACGACGGCTGGCCCAATCACGGAGCCGGCTCGCCCGCATGCGGCGGCATATCCGATGCCGGCCGTACGCAATTCGGTGGGATAGATGCGCACGGCAAGCGCGGCTTGTCCAACGCAGATGGCTCCCGTCGCGGCGCCGATGCCGGCGACGAACAGCAGCGCGGCCACTTCGCCGTGGAGTCCGCCCAATGTCAGCCCCGCCACGCACGCAATGCCGAGAGCCGTCAGCGACATAAGCAGCGTTTCCTCGGCTATGCGCCCGGCCGACGCAACCAGCGCGACACTGCCAACCATGCCGCCCGCCGACGCTGCCATCGCGCCAAGCGCTGCCGTGGCGGGCGCGAATCCGAAAGATACGAGGAAGGTCGGAATCCAGAACAGTAACGCATAGGCAAGGAGAAAGCCCAGGCATGCAAGAGCGAAGAGGAGATAGCTCGATAGCGTGTACGGCGCACGCACCATCGCTCGCAGAAACGGTTGCCCATCTGCGCGGCCGTTGCAGACGACGGTCGCAGCGCGCGTGGCGGGCATCGCATTCGGCGGATCCCGCAGCAGCACGTGCGCAGCGCGCAAGAGCAGCAACGGCAGGATACCCCCGACGATGAAGATGGCCTGCCAGCCGAAATGCGCAATCAGGAGCGCTGCCATGCCGCCACCGATGGCGCCTCCCGCCGAAATCCCCGTCGCCACGGCGGCCGCCACCGCGGAGCGGCGGCCCGCGCTCGCGTGCCCGGTGGCGCCCGCAATGGTGGCGGGCACCGCGAGACCGAGAAACAGCGCCGTCAGGAGCCGCAGCACGGACATTTCCACGATCGATCCCGCAGCGGCACTCGCCAGCGAAAGCAGCGCGAAGCCGATCATCGATGCGGTCACGAGCCGATGGCGGCCGAACCGGGTGACCGCTCGCCCGCTCAGCAGATAGCCGATCACCGCGCCGAGGCTCGTCATCATGAACGCGGGAGTCAGTGCAGCAGGCGGAAGGCTCCATCTTGCGGCGACCGTCGGGGCCACGTACGAGATCGCGGCGGTATCGAAACCGTCGACAGCCATGATCGAAAAGGCCGTGATGCCGGCGAGCCACGTTCTGCGCGGACCGCGGATGTTATCCGTGGCGCCTGGCGATGCGGAAAGAGGGTGGGTCATGTCAGGCTCAGAAGGCGTGTTGAATGCTTAGCGCAGCGGACGTTTGCACGGCGGAACCGGACGGCTCGGCCAGTGTGGAGTTGATGCGAGCCAACGCACTGCGCCCGGAGGCGCGCTGCCATGCGAGTGTCGCGTAGACGGACGTGCGCTTCGACAGGTTGTATGTCAGCGTTCCGGCCAGCTGGTTCGCGTGGTTGTTGTCGAGCGGTGCATTGCCGCCCATGTACGTGTAGGTGCCGGCGATGTTCCAGAACGGCGAAATTGCGTAGCTGATGCTCGTGTCCACGCTGTCGATCTGCGCCCCGGTGCTCGTGTTGCGCGAAACGGTGCCGAGCAGCGCGACCTGGGTGCGCCCGAACCGGTAGCGTCCGCCGATGCCGGTATTTCGGATGCCCGCGTTGCCGTGCTCGATGAGCGGCGAGCGGGCGTACGTATACGCTGCGCCGATGCTGCCGTTCGCAAACTGATAAGCCACGCTGAAGCTCGAACCGCTCGAATTCGCGAATTGCCCTGGCACGCCGCCGAAGCTGTACATCGCGCCGAACGTCCATCCGTCGAAGGGCATGCTCTTGAATTTCACCGCGTTGTTGAGGGCTTCTCCGTTGAGTCGGTCGAAGTCGTACGCCTGCCGGACGACGTAAGGCACGCCGAAGGAGGCGAACGGCCCCATGTGCGCGCCCCAGATGCCCTGATAGAACGCACCGGAGTACTGCTGGAGCGTGAGCGTATCGAACATGAAGTCCCGCTGTTGTCCGAAGGTCAGCGTGCCGTATGGAGTTACGAGGCCGACATACGATTCGCGCGAGAACAGGCTGCCCGACGCGCCCAGTACGGCGCCGTTGTTCATGCCGAATAGCGTGCCGAGCATGAACAGCGATTTGTATCCGCCGCCCAGGTCTTCCTGGCCGCTGAATATCAGCGAGTTCGGGCGTAGCACCCCGGCCGGCAGTGCGTAGACGCTCGAATGGCCGCCCACGTTGCTGGTGTACGCAACGCCCTCGCCGAGCACACCGGAGATCGACACGCTGCTTTGCGCAACGGCGGGCGGTATCCATCCGATACTCAACGCAAATGCTGCATAGCGGAAGTGAACGCTTCGAAACATGGGGCCTCCTTTTGTAGTTGGGAATCGGGACGTTGCATGTGGACGGCCCATGCTGCGACGCCACCTTCCGAAACAAAACGGAAATAAATTGCGCTCCCCCTTGAAAAACAGTCATGTCGCTGCGGCCTCGCGCATCGTGCGGGGTTGAGCGTTATTCACGTGGACGTGACGATATTTCCATCGTGTTCCCGGAAAAAATCGCCGACGATTTACGCTCGGACAACACTGGGGATCGTGCGGGGCGCGTCTGTGTGCGACGCACGGCCGTGTGGTTCCCGATCAAGGGGCGTTTGATGCAAACGATATTGGCGAGCTGCGAGCAAGGCGAATTGCTCGGTCGCAGCGTGGACGGTGCGCTGGTCTTCCAGGACATTCCCTATGCGAACGACGGCGGTCGCTATCGCGACTGCCTTCCTCCCGCGAGCTGGCAGGGCGTTCGCGATTGCACCGGTCCCGCGCCGGTCTTTCCGCAGTTGCCGAGCCGGCTCGACTTCGTGATGGGCCCGACCGCGCAAGGTGTGCAGATGTCCGAAGACGCATATCGCCTGAACGTCTACACACCGTCGCTTGCAGGCAACTTGCCGGTGCTGTTCTGGATACATGGCGGCGGGTTCGTGACCGGCGGCGCCTTACCGTGCTACAGCGGAACCGAACTCGCCCGGTCCGGGCGCGCGGTTGTCGTTACCTTCAACTACCGGCTCGGGATTCTCGGCAATCTGTGTATGCCCGGCGTGGCGGCCGGCAACTTTTCGGTAACGGACATCCTGCGTGCGCTCGACTGGGTTCGCAGCAATATCGAGCGATTCGGCGGTAATCCCGAAGCTATTACATTTGCGGGCCAATCGGCCGGTGCGTGGTACACGAGGATGCTCATGGGGATGAAGGAAACGGCCGGTCTCGCGCGCTCCGCTGCCGTACTCAGCTTGCCCGGCCTCCCGCCTCTCCTGCCCGAGGAGGCGCATCGGATCGCATCGGACTTTTGCGCACTCGCCGAATTTCACGACCCCGCTGTCGATCTGCGAAATGCGCCGGTACAGGTGCTGCTGGATTTGCAAGCGAGGCTGCTCGCGTCGCGCGCGGGCTTCGGCACAGTACCGGTGGGCTTCATGCCCGTCGCGGTCGATCGCGTCGCGGCGGATCCCGTGACGCAGTCGTTGCGGTTTGCGCCAAAGCCCGTGATGATCGGTTGGACGCGCCACGAAACCGGCAGCTTCTTCGCGAGCAACCCGGCAGCCGTGGATGCGACGCGAAGCATGGTCGAGCGCGTATTCCACGCTGAACTGGGCGAGGCTGGGACGCGCCATTACGAGCGTGTCATGCAGCAGCGTCCGGGAAGCACGCCCTACGCGGCATTGGTCGAACTGACGTCGTATGCAATCTTCAAGCGACCCGCAATCGAGGCAGCAGGTTCGCTGGCGAAAGCCGGCAGCGATGTCTACGGCTACCAATTCGACATCGCGTCTCGCCAGCCGCATGTGGGCGCTGGCCATTGTTTCGAGTTGCCCTTCGCTTTCGGCAATTTCGACGACTGGACCGACGCACCCATGCTGGCCGGGACAAGCCGTGCATTCGCGAACGATCTCTCCGGCATGATGCGGTCCTATCTGATGAATTTCATCGAGACGGGAGACCCGAATGGTGACGATCTGCCCGCATGGACCCGTTGCGGACCCGATCGTATCGATGCGATGCACTTTGCCGAATGGGTATCGTGCTATACGGAACGTCCGGGGTTCTCAGCACCGGAGACGCTATCACGTTAGCGGAGTAGGTTCACGAGGGGCACAGGCACTGTCACGTTAGCAAGGTATGACGGAATGAAGACGACATCGCTCTATCGTGGACATCGATTTCCGGCGGCCATCATCAGCCTGGCCGTGCCGCTGGCATTTTTGCTTCCCGCTTAGCCTGCGCGACATCGAAGAACTGCTGTTCGAGCGCGGCGTCGTGGTCAGCTACTCGTATCGTACCCACGGAGAAAATGGTTGACTCGCTCGGCAATACGCAAGTCGTCTTTGTGTGGACATCCCTGGTTTTGACCCATTGGAACGAAGTCGCAGCGAGTGGGCGACTTCACGGAACGGGCATCGGCCTCATAGCGCCATGCGCGCGTAGTGGTGCCGAGAAAATACCTCTTGCGGCCTTATGTCTTGCGAGCATCATGGCGCCCTTCGTCCATCTTCGCGACCGCCTCTTTCAGCAGCCCGCGCAACCAGGTGAGTCCGGGGTCCGAGGTCCGATGCTTGTGCCATTGCATCGCCTGCTCCAGCGTCGGAACCGGCACCGGCGCCTCGCGCAGCACGATGGGCAGGCTGCGTGCGGCCTCTTCGGCGAGCCGTCGGTGCATGGTGGCGATCCGGTTCGTGCCGACCAGCAGATGGGCCGGCGACACGAAGCTGTACGTGCTCGCCTCGACGCGCCTCACGACGCCGAGCCGCTGCATGAACCAGTCTTCGAGCGTCGTCTGTGCGTCGCCGACCTGCACGATGACGTGCCCGGCCGCCATGTAGCGCTCGTTCGTCATCTCGCCCTGCGAGAGGGGGCTGTGGTTCCACACCACACAGCAGTAGGTTTCCTCCAGCAGCACCTCGGCCGGATGCTCGGTCGAGCAATACTCCTTGGGGATGATCAGCAGATCCGCTTCGCCGCGTTCAAGCACGCGGTGGGGATAAGCGACTTGCGGACGTAGCTCGAATCGGATGCCGGGTGCTTCCTTGTAAGCGAGCGCGAACAGGTGCGGCATGAGCGTCGTCATCGTGTAGTCCGAGACGAACAGGCGGAACAACCGATTCGCTTGCGCTGGCACGAATTCGGGATGGGCAGCCACCGTCGCGTCGACGCGCACGAGAATGTCGCGCACGGCGTCTTTGAGCGCCTCGGCGCGGGGCGTCGGTTCCATCTTGCGGCCGACCTGCACCAGCAGTTCGTCGTTGAAGTAGTCGCGCAACCGCGAAAGCGCGTTGCTCATCGCCGACTGGCTCAGATGGATCTTTTCGGCCGCCCGGCTGATGTTCTGTTCGCTCAGGAGCGCGTCGAGCGCAACGAGCAAATTGAGGTCGAGCTTGTTGAACCGCATGTGTGCTGTCTCCGTTGTCCTCTTCGCTGCCGCGTGACCGCCGGGTGCACTATCAGGGTTTAACCTGAAAGTATTGACGCCGTCGATATCGGCAATGGATCGAATCCATTTTTGGGATACATCGGCCTATCTTAACCTAGCGCTATCTCGACGCGACGGCTGCCGACGCATCGCATCGGGAGGCCAGCGTCAGGGCATTTCAGGTCGAACGTACCGCTGTACCTCGGCCGTGTGCACCGCGCTTTCCACTATTAAAAGAGATGACCGGAGGTGCAAACGCGCCCCGAGCAGGAGGAGACAGCATGTCCACGAAACTGATCGCAGCCGTTGTCGGTTGCGCCGTGTTGGCGACCGGTTCGATGAAGGAAGCGCAGGCATTCGAAGGCGGGATTTCACCGTATCCGGCCGGAGCGGTGGGGACGAACATCGCCAACCTGCCACCGATCCCGGGCTTGTTCGCACTCGAACAGTTCAACTACAGCTTTGCGAACGGCCTCTACGGCAACGACGGCAAGAAACTGCCGATTCCGTTCCATACGTCGGTGTTCTCGGAAACCACGCGCCTGCTGGCGGCGTATCCGTTCCACCTGCTCGGCGCAAACGTCTATACGCAGTTGGTCATTCCCGTTGTGTCCTTGCACAGCACGGTGTTCGGGCAGTCAGGCACACAGAACGGCCTCTCCAACATCACGCTGACGCCTGTGCTGCTGCAATGGAATCTCTCGCCGAACCTGGCGATCGCGTCGGGCATCGACGTTGCGTTCGAGACGGGTTCCTATAGCCCAGTCAAGTCGAGCGTCGCGGTGGGGTACACCTCGGTGCAGCCGGTGATCTCGATTCGCTACAACGTTCCCAACGGAATCGACGTCGCACTCGCGAACCGCTTCCTACTCAACCTGAAGAACGGCGCGACGGACTACAGCTCGGGCGACGGTTACGTCGCCGAGTTCAACGCCGGCTGGAACTTCGGCCCATGGAAGCTCGGCGTCGTCGGCGCGTACCTGAACCAGTTCAGCGACGACAAGGCCGGCGGCGTGCGCGTGGGCAATCGCATGCGCACTTTCGGCATCGGCCCGTCGGTCGTGTACGACGCCAGAAGCTGGAACGTCAACCTCAATTATCAGCAAGGCATTTATGCCGCCAACACGGCCAAGAGCAGCAGTGTCTGGCTGAACATCGCCATCCCGTTGTGGGCAGGCTTCGGGCGCAAGGGCTGAGCATCGTCTCGCGTGCCGGACAGCGCGCGAGAACCCGGTCGTCAGCACCGTCATCGAGCAATACGCAATTTCAATCGAGGCAATCAGCATGTTCCGATACTTTCCTACCAACTATGTCTGGAATCTGTCCGTCAATCTCGCCATCGAAATGGGTGCGCGCATCGGCGAAATCGAGGACATGTGCGGTCCGCTCCAGGAAGCGGCCAGGCAGCCGGACGCGGACGGCACACGTGCGTTTCGCGAAGCGTGGGTCGACAAGGCCGATCGTCTTTGCGATCTCGCGCGGGACGACGAGGCCCTGGGGCGGCTGCTGTCGGCGGGCGAGAAATACAAGCGTGCCGCGATCTACCTGATCACGGCCGAGCGCATGCTCGCGCACGATGCCCCGGGGCGCCTCGAGCTGTACCACCGCTCGCTCGATACGTTCGACAAGGGCATCGTGCTCGCCGGCGACAACTGCGAGCGCGTCGCGATTCCGTACGGCGACACTCATCTTTCCGGACTCCTTGTGAAAGCGAAGAGCGCCGATGCGCGCAGTCCACTGCTCGTGCAGGTCAACGGGCTCGATTCGACCAAGGAAATGAAGTACTTCGTGGGCTTGCCGGCATGGCTGGCCGCGCGCGGCGTATCGTCGTTGATTGTCGACCAGCCCGGTACCGGCGAAGCGTTGCGGCTGCACGGCCTGAATGCCGTGTACAACTCGGAGGTCTGGGCGAGCAAGATCGTCGACTGGCTCGAAAGCCGAGGCGACGTCGATCCGAAGCGGATCGGCATGGAAGGCGTGTCGCTCGGCGGCTACTACTGCCCGCGCGCAGTCGCTTTCGAGCCGCGCTTCGCTTGCGGTGTGGTGTGGGGCGCCAACCACGACTGGCGCGACGTCCAGAAAAAGCGCCTGCAGCGCGAAGGCAACTTCCCGGTGCCGCACTACTGGAAGCACGTCTGCTGGGTCTGGGGCGCGAAGGATATCGACGACTTCATGCGCATCGCCGAAGACGTGCATCTCGACGGCGTGCTCGATCGCATCAAGGTGCCGTTCCTCGTCACGCATGGCTCGCAGGATTCGCAGATTCCGGTCGCCTGGGCGCACCGCACCTACGAGCAACTCGTGAACAGCCCCAAGCGAGAACTCAAGATCTTCACCGAGCGTGAAGGCGGCGTTCAGCATTCGAGCTTCGACAACTCGATCAACGCGGGGCACTTCATCGCCGACTGGATCGCCGAAACGCTCGGCGGACGCACCTCGCTCTGACTCATTCACCCATCTCAAGCACGCACATCTCATGAACATCATCGGACCCGATACGCTGGTTTTCGGCGTGGACGACGTCGCCGCCTGCAGCCAATATCTGCTTGACTACGGGCTGCTGCCGGTGCGCAGCGACGACACCGGCGGCCGTTTCGAGGCACTCGACGGAACGGGCATCGACATCGCGCGCCGCGACGATCCGGCGTTGCCGCCTGCGCTCGGCACGGCAAGCATGCTGCGCAAGACGATTTACGGCGTCGCCGATGCCGCGACGCTCGATGCCATCGCGGCGGAGCTGCGCCGCGACCGCGAAGTGAACACACTCGCCGATGGATCGATCGAATCGCTCGACGACATGGGCTTCGCGATCGGCTTCCAGGTCACCACGCGCCGTTCGCTCGTGTTGCCCGCCGAGCCCGTGAATGCGCCGGGCGCGCCTGCACAGCGCGCGCCGAACGTCGTGGCGGTGAGCGAAGATGCCTTGCTGACTCCGCGCACGCTATCGCACGTCGTCTACTTCGTGCCGGATGCCGCGAAGGCCGAAGCGTTCTATGTGGAGCGTCTGGGCTTTCGCTGTACCGACCGATTCACGGGCGTCGGGCCGTTCCTGCAGCCGGCCGGCACGCTCGACCATCACACGCTGTTCATGATTCAGACGCCGCCGTTCATGAAGGGGTGCGAGCATTTCACGTTCCACATGGGCGGACCGACCGAGGTTCTGCAGGCGGGTACGCGTTTCGTCGCGAAGGGCTACCAGTCGTTCTGGGGGCCGGGGCGCCATCGCTTCGGCTCGAACTGGTTCTGGTATTTCAACAGCCCGCTCGGCTGTCACGTCGAGTACGACGCCGACATGGATCTGCACGACGATGCGTGGAACGCGCGCGAGGCGCCGATGGGCGCCGACGCATCGCAACTGTTCCTGTTCCAGCATCGCGAGAAGTGGGCGCCGGGCGGTCCTCCTGCGGGGGCAGCGGTGGCGAAGTCGGATTGACGGCGAGAATCGTTCTGCCATGTCCGAGACATACCCCGACCGTATTCCTCTCGCAAGCGTCGACGATCTGCCCGATCCCGGTGCGCGTGGTTTCGATCCCGGCGGGCAGGGGCACGACACGCTTTTCGTCGTGCGGCACGGCACGCAGGTTTGTGCGTATCGCGACGCGTGCCCGCACTTTTTCGGTGAAACGCAGATGGCCTGGCGCAAGGACGCTTACCTGAACGGCGACGGCACCCGCATCGTCTGCCACGCGCACGGCGCGCAGTTCGACATCGCAAGCGGCGAGTGCGTACTCGGCCCGTGCCTCGGCCAGCGGCTCACGCCCGTCGAGATCGACGTGACGGACGACGGCACCATCGTGCTGATTGCGACATGACACACCCACATCAGACATAACAAGGAGACATCCAGATGGCAGCCCCTCTTCAACACGTCCTCGTCATCGGCGGCGGTTTTTCCGGCATGGCGACGGCAATCCAGTGCGCGAAGCTCGGCCTCACCGTCGACCTCGTCGAGATCGACCCGGGCTGGCGCTCGTACGGTGCCGGCATCAGCATCGGCGGCCCCACGCTGCGCGCGCTGCGCACGATCGGCGTGCTCGATGCCTTCTTCGATCGCGGCCACGGCGGCGACGGCGTGAATCTGTTTACCGCCGGCGGCCAGCCCATCGGCACGCTGCCGACTCCGCGAGTGGCCGGCGAGGACGTTCCTGGCGGCGGCGCAATCATGCGCCCGGTGCTGGCCGATATTCTCGCCAAGGCTACACGTGCCGCGGGCGTGCGCGTGCAGCTCGGCTGTACCTTCTCGCGGATCGAGCCGCGCGGCGAACAGGTGGACGTGATGTTCACGAACGGCACGCACGGTACCTACGACCTCGTGGTCGGAGCGGACGGACTCTACTCGAAAGTGCGCGGCGTTGCATTTCCCGATGCGCCGAAGCCTCGCTATACGGGCCAGGGCGTATGGCGCGCCGTGGTGCCGCGACCGGCGGAGATCGCTTGCGCGACGATGTGGCTGGGGCCCCGGATCAAGGCGGGCGTCAATCCGGTTTCCCGGGACGAAATGTACGTCTTCGTCACCGAGGACCGGCCGACCAACGACTACCTCGATCCTGCCGAATGGCCGCGCATGCTGTCCGAGTTGCTCGCATCGTTCGACGTGCCGCTGATCCAGTCCATCCGCGCCCAGATCGGCACCGAATCACGCGTCAACTATCGTCCGCTGGAAAGCCTGCTGCTGCCGACGCCCTGGTTCAGCGGGCGGGTGGTGCTCGTCGGCGACGCGGTGCACGCCACCACGCCCCATATGGCGGCGGGCGCGGGTATCGGCATCGAGGATGCGATCGTGCTGGCCGAAGAGCTGGGGCGCGGCGTGACGGTGGACGCTGCGTTGCACGCATTTCAGGCGCGCCGCTGGGAGCGCTGCCGCATGGTGGTGGAAAACTCGGGGCGCCTTGGCGAAATCGAAATCGTCGGCGGCGACCGAGACGAACACCGACGCATCATGCACGAGACGCACATGAATCTCGCGCGGCCGATCTGACGCAGGGGAGGCACGATGGAAACGAACCTTTCCCCCCCGACGCCGGCGCGTGTCGACCTGTCGGCATCGACCGACACGGTGCGGCTTGGCACGTTCGGCACCGTTGCGTTGATGATCGCGCATTGCGCCGGCATGGTCGATCTGGTGGCCTTGCCGGTCTGGGTCGGCACGTTGATCGGTGCGTATCGGCTCGATCCACAGCGGGCGGGTCTGCTCCCCACGCTGTTTCTGGCCGGTGCCGTGCTGAGCAGCGTCTATTTCTCTCCGCGCTTGAATCGGCTACCGGCGCGCGTGATGTCGCCCGTCGGCTTCGGCATCGCGGCGGGCGCGTTTCTCGGCATCACATCCGTGCCGGTTGATCGTTATCTGATGATGGCGGCCCTGCATGCCGTCGCGGGCGTCGCCGTCGGATGCGGCCTGAGCTTCACGCACGGCACCGTCGGGCGCAGCCGCAATCCGCATCGTCTGTTCGCGATCGCCGGCCTCGCGCTCGGTGTTTTCGCGATCGCGTTTCTCGGTGCCGTGCCGGGACTGGTCGCAACGCACGGCGGTCCGACGCTGTTTCGCGTTTTTGCGGGCGTGATGGGCGTCGCCACGCTCGCATGCGCGCTCGCGTTTCCGTCGATTCAGGCGCGCCGCAACGCGGCGACCGGCGACGAGCCTCGTTTCGAGCGTGTCGTCTGGTTCGGCATGGCGGGCGTCGGCTGCATGGCGCTGACGCAGTCGATGCTGTTCAGCTTTGTTCAGCGCATCGGCCTCGATCGCGGATTCGGTTTGAGTGCCGTGATCGCGACGCTGATCGCGCTCGGCTTCGTCAACCTGTTTCCCGCTCCCGTCGCGGGGCTGCTCGAAACGCGCGTGCCGGGCCGCAAGGTCGTGCAGGCCGGCCCCGTCGTACAGGCCGTGCTCGCGCTGGTCATCACGCAAAGCGCGGCGTTCGCGCCGTACGCGGCGGCCACCTCGGTCTTTGCCGCCGTGATGATCTTCACCCACACCTTCGCGTTCGGCATGCTCGCGCGCATCGACCGCACCGGCCGCGCCGTTGCCGCGACGCCGGCCATGCTGATGACGGGCGCCGCCATCGGGCCGGTGCTCGGCGGCACGCTCGTCAAGGTGTCCGGCTACGGCAGCCTCGGGATCGCCGCAGTGCTGATCGCTGCCGCTGCGGCGATCTGCTTCTCGCGGCTCGATCGCCGTCCCCCATCCCCAGGAGTCTGAACATGAAACCCGTTCGACGGTTTGTCGATCTGTCCATCTATCTCGAGAACGACGTTCTCTCCGATCCGCCGCCGCTCGCGCCGAGGATCAGCTACCAGAAGCACGGCGACACGCTGCCCGAATTCATGGCGATGCTGCCGGGGACCAAACCCGAGGACTATCCCGACGGTGAAGCCGCCGCCGCGGAGTGGGTCACGTTGACGACCCACAGTGGCACCCATCTCGACGCGCCCTGGCATTTCCATTCGACGATGGATGCGAGCCTGGGCGAAGCCCGGCCGTCTATCACGATCGATCAGGTGCCGCTGGAATGGTGCTTCCAGCCGGGCGTGAAGCTCGATTTCCGGCACTTTCCGGACGGCTACGTCGTGACGGCCGCCGACGTCGAGGCCGAACTCGCGCGCATCGGCCATGCACTGCAGCCGCTCGATATCGTCGTCGTGAACACGCGGGCCGGATCGCGCTACGGGCACGACGACTACGTCAACGCGGGCTGCGGCATGGGCTACGAAGCGACCATGTACCTGTTGGAGCGTGGCGTGCGCTTGACCGGCACCGATGCATGGAGCTGGGATGCCCCGTTCTCCCATACCGCGAAGAAGATCGCGGAGACGGGCGATACGTCGCTGATCTGGGAAGGGCACAAGGCGGGGCGCGATATCGGCTATTGCCATCTGGAGAAGCTGCACAACCTCACGGCCTTGCCGCCGACCGGCTTCACGATCAGTTGCTTCCCGCACAAGATTCGCGGTGCGTCGGCAGGGTGGACGCGTGCCGTCGCGATTTTCGACGACACCGACATGGAGGCGGCAGCATGAACTTTCCAGTGATTCGGCGCGTGGTGACCGGACACGATGCCGACGGCCGCGCCGTCGTCGCATCCGACGGTCCTCTGCCTACCGTGGTGGAAATCGCCGCGATTCCCGGCACCGTATTCCACGAAGTGTGGAGCACATCATCGAGCCCCGCCAGGGTGGACAACGGTGCCGATCCCACGCTTGACGCGCTCATGCTGCCGCCGCCGAAGCACGGCACCCGTATGCGCTTCGTCGACATTCCGCCCGACACGCCGGAGTTTCTCGCGCACGGGGCGGAGAAAATGCACCACGCATTCAGCCAGATCGGCGACGCCGCAGCGTCGACGGTGAAAGCCGGGGCGCCGCATCCGCTGATGCATCGCACCGAGTCGATCGACTACGGCGTGGTGATCGAAGGCGAAATGACCTTGATCCTCGACGATGCAGAAGTCGCCCTGGCGCCGGGCAGCGTGGTGATTCAGCGCGGAACCAATCATGCCTGGGCGAATCGCTCGGGCCGTCCATGCCGGATGCTGTTCGTTCTGATCGACGGCGCCTACGATCCGGCGATTGCCGCCGTGCTCGATACGCCGGCACACGGAGGCGCGCGATGAAATTCGCCACCTTGCCCGACGGTGGCGCCGATGGCCGCTTGCTGCTCGTGTCGCGCGACCTGCGCCATGCCGTCGAGGCCGCGCCGATCGCCACGACGCTGCTTGATGTGCTTGAGCGCTGGGACGCGCTCGCGCCCGGCTTGCAGGCGCGTTACGACGCATTGAACGCCGGCAGCGTGCCGGAGGCGCGTCCGTTCCATCCGGCCGCCTGCGCCGCGCCCTTGCCGCGCAGTCCGCAGTGGTGCGATGGCTCGGCGTTTCTGAATCACGGCCGCCTGATGGAGCAGGCGTTCAATACTCCGCCGATTCCCGAGTTCGATACGGTGCCGGTCATGTATCAGGGCGCCAGCGACGACTTCCTCGGCCCGGCCAGCGACGTGCCTTTTCCTGACGAGGCCGACTGCATCGATTTCGAAGGCGAATTCGGTGTGGTGGTGGGGCACGTGCCGATGGGCGTATCGGCCGCCGGCGCGCTGCACTGCATCCGTCTGATCGTACAGCTCAACGACTGGAGCCTGCGTGCGTTCGGTCCGCGCGAAATGAAAACGGGCTTTGGTTTCCTGCAGGCCAAGCCCTCTACGAGCTTTGCTCCGGTCGCCGTCACACCCGACGAACTCGGCGAGCACTGGCGCGACGGCCGTGTGCATCTGAGCCTGCACGTCGAATGGAACGACCACTGGTTCGGTCATCCGCATGGACGCGAGATGAACTTCGGCTTTGGTGAACTGATCGCGCATGCGGCCCGGACGCGCCGCCTGTCGGCGGGGACGATCGTCGGGTCAGGGACGGTGTCGAATGCCGATCGCGGCGCGGGCTCGGCGTGCCTCGCCGAGCGCCGCGTGATCGAAATGATCGACAAAGGGGGCGCACGCACGCGGTTCATGCGCTTTGGCGACCGGATCAGGATGACGGCGCGCGATGACGCCGGCAACGCCCCATTCGGCACGATCGACCAGCGGGTTGTGCGTGCGTCATGCGCCGACGACGGGGAGGCCCGGCCATGAGAGTGCTGGTGACCGGGGCGGGCGGATTTGTCGGAACGGCATTGGTCGAACGGCTGCTGCACGACGGCATCGTGGAGCCTGGCGACGTGTCGGAATTGCTGTTGGTCGACCGGCAAGCGGGATGGCCGTACGACGATGCCCGAATCACGGCGCTGGTCGGCGATTTCAGCAGCCTGGAGATTCTCGATCCGCAGTTGTCGAAACCCGTCGACGTCGTCTTTCATCTGGCGAGCATGCCCGGCTCGCAGGCGGAGGCCGAACCGGCCGAGGGTGACCGGGTGAATCTGTCGGGCATGCTGGCGCTGTTCGACCGCCTGGCGAAGCAGGCGACGGAGCAGGGGAGTGCGGCGCGCGTCGTCTATGCCAGCAGCGTTGCGGCGCTGGGCGAGTCGTTACCCCCTGCCGTGGACGAGCACACCGTGCCGCGCCCGACCATGAGCTACGGCGTGCACAAGCTGGTGGGCGAGCTGATCCTTGCCGACTGGACGCGCCGCGGCAAGCTGGATGGTCGTGCATTACGCCTGCCGGGCATCGTGGCTCGTCCGGCGCTGTCCGCCGGACATGGATCCGCGTTCATGAGTCAGATCTTCCGCGCGGCGCAGCGCGGCCAGTCCTATACGTGTCCCGTTTCGCCTTCGGCCACCGTATGGTGGATGTCGCGCAGATGCTGCGTCGATAACCTGCTGCACGCCGCACGCCTATCCGCAGAGGGTTTGCACGCGGGCCGAGTCTGGACGCCCCCGGTGCTGCATCTGTCGGTTCAAGAGATCGTCGATGCGTTGGTCCGGCGCTTCGGCTCGTTCGACATCGATTACGCTCCGGTGGAACGGATCGAGCGGCTTTTCGGACGACAACCGCCACTGACTGACCGCCGTGCCATCGAGGCGGGATTTCAGCACGACGGTACGATCGATGCGCTTGTCACGCGCGCGCTTGAGTTAGAGCCCAGTTGAGTTGAGCGGGCGCAGCGCGGTCACATCGGGAATCGTCGTGCGAACACGCTTACGCTTCGAAGCCGAACTGTTCAATCTGCGTGCTGCCAATGCCACGCTGCTTCGCACGTCGAACGGCAGCTGCACGATCCGATTCAAAAGGTTACGGGCGTAGTACCGCTTTCGGACCAAGCACTGCCGTATCTGGCTCCGACGGCTGGTGGGATGCGGTTGCAAAACATCGTCTGCAAGCAGACAAAGCTTCTCCCCGAGCTGTTCGCGCGAGAGGGTTTCATCATTGGCAAGTGCTTTGACGGCAAGCGCGAACTCGCGGAGTTGATCCGCGGCCTTCATCCGCATCGCATCCACTTCACGTGACGTGTCGTTGACAACCTTCAGTACCCATCGCCGGAGCATCTCGAGTACCTGATCAGTCGCAATACAGAGGGAATACCGCATGAAGCAGGCGGCTTCGATTCGTCGGCTTTGGGGTTCGATTCGCTTGCTGATCGATGGCGGGCGACTCGCACAACGGCGGGCGTAGTGGCGCACCATGGCATCGTTGCATTCAACCGGCCAACGCGTTGCCACCTCGTGCATCGTGAGCAAATTGACTTTGTCGAGGATCTCGCTCATCTGATGGGTCGAGTTGCGCAGCGGGACGACCCACAGCCATCGCTGGAGACTTGAATGTTCTCCATGGGGCTGAGCCAGTACTCGCGCCCAACTCTCGAGTTTTTCCATACCGACGGCATGCTCGAGTGCGCCATGCAGTTGTCCCTCAATGTCGCGTACGGCCTGGACGACAAACTGCCTGAGCATGCGCTCCGGTGGTATCACGTTGCGATGGTCGTAGAACCAACGTTTGAGATCGTTCGTCAACTGGCCGCGTTCGGGGCGGCCGGTGAGTTGTTCTTTGAGCCAACGGATGACATGCCGACGTTGATGTTCCGCGACGGCTCGAAAATTGATGGCATCCCGAGCAAAGCGCTGGTGGTCGGATAAGGTCTTGAGGTTGCCATCGTAAAGTGAACGTAACGTGCCAAGGTCTGGCGGCTTCACATTCAGCTGCCGTCCAAGATGTCGCCAGAGAACCGTGGGAATCTGCTTGTATGAGCCGAGCGGCCGACCGGTCATGCGAAGAAAACCGATGTGCAATGCGACCGCGAGTCGAAAGAGATCGGTTCGTCTTGAATCAATGGCAACACGCTCCCGCTTGGAGAACGTGAAGAATGTGGCGAGCTCGAACTCGCTCATCCCGAGATAAGCCAATCGCCAGTGGTCCATCAGCGACTCCGCATCAATGACGAGAGCGGCCAAGTGTAGCGAGGCAAAAAATGAGGTGCTACGGGGAAAGTCGGGATGGCGGCTGCAGGTGTCGGTCGCCTAAGAATGGTGTCGGAACGAAAACGAGCCGCGGCGCTCAAGTTGCGATATTTCCTTGCGACCCCAAAAGATCGCTAGTTTAGCTTATGTCAAATAAAGTAAAGAGTATCGACACGCTCGACGATCAAACCCCCTTTTTCATACCGTTCGCCGAGTCGCCCAACACTCTTGCTGCGATATCCCTCAACCGCGGATCAAATTAAGTCCGGCGGTGTGCTCGCCGCCGGACATGATAGTGGTTACTCAACTGGATCAGCCGGACATGCGCCGGCGGCACCCAACCGTCAACTGCTCTCAGCGGCGCTGAAGTCGCCGGGCGGCAATGGTCGGTTCGCCACGTCCTTTGCTTCGGCGTGCGTCAGGCCGAGCGTCTGCAATACCATTGCCGCAGCCCGCTCGGGGAGCCGGCCTTCGTCTCCCCCCGGCTTCCTCGCATCGCCCGCAGCCGTGTCGGGCGCGTAGCACTCCGCCGCGATCGCCGCCAGGATCGTCCCCGTCATTGCGAGCACGCTCATGAACGGATCGCCGACGACGAAGCGGCGTACCGCGATTCCGCGCTCGCTGTCCCGCCGCAAACGCCGGCCCAGCCCGTGGTCGAGCGCACGCGCGGAAAAGCCCTCCCGCATCAGGAACCGTCCCCAGAGCCGCTCGCGGCGCGCGCGCATCAGCGTGTGACGCACGCAAACCGACACGACCTCGGCCGGATCCGACAGACCGCTCGCAAGACGCTCGAGCCCGTCCGCGAAATCGTCGAACACCCACTCGGTCAGCGCGGCGAAGATGCCGTCCTTCGATTCGAAGTGGTAGTAAAACGAGCCGAACCCCACATCCGCCGCCTCAGTGATCTCGCTGATCGCGACGTTGTCCCTGCCCTTTTCCGCCATCAGGCCGAACGCCGCCCGCAGCAAGCGCATACGTGTCGCCTCCTTGCGCCGGGCACCGCGCGGTTGACGCTGTTCCGCTTCGGTCACTGACGCATTCGGGCGACGCGGCCGGACCGGTTTGTCGTCCACGAGCGCACCTTCCCTTTCCATAAGAATTTTCTGCATGACGCAATTCTAGATAAATCACTCATACTTGACAATATTATCAGTTATGAGTCTAATCTCGAAAACAGCAGAACCGGTTCCTGTCCGGACACTGTTCCGGACCCACGTCAGCGAGCGTCGGTGACGCGCAGGCGGCCCCGTCGGCACACTCGGCGGCCATCGTCGTGCGCAAGCCGTGTCATGTCGGCAATCGGAACGATCTGCGCCTTAAACATCGGAGTACTGATTGATCGTCATGCGCACCGTCGGCGGAGACGCCCGCGCGCGCCTGCATAAACCGGGGTGACCCGCCGTGGTCGCCGAACCATTTTCAGTTTGACCCTCACTTGTCTTGGAAACATCGTGAAATCACCCGGACTTGACGCGCGGACTTCAACGCGCCCGTTTCTGACACGCATCGCGCCACCGCTTCGGCGCGCCCCGATCGCATTCGCCTGCTGTGCGATTCTTCTCGCGGCTTGCCACTCGCACGAGGCCCCGGCGCCCGAACTGCAACCGGTGGTCGCGCTGCCGGTTCATGCGGACACTGGCGCAGTGCAGCGCGTGCTGCCCGCGCAGGTTCAGGCGCGATATTCGACGCCGCTGTCGTTCCGGGTCGGCGGCAAGATCGTCGAGCGGCGCGTGCGAATCGGCGACACCGTCAAGGCCGGCCAGACCCTCGCGATGCTCGATCCCGCCGATCTGCACAACACGTTGCTGAACGCGCGCGCACAGCTCGATGCCGCCGAGCATCGCGTCGCCTATGCGAAGCAGCAACTGGATCGCGACCGCGCGCAGGCTCAGGCCAACCTGATCGCGCCCGCGCAGCTCGAGACAACGCAGGACGCGTATGAATCGGCGGTCGCGCAACGCGATTCCGCGCTCGCGCAAATGGCGCTCGCGGGCGATCACCTGCGCTACGCGACGCTGGTCGCGGATCACGACGGCGTCATCACGTCGGAGGATGCCGATACCGGGCAGAACGTCGAGCCCGGTCAGGCGGTGTTTCATCTGGACTGGAGCGGCGACCTCGACATCGTCTGCGACGTCGCGGAGCGCGACCTGCGCGATCTCGCGGTCGGCCGCACCGCGCACGTCAGCCTGACGGCACTGCCGGGCAAGGTGCTCGACGCACGCGTGCGCGAAGTCGCGGCGGCCGCTGATCCGCAAAGCCGCACCTGGCGCGTGAAGCTGACGCTGGTCGCGCCGGGGCCGGACGTCCGCTCCGGGATGACCGCCAGCATCTCGTTCGACGGCGCCGCCGACACCACCGCGGACCACGCGATCACGCTGCCGGCCACCGCACTCTTCCATCGCGGCGAAGCGCCGGCGGTCTGGGTCATTCGCAATGGCAGCGACACGCTGGAACTGCGCCCGGTGACGGTCGGACGCTACGACGAGCGTACGGTCACGGTCACGTCCGGCCTCGCGGAAAACGAGCGTGTCGTGATGCAAGGCGTCCATACGGTGAGTACCGGCCAGCACGTGCGCGTCGTGCCGCCGCTGCATGCGGAGGACTTCGCATCATGAACGCTCCAGAACACCGGTCCTCGATGGACGGTGCGCTCGGCGCACAAAGCGGTGCCGCGTCGCGCGACGACGGCGGTTTCAATCTGTCGGCATGGGCGCTGAAGCATCAGCAACTGGTGATCTTCCTGATCGGCCTCGCGACGATCTTCGGCATGATCGGCTATACGCGCCTCGCGCAATCGGAGGATCCGCCGTTCACGTTCCGCACCATGGTGATCCAGACCTATTGGCCGGGCGCCACGGCGCGCGAAGTGCAGGAACAGGTCACGGACCGGATCGGCCGCCAGCTCCAGGCCGCGCCTTACGTGGACAACATCAAGAGCTATTCGCGCCCCGGCGAGTCGATGATCTTCTTTGCGATGAAGGATTCGGCGCCGGTCGACCAGGTGCCGGAAACCTGGTATCAAGTGCGCAAGAAGGTCGGCGATATCCGGGCGACGCTGCCGAAGGGCACTGTCGGCCCGTTCTTCAACGACGAATTCGGCGACGTCTACACCAACATCTATGCGCTCGAAGGCGACGGCTACTCGCCCGCGCAACTGCACGATTACGCGGACAAGCTGCGCACCGTGCTGTTGCGCGTGCCGGGTGTCGCGAAGGTCGACTACTTCGGCGACCCCGCCCAGCACGTATTCGTCGAGATCTCGAACGCGCAACTGACGCGGCTCGCGATCACGCCGCAGCAGCTCGCGCAGGCCATCGATGCGCAAAACGCCGTCGCACCGGTCGGCACGATCACGACAGCGGACGATCGCGTGTTCGTGCGGCCGAGCGGCGCGTTCAAGGACACGCAGGCGCTCGCCGACACGCTGATCACAGTGAACGGCCGGACGTTCCGGCTCGGCGACGTCGCGAAGGTCACGCGCGGGTACGACGATCCGCCCGTCACGCAGATGCGTACGAACGGTCACGCGGTGCTCGGCATCGGCGTCACGATGCAAAAAGGCGGAGACGTGATCGACCTCGGCAAGGCGCTCGACGCGAAGGCAGCCGAGCTCCGGGCCGGCTTGCCGGCCGGACTGAAGCTGGCCGCGGTGTCGAGCATGCCGCATGCCGTCAAGCACTCGGTGGACGATTTCGTCGAAGCGGTCGGCGAAGCCGTCGCGATCGTGCTCGTCGTCAGCCTCGTGTCGCTGGGCCTGCGCACCGGCATGGTCGTCGTCATCACGATTCCGATCGTGCTCGCCGTGACGGCACTGTGCATGCACGTGTTCGGCATCGGCCTCGACAAGGTATCGCTCGGCACGCTCGTGCTCGCGCTGGGGCTGCTGGTGGACGACGCGATCATCGCCGTCGAAATGATGGCGGTGAAGCTCGATCAGGGTTGGAGCCGCGCGCGCGCGGCGGCCTTCGCCTACACGAGCACGGCGTTCCCGATGCTGACCGGCACGCTCGTCACGGTATCCGGCTTCCTGCCGATCGCGCTCGCGAAATCGAGCACCGGCGAATACACGCGGTCGATCTTCGAGGTGTCCGCGATCTCGCTGATCGTGTCGTGGTTCGCGGCCGTCGTGCTGGTGCCGCTGCTCGGCTACCACATGCTTCCCGAGCAGCAGCATCACGACGCTCATGCACATGGGCAGGACGTTTATGAAACGGGCTTTTACCGGCGGCTGTCCGGATGGATCTCGGCGTGCATCGAGCGCCGCTGGGTGGTGCTGGGCGTCACGGCCGTGCTGTTCGCGATCGCGATGGCGGCATTCACGCGCGTGCCACAGCAATTTTTCCCGAACTCGGAGCGCCCCGAACTGCTGGTCGACATGCGTTTGCCCGAAGGCGCTTCGTTCGACGCGACACTGCGTGAGGCCACGCGGCTCGAGAAGGTGCTCGACGGTCGGCCTGAAATCGATCACGTGGTCGATTTCGTCGGCACCGGTGCGCCGCGCTTCTACCTGCCGCTCGACCAGCAGCTCCAGCAGCCGAACTTCGCGCAGTTCGTGATCACGGCCAAGGACGTCGAATCGCGCGACCGCTTGTCGCATTGGCTCGAGTCGACGCTGGCAAGCCGCTTCCCGACCGTGCGCACGCGCGTCGCGCGCCTCGAGAACGGGCCGCCCGTCGGCTTTCCGATCAAGTTCCGCGTGAGCGGCGACGACATCGCGACCGTTCGCGGCATTGCCGAAAAAGTCGCGGACAAGATGCGCGCCGATGCCCGCACGCGCAACGTGCAGTTCGACTGGGACGAGCCGGCGGAGCGATCGGTGTCGTTCGAAATCGATCAACTGAAGGCACGCCAGCTCGGCGTGACGTCGGAAGACGTGTCGAGTTTCCTCGCGATGACGCTGTCCGGCTATACGGTCACGCAGTATCGCGAACGCGACAAGCTGATCGACGTCGACCTGCGCGCGCCGAAGCGCGAACGGATCGACCCGTCGCAGCTCGCCGGCCTGGCGATCCCGACGCCGCACGGCCCGGTGCCGCTCGGCACGATCGGCCACGTGCGCGACACGCTCGAATACGGCGTGATCTGGGAACGCGACCGCCAGCCGACCGTCACGGTGCAGGCCGACGTTCGTGGCGAAGCGCCGAGCATCGGCGTGACGCGCGCCATCGACGGCACCCTGGCGACGCTGCGCGCCACGCTGCCGACCGGTTACCGGATCGAGATCGGCGGTGCAGCCGAGGAGAGCATGAAGGGCCAGACGTCGATCAACGCGCAGATGCCGCTCATGATCATCGCGGTGCTGACGCTGCTGATGATCCAGCTCAAGCGCTTCTCGCGCACCTTCATCGTCGTGCTGACGGCTCCGCTCGGCCTGATCGGCGTGGTCGCTGCGCTGCTGCTGTTCGGCAAGCCGTTCGGCTTCGTCGCGCTGCTCGGCGTGATCGCGATGTTCGGGATCATCATGCGCAACTCGGTGATCCTGGTCGACCAGATCGACCAGGACATCGCGGCCGGGCAGCCACGCTTCACCGCGATCGTCGGCGCGACCGTGCGCCGCTTCCGGCCGATCATGCTGACCGCTGCCGCCGCCGTGCTCGCGCTGATTCCGCTGCTGCGTTCCGGCTTCTTCGGTCCGATGGCGACCGCGCTGATGGGCGGCATCACGGTCGCGACGGTCCTGACCATCTTCTTCCTGCCGGCCCTGTATGCGACGTGCTTCAAGGTGCGCCGCGACGAAAGCGAGTCGCGCGCGATGGACGTCGCGTCCTCGGAGACATGCTGATGAAATTTCCCCTTACCACATCGGTGCTCGCCGCGAGCGCGGCGCTCTGCCTGAGCGGCTGTGCAATGGCCCCGAGCAGCACGCCGCCCGCGATGCCGTCGCCGGCGCACTACGGCGCGACGCCCCAGGCGCCGCGCACCGCCGAAGCGGCAGGCGTCGCGCAGCAGTTCGACGTCGGCGCCGCGCCCGTCCCGCAATGGTGGCGCCTGTACCGGTCCAGCGCGCTCGACGCGCTGGTCGACGAAGGCCTGCGCGCGAACCCGACGCTGGCCGCGGCGGAGAAAACGCTCGCCGCCGCGCAGCAGGAACTGCGTGCGCAGATCGGTGCAACGACGCTGCCGTCGATCGACGCGAACGCGCAGGTGGCCCGCACGCGCACGCCCGACATCTCCGGCGCGGGCGCGCAAAGCCTGCGCTACAACGTCTTCGTCGGGCAACTGCAGGCGCACTACACCTTCGACCTGTTCGGCGCCACGCGATATGCGAACGAGGCGAGCGCCGCGCGCGTCGACGTGCGCGGTTGCGAACTCGAAGCGGCAAGGCGTGCGCTGGCGGCCAACATCGTCGGCACCGCCATCCGCGCTGCGACGCTCGACCGCCAGATCCTGCTGACGGAGCGCCTGGTCGCCGTTGCCGAGGCATCCGCACTCGAAGACCAGCAGCGCTACGCGCTCGGCGCGGTGTCCCACGTGCAAGCGCTGGCGTCGACGCAGGGCGCGGCGTCGCTCGCCGCGACGCTGCCGCCGCTGCGCCAGCAGCGTGCGAGCGCGGTTCACGCGCTGGCGATCCTGCTGGGCCGCACGCCCGACGCGCCACCGCCGGTCCCCTCCTTCACTGGACTGTCGCTGCCGGAACACGTGCCCGTGGTCGTGCCGTCCGACCTGCTGAAGGCACGGCCGGACATCCGCGCGGCCGCGGCAGCCGTGAAGGCGGCATCGGCGGACGTCGGCGAGGCGACCGCCCAGTTGTTCCCGAGCCTGTCGCTCACCGCGACGATGGGGCGCGGCGGCTTCAGCTGGCCAGCGCTGTTGTCGGGCGCGGGCGGCCTGTGGGCCGTCGGCGCCGGGCTGTCGCAGCCGATCTTCCACGGCGGTGCGCTGCTGGCTCAACGGCGGGCGTCGCGCGATGCGTACGACGCCGCGGTGCTGCAGTACAAGGCGGCGGTGCTGTCCGCATTCGGCGACGTCGCCGATTCGCTCGCCGCGCTGGACAACGACGCGCAAGGACTGGCCGCGAACGAACTCGCGGCGCGCGCGGCAGGCGAGGCCTTCCACGAAACGGCGCAACGCCGCACATTGGGTGCCGTTCCGATGTCCGCGCAACGGTCGAGCGAACAGCTCTATCTGAACGCGGAACTCGATGCGGTGCGTGCCGCGAGCCGCCGGATGACCGATACGGCGGCGCTGCTGCAGGCAATGGGCGAACTGCCGCCCGCAACTGGCACGACGGTCGCGACTCGGCAATAGCCGCTGCTTGCATCGATGGACCGGCCGCGCGCCTTCGGGCCGCACCGGTCCGCAATCTCGAAGCCCGATGCCCGGCGTACCGTGCGTCGCGCGGCGCCGCGCCTTCATTACCCGCATGGTTGATTCCCGATGAAATCCGACAACCTGGTCGCCTGCCACGAATGCGACCTGCTGATTCAGCGTCCGCCGCGCCTGCGCGCGCTGACGGCGCACTGCCCGAGATGCCGCGCGCGCGTGAGCGGCGCGGCGCACGGCCGCCGCTCGCTCGACCGGCTGTGCGCATTGACGGTCGCCGCGCTGGTGACGTGTTGCGTCGCGCAGGCCTTTCCGATCGTCGCGCTCGATGCGGCCGGCATCGCGTCGCATGCGACGCTCGGTGACGCGGTTCGCGCGCTATGGTCGAACGGTCAGCCGCTGGTGGCCGCGCTCGTGTTCTGCACGACGATGCTGTTTCCGATACTGGAGCTGGCCGCATGGCTATACCTGCTCGTGCCGTTGCGCGCGGGCCGCGTACCGCGCCACTTCGCACAAGTGCTGCGCGGCATTCACCGATTGCGGCCGTGGAGCATGGTCGAGGTGCTGATGCTCGGCGTGCTCATCACGATTATCAAACTGACGAGCCTCGCACACGTGCTCGCCGGGCCCGCGCTATTCGCGTTCGCCGGGCTTACCGTGATGCTCTGCGTGCTGTCGACGATCGAACCGGCCCGACTGTGGGAAGCACACGACGAACTCGTCGCACTGCGGCCAGGCGATGCCGACCGTACGAAACCGCCCCGCCCCGACACGAAGCGACATGCGGCGCCCCGGGCCGCGGAAAGCAGCGGATCGGCGGACATGACGGCCCGCGCCGCGGGATGGATCGCCTGTCACCTCTGCGCGCGCTTGCAGCCGGCACACACATGCGGCGAGCGCTGCACGCGCTGCGGATCGCCGCTGCACGCGCGCCGTCCGCACAGCATCGCGCGCACGGGCGCGCTCGTCGCTGCCGCTGCGTTGCTCTATATCCCGGCGAACCTGTTGCCCGTCATGCACGCGACCTCGCTCGGCCGGGCCGAGGACGACACGATCCTCGGCGGTGTCGCGTACTTCTGGACGTCCGGCGACTGGGAACTCGCCGTCATCGTGTTCATCGCGAGTGTGCTCGTGCCGATGCTCAAGCTTGCGGCCCTCGCATTCCAGGCGATCGCCGTCCATCGCGGCGTGCAATGGCGGCCGCTCGAACGAGCCCGGCTGCATCGGCTGGTCGAGCGCGTGGGCCGCTGGTCGATGCTCGACGTATTCGTCGTCGCGCTCACGATCGCGCTCGTGCATTTCGTCTCGCTCGCCGACATCACGCCCGGCCCCGGCGCGCTCGCGTTCGGCGCCGTGGTCGTGCTGACCATGTGCGCGTCGATGCAGTTCGACCCGCGGCTCATCTGGGACGGCGCGCCCCGCCCCGCCGCCGCCCATCACCAACCTTGAACCGGCGCAAGCGCCCGCTTTATTTCGAATTCCAAAACGATGTCTTCTTTCGAATTTTCCCCGCCCGAGATCCGGCCGCGCAGCCGCTGGATCCCGTCTCTCGTCTGGATTGTGCCGCTCGTATGCGCGCTGATCGGGCTGTCGCTCGTGATCCGGACCGTCACCGCCAACGGTCCGACGATCACGGTCACGTTCGCCAACGCCGAGGGCCTCGAAGCCGGCAAGACCAAGGTCCGCTACAAGGACGTCGATATCGGCTCGGTCCAAACCATTACGCTCACCCCCGACTTCAAGCGCGTGGTCGTCGGCATTCAGCTGACGCACGATGCCGCGCGCTTCGCGAACCGCGACACGCGCTTCTGGGTCGTTCGACCGCGCGTCGGTGCCTCCGGCATTTCCGGCCTCGGCACGCTGCTCTCCGGCTCATTCATCGGCGCGGATCTCGGCCGCTCGCCGCAGAAACAGACCGATTTCACAGGTCTCGAGACGCCGCCTGCCGTCACCGCAGACCAGCAGGGCCGACGCTTTCTGCTGCACGGCGACTCGCTGGGCTCGGTCGACATCGGCTCGCCGGTGTTCTACCGGCATGTGCAGGTCGGTCAGGTCGTGGGATTCTCGCTCGACCAGGACGGTACTGGCGTCGACGTACAGGCGTTCGTGAAGGCGCCCTACGACAAGTACGTCAGCGTCAATACGCGCTGGTGGCACGCGAGCGGCGTGGATCTTCGGCTCGATTCGAGCGGCCTGAAACTCAACACGCAGTCGCTGGCGACCGTGATCGTCGGCGGTCTCGCGTTTCAGTCGCCGCCCGGACAAGCGGACGCGCCGCAGGCAGCCGACAACACGCCGTTCCGGCTCGCCCCCGACCAAGCCGACGCGATGCGCGACCCCGACGGCACGCCGCTGATGGTCGTCATGCGCTTCGACCAGTCGCTGCGCGGGCTGTCGGTCGGCGCGCCGGTCGATCTGCGGGGCATCGTGCTCGGTCAGGTCACGAACATCGGGATCGAGTACAACGAACACACGCGCAACTTCAGCATGAAGGTCGCGATGGCGCTGTATCCGTCGCGACTGAGCCGACACAGCGATACGGCGCTGCCCGCGCCCGATACGGCCGGCGGCCACGAACTGCTCGAGCACCTGGTGCTCCAGGGGCTGCGCGGGCAATTGCGTACCGGCAGCCTGCTGACCGGTCAGCTCTATGTGGCGCTCGACATGTTCCCGAAGGCGCCACACGCGAGCGTCGACGCGCGCCGCACGCCGGTGGAACTGCCGACCGTGCCCAACACGCTCGACGAGCTGCAGGTGCAGATCGCCGACATCGCGCGCAAGCTCGATCAGGTGCCGTTCGACCGGATCGGCAACAATCTGAACGGCGCGCTTGCGCATGCGAACCAGTTGTTCGGTCACCTCGATGAGCAGGTCGTGCCGCAGGCGCGCAAGACGCTGGCCGCCGCGCAACGCACGTTCAGCGCGGCAGAGTCGACGTTGGGGCAGAATTCGCCGATGCAGTCGGACGTTCATGAGGCGATGCAGTCGCTCACGCAAACGCTGCAGTCGTTGAATGCGCTTGCGGACTATCTGGAACGTCATCCCGAATCGCTGCTGTTCGGCAAGAAGGGAGAGCGGCAATGAAAGCGCGTTCGTTTGGTCGTCTCCGTATGCCGGCGCGCATCGCGACGTGCGTCGCACTCGCGGTGCTGAGCGCGTGCGCGTCGCCGCCGGTGCATTTCCATACCCTCGCGGTGGCGGACGATGCGGGTGCCGAGGCCGCCGCATCGCATCCCGCCTGGCTGATCGACATCCAGGCCGTGCACGTCGCGGCGCCTGCGGACGGCAACCGGCTCGTCGTGCAACGCGGCCCCGATCGGACCGACATCCTGGAGCAGGAGCGCTGGGCCGCGCCGCTCGGCGACGAGATGCGCGGCGGACTGTCGACGCGCGTCGCGTCCCGGCTCGGCACGATCGATGTTCATCACGTCGCCCACCCGGACGGCGCGCCCGTCTACCGGGTCGCGGTGGACGTCCAGCGAATCGAATCCTGGCCGGCATCGCACGTGCTGCTCGATGCGACGTGGAGTGTGAGTTCCGGGTCCGGACAGCCGGCGCTGACGTGCCGCAGCATCGTTCGGTCCGGTGCGTCGACGGGCTACGAAGCACTCGTCGACGCGCAGCGTCGCGCGCTCGATGCGCTCGCGCTCGGGATCGCCGCGGGCATTCGCACGGCGGCCGCGCACGCCGCGCCGCCGGCCGATTGCCGCGCGGGCGCATCCGGGCGCCCGATCGCGCCCCCCGCTGTCGATCGCGGCGCGCCGGACGCGCTCGACGATTGAATCGGCGCCATGACGACGCGACATTTCCCGCGGCGCGATATTGCGCCGCTTCAGCCCTTTCCACCGCACGGACAGCTCAGGATGAAACCCGCCCGCCTGACCCGCATGCAACGCCGGCTCGACACCCGCGAACGGCTCATCGCCGCCGCTCGCGAATGCTTCATCGCGAAAGGCTTCGCCGATACGACCGTCGAGCACATCGTCGAGCTCGCTGGCTATACGCGCGGCGCGTTCTATGCGAACTTCGGGCACAAGCGCGAGCTGTTGATCGAGATCCTGCGCCGCGACCGCCCGAAATTACTGACGAAAATGCGGCCGGCAGCGCATGAGCGCGAAGGCTCCCGCGCCGCCGGCTCCGCGGACATCGCCACCGGCTGGGAATGTTTCCCGCTGTGGGTCGAGGTTCACCTGTACGCGCTGCGCGATGCCGGGATCCGGCAGATCGTCGACCGGCTGCACGCCGAGCCGGCGCCGCCGGCTGCGGCGAGCGATACGGCAGACGTGTCGGAGTGCATGCAATCGGCGGCGAAATGGGCGGCTGTGCTCGGCGTCGCGCTGTTGCGTGCCGGTGAATAATACTCACCGCACGAAGAGCTGACCCGGGACACCGCGATGCGTGCGCCGGCTGAACGGTGCACGCCAAGCCCGGCGCCCGAGTCAGCTGACGGGTACCGCACGAGCGCTCGCGGTGGCTTGGCCGCCGCCTGCATCACCCCGTTGCGTCACTGTGCCGTCTCGGCCGTATCCACGACGGGCAGCGGCCGGCTTGCGATCTTCTCGGCTTCCGCACGCTTGAGCCCCAGCGTATGCAGCAGCGTCGCCGCCGTGCGTTCCGGAAAGTGCTCTCCGCTGAAGCCGAGTTCCTTCAGGACACCCGCTGCCGGTGCGCCCGGAGCGACGAAGTTGAGTTCGGCGGCAATCGCGGTCAGCACCGTACCGCCGACCGAAAGGAAGCCGACGAATGGGTCGGCGACCACGAAGCGC
Organism: Burkholderia sp. Bmkn7; assembly: GCF_041103175.1. NCBI lineage: Bacteria > Pseudomonadati > Pseudomonadota > Betaproteobacteria > Burkholderiales > Burkholderiaceae > Burkholderia > Burkholderia sp. Bmkn7. Next base: position 651,841 of record NZ_JBGCUH010000001.1, on the reverse strand, counting down.
TTCTCGGCGATACCGCGCTCCATGTCCCGCAGCAGGCGTTGACCCAGGCCAAGCGTCAGCACGCGCGCCGAAAAGCCCTCGCGTATCAGGAAGTGCCCCCACACCGGCTCGCGCCGCGCGCGCATCAGCGTATGTCGCACCGCGACGGAAATGATCTCCGCCGGGTCGGACAAGCCGCTGGCCAGCCGATCGAGCGAATCCGCGAACTCCTCGAATACCGATTCCACGAGGGTCGCGTAGATCGCCTCCTTCGATTCGAAGTGGTTGTAGAACGAGCCGAAGCCGACGTCGGCGGCCTCGGTGATTTCGTTGATGGCGACGCCTTCCATGCCCTTCTCCGCCATCAGTCGGAGCGCGGCATCCAGCAGGCGGGCACGGGTCTCCCGCTTGCGGCGCGCGCCACGCGGCTCGCGCTCTTCGGCGACCGCGGGACTGGATGCTTCCGGAGCGGAGCGCTTTGGTGTGCGGCGGCTCGGTGTATTCGTCATGACGTTTTCGATCCTTGTTCGTGCCCAAGTATAGATTCAAACGTCTACATTGACAAAATCATCATCTATGATTTTAATGTCATCAAGGACGGCAGAACACGGCCTCAAGACCGATCGAACGACGAATGGAGATACGGTGGAGACACACATGCACACGGGCGCCAGCGCGTCCATTCACAACAGCTCGCACGCGTCGCAGAAGTGCGGGCTGCCTTCGATGCTCGGCGTATTGATCGCAGGATTCACGCCGGTCGGCGCCGCATCGGGCCATTTTTCGGCCAGTCACGGCACCGTCGGCGAGGCACGCCGCTCCCATGCGAAATCGACGATCGACCTCGCGACATTCGTGGTCCGGCCAGTGATGTCCTGCGACGGTGAGATTGCATGCCCGCCGTTGCGCGGCAAGCCCCTCGATGCGACGGCGCCTGCCCTCGCGATTGCCATTCGACCTGCCTGATTGTCATCCGCCATGAAACTGACCACCCCACAACCGGCTCGCCACCCGCACCCCACAACGAAGGCATCGGCGCTCGCCTATCTGATCTTCGATCGCCCCGATCTCGACGAAGCAGAGCACTTTCTCAACGACTTCGGTCTCCGAACGGTGCTGCGGGATGAGACGCAATTGCTGCTGCGCGGAACCGGCACCGCACACTTCTGTTATGTCGTTCGCCACGCGCCGAAGGCACGCTTCGTAGGCTTCGGATTGCAGGTCGACAGTCGTGCCGATCTCGAGGCGCTCGCCAAAATCCCTGGCGCGTCGGAAATCGAGGCATCGGATTGGCCAGGCGGCGGCCTCCGGGTGCGGCTCGCCGATCCGTCGGGTTTTCGGGTCGACGCGATTGCCGGCCAGACCCGGGCCGACACGTTGCCGCACCGTGCCGCGCTTTCATTCAACTCGGTCGACACGCCGTTGCGGATCAACGAAACGCAGCGGCCGCCGGCGAGCGCGCCCGAGGTCATTCGGCTCGGACACGTCGTGCTCGAGCTCGCCGACTACCAGGAAACCTGCGCGTGGTACACGCGGCATTTCGGGTTCATCCCCAGCGATGTCCAGGTGCTGCCGGACGGCTCACCCGCGGTTGCCTTCATGCGGCTCGATCTCGGCGACCGTCCGGCCGACCACCATACGCTCGCGCTCGCCCAGGGGTTCGCGCCGACTTATAGCCACAGCGCGTATGAACTGGTCGACGCCGATGCCGTCGGCATGGGCCAGCGCACGCTCCGGGACAACGGGTGGGCACACGCGTGGGGCATCGGCCGGCACATTCTCGGCAGCCAGATCTTCGACTATTGGCAGGACCCGTGGGGCGACAAGCACGAACACTATTGCGACGGCGACCTGTTCACGGCCGACGAGCCGACGGGCGTGCACGCGGTCAGCCGCGAAGCGATGGCGCAGTGGGGCCCGACGATGCCGCGCAGCTTCACGAAGCCCCGGCTCACGCCGTCGAGCCTCGCGGCGCTGTTCCGCAACCTGCGCCGCAGTCCCGATCTGACGGTCAGCAAGCTGCTGACCCTGGCGAAGCTGTTCGCCTGATCCAAAACCGCCCATTCGACTCACGAGAGATCATTCATGTCACTGCATGTCCTGCACTTCCGGCACCATGGCCGCGTCCAATGGGGCGTGGTCGCCAACGGCGCCGTCACGCCGATTCCCGGCGACTTCGAGACAACCGCGAGCTTTCTCGCGGCAAATCCGGTTGAACGACTCGTCTCGCTCGACGGACCGACGATTCCGGAGTCGGACGTGGAGTGGCTGTCACCGGTGACCGCCAACCAGCAGTTCGTTTGCCAGGGGGCGAATTACCGTCGGCACATGATCGAATCCGGCATGGATCCGGACGCGAAAAAGTTCAACATGATCTTCACGAAGGCGACGAGTTGCATCGTCGCCGCCGACTCACGAGTCGTGAAACCCCGGCACGTCCGGTTTCTCGACTACGAAATCGAGCTCGGCCTCATCCTCAAACGCGACATCACGTCTCATCAGCAGATCACGGACGCGAACCTGCACGACTATGTCGCCGGCACCGTGATCGTCAACGACTATTCCGCGCGCGATGTCCAGATCCCGCAGATGCAGTTCTACAAGGGCAAGAGCTTCCGGACATTCGGCCCGGTCGGTCCCTATCTGTGCCTGCTCGAGCGGCATGACTTCCCGAAGCTGAAGGCGCTCGACCTGACGTTGACCGTCAACGGCGCGGTGCGCCAGCACGACTCGACATCGAACCTCGTCTACGGTCCGGCGGAAACGTTGACCGAGTTGTCGGGCGTGCACGACCTTCGCGCCGGCGACCTGCTCGCGACCGGCACGCCGGCCGGCTGCGCACTCAGCATCCCGTCGCCGCTCAAGCAGCGAGCCGTCGCGCTTTTCCCCGAATCCGTCAAATGGAAGATGTTCATGAAGGTGCAGGCGGCGCGCGCACAGTATCTGAAGGCCGGAGACATCGTCGAAGCCCGGATCGCGAGCCGCGACGGAACGATCGACCTGGGCGTGCAACGTAACGAGATCGTGGACGAAGCAGCATGAACGGCATCGCGACCCAAGACGACGTGCTGGCGATCGAAGCGCCGGGCCTTCCGCCGGACCTTCCGGCCAGCACGTACGAGATGATCTGCGCCGGTGCGGCCATCGATCCGTCCGCCCCCGCCCTCTCCTTTTTCATGACCGCCGACGGGCACCGCGACGCCGAGTGCTGGACCTATCGCGAGCTGGTTCGCGACATCACGCGCACGGCCAACATGTTCGCGCGCCTCGGTGTGAATTCGCAGTCGGTGATCGCTTATGTGCTGCCCAATCTGCCCGAAACGCATTTCGTGATCTGGGGCGGACAGGCGACCGGCATCGTATGCGCGATCAATCCGCTGCTTGAAGGCGAAGCGATCGGTCAGCTGCTCAAAGCTGCCGGGGCCAGCGTGCTCGTGACGCTCGCGCCATTTCCCGGGACCGATCTCTGGCAAAAAGTCGCGGACATCCTTCATGAGGTCGAGCCGCTGCGGCATCTCGTGCTGGTCAACCTGGCCGATCGCGTGCGGGGCATGGCGCAGTCGGCGGCACGCACACTCCAGCACGACGCGTGTGCGCAGCTGTACGGCGATGGCGGTTTGCGCAGCGCCGTGCCTGCGCACATCCAGATCCACGACTTCGGTACGGCAATCGCGCACGAATCCGGTACGGTGCTCGACAATGCGCGCCGCATTCGACCCGGCGACATGTCCTCTTACTTCTGTACCGGTGGAACCACCGGGTTGCCGAAAATCGCGATGCGCAGTCACGGCAACGAAGTCGCGAATGCCTGGAGCGCCGGCCGGTTCTTCGGCGATAGTATCGGCCCCGGCAAGACGACTTTTTGCGGCTTGCCGCTCTTTCACGTCAACGCCGCGATGGTGACCGGCCTCCTGCCATTCTCGCGCGGTGCCCATGTCGTGCTCGGCACGTCGCAGGGTTACCGGGGCGACGGCGTCGTCAAACGCTTCTGGGAAATCGTCGAACATCATCGCATCAATTTCTTCAGCGGCGTCCCGACGCTTTATGCTTCGCTGCTCGACATTCCTGCCGACGATCATGTCATCGACTCGCTCGAATACGGCCTGTGCGGTGCCGCGCCGATGCCGGTCGGCGTCTTCAGGTCCTTCCAGGAAAAAACGGGCATCCGGATTCTCGAAGGTTACGGCCTGACCGAAGGAACCTGCGTGAGCAGCGTCAACCCGCCGAACGGCGAGCGTCGGCTGGGATCAATCGGGCTTCGCATCCCCTTCCAGGCGATGAAGGCGGTCGTCGTGGACGATGCGGGACGGTATCTGCGCGACTGCGCAGCCAACGAGGAGGGGTTGCTCGTGATCTCCGGGCCGAACGTGTTCACCGGCTACACGCGTGCCGACCAGAACGAGGCCCTGTGGCTCGATCTCGGCGACGGCAAGCGCTGGCTCAACACGGGCGACCTCGGCCGCTGCGACATCGACGGTTACTTCTGGCTGACCGGCCGCAAGAAGGAGTTGATCATCCGCGGCGGACACAATATCGACCCGGCGACGATCGAGGAACCGCTGCATCGACACCCGGCAGTCCAGATCGCAGCGGCGATCGGGCGCCCCGATGCCTATGCCGGCGAGTTGCCGGTCGCGTATGTTCAGCTCAAGCCGGGCATGACGGCTAGCGAACACGATCTGGAAGTGTTCATGCAGCAGGAGATCGCTGAACGCGCCGCCCTGCCCAAGCACGTCCGAATCGTCGAGGCGATCCCGCTCACCGGCGTCGGCAAGATATTCAAACCCGAACTCAAGCGCCGCGAGACGAGCGACGCACTCCGCGCGGCATTGGACCAGGGCGGAGCGCCAGGCGCATCAGTCGACGTCTCGACCAGTGATTCCGGCGGAATGTCGGTCTCGGTCGAGCTGAGCAATCCCGGGCTCGAGACTGCCGCGCGCTTCGTGCTGGGGCGTTTCCCGTTTGCGTTCTCGATCTCGTTCGCAGCGGAACCCATTCGCTCGTCCGGTCCGGCAGCGACAGATCTGCGGTGACGGAGGCGCGCGACTAGCCGCGACAATACAAACTTCGAGAGCGGCTCGTCACGATCAATAAGGCATCCAAATTAACTGTAATTATTTAATCAGTCCGAGACAGAGGAGACGCAAGATGAAATTGAGGCGGACGACGAGTTTCGCAGGTGCGATGGTTTGCATCTGCACGGCTGCACTTGCCGACAACGCAGATGCGCAGACGGCCGGAAGCATCACTACGTCGGTTGGATGGCTGCACGTCGCGCCCCAGGGCGACGCGACGCCCCTGACCGTGCAAAGTGTCGGCGGCGCAACGGTGAATCAGCAGATGGCTGGTACCGGGGCGCATGCCAGCTCGACGGATACGATGGGCATTACCACCGAGTACTACGTCACCGACAACATCGGTGTCGCCATGCTGTTCGGACTGCCACTGACAGTCAATCTGGTCGGTGATGGGACGTTGCAGAAGTACGGAACCCTCGGCACGACAAGGCCGATGCCGCCCGCCATCGAACTTCGATATCACCTGTTTTCAGCTGAATCGAAATTCCGTCCGTACGTAGGACTTGGCGTCAACTACACGTGGTTCACCCAGGTTCGGGCGACCAATCGCCAGTTCGTCACCGACAGCTTCGGGCCGGGCGGCTCGGCGCGCGCGACACTCAGTTCATCATGGAACCCGGTGTTCGAGCTCGGGGCGAGTTACGCGATGACCAAACATTGGTCGGTCGGTGCTTCCGTCGGCTACATGCCGGTGAAGACCCACCTCACGTTATACGGACAGACCGCGACCGGCACGCAGATCGTTTCCACATCGACGCTCCGACTCAACCCCGTCAACGTTTTCTTGAACGTCGCTTATACGTTCTAGCGGGTGCGTCCCGATGCCAGCCCCCCCGCATGGAAGCAACACTTTGGATCGAACGATGAAACGACAGGCTCTCAAGACCATTCTTTTTGCATTGCCCAAGGTTCTGGACCTGACGGCGCGCCGCTTCCCCGCCTATCGCGATCGCCTCAAGGAGCGCAATCTCGTCGCGTGGATCGGGCTCATGGATCAAAGCATCGGTCGCGCCATCGAGTTCAGGAATGGCCGCATTCGGTCGCGCGCCGGCAAGCATCCGCGGCCTGATGTACGCATGGCCTTCAAGGACGTCGCCACCGCCCTGAAGTTCCTTTCCCCGAACCCGGACCAGGGCGAGATCGTCCACGCCGCCAAGAACTTCAAGGTGGTCACCGAGGGCGAGGACGAACTGCTGGTTTGGCTCATGCAAACCCTGAGCATGATGCGCACGGTCGGCCTGACGATGGGCACGCCCATGCGCGACGGCACCCGACGCTACACCACCTGTACCAATGGCGGGCCCTTGTTCGTCTACGTCAAGGATGGCCGCATCGTCCGCGTGACGCCCATCGAGCTGGACGATACGGATGCGTCAAGCTGGGTGATCGAGGCACGTGGACGCCGCTTCAGCCCGCCACGGCGCGGACTGGTCGCGCCCCACGCGTTGACCCTCAAGTCGCTGGTCTACTCCGACAAGCGCATCCTTCACCCGATGAAACGGGTCGACTTCGACCCGGACGGCGAGCGCAATCCGCAGAACCGGGGCAAGTCCGGCTATGTGCGCATCAGCTGGGACGAGGCCCTGGACATCGTCGCCAAGGAGATCAACCGGCAGAAGCGGGTTCACGGCCCCGGTTCCATCACGTTCCCGATGTCGTCCCACCACCAGTGGGGCAACGTCGGCTACTACCTCAGCGCGCTGACGCGCTTCGCCAACCTGATCGGCTTCACCCGGGTGGCCGCGAATCCGGACAGCTGGGAAGGCTGGTACTGGGGCGCGATGCATCATTTCGGCAACTCGATGCGCGTCGGCGTGCCCGCCGGCTACGGCGGCCTCGAGGACGGTCTCAAGGAGGCCGAAATGATCGTCTTCTGGTCCTGCGACCCCGAAAGTACCAACGGGGCCTACGCAGGATTCGAGGGAACCCCGCGCCGCCTGTGGGCCAAGGAGCTCGGCATCGAGTTCGTTCACATCGACCCGCACTGCAATCCCACCGCACAGCTGCTGGGCGGCCGCTGGATCCCGATCCGGCCGCAAACCGATGCCGCGCTGGCGACCGCCATCATGTACATCTGGACCGTGGAGGGCCTCTACGACAAGGATTACGTCGCGACGCGCACGACCGGTTTCGACGATTGGAAAGCCTACCTGCTGGGCGAAACCGACGGTACTCCCAAGACACCCGAGTGGCAGGAAAGCGAGACCGGCGTGCCGGCCAAGGACGCCCGTGCGCTTGCGCGCCTGTGGGGGAAGAAGAAGGTGCATCTCGCCGTCGGGATGACCGGCGCGGGATTCGGTGGCGCGGGCCGCGGGGCGACCGGCGCGCAATGGGCGCGCTGCATGATCATGATGATGTCCATGCAGGGCTGGGGCAAGCCGGGGGTGAATTTCGGCTGCCTCGAAATCGGCGTCCCGCACGACCTCCAGTTCTACTTCCCTGGCTACGCGGACGGCGGCATTTCAGGCGACCTGGCGTGGACCGCCAATGCGGTGGACAACTACCAGCGCATGCCGCACATCCTGACCATGAATCCCGTCAAGCAAATGGTGCCGCGACAGCAGATGCCCGATGCGATCCTCAACGGTCACGCCACCGGTTATCTCTGGGACGGCATGTCCCAGGAAGCCCAGTTTGCGCCGTTCACCTACCCGATGCCCGGCTATTCGCCGATCCACATGATCTATCGCTACGGCGGATCCGCGTTCAGTACCGTGACGAATTCCGGACGCTGGACGCAGGCCTACCGGCACTCGAGCATCGAATTCGTCGTCAATCAGTCGATCTGGATGGAGGGCGAAGCCCAGTTCGCCGACGTCATCCTGCCCGCGTGCACTTCGCTGGAGCGTTGGGACATCGGAGAATGGGCGAATTCGGGCGGCTACGCCCACCACGGGTATGGCACGGTCAACCATCGCATGCTGACGCTGCAGCACAAGTGCATTGAACCCCTGGGCGAGTCCCGCTCCGACTACGACATTTTCACTGCCATCCTGACCCGGTTGGGCCTCGGTGGCATTTTCACCGAAGGCTGCGGGGATCTCGACTGGGTCAAGCGCGTCTTCGACTCGTCGGATCTGCCCGATCACATTTCGTGGCGCGAATTTTGCCGCAAGGGCTATTTCGTCGTGCCGCCCGAAAAGCCCGAGCTGCGCCATCCCGTGGACATGCGTTGGTATGCGGAAGACAGGAAGAAGGACCTGCCGGAACCTCATCCCCTGCCGTCGCAGTTCTCGGAACGGTTCGGCAAGGGCCTGCAGACGCCGAGCGGCAAGCTGGAGTTCGTGCCCGAGTTGCTGAAGCGGCACACAGCGGACAATCCGGAGCGACCACCGCTCAACCGATATATCCCCTCCTGGGAGGGGTTGCGCTCGGACAAGGCCCGGCGCTACCCGCTGCAGTTGATCGCTACCCACAGCCGCTACAGCTTTCATACCCACGGTGACGGAAAGAATTCCGCCGTGAACGGCATCGACGATCATCGCGCGCTGATCGCGGGGCACCGGTTCTGGCTGCTGAGGCTCAATCCGGCAGACGCCGCTGTTCGATGCATCGCCCATCGCGATCTCGTCAAAGTACACAACGACCGCGGCGCCGTGATCTGTGCGGCCGATGTCTCGCCCCTGGTGAACGCCGGAGTGGTGAAATCCTACGAGGCGAGCGCTGAATTTCAGCTGATCGAAATCGATGGCGAGCAAGTCGAGATCGGCGGTTGCATGAACATGCTGACCCCCGACCGGCCTCAGACCGCCGGCACCAGCAGCATGAGCCCGAATTCCTGCCTGGTGCAGGTCGAGAAATGGCGCGGTGCCGAGGCATTCATGCTCGGTCGCGCAGCGTGAGGAATTTCAAATGAGCAAGTGGAACCTGATTATCAAAGTCGGGCGTTGCGAGAATTGCCAGAACTGTGTGATCGCCGCGCGGGACGAGCACGTCGGCAATGACTTCCCCGGCTACGCGGCGCCCGCCTCGGCCAGTGCTGAGAGCCCCATCCGCATCCTGCGTCGTGTACAGGGTGCGTCGCACATGATCGAGACCACTTATCTGCCGGTCATGTGCAACCACTGCGACGACGCGCCCTGCATGCGCGCGGGCGGCAGCGCCGTTCGCAAGCGCGCCGACGGCATCGTCATCATCGATCCGGACAAGGCGCGAGGCCGAAAGGACATCGTCAAGGCGTGCCCTTACAAGGCGATCGTCTGGAACGAAGAGCTGCAACTGCCCCAGATCTGGATCTTCGATGCGCATTTGCTCGACCAGGGTTGGTCCCGCCCGCGTTGTCAGCAGTCGTGCCCCACCGATGTCTTCGAGACGGTCAAGCTCGACGACACGGCGATGGCCGAGAAGGCCAGGCGCGAGGGACTCAAGGTATTGCGACCCAACCTGAGCACGAAACCCCGCGTGTGGTATAGCGGCCTCGAGCGGTGGGAAACGTGCTTCGTCGGCGGAAGTGTCAGTGCCCAGGCAGGAGACGTGGTCGAGTGTGTCACGGATGCGGTCGTCGTCTTATATGCAGGTAATCGGCAGGTAGCCGAAACCGTCTCGGACGGCTTCGGCGATTTCCGGTTCGACGGCCTGGCCAGGGGCAGCGGCCTCTACAGAGTCCAAATCCGGCATGCCCGCGGCAATGCCTGGCGCGAGTGCAAATTGGGCGACAGCGCCTACCTGGGCGAGATCAGGCTCAGTCAGTCGACAAACGCCGTGGCGATCGAGTGTTCGTGATCCGAGCAAGGCTGGCCGCTGCGGCAATCGCACCGATCTCCGTAGCACAGCCCTCTCGTTTCATGAGAACTTCGCCGACCACAGCCCGGCGGCTACCGTCTCCGGTGAGCGGTTGCTCGTATAGCTACGCTCTTGTCATATGCGATTTCACCGTCATCATCGACTTGAACGAGAGGCTGAAATGCTTCATCCTGCCTCAAACCGTAAACGTCACTCACACATTGCCTCACATCCAAATCATAGCACCCAGATAAGTAGCGGCCTACGGTGCCTCACCCCAAGGGTCATAGGAATAGCTTTCATCGATCGGCGAAAAATCAATACCTTTCAATGCGCATCGCTCCACTTCCGACTTAAACCCCTGACTACATACCAGCTCCATTGTTTCGGTACATCTAAAAAGATTGCTAGCACAGTCGTCGCGCGGAATGAAGGTTTTGATCCAACTATACATTGGAGTCCCTGGAAACAACTTATTATCGGCGACCTCTTTTGTTTCCAGATCCCGGTCCTCGGAATAGTCCGACTTTTGTCGATCAAGCAGAGACTCATGATCTGCCGGCAAGAAAATTGAATACGCCTTATTACCCGCTGGCTTTCCACCCGCAACGATACCAATGGGGACCACCCTATATCTAACTCCCACTTCTTCACATGCAGCCAAAAACTCTTTTGACACGTAATTCGTTTGCGTTCCGTAGAAATCGAAATCAATCGAAATCGATGGATCTGATAGTGTGAAAATATATTCATGCTTTACATCGATGCCAAACGGATCAGCCACATACATCGGCCACTCCCATTCAGCACGGTTCAATTCTCCCGACAGGTATGGAGGGCAGCCTGGGTCTCCAGCGCGGTATTTAACAACAAAGAAACGTGCATTCATCAAAGTAACCTTCCCGTTATTGCATCAACCAAATATTTACCGGACTCCAATCCTTCTCTCGCCATATTTTGAATGCGCCCGACACCGAGCACAAGTTGCGTATCACTGAGACGGCTCGCCAGGAATTGTTGGTTAAGTTTCGTTAGCTCAGTTTCAATGGCCGCAGTGTATTGCCCGTGGTTCGACCAATGCCCTGGGAGCTCCAGCGTTTGAGCAAGCTTGGAGCTACCGGGCAGGAATATGCCATTAGACGCACCATCGCCATCGAATCCCATCCCGCGCAACCGGCTGAACATAGCCGCAAAGTCAGGGTGCTTCATGAGTTCTTCAGGAATCAGATGTTGGTTCGCCATACCATCATGCGGGCGAGCCCCCATATTTTCCCCGAGCTTTGTGGAACACCACCCCATCGGATCGACTCGGGTCAATGGGTTTGATGCGTACGGGTACAAATTGTCGCCGCCCACCAACCCAATCGGATCCTGATTGATGAACCGTCCCACGTCCGGATCATAGAACCGGAACGTGCGCCCCTGCCAGATCCGTATGGAAGTGATAAATCCGCGACGCGCGCTTTGCCGTATCGATCGCGGCCGCGGCCAGGGCCTCCGCGATCACCGCATCGACGCGGGCAGCCGGTGAGTACGGATCATCAGGGCTGTACACATAGCTGCTCACGCCTGTCTCGCGCACGTCCTGCGCGAGGCGCAAGCCTTCCCATACGAACCGTTTCGTCTCGCCGCGCAGTTTCACGCCACGCACGTCGAAAGTGGTATCGGTCACCGCCTCATTCATCGCTGGCGTCGTGGGTAGTACCGCAGGATGCGCGGCCGGGTGGGCCATCGGCGACACACTCGAAGAGAACGTCCTCGACAACTACTACTGCCTTGCATCCGATCACAAGTTGAGCGCTTTGCTGATGGTTTACTGGCTCCACACGAGGTAGCAGCTGCGACCATGTGGGCCACGTCGAAACTCCAACCACATAGACTTTCTGCGTCAAAGCGCACTTACATCCAAACCACACACATATATTTTGGCAAAAATCATGCCATATCCCAACCGCATAGATTTGCTTCCTCCACCAAGTCAAACGTGCTGAAGACGGAAATTCCGTGCGGTCGGAATTCTATGCGGCCCCAGTGCCCTATCGCCCGAAAAGCCGCTCCCCAGCTAGATCCGTATACACAGTTTTACTCCGGAGCACCATATTCGTGAAAATCGGTGTTAATGCATGGCCCGCGATGTTTACCGCAAGCGTGCATCCGCTATCCGGCTGACGTCATTTTTCCGTGACAAGGAACGCGGGTCCCCGGAAAGATGCATCGGGTCGGTCGATTATTCTGGATTTGTGTTCGATCAGCGCGATTGCTTCGAAAAATCTCTTGAAAATCGAGAACAGTTCATCCGCTGATCGAGCAATTGACTGCGGCAAATTGTTGCATTGCTCGAATTCCCGCTTCACCCGATCGGCCGCAGCATCTGTTACTGCGCGGTTCCCGGCATTTGTCACGGCGATAGTTCGCGCGATCGCAATAACGAATGCAATCGTGAATGCATGGTTCGCATGCGGCAAAGTTTTAGCCCATGGCCAGTTCCTGATCACGACGGCGATCGATTATCCTATTCAGGATCCGCCACGCGCACGATCCGCAATCGAGATGCGCGAAACCCTCGTGGACAAACCCGCCCGCGCTCGCTCGCCTGCCGCTGCGTGCTACTCTCGCAACCGGCACCGGCCAGGACAGTACAGTGGTGCGCGACCAGTGAACATTGTGGATTCACGCATCATGTACTCGATCTTGCCCGCGTTCGTCTCTGCGTTGTTTCTCGGGTTCGGCCTCTACGTGCTGGCCACCAAGGGCCTCACGCGGGTCTCCGTCCCGTTCGCCTTGATGTGCGCGGCAACCTTCGTCTGGCAGGGAACGTGGGCCTTCCTGTTCCAGACGACCGACGCGGACGTCGCCAACTTGCTGGTCAAGGCTGGCTATCTGTTCATCCTGTTCCTGCCGACGACCTTCTATCATTTCGTGACGGAGATCGTATCGCGTCGGGACGAGCGGCCGTTCATGTTCGCCTCCTACGGCCTTTGCGTGCTGCTGGCCGTGCTGCTGGTCACGGGCAATGGGGTCGTCGATGGATTCCGCCTGCATTTCTTCGGCCCGTATCCCAACGCGGGCCCCCTGCATCCGCTGCACGTCGTGCAGACCGTCCTCCTGGTCGGCCGCAGCGGCTGGCTCCTGATCGAGGCACGACGACAGACGCGCGCGCGGGATGTCCGGCAACTGCTCACGCAATGTCTCGTCAGCCTGGGCCTCTACTCGCTCGCGGCCACCGACTACGCGGTGAACTACGGCGTCGAGTTCTATCCGGTGGGCGTATTGTTCATCGCGATGAGTCTCGGGATTCTCGCGACGTCGATCGTCCGCTATGGCCTGATGGGCCCCTATCTCCTGGCCGCGACGGTCGCGCACGAAGTGGCCACGCCGCTGGCGGCGATCGGCCTGCACGCGGACGAGCTGCGCAACGTCCTGCCGGCGCTGCTGCGCGGGTATCGGCTGGCGGTGGAGCACCGGTTATGCGCCGACAGCTTGTATCCGGGGCAGCTGGACCGGCTGCCGACGCTCGCATCGTCGATCCGGCGCCAGGTCGATACCACGAGCACCGTTGTCGAAATGTCCCTGGCGTCCTTTACGCTGGACCGCCTCGATCGCCACGGCTTCGCGGCCTATCCGATACGGGCCTGTGTCGACGCCGCGGTGGATCGCTTTCCCTTCCGTCCGGGAGAACGCGACCGCGTGTCGGTCGGCGCGATCGATCCGGACCTCCGGTTCTCCGGAACCGACTCGCTCGTGATCTTCGTCATCTTCAACCTGCTGAAAAACGCCCTGTATGCGATCGACGCAAGCGGCCGTGGGCAGATCGAGATCGACGCGCATCGCAGCAACGGTTATTGCGTGGTGCGTTTCAGCGACACGGGCCCGGGCATCGCGCCCGAGGTGCTCCCTCAGATCTTCGACGCCTTCTTCTCGACCAAGTCGCACGGGTGCGGCGCGGGCATGGGCTTGAGCTTCTGTCGCCGCGCCTGCGAAGCGCTCGGCGGCGCCATCGCGTGTGAATCCATCCCCGGCGTCCGGACCACGTTCACGATTCGGCTGCCGGAGCCCGGCTCGCCGGCGGACCAGGCATTGCGCGATCCGCCGGCGCCCACCCGGCACTATCGCATCGGGTAAGGCAGTCTCACCTTCAGTTCGCGGCGGACGGCAGGATCAGTTCATACGCCTTGACGCGCTCGATGATGCCAGCCGGAAACCGGCTGATCCGCTTGTCGGGACCGGCGAACACGATCTGCTGGTACCCCAGCGACACCTGTCGCCCGTCGACGTAGAAGCGAAACAGCAGATACGCCGAACACTGCCGAACCTCGAACGTATTGAGGAAGCAGTCGACCCGCTGGAACGGAAAAGTCTCCTGAACGTATTCCTGATGCGCGCGCTTCGTCACGAACGAACCGCCGGCCGCCAGCAGGTTGTTGTGGATGCATTCGTGAAACCAGCGTTCACGGCACACGCCCTGCCATTCGAAGTAGCGTGCGAAATAGGTATTCATGAAGGCATTGGAATCCTTGAGGTAAATGTCGACCACATGGTGGAAGGTTTTTTCGGACTGATGTACCGTTTCGTTTGAAAGGACGTGAAGAATCGCGTCTTGCGTCAACATGGATAACTCCTTGAATCGCTACTGGCGGTAGCGGCGCATTCCTTCAACGAGAAGGAATGGCCAGATTCTCGCCGTGCAATTCTGTTGAGCGCTTTGGTCAATACATGCCAAATTAGTGGTTGACAAATGGTTGATGCAAATTCCACTTTCGCCGGATAATTGGCCCGGTCATGCAACGCGGCCGTCATTTTTGGAAACGCGTCTCCGTTATCGAATCTTTTTCTGCTGATTTATCGACACTCGTATGCAAACCTTCGTCAGGCAGCCGGTGCTTTATCCCGTGTCCGTGGTGTTTGTCGACGACAACCCGGATTTCCTGCAGGCGCTGCGGGGCGCATTTCCGGATGAACACCTGAACCGCTTTTTTACGCAACCCCGGGTGGCGCTCGACTTCGTGTCGTCGCGTGACGTGGAGATGCCGCCAACGGCCGCGGACTATTTCGGTGCGGAGAAAAAAGGCGGCAATGCGATCGGCGAGGATGCGCTCACCGATCCCGCCCGATTCGAGGCGGTGGGCGCGGTGGTCGTGGACTTTTCGATGCCGGAGGTCGACGGCATCCAGCTTCTTTCCTCCATCCGCAACGCAAATTGCATGAAAATCCTGCTCACCGGCGTTGCCGACGAGCGCGAGGCGGTGGACGCGTTCAACGCGGGACTGATCGATTGCTTTCTGAAGAAAACCGACGTCGAGATGCCGCGCAAGCTGGCAACCGTGCTGGACAACGCGAAACGCAAGCACTGCGCGGCTCGCGGGCACATCAGCCTGCATGAAGCAGGGTCGACCTACCGGGATCCGAGGATCGTCAAACTGATCGACGAGGTGGCCGCGCGGGAAGGCATCGTCGAATACTACTGGCGCCCCAATCAGGACGCGGTGCTGATGTTCGACGCCGCGGGCGCGCCAAGCGTATTTCTCGCCTGGAACGAGGAGGACTGGTCGTTTCACTGCGATATCGTGTCCGACGCGAACGGTCCGGCCGAATTGCGTCAAGGCATGGAGGCGCGCAGCATCATGCCGCTGTTCTGGCCATCGCAGGCCTATCGACCGGGCCTCGCCGACGTCAAATGCGCGGCGCCCCTGCCCGTTCCGGGATGGAACGGCACGTTTTACAGCTGGACCCGCCTGGACGATACGGCCACCGAACGCGAACTGCCCACGTTGGCAAAATGGCGTCACGCTTGACGGATCATCCGCCTGTCTTCAGTCAGGTCGTGCTGTCGTCGAGTCGGCAAGCACTCGATTTGAAGCAATCCCTGTCAATGTTGACAGTTATCGGCGGCGCCGACTTTTGTTTCAATAGCGCCCTATTCCGAGGGCCACCCACTATTCCAATCAGGTGGCACATTCATTCAGGGCAGGTATCAGAGGCGCGAAAGGGCCATTCAGCAAGCGACTGATACCGCTGAGTATTGTTTCAGGTGCCGTTTGGCAAGCCTTGGCGGATCTGGTTCGATCTACGCCGATAAAACGCAGCAAAATCAAGGCTCCCTGATATCCCCGCGCGACCTCTATCGGTCGGCGGCACGTTTCCGGATCCGGCGCCCATCGCGGTCGACCATCAATGAACGGATGGATCTTCGCGAATCGCGTGTGCAGCTCCGCCGCCCGCTCGACCGGATGCACGTCTCCAGCCGCTTCATACCAGTCGATCAGCGCGGCCATTTCAGCAGGCAGATGCATGAAATCCGGCGGGGTTGTACTCGCACCCGCGATCACCACGTTTTCGCGACGATACCGGCCTGCTTCTTCAGCATCGATGGCCTTCAACCATAGTCCCCGCCACCTGCTCCGGTCGGGCGTCGTTGCTTTGCTGCGCTTCCAGCGCCATTCGACGTATCGGTTCAGGGCCGCGCGGTTTTCGGGTGATTCAGGGAGACGCATCGGTGATCACACCTCGAAGGCCCTCTTCCTCACAGCGCCCACAGCCATCGCACGACATGGCCGATTTTCGATGGATCCTCGGGCAGCGTTAGAATAGCGCCCCTTCTCATGGGAGACGAAAATGTCCTGGTTCGTTTACGAAGTACCCGAATACCACGAAGACGCTGCGCGCATCGAGCCCTTCAGCGACCTGCGCAACCGTGTGTTGAAAGTCGGTGACCCGGCCATGGCTGAAGAACTGGAAAGCGTTCGCGAGAACGCCGCAGCGACCGCTGACACGCCCGAGCGCCCCCTGCGAACTCCGGAAAATCCGCATGTCTTTCCGATTCCTTACGCCGAATCCATGATCCTGGTCGGGTTCATCTTCGATCTGAAACGCGAATTCCGGCAACTGGTCGTGTCACCCGTGGAAATGCCCTGGCTGAAAGACGCGTAAGAAGCGGTCGGAACGGAAGCGCGACCTCGCGCTCGCGCGCGCTTCCCGTTGACGTTTGGTCAGGCCCGGCACTCACTCGCGGAAGAAACCGGTGCCTGCGTCGGGCATCGGCGCAGGAGCGAACGTCGGCGGCAACGTGAAGGCGCGACAGGCGCGACAGGCGCAAGGTGCCTGCGATCGGCGGTTCTCTACAACAACGACAACTGAGCCGGCACGCTTGTGCGACCTGTCTGATCGCTTTCCTTTACCGCCAGGTCCTGCCGGTCCGTGGGCTGTGCATCGCCGTCGCCCTGTCGATATTTCCGCGCCCAATCGACGCCAAGCACATCAGATGAGAACACAACGCCGGGCGCAATCTGAACAAGCTGGCTCATCTGCGGATTCTCCTGGAGCCTGTTGACAATATCAAGCAAACGAAATCAAGGATCGGGGAAGCACGCGCGCTACGGATATCCATTACTGCCGCCTTGAGTTGCGGCAGGCCCTAACGGTAAATCATGGCCAGAGGCTACCCTTCTCGCCCAACCCACGCGCAGCCAGACGGACCTCGGCGTCGTCGTTCCATTTCATGCTGCCCGAAAACAGGCTGACAGAACGAGTAGCCGGAGACCAATCCCGGTCACGCAATGCATTCAGGTCAAGCGCCACGCCCGAAGCGCGAAACTCCCGCAACCGGTCCTGCATGTCTAGTCCGGGTAATTCGGCCAGGTTCCGGCAATTGAACAGCGACAGCCGTTCCAACTTCGCGCCGCACAGGTCCAGCCTCGAAAGCTGCAACTGGTCCTCGATGCGCAGGGCAGAAAGCGAGGGCAAGCGTGATAGGTCGCCCAACGTGGAAAGCCCGCGCACGCGCAGGATTTGCAGCATCTCGATGGTTGTACTAGACAGGTCGTCGATGTCATCGCGACCGCCCAGGATCAGCGTCATTTCCCTCAAGTTCGAGATGGCCGAGATGAAGCCGAGCGGATGCTTTTTTGCATAGGAACTGAGCGTCAGCTTGCGCAGGCGGGATAGACCTGCGATCGCGTCGATATCCTTTGAGTGGCCTTGGATGAATAGTTCGGTCAGCGATCCACACCGCGCCAGAGGCGACAGATCGATATTCCGCTTATGGTTTTCAGCCAGCACAAGCCGCTCAAGTCGGCCAACGTCGATCGTGTCGAGGAAGTCGGGCCGATTCAGCTTGAAAACCCCGAAGCTCAGGCGTTTCAGCTTTGGAAGCAGGCCGACTTCTTCTTCATGGACGATCTCGGAAAGGCAATCGACTGCAAGGTCGCGTATTTCGGGCAAATCGCGCAGCGAGGCCGCATCGAACGGCGCCCGGTAGTGCCCGTAGAACCGGACCTGAAGGCGGTCCCCGGCTAGCCGGCAAGCTTCGTTCAGCGATTGCAGGATCACCGGGTTGTACGCTTCGGGCGTGCTGAACTGGACAACCAGCTGCCCGCGCTCCCCGCACGCCTCCACGATCTCGATCGGCGAAAGCGTTTTCGGGTCGGTAATCCGGCCACGGTCTACCTGCAGCATGCACTCCCCCGTTATTCGTTAATGGCCACGTCATTAGATGGCAACGGGCCACATCTTAGCGCCTCCTGAAGCCCGCTTGATATTCCGAACGCTGGTGGCACTTACTCAGCGTCGCGCGTTATCCGACAGTGATTTAAACAAGCCATATGAACGAAGCGGCTGCAGCAAGAAGGACGCGTAGCGCCGGGACAATTTATCGTATCGGGTAGCCATGCGACGGAACTGTTTGATTCGAACAAGGAACCGTTCGACCAGATTGCGGGAGCATGCCGGCCTGGGACCCGCGCGCGAATCGCTTGTATATGCTGTTCCAGCGCCCGAATTCTTCTGAGAGGTCGCGCCACGGGCTGCCAGTGCGGGCAATCCACGAAACAGCCTCGACAAATTCCCGGTTGTCGATTGCCGGTCGGCCTCGGCCTCCCGCCTTGCCGGGCAGCAACCGCGCAATGTGTTCGTATTGGTCACCTCGCAACAGCCTCCGCACCATGCCCGCCTCGCAAAAGACAGGATGTAAACAGATTGCCGTTGAAGGTGACAGCGCCGGACGTCGTCTCGTTGCTTTTGGTCGACAGCCCCTAAGCAGCCTGAACGTCGAAGTGTGCAGCTGCATAACGTGCACTGCAGTTCCACACCTCGACGCCGTCGCGGGTGAAGGTAGCCCATCCGTCCTTGACGATCACCTCTGCACCGGGAAAGACGTCACCATATCCATTTGCCGTGGCAGCGAAAACCGTTCGCTCGCGACACGTCGCCCAGTATTTCCCGTTTTCCAGGGTTAGCGGCTTTGTGCTCAATCGACGACTCGACTCATTGTTTGTTCAAAAAACGATCGCGCTTCTTTGCTCCCGCAATCCATTGAGGCGCCCTGTCAGGGGCATGAGCAAGGTAAGCGCAATTCCCTATCATAAGCCGTGACGTCAGGAAATCTCTTGTTATCGGCCCGGCATCGGGCCCTACCCTTTCTCGTTGCTTGTATTCACGGTCGCTAACCGGCCGTAGCCATCGGAACCGGGAACGAACCGACCATCAATTCCGCAGGTGCCTGCTTCGCGCCCGGCCCTCGGCTTTCGACCGGCACGCTAGATCCGCCGGACATACCGCTCCGAAACGACCGAGCGTTGCTGGATCCATGCGACGGCAAGCTCCAGCGCTTCATCGCGTGCCTCCTGGGCATTGGCGAAATCGCCATCGACGCCGAGCGTGCGTGTTTCGCCGTCCCGGTCGGTGACCATGGCCGCCGCTGCGTAGCGGCTGTTTCCGGTGGCGGTTACCACCGGCCGGACCTCGCAGCCGTGATACGCGATGACGTTGTCCGTTTGCATATGACACCTCCTGCAGCGTGTTGCGCCCGAAGCGAGCCCGGCGATGCGGGATCTTTGCGTGCTTGCCCTAGCCGATATCGATCGTGCGACTGGCGGACTGCACCGGCTCCGATTTCGGCACGGTCAACGTGAGCACACCGTTGTCAAACTTTGCCAGGGTGTGGTCGGGGTCGGCGTTTTCAGGCATCGGGATCGTGCGCATGAAGCTTCCATGGGCGCGCTCCAGCCGGTAGCAGCCGTTTTCCTCGTCGCGCACATCCTGCTTTTTCTCTCCGCGCAGCACGATTGCCCCATCCTCGACGCTCAGCTTCAGATCTTCGCGGTCCATTCCGGGCAGTTCGGCGGTCACGCGCAGCACCAGCCCCTCATCGACGACGTCGATACGCGGCTGGAAGCGCGACGAACTGAAGTCGCCAAACCAGCGCTCGAGCACGCCTCGGCCGGCAAACGGGTCGTGAAAGAACGCCTCCATTGCACGCCACGGGTCGCGTGAGAACAGTCGCGGGATGTCAGGCCACGAGGCCCGCCACTGTTCGTCTGTCGGCGGACTTTCCGTGCCTTCCGCATCGGACTTGCGGGCAGTTCCGCGAAGGAACTTGAAGGGGTTCCACTTTTTCAAATCGGTATTCATGGCGTCCTCCGATTCAGCTTCAATCTGATTTCACCGCGTACTCGACCGCATCCCACCGCGCTTCGGTCGCGCTTGTCCAGCGTTCGCTGAAACCCGGCAGATGCCGGTCGGTCAACACCTCATCGTTCCGGACTATCCGGACGACGGCGACGTAGCCGTCCAGGCGGACAGACGGGTCACGATCCGTCACACGGGAATCGCGTGAAGATCGATCGTGTGTCCTTTACAGGACTCCTGCATAACATCAGACACCCGCCGCCGCCCTGCTCCCGGTTCGCGCAGGCGGCAGCGCGATCGCTGCCGCCCTGGTTGCCGACCCTGCCGTTGCCGACGGGTCAGCTGGTCCTGACTTCAACGCGCCGTGGGCGCGCCTCGTCGCGGCGCGGGATTGTCAGCTTCAGCACCCCGTCCTGGAGGCTCGCCTCGATCCTTGACGTATCGAAGTCCGGTGACAGCGTGAACGTCCGGGCGAAGTGCGGTTCGCGGACCTCGGCATGCTGCAGCCGCAGATTTGCCGGCGTCGGCACCGCCGCCTCGGCCTCGATCGAGAGGTTGTTGTCGTGAACCTTGACGTCCAGCTTGTCCTTCGTCACACCGGGCAGATCCGCCCATAGCGTGACGACCTGGCTGTCCTCGTATATGTCGACGGCCGGGACGAGCGTGATCCGGCGCCTGGGTTGTTCGGTGCCGCGACGTGCGACGTTGGACGGGCCGCGTTCGGCCAGTTGGGTCGTGTCATTCATGATCGGCTCCTCGGATTACTGGACAGTGATGGCGCGCGGCCTGGACGATTCGCGCCTGCCGACACTGATCGACAGGCAGCCATTTTCGTAGCGCGCCTGGACCTTGTCCGGATCGGCGGTGTCGGGCAGCTCGATGACGCGCCTGAAGGCGCCGGCAAAGCGCTCCTGCGCATACGTACGCGTCGCGCTTCCCGTGTCGGGCTGTGTCGATTTGCGTTCACCGCTGATGGTCAGCAAGCCCTTGTCGATCGATACGTCGAGTTCGGTGGCGTTGATGCCCGGGGCAAAGGCGACGATCTCGATCGACTCGTCGGTCGCACCGATATTGATCTGGGGAAACGCGCCCAGCCGGCCAGCGCGGATGCTGGACGGGAAGCCGCCGAAGTGTTGCGCCATCTGCTGCTGCAGGCGGTCTAATTCGCTGAAGAGGTCGGTTCCGAAGTAAAGATCGCTCACGATCGTATCCTCCTTGAATGCAGCCGGGGGGCGAACGGGCCTACGCGCTCCAGTTCGCCTGCCAGACTGCCGGCAAACAAATAGAAACACGCAGCGCGCGGGATCCGGAGGCCCGCGCGTCTGCCTGAGCGAAACTCAAGATAGACACTCTGCGAAAAATTTCAAGGTCCGTCGGCAGATTTTTGCACTTGAAATTCCGGTGCTGGAACCTATCATCGCAGCGGCTTGGAACTGCATGCGGAGGACGCCATGGAATTCGACACGGACTGGCTTACGCTGGGCAGACATCGTATCCGGCTACGCTCGACGAAGGGCTTTCCGACCGAGACGATGCGCACTGTGACCGAGGTCGTCAGGCTCGCGATCGACAACAACATGAGCGCGCGGGCGCGACTCGTCGAGGTCGTCTGCCGGCACGAACAGACCTACGACGTGCTGGTCGGCACGACGATGGCGGAGGACAAGGTTTGTGCACCGCAACTTGAAACCGCGGTTGCGGTTGTGCTGGGCCTGTTGCCCGACCAGATCAACATCACGGTCACCCCGGTCACGCAAAAGGAGGTCGATCTGCACTTTGGCGTGTACGAGCGGATGCTGTCGGAGAAGCTGAGTACGGCTCCGCCGACCCGCTGACCGATCGGTGCAGCGCTCCGCCGCGCGTCAGCAGCGTCGTGGCCGACATTCAGCTCGGCTGGACGCGAGGCGGGCAGGACCGGGCACTTGCTGCTGTTGCCGTGTCTGAACCAGCGGGGCGCGGTGAAAGGACGCATTGCCTGCCCGGGTTACGGAATCCAGTTTGCGCCGACGTGTGATCCACGAGCATCGTTTCGACCGGCGCGGGACGACGAAGCGCACCATCTCGATGGGATCACCGCAGCTCAGCGTGCATCGGGAGACCGGCAACGCCGGCCTCCCATGCGCACGTCGCGGCATCTCCAGGGCCACACGTCGCAAGCGGCTGCTCCGCTGCCGGAAAGCGGGATTCGAAAGACGTCACGCTCAGCCGGCGTTACGCTCGATCAGGAACCGGTCGCGACGGCCGCCTTTGATCCAGGCCGGCTCGCGCCCGCGCCCGCTCCAGGTCGCGCCGGTCTTCGGGTCGCGATAGCGCGGCGCCGATGCGCTCTTTCGCGGCATCGCTTTCGCCGCGCCGCCGTGGCGGCCGAATATCTGCCCGGCGGTCAGCCCATATTCGGCGACCCGGGTGCGAATCTCCTGTATGACGGCCTCGAGTTCGGCGAGCCGGGCTTCCTCGACGCGCTTCATCAATTCATCGGCTTGCGCCTTCAATTCGCGATAACCGGGCATGCAATTCCTCCACATTCTCTTGATGTAAAAAGACGAACGGCCGCGACGGTGCAATCTCGTGAAAAGGCGCGACCGGAACATCCATTCGGGAAAACCGGAAAACAAATCACGCGCGGCCCGGCGCGTTTTCGGCACGAAATTCACAAACCAGCTCGCCCCCGGCCGCGAGTTCATCGATCTGATCCAGCGTCAACGCGTCGATCGATGCAGCAATGGCATCCGAGATACCCAATTGCCGCTTGCCTTGTTCGTAATCGATACGCAATATGCGCTGCGCGAGCACGAGGTACGCCCGGTTGAATTCCGCAATTGCATCGAAGATATCGCCCTGTCCGGTCATGACTGCTCCTGAGCCGACGGCGGTCGTCGCATGCCGCACGCGCGGCGCCGCGACCGGCCGTCCAGTAATGGATGCCTGAATCTATGTCAGGCAATCGACGTCATGCCGACAATTCCTAGATGGCATCCGACATATTCGAAATCGGCGATTGCAATTCACCATTCGCCATTCATCCCTGTCGGATTCGGCCTAGATTCGGTCGCCACTCGAAACGGGAACGCCCATACGATTGTCGAACGGCGCGGGTCCGGCCGCGCGAACGATATGGCACCGGCGAGCGACGATTGCATGCGCGCATCGCCACCTTCCCTCGGCATTGTTGATGCCTGATCCTGAACGGATGGAATTCGAAAATCATGTTGAAAGTGACGAAAGCCGTATTTCCGGTTGCCGGTCTCGGTACGCGATTTCTGCCGGCGACCAAAGCCAGTCCGAAAGAAATGCTGCCGGTCGTGGACAAGCCGCTGATCCAGTATGCGGTCGAGGAAGCGATCGACGCGGGCATCACCGAAATGATTTTCGTGACCGGGCGCAGCAAGCGCGCGATCGAAGACCACTTCGACAAGTCCTACGAGATCGAGGCCGAGCTCGAAGCGCGCGGCAAGGAAAAGCTGCTGTCGCTGGTGCGCGGCATCAAGCCGAGCCACGTCGACTGCTTCTACGTGCGTCAGGCCGAAGCGCTGGGGCTCGGCCATGCCGTGCTGTGCGCGGAAAAGCTGGTCGGCGACCAGCCGTTCGCGGTGATCCTCGCCGACGACCTGCTCGACGGCCCGACGCCCGTGCTGCGCCAGATGATCGACGTGTTCGATCACTATCACGCGTCGGTGATCGGCGTGGAGGAAATCGCGCCCGACGCATCGAGGTCGTACGGCGTGATCGAAGGCAAGCGCTGGGAGGACAACCTGTTCAAGCTGTCCGGCATCGTCGAGAAGCCGGAGCCGGCCAAGGCGCCGTCGAATTTCGGCGTGGTGGGCCGCTACGTGCTGAAGCCGAAGGTGTTCGAGCATCTGCGCGCACTGCGGCCCGGTGCCGGCGGCGAATTGCAGCTGACGGACGCGATCCAGTCGTTGCTGTCGGACGAGCAGGTGCTCGCCCATCGCTACGACGGCACCCGTTTCGATTGCGGCAGCAAGCTCGGGTATCTGAAGGCGACGGTCGAGTTCGCACTGCGGCACCCTGAAGTGGCCGCGGATTTCGAAAGCTACCTGGCCACGCGCATGTCGGCGCTGCTGGTCGCCTGACCAGGCGGGCATCGATCGCGAACCCGGTCATGTGGACCGCCGTCAGCGATCTCGGCGACGCGGCGATGACGCTGCCGCTGGCCGTCGTGTGCATCGCCTGGCTCACACGCTCGACGGCTGGACGGCGTCACGCGGCATCGTGGGCGCTGATGCTCGCGGCCGGCATGGCGCTCGTCGGCGCGACCAAGATGCTGTACGCCGGCTGCGGAATCCAGATCCGCCCGATACACTTCCGCGTGATCAGCGGGCACACGATGCTCGCGTCGGCAGTCTGGCCGATGGTGTGCGTGCTGGCGCTGAGCGGCGGCGTGCAACCGCGGGCGAGTTCGCCGCGATCGCTGCCGCTCGGGGTCGGTCTCGCGCTCGGCGCGCTGATCGGCGTCGCGCGCGTGTTCGACGACGCGCACACGCCGTCGGAAGTCGTCGCCGGCTGGCTCGTCGGCTCGGCGGTCGCGCTGGCGTTCATGTGGCGGCACGGCACGCCGCGCGTCGACGCACGCTACCGCGCGCTCGTCGCCGGCTCGCTGCTGGCCGTGTCGGCCGCCGCCTATGGGCGCCACGCGCCGATTCAGGCGGCGATCGAGCTGTATTCGCCGTTCTTGTGCGGGCGATTCGCGTTTCAGCCCTGAAAGCTGCGCCCGGACGGCGCCGTGTGAACGCCCGTCGCCCGCCTCCGGCACGTGCCCCGCTCGGCCGACCCCGCCGGGAACGGACAGAATGTCGCCCGGATCGGACATCCCGGCTCGCCTGGCCGTCCCGTCGTCTATCCTCGGTCGCCGAAGCGCTTCGTCCCGGACGACGGACGCGCATTCCGCGTGCGACGCGGCACGCAAGCCTGCCCGCCCGGCAGGCATCTTGCCGCGCGTTGCACGACATCTCGCCGCGCGGCGCCGGCACGGCCGGCACGCAGCGGATCCGGAGCCTCCGATCGGGCACACGCATGTCGACCTTGCTCTTTTCAGCCAGCGTACTGTTCTTCTCGCTCAACGCGTTCAGCGTGCGGGCGACCTTCGCCGCGTATGTGCTGCTCTGCGCGCTCGCCTTCCTGCGCGCGCCGACGCTGATGAACCGGCAGCGCCACCTGTTTCCCGTTTGCACGTACTGGCTGATCAGCACCAGCCTCGCGTTCATCCTGTCCGCGTTCGGCGATTTCTACGTGAACTTCTTCATCAAGTTCGTGCTGATCCAGACGTACATCGCGCTGAGCTACTGGATGTTTGCCTGCGGCGTACTCACGCGGGCATCGCTCGACACCGCTTGCAAGACGCTGATCTACGTGCACGCCGCATTCTTCACGTTCCAGCTCGTCTTCTACCTCGGAACCGGCACCTTCATCGACTTCGACAGCTATGTGCGCGAAGCCGACTCCGAAGCGCTCTATGCGACCAAGGCGCTGTCCGACAGCCTGATTTCGATCCGCGCGCTGGGCCTGTATTCCGAACCGTCGTTCTATGCGATGACGGTCGTCCCGAGCGCGGTGATCCTGCTGTTGTCGAAGCGGCGCATCACGCTCGCGCCCGTCGTCGGGTTCGCCACCGCGCTGCTTAGCTTCTCCGTCGCGTCGATGGCCGTCTGCGCGGCGCTGTGCGGGCTGCACGTGCTCACCGGGCGCGGGCGGCTGCGAACCCGGATCGCCGTCGTCGTCGTCGCGCTCGCATGCGTGCCCTGGCTCTACAGCGTGTACGACCAGCGGGTGAACCAGTCGGTCGACTACGATGCGGTCGGCAGCCGGACGCTCGTGCTGACCGAGCTGACCGAGCGCGACGTCGTCGCGGGCGTGTTCGGCGGCGGCTTGTTCTGGGACGAGCGCAACAACGTCGGGAAAACGCATCTGCGCGGCTACCAGGTGCGGGACAGCTCGTTCTACGTCTACCTCGTGTTCGCCGCGGGCATCGCCGGTTCCGTCGTGTTCCTCGGTACGCTCGTCATGCTGTTTCGCCGCAAGGGCCGGCGCAAGTATCTGCTCTATCTGCTGCCGATCCTGCTGTTCAAGTATCACGTGCTCTATGGCATGCTCTGGCTCACCATCCTGCTGTTCGTCGTGCTGGCCGACCAGGACGCGCCGTACCGGCGCACGGTTGCCCGTCCCATCCCGAACGCGTCCGGCGGCAAGCCGCTCGCGCACCTGACATGAACTCACTTCGACCTGCTTCGACGTTCCACGCGCTGAAACGGTCGCTGATCGCCGCGCTGTGCGTGGGCTGCATGGCGACGGCGGCGCACGCGCAAGCCGTGCCCGCGCCGCCCGGCGAGGTGATCGCGCACAGCCGGGCCGCCACGCGCGTGTATCTCGGCTCACCGTCGCTGGCCGTGCTGCCGAACGGCGACTACGTCGCGAGCTTCGATACGTTCGGCGCCGCGTCGGCGCAGAACGAGGTGTCCGTGTTCACGTCGCACGACAAGGGCACGACCTGGTCGAAGCTCGGCGACGTGCCGGATCAGTACTGGTCGTCGCTGTTCGTGCTGAACGGTGCGCTGTACCTGATGGGCACCAACCGCTCGATGGGCACGCCGACGATTCGCCGCTCCGACGACGGCGGCGAAACCTGGACCACGCCGGTCGACGCGTCCACCGGGCTGCTGCCGTATGCGGGGCGCTACATCACCGGGCCGGTGCCGGTGCTCGTCGATCGCGGACGCGTGTGGCGCGCGTATGAAAGCGTCGAGGACGGCGACCTGCGCGCGCTGGTCCTGTCCGCGCCGGTCGATCGCGACCTGCTCGACGCGCGCAACTGGCGCGTGTCCGCGCACCTGCCGTCGGACAAGCACTGGCTCGACGGCAAGTTCCAGTCATGGGAAGAAGGCAACGTGGTCGGCCGGCAAGGCGCCGCGCCCGCCGTCATGCTGCGCGTGAACACCGCGAACGGCCCGGAGAAGGCCGCGCTGGTGGCGACGGGCAACGACGGCCGCACGCTGTCGTTCGACCCTGCACGCGATTTCGTCGACCTGCCCGGCGCCGGCAAGAAATTCACGATCCGCTTCGATCCGCAGTCGAAGCAATACTGGACGATCTCGAACGCGGTGCCGAAGCGCGCCGGGCGGATGAACCTCGAACGTATGCGCAACACGCTGGTGCTGCTGTCGTCGCCCGATCTGCGGCAGTGGACCGCGCGGCGCGTCGTGTTGCAGCACGCCGACACGAAACGGCACGGTTTCCAGTACGTCGACTGGCAATTCGACGGCAGCGACCTCGTCGCGGTGCTGCGTGTCGCGTTCGACGACCCGGAAGGCGGCGCGGCAAGCCAGCACGACTCGAATTTCATCACGTTCCTGCGCGTGCGCCGGTTCCGCCAGGACGCGGCATCCGGCGCGCTGACGCAAAGCCTGCAATAGCGCGCCTGTGTGCCGGCACGCTTCCCGCGCGTCACCCGACGCCGCGGGAGCCGCCCGTTCGCTATTTCTTGAACACGCCGACGACGTCGCCGCCGTCGACCACCAGCAACGCGCCGATCCGCTGCTGCTGCATCAGCAGCAACGCATCCTCGACCCGCGTGCCGGGCCGCACCGTCGACGGCTCGATCGACATCATGTCGGCGGCCGTGCGCCGCAATACGCCGTCGCCATGCCGCTCGATCGCACGGCGGATGTCGCCGTCGGTCACGATGCCCCAGCCGGCGTCGCGCCTCACGATCGCGAGCCCGAGCCGCCCGCGCGTCATCGCATCCAGCACGTCGAGCGTCGACGTGTCCTCCTTCACGAACGGCAGGTTGCCGCGCGCCATTTCGTCGTCGACCGTCGACAGCAGCCGGCGGCCGAGCGAGCCGCCCGGATGGAAGCGCGCGAAGTGTTCCGGCTGGAAGCCGCGCGCCCGCATCAGCGTGACCGCCAGCGCATCGCCCATCGCGAGCGTCGCCGTCGTCGACGCGGTCGGTGCGAGCTGCAGCGGGCACGCCTCGCGCTCGACACCGATGTCCAGATGAACCCGCGCGGCGCTCGCGAGCGTCGACGCCGGGTTGCCGGTCAGCGCGATCAGGTCGTTGCCGTTGCCGCGCAGGAACGGGATCAGCTTGATCACTTCATCCGTTTCGCCGGAATTCGAAATCGCGAGAAACGTGTCGGCCGGTGTCACCATGCCGAGGTCGCCGTGATAGGCCTCGCCCGGATGCATGAAGAAAGCCGGCGTGCCCGTGCTCGACAGTGTCGCGGCGATCTTCCGGCCGACGATGCCGGACTTGCCCATCCCGCACACGACGACGCGGCCGCTCGACGCGAGGACGATCTCGACCGCCTGCTCGAAATTCGCGTCGAGCCGCGCGGCCACGCCGGCCAATGCCCGCGACTCGATCTCGAAGACCTGCCGGGCGGATTCAATATGGTTCTGTCGCATCATGGGTTTGCCGTTTGAGAAGGGAGACGACACGAGCGACGTCTTCGGGCGTATCGATGCCGGCGGGCGGCGCGTCGGGCCAGCGCATCACGTCGATCGGCATGCCGAGCCACAGCGCGCGCAACTGCTCGAGCTTTTCCAGTTGCTCGAGTTCGCACGGTGCCGCGCTCGCCAGCGCCTGCAACGTCGTATTCGCGTAGCCGTACAGGCCGATGTGACGCAGGAACACGCCGCCGATCGAGCCGTTCGCACCTTCCGCCTCCGCCGGCCGCCCGTCGCGGCAGAACGGGATCGCCGCGCGCGAGAAGTACAGCGCGCGGCTGCGGTGATCGACGACGAGCTTGACGATCGCCGGCTCGTCGAGCAGCGCGACTTCCCCGACCGGACAGGCGACCGTCGCGACACCGAGATCCGGCGCCGCGCCGCAGAACCCGGCGAACGCCTTCAGCAGCGCCGTCGGCACGAGCGGTTCGTCGCCCTGCACGTTGATTACCGCATCGGTGCCGGGCCAGCCCAACACCCGCGCGACTTCCGCCGAACGGTCGGTGCCGGACGCATGACCGGCATCGGTCATCGCGAACCGGATGCCGCGCGCGTCGAGCACGTCGGCAATGCGTGCGTCGTCAATCGCGACGACGATGTCGGTATCGGGCAGCGCGCGGCGCACGCGCGCATGCACGCGGACGATCATCGGCTCGCCGTCCAGATCGACGAGCGGCTTGCCCGGCAGCCGCGCCGACCCGTACCGCGCCGGAATCACGACGCGCACCGTCCGCCCGTTATTGAACGACGTCATGACCGCTCCATTGTTCGAGCAACGGCCGGTACGCGTCGTCGAGCGACAACCCGGCATCCATCAGCAGATGCTCGGCCACTTCGCGCGCGACGCCGCGGCCGCCGGCCGTGCACGCGACATGGTCGACGCGCGCGCGGACGAGCCGATGCGCATCGGCCGGCGCATACGACACGCCGACGCGCTCGATGACCGCGAGATCGTTCACGTCGTCGCCGACATACGCGACCTCGTGATCGTCGACCCGTTGCCGCGCCTTGATGTCCGCATAACCTGCGCCCTTGTCGTCGCAGCCGCTCACGAGCACGTCGACGCCGAGCTGCGCCGCGCGCCACGTCAATGCGCCGCTGTGCTTGCCCGACAGGATGCCGGTGCGGATGCCGTGCGCGCGCAGCAGCGCGACTGCGACGCCGTCGTGCGCGTGAAAGCTCTTCATGAACTCGCCTTCGTGCGTCACGTGCAGCAGGCCGTCGGTCAGCACGCCGTCGACGTCGAACAGCACCAGCCGCACGGGCCCGCGATACGTCGCGCCGCTCACCGGATATCGAGCGGCGGCAGCCGCTTGACCAGGTCGTCCACCGCCTTAACCTGCTGCAGGAACGCGTCGAGCAGCGCGAGCGGCAGCGCGCTCGGGCCGTCGCAGCGCGCGCGGTCGGGGTCCGGATGCGCTTCGAGGAACAGCCCGGCCAGCCCGACCGCCATCCCGGCGCGCGCGAGGTCGAGCACCTGGCGCCGCCGTCCGCCCGACGCCGCGCCGCCCGGATCGCGCATCTGCAGACTGTGCGTGACGTCGAAGATCACCGGGCAGTCGCCCGTCGTGTCACGCATCTGGCGGAAGCCGAGCATGTCGACGACGAGATTGTCATAACCGAACGACGAGCCGCGCTCGCACAGGATCACGCGGTCGTTGCCGGCTTCGCGGCACTTCGACACGACGTGCTCGATCTGCGTCGGGCTCATGAACTGCGGCTTCTTGATGTTGACCGCGTTGCCGGTCCGCGCGATCGCGACCACGAGGTCGGTCTGTCGCGCGAGGAACGCCGGCACCTGCAGCACGTCGACGACCTTCGACGCCGGCTCGGCCTGCCACGTTTCATGCACGTCGGTGATCACCGGCACGCCGAACCGGCGCTTGACCTCGTCGAAGATCCGCAGCCCCTCGTCGAATCCGACGCCGCGATACGAGTGGATCGACGAGCGGTTGGCCTTGTCGAAGGACGCCTTGAACACCAGCGGAATGCCGAGACGGCGCGTGACCTCGACGAACGTGCCGCAGACGTCGAGCGTGAAGTCGAGGCTTTCGAGCACGTTGAGGCCGCCGAACAGGACGAACGGCAGGTCGTTGCCGACGGTGACGTCAGGGTTGAGGGTTACATTCATACAGTTCTCCACGAAATTGGGGCGGTGTCGGGCGCGTTGCGCCGCGGCGAAAGCCGCGCGATCGCGCCGGTCGGGCGCAGCCGGATGCGGGTGTCAGCGCGCCACCCACGCAGCATAGAGCGGCACGAGCTCGGCCAACAAGCGCGCCTCGCCGAAGCGCTGCCGCGCCTCGCGGCTCGCCTGCCGGGCCAGTTCCCGGCGCAGCGCGCCGTCGACGGCGAGGCGCTCGAGCCACGCGACCGCGTCGGCCGCCGTCGCGTAGATCACGCCGGTCTGCAGATGGCGCACGACATCCACGTTGCCGGCGCACCCGGACACGACGACGGGCCGCCCCGCCAGCATCGCCTCGATGACCGACACCGGCATGCCTTCCCACGACGACGTCGACAGATACACGTCCGTGCCGGCGAGCCGCCGCGCGACCTCGTCGTGCGGCAGCCATCCGGTCACCTCGACGCCTGCCTCGGCCAGCCGCGCCTTCGATACATCGTCGCCGTCGCCGATCCAGACGAAGCGCACGCCGCGCGCACGCAGGCCGTCCGCGATCTGCGCGAACAGCGCCGGATTCTTTTGCGCGCGAATGCCGCCGACGGTCACCACGCGCAGGGGGCCGTCCGCCGGCCGCCCTTCGTCGCCCGCCCGTGCCGACGACGGCGTATCGACTACCGCATTCTCGACCACTACCACCGGCTGACGCAGCCATGCGCGAATCGCGCGGCCCTCGCTTTCCGAGCACGCGACGTACAGGCATTTCCGCACGCACGCGATCCATTCGAGCCCGACGAACGCCAGCCGCTTCACGCCCGAGATATCGCGGCGCATGAACGAGATGCAGTGCGGGCTGTAGAAGAACGCTGCCGTCGGCAGCGCGAACAGCGTCGACAGCCGCCCGAGAAAGCCCGCGAACGACGAGTGCAGATGCACGACGTCCGGGCCGATCTCGTTGAGTGTCGCGCGCAGCCGGCCGACGGTCCGCAGCAGGCCCACGCCTTTCATCTGGACGTGGCGCAGCGACACCCGCGAGTCGAACATCGCGGCAATGGCGGGCGGCGTGTCCGGCCGCACCGAGTAGACGACATGCACGTCGTGGCCGTCGCGTGCCAGGCGATTCGCGATCAGGCACACCATCGACAACGTGCCCGTGGCGCTGGATTCGACCATGTGGACGATCTTCATCGGAATCCGTTCCATGAGGGATGAGCCGTCGCGCACCGACGGCGAATGACGTCGTCACGCATCCGGACGACGCCCCGCGGCCGCATCGATGAACGCGAGCACGCCCGACCGCTCGATCACGCGCCCCCATTCGAGCGACTGCATTGCCGCCGGGTCGGGACGGGTCGCGCGGATCCGCGACAGCGGAAACAGTTCGTCGAAGATCGCCGCACCGGTGACGTGGCACTGGATGCCGAGTTCGTGCGCGGTGCGCACGTTCGACGGCGCGTCGTTGCAGATGATCCTCTTGCCGAGCGACGCGTATTCGAGCAGCTTCGTCGGCGTCTGGAAACAATGCGGCCGGTGATACGGAAAGAAGCACACCGCGTATTCGCTGTCGCGGACGATCCGCAGCGCTTCCGGCTGCGGCACGCGGCCGACGAAGCGGATGCCCGGCGTATCGACGAACTCGGCGTGGATTTTGGGCTCCGGCTGGCCGACCAGCACGAGCGTGTCCGACTCGTCGCGCCGCGCGTCGCGATAGGCGGCCAGCACCTTGTGAAAACCGCGCTCGCGGCTCATTTCACCGATATAGCAGAACCTGCCGGACACGATCGGCGTGGCATCGGCGCCGCCCGGCGCGACACGGTCGCTGCCCGCATCGGCCCGATCGAAGATCCAGTCCGGCACGCCCATCGGCAACAGCAGCGCGCGCACGCCGTCGCGAAACGCCATCGCGTCGCGCATCTGCTCGTTCTGGAAGATCCGCAAGTCGGGCCGCACGTTCAGCATGCGCTTCACGCCGTCCTTGACGGCCGCGAGCCGGCCGACCGATAGCGACCGGTAGTCGTGAATCACGAACCGCGCGGGCGGCAGCGCGCGATAGAAACCCATGATGCACCACAGGATGCAGACGTCCCGAGCGGGAAAACGCGCGTACGCATCGAGATCGCCGTCGAACACCTCGAACCCGTGCGTGCCCAGGCGGCTGCGGTAAGCGGCGATCTCGGGATAGTTCGCCTTGCCGGGATGCAGAATGAACACTTTCATGTGGGTTCCTGTTCGTTGTCGAGAATGCGCGCGGGAACGCCGACGGCCACGCAGCGGTCGGGCACGTCACGCAACACCACCGCGCCCGCGCCGATCCGCACGCCGTCGCCGACCCGCACCGCGCCGAGCACGACGCTGTGCACGCCGAACTCCACGTGGTCGCCGATCGTCGGCACGCCGCCGAGCGTGCCGTCCTTCCGGATCGTGTTGCCGATGGTCACGCCGTGCCGCAGCGTGCAGTAGTCGCCGATCACCGCGTAGCCGTTGATCACGAGGCCGGTGCCGTGATAGAGCGCGAGCCCCTTGCCGATCCTCGTCTTCACCGGAATCTCGATGCCCATCAGCCAGTCGCACAGCACGATGTAGAGCAGGATCAGCGGCGCGCCGGCCAGCAGCGTGAACCGGCTCCGGCACGCGAGGTAGTGCACGACGCGGTAGAAGACCACCACGCTGCGCGTCTTCACGAACGCATTGCGGCGGCAGTCTTCGGCGATCGCCTCGGCGGTCTGTCGCAACGTGACGCCCATGTCAATGCTGCGTCGCGAACACGCGCCGGGCCGCATCGGCGGGAATGCGCGCGGCGCCGAAGTAGTCGATACCGTCGACCAGGAACGAATGGATGTACTTCAGCAGCCGCTCGCGATCGAACTCCTTGTAGAAGCAGCGGCCGAGCGACACGACGCGCTTGCCGTACAGCATCGCCTCGAGCCCGACCGTCGAATTGATCGTGACGACCGCATACGCGTGCCGCAGCAGGTCGGTGGTCGGCGACGTGACGATTTCGAAGTGATACGTCTCCTGCAGGCGCACGATCGCTTCGATCTCGGCCGCATCGGTCTCGGCCGGATGCAGCTTCACGAACAGGTCGGCGCTCTCGTTCGCCGCGAACTCGAACGCATGGCGGATCGCCTCGAGATTGTCGACGTCCGAGTGCAACTTGATCTGCGTGTCGCCGGACACCTGCAGCGGCAGGAACACATAGCGGTTCGCCGCCAGCGCGTCGACCGACATGTACGTGGCCTGGCGCGGCGCCGGCATCCCGTTGCGTGCCCGCACGCTCGCCAGGCGCCGGCGGCCGACGCCGCGGCTGAGCACCTTCAGCACGTAGTTGGCCGCCGACATGGCCTTGCGCGCGAACGACGTCCGCGCCTGCGGCAGCGGCATCTGCTTGTAGCGCTCGTAGGCCGACAGCCAGCGCGCATGCGTGTGCTCGTCGGGCAGCGGCAGCCGATCGATGGCCTCGGGATTGCGGCTGATCGTCGACAGCGCATTGACGCCGAGCGAATCGACGAACAGCTTGCCCGGCAGGTTCGAGATCTCGATGAAGCGGGTCGCGACGCCGTACACCGTGCATGCCTGCCGCACCGCGCGGCACACCAGTTGCTGCCCGTTCCACATCACGCACTGCTCGACCCGCAGGCCGCGCAGCACCTCCGATGCGATATGGAAGATCGCCGCCGACTCGCGCTTCGCGCGCGCCTCGGTCATCTGCCCGTTCAGCACCTCGATCGACAGCTGGTACGGCGTGCGGTCGGCCGCCTGCCCGTCGGGCACGTCGATCGGCATCAGCCGGTTCAGGTACACCGAGCGGTAGCCGCCCAGCAGCAGGCCGAGATGCGCGACCGGTTCGCTCGTCAGGAACGCGAACTCGTATTCGTGCCGCACCGCGTTCACGAGCCGGGTCGCGAAGGTGTAACGCTCGAGGGAATCGATGACGATCAGGATCATGGTGTGCTCGTTCGTCGTTGCGGAAATCTCACGCCAGCGCGCGGGATCGGGACAGGTTCGTGTCGAGGACCCGGTACGTGAGCGCGATGCCGGCCGCCATCAGCACCGCGCCGGTCAGCGAAAAAACCTGCACGCTCGCCGGGGCCGACAGGTTCATCAGCCTTGCGACGCCCAGCGCACCGGCCAGGCACACGCCGCAGGTCAGCTGAAACAGGAAATCGATGCGCTGCGCGCGCGTCGCGAGGAAGATCTGCGACAGCGGCACGTAGATCAGCTGCAGCGCGAACAACGGCATCAGGCTGTGATAGAACCCGACCGAGCCGCGCCAGCTTGCGCCGAAGAACTGGTTCACGAGCGGCGCGAACAGCAGCAGCCCGCCGGCCATGTACACGACCGCGAGTACAGCGAGCGCGCGGGCGTAAGTCCGGTACACGCGCGGCACCGTCGCGCCTGCATCCGGACGCGCCATCGCACCGATCGCGTCGCGGCGGAATACGCCGCCGACGCTCTGTGCGATCAGCGATACCGGAAAGAAACCGAGCCGGTACGCGGCCGCGAAATAGCCCGCGCTCTGCGCATCGAACCAGTGCGGAATCGCGATCGACAGCGAGTAGGTCAGCACCGATGCGCACAGCGTCGACGGCAGGATATACAGCGCGAAACGGCGGTTCCTGACGAAGAAAGCGCGCGACAGCCTGAACGCGTACCCGGCGCGATGGCCTGAGTACAGGATCGCCGCGACCATCACGATCGACACCGCCGCGGTCACCCACGCATACAGTGCGAACACGTCGACGCGTCCGCACGCGGAACAGGCGAGCGACAGCACGAGGCCCGCGAGGAACAGGCCGTTGACGACCACGCGCGACAGCGCGATCCAGCCGTAGCGCCGGAGGCTGTTCAGGTAGGACCCGGCGGCCAGCTGCACGAACGTCGCCAGCGCATAGACGGCGACGAGACGGAGATCCCCGCGTCCGGCGACGGCAATCACGAAACCGAACACCGCGGTCACGACCAGGCTCAACGCCGTCACGTTGACGAACGCGTTGAACGACTCGCCCGGCGCGTCGTCGACGCACGCGAGTTCGTAGCGGAACGCGAGCAGCGTGCCGACGAAGGTCGCGAGCGCGAGCAGATAGTTGAAATGGCCGAGCGACTCGGGCCCGAAGCGCCGTCCGATCACGAAGATGCAGGCGAACAGCGCGATCTGGCCGACCACGACGCCGGCGAGCGACACGATCGAATCCCGTGGATTGATCATCTCGCCTCCGTGCGCGGTGCGCGGCCGGATACGCGGGTCGGGCCGCCGCCAGCGTGGTGCGCGTCACGCATCCTGCGCCCCGTATTCGTACGCGACGTAGCGGTAACCGCCGTACTTCGACCCGTACCCGTACTGCCCGAGCCGCGGGTTGACCCCGTTGAAGATGACGCCGCTCAGGCGGACGCCGTTCTGCGCGAAGCGCTTCGCGGATTCGGCGATCTCGCCGAGCTTCGTCCTGCCCGCCATCGTGACGAGCAGCGCGGTGCCGGCGACCGCGCCGAGAATGCCGGTATCGGGCACGGCAAGCACCGGCGCCGAGTCGATCACGACGATGTCGTAGCGCGACGACAGATCGTCGACCAGCGCCGCGAGATTGCGGTTCAGCAGCAGCTCCGCGGGGTTCTTCGGCATCGTCCCGGTCGAGATGAAGTCGAGACCGTCGACCACCTCGCGATGAATCACGTCCTCCACGCGCGCGCTGCCGGCGATCAGCTCGGTGAAGCCGCGCCCGCGCGTAAAGCCGAGATAGTCGTGCAGCCGGCCCTTGCGGATGTCGCCGTCGATCAGCAGCACGCGCTTGCCGGCGCTCGCCATCACGACCGCGAGGTTCGACGACAGGAAGGTCTTGCCGACGCCCGGCGCGGGGCCGGCGATCAGCACGATGTTGTTCTTCGCCTCGAGCATCGCGAACTGCAGCGCGGTGCGCAGGCTGCGCAGGCACTCGACGGCCGGCTCGTTCGGGAAGTCGATCGACAGGATCGACTTGTGGCCGCTCTTGCGCGCGGCCTCCTCGGCCAGGTCGCGCTGATGGTCGCTGATCGGCACCGTCGCGTACACCGCGAGGCCGAGGCGGCGCTCGATCTCGTTGTGATCGGAGATGCCATGGAACAGCATCGAGCGGGCGATCGCGGTGCCGCAGCCGGCGAGCAGCCCGAGCAGCAGCGATGCCAGCGCGACGAGCGCCTTCTTCGGCCGCACCGCCACTTCCGGCACCGCCGCGGTGTCGACGAGGCGCACGTTGCCGGTCTTGCCGGCCTGCACGAGCTGCAATTGCTGCATGTTGTTCAGCAACGCCGTGTAGAGGTCGGTGTTGACCCTCACGTCGAGCATCAGCCGCACCGTATCCTGCTGCAGGTCCGGCAGGCGCCGGATCTGTTGTTCGGCCGTATTCCGGTAACCGTTCAGCGCGGCGATCTGCTCGTCGATCACCGCGACGCTCGGATGCCGCTCGGTGAAGCGCGACATCAGTTCCTGACGCTTCTGCTGCAACTCGAGCAGGCGCGTCTTCGCGTCGGCGGTCTGGGCCAGCGCGAGCTTCGCCTCCTCGGTAAGGTCGACCGTGCCGTGCTCGTTGCGCAGCTTCGTCAGGCGCGCTTCGGAATCGGTCAGCTGCTGCTTGAGCTGCGGCAATTGCCCGCTGAGAAACTCGAGCGACTGCGCGGCTTCCGCCGACTTCCGCTCGATGTTCTGCCGCACGTACTGGCGGCCGATCTCGTTCATCGTGTCGCTGACCCATTTCGGATCGGTGTCCTGCAGGCTGGCGACGACGACGTCCGATTGCTTCACGCGCTCCTGCACGTTGAGGCGGTCGCGGATATCCTCGATCGTCTTCAGACGCGAGTTGCGCACCAGCACGAACGCGGCGCCGGGCTTCGCGGCGATCGACGCGACCAGCAGCGTGACCGGGCCGCGCGGCGAGCTGAAATGCTCGAGCGTACCGACCGTGCCCTCGACCGGCGCATTGAAATCGCCGCCGTCGAGCCGATAGCGCTTGCCGCCGAGGCTCGTCAGCGTGAACGCATCGCCTTCGTTCTTGCGCGGCACGTCGAAGCGCGCCACGTCGATCCGTTCGCGGCCCCATGCGTAGCCGCCGAAGCCGGCCAGGCCGGGGTCGGACAGGCCGTCGGCATGGCGTGAGATCCAGTCGCCGATCAGCGGAAAACGCTTCGGCCCGGCATCGATGAACAGGTTGAGCTTGTCGACCGCGCGTTCGACGACGAGGCGCGACGCGAGGATCTGCTGCTCGGCGGCGGCCGACGACTTCACGTCGAACAGCGCGGATACGTCGCCGAGCAACGACTTGGCGGCCGACGTGTCCGGGCTGTCCTCGACCTGGACCATGATGTTGGCTTCGAACACGGGCTTGCCGAGAATCGCGTAAGCGAGGCCGGCGGCCAGCAGCACGCACGTGATGATCGCGATCAGCCAGCGGCTTTCCAGCAGGATGTCGAGCACCGCGACGAAGTCGGTCTCGCTGCCGTCTTCGGCGGCGTGCTGCGGCGGGGCGGAGGGTTGGGTCATGGCAACGATGGGGAGGCGTATGGGGTTCCAGTGGGGCATCGACCTGTGGCCGCGTCAGACGATACGCAGGCGCTTCGACCACTCGGACACGCCGAGCTCGATCAGTCGCGCACAGCGTTCGAACACGAATCGGGGCTGGCGGTA
The DNA here is from genome assembly GCF_041103175.1 of Burkholderia sp. Bmkn7. Classification (NCBI taxonomy): domain Bacteria; kingdom Pseudomonadati; phylum Pseudomonadota; class Betaproteobacteria; order Burkholderiales; family Burkholderiaceae; genus Burkholderia; species Burkholderia sp. Bmkn7. The sequence goes on along the minus strand of NZ_JBGCUH010000001.1, from coordinate 613,431 downwards.
AGGGTCGTGCACGTCGAAATCCGTGTACTCGCCAAGACGGAACACGCGCCCCCGCACGAACGGGAACTGGTTCTCGAGCGACGTGCGCTGGCGACGGTCCATCACGAGGATCAGGTCGGCATCGGTACACAGCGAGCGGCCGATCTGCTGCGCGCGATGCGTCGACACGTCGAAGCCGCGCATCCGCATGACGTCCTGCGCATACGGCGCGGCCGGCAGGCCGACCAGTGCGTTCAGGCCGGCGGACGCGACGCGACGCCCGGGCATCGCGTGACGCAGCATCGCCTCGGCCATCGGGCTGCGGCAGATGTTGCCCTCGCAGACGATCAGGATCGATTCCATCATTTGGTCGCGATCGCCGCGGTCAGGCCGGCGTTGATGGCCGGCAGCAACAGGCTGAGCACGCGGCTGAAGCGGACGAGCCCGTTGCCGTCGACGTACACGACATCCTTCGGCTTCAGCTGGAACTGATTCGCCAGCACCATCGCGACCGGCGAGCGCGCATCGAGGTGATAGACCTGCGGCTGCTCGTCCTGCATCCCGCGCACCACGTAGAGCTGCGCCGCATCGGCCGTGTTCGCGTTCAGGCTGCCGGCCTGCGAGATCGCCTCGCTCAGCGTCAGCCGGCCATTGCGCATCGGCAACGCCGTCACGGGCTTGTTGACCTCGCCCATCACGAACACCCCGCTCTCGTCGCGCGGCAGCACACGCACGAGATCGCCGTTGCGCAGCACGATCTTCGACGGGTTGCGCCCCTGCTCGGCCATCTCCGTCAGGTCGATCCGGCGTTCGACGCCGTCGCGCACCAGCACGATGCGGCTCTGGTCGGCGGATGCCGCAAAGCCGCCGGCCCGCCCGATCGCGTCGTACAGCGTCATCGGGATATCGTTCACGGGCTGCGAGCCCGGCGTATGCACCTCGCCCTCGATATACACCTGCTTCGCGCGGAACGACGCGATGCGCACCGTGACCTGCGGATTCCTGAATGTCCTGTCGAGACGCCGCGTGAGCTGCGTCTGAACCTGCTCGGCCGTCAGCCCGGCCACCGGCAGGCGCCCCGCGAACGGAAACTGCAGCGTGCCGTCCTGGTCGACGACGAACCCCGGCGGCGCATCCGCCGCGCGCGGCGCGGCCTGCGCAGGCGCGCCGAGCGCCGCCGCGAGTTCGGGATGATCCCAGACGGTGATCTGCAGCACGTCGCCGCGCCCGATCGTGTACGCATCCGGCGACGCGACGATATCGCGCGCTTCGCCGCGCGTACTGCGTTCGGTGTCGCGCATGCGCCGGATCAGCGACAGGTCGATGTTGGTGACCGGCACCGGCAGCGCGGCGCTCTCGGCCGGTGTCGCACCGCCTTGCAGCGGAATCGACGCCGGCTGCTGCATGCGCATGCCCGGCGCGATGCCGCACGCGCCCAGCAACGCACACAGCGGCAGGATCATTACGAGCGAACCGACGCGCATTGGTCGACGCGGCGCGATCGCGCGCGCCGACTCCATTTGACGCAACCTCTGCATTACAACCTCGCACTCTTTTAATTTGAAGTTTCACCGGTCGCCCCGCGTCGTGTCGCGCGCGAGTACAGCACCCCTGTCGAGACCGGACATGCTTGCCGCCACTGCTCACTGCCGAACCCCTCCGCGCCCGCTGCCGTCACGCGCCGCCGCGTTTCCTTCGCGACGTGCGCGCGGCAGCGGCTAATACGCACCCGAACCGCGCACCACCACGTTGATCGTCCGGAACAGGATTCCGATGTCGCGGCGCAGCGACCATTCGCGCACGTAGGACACGTCGAGCGATACGCGCGTCGAATAGTCGGTGTCGTTGCGGCCGCTGACCTGCCAGAGTCCGGTCATGCCCGGTTTCGCCATCAGGTAGTAGCGCACGTCGGTGCCGTAGCGTTCGAGTTCGGCCTCGACGATCGGTCGCGGCCCGACCAGGCTCATGTCGCCCTTCAGCACGTTCAGCAGTTGCGGCAGTTCGTCGAGGCTCGTCTTGCGGAGCAGGCGGCCGATCGGCGTGATGCGGACATCGTTCTTCAGCTTGAATTCGCGATCCCATTCCGCGCGGGCGTCGGCATCGCGCTCGAGCAGCGCCTTGAGCACCGCATCGGCGTTCGTCACCATCGAGCGGAATTTCAGGCACTTGAACCGCCGGCCGTTGCGGCCGACGCGCTCGTGCCCGAAGATCGCCGGGCCGCCGTCGCGTCGCACGGTCCACGCGATACCCAGCAATACCGGCGCCAGCAGGAGCAGCAGCAACGACGCACCCACCAGGTCGAAGCCGCGCTTGACCATGCGCTTCACGCGCCCGGCCGCCCGGTGGCCGATCTCGCGCTGGCCGCGCAGGTCGGCGTGCGCGATGGCCGCCGCACGCACCTGATCGCCGGCACGCTCGATCATTCCGAAGATCGCGAGCGTCAGCGCGCGGAACACGATCAGACCGATCCCGCTGGCAAGCGTCCAGCACACGAACCACTCGCTCGACAGCACGTGCGCACGATGCAGCATGTACAGGAGCGCCGTGCTCATGCCCTGCACGACGATCCACGCGAGCACGGTACGGCCGAGCACGTGGAGCGCCGAACGCGTGCGCGCCGTCTCGTAGATGCCGCAGGCGGGAAATACCGACAAGGCCAGCGCGGCGGCAAACGCGACGAGTGCACCGTCGAACAGCGTCCCGCGCGCGCCGCCGGTGGCGCCGATCAATGCGGGAATGAACGCGCCCAGCACGATCAGCCCGATATCGGTCGCTCGATTGATCAACGAATTCATCGGTATGAACTCCTAATTTGTCATTCAGCACCCGTCCGCGTTGCGCACCGGCACTGCACGCCTGTCATTCAATGTCGCCCGAGGCGGTCATTCGGCCATGCCGCGGCACGCTGCAGTGCGCGTGCCGGTCAGCGTGCCCATCCGTTTGCCCGTCGGCATGCCGTCACTTCCGTGTTGCCGCAGTGCATCATATTCACCGCGACTCGCGCTTTTATCGCCAGCGTCCGAATTCGCCTTGTTGATGGCGGATGGAATCAAGGGTGATTCCGTGCCGGATTTATTCGATCGATTTCACGATTTGACGGATAACGTTCCATGCGGAATAACGCGCGTTTTTTATGGATTCTCGAATCCGGATCGCGATGGCGACACGCCGTTTCAAGCCAATGCATTGATTCATCTTGCCGGTGTCATCCGGCACGGCAGGTCGCGATTTCATCGCCGAATACCGCACGGAACGTGCGAGCGAGCATCGGCGGATATCGACCGCGCAAATACTGGCTCGAAGAATAAAAAGGCCTGCACAGTGCGCTCACGAAGACACGGCAGGCAAAATTCCGAGGAGTACCGGGGTGCCGCCTCCTCGAAAGTCCAGTCGATAACTTAATCGAGCGGGTACGCATTTCGGGCGGCTGCTGTCGGACGGCGCCACGATTGTGGCCGAATCCACCTTTGTTGCACTGCGATCGACCGATATCCGATTTTTTCGATTCGAATCGAGCGCCCCGTCATTCGATCGAAATCCCGTTTATCCGGATATTCATGACGCTCGACACGATGAATTCAAGTATCGCCTTCGAGTAACGAACGACGCGCGCGTGACTACGATGCGGTGTTGTTCATCCAGCTGCTCAGGTCCGACGCATACAGCATTTCCGCCGAAGCGTCGCCGCCTTTTCGAGCGGCGGCCCGGTATTCGGTCGGTGAAGTCTGCAAGTGCTGGCGAAACAGCTTGGCCATCCGGTCGCCACTGCCAAGGCCGGTTCGTCTCGCGACCTTGTCGGCCGGAAGATCCGTCTCGATCAGCATGCGGCAGGCCTTTTCGAGGCGGATTCTCAGCACGAACTCGGTTGGCGTCACACCGATCTCGTTCTTGAAGCGCCGCAGGAAATTGCGCTCGCTCATCGCGGCGGCCTGCGCCTCGTCCGCGATGGAGATCCGGTTCTCGCTGTTGACGCGCAGGTGATGTGCCGCGCGCCGGATCAAGGTGCTGGCGCGCGCGACGCGTGCGCCGAACAGCACGTCGGTCAGCTTGCGATTCGCACCGGACACCATGCACGCCACGATTTCCTGCGCGATTTCGTAGCCCATGTCGACGCGCACGATCGACAACGCATCCGAGAACGGCCCGTCGTCTTCGTCATCGGAACATTCGACGTCGTCGCGTCCGGCGTGCGAGGCGACGCCGTCGTCCGCCGCCGGCAACACCTTTTCGACCTCCTTTTGCGCCAGGTGAATCTGCGTCAACAGCTTCCGGCCGCCACCGCTGCCCCTGACGACGCGCGCACGCTGATGCGCGTGCCTGAGCCACGCGATCAATTGCTCGTCGAGGGCGTCGATCCCGCCCTCTCCGCTCAGGACGAACATCGCGTGAACCGTGCTTGCCTCGAGCATGCGGGTGGCATCCGTCCAGATCCCCACACCCGACGACGAACGAACCGGGCCGCCATGGATCGAATAAAGCCGCAATTCGTAGTGGTCGGCGAATACGCCGTCGGCTCGACCGAGCTGATTGGCGAGTTCGAAAACCGCCGCCAGCTTGCCCATCTGCATAATCGAAAAACCCTCGAGCAACAGTACGATCACGCTTGCCCGTTGATGCCCGGTTCCAGGGCCTCTACCACGATTCACGCTTAACCCCGCCGACGAATGATTCGATACTGTTTGCATCTTGCGGCCCTTTAACAATTGCTTACATTTCTTGATTTCTGCGCCGCATCATATGCGGCTGTGATTGTTAGCCGATTTATCAATGTCCGTTTCCGCCGTGTTGTTGTCGGAATCAATCAAGCCTGTGATGCGCCCCTATTTATTGACAACGGTCGAATCGGATGTGAATTCATTCGCAAAAATCGATAAAAAATTGACGCAAGTCATCGACAACGGATATCGATCTGGATATCGGGATACCTCGGCAGTTCTGGCTAATTGCGACGGAATTCGGGCCGCCCGACGCATTAACACATGCCGGCCGGCAGATCAGGATGAGGGGAGATGTTTTGGCGCCAGCGCGTGGACGGCGTGGCCTCCGCTTCGACCACGAGCCGTCCAGTACGGCCCGCATTCGGATCTAGCCATCGTCAACTGACAGAGTCGCAATACACGTCGGCGGCACGTTCAAATCGATGTCGCGCGCACTGGCTCGGGGTGTAATGCAGACGGCAATCGACGAAATTGCGTGAGCGCTGATCGGCAATTGCTGAACGCGCATTGGCGGCGCGGCATGCGATTCGAATTCGCTTCGGTGTCACGCAAACGTTCGCCGCAGAATTATGCATTCGATTTCATTGGAAATTCGGGCAGTATCCCGCGCTTATTCGGCGATCGAATATCGGTGCAGTTACCGAATATTTCGATATGGCTCCATGCAAACGTTTCCTTTCGATCAGCGTCTATCCACTGACGAATGCACGACATTGGTGCGGCAATGTCGCGCCGACGCGATATTCGACATATCGATGTCGCAGGAGAAAGGTAAAGGACGCGGCGTTGCGTCCGGATGGGTTTCGACGGTAACGGTAGCGCACGCGGCGCAATCCAGTACGCATTCGACTGTATCGGCCCGCGGATCGGCATCGGCACGGTCGATGCCCGACTCACGGAAATCGGTCATGCGGCGAACGACCCCGCCGCCATGTCGCTCGATGCTCGTCGGCAAGCGCGACTCAGGTCATGGCCCCGGTTGACAACCGGGGCCGAAAAGCACGCGTTTGGCGCCCGCGGCCGAATCCGCAAGCGGCGACATGCGCGAGGCCGCGATGGTTCGAGGCCGAGTGCGGGAAAGCGCGTGCCGAACGCCTCAAGGTGCGGCTCGATCAGGGTCCTGGCCGTGACGCGGGCGGCCAAGACCAGACGCGCCGGCCCTGGGCCGGCGGCTACGACTACCTACGTGGACGGAGCGCGAACACCGCGCCGCAGGCACGCGCCCGACCGCGCTCGTGCCGATCGCCCGGCCCATCCCCGTCCCGGTCTACTCGACGTTGTCCGACACGTCCGTCATCCGGATCATGTGCGGTTTCACGCCGTCGTCGTCATCGGCAGGCACGGCCTCCTTCGGATGAATCAGCGCTTCGAGCCGCGCCTTCGTCGCGACGAACGCCGGCGAATTGACCTGCAAATAATCGCGCGGCCGTGGCACCGGCACCTCGATCAGCTCCTGCACCGCCCCCGGATTCGCCTTGAGGACGAGAATGCGATCCGCCAGGAAAATCGCCTCGTCGAGATCGTGCGTGATGAACAGGATCGTCACGTCGATATTGCGCCAGATGTCGAGCAGATGCGTCTGCATCCGCGCACGTGTCTGCGCGTCGAGCGCACCGAACGGCTCGTCCATCAGAAGGATGCGCGGGCGGTTCGCCAGCGCACGGGCGATCGCCACGCGCTGCTTCATCCCGCCGGACAACTGGTGCGGATACACGTCGGCGAAACGCGTCAGCCCGACGAGATCGAGCCACTGCAGCGCTTCGCGTTCGGCCTCGCCGCTGCTGCTCCCGTTCATCCGGAGACCGAACATCACGTTCTTCTTCACGGTGAGCCACGGAAACAGCGTATAGCCCTGGAACACCATCCCGCGATCGGCGCCCGGCCCCTGCACGGGCTTGCCGTCCAGCAGCACTTCGCCGCTGGTCTGCGCTTCGAGCCCCGCCAGGATGCGGATCAGCGTCGACTTGCCGCAACCGGACGGGCCGATCACGCACACGAATTCGCGGCGGTGTGTACGGAAGCTGATGTCGTCGAGCGCGACGCACTCGCCCTGCGGCGTCGCGAAGCGCTTGCCGACGTGGCGCACGTCGAGTATCACGTCGCGGGTTTTCAGCCGTGCGAAGCGCTCGCGCACCGCGTCGGACTGCATCAGGTACTCGGGAACGGCTTGCGGATTCTGCATGATGCCCTCTGCGGAAATCGGTTGACGGTTGCGAATCGAAGGGCATCACGCTTTCAGCGTGCGGTCCCACGGAAACAGCTTGCGGCCGAGCACTCCGAGCACGATGTCGGTCCCGAGGCCGATGACCCCGATCATCAGGATCGCCGCATACACGTTGTCGAAATGCTGGTAGCGCGCCTGCTGGCTGATGTACCACGTGATGCCCGAACTGGTGCCGACGAGTTCGGCGACGATCAGGTAAGTCCACGCCCAGCCGAGCAGGATCCGCTGGTCGCGATACAGGTCCGGCAGCACACCGGGAATCACGACGTGGGTGAGCAGCTTGAGCTTCTTCGTGCCGAGCGTCATCGCGGCCTCGAACAGCCCGTATTCGAGCTTGCGTGTCGTGTTCGCGATGATCAGCACCTGCTGGAACAGCGTCCCGATCACGATGATCGCAATCTTCGGTGCGTCGTAGATGCCCAGAATCGCGACCATCAGCGCGCCGAACGCCGGCGCGGGCAGGTAGCGGAAGAACTCCAGGAACGGCTCCTGCAGCCGCGCGAGCGCGCTGAAGGTGCCGCAGACGATGCCGAGCGGCACACCGATCGCGGACGAGATCACGAAGCCCCAGAAAATGATCCGGATGCTGTGCCACAGGCTCTCGTGCAGCCATACGCCGTCGCGGGATGCGGGCGGTGTCGTGAACGCGGTGTAGAACGCGCGCAACACCTGGTGCGGCGCGGGCAGGTAGACCGGATTCGCGCGCACGCCCTCCGGCACGGCCGTATGCATCTCCCGTGCATGCGCGAGCTCGTCGTCGAAGACTTCGCGGTCGATCTGCATGCCGGTCTGGAAATAGTCGACGCTTCCCGGATTCGTGATGCGCATCTGCGGATGCCAGACGAACGGCACATAGCTGATCAGGCACCAGACGGCGAACGGCAGCAGGAAGGACGCCAGGCCGAGTGTCCATTTGCCGCGCGTCGTCAGTTCGCGGCGCACGGCCAGCCATCCGGTCGTGTTGCGGGTCATTGACATGGGGATCTCCGTATCGTTTCGGGTGCCGGTCGCGCAGCGCCCGTGGCATCGCGCGACCGGACGTTCATTGCGAGGCGCTGCTCGCGGCGTGGGCGCGATACGCCCGCCAGCCGCCGAAGCGCGTGATGTCGGTCGCCTCGTCGAGCGCCGCGCTTTCGCACAGGAAGCCCTGCACGCGCGACCCGTCGGCGAGCGTCAGCGTGCCGATGCCGAGCGGCGCCGCAATCCCCGCGACGAAGCTGCCGTACGCGTCGACCGGCATCTCCCAGATCTCGACCGCGATCGGCGCACCGCCTTCCGGCACGCGCACGAGCCCCGGCTTGGCGACGCTGCCGCCGGATGCGGCGCCGGACAGCGCGTAGAGACGGTACGTGGCCGCCGTCGTCGTCGCCGCGACGAAACGCGCGCGTCGCTGCGTGAGCTGCCCGTTCAACGGCTCGCCTCGCAGATGCGCACCGACGACGGCCACGCGCACGACGCCGGCGGCTTCCGTCGGCGCCGCGTCCGCCGTTGCAGCGCCCCCGGCCTCACGGACAGCCTGATCGCCGTCGCCCCACGCCTGCGCGAGATCGAGCAGCCGCGCATCGTCGTGCGCGCGGCCGACGAACGTGATCCCGAACGGCAACCCCGCGTGCGCCCCGGTCTTGCAGACGCCGGCAGGCACCGCGATCGCCGACAGGTCGAGCAGGTTGACGAAGTTCGTGTAGTAGCCGAAGCGCGAATTGATGCCGATCGGATCGGCTTCGAGCGCGTCCACGGTCGCGGTCGTGGCCGAGGTCGGCATCACGATCGCGTCGAGCCCGGCCCATGCGCGGCCCGCCTCGATGCGCAGCGTCGCGAGCCGGTCGAACGCGGCGAACGCGTCGGCCGCGCTGAAGCGCGACGCGCCGCCGACGATCGTGCGAATCACCGGATGGAGCGCATCGGGCTCCCGCGCGGCGAATGCGCCGAGTGCGGCAAGCCGCTCGGCAACCCACGGGCCCTCGTAGAGCAGCCGCGCGGCGGCCAGGAACGGGCTGAAATCGATCTCGACGATCCGCGCGCCCGTCGCCCGCAGGCGTTCGAGCGCCGCCCCCCAGGCCGCGCGATACGATTCGTCGCCGAAGAATTCGAGCTGATCGGCACGCGGTACGCCGAAACCCGACCGGCCGAGCGAACGCACCCGGTCGAGATCCGGCTGCGGCTGCCATGCGCGCCCGTAAGGATCGCCTTCGGTCACGCCCTGCGCGACGGCGAACACCGACCGTGCGTCGTCCGGCGAGTGCGCGAACACCGACACGCAATCGAGCGACCGGCAAGCCGGCACGACGCCGAGCGTACTCAGCACGCCGCGGGTCGGCTTGAGTCCGACGAGCCCGTGAAACGCCGCCGGCACGCGCCCGGAACCGGCCGTGTCGGTCCCCAGCGAGAATGCCGCGACGCCGAGCGCGACCGCCACCGCCGACCCGGAACTCGATCCGCCCGACGCGTAGCGCGGATCGAGCGCATTGCGGCACGCGCCGTACGGCGAGCGCTGCCCCGACAGCCCGGTCGCGAACTGGTCGAGATTGGTCTTGCCGACCGGAATCGCGCCGGCCGCGATCAATCGCTCGACGACGGGCGCGCTGCGATCCGGCGTGTACGCATAGGCCGGACAGGCCGCCGTCGTCGGAATGCCGGCGAGGTCGATGTTGTCCTTGATCGCGAACGGCACGCCGTAGAGCGGCAGCGATGCGATGTCGCGCCCGGCCAGCGCGTCGGCGTAGGCCGTCATCTCGGCGTGCGTCAGCGGCCGGATCCACGCATGATGCGGATCGCCCGCGTCGAAATGCGCGGCGATCGCGTCGACGAGCGCGTGCGGCGTCAGGGTGCCCGCCTCGTAGCGCGCGCGCAGCGCGGCGATCGAGCCCGGCCCGGGCAGCGGCGAACGTTGTGCCGTGCTCATGCGACCTCCTCGGCGGCGCCGGTCTTCTGCACCATCAGCCGCTGGCCGGCCACGACCGCCGCGCCCGGCGCGCAATCGATCGTCTCGATCGTGCCGTCTTCCATTGCCGTCACCGCCACCTCCATCTTCATCGATTCGACGATCGCGACGACCTGCCCTTCGGTCACGCGCTCGCCGGGTTCGACCAGCACCTTCCACACGCTGCCCGACACGTCCGCGGCAATCGCGCGCTGCGTATCGTCGAGCGCGGCGGTTTCCCGCGCCGCCTGCGCGTCGCCCTGCTCCGCTTCGCCGACGTACTCCGCGTGCCCGGCCGCCCGCCACCGCTCGCGCTCGGCTTCGAACGCGGTTTGCTGCGCGGCCTTGAACGTCGCGATCGACTCCGCCTCGTCGCGCAGGAAGCGGTTGTACGCGCCCAGGTCGAACACGGATTCCTCGATCTTCAACGACGCGCGGCCCGCGATGAAATCCGCGCGCAGCGCAGCCAGCTCGGCCTCGCTGACTTCGTAGAAGCGGATCTCGTCGAAGAAGCGCAGCAGCCACGGCTTGCCGGCTTCGAACTCCCGCGTGGTGCGGTGACGGTTCCACATCTGGACGGTACGGCCGACGAACTGGTAACCGCCGGGCCCTTCCATGCCGTACACGCACAGATACGCGCCGCCGATGCCGACCGCGTTCTCGGGTGTCCAGGTGCGCGCGGGGTTGTATTTGGTCGTCACGAGCCGGTGCCGCGGATCGATCGGCGTCGCGACCGGCGCACCGAGGTAGACATCGCCGAGCCCCATCACCAGATAGCGCGCGTCGAACACGATGCGCTTCACGTCGTCGATGCTCGCCAGCCCGTTGATCCGCCGGATGAACTCGATATTGCTCGGACACCACGGCGCATCGGGCCGCACCGACTGCATGTAGCGCTCGATCGCGATGCGCGTCGACGGGTCGTCCCACGACAGCGGCAAATGCACGATGCGGTTCGGCACGCGCATGTCGGCCACGTCGGAGAGTTCCCGCTCCGCGGTCTGCAGATGCGCGAGCAGTGCATCGAGCGGCAGCACGCGTGCATCGAACTGCACCTGAAGCGAGCGGATGCCCGGCGTCAGGTCGAGCATGCCGGGCAACCGGTGCGCGTCGAGCCAGCACATGAGGGCGTGCACGCGAAAGCGCAGGTTCAGGTCGAGCACGAGCGGCCCGTATTCGACCAGCACGTTGCGATCGCCCGAGCGCCGGTAGACGACACCGATACCGCCGGCCGACGGGTCGCGATGCAGCACGCATTCGCCGGGCGCGGCGCAGGCAGCAGTGGCGACGTCGCGCGTCGGTTGCGCGATCGCAGCAGCCGGCTGCCCGGCCGACGCGGCCGCGCGCACGAACTGCACGGTATCGCCCGGGCGCAACTGCCCGAGCTTCCACAGCTCGTCGCGCACGACCGTCACCGGGCACACGAAGCCGCCCAGACTCGGGCCGTCCGGGCCGAGGATCACCGGCATGTCGCCGGTGAAATCGACCGCGCCGATCGCATACGCGTTGTCGTGGATGTTCGACGGATGCAGGCCGGCCTCGCCGCCGTCCGCGCGTGCCCATTGCGGTTTTGGTCCGAGCAGCCGGACGCCGGTGCGGCTCGAGTTGTAGTGGACCGTCCACTGCGTGCCGTAGAGCATCGCGATATCGTCCGGCGTGAAGAAGTCCGGCGCGCCGTGCGGGCCGTCCAGCACACCGAGCGTCCACGCATGCGTCAATGCGGGAATGTCGTCTTCGGCCAGCGTCGCGCCGGCGTCGCCGCGCCCCGCGTCCGCGTGCAGATGCAGCACGTCGCCCTTGCGCAGCGCGCGCCCCGCGTGACCGCCGAACTGGCCGAGCGCGAAGGTGGCCTTGCTGCCGAGATAGTCGGGCACCTGCAGCCCGCCTTTCACGGCCAGGCACGCGCGCACGCCCGCGCCCGTCACGCCGCCGAGCTTCAGTACCGTGCCCGGTCGGGCGCGCAGCACTTGCCAGAACGGCGCGGGCTCGCCGTCGAGCGTTGCCGCGAGCGGCGCACCGCCGAGCACGAACAGCGTCGCGGTGTTGAAGCGCAGCGTCGCGCCGACCATCGTGAATTCCAGCCCGGCCGCGTCGCGTGCGTTGCCGAGCAGCGCGTTGGCAAGATCGAACGCGCGATCGTCCATCGGACCGGACGGCGGCACGCCGACGCTCCAGTAACCGACGCGCCCGGGCGCCTGCTGCACGGTGGTCTGCACGCCGCCGTCGAGCACGTCGATCGTGTGCGGCGCGAATGCGAAGCGCGACAGGAACGCCGTCGTCGGCGCGCCGCGCGCGAACGTGTCCGAGCCGGCAATCGCGCGCAGGTAGTCGAGGTTGGTTTCGATCCCGTACAGCTCGGTCCGCGCCAGCGCGGCCTGCAGTGCCGCCAGCGCGTCGCGGCGCGTATCGCCGCGCACGATCAGCTTCGCGAGCAACGGATCGTAATGCGCGCTGACCTCGGTGCCCGCGCCGATCCAGCCGTCGACGCGCACGTCGTCCGGAAAGGCGACATGCGTGAGCACGCCGGCACTCGGCTGGAACTGCTTGTGCGGATCCTCCGCATAGAGCCGCACCTGGATGCTCGCGCCGCGCGGCGCGACGGCGAGCGTGTCGAGCGGCGGCAGGTCGCCTTCGGCCTGCAGGATCATCCATTCCACGAGATCGATGCCGGTGACCGCTTCGGTCACGCAATGTTCGACCTGCAACCGCGTGTTCACTTCCAGGAAATAGAACCGGCGCGCGTTCGCGTCGAACACGAACTCGACCGTGCCGGCCGACGCGTAGCCGACCGCGCGGGCGAGCCGCACCGCGCTCGCGTGCAGCGTGTCGCGCTCGGCATCGGTCAGGTCCGGCGCGGGTGTCTCCTCGATCACCTTCTGGTTACGGCGCTGCACGGAGCAATCGCGTTCGCCGAGCGCGATCGCGCCGCCGCGGCCATCGCCGAAGATCTGCACTTCGATATGCCGCGCGTGCTCGACGAATTTCTCGAGATACACGCCCGCATGCGCGAAGTTCGCCTTGCCGAGCCGCACGACGGATTCGAAGGCCGCCTCGAGCTGCGCGGCGTCACGGCACAACGACATGCCGATCCCGCCACCGCCGGCCGTACTCTTCAGCATCACCGGATAGCCGATCGCACCGGCTTCGGCAAGCGCCGTCGCCACGTCGTCGAGCAGGCCCGTGCCCGGCAGCAGCGCGACACCCTGTGCGGCCGCGAGCGCGCGCGCGGTGTGCTTGAGGCCGAACGCGCGCATCTGGTCGCCGCGCGGCCCGATGAAGCGCACGCCCGCCGCTTCGCATGCATCGGCGAAACCGGCATGCTCGGACAGGAAGCCGTAGCCGGGATGCACGGCCTGCGCGCCGGTCTCGCGCGCGGCGGCGAGGATCGCCGCGACGTTCAGGTAGCTCTCCGCCGCCGGCGCGGGGCCGACCCGCACGGCTTCGTCGGCGAGCGTCACGTGACGCGCGTCGCGGTCGGCGTCCGAGTAGATCGCGACCGACGCAATGCCGAGCCGCTTCAGCGTCCGGATCACGCGGCACGCGATCTCGCCGCGGTTCGCAACGAGGACTTTGGCGAATCTCATTCGGCCTCCCACACGGTGAGACGCACGGGCGTCGGGTTGTAGCCGTTGCACGGGTTGTTCAGCTGCGGGCAGTTCGAGATCAGCACGGTGACGTCCATCTCCGCCCGCATCTCGACGTACTTGCCGGGCGCGGAAATGCCGTCCTCGAACGTCAGCCCGCCGAGCGGCGTGACGGGTACGTTCATGAAGAAGTTGACGTTGCCGACGAGGTCGCGCTTGGTGAGCCGCGCGCCCGTGCCGCACGTGCAGTGCGCAATTGCATTGAGGAAGCTGTCGCGGCAGTTGTGCATGTGCCGCTTGTCGAGCGCATAACGCACCGTGTTGCTCTCGGCCGCGCATGCGCCGCCGAGCGTGTCGTGACGCCCGCACGTATCGGCGACGATCGTCGCCATCGCGTTGCCCCGGCTCGACAGCAGCACGCTGCCGGCGCTCAGGTACAGGTTGCGCTGCGCGCGGATCGTGTCCTGGGCGCTGTAGCGCTCCTCGGGGTCGTCGGACCGGTAGAACAGCGTGTCGACGGCCTGGTTGCCTTCGAGGTCGAGGATGCGGAAGACCTGCCCGCGCTTCAGGTCGTGCAGCCACGGTTCGCCCGCGTTCAGCGTGATGTCGTGGATCGCGTCGCGCGGGTCGAGGCGGCTTTCGATGATCGGCATGGTGCGGCTCCTTACGCGAACAGGCGGTCGGTGTTGGTGAAGCCGCGCATGTTCTCGGCGCACGCGCGCCGGCACGGATCGTCTTCGGGTGCGGCGGCGTCCGCCGGATACGCGCGGTATGCGATCAGCTTCACCGGCTTCGGCGCATAGTCCGCGCGCGGATCGAGCGGATGCGGGGCGGTCGAGAATGCCGCGAGCGTGTTCATCTCGAAGCGCAGGTCGACGGCACTCCCGGCCGTCGAATGGCCGGGGACGAAATCGAGCGTGCCGTCGTCCGCCGTCTCGAGCTTGCTGAAGAAATTGACGTTCGCGGCGAGGTCGCGCGCCGACAGCCCGTACTTCGCGAGCTCGAGCACGAGGCTGTCGCGGCCGTTGCGGATCATCGCGTTGCGATCGGCCTGGTACGTCGTCGTGCCGTACTTGTGTGCGAACAGGCGCGCGTCGCCGACGCCGCCGAGCGGGTCGTGCCAGCCGAGCGTGTCGGCCGTGATCGACGCGATCACACGCCCCATGTCCGTGTACAGCGCATGGCCGCGCGTGAGATGCGCGGTGTGCTGCGCCTTCAGCGTATCGGCCATGTTGTAGCGTTCGAGCGGGTCTTCCTGGCGATGAAACACGGCGGACAGGTTCGCGCCGCCTTCGACATCGACGATGCGCAGCGCGAGACCGCGGCGCAGGATGCCGGACCAGTGGGTCCCGGCGGGAATCAGCGTTTCCCACGCGACGTGCGGTGGTGGGGCGAGGACGGCTTGGGGGCTCGGCGACATGGCGGCTCCGTGGTCGGTTGGATAAAAGGCGTGAGAGGGCGACCGAACGACATCGCGACCTCCCGGGCTTTTATCCCTCCGTGGAGCCTCGCCGTTGCCTCGTATCGAGGCGAAGGCAAGACCGGATTGCTCTCGGACCAGGCATCGTGCGGCGCGAACGCCGCATGACCGGAACCCTAGCGATCCTGAAGATGATGCAAATTGCTTCGCACCTCTCGGGCAACGATCTAGCGAGTTGCGTGCCAGCCTCGACGAAACGGCTGCACAACGCGGTGCGGCGGCCCGCACGTGCGCCGCGTGCACGACATGGCGGCGGCCCCGTGCCCTCGCGGCGGGCGTGCCGCGCACCAGGCGAACGCGATCCCGCACCGGTGCAGTGCGTGTCGCATGCGCATGCACGGCACGATCCGCAGTGGCATGGGCATTGCATCGATGGCGGCACCTTCACTCGACATCCGACCGCTCATGAACAAGCTCGACCTGCTCCGGCGCGTGCTGACAGCCCTCTTCTCCGCCCGCTTCATCGAACTGCAACGCGCCGCGCGCCGCCGCTGAGCCGCCCTCGTCGCACGTCGTTGGCACGGTTTTCGCTCGGCATGACGCCGAGAGGTGCGGCGGCGTCGCATCTTAGGGGTGCTAGGGTTCCGGTTCATCGAACGTCTGGTCCGAGAGCAGCCCGGCACGGGTTCGTCCGATCGCGAGAGCGGACGCGCACGCGCTACACGGCGGGACAAAAGCCCGGGAGACTGGCGATGGCAACGGCCATCGCGCCTCTCCGTGGCCGCTTCGTTCGTTCCGCATCCGCAGGAACCGGCTACGCAGCCGGACCGTGCCCCTGCACGGTCCGTATCGACGATCCCGATCCCGGTCTCCTGGAGAAACACGATGACCCGTCCCGCCTCGGCACTCCGCCGCCTGCTGTCCTTCCGTTCCGCCCGTCGTGCATGGGGTGCCGCCGCCACGGCTGCGGCGCTGCTCGCGGCGCCCGCCGTTCACGCGGCGGCGCCGCTGAAGATCGGCTACAGCGACTGGCCCGGCTGGGTCGCGTTCCAGGTCGCGCTCGACAAGGGCTGGTTCAAGGAGGCCGGCGTCGACGTCGATTTCGAATGGTTCGATTACTCGGCGTCGCTCGACGCGTTTTCCGCGGGCAAGCTCGACGCGGTCGCGGCAACCAACGGCGATGCGCTCGTGACGGGCGCATCCGGCGCGAAGAACGTGATGGTCCTGCTGACCGACTATTCCGCCGGTAACGACATGATCATCGCGAAGCCGCCGCTGCGCAGCGTAGAGGGGCTGAAGGGCAAGAAGGTCGGCGTCGAGCTCGGCCTCGTCGATCACCTGTTGCTCGAGACCGCGCTGCAGAAGCACGGATTGAAGGATGGCGACGTGACGCTGGTCAATGCGAAGACCAACGAACTGCCGCAGGTGCTCGGCTCGTCGGCCGATATCGCCGCCGTCGCCGCATGGCAGCCGAACGCAAACGAGGCGTTGAAGCGCGCACCGGGCGCACGCGCGATCTTCACGTCGGCCGACGCGCCGGGGCTGATCTACGATGCGATCACGGTCGCGCCCGCGAGCCTCGCCGCGCGCCGGGCCGACTGGGCCAAGGTGATCAAGGTCTGGTACCGCTGCGTCGCGTACATCAACGACCCGAAGACGCAGGCCGATGCGGTCAGGATCATGTCCGCGCGCGTCGGGCTCACGCCGGAGCAATACCTGCCGCTGCTGAAAGGCACGCACCTGCTCGACGAAGCAGCCGCGAAGCGTGTGTTCCGCAAGGGCGACGGTCTCGATTCGATCTATGGGTCGACGCGCAACGCGAATGCGTTCAACGTGCGCAACGGCGTGTACAAGCAGTCGCAGAATGTCGATGCGTATATCGATCCGCGATTCGGGATGTCGAACTGACCGTTGCGTGCGGTCGGAATTTTGACGGCTCGGCCAGGGTAGCGCCTGTTCACGCCAATGGCGGGCTTGCGCTGGGCCCAGAAGGGCCGAGCGCAAGGATTGCGACGACCAACGGAAGTCCCCGTGGGGCGAAGCGAATACTCGACGTATTCGCGAGGAGCACGACGCGGCAATCGGCCCTTCTGGGGGCCAGCCCCACGAATGAATTTTTTAAACAGGGGGACGTGCCTCTTTTCCATCATTTCGCTCATTCTCCCCAATCGTTTCTCAAACAAAAATTGATTGATTTGGCGAAACCGCATTCGCATACTGCGCAAGCTTCGTTCGCAATGCGTTGTCGTTGTCCTGAATCGGTCCCGACGCGCTGTGCCAGCGGCAATCGGGATCGATATCGCGCGGTTTCCACTCTCTCGATGGAGAAACGTCATGGGCGTTACCGTCATTCCCCGGCTGCTCGGCCTGAAGAACGAGAAGAAGATTGCCACCACCGTTGGCGAAGCCCGGTTGCGCGGGATCAACTACCGGCACCCCGATTCCGCGCTGGTGTCCTATCCGGTCGCCGCCGCCGGGCCGTTGGGTACGCTGCCCGCCGGCAACTACAGGATCGCCATCGTCGGCGGCGGAGCAGGCGGCATCGCCGCACTCTACGAACTCGGCCGGCTCGCGGCGACGCTGCCGGCAGGAAGCGGCATCGACGTGCAGATCTACGAAGCCGATCCCGATTCGTTTCTTCATGACCGGCCGGGAATCAAGGCGATCAAGGTACGCGGGCTCAAGGCCGGAAGAGTGTCGGCGGCGCTCGTCCACAATGGCGATCCCGCCAGCGGCGACACGATTTACGAAGTCGGCGCGATGCGCTTTCCGGAAATCGCCGGATTGACCTGGCATTATGCGTCCGCCGCATTCGGGGACGCGGCACCGATCAAGGTATTTCCGAATCCGGGCAAGGTGCCGACCGAATTCGTGTTCGGCAATCGGGTCGACCGTTATGTCGGGAGCGATCCGAAAGACTGGGAAGATCCGGATTCGCCGACGTTGAAGGTACTGGGTGTCGTCGCCGGCGGGCTGGTGGGCAACCCGGAAGGCGAGAATGTCGCGATGTATCCGATCGCCAACGTGGATCCGGCCAAGATCGCGGCGATCCTGAATGCGGCTACGCCGCCGGCCGACGCCCTCGAGCGGATTCAGACGAAGTACTGGCCCGAGTTCATCGCGCAATACGATGGCCTGACGCTCGGCGCGGCCGTCCGCGAGATCGTGACGGTTGCGTTCGAGAAGGGAACGCTGCCGCCGGTCGACGGTGTGCTCGACGTCGATGAATCGATCAGCTACTACGTCGAGCTGTTCGGCCGCTTCGGCTTCGGCACCGGCGGCTTCAAGCCGCTGTACAACATCTCGCTGGTCGAGATGATGCGGCTGATCCTCTGGGACTATTCGAACGAATACACGCTGCCGGTCACGGAAAACGTCGAGTTCATCCGGAATCTGTACCGCAAGGCCCAGGACGTCGGCGCCGGCAAGCTGGCCGTCCAGGTTCGTCAGGAACGCGTCGCGAACGCCTGCCATTCCGGCACCGCGTCGGCGCGCGCGCAACTGCTGTCATACGACAGCCATAACGCCGTCCACGCCGAAGCCTACGATTTCGTGATTCTCGCCGTCCCGCACGATCAGTTGACGCCGATCGTCAGCCGCAGCGGCTTCCAACATGCGGCCAGCCAGAATCTGGGGGACGCGGGCCTGGGCCTCGAAACGCATACGTACAACCAGGTTTATCCGCCGCTGCTGCTGAGCGATAACAGCGCCGCCGCAAACGCCCGGATCGTCACGGCGATCGGCCAGCTTCACATGGCGCGCTCGTCGAAGGTGTTCGCCACCGTCAAGACCGCCGCGCTCGACCAGCCGTGGGTCCCGCAATGGCGCGGCGAACCGATCAAGGCCGTCGTTTCCGACAGCGGCCTCGCGGCGAGTTATGTGGTACCGAGCCCGATCGTCGAAAACGGCCAGGCGCCCGAGTATTCGAGCCTGCTCGCCAGCTACACGTGGGAAGACGATTCGACCCGGCTTCAGCACGATTTCGGGTTGTATCCGCAAAACCCGGCAACCGAGGCCGGTACGGCGGACGGGATGTACCGGACGATGGTGAATCGCGCGTATCGGTACGTGAAGTACGCCGGCGCGTCGGATGCACAACCGTGGTGGTTCTATCGGCTGCTCGCGGAAGCACGCACGGCGGACCGCTTTGTGTTCGACTGGACGACCAACAAGACGGCCGGCGGCTTCAAGCTCGACATGACCGGCGACCATCACCAGAGCAACCTGTGCTTCCGGTATCACACGCATGCGCTCGCCGCGTCGCTCGACAACCGCTTCTTCATTGCCAGCGACAGCTACAGCCACCTCGGCGGCTGGCTCGAAGGCGCGTTCATGAGTGCAATGAATGCGGTGGCGGGCCTGATCGTGCGCGCCAATCGCGGCGACGTGAACGCGCTGTCCAGTGCCGCGCGTCCGCTCGTGACCGGTTTGCGGCCCGTCGTGAAGGTTCCCGCAGCGGAGCTGGCCACCAGCAAGTAATCCGCGAACGAAGAGACGCGCGCGTCGCGCGTCGTCATGCGCCCGCCGCACGGCGGGCGCGTTTCATATCGATCGAAACAGGGCGCGCGGCCGGACGGCGGAATCGGTGTATCAGGATTAGCGCTCGCTCACCTTCACGCGCGGCAGCCATTCCGCCTCGGCACCCTGCGTGCCTTTCAATTGGGCGGGAATCGCGTCTTGCACTTGCGCGTCGTGGCGGCGTACCGCCTCGGTGTCGAGATGACGGCCGTCGAACGTCGACTGGCGACGGGTAATCATGTTGATGCGAAGGCGTTTTGCCGCCATGGTCGGTCTTCCTTGAAAAATCGGCACCCCGCCGACTGGCGAAGTGCAATAGATGTACGTGAGAAAGATGTCGCCAGGATGACGTGATGTGAAACACACGTCTCCCGCCATCCTACGGCGGCGGCGCATGCACCGCAATGACTTCGAGCAAGCATCGCAGTTCACTTCTCCGCGATCCGCTTGCCGTTCGGCTTGATGGGTCGTTTCAAGGAAGGCACTCGATGCGCGCCGCACGATCGACACGCTCCGCACTGGGTGCGGCGTCGAGGTACAACAGGGCGAAGGCCTGCCGGACGTGACGCCGTTCAACTTCGACCGCATCTGACCGCGCCGGCCGGGCCTTGATCGGGCCGCCGTTATAATCGGTGCGACTCTGCGGCGGCCGCGCTTGTCGGCTGCCGGCTACACGCCGGGATGATTTCCCTTTCGGGTGCGACGCGCTCGAGGATTCCTTTCTCCCCGAGCGTGAAGCGCGTTGCGCCATTCCCCGCGCCCGCCATTCGTGCCCGGCCGGGCAACGAATGGTGACTGCGCGAGTTGCTTCAGATATGACGGTTTCCCGTGCTGCCACCGGGTTCACGGGAATCCTCGACAAAAAGACAGAGGGCCTCGCCGATGCCGGTTTCCACTGGTTTTGACCGCAACGCATTCAGGGCGTATCCGCTGGACGGCGCGCTGCTGCGCTTTCACCCCGCGACAGGAACGCACGTCCGGGTCGAGAATGCGTCGACCCGCCACTTGCGGCGCCTCGCACCCCGGGTCGTGATGTTCGGGATAACGAACAAGTGCAATCTGACTTGCGATTTCTGCTCGCGTGATGTGCGGCGCGACAGCGCCTGGTCCGTCGAGTCGGCCGCTAACGTCCTCCGCGGCCTCGCCGCAGCGGGAACGCTGGAAGTCGCCTTCGGCGGCGGAGAGCCGTTCGCGTTCCGTGGATTCGCCGAGCTGATCGACATCCTTCATCACACCACGCCGCTTGCACTGAACGTCACGACCAATGGAACGCTGATCCGGCGCAACACGTTTGCGCCCTACGCGGGCCGCTTCGGCCAGGTTCGCGTCTCGCTCTACGACGACGTGCGCTGGCGCGACGCGGGCGCGGTCCTGTCGGAATACGGGCAAAGGTGGGGCGCCAACCTGATCGTCGACGACGCGGTGCTGCCGGACCTCCCCGCACTGCTGGCCGAACTGGCCGCGCTGGGTTGTCAGGATGTCTCGTTGCTGTCCTACATCGGCCCCGATTTGCGCAGGCACCTTTCGCCGAGGGGGCGTGCGCAGCTTGCGGCCATCGTGCAGGATTCGCCGATCGCCTGCCGCCTGTCGGTGTGCTTCGGCGACGCGGTGCCCGTATCCAGATTGTTCGACGGAGCCGATGGCAGTGGCGACTGCGGCGCGGGGCTCGACTTCGTCTCCATCACGCCCGATCAACGCATGCAGGGCTGTTCGTTCCAGGACGGCGGCCTGCCTGCCGCCAGTGCGGAGGACATCCTGCACGGGTGGCGCAACGCGCGTGCGTACCTGGAGCAACCCAGCACGCGGCGCGGTTGCGCACGTCGCGGCGCAGATGCCGGTCGCACCCGGTCAACGCCACCGGTCAGCGTATGGCAGGCATTCTCCGGCAACAACAGCGGCGAGTGCGTGATGGTCGCGAAATTCGAGACCATCGCGGATGCGGACGCCTACCTCGCCCAACTGCTGCCGTCATGGGCACCCGATGCCGAGTATTCGTCCGAGTGGAAGCGCCTGTTCAAGGAAGAAGCAGTCGCGGGGCCGGGCTTGTCGAGCGGAGGGTCGCCTCGCGAGCTGGCGGCGATCGGCCGCTCGGTGATCGCGACGGGATACGAGGCAGACGACCTGTTTCCGGAATTGCGTGCGCTGGCCTGGAAGAAAGGCGCATACGTGGTGCCCGACGGCATCCACGCCCACGACGTGTTCCTGCTGGCCGCGGTGCGTGCGTCAGGCGCGGACGACGCACGCGATCTGGCCGCCCGGAAGCCCCATCCCGCCGCCAGGACCTGGCTGCATGGAGAGGTCGTCCTCGTCACGCTCGAGCTGCAGGGTGACGGCGCGCCAGGTGAACTGGTCGAGATCCGGCAACTACTCACCGACTATTGCGCCGGTCGCCCGCTCGCCGCGGAACTCGTGTTCGACGACATCGACGACGCGGCCATGCTGTCGGTCAAGAAGCGGCTCGGCGCGGAAATCGGTCGAACGCCAAGGCTTGCGTTGCATTTCGGCTCGCGCGAGGATTCCGCCGAGCGCGCGGTTCGATTCGCGCAAATGATCGCGGAAGGCCAGGCCGACGTCGCCGGCACGTGTGTGCTGGTATCGGGAATCGAGCGCCGCAAGCGGCTCGCGGTGCTCGCCTATCGGCAGGGTGCGCATGTCGGCGCCATCGACGGCCCGGAAGTGCGCGTCAGCGCCTGGTTTTTCGTGCGTGATGCCGCACCCCGGAAAGGCCGGCGCGCGGAACCCGCCGAGATCGATATCGGCCTGGTTCGCGAAGCGCTTCACCAGCGCTTTCCGGGCGGCGTTCGCATCGAAGTCAAGGCGGGATATCGTCGGGGTATGGCCTTCGTGAACATCGTCACCGCGGACCCCGGATACGCTTTCGGTCAACTCGAGCAGCTTGCGGCGTCGTTCGATGCGAGGCTCGGCATCGGGGTGCACGAGGTCGATCCGCTGGCGTTTGCCGTTCGACGCGTGATCGCGGACGTGTATTCCTGACCTTCAACGCAACCCGCCGGGCGCGCGCAACCGTCTTCCTGGAATGCGCGTTTTCGGCCCTCAATCGATCCGGGTATCCCGCAGTCCGGTCGCGTCGCCGTCGCTCACGCCCGCCTGCCCGTAGCCTGCGCGGCCAACGCGGCCCGCTCGATCCAGCGGATGGCCGGCGCATCGTGCTCGCCCGGCGCGGGCCTGCCGATCAGGAAGCCCTGCACCTCGCGGCAACCCGCATCGGTGATGCACGCCAGTTGCTCTTCCGTCTCGACGCCTTCCGCGACGGTCGTCACGCCGAGACGCTTGCCGAGATCGGCCACCGCGCACACGACGGCCGCGCAGTCCGGTCGCGAGATCGCATCGCGCACGAAGCTGCCGTCGATCTTGATCTTGTCGAACGGAAACGCGCGCAGATGCGCGAGCGACGAGAAGCCCGTGCCGAAATCGTCGAGGGCGACGCGCACGCCCATCGAACGCAGCGCGCGCAGGTCCGCGATCGCCTTGCCCTCGTCATGCAGCAGCGCGGTTTCCGTCACCTCGATTTCCAGCCGGTCGGGCGTGAGGCCGGCGCCGGCCAGCGCCGCCGCGAAGGCCGGCACGATCGTGCCGTGGCCGAGCTGCGCCGCCGACACGTTGACGGCGACACGCGCGCCGTCCGGCCAACGCGCCGCCTCCCGGCAGGCATGGTCGAGCACGAAGCGGCCGAGCCGGTCGATCAGGCCGCCGCGCTCGGCCATCGGAATGAAGTAGCCCGGCGAAATCCAGCCGGAGCGCGGATGATGCCAGCGCAGCAGGGCCTCGCGCGTCGTCACCCGGCGCGTCCGGACATCGACGATCGGCTGGTAGAACACGTACAGCCCCTGGTTCTCGTCCAGCGCGACGCGCAGCTTCGATTCGAGCGCGATCCGCTCCTGCGCGCGCGTTTCCATGTCCGGCGAGAACATCCGGTACGTCCCCTTCCCGGCTTTCTTCGCCGCATAGAGCGCCATGTCAGCGCGTGACAGCAGCACGCCGGCGTCGTTGCCGTGATGCGGCGCCAGCACGCAGCCGATCGACGCGCCGATGCGGAACTGCCGCTCGGGCGACGGCGCATAGGGCGCGACGAGCGTGTCGACGAGCCGCGCGGCCGCGCCCATCGCGCCGTCCGCGTCGGTGTCGCGCAGCAGCACCGCGAACTCGTCGCCGCCGATGCGCCCGAGCATCATCCCCGGCTCGGGACACTGCCCGCGAAGGCGTTCCGCGACCTGGCGCAGCACCTCGTCGCCCGCCGAATGCCCGCACGCGTCGTTGATCAGCTTGAAGCCGTCGAGGTCGATGAAGAGCAGCCCGAGCGTCTTGTCGGAGCGGCGCAGGCTCGCGTCGAATTCGGCGAGGAAGGTCGCGCGGTTCGGCAGGCCGGTGAGCGAATCGTGATGCGCGAGCTGGTGGATGCGCGCTTCCGCCTCGGCCTGCTGCGTGACGATCGACCACGACAGCATCGGGCCGATATAGCGCCCCTCGGCATCGCGCCCCGCCGAGACCTGGAAGTCGAGCACTTCCGGCCCGAGCCGCACGCGGCCGCGATGCGGCAGGTTCGCCGGATCGGCGAGCAGGCGGCGCTGGTGCTGCGGGTGCGGATGGAAGAAGTCGATCGACGCGCCGAGCGCATCGTCCGCGCGGATCGGCAGCAAATGCTCGATCGAGCGCAGCAGGTTTCGCGACGCCGTGTTCAGGTAGTTGATGCGGAACGTCTCCGGGTCGGCCGTCATCACGGCCAGCGGCATGTCGTCGATCATCCGCATCAGCCGCGTCTGCGCCTGCTCGCGCATCCGCGATTCGGCCTGCGCGTCGACGGTGCGCACGAAGCCCCGGTAGTTGACCGAGATGACGGCGATCAGCGCGGCCGACACGAACGCCATGTTGACCGCGGTGGCGACGAGCGTCGGCTGGCCCGTCGAGAGGAAGAACGCGATGAACGCGGCGTTGACGATCACGGCCACGATCAGCGCGGCCGTGCGCAGGTACATCAGGCTGAAGATGCAGCCGATCACCGTGATCGCCATGTAGAACGCGACCTGGGCCTTTTGCCACGCGTCGCCGTACGGGAACAGCAGCAGCGCCCAGAGGGTGAACGTCACCGCGATCGGGATCACCAGCCAGTTCGTCATCGTGAGCGCACGCGACACGGTGTCCGGCGTCGGCTCCACCAGCCGGGCGCGGCGCCAGTGCAGCAGCCGCGCGAGCGACACGAGCGTCATTGCGGTCGGCATCGCGACCGACAGCCACCACGGCGTGCTGCGCAGGTGCGTGACGGCGAGGCTCCAGGTGCTCGAGATGAGGATCAGGTACATCACCGGAAGCTGGCCGGCGAATACCCGGAATTGCGCCGCGAGCAGGTCCGGGTTCCGGGCCGGCGCCGCGATGCTTGCCAGTCTGACCATCCGTGCGTAGTGGGTTTTCATGTGAGCCTGCCTGCTGCAACCCGCGTTTGGATTGCCGTATCCGGCGTCGTCGGTTACCGGCGCGGGCCCGGATCCAGCTCGGCCGTGACGGCCGATCCGGACGCGGGAACCGTCGCGCTGGCGCGGTTGCTGCCGGTCAGCGCGATCTGCCCGCTGCCGACAATCTCGTTGAGTGGTGCGGGCCTGCCGAGCAGGAAGCCCTGCGCTTCGTCGCAGCCTTCGTCGGCCAGCAGCACGAGCTGGTCGCGCGTCTCGATGCCTTCGGCCAGGATCGGAATGCCCAGGCTCTTGCCGAGCGCGAGCACGGCGCGGATGATCGCGCGATCCTGCGGTTTCGCTTCCGCGTCCGCGACGAACGACTGGTCGAGCTTGATGCGGTCGAACGGGAACGAGCGCAGCGTGTCGAGCGACGAATAGCCGGTACCGAAATCGTCGAGCGCGATGCTCACGCCCAGCGCCTTGATCTGCCGCAGCGTATCCAGCGCGCGCTCTCGCCCGGCGAAGATCGTCGATTCGGTCAGCTCCAGCTGCAGGCGCGACGCCGGCAGGCCGGTTGCCTCGAGCACGTCCGCCACGAGCGCCGTCAGGTCCGCGTGCATGAACTGCACGGCCGATACGTTCACCGCGACCGTATAGGGCGGCTCCCACGTGGCCGCCCGCGCGCATGCCTCGCGCAACACCCACGCGCCGATCTCCAGGATCACGCCGTTCTCCTCGGCGAGCGGAATGAACTCGGTGGGCGGGATCGTGCCGAGCGTCGCATGCTGCCAGCGCAGCAGCGCCTCGTAGCCGCGGATCTCGCCGGTCGTCAGCGAGGTCTGCACCTGGTAGTGGATGCTCAGCTGGTTGTCGGCCACCGCGCGGCGCAGGTCGGCCGCGAGGCTGCGGCGCGCGCGGACGATCAGGTCCATCGCCGGCTCGTAGAAGCAGACCGATTGCGCGACGCTGCCCTTGGCACGGTACATCGCGAGGTCCGCGTTGTTGATGAGGATCGCCTTGGTGGCGGCGTCGTCCGGGTAGATGGCCACGCCGAAGCTCGCACCCGGCACGACCTCGTAGTCGTCCAGCCTGACCGGCTTGAAGAGCGCCGGCTCGAGCCGTTCGAGCAGATCCATCAGGCGGGTGTCGTCACCCATCCGGCAGAGTGCCGCGAATTCGTCGCCGCCGATGCGGGCGACGAATTCGCCTTCGCGCAGCACGTTCGACATGCGCCGCGCGAGGATGCGCAGCACCTCGTCGCCGGCGTGATGGCCGCGCAGGTCGTTGATTTCCTTGAAGCGGTTCAGGTCGATGCCGATCAGCGCGAGCTTCGTGCCCTGCTCTTGCGCCAGCGCGATTTCGAGGTCCAGCCGCTCGTTGAAGCTCGCCCGGTTCGGCAGGCCGGTCAGCATGTCGCTCAGTGCCAGCCGGCGCAGGTGCTCGAGCGATTCGGCCCGCACGTTGCTGTCGATCACGTAGCTCACGAGCCCCGTGCAGACGATCACGAGCGACGTACCCGCGACCGCCAGCGCCAGCGGACGCAGCGTGTTCACGTCGGTCCACGCGCCGTCGAGCGTCAGCGGCGTGATGCGCAGCGCGGACATCCCGGTGAAATGCAGCGCGAGGATCGCGAGCGACAGCACGCCGGCCATCTGGTTGACCGCGTGCGGCGACGGCCGCAGCGCGAGGTGCAGCGCGAGCGCCGCGAGGGTCATCGCCAGCAGCACCGACGCGACCAGGTAGCCGATGTCCCACGACACGATGCCCTCGACCCGCCACGCGAGCATGCCCGTGTAATGCATCAGCACGATCGCGACGCCGACGATCGCGCCGCCGAGCGCGGGCGCGATCCTGACGATGCGGCAGGTCGTCAGCGCGAAGCCGATCGTGCTGCCGCCGACCGCGATGAGCAGCGACACGAGCGTGAGCGGCAGGTCGAATTGCACGGGCGCGCCGGCATCGAAGCCGAGCATCGCGATGAAGTGCGTGCACCAGATCGCCACGCCGGCCGAAATGGCCGTCAGCACCTGCCAGCCGAGCCGCTGCATGCCGGAGGTGTTCACCGTGCGCTGGAACAGGCGCGCGGTGACCCACGAACCGGCCCCGCACAACAGCGCGGCAAGCAGGACCAGCCAGTGATTGTGCCGATAAACGATGCACCCTAAAACTGTCGCCAAAACCTTTCTTCCCCTATCCGTCGCATGCGTGGATGCCGTTCCCGATCGAAACCGCGGGGCGATGCCGCTTCGATCAGGCGCGCCTTCCGGATATCGGCATGCGATAAATAAACTGAACGCCGCGCGGCGGCACGCAAACGATTGCCCGGAAGAAATTTTTTCTGGAAAAAGTGCCGGAACCAGACGGGGCGGGATATCGAAGGATCGGCCGATGGTTTGCCGATCGACCGCCGGGTGTGGGCGATGGGTGATACGGCTGGATTCCGCCGCGTTTCACCGTCGGGTTTCTTCCGGGTTCGTCATGGACGGCCGGGGAACGCGGCGCGGTGATCGATGAAGGTGCGGCAGGTGCAACCATGTCGGCACGCCGTGCCGAAGAACGGGATATGTGGCTGGCGGGACAACAACCGGATTCCAAAGATCGACCGCCCGCAATTGCAGGCGATCGATCGACACGCGTGCGTCATTTGCCCGGGCGTCGCGTGGCCTCGACCGGCTCTCCGTTCTCCGACACGAAATGCCGCCACGCGATCGATCCTCGGGCATTCAACGCACTGGCGCACACGCCATCAATTCACCCCGACCGCGCTCCACGCGCGAGCGACCGTCGCGCTTTCGGCCGAATTCGCGCCGTACAGGTCGTTCGCCGCCTGGATCGATGCACGCCGCGCGTTCGGGTAGCTGGAGTTCGCATTCAGATACACGGTCAGCGTCCGGTACCAGATCTTGCCGGCTTTCTCGCGGCCCAGCCCGGTGAAGGTCGTGTCGCCGTTGCAGACCAGTTTCGCCTTCGTCAGGCCGGTATCGGTCGACGGCACCGTCGGGCCTTCCGCCAGCAGGTAGAACAGGCGATTGCCGACGCCCGACGTGAAATGCGGATCGTGGCGCGGATTCGACCACGAGAATCCGCCGGACGGGTAACAGCTGAACGACCGGCCATCGAGATCCTGCTTGTACATCTTGCGCAGGCCGCCGCTCACCACGCGCGCACCGATCACGTAGTTGCCGGGATCGTTCGGGTTGTTCGCGTAGTACTTGACGAGCGTGCCGAAAATGTCGGAAGTCGCTTCGTTCAGTCCACCCGCGTCGCCCGAATAGTTCAGGTTGGCCGTGGCCTCGGTCACGCCGTGGCTCATCTCGTGTCCGGCCACATCGACCGACACGACCGGCTTCGGCAGGCTCGTGCCCGGCTGGCCGTCGCCGTACACCATGATGTGCGACGGCATCCATGCCGCGTTCGCGCCGGTCGTGCCGCTGCCGGTGTCGAACACCACGTGCGCGAAACTCTTCACGCCGCGCCCGTCGTTGAAGATGCCGTTGCGGTTGTGCGTCGTCTTGTAGTAGTCCCAAGTTAACGCCAGACCGTAATCGATGTCGGCGGCGACGGTCTGCCGGTCGGTGGTCGCATTGTTGCCCCACACGTTCGTGCTGCTCGTGAAGATCGGCAGGTCGGTCGCCTGCTCGACGTCCTCCGCGATCAATCCGCGACCGTCGTACACGGAGCCGCCGCCGCGATTCGGATCGAGCATCCGGTACGCGTTCGTGCCGGTCTGGTCGGTGGTCAGCGTCAGGTTGCCGTAGTACAGCGAGCGGCCGGTGCCGGTCGCGGCGGCGGTCTTGATCAGGTCCTGCGCATCGAGCACGGCGCCCGTGCGTGCGTCGACGTAGTACAGCACCGCATCGCCGTGCACGTCGTTCGACTTGCCGTATACGCGCACCGCGTAGGCCAGCGTCGGCGTGACGTCGCGTGCGAACACCACGAGCTCCGCGTCGTCGACGCGGCGCACGTCCGAGTTGAAACGCGCGGTCGCGATGCGCTTGACCCGGGCGTTGCCGATGTCGGGCGCGTTGCGTATCACGGAGCGGTTTCCGATCTTGCCGATCGTGCCGGCGAGATTGATCGGCGCGAGCTGGGTCACGCTCGCCTGCTTCAACTGCCCCTTGCTCGAATGGACGACCACGTCACCGCCGATCACGGGCAGGCCCGCGTAGAAGCGGTCGAAACGCACGTGCTCGGTGCCGTCGGGATCGACGATCACGTCGCGCACCTCGAATTGATCGCCGTCCGTCGGCGCACTCGCCTGCGGCCCTGCGAACTTCAACGTGCGTGCTGCGCCGCCAGCGGCCAGACTGAAGGCGGACGGGTTCTGCTGGATCAGTTGCAGTGCCTTGTCGACCGTAGCCGACTGGTCGCCGGCCTGGGCAAAAGCACTGAGACTCGCGACGGTAATCGCGGTGATGGACAGCAGGCGAGACAGTTTCTTCATGTAATCCCCCGGTTATGTATGGGTGATGTTCGAGGAATGCATCAAGTACAGACTTTGATCCAGGACATGTCACGAACTGCAGGGGGATGCTAGGAGGTCATTTTTATAATTACAAGATATTTTCTGACAGGTTAATAACTTCTTTCGGCGATGTTAATCGAGTCATGATTTGGTTATAAATCTGAAATGATCGCGTCGGTTGCGATGCCGGTTTCGGCAACGCTGCATCGGCGGAATGCGCGCGCTGAGCCCGCCGTTATTGGGGAAAGGCAGTGCGTGGGTCGGGCGGACGGAAGATGTGAAGCTCGAGGTAACGCGGCAGATGCTGTTTGCTTTATTAAATATTGATTTTGATTATTGCCATTCCAGGCACTCCGCCGGACTTTTTAATGCTTTGCCGATTCTCGCCCTTGATGACACTGCCTTTTAATTCGTAGTAAAAGCGTCGCAAGCGACGCGCGAGAACATGTTTTCTACGAATCATTTGTTTGAGCGGCACGGCACAGCCGGCAGCACACTGCCTCTCGCATCGCCCTGTCCGAGCAGCGTGACGCGGACGCACGGCCGCACACCGCGGTTTTCGCGAGAGAAGCTACGGCCGATGAACCATCCGGCGACGCCGGCCGCCTACCTGCCCCGCACCTTGACCTGCACCACCAGCCACGTCAGCGCCCCCAGCACGAATACGACGAGCGTCCACGTGCCGCCATGGTGCTGCAGCACCGCGGCCGTCGCGGCGATGCCCGCCAGTCCCTGCTGCAGGAAACCGCACAAGGCCATCGCATGCGCGCCATGTTCATGCGCATCGCTGACGGCAGTCGCCATGCTGTTCGGAAACAGCACCGCCTGGCCGAAGATCGCCAGGCAATACAGCGCGATGAAGATCCACAGCCCGGTGAAATGGGTCAGCAGGCCGCTCAACCACGACACCAGCATCAACGTGGTTGCGAACGCAAGCAACGCGGCGCCGGCATGCATCAGCCGGATGCCGCCGAGCCGCCTCACGAGACGGTTGACCAGCATCGCCCCGCTGAAATAGGCCACGCCGAGCAGCAGGCCGATACTGCCGAAGCTCGTCACGGCCAGCTGGAAATGCTCCTGGAACACGAACGGGCTCACCTCCTGCAAGGTGACGGTCGTCGCGAACCCCAACCCGCCCGCGCAGGCTGGCCACAGGAAGCCCGGGCGCCGCAGCAGGAGCCAGTAAGTACCGGCCAGGCCCGACGGTTTGGCGGCACGGCTTCCCGCCTTCAACGGCAACGTGTAAGACAGCCCGATCGCCAGCGCGGCGACGACGGCCATCAGCACGAAACCCGTTTGCCAATGACTGTATCGGCCGATGAGCCCGCCGATGAACTGGCCACCGCCCAGGGCCGTGATGAAGGCGATCGACAACACGGAGAGGCGTCGCGCCAGTTCGTCGCCGCGCCAGTTGTCGCGGACGACGATTCGGGCGATGATCGCCGCGCCGCCGCCGCCGATGCCCTGGATGGCGCGCAACACGAGCAGCGCCGGTGCGGCCGTGCAGCCGGCGAGCAGCAGGCTGCTGCCGATGAACAGCAGCAGCGAAATCAGCAGCGGGCCGCGCCGGCCCCAGCGTTCCGCGGCAGCGCCCCAGAATGGCACCGGCAGCGCTGCACCGATCACATAGGCCGAGATGGATAACTCGGCGCCGCCTTGCGTCATCTTCAACTCGCGCATGACGACAGGCAGCGACGGCAGGTACACCGTCGTCGCCATTTGCGCCATGAATACGACCAGGCACGCCAGCGCCATCAGGGGAGCGGCCGACGCCGCAGGTTCGCACGGCGCACCGGCGGCAAGAACGGGTTTGTCGCTCATGCCAGCCCTCGATCCGATCGGGACGCACATCCGGTCGTTACCCATTCGGGTGCACATGACGGGCGCCCGTCGCGGGCGCTATCCGCGTACATGCGCGTCTGAAATCCGGGTTCGGTCGCCATCGTTTCTCTCACGTTGTTTTTTTTCGGGGTTTGCCGCGATTGTGTGCGGCAAGACTGAAGCGGCTGATTGTACAAAGGTGCGGGAAACGAGTGGTAGACGCCGAATTCAAATGACCGTCGGGGAGCGGCGAGGGGCTCCCTGCGCCGCCCGCCGCGACAATGCAGGACGTGTGGTGCGGCAAGCCGGGCCATGACCGGTATTCAATGACGAACCGCCGTCGAGCGACCGCTTCGCGCATGAGGCACAATAGCCGCCTTCAACATTCAACCGCGATCAAACCCATGCGCTTCGTCGTCGTCGGAACCAGCGGGGCGGGGAAATCCACTTTTTCCAGCGCACTGGCGGAAGCAACGGGCTGCCCGTACATCGAGCTGGATCGACTCTATTGGGGCCCCGACTGGACAGCCGTGCCGCCGGAACAGTTCGAGCGCGCCGTGCGGGCCGCGACGGCCGGCGACCGATGGGTCGCCGACGGGAACTACGGCGCCGTGCGCGACGTGCTCTGGTCCAGAGCCACCCACGTGATCTGGCTCAACTTCGGGCGGCGGACGGTGTTCTCCCGGGTGCTGTGGCGCACGTTGAGCCGCGGGCTCATGCGCACCGAGCTTTCGCACGGCAACCGCGAGTCGCTGCGGATGGCATTTTCGCGAGAGTCGGTGCTGCTGTGGTCGTACACCACGTTCGCCAGGAATCGTGTCAAGTTCGCCGGCCTGCGCGACGACCCGAAATACGCGCATCTGCACTGGACGGAGATCACCCGGCCTTCGCGCACCCGCGCGGTCATCGACATGCTGGCTCGCGCCGGCCGTTGAGCGCGGCGCGACGCGCGTTTGCGCCGATGCGAACTCACTTCACGGCCGCATTGCCTCCGTCGGCGAACAGAGCCGAGCCGGTAACGAAACTGGCCATCGGGCTCGCCAGAAACAGCGCCGCGGATGCGATCTCGTCGGGGCGGGCGATGCGCTTCATCGCGTGGAGCCCGGCCGCCCATTCCTTCTGCTCGCGGTCTCCCCCCATCGCGGTGTCCACACCGCCCGGCAACAGTGCGTTTGCCCGAATCCCCCGTGCCGCGTAGTCCGCGGTGATGCCCTTCACCAGTCCCATCAAGCCGGCCTTGGACGCACCATACGCGGACATGCCGGGTAGCCCGACGCTGGTGCCGACGAAGCTGGACGTGAAGACGATCGAGCCGCCGCCGCGTTCGAGCATCGCGGGAATCTGGTTGCTTGCGCCCAGGAAGGCCGCCGTCAGATTGGTAGACAGCGTGTGCTGCCAATCGTCGAGCGAGATCTCCGCGAGCGGTTTGAGCGGCCCGACGGTTCCCGCGTTGTTGATCGCGATGTCGAGACCACCGAACTCGCGCAGCGCCGTCGCGACGAGCCTTCGATGCGTATCGGCGTGACAGACGTCGCCGGCGCAGGCGAACGCCTGCCCGCCGTGACGACGAATCTCGTCGGCCACCTCGTTCAACGTGGATTCGCTTCGCGCGCCCAATACGATTGACGCGCCATGCGCCGCGAACATCAGTGCGATCGCCCGGCCGATTCCGGTGGAGGCACCGGTGACGATGGCGACTTTCCCTTCGAGTAAGGTCATCTTCTTCACATTCCGTGAGTGAGGTCAGTCACGGCAATGTAGGCGACCGTTTGCAGGCAGACACTCCGTTTCTTGCTGTTGAAGCCCGGTGCGACGGCATCGCGGGTGGTGCGGCACGGCCATGTCGCGCGCTGCGGCGATCTGCACGGGATGGAGATGCGCAGCCTTCCCGACCTGCACGGTCATTGAAACGGCGGCCCGCGCCGGCACCCGAACGCGGTATGACGCTTGCCGGCGTCAGTCGTCGAACGTGCCTTGATATTCCGGCGCGGCATCCGCGCGCGTGTTCAGCTCGAACATCACGCCGCCCGGCGCGCGGCAGAAGAAACGCGAACCGCGCCCGTTGTTGAAGACGTCCGTCACCATCTCGACGCCCTCTTCCCTGAAGCGTTCGAACGTCGTGCGAACGGCATCGAGGCTCGGCAGTTCGAACCCGACGTGGAAATTCGTCGGCCACGCGGTCTCATCGTCGCCGGCGTGATCGATCACCACGTCGAAACCCGGGCGTTTGAGGATCCAGGATTTGTCCCAGCTTCCCGCGATCGTGAAGCCGAGATGCCGCTCGAAGAATCGGGCCGTCGCCAGTGTGTCGGCGGAAGGGAAGCTCAGGTGATTGAGCTTCATGGTTTGCGTCATGGCAGTCATTGCGAGTCTCCGTCATGCGTCGATCGGCGGAGGCCCCATGCCGTTCCGCCCGACGCACCCAGAATACGAGCCGCGGCTCGCATTCGACAATTCGCATTCGCCGCCTGGCTCGACAGCGCGCGAACCCGCGAGAAATCGCGGATCGGGGCGCGATTGCGAGTGCTGCGGATCGCACCATTCGCATTTGTCCGCCATTTGGCTGAACCACATCACTTCCGGCAGCCGCCCACCTTGTTTCTCGAGAGAGCCATCTCCATCGGATCCTCTTTCCGGACAGGTGGAACCATCGTTGAAAGCGACACGCCCCATGCCGCCCTACGTCTTCGCCGCTTCGTAAACCTTCGTCTTCGGGTTGAACCGGTATTCGACGACATCCGCGGTGCCGTCGGTCTTTTTCCGGCCGGCGTTGTCGATGCCCGTCCCGTTCATTGCCACGCGAAGGCGCGGCCAGTCCCTGCCGTCTGCCGGCAGGAACGTGAGCGTCGCCGAGCCGTCCTTGCACGGTATCCGGTTGCCGGTACCCGCGGCATCGCATGCCGCGCCGCTGTCGTTGCCGCGAAATACGTTACCGGCATAGGTCCATTCAGTATCGTCAGGATTGCTTGACGCATCGGTGCGCCGATAGACGAACATGTCGAACGACTTGATCCGGGTACCCGAAGCCAGGTACCAGGTCGGCACGGCCAGCACGATCCGCCCGTCCGGCAGGGTCGTGCTCACGGCGGGTTCCCTGTCGTCGATCGTGTCGGCCTTTTCGTCACCGCCAAACTCGCCGATCGAGCGCTCTGACTCGACCAAGTCCCAGCCGGCCACGCCGCCGTCCGTGACCCATTCGAAGGTCGCCTCCGTGATCGTCACCCTGGCATCGTGCGCCGGCTCGGCGGTGTTCTCCTGTTCGGCGTACTTGTTCGGCGTCTCGTAGGCGAAGCCGGTGAAGTAGTGGCCGCCGTTCAGGTCGAACGCGTGGCCGTACCAGTATGTGGCCTGGCTTCCATTGGCGATCTCCATCGTCGCCTCGCCATGCGCGTCCTTCTGGTAAATGCCCTCCAGCACCTGGCCCGGCCTGGGCGGCACGGGCGAGTCGCGCCCTTCGCGCGGCAAGGTAACGGCCTGCGTCGCCGACGCGACCGCCGGCTGCGCATTCGATGCGGTATCGGCCTGGCCGGAACGATCCCCGCATGCCGCGACCAGAAGCGAAACGACGGACAGCCACGCAACTTTCCCGATCATGTGCCTCTACCCCGGATGCATCTTCAAGTGACCCGATGCACGCTCACGGGTGCACCAATTGATATCGCCGTTCGATACCGGTTGCCCGGCCGATCGATTCGGGCGCCGGTTCTCTTGTCGAACCCACGGCGCGGACTGTCCGGGCGCTAGCGGCACCTGCCGTCGTAACCGGCCGGCAAAGGCGATGGCAACGCGACGCGCTGCGCGGGAAGCATCCTGTTCTCGGGTTTCATCGTTTTCATGTTTCGTTGTCGGCGCCCATACGGGACTGGAAGGCGTGCTCGGACACGCTCAATGCGGAGTGCATTGCGCCAGCGCCGATTATCTCCACAATCGGCGAATCATTCATCCATCGACGGCATCGGCTGCCGGACAGGCCCGGCATAACCACACCGCTTTTCGCGACGCATCAAGCGTCGACGGCCCGGGGTCGACAGACTCACCCCGGGCCACGGATCTCCCGCCGGTGTCGGGCATCACGACCGCTGCCCGACACCCCCGTTCGATCGATACTGCGCGGACAACGTCAGAACTGGTAACCCGCGCCCACCACCGCGCCGAAGTCCGAACGCGTGTTGCCCGTCACCGACGCCTTGACGACCCAGCGGTTGCTTTCCGTCACGTACGAGTACCCGGCGGCGAAACCCTGCTGGCCGTGATAGTTCGACGTCGCCGCCGAGACCATCGAGCGGCCCGCGCCCGTCGGTTGCGGCAGGCCGGCCACGGCCATTGCCGATGCCACGCCGCCGTACATGTCCTTCTTCAGGTCGTTGAACGAGTTGTACACCTGGCCGATGCGCTGGTCGGTGTAGCCCTTCGCCTGCGACGTGGCGGTCGACAGGTTGTCGTTCAGTTGCTGCACGTTGACCGCGTCGGTCGGCGCCGTGCCGGCCGCGACGTTCGTGACCTGGCGCTCGCTGCCCTTCGCACCGACCGAGAACGAGTTGTCGCGATCGGCGACGGAGCCCTGGCCGACCGCCACCGCGTTCTTGCCGGTTGCGGTTGCCGTCGACCCGATCGAACCCGCATCGGCACGTGCGATCCACGTCGTGTTCGCATCGGTCGCCGCTGCGCGGATCTGGTCGTTGGCCGCCGCGTTCTTCAGCGCGTTGTTGAACTGGCCCATGTTGACCGCGTCGTTGTCCTTCACGCCCGCCGCGACACCGGTCAGCACGCGGTCGCCCGACGTGCCGGAGAAGTTCACGCTGGTGCCGCCGGTATCCTTCCCGACCGTGATCGCGCCATTCGGGTCCTGCTGCTGCACGAGGCCGGCCTTGCCGTTCGCGATGTTGTTCACGTTCCCCTGCAGGTTCGTGATGTCGGTCGTGTTCTTCGCGACCTGCTGGTTGGTCGCGTAGAGCTGCGAGCCGTTCACCGCATCCGTGCTGGTTGCGCTGAGCGTGCCGGCCTGCACGTTGGTGATGCGCGTGCCACCCGCGCCACCGAGCGTGATCGAGCTCTTCGACGCGTCGTCGTACTGCACCGCGAGCGCACCGAGCTGGTTGAGGCTCGACTGCACGCCCTTCAGCTGCTTGACGTTCACCGCGTCGGTATCGGCGGTGCCCGCGGCGACGTTCTTCAGCACGACGGCCGCGTTCGCGTCGCCGCCGATGAGCGATACCGAATTCATCCGGTTGCCGTTCGCGTCGACGTCGTACTTGACGACATTTTTCACCGCCTCGCCCGCCTGGTTGGACACCTGCGTGATCTGCTGTTCGAGCGACGACTTCACGCCCGACAACTGGCCGCCGTTCACCGCGTCCGTGCTGCCCGCGGCGACGTTGCCGTCGGCCACGTTCGTCAGCTTCGTCGGTGCACCGCCGCGCGCCGCGTTGTAGGCGCCGAGCGTCGGGTCGAACTGCAGCGCGTCCTGCTGCAGCCCCGCGATCGCGGCCGTGTTGCCGGCGATGTTCGTTTCGGCATTGCCGATACGCGTTTCGTGATTCTCGAGCGTCGTCGTATTGTTGAGAACACGACCGTCGAGATTCGTGAGCGCGTCGCCGACATTGTTGAACGAACCGCCGCCCACCTTATAGTCCGGCGCGCTGATCGAGCCGTCCGGATTCGCCGTCGCGCCGCCGCCCAGCGCGGCCGCCGTGCCATCGGTTGCACGGCGCAGTTGCGCGCCGTTCACCGCATCCGTGCTCCCGGCCGCGACGTTGCCTTCCGCGACGTTGGTCAGGCGCACCGGGCTCCCGCCGTTGCCCGCGCCGAGCGAAACCTGCTTCTTGCTCGCGTCGTCGTACTTCACGGCGAGTGCGTCGAGCTGGCTCGTGCCGTCCTGGATCGCCGCGTTCAACTGGTCGACGTTGACCGCGTCCGTGCCGTTCTTGCCGGCCGCGACGTTGCCGATGCGTTGCGGGCCGTTGCCGCCGTGGCTCGCGTCGTAGGTGCCGAGGTTCGCGTTCCACTGGAGCGCGTCCTGCTGGAGCGCCGCGATGTTGCCGGTGTTCGTCGTCACCTGGTTGCCGAGCGTCGTCACGTTGTTGCTGACGTTCGTAATCGACTGGTTCAGCGAGTCGGTTGCCTTGCCGAGCTGGCCGACGTTCACGGCGTCGCTCGCGGCAGTGCCGTCCGCCACGTTGTGCAGGCCGACCGGCGACTGCGCGCCCTTGCCGCCGAGCGTCACGCCGCTGTGCGCGTCATCGTCGTACTGCACCGCGTTCTTCGTCGCGTTGCCGATCTGGTTGTTGATCGACGTGCTCAGGTTGCCGAGCGTCGTATTGATGTTGTTCGTCACGCTCGTGCTGAGCGACGACAGGCCGCCGTTCAGTTGCCCGACGTTCACCGCGTCGGTGTTCGCGACACCGGCCGCGACATTGTGCAGCGTCGTGCCGTTCGTGCCGGCGAACGTCACCGAGTCGAAGCCGCTCTGGCCGTCGTACTTGACGTTGCGTGCGTCAGCCGCCTGCAGGTTGCTGATGTTGGTGGTCGCCGTGCTCAGCGATGCGTTGATGCCGGTGACGTTGCTCTGCAGGTTCGTGATGTTCGACGCGGCGGTCGAGATCGACGATTGCAGCGGCGCGACGCTGCCGTTCAGCTGACCGACGTTGACCGCATCGGTGTCGGCGACACCGGCCGCGACGTTGCCGATGCGTTGCGGGCCGTTGCCGCCGTGGCTCGCATCGTATGCGCCGAGGTTCGTGTTCCACAGAAGCGCGTCCTGCTGGAGCGCCGCGATGTTGCCCGTGTTCGTCGTGACCTGATTGCCGACATTCGCGATCGACTGGTTCAGCGTATCGGTTGCCTTGCCGAGCTGGCCGACGTTCACGGCGTCGCTCGCGGCAATGCCGTCCGCCACGTTGTGCAGGCCGACCGGCGACTGCGCACCCTTGCCGCCGAGCGTCACGCCGCTGTGCGCGTCGTCGTCGTACTGCACCGCGTTCTTCGTCGCGTTGCCGATCTGGCTGGTGATCGACGTGCTCAGGTTGCCGAGCGTCGTGCTGAGGTTGTTCGTCACGCTCGTGCTGAGCGACGACAGGCCGCCGTTCAGTTGCCCGACGTTCGCCGCGTCGGTATCGGCGACACCGGCCGCCACGTTGTGCAGCGTCGTGCCGTTCGTGCCGGCGAACGTCACCGAATCGAAGCCGCTCTGGCCGTCGTACTTGACGTTGCGTGCGTCGGCCGCCTGCAGGTTGCTGATGTTGGTGGTTGCCGTGCTCAGCGAAGTATTGATGCCCGTGACGCTGGTCTGCAGGTTCGTGATGTTCGACGCCGCCGTCGAAATGGACGTCTGCAGCGGGGCGACACTGCCCTTCAGCTGGCCGACGTTGACCGCATCGGTGTCGGCGACACCGGCCGCGACGCCGCCGATCGTGGTGCCGTTGCTGCCGTCGAGCGCGATCGCCGCGTGCGAATCGTCGGTGTATTTCACGACGTTCTTCGTCGCCGTCACGATGCTGGTGCTGAGGCTGTTGCCCACGTTGGTCACACGCTGGTCGACGTTCGAAATCGTGGTCGACAGCGAATTGCCGACCGACGTCACGCGTGCGTCGACGTTGGCGATGCTCGTGCTGAGCGTGCCGTTCACGTTCTTCAGCTGCTGGACGTTGACGGCATCCGTATCGGCCGCGCCCGCCGCGACGTTCTTGAGCTGACGCTCGGCGCCGATCGCGCCGAACGACACCGCGCCGCCGACCGGCGCGGCCGTGCCGCCGAACACCGGCGTGCCGCCGTTGTTGGCGCCGACGCTGCCCGAGCCGATCGCCACCTGGTTGTTGTCGTTCGTCTGCGCGCCCGCACCGATCGCCACGGATTGCGTGCCGCCGGCGCGCGTCTGTGTCGCCGCGTCGTACGACGCGCCGGCCGACACGCCGTCGCTCGAGGTCGGGTTCGCACCGCCGATCGCGACCGAACGGTCGCCGCTTGCCAGCGCCGAGTGGCCGAGTGCGATCGAGCTCGTGCCGCGCGCATCGGCGACGTTGCCGAGCGCCATCGAGAAGTCGCCGACCGCGGCCGACTGGCGGCCGACGGCGAGCGACGTATTGCCTTGCGCGACGGCTACCGTGCCGATGGCCGTAGCCGAGTTCGCCAGCGCCTGCGAACCGACGCCGATCGCAATCGCGCCGCCGCTGCTGGTGCCGCCCTTGCTGCTCGCATTCGACTGGTCGCCGATCGCGATCCCGCTGGTACCGGCCCTGGCGTTCGTCCCCATCGTGACGTTTGCCGTGCTCACCGCCACGTAGCTTCCGCTCTTGGTCGACACGCACAGCGGGTTCGTCCCGTCGATGCACTGGCCGTTCAGCGCATTGTCCGGGTTGCCGCGGTCGACGAAGTTGTCCGCATGCGCGGCCCCCGCGATCAGGACACCTGCGCCTGTGAACATGGCGGCGGCAAGCGCCGAAATCTGCTTCCTCTTCATGGTCTTCTGCTCCGTTTTGTAGCGTCTGGTTTGTATACGGACTACTTAATTTTCTTGAAGGATTCAGCTGCGATTACGATTGCGACTGCGATTACGATTACGACTTCAGTGCGGAACCCGATTCCGATGCCCGGCCCGAGCGTGCCGAAGACGACACGCATCGCCCGCCCGTAGCGACGGGACGTTCGAAATCCCGGGCACGCCGTCGGTGTGACGGCCCGTTCCGTTAATTCGGTTAATGCATTAGGAATGCATATCGTTTTATATGGGCGAACTCGCCCATCGACTGAATCCGGAGATTCAACCGCCGTTATGGACACCCCTGATTTGATGTCGCGCCGACCGCGACCAACCCCGCTTCTTTTATTTCATCGACGGCAACCGGACGTGCGCCCGAGCGCTACGGACATGCGTTCGGATGAGCATCAATTGATGCCACGCCCCCGAATCACGCAACGTCCGTCACGACCCTCCGTGCCTTGTGCTGCCCCGTGCAACCCTGCATTCAAAGTTCGGACGAATTATGAGACACGCACCTGAATTATTGAAGGCGACATTCTTTATAGATTGTAAAATCCAATACATTCAATAAGTTGCGTGAAAAACGCGCACCTCGCAAACGATTTCGTGGCGCCAAAATTAATCCAGATGTTTTGTCGGGCGGACAAATGCTTTGCCGAAACGGATTAAAAATAAACTCCGGCGAAAATATTTCCGCAGAAAAAACCGCCGAGCCGCACGATCGCGTGCGGGCAAGAATGAAAATGGCGGAAATGGACAGGCATCAGGTGCGATACCGCTCACGCAAATCACAATACCTGATGAAGAATCCGAAAATCGGAATGAAACAAATAGAGTCAATGCGTCTGGCAAGAATCGAAATATCCCCCTACAATTCGGCTCGCATCGACACGGTCGGCCGCGCCCTTTTCCACGCGCGGCGGCGGCAAAGCTTCGCGTCCTTACCGGATCAGCGATCAATACAAGCAACACCGGGTATTACGCCGACCGGTCGTCTGTCGCGCGGTTTGCGCGAAATCCGAATATCGATGCGCTTGTGCGTTGCCATAGAGCAGTTTCCAACGATTATCCGAACCGGGCCGGCCACCCGCAGGAACGCAGCCAGCAGCCATTCCAGAACAGGTGCACGATGCATCCATCGACCTCCGTATTGGGCGACGCTCATATCCTGATCGTCGACGATCAGCCCGACCAGCTTCGCTTGCTGATCGACATCCTGCGCGGCACCGGGTGCCGGATCAGCATTGCATCCGACGGGCTCCAGGCGTGCCAGCGCGCGCAGGCGCTCATGCCAGACCTGATCCTGATGGATGTCCGGATGCCGCGCATGGACGGCTTCACCGCATGCCGGCTGCTGGCCGCCGATCCGCTGACGTGCGCGATTCCGGTCATCTTCCTGACCGTGGCGGGCGCGTTGCACGAACGCCTGGAAGGGTTCGAGATCGGCTGCGTCGACTACGTGGTGAAGCCGTTCGAGCCGGCCGAAGTGCTTGCACGGATTCGCGTGCAGCTCGCGCGGGCGACACGCGAGCGGCCCGTCGACACGGAAAGCGTGTTCGTGACCGGCAAGGACGACGACATCATCGTGCGCGCGGCCATCCGCCACCTGGCGCGGACGCTGAACGATCCGCCGACGGTGGAACAACTGGCACGCGCGGTCGGCACGCATGAAAAGCGGCTGTCGCGGGCGTTTCGCGACAATCTCGGCCAGACGGTGTTCGAGTATCTGCGGCACGAGCGGCTGCGGATCGCGCAGGATCTGCTGGATTCGACGTCGCTCAGCATTGCCAGCATCGCGAAGGAGATCGGTTTTTCCACGCCGGCGAATTTCGCGACCGCATTCCGCGAACGTTTCGGCCTCACGCCGACCGAGTGGCGGCGCCAGCGCCACGCCGGTGAACGCGCCGCGCGCCGGGAGCCGCAACGCGACGCGTAGGACGCGTTCCGCGCGCTCGCGCTACCAGTTGTATTTCGCGCTGGCGAGCACGGTCCGCTCGTTGCCGAACACGCACACGTTGTACGACTGGCAACCGCTGACATAACGCCGGTCGAACAGGTTCGCGACGTTCAGCGCGAACCGCCAGTGCGGCATCTCGTAGTGCAGCGCCAGGTCGACCAGCGTCACGCTCGGCACTGTCAGCGAGTTGTCGGGCGCGCCCGCCGACGCGCTCTGGTAACGCACGCCGCCGCCGAACCCGAGGCCCGACAGCACGCCCGCGCGCCAGGTCCAGTCGGCCCACATCGAAGCCATCTGCCGCGGCAGCGGCACGGCCACCGGCCAGTGGTTCAGCGACGCGTCGTTCGCCTGCACGTTCTTGACGTCCTGATGGACGTACGACGCGACGATCGACAGCTCGCGGGTGACCTTGCCGACCGCGCTCAGCTCGATCCCGCGCGAGCGGACCTTGCCGGTCTGCATGGAGGTCGTGCCGGTCGGGTCGAGATTGACCGGCGTCGGCGTCGCGACGTTGGTCTGGTCGATCTGGTAAAGGGCCGCACTCAGCATCAGGTTCCGGCCCGGCGGCTGCCAGCGCAACCCGGCTTCCGTCTGCGTGCCGCGTGTCGGCTTCGGCAGCCCGCCGCCATACAGCCGCACGCCGATGACGGGATCGAACGACGTCGAATGGCTCACATACGGCGACAGCCCGGCGTCGCCCCGATAGGTGAGCCCGACGCGCCCGGAGAATGCACTGACGTCCTGCCGCGCCTGCTTGCCGGCCGTCCGGTCGTCGAACCGCGCATTGACGAAATCCTCGCGGCCGCCGAGCGTCAGCGTCCAGCGCTTCCAGCGGATCTGGTCTTGTGCGTACACGCCGAACGTGTTCATCGCCGTGTACTGGTCGACGTGGCCGAGCGACGTCGGGCCGGCGAAAATCGCGTCCGTGACGGGCCGGTACACGGGGTGATACAGGTTGAGCGACGGCGCGATCGCAAGCCACACGCTGTTGGTCGTCGTCTGCCGGTCGTATTGCGCGCCGAGCAGCAGCGTATGTTCGAGCGGCCCCGTGCCGAAGCGGGCCTGCGCGTGGTTGTCGATGTCGAGCCGGCTGTAGTTGAGCTGGAACAGCCCCGCGGTACGCATCATGTTGGTGGTGCTGCGGGGCGCGAAGCCGTTGCCGAACACCGTCGCGTCGTCGAGCGACAGGTGCGACCAGCGCACGTCCTGGTGCAGCGACCAGATCGCGTTCACGCGGTGCTCCAGCGCGTAGCCGAGCGACCACTGCTTCTTCCGGTAGTCGTTGAACCCGGGGTCGCCCATGTAGATGTCCTGCGACAGGCGGCCGTTCGGGTTCGGCAGCACCGTGCCCGACGCAGGCAGGAAGTTCGACGAAATATCGCCGCTGTCCTGCAGGAACGTCGCCGAGAGCGTCAGCGACGTGTCGGCGTTCGGCCGCCAGCGGAACGACGGCGCCAGCGCGACGCGACGGTCGCCGTTCGGGCCGGTTTCCGCGTTGCCGTCGCGCGCCACGCCGACGAAACGATACGCGTACCGGCCGTCCGGGTCGAGCGTATCGCCGACATCGACCATGAATTGCTTGCGCGCGTCGTTGCCGATCTGCACGCCGGCTTCACGGACGCGTTCGCCGTCGGCGAGCTTCGTGTGCGCGTCGACGATCGCGCCGGGCTCGCCCGCGCCGTACAGCACCGACGTCGGCCCGCGCAGCACCGCGATCGAGTCGATCGTGTACGGGTCGACGCGCCAGTCCGCGATCACGGCCGTATGCGGCGCGGCCACGCCGTCGACGTACAGCGTCGGCGTGAAGCCGCGCAGCGCCGCATACGAGTCGGTGCGGCTGTCGGCACCGAACGTCGCGAATCCCGGCACGTAGCGCAGCGCCTGGTTCAGGTCGGTCGCGCCGGTCATCTCGATCTGCTGCGCGGTCACGATGTTGATCGTCTGCGGCACTTCGGCCACCGGCGTGTCGGTTTTCGTGCCGGCCGTGGTGCGCAGCCCGACGAGCCCGCTCGACGAGCGGTCGCCCTTCCCCGTCACGTCGATTTCCGGCAGCACGGCC
This sequence comes from Burkholderia sp. Bmkn7, assembly GCF_041103175.1. NCBI lineage: Bacteria > Pseudomonadati > Pseudomonadota > Betaproteobacteria > Burkholderiales > Burkholderiaceae > Burkholderia > Burkholderia sp. Bmkn7. Next base: position 569,882 of record NZ_JBGCUH010000001.1, on the reverse strand, counting down.
GCCGGCGGCACCACTGCCGCACCCGATGCCTGCGCGTGCGCGGCGCCCGCTGCCGCCACGTACAACGCGCTTCCGGCGGCGATCGCCATCGCGCGTTTCGCCGCCCCCGTCCCCGTTACCATCGTTCCATGCTCCGTCGTGCTGGTGGCCGATTCGACCCGATCGCGGCGCGATCTCGGCGCGACGCAGCGCCGGCGCCCGCCCTGTGTTGTCATGCAGGCGATGCTGGTTGCGCGCGAGTCGGCATGCAACGGCCAATGGCGTCGTTCGCGAGCGCAGCGATCATACCGGGCGAACGTAACGGAGTCTTTAAAAAAGTGCGCCGGCGGGAAAAGCCGGCGTCTGGCGCTGTGGAGGCGGGGCCGGCGCGGGATCGATCCATGCGGCGGCCCTCGTGGAAGACGGGTGAAAGGCGGCGATGCCAGGCTGCTGCGCCCCGGGAGCGGCCGTGGGCTGCCGCCGGAGGGTCTAAGCGCGCACGCGCCGCATCCTGAGCGTCGCCGACGGCGACTCGCCGAACGCCCGCTTGTACTCGATCGCGAACCGCCCGAGGTGCGCGAAACCCCACTTCAGCGCGATGTCCGTCACCGATGCGAGCCCCGGCGACTCGTCGGCCAGCAGTTCCTCGCGCACACGTTGCAGCCGCAACTGCCGCACGAAGCCCATCGGCGTGATCCCGTGGCGATGGCGGAAGCCGGCGAACAGTGTGCTCGGGCTCACGCCGGCGAGTTCGGCGAGCCGCTCGATCGTCAGCGGCTCGTCGAGATGAGCGCGGATGTAATCCTCGACGCGCCGTACATAGAACGGCGCGAGCGCCACCGGCAGGTGTCGCGTGCCGTTGCGCGCGCTGTTCGGGTGGCCGTGCAGCAGCAGGTTGAGCAGCGTCGATTCGAGCGGCTCGAACGCGAGCGGATGACGCAGCGGATGCGCGTCCGTCGCGATCGCGCCGGCGAGGACCGGCAGCAACTGCGCGAGACACGCCCCTTGCGACGACGACAGGCTGAATGCCGGTTCGAATTCGACCGGCGCGCGCCGGTCGTCGCCGAAATGCCGCTGCGCATGGCGCTCCATCACTTCGCGCTCGATGCGCAGGATGACTTGCGGGCACGCGTCGCCCCAGCGCATCTTCAGCGGCAGCGTCGGCGAGATCAACGACGCGGTGCCCGGCGACGACACGAAACGCGCCGATCCGCACTCGATCTCCGCGTCGCCGCGCAACGGGATCTGCAACAGGAAGAAGTGCTCGAGCGGCCCGGGCTCGATGCTGACCCCGCCGCCGTAATCGAGCAGGTTCAACGACAGGTTGCCCCAGCGCGCATGATGCATGCAGCTGTGCAGCGCGCGCGATTCGCCGGTCGGCGTGAGCCGGTGCGGCTTGAAGACGTCGGCGACACGCGCGCGCACCTCGTCGACATCGTTCGACTGCAGCAGCAGGTTGTCGTGATTGAAACAGGCGGTGTCGTCCAGCCAGCCCGTTCCGGAAAATTGCGCCATCGATGTTCTCCCGTCATGCTCGGTTGCACTCGCGCCGTGCATGCGTTCCCGGTGTGGGGGCATTCGCCGCACGATCCGGATAGCGCCCGGAGTATCCGGACAGTCCGGCCGCCAAAGCACGCAAGTCCCGCGCAAACGACGCAAGAAACGGACCGTTCGCGCATCGTAGAAAACTGTGCGTGCTTTCAGCATCCGCACATACCCGCAGTCGGCCGCGCGCCTGCCCACGCGCGGCGGCCGGTGCCGCAGGTTTCCGGAATTCGCGGATACCGGCCGAAGAAAGCGGATAGAAGCGCACGTTTCGTCCGCCAATACTGGGCTCGTCGCAGCAATGAATTCAACGGAGGGACAGATGAAAGGACGTCACATCGAGATTCCGTCGCCGGACGGCGGAACGTTTCGCGCCTACCTGAGCACGCCGGCCGGCGGCAAGGGGCCGGGCATCGTGCTGTGCCACGAGATCTTCGGCGCGAACGCGACGATGCGGGAGGCCGCCGACTACTACGCGGAGGAAGGTTATACGGTGCTCGTGCCCGACCTGTTCTGGCGCCAGGCGCCGGGGATCGAGCTCGGCCATGCGGCAGCCGATGTCGAGCGCGCGATGGCCCTGTATCGCGAATTCGACGAGAACAAGGGCGTCGAGGACATCGGTGCCGCGCTGGACACGCTCAGGCAGCAACCGGAATGCACGGGTGAAGCCGGCGTGCTCGGCTACTGCCTCGGCGGCAAGCTCGCCTATCTCGCCGCGTGCCGGCTGCCGGGCGTGGCCGCGGCGGTCAGCTACTACGGCGTGGGCATCGAGCAGGCGCTGGACGAGGCCGCGCACCTGCGGGGCCGGCTCGTGCTGCAGATCGCGGGGCTGGACCGCTTCTGCCCGCCCGACGCGCAGCAGCGCATCGCCGACGCGCTGTCCGGCCGCGACGGCGTCGAAGTGTATGTGTATCCGGGCGTCGATCACGCGTTCGCCCGCGTCGGCGGCGATCATTTCGACAAGGCCGCCGCGGTCATGGCCCACCAGCGCGCGATCGCCGCGTTCCGCGCCGCGCTCGGCCCGCACTACGACCTGTCCACACTGTGGGAAGCGCATCTCGAACACGAATTCGCCACGCGCAACGTCGATGCCACGATGGCGACGATGGTCGCCGAGCCGTACGTCAACCATGTTCCGACGCTGACGGGCGGCGTCGGCCACGACGAGCTCAAGCGCTTCTACACGCATCACTTCGTGCATGCGAATCCGCCCGACACGACGATCACCCCGATCTCGCGCACGATCGGCGCGAGCCAGGTCGTCGACGAGCTGCTGTTCTGCTTCACGCACACCACCGAGATCGACTGGATGCTGCCGGGCGTCGCGCCCACCGGCAAGCGCGTCGAGATTCCACTCGTCGCGATCGTCAAGTTTCGCGGCGACAAGCTCTATCACGAGCACATCTACTGGGACCAGGCGAGCGTGCTCGTGCAGATCGGCCTGCTGGATCCGGCCGGCCTGCCGGTCGCGGGCGTCGAGACGGCCCGCAAGCTGCTCGACGAAACCGTGCCGTCGAACGGCCTGATGCGCCGCTGGCAGGACAGCGAGCCGTCGACGGGTGCGCACTGACGCGCCCCCTCCCTCACCCCACGATTCACGGAGACACCCCATGACTGCCCTTGCTGGCAAAGTCGCGATCGTCACCGGCGGCGCCACGCTGATCGGCGCCGCGGTCGCGCAGGACCTGAGCCGCGCCGGTGCATGCGTCGCGATCCTCGATCTCGATGCGGACAACGGCGCGCGCGTCGCCGGTTCGCTCGGCGACAAGGCGATGTTCGTCGCGCTCGACATCACCGACGATCGCGCGATCGAACGTGCGATATCGGCGATCGTCGAGCGGTTCGGCGCGATCGACGTGCTCGTCAACCTCGCGTGCAGCTACGTCGACAACGGCATCCAGGCGACCCGCAACGACTGGCTCGCCGCGATGGACGTCAACGTCGTGTCGGCCGCAATGCTCGCGAAGGCCGTGCATCCGCACATGGCCCGGCGCGGCGGCGGCGCGATCGTGAACTTCAGCTCGATCTCGGCCGAGTGCGCGCAGACCGGCCGCTGGTTGTATCCGACGTCCAAGGCGGCGATCCGCCAGCTCACGCGCAGCATGGCGATGGATCTCGCGCCCGAGCGCATTCGCGTCAACTCGGTATCGCCGGGATGGACGTGGTCGCGCGTGATGGACGAGCTGACGCACGGCGACCGCGCGAAGACCGATCGCGTCGCCGCGCCGTTCCACCTGCTCGGCCGCGTCGGCGATCCGTCCGAGGTCGCGCAGGTCGTGACGTTCCTGTGCAGCGACGCGGCGAGCTTCGTGACGGGCGCCGACTACGCGGTCGATGGCGGTTATTCCGCGATGGGCCCCGAACAGGCGGTGCCGGCCATTCCGCGGCTCGCGGAGTGACCGTTCCCCGCCGCCGCTTTTCGCAATCATTCCGGCCGGCCTCCGGCCTACCAAGGACAACCCCATGAGACGCATCGCCATCGTCGGCGCCGGCCAGTCCGGCCTGCAACTCGCCTTCGCCCTGCTCGGCCAGGGCTATCACGTGACGCTCGCGACCAATCGCGACGCCGAACAGATCCGCACGGGCAAGGTCATGTCGAGCCAGTGCATGTTCCATACCGCGCTGCAGATCGAGCGCGACCTCGGCCTGAACACCTGGGAGGAAGCGTGCCCGTCCGTCGAAGGAATCGGCATCGCGGTGCCGCATCCGGACGGCGGCGGCTGCAAGGCGATCGACTGGTCGTCGCGGCTGACCCGCTATGCGCAGTCGGTCGACCAGCGCGTGAAAATGGCCGACTGGCTCGACGGCGTGCGCCGCCGTGGCGCGGACGTGCGCATCGGCGACATCGGCGTGCCCGAACTCGAGGAACTGGCGCGCAGCCACGACCTCGTGCTGCTCGCGGCCGGCAAGGGCGAGATCGTCAACCTGCTCGTCCGCGACGACGCGCGCAGCGCGTTCGACCGCCCGCAACGTGCGCTGGCCCTCACCTATGTGAAAGGGATGACGCCGAGCCAGCCGTATTCGCGCGTGCGCTTCAACCTGCTGCCCGGCATCGGCGAGTATTTCGTGTTCCCCGCGCTGACCACGACGGGCCCGTGCGAAATCATGGTGTTCGAAGGCATTCCGGGCGGCCCGCTCGACTGCTGGGCCGACGTGAAGACGCCCGAGCAGCATCTGGACCGGAGCCTGTCGTTCCTGCGGCAATACGTGCCGTGGGAATTCGAGCGCTGTCGCGACGTCGAGCTCACCGATCCGAACGGCACGCTGGCCGGGCGCTTCGCGCCGACGGTGCGCAAGCCGTTCTTCCGGCTGCCGTCGGGCCGCACCGTGTTCGGGATGGCCGATGCGGTGGTCGTCAACGATCCGATCACCGGGCAAGGCTCGAACAACGCCGCGAAATGCGCGAACGCCTATTTCGATGCGATCGTCGCGCGCGATGCCGCGCCGTTCAGCGAAGACTGGATGCAGCAGACGTTCGAAGGCTACTGGGCCTATGCGCAGCATGTCGTGCGCTGGACCAACTCGCTGCTCACCCCGCCGCCGCCGCACATCCTCGAACTGCTCGGCGCGGCCGGCCAGTTGCCGTCGCTCGCCGCGGCGATCGTCGACGGCTTCGACGATCCGCGCCGGTTCTCGCCGTGGTGGTTCGAGCCGTCGGCCTGCGCGGCGTTCATCCGCGAACACAGCGCACGTTCGGAGTGACCGGCATGGAAACGATCGCTACCGCCCCCCCGACCCTCGACCCGATGCAGCTGCGCGCCGCGTTCGGGCAGTTCCCGACCGGCGTCACCGTGATCACCACGTGCGCGGCCGACGGACGCAAGGTGGGCCTCACCGCCAATTCGTTCTCGTCGCTGTCGCTCGATCCACCGCTCGTGCTGTGGAGCCTTCGCAAGCTCGCGCCGAGCCGCCCGGATTTCGTCGCGGCCACCCATTTCGCAATCAACATCCTCGCGCACGACCAGATCGACCTGTCGCGCCGCTTCGCGACGCCCAGCGCCGACAAGTTCGACGGCGTGCCGCACGCGGATTCGGAAGCCGGCGGCGTGCCCTGCCTCGACGGCGCGAGCGCGCGCTTCGTGTGCCGCAACGTCGGCCACTACGAAGGCGGCGATCACCTGCTCTTCATCGGCCAGATCGAACAGTTCGACGCGTTTGGCAAGGCGCCGCTCGTGTTTCATGCGGGCCAGTATCGCGCGATCGCCGATCATCCCGATCTTATTCGCACCGTTTGATTAGTTATACAGATAAATAACCAGGAGGTGGTGAACATGAAATTCGGCTCTCGCCTGCTCGTCGTCGCGGGCCTCTCGATCGCCGGCATGGCCGCAAGCGCGCCGGCCCGCGCAACCGACCTGCCGGCGGTCAACCTCGGCATGACCAGCTTCCTCGACGGCATGCCGCCGGCCGGCTCCGGCTGGTACGGCACGCAGTACCTGCAGTACTACACGGCCGGCCGCGTCAACGACAACGCGGGCAACAAGGTCGGGTTGCCGAAGCAGGACATCGACCTGTTCGCGGGGCTGAGCCAGCTCGTCTATCAGTCGCCGCAGACGTTCGCGGGCATGCATCCGGGCCTCGACGTGATCCTGCCGTGGATCGCGTCGGCGCGGACCGACGACGGCATCGGCAACGTCGCGCTGAATGCGCGTGCCGGCTTCGGCGACCTGCTGATCGGCCCGTTCGTCCAGTTCGACCCGGTGATGGGCGCGCAAGGCCCGCGCTTCGCGCAGCGCGTGGAATTCCAGTTCATCGTGCCGACCGGCGCGTACGACCCGTCGCGCGCGATCAACCCGGGCAGCCATGCCTGGTCGTTCGACCCGTACTGGGCGGCGACGCTGTGGCTCACGCCGAAATGGACCGTGTCGTGGCGGCTGCACTATCTGTGGAACACGACCAACCATCGGCCGGCCACGTCGCTCGGCCCGGACGTGACGTCGACGCAGGCCGGCCAGGCGATCCACGCGAACTTCGCGACCGAGTACGAGGTGCGCCCCGGCCTGCGGCTGGGGATCAACGGCTACTGGCTGCGACAGACCACCGACATGAAGGAAAACGGGCAGGACGTGCCGGGCACGCGGGAGGCCGTGTTCGCGATCGGCCCGGGGGCCATGTACAGCTTCTCGCAGCAGGATCACCTGATGTTCAACGCGTATTTCGAGACCTATGCGCGGAACCGGCCGCAGGGCACGCGGATGGTGCTGCGGTACGTGCATCACTTTCAGTGACGGTCGAGACCGGGCGAACGGGGCCCGAAGCGGCCGAAGTGCCGGGCGAATGGCGGCCGTGCCCCCCGCGCGCACACCGGTCGTGATCCGCGACCTCCGCTGCATCGCGCACGACGTGATGCCGGTAAATTTCGCCGGCATTCAGGTTAGCAGTAGGGGGCAGCCGATCAGGCGGTGGACTACGGCTAGTTCCATGGCCGACCATGGGTCCAGGATGCATTGACGCCGCTATGGTCGACCTGTCTCGCGGCGCCGCCTGGGGAGGGAGCCTCCATGAAGCCTGTTGCCGTGCCGGCCGGCGGGGTGGCCGCCCGGCACGCGAATCCTTCATCGACGTTTCCGCCGATCCCGGCGTAACGCCGGTTCGCCGCTTACTGCGACATCCCGACGAACGTCGGCAACAGCACGCGATAGACGTGAATCATCGCCGGCCCGAGCAGCACCAGCATCAGCGACGGAAAGATGCAGAAGATCAGCGGGAACAACAGTTTCAACGCAATCTTCGCGGCCCGCTCCTCCGCGCGCATCCGGCGCCGCGTGCGCAGCATGTCCGACAGCACGCGCAGCGATTCGCTGATGCTCGTGCCGAAACGATCGGCCTGGATCAGCATCGCGCAGAACGATTCGATGTCCTCGACGCCGGTACGCAACGCGAGATTGCGCAGTGCCGTCTCCTTCGTGAAGCCGGAGCGCATCTCGAGCAGCAGCAGGTCGAGTTCGCTCGAGACCACCTCGCTGCTGAACCGCAGCTCCTCGCTCACCTTCATCAGCGCCGCGTCGAGCCCCAGCCCCGCTTCGACGCACACCGTGAGCAGGTCGAGCGCGTCCGGGAAATCCTCGAAGATCTTCTGCTGGCGCACCTTGATCCGCTGCGACAGCACGATGTTCGGGATGTAGTAGCCGATCCCGGCGAGCACGACGAGGATGACCGACAGGAGTTCGCGCTGATCCCCGAGCCGGGTCGTGATCAGCACCAGCAGCGCCGCGCACGGCACGGCGAGCGCGAGCATCGTCTTCGCGGTGAAGTACAGCGCCGCCGCGCTCGGGTTGCGCCAGCCGGCGTTCATGAGCCGGATGCGCAGCGGCGAATTCTCCCAACCGTCCTTCGGCACCGACAGCCTGGAGATCGGGGTGGACAGCTCCACCAGCTTCGCGACCCAGCGCGATGCCAGGTCGTCGCTGTCGCCGGGGCCCGTGCCGGCGCCGCCGGCCTGCTGGATCCGGCGCTGGATATTACGCGGCGCGAACAGCAGCATCCCGACCAGGGCGCCGCCGGCCACGAAGATGAACAGGCCGCCCAGCATCACGGCGTGGACTACGCTCAGGTTTTGCATGACAGTCTCGCTACGGTTCGTTATTCAGCTCACGCGTCAGACGCGAATCCGGACAATGCGGCGGATCCACAGCAGGCCAAAGAGCATCGTCACCAGCATCGTGCCGACCATCCTGATCCCGGCCGGATCTTCCCAGAGCACCGACAGGAACTCGCGGTTCATCACCGCGATCGCCCCGGCCGTACCGAACGGCAGCAGCCCGAGGATCCACGCCGACAGCCGCCCTTCCGCCGACAGCACACGCACCTTGTCGAACAGCTTGAAGCGCTCGCGGATCAGCGCGGAGATGCTGTCGAGCAGCTCGGCCAGGTTGCCGCCGGTCTCGCGCTGGATCAGCACCGCGATCACGAAATAGCGCAGGTCCTGCACCGGCACGCGGGTCGCGAGATTCATCAGCGCGTCGTGCAGCGACACGCCGTAGTTGACCTCGTCGAACGTGACCCGGAACTCGCCGCCCATCGGATCGGGAAACTCCTCGCTCACCATCCCGAGCGTGCTCGTGAACGAATGACCGGAACGCAGCGCGCGCGAAATCATGTCGCAGATGTCCGGCAACTGCCGTTCGAGCTTGCGCATGCGCCGCCGGCGGGCACGCATCACGACCATCGCCGGCAGGCATCCGGCACACAGCGCGATCGGCAGCGCAGCCAGCTGCGGCAACGTGGCGAAACTCAGCGCGACCCACGCGATCGCCGGAAACACCGCGCTGAGCACGATCAGCTTCGACAGCGTCCAGTCGAGGCCCGATTGCTGGATCAGGAGATCGAGCGCCTGCACGCGCGGCACGCGCAGCAGCAACTGGTCGAACGGCTTCGACTCGTCGAGCATCCGTTTCTTCAGGATCGACAGCCGCTCCTGCTGGACGTTGCCGCCGGCCGACATCGCGCGAATGCGCGACTCGATCCGGCGCGCGGCAGCGCCGTGCCGCGCGTTCCACCATTGATAGGTGCCTTCGATCGTCAGCACGACCGCGACGAACATGAGAATCACAAAGGCGTAAAAGATCGTGTTCATGAGGTCTCCCCGGCGGTTAGCGGCGCCCTGTCGTCAGTTCGTCTCGTAACGCTGCGACGGGTCGTACAGCGAATCCGGCAGGTTGATCCCGAACGCCTGCAGCCGCTCGACGAACTTCGGCCGCACGCCGGTCGCGCAGAAGTGGCCGCGTACCGAGCCGTCGCGGTCCACGCCCGTGCGCTTGAACGTGAAGATCTCCTGCATGTTGATGATGTCGCCCTCCATCCCGGTCAGCTCCTGGATGCTGACGATCTTGCGCTTGCCGTCCGTCAGCCGCGCCGCCTGCACGACCACCGAGATCGCCGATGCGATCTGCTGGCGCATCGTCTTCGGCGGCAGCGTCAGGCCGGAGACGCTGATCATGTTCTCGAGCCGCGTCAGCGCGTCGCGCGGCGTGTTCGCGTGGATCGTCGCGAGCGAGCCTTCGTGGCCGGTGTTCATCGCATTGAGCATGTCGAGCGCTTCGGCGCCGCGCACTTCGCCGAGGATGATCCGGTCGGGGCGCATCCGCAGCGCGTTGCGCACCAGCGTGCGCTGCGTGATCTCGCCCTTGCCCTCGATGTTCGGCGGGCGCGTTTCGAGCCGCAGCACATGCGGCTGCTGCAGTTGCAGCTCGGCGGCGTCCTCGATCGTCACGATCCGCTCGTTGCGCGGAATGTAGCCGGACAGGATGTTGAGCAGCGTGGTCTTGCCGCTGCCGGTGCCGCCCGACACCAGCACGTTCACCTTCGCGCGCGACAGCGCATCGAGCAGTTCGGCCATCGGCGGCGTCAGGCTGTGGTAGCGCACGAGGTCGTCCATCTTCAGCGGGTTGACCGCGAAGCGCCGGATCGACATCAGCGGCCCGTCGATCGCGGACGGCGGGATGATCGCGTTCACGCGCGAGCCGTCCGGCAGGCGTGCGTCGACCATCGGGCTCGATTCGTCGATGCGGCGCCCGACGCGCGACACGATCTTCTCGATCACCTTCATCAGGTGCGCATCGTCGTAGAACGTCACGTCGGTCAGTTCGAGCTGGCCGGCGCGCTCGACATAGACCTGCCGGTAAGTGTTCACGAGGATGTCGGAAATGCCGGGGTCGCGCAGCAGCGCTTCGAGCGGACCGAAGCCGAACATCTCGTCGTACACGTCGATCGCGAGCTGCCGCCGCTCGATGTCGTTCGCGGGCATCCGTTCGTCGTCGAGGATGCGCGAGATCAGCCCGGCGATTTCCTGCCGGACCTGATCCTGCTGCAACCGCGACAGGCGCTCCAGCTCGACGCGCTCGAGCACCGCCAGGTGAATTTCGCGGCGCAGCTTCTGGTACGCGTCGCGTACCGACGAATGCGCCGGGCCGGCCGGTTCGTTGCCCGCCGCCAGCGGCTGGGCCCGGTGCAACGACATCTGTTCGCGCAATGACATGATGGTTCCCCGAAAGATTTACATGGACTTGAGCTTCGGCGTGGCCTTGCGGCCGAACAGCCGGGACATCAGCGGTTCGCTGTGCTTGGTGCCGCGCCCCACGCGCACCTCCCCTTCGACGAGCTGCTTCGCGTATCCCTGCAGCGCACGCGCGACCGTCGTGCCGCGCGCGAGACGCGACACCGGGTGGCCCTGGTTGATCGCTTCGAGCACGGTGTCGACATCGTCCGGAATCGTGCAGGCCGCCTGCAGGCCGAGCACTTCCTCGAGCGCGGTGCGGGTCCGGTCGCTCGCGCGCGTCGCGCGGTTCAGGACGAGCCGCATCTGGTCGGTCGAATAACCGAGCGACACGAGGATCTCCAGCAGCCGGCGGCCCGCACGCACGTGCGGCATCGCGGGTTGCATCACGAGCTGGATCTGGTCGCTGCGATCGAGCGCGACCATCGACAGCGGATTGATGCAGACGCCCAGGTCGAAGAGCACGAAGTCGTAGCGCGGCGCGGCGACGCCGAGGATCCATTCGAGCGCGTCCTCGCGCATCTCGGCGGCCTTGACCGGGTCGCCGGCGCCGGCGAGCACGTGGAAGTTCTCCGTCACGCGCGCGACGCTCGCATCGAGGAACGCGCTGTCGAGCCGCTCGATCTGCGCGCACAGCTGCGGCAGCGTCGATGGCGGGGTTTCGTCGCTGACGAGGAACGCCGCGTCGGCGAACTGCTGGTTCAGGTCGATCAGCAGCACGCGACGCTTGAAGCCTTCCGCGATCTCGAAAGCGATGTTGCTGGCCGCGAAGCTCGTGCCGGCCCCGCCCTTGCACGACATGAACGACACGATCCGCGTATCGTCGGTGTCGCGCCGCGTGCTTTGCGCGGCCGCGCGTGCGAGCGCATTGCCGAGCGCCTGCAGGTCGAGCGGCCATTGCAGCACGTCGCGCGCGCCCGCGCGCATCGCGTCGAGCAGCACGTGCGGCGACGCATCCGCCGTCACGAGGATGCAGGTCAGCCCGGTGTGAACCCGGCAGATCCGCTCGATGGCCGCCAGCTCGGGCGCGTCGAGCGACGTGCCATCGACCAGCAGGATGTCGAACGCGTCGAGCCCGTCGGTGCGATGCTCGATCTGCGACGGGCGTCCGGTCGCGCGTGTGGCGCGATAGCGTCCGCAGTCGGTCACGAGGCGCGCAATCTGCGTGAGCCGCGCGGTATCGTCGGAAGCTACGAGGATGTTGATCATGTCGTGTGCCTCGCCTGTTCGATCAATTGCAGTTTGCACCGCCGGTCGCGGAAGTCAGGCTTTCGCGCGGCAGCGTCGTCTTGAACGGCGGCATCTTCACCGACACGTTCATGAACGGGATCATCGTCTTGACCGTGACGTTCGTGACGCTCACCGTCACGAACGCGCAGGTGTTCACGGTACAGCTCGCCGGCGAGTAGTTCACCGACACGTTCGCGTTCGACAGCAGCGGCAGCAGCGCCGTCACGCGTTTCGCGACACCGGCGGCATTGACGTCGCAGACCACCGCCGTGCGCGCACCGAGGCGCACGGCCTCGCTCGCGGTACTCCAGTAGAACAGCACACGACCGAATTCGAAGATGCCGATCAGCAGCATGACCAGGACCGACGCGATGAGCCCGAACTCGACGATCGTCGAGCCGCGTTGCCCGCGCCGGCGTGACAGGGGGACTGGGCGCGCGCTCATGACACTTGCCTCATCACGGTGACGATGTTGCCGAACGGGATCGACGTCAGCCCCGGATACGCGGGGATCGGCTGGTACGTGTAGCCCTTGATCTTCACCTCGACGACATTGATCGCACCTGTCGCCGTGCCGCTCGCCGCATTGTTGTTCGAGTCGTAGGTCGGCAGGTTCGAGAATTGCGCCGGGTCGGACGCGTCGCTGCAACCGGTCGTATGCTGCGCGTCGCAGATGGTCACCATCGACGTCGTGAGGCCCGGCACCAGTTCGGTGCCGGCCGAGCCGCACGTCGTGCTGCCGTAGACGACGAGGCACTGCGCCGCCGACACCGGATACGCGCTGTCGGTCGGCAGCCAGATCGACAGGTAGCGCGCCGCGTCGCGGGTCGCCTTGGTCAGCGTCTCGTACTGGTAGATCGCGCGGCCGAACTCGGCCACGCCAGTCGCGAGCAGGATCATCGGAATCAGCACGATCGCGAACTCGACGGCGGCCACGCCACGGGTGCGCGAACGGCGAAACGGGGGCCTTTTCATGATCGTCTCTCCCTATTGAACGAGCATCGGCACCTGGACCCCGGACGCGCTGCCGTCGCCGGGCAAGCCGTGCGTCGCGCACGGATTGTTGCCGGAGACCGACGAGCCGAGGTATTCGAGGTGCGCTATGACGGGGCCACTGCCCGAGCTGAACGGCAGCGGATCGAGCATCAGCACGCAATCCCATTGCGTCACGTGCACCTTGCCGCTGTTCCCGTTCAGCGACGAGCAGTCGCCTTCCGGCGCGAGCGCGACACGGCGGTCGCCGCCATAGGTCTGGTAGTTGCTCGCCGTGACGGTGCCGTTGGTGGAGATCCCGCTGCCCGACGGCGGCGCGCCGTCGCCCTGGTAAGGCTTGAAGTTCGAGCGGTCTGTCACGAACTGCGTGTACGCATCACCCTTGATGCCCGCCGTTCCGGGCGGCCCGTAGTTCGGGCCGACATACGCGTAGCCGGTGAAGTCGGGCTGGCCGCTCGAGCCGTTCGCGCCGTTCGTATAGATGCCGAAGCGCGTATTCCAGGCGCGGAGCGACGCCGACTTCAGGCCGGTGGTGCCGAGGTCGGGCGGGCTCGTGATATTGCAGGTATTGCCCGACAGCTCGCTCGCGATGGTCGGCTCGTTCGTCGAGCCGTCGAGTGCCGCCCAGCCGAAGTTGCCGGGCCCGTAAGACGAACCGGACGGCGACGTGATCCAGTCGCCGACGTTGTAGGACGGCGCGCCCGTTGCCCGGCATACGAACACCGGGATCGCGCATGCCGTCTGGCCGCCGCCCACCGTCGCGATCGCGCTGGCCGATACGGTCGCCGCGTTCGCGATCTTGGTGCCCGGCAGCACGTTCAGCACTTCCATGAACCAGTGCGAGATGTTGCTCAGCGACGCGGTGCACTGCACGTACTTCACGTTCGCCGGCGTCGTGACCGAGTTCTTCGTCAGGAACGCATTGGTCAGCGAATCGCTGAACGTCACGTTCGTGTCGGTCAGCATCTTCACCGACTGGTTCTGGAAGAACGCGAAATTCAGGTGGCCGGCGGCGATGCCGTCGGCCTCGGCCACGGTCAGGCTGATGGCCCCGGTCAAGTCGCGCGCAGCCGACAGCGCGCATGCATCGGCGCTGTTCTGCAGTTCGCTGCGCGTGACGTACAGCTTGCCGAGATCCAGCGCGAGGCCGACGAACCCGATCATCACCGCCAGTGCGAGACCGACGATGATCGCGACGGCACCGCGCTGGCGATGCAGGCTGCGACGCATGACTTTCGGATAGCGGGCTGCGCTGTTCATGGCTTTTCTCCCTGAGCGTGCCGTCGTTACCGGGTGGCCTTGCCGATGCCGATCACGAATGCATTCGCGGGCGGATCGACCTGCTTGAACGACTTTTCGTAGTTGTCGAGCGCCGATGCCGCCGCGCCGCCGTCGACCACCGTCGTCGCCGCCGCGTGTTCGGCGGCATGCGGATCGATGATCTGGGCCTGCGTCACGGCGCGGACCGATTCGCCGAAGCGGGTGTCCCACACCGGGGTCGACGACATGCAGCCGGCAAGCGCGAAGGCGAGCGGTGCGGCGAGCGCCGCGCGGCGCACGAATACGAGGTAGGCGGATTTCATGAGTGTCCCCTTGGATGGCATCAACGATCGGTGGACTCGGATTCCGAGCGGGCGACCTGCGCATGGGCAGCCACCGGGAGCCGGTGCGTCGGCTGGGCCGGTGTGGCCGGCTGGGCCGACCGGGCCGGTGCGTCGGGGCCGGCCGCCGCAAGGCGCGCGGCGGCGGCTTCGATGCGCGCGACACGGGCTGCGTTGGCTGCGTTGGCTGCGTCGGGCCGTGGCACGGCAGCCGCCACCGACGCGGGCGTCTTCTGCGGCTCGGCCGGTACCGGCGGCTGCGCGTCCGCGCCTTGCGGCACACGCGGTGCGGGCAGCGCGGCGGCAGCGGCGGCCGGGGTATCCGATTTCGGCGCCGGCGCCGGCGCGGGTGCCTGAGCCGGTGCCTGAGCCGGTGCCTGGGCCGGTGCCTGCGGGGCAGCTGCCGCGCCGTTCGCCGGTTGTGCGCCGGGCTTGCGGACACCGCCACGGCCTTCCATGTTGCCCGTCGCGTACACGTCGACTTCGTTCGGCTTCGAGAAGCTGTCGGTCGGCAGCGGCACGTCGGCGGTCTGCAGCGGCTTCACCAGGTGCGGCGTGATCAGGAAGATCAGCTCGGTGCGATCCTGCTGGAACGACGTGCTGCGGAACAGCGCGCCGAGCACCGGCACCTCACCCACGCCCGGGAGCGCCTTCAGCGCGCCCGTCACGTTGTCCTTGATCAGCCCGCCGATCGCGAACGATTCGCCATCGCTCATCTGGACCGTCGTCGATGCGCGCCGCGTCGTGATCAGCGGCAGGATCGACGTGCCGCCGATGTTGGTCGCGCTCAGCGTGACACCCGTCTGCGACAGCTCCGACACTTCCGGCGCCACCTTCAGGCTGATCCGGCCGTTGGCGAGCACGGTCGGCGTGAACTTCAGCGCGACGCCGAATTCCTCTTCCTGCAGCGTGATCGACGACGTGCCGTTGCCGCTGCTCTGCGGGATCGGGATGAAGATCTTGCCGCCGGCGAGGAACGTCGCTTCCTGGCCGCTGATCGTCACGAGATTCGGCTCCGCGAGGATCTTGACCAGGTTGTCGGTGTTCTGCGCGTCGGCCGCGAGGTTGAACGGCTTGTTGTTCGCCTTGCTGAACGCGACGCCGCTCGCGACGCCCGCGAGCAGGTTGGTGACCAGCGCCCCGCTCCACGAACCGAACCCGCCCTGGATGTTGAGCGCGCTGCCCATCTGGTTCATCAGCGTCTTCGATACCTCGGCCACCTTCACCTCGAGCATCACCTGCTGCGGCGACGTGACGGCCAGCATGTTCAGCACGCCGCCGCCGCTTTGCTTGCCGCCCGCGGCCGGGTCGCCGGCGCTGTCGCCGTAGGCGCGCGCGATCTGCACGGCCTGCTGTGCGGCCTGCGAGCTCGACACGGTGCCCGACAGCACGATCGTGCCGGCCGCGGTCGTCACGCGGATGTCGCGCTCGGTCGGCATCAGCTGCTGCAACGACGCCTGCAGGCCGCCGGCATCCGCGCCGACTGCCACATCGATCACGCGGCACGCACCGCTCTTGCCCTGCACGATCATGTTCGTCGTGCCGACCGCGAGCCCGAGGATGTACAGCGTCTGCGGCGACACCATCGTGGCCTGCGCGACGGCCGGATTGCCGATCGTCCGGTTACGGACCGGCTCCGGCATCGGCACCAGCAGCGACTTGCCGAGCGGCACGCTGACGCTGGTCGATTCGCGCACGGCGCCGACGCAGTTCGGCCCGCGCAGCGGCCCTGCCGACGCGGCGGGCGCGGCGGCCGCCATTGGCGCCATGCTGATCGTCATCTGCATCGGCCCCTTGCCGACCGCGGCCGGCGCGCTGGCGCCGCCCTTCGTCAGCGCCGCCGACTCGACGCCTTCCTGCGCGAGTGCGCCATAAACCGTCAGCCATCCCGAACAAAGGATCGCGGCCATCATCGTGCCCCGTGCGACGCGTGTGCGCAGCGGGCCGGTATCCGTGCATTGCGGTTTGATCTTCATTTCGTCTGATCCCCCGAGAGACCGGCTCCGTGCCGGTTATCGACTTCCAGGGCCGCCGCGTTGCCGGCGGCCGTTTATGTGACTGTGTTGATCTGCTTCAGAAACACTCGACGCTGCCCCTTACGCCCGTCAGCACGCCGACGCAGTCGCGCCGCGCTTCCGGCGCCGCATGCGATGCGACGTGCACGCGTACCGTCCGAACGCGAGCGGGCGCCGCGGGCGCTTCGGGTGCGGGCTCCTTGCCGAGCAGCGTCATCTTGGTCGCCCCGTCGGTGTTCAGCGTCTTCTGGTCGATCTGGTTGCGCAGCACGAGCGACAGCGTGCCGACGCTGCGCGCGAGGTCGAGCCGTTCGGCCTGGTCGGGCGTGACTTCCAGCGTCACCGCGTTGACGACCTTCGGCGCCGTGTCGTCGCGGCTCACCTGCTGCGCGACGGCGAGCACGAGGATGTGCTCGAGCACGATCTTCGAGATGCTCTGCCCGTCGGTCTTGCCCTGCTGTTCCTGCGTGTTGACGATCACGTCGACGTAGTTGCCCGGCAGCGCGAAGCCCGCGACGCCGACCACGTCGTTCACGCGCACCGTGATCGCGCGGCTGCCGTCCGAGATCACCGCCGACAGCCCGCCCTTCGTGCCGACCGGCGCGAGCTTCGATTCGATCACCGGCTCGTCGCGCGACAGGCTGGTGCGTACCACGCGCCCTTCGAGCGCCTTGGTATCGGTGAACGCGCCGGCCGGCACGCTGCCCGACGGCCAGTTCACCATGCGGATCTGGTTCGGCCCGAGCGGTTCGCCCAGGTTCAGGTCGGTGGCCGCCACCGCAACCGACGTGACCGAACTCGTGGATGTCTGCATCAGCCAGCGGGACGCGAACACGACCGCGGCAAGACCCGCGACCATCGCGACGACCAGCATCAGGATCGCTCGACTGTTTTTCATGGCAATGCTCCTCGACGAATCGTGAAAGAAACGGCTCAACCGGTGATGAAGGTGCGTCCGCCGCGCTCGACGGGCGGCGGATGGACGCCTTCCCGTTCAGGTCCCGCGCCGAAATAGCTCGCCCACGCGTCGTACAGTGCGTCGTGCGTCACCTCGGCCGGATCGCCGCGATAGCGCGCGCCGGCGGCGACGAGTCGCAGCAGGTCTGCCGGGAAGCACGCGAGAAACGCCTTGCCGGTCGGCAGATGCAGGTGGTGCAGCAGGTAGTCGAAGGCATCGCTCGCCGCGACGAGGCCCAGCGATGCGCACGCCGCGTCGAACACAGCGCGGTAGTTGTCGATCGACAGCGCGCCGACGTGGATCTTCGAGCCGAGGCGACGCATGAATGCGTCGTCGCAGAACTGTTCGGGCGCCAGGTTGCTCGAGAACACGGGCCAGACGTCGAACGGCATCACGAAGCGGTTGCCGGATTCGAGCGTCATGAAATCGACGCCACGATCGAGCGGGCGCAGCCAGCGGTTGAGCAGGTCGCGCGGCTCGACGCGCTGGCGGCCGAGATCGTCGACGACGTACATGCCCATGTTCGCCTTCATGTGCGGCGGTGCCTGGTAGAAGCCCGCGGCTTCGTCGCGGCGCAGGTCGAGCTCGTCGAGCGTCAGTTCGCCGCCGGACATCACGACCGGCCGCTCGCACAGGCGCCAACGGCGATCGACCGACTGGCCGCCGGGCTGCGACGCCGCGTCGACATGCACGAGCGGGTCGTAGACCTGGATCACCTCGCCGGCCGCGCAGATCGCGTGCGGCACCGGCACGTAACCGCGCATCAGCGAGCCGAGCCGCTCGGCGAGAAAGGTCTTGCCGCTGCCGGCCGGGCCGTGGATCAGCAGCGGGCGGCCCGCATTGAGCGCCGCGGCCGCCGCGTCGAGCACCGACGTGTCGATCACGATGTCTTCGAAGGCGGCCCACACGTCGCTCTGGCCGATGTGCAGCTTGCGCACCGAATGAGCCGCCACGCATTCGAGATACGCGTCGAGCGTCACCGGCGCGGGCCCGCTGTAGCCGCTGCGGGCCCGTTCCTCGAGCGCCAGCACGCGGCCCGCGTCGGTCAGGCGGAACGTCACGTCGAGATCGGTCGCGCCGCGATGGGTGAGTTCAACGAGGTGCTCGCGCACCAGGAATGCAAAGACGTCGTCGAGCACGGCGAGCGGCAGGCAGTGCCGCTCGACCAGGTCACCGTACGACGGGCGGCCGAGCATCAGCGTCGACTTCAGCACGAGGCCGGCAACGAACGTCTTGCTCAGTCCCGTTTCGTCGAGCGAGCGCGGCGCCGCCGGCAATTGCGCGCCCAGCTTCGTGCGGGCCTCCCGCGACGGCAACGGATCGGGCAGATGGGCCACCTGCGCGTCGCGTCTCGGTTCGGTATGGTTCGTGTTCATGGTCGTTCGATCCTCGTTGCGGGTGCGTCGCGCTAGGTGTGCGACGCGAACAGCATGGCCAGCGTGCCGGCCGCGATCGCTACGCCATACGGCAGCGAGCCGACCGATACGATTTCCGCGGGGCCGTCGGCGGCCTCCCCGCGCGTTCCTCGCGAATGCCGCGCGATCAGCGCGCGGACGTTCGTCCACATCTGGCGCATCCGGCCGCGCAACAGCACGACCGCGAGCGCACCGATCCCGCCGGCCAGGAACGTGGCCAGCACGATGTAACAGGTCATTTCCGCGCCGACCCATGCGCCGATCGCGACCATCAGCTTCACGTCGCCGGCCGCCATCCCGCGCAGCAGGTAGAACGGCAGCAGCAGCGCGAAGCCGGTCGCCGCGCCGGCAAGCCAGGCGAGTGCGCCTGCCAGGACGCCGTGCAGCACGCACTGGGCGACCAGCGCGCCCGCCAGTCCGAGCGCGACGAGGCCGTTCGGGATGCGGCGGGCCGCGATGTCCGTGCCGGCCGCGGATACCGCGAGCAGCGTCACGCACAACGGAATCGGGTAAGACGGCGCAACGAGCAACATGGCGAACCCCGCTGAGCGAATCGAAGGATCAGGAAACCATTGCCAACGCAGTGGCCACGGCGGCCGTGACGGCCGTTGCGATCACCGCGTACGTATTGGCAAGCGAGCCTTTCGGCGTGACGACGCAGCCCAGCACCGCGACGGCGAACGTCGCCGCGACGGATGCATACCCGATCGACGTCGCGCGCTGCTCCGCGCCGATCCTGGGGCCTGCGACACGCACCCTGGTTTGCATGATGGTCTCCGGTTCCCGGTCATCCGATGCGTGGGAGCGGCTCGATCGCTGCACCGGCCGAGCCGTCCGCACGCTCTGCTTTTCAACGGCCTCACACGGCCGCGGTCAGGTCGGCAGCGATCGTGGTGAACACGGTCTTCAGCTGCGTGCCGACCGCCGTGACGGCCACGATGATGCCGACCGCGATCAGTGCTGCGATCAGGCCGTATTCGATGGCGGTCACGCCGTCTTCGTCGCGAACGAAACGGGCGGCTTGTTGAATGAACTTGGTCATGGTGATCTCCTTGCGTGGTGACTTTCAAAATCCTCGCGTGCCGGCTGGTCGGTTGACCGTGCATCGATACGTCGAGGCAGGGTGTTGCTGCCGTGTGGTGTCGACGAGCGATTCGAATGTTCCGTTCGTCGTACCGTCCATCAGAGTGCTGTTACCGCCGAGTCCAGACTCGAGGCGATCGTGCTGAACACGGTCGACAGGTCCGTACCGATCGTCGTCAACGCGACGACGATGCCGAGTGCGATCAGCGCGGCGATCAGGCCGTACTCGATGGCCGTCACGCCTTCCCGATCCTCGACGAACCAGGCGATCTTTTCGATGACTCTTGTCATAAGTACTCTCCTTTCGGACTGCTATTGAATACCCTTCGTCTTGTGCGACGTCGGGACGGGCACCACCGGCACTACGCGAAAAATCGGAGCACGACGCTCAGCTGCGGGAACGGGGATGCACATCCCTGTCCGCGCGAACGGGTATCAGTGAGGCAGAATGCGAGAGAGGCGTGTACGGTGCGACAGGTCGGACAAACCGGACAAGCCGGGCAATCCGGTCGACCGGAACGGCACGACGGCCGTTCGACGCATGGAATCCAGATGCACGGGAAACAATCTCCCGGATAAGCTGCAATATGTTTTTAATCCGGTTCTCGAACCGTGATGTGCTGTGGTCTTTCATTTTTATTCCCCATATTCGGCCATGCCGACTTTTTATTGCCCTGACGATACCGGGGCTCATTGTTCACTCGACGAAGGCTTGCGCGGTTGATCGACCTGGAGCTGCGTGTTCCCCGACGCGCTCCGGCCCTTCTTTCCGCCGGTGATTCCGATGCGGGTTCCGTCTGTCTTTTGCCGGAACCGCCCGGTCGTCACCTCGTCGACTGCCGTGCCAACGCTTACGCAAAGAGCAGGCCACCTCGAGCGGAATCGAGATGCATCAAGGGTTCCGGCGATGCCCGGGTTCCCCGGCCGGGGGCCCGGCGCGTGAAATGTTTCAAAATTGATATAGGTTTCCGCGCAAGCGTTGCAAGCCTGAATGCCTGCCGCCGCGCTCCGCCAAGGACCCAAAAAATTTTCTCGGGACTTTCCCGCACACGCGATACGACCTGCGCCTCATGTGGCCGGCCGGATGCCGAGCCGGTCAAATTGGCCGAATGTTTCAAAGCAGAAACATGAAATCCGGAAACGTCGATTTCTCATACCTGAAAACACCGTTTTCACGTGCGTCACCGGTCAATCCGGATTCCGGCTTTCAGCGGGCGATTTGCATCACGCGATTTTTTCTTCAACAATGAATTCACCGGACGACGCGATTTCAATGCGATTCGATCCGCAGGCACGACAGAACATGAAACGGCTGCGACAAACCATGCAGCCTCTACACACATACGGGGAATCATGTACACAGCCAATCGTGGGTCGCGCGTTCGCGCTATACGCTGTGCTCAATGGCTCACAGCCGACCGGATCGTTCCGTACAGCTGCATCATGCTGATGCTCTTCGCCGCGTTGCTGATTGTCTGGGGCTTCGTGACGAACGGCTTCACGTCGAACGCCGCCGTGCGCCCGGGCGTCGACTTCTCCGTCTTCTGGACCGCATCGCACCTGGTGTTGCAAGGCCATGCCGCATCGGCCTACGACCCTTCCTTGTTCCTGCAGGCCGAGCTCGCACAATTCGACACGTATTTGCAGCACCGGTCGCTTCCCTGGCTCTATCCGCCGACGATGTTGCTGTTCATCGCTCCGGTTGCCCTTGTGCCTTTCCTGCCCGCATATTTCCTCTTTTTCGCGGGCAGTCTTTTATGCTACGCGCTCGCCGTCTCGCGGTTGTCGGGATTGCGCGCGCATCTTCCGGTGCCGCACGCCGCGGCGATCGTCGTGGTCGCGTATTCGGCGGTGTGCATGTCCGCGCTGTTCGGCCAGAACAGCATCCTGACCGCCGGCCTCGCCGCACTCGCGCTGCATCTGCTCGGCAAGCGCCCGGTCGCGGCCGGCGTGCTGATCGGGCTGCTCGCGATCAAGCCGCAGCTGGCCGTGGTGTTCCCGTTCGCGTTGATCGCGGCGCGCGCGTGGCGCACGTTCGCGGCGGCGGCAATCAGCGCGACGCTGTTCGCGGCGGCCGGGATCGCGCTGACCGGTACGGGCGCACTGCATGGGCTGGGCGACGCCGTGGCGACGGTGCGCGGCCAGCACTTCATGCTGCCGTCCTACTGGCTCGCTTCGCCGACGCCGTTCGCCGCGCTGCGGCTCTCGGGTTTCCCGGTGCCGGCTGCCCTGGCCGCGCAGGCCGCGATCGCGCTGCTCGCGATCGCGGCAACCGTCGATGTCTGGCGGCGCACGCCCGACATGCGCTTGCGCGGCGCGGTACTGGCCGTCGCCACCTTGCTGACTACACCGTATCTGTGGCACTACGAGCTGACGTGGCTCGGTATCGCGATCTTCTGCCTGATCGCCCACGGCTTCGATGAAGGCTGGCTGCCCGGCGACCAGGCCGTGATCGTGCTCGCCTGGCTGCTGCCGATCTTCGAAATGCTGAACCGCCTGATGAAGCTGCCGCAGATCGGCCCGATCGTGCTGCTTGCCGTGCTGTTCGTCGTCGTTCGCCGCACCGCGCAGTACTCGCCCCGGAGCTCGCGATGAAAACGCCCCATTCCGTTTTCCACGCCCGTCCCGAGACGGATGCGCACCCGGAACTCCCGATCGCCGGCCCGCGCCGTTATCCTCACTGGCTCAATCGAGATCGCGTGCGCGTTTATGCCGGCGCCGCGTTGCTGGGCGAACTGCTGTTCATCGGCATCTACATCGCCCGAATGTACTTGCAGCATGGCGCCGCGCTGGTGCCGCTGTCGGAGGATTTCTCCGCGATCTGGAGCGCCGCATGGCTCGCCGCGCACGGTCGTGCCGCCGACGTCTGGCATTTCAGCGCGTTGTTCACGATCCAGCAACTCGCCGTCCCGGGAATGAATCTCGAGGACGGCATGCTCCTGTGGCTCTATCCGCCCAGCATGCTGTTGCTGGTCCTGCCGCTCGGCTGGCTTCCGTACACGCCGGCCGTCGTGCTCTGGCTTGGCGTCACGTATGTGCTGTTCGCCGTCGTCATGCAGGCGACCGTGCAGCGCGGCACCGCGTGGCTGTGCGCGCTGGCCTTCCCCGCCGCATTCATCACCGTCGTCATCGGGCAAACGAGCCTGTTTACCGCGACGCTCGGCGGCCTCGGCCTGTTACTGCTGAAGCGCCGGCCCGTCTGGGCCGGGATCTGTTTCGGCATGCTGATGATGAAGCCGCAGATCGCCATCCTGTTCCCGCTCGCGCTGCTGTGCGCCGGCCAGTGGCGTACGCTGGCCGCGTGGGCCGCGACGATCGCCGCCTGCGTCGCGCTCGCCACGCTCGCGTTCGGCACCGACTCGTGGATCGCGTTCGCACACGGGATGCACGATGTCTACCAGGTCATCAGCACCGGCCATGCGAAGCTCGCGCGGATGCCGACCCTGTTCGCGCTGGCCGCGATGGCAGGCCTGCCCGCTTCCGTCGCCAACGCCCTTCAACTGCTGTCGGCCGCGGTCGCCGCGATCGCCGTCGTCTATGCGTGGCGCGGCGACTGCGCGTACGCGCTGCGCGCCGCGACGCTCGCGTGCGCGTGCCTGCTCGTCAGCCCCTATCTGTACGACTACGACCTGACCTGGTACGGCCTCGTGATCGCGTGGTACGCGCGTTATGCGTGGACGCACGGCTGGCGGCGCTTCGACCGGGAATGGCTGACGCTGCTGTGGCTGACGCCGCTCGCGGGCCTCGCGGTCGTGCCGCATCTGTCGTTCCAGTTCATGCCGCTCGTCACGCTGGCGTCGCTCGGGCTGCTCGTCAGCCGGATCGCCCGGGACCGGCGCGACGTGCCGTCGATGCCGGACGCGCGCGATCACTCGACCGACACAGCGTTCACGCATTCGGCCAGAACGCACCACCGCCCGGCGTACGGATTGCGCCGCACCGGCCGACCGACCATCGGCGCGCATCGGTGAAGCGACATCACAGGGGAAATCATCATGCGGGAACCGCTCTATATACCGCTCGTATCGCTGGTCGTGCCGTTCTATAACGAAGGCGAGGCCGTCGAGCGCTTCTTCGACGTCGTGATGCCGTTGATGACGTCCATCGACGGCATCCGGTTCGAGATCGTCTGCGTGAACGACGGCAGCCGCGACGACACGCTCGAGCGGCTGATCCGGATCAGCACCGGCGAACGGCGCGTGCGGGTGATCGACCTGACCCGCAACTTCGGCAAGGAAGCGGCGCTCACGGCCGGTCTCGACGAAGCCCTCGGCGACGCGGTGATCCCGCTCGACGCCGACCTGCAGGACCCGCCGGGCCTGATTCCGGTGATGATCGAACACTGGCGCGACGGTGCGGAAGTCGTCGCCGCGAAGCGCAGCAACCGCGCGTGCGATTCGTTCGCGAAGCGCACCGCGGCCGCGATCTACTATCGCGTGCACAACCTGCTGTCGGACGTGAAACTGCCGGAGAACGTCGGCGATTTCCGGCTGATGGACCGCAAGGTCGTGAACGCGCTGCGCAGCCTGCCCGAGCGGCATCGGTTCATGAAGGGGCTGTTCGCATGGGTCGGCTACCGGACGGTCATCGTCGAATACCAGCGTGACGCGCGTAGTGCCGGGCACTCGAAATTTTCCGGCTGGAAGCTGTGGAATTTCGCGCTGGAAGGCATCACCAGTTTCAGCACCGTGCCGCTGCGCAGCTGGACCTACATCGGCGTCGGCATCGCCGCGCTCGCGTTCCTGTACGGCGCGTTCATCATCCTCCGCACGCTGCTGTTCGGCAATCCGGTGCTCGGCTACGCGTCGCTGATCTCGGTCACGCTGTTCATCGGCGGCATCGAGCTCATCGGGATCGGTGTCGTCGGCGAATACATCGGGCGGATCTACGACGAGTCGAAGCAACGACCCGTCTACCTGATCCGCCGCCGCTACCAGACACACGGCAAGGTGGTCGAGCTACGGGTCGCACGCGATGCGCGCCGCCAGAGCGCTCGCCGGCGCGTGCAGCCGACCCGTGCGCGGATCGGCGAACGCTGACGCGCGGCGACGGCCATGATCGGCCTGCTCGATGCCGAGCGCACGCGCCTCGTGCGCTTCGGCGTGTCCGGCCTCTGCTCGACCGCGATCCACACGCTGGTCGCGGCGACGCTGTTCGCGCAGTTCGACGCGACGCTGGTAACGGCGAACACGATCGCGTTCCTCTGCGCGACGGCGTTCTCGTATCTCGCGAACACGCTGTGGAGCTTTTCGTCGACGGTGCGCACGCGCAACGCGGTGCGCTTTCTCGCGGTCACGCTCGCCGGCTTCGTCGAAACCCTGCTGCTCTCGCGCGTGGCCGAAGCGCTCGACGTGTCCCGCGCAATGAGCATCGTCGCGATCGCGTTGCTGATTCCGCCGACGACGTTCCTGCTGCACCGGCTTTGGACCTATCGTTGAACGCCCCTCTCCGCCGCCCCCGAAAATAATCGGCCATTCAATTAACGCGGGCTTCCAGATCATCGCGTACGGCTCACGCCCGGCGGCGTCCGCGCACGGCTCGATGTCGCGCTGATCGTCGCCAATCGCAACGTCGGCCTGATGTGGGCCGCGCTCGGGCTCGCCGCGACGCCCACCATGGCGCTCGTGTTCACGTGCGCGCAGTTGCCGATCTACACGCTCCCGCGCGTCGTCCAGCATCTGCTGCCGCGCCTCGAGGCACAGCGCCTGCGCCGGCGTGCACGTTAGCCGGCGCGCGACGCTCTCTTCTTCTCCGATCAAGGATCCAGCATGAAGCGACTCATCGTGATCGGCGCACGCGCCACCGGCAGCAGCCTCGCGCTCGTGCGCGGCGCGCTCGCCCGCCAGGTGGCCGTGACCGTCATCACCGCGCCCGGTCACAGTCTGGACGGCGTCTTTCCGGACGGCGTCGAGACGCTCCATCTCGAACCCGATGCCGCGCTGCTCGCCGGCTGGCTGCGCGCGCTATCCGGACGAGATCGACACGCTGCGCGTGACGACCGCGCACGACACCTATGCGCGCACCGCCGCGTGGGTCGCCGACGCGCTCGGCCTGCCCGGCCAACAGACTAACCGGCACGCGCGTTCAAACCGCCATCACACTGGAAACCGCGGGGCGGCGGCAAAGTGGAATCGACCACCCGTCCACATCACGCCGCGCGGAAACGGGCGAATACCACGTGGCGGATTCGGCAAAGCTACACCGCCGGCCGGTACCGCAGCCTTTTCACGGGCGGCGCATCGAGCATCGGCCGATGCGTTGCATGCGAAGCGGCTGACCCGCACCGTCACAGATTGCGCCCCAACAACTGTCCCGGCCACCCGTCCACGTCGAAGGTCGACAGCCGTTCATACCCGCAAGACTCGTAGAAGCCCACCAGTGCGCCGGTCCCGCCCCCATAACAATCCACCCGCAAGCGCGCCACGCCGGCAGCCCGGGCGCGCTCATCCGCAAAGGCCATGAGCCGCCGGCCCACACCACGCGCCCGCGCATCGCGCGACGCGACCAGCACCCTCACGTAGATTTCCGGCTCGGTCGCGGGCGGCACGTAGGGCATCGATTCGCCCAGGATCAATGCGCCCAGGATGCGGCCGTCGGGCGATTCCGCCACCCACGCGTCGGGCAGCGCACAGGCTTCCGTCACGAGCGCAATCCGCTTCGGTTGCGTCGACCAGGGCTCGCGGCCCCATTGCCCGTCGTTGCCGATGTCGACGAACCACGCAATCACTTCATCGAAGATCTCCAGGACGGCCGGCGCATCCAGCGCGCTGGCACGTCGGATCACCCGCTCGTCCGTTCCTGTCACCGTCACGTTCAACACTCCTTCGCCGGAATCGACGACCGGCGCATGGCTGGATGTAATGCCAGGCTACTCAAGGAGGCGCGATGGGAGCCTGGCGATCAAGCCTGCTACGGTACTGAAATTCCACCCTGTTGATCAAGGCGTGACGGCCCACGATCCGACGTGACGGATTGGCTTCGTCGAACGCCCCGGGAGGTCGGCGTCAGGCGAGGGGCCGAACGACGATGACGCGCATGGAGGTTGCCGACGGACTGCGACACGTCGCGGCATTGCAGACGGATCGGGACGATAAAAGCGTTTCGATTCCGTGGCGAGGTACCGAACGATCATGCTGCGGCGCATTACACGTGGCCATCACGGGATAACGGCAGGCCGACGCGCCGCACCGCGCCGCATCGAAACGAAAGGAAACGATTCCCGCGCGAATGTCACCCTTCGCGGCAAAAATATACAATCGTCGCGATGCATCGAAGGCATGAAGCGCCGGCCGCCCACTCTCGCTCGCCACCATGAACGCACCCGCTGACCCCACTCCCTCCGCCGCGTCGGTACTCGGCGTCTATCGGCAACTGGCGGACCCGTCCGCCGGCCAATGGATCGTCAGCCGCTCCGAACGCGCGCACATGTACCGCATCCAGCATCATCGTCCCGACGGCAGCACGTCGGTCGATACGGTCGTCGATGCGGACAACCTCGATGCGAAGCTGCACAAGTGGATCCAGGAAGGTTTCGTCCGGCGCGAAACGGGCGACCATGCGGCCCCCGCGCATCGCGACCGGTTCATGCAGGACCTCCGGCACGCGCACGCATCGCGACCGGCGGCCACCGGCGATGCGGCGCACGTCGTGCAGGTGGGCGGCGTGCCGATGCCGCGCGGCCCGGGCGGGCCGCTCGTGCCGCCACGGAACCCCGCCTACCTGTTCACCGCGCGCGCGACGGACGTGCTGGAAGACATCGTCGAGAACCGGCGCATCCTGTTGATCGGCCACACCGGCACCGGCAAGACGAGCCTCATCGAGCAAGCCGCCGCGCTGGCCGGCCACGGCGTGCTGCGCTCGAACATGAACGGGCAGACGACGGTCGGCGACTTCGTCGGGTTCTGGACCGTCAAGGGCGGCGAGACCCGCTGGGTCGACGGCGTGCTGCCGACCGCGATGCGCGAGGGGCTGTGGCTCATCGTCGACGAGATCGACTTCGCGGAACCTGCCATCCTCGCGGTGCTCACCGCCGTGCTCGAACCGGCCGGACGCCTGTTGCTCAAGGAGAAAGGCAACGAGATCGTCGTCCCGCATCCGTCGTTCCGGCTGTTCGCGACCGCCAATGCGGCGGGCGCGATGGGGCAGTTCCGCCATCTTTACCAGGGCGCCAACGTGATGAACGAGGCGTTTCTCGATCGCTGGCGCGTGTACCGCCTCGACTACCTGCCGCCGTCCGACGAGGCGCGCGTGCTGCAGCGCACGTTCGGCGCGGCCATGACCGAGGCGATGGCCGACACGCTCGCGGCGATCGCGGCGGACTGCCGCGCCGCGTTCGTCCGCGAGGATCTGGCCAGCGCGTTCTCGACGCGGCGCCTGATCGACTGGGCCGACCTGATGCTGCGCACCGGCGATCCCGAAGCGGCTGCCGGCCCGACGATCTATGCGAAGGTCGGCGCGGAAGACGCCGACCTGATCCGCAGCATCATTCGCCACTACATCGACGTCGGGGCCTGACGCGATGGACCGCGACGACGATGCGCGCTCGCTCCACCTGACCCGGCTGGCCCGCACGCTCGCGCAACGACACGACATCGAGGTACGGTTCGCGCGCCACGGCCCGCTCGCGCAGCGCGACCTGCTGGTGCTGCCCGACACGCTGCTCGCGGGCGGCGTCGACGACGATACGATCGTCGGCCTCGTCGATCTCCATGCGGCGCGGGTCCGCTTCGGCGCGATCGATGACGTTGCCGCGCTGGCTTCGCCCGCGGTGCGCGCGATTGCGCAGGCGATCGACGACCGGCGCGCGGCCGCTTGCCTCGTTGCACACTATCCCGGCGCGAAGACGTTCCTGCTGCGGATGCGGGTGGCGTCGGCCGCCGATACGCTTCGAAAATGGCCGCAAATGGCGTGGCGTGACAGGCTCGTATCGCGCATCGAACGTGCGCTGTGGGACGAACCGCCATCCGCCGTCGAGCGCATCCCGTCGCTCGACGCGACGCTCGCCGCGTCGGACGATCTCGTCGACGAAGCACGCGCCGCGGCTTCGACGGCCGACAGCATCCGCGCCGCGCACCGGATCGTCGAGCGCGTCCGCGCGCTGGCGTCGGCCGGTGCGAACAACATGATGTTCACGGCCGATCCGGGCAGCACGATCGACAGCGACAGCATCGCCGCCGAATTCGACTCGGACGGAACGGGCGCGCCGGACGACGCGCGTGCGCCGGTTTCGGCCGAGTCGGGCGCCGCGGCGATCGCCGACACGGAATCGTCCACGGCATCACCGACGCCGGGCGATGCGACACCCGGCACGATCCGCCTGTCCGCGGACCATCGGCCGCTGTTGTCGGTCCCGCTGACCACCGCATTCGACACGGTGACGGACTTCACCGGCAAGGGCGACGCGGCGCGCTGGCACCGCCTGCGAAGTGCGGCCCGCGCGCAGACCGAGCCGCTCAAGCTGCGACTCGAACGCGCGTTGAAAGTGGACGAGCAGACGCGCTGGAAGCGCGAACAGGAACGCGGCGAACTCGACCGGATGGCCCTCGCCCGCCTCGTCACGTCGCCCGGCTACCGCACGCCGTTTCGTGTCCGGCGTGCCGCGCCCGGGCGCGACGCGGCCGTCGGCCTGCTGATCGATTGCAGCGGGTCGATGGCCGGCAGGAAGATCGAGCTCGCCCGGCTGTGCGCGGCGGCGCTGTGCGATGCGCTGATGCAGCTCGGCTTCGCGTGCGAAGCGCTCGGCTACAGCTCCGTCGAAGACGCCGCGATGCGCGCGCATTACCAGCGCTGGATCGACGCCGGCCGCGACACGTTCGGCTACAACCGCTTCGTCGAACGGCTCGACCTGCGCGTCTACAAGCGGTTCGATTCCGACAACCCGAGCGGCCTCGCGTGCATCGAATGCGGCCACGAGAATCCCGACGGCGAGGCGTTGAGCTGGGCCGCCGAACGGCTGCTGGCGCAGCGTGCGCGGCGGCGGATCCTGATGGTGCTGTCGGACGGTTATCCGGCCACCGGCGACGGCAACCCGGCGATCCTGCGCACCGACCTGCGCGCACGCGTCGACGCGCTGCGCGAGCGGCGCGTCGAACTGATCGGCGTCGGGATTCTCGACGATTCGGTCGAAGCGTTCTATCCGGTCAGCAGCGTGGTGGAGCATCTGCACGAGCTGCCGGCCGCGGCGTTCAGTGTCCTGGGCGATACGTTGCTGGACCGGCGCTAACCTCCGCCACGGCCGCGTTCTCGTTCGTGCCTTGGTTCACGCTTCCACCGGCCCGCCGGATCGGCAGCCGAACGCAGAACGTCGTGCCGCGCCCGGGCTCGCTCGTCACGTCGATGGTGCCGCGATGGCGCTCGACGATCCCGTGCGACACCGACAAGCCGAGCCCCGTGCCCTGCCCGACCGGCTTCGTCGTGAAGAACGGATCGAAGATCCGCCGGACGACGTCGGGCGTCATGCCCGTGCCGGTGTCGCTGATCGCGATCGACACCTGCTCGCCGTCGCTCGACGTGCGGATCGTGATCACGCCGCGCTCGGGAATCGCTTGCGCCGCGTTCACCAGCAGGTTCATGAAGACCTGGTTCAACTGCGACGGCAGGCATTCGACCAGCGGCACGTCGCCGTAGTCGCGCACGATCTCGGCCTTGTACTTGAGTTCGTTGTGGACGACGTTGAGCGTGCTTTCCAGCCCTGCGCGAAGATCGACCACGCTCCACTCGTCGCTGGCCGGACGCGAGAAATCGCGCAGGTCCTGCACGATGCGCCGCACGCGCAGCGCGCCGTCGATCGACTCGTCGATCAGCGTCGCGATCTCGCCGCGCACGTAGTCGAGGTCCGCCGCGCGGCCCAGTGCCGTCAGCGCATCGCGCGCGGCCGGGTCGAGCTGCGGCAGCGCGGCTTCATGCGCGGCGATCACGTCGAGCAGGCTGCGCACCCACGTCTTCAGCGTATTGAGGTTCGCGCTGACAAACCCGATCGGATTGTTGATCTCGTGCGCGACACCGGCCGCGAGCTGACCGATCGACGCGAGCTTTTCCGACTGCAGCAGCTGCACGTGGGTTTCCTCGAGCGCATGCAACAGGCGCCGCTGCTCCTCCTTCTCCTGTTCGAGCCGCGCCTGCGCGGCCTTGCGTTCGTCGATCTCGGTCGCCATGTTTTCGCGGGTACGCTGCAGCATCGCCGTCGTCTGTTCGTAGCGATGCAGCGCGCGCTCCAGTTCGGCGGTGCGCAAGCGCACGAGCCGCTCGAGCGTATCGGTCATCCCGCGCAGGAAGGTTGTGCGCGCATCGAATCGGCTGAGCAGCAGCGTGACGACCAGGGTTCCCGTCGTAAACAGCGCGACGGTCGTCGCGAGCCACGGCGTGTCGACTCCGTTCGCGGCCCCGCATCGCGCGTCCGGCGCGAAATGCGCGGCCGCCATCGCCGTGTAGTGCATGCCGGTGATCGCGACGCCCATGACGACGGCCGCGCCGACGCGCCGGGCGGTCGCATGGCTCGCCTGCCGCGCGCGCAGCGCCTGCGCGATCCACAACGCGGCGGTCGACGCGATCACCGCGATGCCGATCGACGCGGCGAACAGCACGGCATCGTAGCGAATCCCGGGCACCATGCGCATCGCGGCCATCCCCGCGTAATGCATGCCGGCGATCCCGCCGCCCATCAGCACGCCGCCCGCGAGCAGCCGCCGCCAGCCCAGCCGCGCGCGCGTGACGACATACAGCGCGAAGTACGACACGAGCACGGCAATCGCCAGCGACGCGCCCGTATCCGGCAACGCGTAGCCGAGCGGAATCGGCAGTGAAAACGCGAGCATGCCGACGAAATGCATCGACCAGATGCCCGTCCCCATCGCCGCCGCGCCGCCGCCCAGCCACATGCGCCTGAGCTTCGGGTTGTCGAGCAGCGAAATGAAGGCGGCGAGATCGAGTGTCGTATAGGAGGCCAGCGTCGCGATCGCGACCGACAGCAGGACGAGCGGAAGATTGTAGGTGCCGTGCATGATCGAGCGCCCGAATCGAGGTGAGTGCGTTGCCGCGGCGCGCGTGCGCACCGCGGCCGTCAGGCCGCGCGTCCGGGCTCAGGCGGGCGCCGCGCCCGCATTCGGCACGCCCTGCGCCGGCTTCGCCGCCTGGCCGGCCAGCACGAGGATGTCGAACGCCGTCCCTTCGCGCGTCTCGAAGCGGCGCACGAGCTCGATCTGGTGCGCGGACATCACGCTGCCCTTGGTCATCAGCAGCACGCCGCGATGCGTGCGCAGATCGTCGGCGAGCTGCATCCCCTCGCGCAGCTGCGCGGACTTGATCTCCGCGACGGACGCCGCGATGCCGAGGCTCGCCGGGTCCCGCATCAGTTCGACCAGGTTTTCGACGATGCGCGGGTCGTAACGCACGCCGGCCTGCGAACGCATTGCGTCGAGCGCCTGCTCGACCGAATGCGGCGCACCGATGTCGCCATTGCGCAGCCCCTCGAAATCGCGCGCGATCGCGACGATCCGCGAGCCGGGCGGGATCGAGTCGCCGGCCAGCCCGTCCGGCGTGCCGCGCCCGTTGAAGCGCTCGTACTGGTGCAGCACGATCGACGCGACCTTGTGCAATTGCGCGACCGGCGTCAGCACCATCTGTGCGCGCAGCGGATGCTGCTGGAACAGGCCGTGCTCTTCCGCCGTCATGCGTGTGAGCGGCTTGTGCAGCAATTCGTCCGGCAGCGACAGCTTGCCGATGCCATGCAGCAGCCCCGCGAAGTAGACGTCCTGCGCATGCAGCTCGCTCATCCCGGAGGCCAGCGCGAGCCGTCGCGCAATCTCACCGACCCGCATCGCGTGACCGCTGGCCGACCCGCAGCGCAGCTCGATCATGCTCGCGCACACCTGGACCATCGCGGTGAAGCTGCTTTTCAGGTCGCGCTGCGCGGCTTCGAGGAACATCACGGTCTGGCCGAGTTCCTCGGTGCGCGCGCGAACCTGCGTTTCGAGTTCCGTGTTGAAGCGGCGCAGCGCTTCGTTCTGCGCTTCCGTCAGCGCGGCGAGCCGCGCCGCCTCGTGCCGCAAACGGCGCTGCTCCAGCGCCTGTTCGATGGTCAGCAGCAGGTCGTGATCGTCCCACGGCTTGTTCAGGTAACGATAGACGCCGCCTTCGTTGACGGCCTGCATGACCGACGCGATCTCCGCATAACCGGTCAGCAGGATGCGCATCGTGTCCGGGTAGAGCGCCCGGGCACGGGCCAGGAACTCCGCGCCGCTCATGCCGGGCATCCGCATGTCGGACACGATCAGGTCGACTTCGGTCGACGCCAGCACCTCGAGGGCGGCTTCGCCGCTTTCCGCGGTCAGGATCTCGTAGCCGGCGGGCCGGAACACGCGCCGGAGCGCCGACAGCACGCTCGGCTCGTCGTCCACCAGCAGGATCGACGGCACGCCCTCCGCGTCGTCGGATGTCGCTGCCGCCCCGGTCGTTTCAGTCGATACCGCATTCGGTCCGTTTGTTGCAGATGTCGTCATGATTGGCCTCGGATCATGTAGTTATATTCTCTCTGCATCATCGGCATGCGCCGCGCATTCGATATCCGGGAAAACGCTGATGCGCCCACCCGGATCACACCCCGCATGCGTCGTCACGACGCACGGGCATGCGCGATCTACGCCGTCGCCGAACCCGGTTCGCGCACGTAGTAGAGGTCCCACTCCGCTTCGTCGGCCTGCGCGAAGCCGTGCCGCGCATAGAAACGGTTCGAATCGCTGCCGCGCAGCGCGCCGACACGCACGGGCACGCGCTGCGCGTCCGCCTCGGCAAAGATCCGCTGCAGCACGGCCGCGCCGATGCCCTTTCCCTGGTGCGCGGGCACGATGTACAGATGGTCGAGCAACCAGTGGTCTTCCTGCGGCCGAACCACGAAAAAACCCGCATTCACGCCATCGGCTTCGATGAAGCGGCATAGCGCCGGGTCGAACGACGCGAGAAAACGCTCGCGCGTACGCTGCGGATCGAAGCGGCCGATACGCTCGAGGCTGTCGCGCATCGCGGCGATGCGAATCGCGACCAGCGTTTCGGCATCGGACCGGGTGGCGAGGGGAAAGGTCAGGTTCATGGGCAAGTCGTGCACACGTGGAGAAAACGCTCGGCATCGCGGGGCAGCGCGACGCGACGCGGCCGCCAACGCCTGCTCGCGATGCCGGCCGCCAGCCGGCACGCACGGCGCGCGTCAGGGCGTCTCGATGCCTTCCGCACGCGTGGCAAGGAATCGCAAGTACCTGGCATCCTCGTCCTCGAACAGCTCCGGCCCGCCCGCCATGTATGCGCGCATCAGTTCGTCGGCCGCGCGGTCGAGATTGCCCAGTTCGAACTGGCACTGGCCGAGCCGCAGGTGCAGGAACGGGTTGCCGATCGCGTTGGGGAAGTGCATCGCCTGGCCGAGATTCTCGCACCCGGCCGCGTAGTCCTCTTGAAGGAAATTCGCGTCGCCGATCGCGGCCATCAACCACGTGCCGGCCTCCCAGTTCGTTTTCGGCTCGGGAAGCAGGTCGAATCCCGCCCGGAATTTCTCCAGTGCGCCTTCGTAGTCGCCGTCTTCCATCAACGCATCGCCCGCGTCGCTCAGCGCGCCGATCCGCTCATACAGCTCGTTGTCCAGTTCCGCCATGTCGAATCCCTGTTCCTGAGTTGAAATCGGCCCGGTGCGGCCGGTGATTGCGATGCGATCGCGTGTGGTGTGGCGTGCCGTGTTGCGGTCCTGCCTGCTCATCCGCCCGGCATTCGTCCAGCATACCCGAGCCGTATGACGCGCGTGTCTCGACTTGCCGCGCACCTGTCCGGCATCTGCCGAACGGTCCGCGGCGGCGTCGTGCGCGTGAATCCCGATGCCACGCCGACGAAGGCCTCGTGCCACCGTGACCCACCCGTTTGCGCGGCCGACGCGGCGATTCGCGGCGTCGGTGTCTCATGCGGCACGGCGATCTCGCGCGTGCCGCCCCGGCCGCCAAAGGCGGGAGTGGTTGTGCCGCGACGACCACCGTGGCAGGATGCCGGGTTCATTTGCTCGGTGAAAGGGAGCTGGAAGCGATGTTGTCTTGCCGACTCAGGTGGTACGCACTCGCGACGTCAAACCTGCTGCGCAGGCATTGGCAGGCGCTGCTCCTGCTGGCCATGCTGTTGCTGCCGGCGATGCCGGTGTTTTCGCAGACGCGAATTCTGGGTGCGCCGGTACTCGCGGCACTGGCACCGTCGCATGGCATCGAATGGCGGTTCGCGTGGGTGCACCTGCTCGAAGCCGTGGGCATCCTGTGGGTGCTGGCGCAGCGTCGTGCGATCACCGGGGGGCCGTTCGTCACCTTCCTCGCGTCCTTGCCCGTCTCCAACGGCCGCCGTCGCGCCATCGACACGATCGTCGTGATCGTCGCGAGTACGCCGCTGCTGCTGCCCGTGCTTGCCGCCGCCATCGCGCTCGCCTTCCTGCCGCAAAAGGCGATCAACTACCTGTTCGTTCTCGACCTGTTCCTGATCACGCTCGGATGGCAATTGACCGCGCTGTCGCGCAACCTGCGCAATGCAATCGCGTTGATCGTTGCCAACGTCTTCCTGATCGGCGGCTTTCACGCCGAGGGCGCGTTACGTCCCGCGTGGCTGACCGTGGCATTGTTGCTCGCCGCTTTCACGATTGCGCATACGGCCCCTGCGCGGGCCGCCCGTTCGGAAATGCCGGGGGCGTTCTCGCGTCGTATCGCGGATGCGATCCGCGTCCGTGTCCGGAGCGGGCTGCCGCCCATCGCGAGGCTGCAGGTCGGCATCCTGCGGGACCGCGCCGCGAGCACCGCCGGGCACTGCCTGATGATGGGTGCGGTCACCGCTTCGACATGCTTCCTGCTTGCGCTCTGGGGGTTCGACCAGCGCGCCGTTCCGCTGACGCTGATCGCGCAGGCCGTCATCATGCTGATCGCGGCGACGACCTATCGCGATTTGGGAGCGGCGCACCTGCATGCGTCGCACTTCATGCAATCGTTGCCGCTGTCGACCTTTGCGAAGCGCCGGGCCGACTGGCTGACCGTTGCCGCGCTGGCGCTGCCGTTCGCCGCCGTCGCGCCGCTGTTGCTGGTGACGCACGGCGTGCTGTCATCGCGGATGGCGGCGGCGCTCGTGTGTTCGGGCGCACCGCTCGTCGCATTACACTATCTGCCGCAACGCTAC
Organism: Burkholderia sp. Bmkn7; assembly: GCF_041103175.1. NCBI lineage: Bacteria > Pseudomonadati > Pseudomonadota > Betaproteobacteria > Burkholderiales > Burkholderiaceae > Burkholderia > Burkholderia sp. Bmkn7. Next base: position 533,892 of record NZ_JBGCUH010000001.1, on the reverse strand, counting down.
GCGTCCCGACAATCCGTGTTGCTGGGCATCGCGCTGACCGTGGTCTGGGTCACGCTGGCCTGGCAAGTTTTCGTTTGATTACCCGATCCATGCTCCGCTTCGACAATCTCGGCAAGCGCTTCGACAAGCGCGTCATCTTCCAAGGGCTCAACTTCGCATCCGGCGCCGGGTGCGTGGCGCTGTGCGACGAAAACGGCAGCGGCAAGTCGACGTTGCTCGCCATTCTCGCCGGCACGATCGACGCGGACGAAGGCGAGGTCTGGCTCGGCGGCCATTCGCTGCGCACCGCGCCGCTCGCGGCGAAATCCGCGCTGGCGTACGTACCCGACGATTGCCTGACGTATCCGTTCCAGACCGGTCGCGCGTTTCTCGATCTCGTGGCGGCCGCCAAGAAAACCGTCGTCGACACCCGCACGCTCGAGCTGGCCGATCGATTCGGGCTCGCCCCGCATATGGACAAGCGCTTCGAGCAGATGTCGCTCGGCACGCGCAAGAAACTGTTCCTGACGGCGACGACACTCGGCGCGCCCACCGTCGTGATCGCCGACGAACCGGGCAACGGGCTCGACGCCGCGTCGCGTGCGGTACTCGTCGACCTGTTCAGGACGTTGGCTGCGGACTGTGCCGTCTTTTTTTCGAGTCACGACCTGGCGCTGGCGCGCGCATGCGACGCGAGGATCACCAGTTTCGCGGAACTGGGAGCGGCTGGGTAGGCGACATCGTCACGCGCGGTCGTGTGAAAAAACCGGCGCGGCTGCGTGACATGAGGAACGACGAGGAGAGGCGCCAGTAGCGGTCACGGCAAGCTGCGGTATCGGCGGCTGGCAAGGATCTGGTGCCTGATTCGTGCGGTTACGCGCGATAGCACCTTCACACGGGACTGCGGTCGACCAGCACCATTCCAGCGGCCGGCCAGGCTCCGGCAATCGTCATGCCGATGATGGAGCCGCCGCCCGCGCCAACGGCATCAATCGCGTGGTTCGTCGATCCGCGCACCGTCGATCGATCGCGCTTTTTTCCGGAAGTGCGAAACACCCGATTCCGTCTCGCACTTCCGTGACCTTCCCGATACGCATGGCGGGCGTGCCGGGCCCCGATCAACCCGCCGTTCGACCCGCGCACCCATACGCCCATACGCCCATACGCCCGTGCGCCCGTGCGCCCCGATCGTCAGGCCTTCAACGCCCCGAAGACTTCGTCCAGCATCTTCTTGGCATCGCCGAACAGCATCCGGTTGTTGTCCTTGTAGAACAGCGGATTGTCGACGCCCGCGTAGCCTGACGCCATGCTGCGCTTCATCACGATCGACGTCTTCGCCTTCCACACCTCGAGCACCGGCATGCCGGCGATCGGGCTGGCCGGATCTTCCTGCGCGGCCGGGTTCACGATGTCGTTCGCGCCGATCACCATCGACACGTCGGCTTCCGGGAAATCGCCGTTGATCTCGTCCATCTCCATCACGATGTCGTAAGGCACCTTCGCCTCGGCGAGCAGCACGTTCATGTGCCCCGGCATGCGGCCGGCCACCGGATGGATTGCAAAGCGCACGTCGACGCCCTTCTCGCGCAGCACCTTCGTGAGTTCATGCACCGTGTGCTGGGCTTGCGCCACCGCCATCCCGTAGCCGGGCACGATGATCACGCTCTTGGCATCGCGCAGCAGCTCGGCCGTCTCCAGCGCGCTCACCGCCACCACTTCGCCGGCCGGCTGCGCGCCGGCGCCTGCCGCCGCGGGCGCACCGCTGCCGGTGCCGAAGCCGCCCGCGATCACGCTGATGAAGTTGCGGTTCATCGCGCGGCACATGATGTACGACAGGATCGCACCCGACGAGCCCACCAGCGCGCCGATCACGATCAGCAGGTCGTTGCCGAGCATGAAGCCGGTGGCCGCCGCCGCCCAGCCCGAGTAGCTGTTGAGCATCGACACCACGACGGGCATGTCCGCGCCGCCGATCGCCATCACCATGTGCACGCCGAACAGCAGCGACACCACCGTCATCACGATGAGCGGCGTCATGCCGTCCTGGATCGTCTCCGCATGCAGGAACGCACGACCGTAATAGATCACGATCAGCAGCGCGGCGAGGTTGAGCCAGTGCCGTGCCGGCAGCAGCAGCGGCTTGCCGCCGATCTTGCCGGAGAGCTTGCCGAACGCGATGACCGAGCCCGCGAAGGTCACCGCGCCGATCAGGATGCCTACGTAGATTTCCACTTCGTGGATCGCGTGCTCGGCACCCGTGAACTGAACCGACGTATCGATGTAGCTCGCGAAACCCACCAGGCACGCCGCCAGACCGACCAGGCTGTGCATCAGCGCAACCAGTTCGGGCATCTGCGTCATCTGCACCTTCTTCGCGGCGACGAGGCCGACGGCGCCGCCGACGACGAGTGCAGCCACGATATAAGGAATGCCTTCGGCCGACACGCGCGGGCCGAGCACGGTGGCGAGCACGGCGATCAGCATGCCGATCATGCCGAGCAGGTTGCCGCGGCGCGCGGTCTCGGGGTTCGCCAGCCCGCCGAGGCTGAGGATGAAGAGGATGGCCGCGCCGATATAGGAGACGGTAGTCAGGTTGGAAGTCATTGTTGTCGTCTCCTTACTTGCGGAACATCGCCAGCATGCGGCGCGTCACCGCGAAGCCGCCGAACATGTTGACGGCCGTGAGCGTCAGCGCACCCACCGCCAGGCCGAGGATCAGCCCCGAAGGACGGCCCTCCGCCGCGGCCTCGCCCAGCGGCGGCGCGACCTGCACCAGCGCGCCGATCGCGATGATCGACGAGATCGCGTTGGTGACGCTCATCAGCGGCGTATGCAGCGACGGCGTGACGTTCCAGATCACCATGTAGCCGACGAAGCAGGCCAGCACGAACACCGTGAAGTGCGACAGGAACGTGGCCGGCGCGAACTGGCCGACCAGCAGGAACACCAGTGCGCCGACGGCGAACGTGATGGCGAGCGACTTCGCCGACATCGGCGCGCCGCTGCCGTGCCCGTGGCCCTTGGACGCGGCTGCCGCGACCGGCGGCGTGGCGGGTTTCGGTGCCGCGGCCGGCTGCTGGATCGGCGGCGGCGGCCAGGTCACGTTGCCCTCCTTGATGACCGTGAGGCCGCGGATCGCGTCGTCGTTGAAGTCGACGTTGATCGTGCCGTCCTTCGCCTTGCACAGCTCCTCGATCACGCGCAGCAGGTTGGTCGCGTACAGCGTCGACGACTGTCGTGCCAGGCGCGACGCGAGATCCGTGTAGCCGACGATCGTCACGCCATGGCGCACCACCGCCTCGCCCGGCACCGTCAGCTCGCAGTTGCCGCCCTGCTCGCCGGCCATGTCGACGATCACGCTGCCCGGCTTCATCGACTGCACCATCTCGGCCGTGATGAGCTTCGGTGCCGGCTTGCCGGGAATCAGCGCGGTGGTGATGATGATGTCCGCGTCCTTGGCCTGCTGCGCGTACATCGCGCGCTGTGCCTGCTGGAAGCCTTCGCTCATCACCTTCGCGTAACCGCCGCCGCCCGAGCCCTCTTCCTCGTAGTCGACCTTGACGAATTCGCCGCCGAGCGACTTGACCTGGTCGGCCACTTCCGCGCGCGTGTCGTTGGCGCGCACGATCGCGCCGAGGCCGGCGGCCGTGCCGATGGCCGCGAGGCCGGCCACGCCGGCGCCGGCGACGAACACCTTGGCCGGCGGCACCTTGCCCGCGGCCGTGATCTGCCCGTTGAAGTAACGGCCGAACGCATGGGCCGCCTCGATGACGGCGCGGTAGCCGCTCACGCCGGCCATCGACGTGAGCGCATCCATCTTCTGCGCGCGCGACAGCGTGCGCGGCAGGGAATCGATCGCCAGCACCGTGGCCCGCTTCGCGGCCAGCTGCTGCATCAGTTCGGGGTTCTGCGCCGGCCAGACGAAACCGACCAGCGTGCTGCCGTCACGCATCAGCGCGACTTCCTCGCCGCTCGGCGGGCGCACCTTGAGGACGATATCGCTGCGGCCCCACAGATCGGCGGCCGTCGCCACGACTTCGGCCCCGGCCTTGCGGTAGTCGTCGTCGCTGAAGTTCGCGCCGGTGCCTGCACCGCTTTGCACGGCCACCGAGAACCCGAGCTTGATCAGCTTTTCGACCACGTCGGGAACCGTCGCTACGCGCCGTTCCTCGTTGGCCGTCTCCAGAGGGACCCCAATCAGTAATGTCATATCCTGAACTGTCAGTAGTGGCCGTCGCTAGGAGTTACGGCCTGCGTTTCAAGTCACCCAACTCAATCCGTGTACGACGCTGTTCCGCGGGCAGCTTCGCACTGCCGCGCCGAATTCACAAACTGTTCATCCTCTAAACAATCGGCTTGTCAGATCCGGGCGGTTCATGTTCATGCTCCTGCCTGATTTTTCCGACGAATAGCCGACGCATGATCCATTCGGATAAGAACTGCGAAGCATATCCCGTGCCAAAGTCTTTCCGAAATTTATATTTTGAATCGGCGCGCATTCAATCCATGAATCCCCTGTCTGGACACGGCGGGCCCATAACCTGGCGTTTACCCGCTGGAACCGCTCCACATGGCCTGTCGGCGCGTAAATCCGCTTGAAATTCGCTTTCAATCCGTTCGAAACATGAAAAAGCGGTTATCGGCACAAACGCTTCGGAATCGGTTTCATCGAGAATGTCCCGTTTCTCCGCACAATGCGATTTGTCGCGTGCGAACGACATCATCCGCATGGCCGATGACATCCGGTGCCGGCGAGTTTAAGGGAGAACGCGGCCTGTCACGATCGAGCGCGACGACGATCACTCGCGCTGCGCGTCGACGTGGGCACGGATGCGGCGCGCGCCTTCTTCCGGCGTGCATGTCGACGTGTCGATGCGCAGCGCGTAAGGCCGCGAATAAGCCGGATGCCCGAACTGGGATCGGGCCATGCCCTCGCCGCGATCGGGCCTCGCGCGTTCGCGCTGTTCGAGGATGTCCAGCGGGCACGTCACGCCGATGACGAAGGTCTGCCGCGGCGACAGCGCGGCAAGGCATGCGTCGAGCGCGGCCGGATCCCGGAGCACGAGATCCAGCACGATCTCGAAATGGCTGGCCGCGATCCGTGCGAGCGTCGACTGCAGGTTGAGCTGGTGGAGTCTCAGCGCCTGATTCAGCTCCTCGTCCGATCGCATGTCACGTCGGCGCGACATCTCGACGAACGCGTCGAGCGAGACGTGAAACGTCGGCACGTCCGACCCTTGCTGGAGCGCCCTGGCCAGGCTGCTCTTCCCTGCACTGGTCGGGCCGTGCAATACGACGGCAACGGGTTTCATGGCGATGGTCGATGGGCGAGGTGCCCGGTTGCCGCGATGAATCAGGATGCTAGCCCAATTTTCGCCGCCCATCGACACGCCCGGTCGGCGCTTCGGCGAGCCCGCGCAACGCCGCCGCGTTCCCGGCGCCGTCCGCGATCTCGTCCAGAGCCCGGTTGTTGGTACGCGGCCCGAACACGCCGATCGACACCATCACGATCAGCATGCTCCCGCCGATCAGCACGAACACGGCCGGCACCCCCGCGCGTTCGAGCAGCAGCGCGACGATGAAACTGCTCGCGATCCCCGTCAGGCGGCCGATCGAATGCACGAAGCCGAGCGCGCGCCCGCGGATCTCGGTCGGAAACACTTCCGACTGGTACGCGGTGCCGTTGCTCGCGAGCACCGTGTTGGACAGCGTGACGAGCAGGCCGAACGCGATCACGAACGGCGCCTGCGCCGACATCGCGAACGCGGTGCCGAACAGCGCGACGCCGAACGCCGACGCGACGATCAGCCATTTGCGCTCGACCCGGTCGGCGAGCAGGCCGGCGACGAACGGCGACACCGGATACGCGAACGCGATCACGAACGCATACCAGAGGCTCTTCGTGACGCTCGCGCCCTGCGCGGCGAGCAGCGTCGGCAGCCACTGGCTGAAGCCGAAGAAACCGATGCTCAGGAAGGCATTGAACGCGATCAGCATCGTCGTGCGGCCGCGATGCCGCGCATCCCACATCGACGGCGCGCGCTGTGCGGCAGTGGCCGCGGCCGCCGCGACCGGCGTCGGGACTGCGGGCAGCGGCCGGCCGGATTCCCGCTCGACGGCCTGCTCGAGCCGCTGCAGCACGGCTTCGGCCTCGGCCTCGCGGCCCGTGTGGGCGAGCCAGCGCGGCGACTCCGGCAACCGCGACTGCAGCCACCAGACGAAAACCGCGCCGCTGCCGCCGAGCAGCACGACCCAGCGCCACCCGGACATGCCGAGCGGATCGTGCGGCACCCATAACCACGACACCAGCGCCAGCACGGGCATCGCGAGATAGCCGACCGCGAAGCACAGCGCGAACGCGCGGCCGCGCACCGCCTTCGGCACCAGCTCGGTCAGGAACGCGCCGATCGTGATCAGCTCCGCGCCGATGCCGCAGCCCGCGATGAAACGGCACACGAGGATGCCGAGCGCATGCGTCTGCACGCACATCGCCAGGCTCGCCGCCGTGTAGAGCAGCAGCGCGCCGGTGAACAGCGCGCGCCGCCCGAAGCGGTCCGCGAGGCGCGACACGAACATCTCGCCGACGAACAGCCCGGCGAACGTCGCCGCGCCGAGCGCGCCCTGGTCCGACATGCCGAGCACGCCGTGCGAGCCCGCGTGAAAGATGCCGTCGCGGATCAGCCCGGGCGGCAGGTAGGTCATCTGGAACAGGTCGTAGACCTCGAAAAACCCGCCGACGCTCAGGAACAGCACGAGCGTCCAGATGGTGGCCGTCGCGGGCAGGCGGTCGATGCGGGCGGCGATCGACGCCGCATGGGAGTGGGACATGGCGATTCCTCGATGATCCGCCCGCGCGGCCTGCGCGAAGCGGCGAAGCGGCGAAGCGGCACACCCGGCGCCGGCGCGGCATGCGCGCGGCGCCGGCGTTCATACGGTGGCGACCGGATTGACCGGCGACCCGACGAGCCCGCGCAGGTGCAGCGGCGGCGCGGTCAGCAGGAAGCGGTTGCGCCGGTGCGCGTGCAGCCAGTCGGCGAGCGGCGTCAGGTGCCATAGCTCGCCGAGGTGAATGCCGAGCTTGAACAGGCACAGCTCGTGCAGCGGCATCAGCGCGCCGGGCCGCTCGCGCGCCCGCGCATCGCGCGGCCGCTCCTCGACCGCGTGGTTGTCCGCCGCGAGCGCGGCGAGCCCCGACGCGTCGATCCATTCGAGCAGGCGCGCGTCGTTGCCGTCGAGCACGCAGCACACGTCCGGCGCGGTGGGTTCGCCGCGCGCGTCGGCGTCGAGCAGGCGATCGGCGAAGCCCGTATGCACGCACACGATGTCGCCGCGCTCGACGATCACGTCGTCCGCGCGCAGCACCGCCATCCACTCCGCGTAGCCGATCTTGCGCCGCTCGTCGCCGAAGTGGCGCCGCAGGTCGACGAGCACGCCGCGCCCCTGCACGCCCGTCTGCGCCATCACCTCGATGCCGAGCGCACGCGCGCCGCCGCGCGGCGCACCCGCTTCGGGCACCTGGATGTGCTCGTCCATCCGGTAGCCGTTGTAGAACACGCGGGCCCGCTCGCCGTTACCCGCCGGATCGAACAGCGAGCCGACGTGCGACAGCGCATCCCACTGCGTCGAGAACTGCGAATGCATGCAGAACGAATCGTCGCAGACGACATCGGTTGCGTTCGCAACCTGTTCATCCGCCCGATAGCCGAAATACGGCTTGTCGCCCAGCAGCGCCGGCATGATCGCCGGCGGCCGGCGCCGCGCGTTCAACCCGCCGCCGCGCGGCACGTCGAGCGGCAGGCTCAGCGAAAACACGCGGCCTTCGCGCACCTCCGCGACGCCGCGCAGCACCGCGTCGGCGGTCAGCCAGTTCAGGCGCCCTTTCTGATCGTCCGGGCCGAAATCTCCCCAGTTCGAGCCGGGCGGCCGATGGGTCCAGCGTGGTTCCATGGTGTCTCCTCCATGCAATGTCCAGGGTGCGGCGGCCGTCCTTCGCGGCCGCATCGCACGTCGCACGTCGCGCCTACCGCGTGCGGATCACGCCCAGCCCCGCGAGCCGCTCGTATTCGCGTTCGCCGAGCAGCGGCAGCAGGATCTCGCGATTGTTCTCGCCGAGCGCGGGCGCGGGCCGGCGAAACGTGCCGGGCGTGGCCGACAGGCGCGGCGTGATGTTGTGCATCGGCAGGCTGCCGACGTCGTCGTCCGGCAGCTCGACGAGCGCCTCGCGCTCGATCACGTAGTGATCCTGAACGATCTGCGCGATATCCTGGATCGGCCCGACCGTCACGCCCGCTTCTTCGAAGAACGCGAGATTGTCAGCGAGATCGCGTGCGGCGATGAATTCGCCGACGATCGCATCGAGTGCTTCCGCGTGCTGCACGCGCTGCACGTTGGTCGCGTAGCGCGGATCGTCGATCAGCTCCGCGCGGCCGATCGCGCGGAACAGCCGCTCGGCCATCGCCTGCGTCGAGCTCGACAGGCACAGCCACTTGCCGTCGCGGGCCCGATACGCGTTGCGCGGCGCGGTGTTCGACGAGCGGCTGCCGGTGCGTTCCTTGATCTTGCCGGTCATCACGTAGTTCGCGGCGGCCGGGCCGAGGATCGACAGCAGCGGCTCGAACAGCGACACGTCGATCACCTGCCCTGCCGCGCCGTGCACGTCGCGCGCATGCAGCGCGACCAGCACGGCGATCGCGCCGGACAGCCCGGCCGTCATGTCGCCGAGGAACATCGGCGGCAGCACCGGCTCGCGATCGGCGAAGCCGTTGATCGCCGCGAACCCCGCATAGCCTTCCGCGAGCGTGCCGAAGCCCGGCTTGTGACGGTACGGCCCGGTCTGCCCCCAGCCGGAGATCCGCGCGATCACCAGCTCGGGACGGATCGCGAGCAGGTCGTCCGGGCCGAGCCCCATCTTCTCGGCGACGCCAGGCTTGAAGCTTTCGACGAACACGTCCGCGTCGCGCACCAGCCGGCGGACGATGTCGATGCCCTCGGGCGCGCGCAGGTCGACGCACACGCTGCGCTTGTTGCGCCCGTATACCTTCCAGTTCGTGCTGATCCCGCCCGCCCCGACCGCGCGCAGCGTATCGCCGCGCTCGCTCTCGACCTTCACGACGTCCGCGCCGAAATCGGCGAGCTGCACGCTCAGCATGTTGCCGGCCATCAGGCGCGACAGGTCGACGACGCGCACGCCCGCGAGCGGCCCCTGCGCGCCGGCGTCGAACGGTTTCGGATGAATCGGGCCGGTGGACGCGCGACGGTGCGCGCCGGCCGCGTGAGCGGCCTGCGGGTCGGTAACGAACATGCTTGTCTCCTGGTTGGTGTATGCGTCGTGCGAGACGGACTGCAAGGCGGACTTCGAAGCGGCCTTCGAGGCGCGCTCAGCCGCGCGCGGCGCTACTCGAGCAGCGCGCCGAGCTGGTCGGCCGCGCGAAATGCCGCGCCGGCAGCGGGCAGATCGCCGCCGAGCGCATGCGTCAGCTCGGCGGCGGCCGCCTGCACGCGCGGCAGGTAGTCGGCCAGCACCTTCTTGTTGAAGCGGTAACGCGGCACGCCGAGCGAGATCGCGCCGCTGAGCACGCGGCCGACGCCGAATGCCGGGCACGCGATCGCCGCGCTTTCCGGATCGCGCTCGGCGATCGATACCGCGTAGCCTTGCTCGGCCGTCTTCTCGTAGTCGCCGCCGCGCGTGCCGCTGAACGCAAGCAGCACACGCCCGGCCGCGCCGACGTCGAGCGGGAAGCGGTCGCCCTCGCGCAGGTGCGTGCGCACCGAGCGCTGCGCCTGGATGCGGAACAGGCACACGCGCTGGTCGCCTTCACGCACGTAGAACGCGGCTGTCTCGCCGGTTTCCGCCGACAGCCTCGACAGGATCGGCATCACGTACTCGCGCAGCTGGAACGACTCGCGATACATCATCCCGAGCTGGAACACGGCGGGCCCCAGCACATAGCGCCCGTCCGGCAGGCGCTTGATGAAGCGGAACTGCTCGAGCGACTCGAACATCCGCAACAGCGTGCTCATGTTGAGCCCCGTCTCCTCGCTCACCTGCGCGAGCATCAGCCCGCCTGGCGCGTTGCCGAATGCCAGCAGCGCGGTCAGCGCGCGGTTGACCGCGGCCACGCCGCCCTCTGCCGGACTGCTTGTCTCCACCTTGTTCATGTCCACCTCGTGCGATGCCGGGCCGTTCGTGTCAGGTCGGTGCCACGTTACGGCGGCCGGCATCTAAAAATGAAAGTCGCTTTCATTATACGCAGATCGTCGATGACATCAACATGAATCCGCACAGCTTCGTTCGGTCATCATCCTGCAATGTTCCTTGATACTAGGCGTTAACGATAATCTTGACGAATGCGGTCATCCACCACAAAAATGAAAGTGACTTTCATTTTATGATACCGTAGATGAATTCATCGTCACAACCCGTCTGGCGCTCGCTACTGTACGTCCCCGCGCACGTCCCCCGTTTCGTCGCATCGGCCGCCGCGAGCGACGCCGATGCGCTGATCCTCGATCTCGAGGACAGCGTCCCGCCCGCATGCAAGGCGGCCGCCCGCGACGGGCTGGCCGACGCGGTGCCGGCGCTGCGCGCGCCGGGCCGCGACCTGCTGGTGCGCGCCAACGGCCCGCTCGACCAGCTCGTGCCCGACCTGCGCGCGGCCGTCCGGGCCGGCGTGGACGGCGTCGTGCTGCCGAAGGTGCGCGGCGGCTCGCACATCGAGGCGATCGACGAACTGCTGGCCGCGCTCGAAGAAGAAGCCGGCGCGCTGCCCGGCCGCACGCGGATCGTCGCGATCGTCGAAACGCCGCGCGCGTTCCAGGCAATGGACCGGATCGCGCAGGCGTCGCCGCGCGTCGTCGCGATGATGCTGGGCGGCGGCGATTTCGCGCTGAACTGCGAAAGCGGTGCGAGCGCCGATGTGCTGCGCGTGCCGAAACAGTTGCTGATCATCGCCGCGCGCGCCGCCGGCATCCTGCCGCTCGGCCTCATCGGCGGCCTCGACGAACTGCGCGATCTCGACGCGTTCGAGCGCATCGCGCGCGCGTCCGCGGAGCTCGGTTATGCGGGCGCGACCTGCATCCACCCGTTGCAGGTCGGCGCGCTCAACCGTGCGTTCCGGCCCGACGACGCCGCGGTGCGCGACGCACACGCGGTGCTGGCCGCCTACGACGACGCACGCGCGAACGGGCGCGGCGCGCTGCGCGTCGACGGCCGGATGGTCGACGCGCCCGGCGTCGCCCGCGCGAAGCGCGTGCTCGCGCGTCACGCGGCGGTACAGGCGCGCGCCGACGGCGTGCCCCGGTAATGCGGGCGCCGCCCTTCATCGCCGCGCGTCCATGCGCGCGTCGCGCGGTGCGCGCACGCGTCCCGTCACGATGCCGTCCGTTCGCCACCCGGCCCGGATAGCGTCGCCCCGCAGTACCGCCGCACCGCTCGACCGGCGCGGCGCCGAACTCAAACAAAAAACAAACCCTGGAAGGAGACAAACCATGGGCAAGCGGATGTCCGCACTGTGCGGACTGGGCCTCGTATCGGCCGGCGCCTGCGCGCAGAGCACGATCACGCTGTATGGCGTGGCCGACATCTATACGGAATTCCTCAACCATCAGGCCGCGCCCGGCGACAAGTCGTCGACATCGCTCGTGCGAATGGCGTCGGGCGGCAAGAGCGGCTCGCGCTGGGGCCTGAAGGGCGTCGAGGACCTCGGCGGCGGCTGGCAGGCCGCGTTCCGGCTCGAAAGCGGCATCAACCTGAACAACGGTACCGGCACCGGCGCGGGCGGCTTCGACCGCTCCGCATGGGTCGGGCTGCAGCACGAGCGCTGGGGCGCGCTGCGGCTCGGCCACCAGTACACGACGCTGTTCGACGTGATGGAGCGCTATTCGCCGACGGGCGCGTACTCGACGCTGTACGAGCCGGCCGGCGCGATCGTCGGCGTCAACTTCCGCGAGAACAACGTCGCCAAGTACCTGGCGAAGATCGGCCCGCTGACGCTCGAAACGCACTATTCGTTCGGCGGCACACCCGGCGCGTTCCAGTCGAACGCCGCTTATGGCGCCGGCTTCGACTATGCCGGCGGCGCATTCTCGCTCGCCGCCGCGTTCGACAACGTCAACACCCCGCAGCCGGGCGGCTTCGCGCATTTCCGCCGCTACGCCGCCGCCGCGATCGCGTCCGTCGGACGTGCGCAGCTGCTGGCCGGCGTCACGTACGGCCAGAGCGGCGTCGCCGCGCCGTCGGTCGTGACGCGCTACACGTTCTGGTGGGCCGGCGTGCGCTACGCGATCACCCCTTACCTGCAGGCGGTCGGCGCGTTCTATTACGAAGACATCCGCGCGCAGAATGCGCCGAACGCGCAGACACCCACGCCGCACCCGGCCAACCCGCAGCAGGTCACGCTGCAGCTGAACTACTTCCTGTCGAAAGCCGTCACGCTGTACCTGGCGGGCGGCTACGCGCGCCGCGCCGCGCTCGATTTCGACAACTACAACTACAACTTCCTCCATTACACGCTGGCCGGCGACCGCGCCAGCAGCGCGGGCGTGGCACTCGGCCTGCGCAAGCTGTTCTGACCTCGCCTCTCCCCAGTTTCAGGAACCTTCGGAGTCTTCGCACAATGAACCGCCGCCACTTCCTTTCCACGCTGACCGGCGCGGCGCTTGCGCTGCCGTTGGCCCACGCCCGCGCGGGCGTGCTGCCGGCCGCCGCCGCCCCCGGCCGCCCCGATCTCGCGCAGCAGCTCGCCGACTACGCGGCCGGGCTGCAGTATCGCGACCTCGACGCCGCGACGATCGAGACGATCAAGGCGCACCTGATCGACGCGCTCGGCTGCGCGATCGCCGCGCACGACGAACGCCCGGTACGCATCGCGCGCGACGCGGCGCTCGCGTCGCCGGGCGGCGTGTCGACGATCGTCGGCACGAACCAGCGCACGAGCCCCGATCTCGCCGCGTTCGCGACCGGCACCGCACTGCGCTACTACGATTTCAACGACGCGTACGCCGGCAAGGAGACCGGCCATCCGAGCGACAACATGTCCGCGTGCCTCGCGGTCGCCGAAGCGCAGCATGCGAACGGCCGCGACCTGATCCTGTCGATCGCGATCGCCTACGAGATCGCGTGCCGGCTGATGGACGCCGCCGCGATCAGCCCGCGCGGCTGGGACCACACGTGCTACAGCCTGCCCGCCGTCGCGCTCGCCGCGGGCAAGCTGATGCGCATGCCCGCGCCGCAGCTGGTGCAGGCGGTGAACCTGTCGATCAACAGCCATCTCGCGCTGAACCAGACGCGCGTCCAGGAATTGTCGAACTGGAAGGCGCTCGCCGATGCGGACGCGGCGCGCAACGCGGTGTTCTCGACGCAGCTCGCGCGCGCCGGGCTGACCGGCCCCGCGCCGATCTTCGAAGGCATGGCGGGATTCTTTCCGCAGGTGTCCGGGCCGTTCGCCGTCGACACGCGCGAATTCGGCGGGCGCGGCGGCGCGTTCCGGATCGGCAAGTGCTTCGTGAAGTTCTATCCCGCGCAAGGGCTCACGCAGACCGCGATTCCAGCCGCGCTCGACGTCGCCGCGCAGGTCGGCGACCTGCGCCGCATCCGGCGCATCGAGATCGACACGACCGAAGTCGGTTATGTGACGGCCGGCCGCGACCGCGAAAAATGGGCGCCGTCGACGCACGAGACCGCCGATCACAGCCTGCCGTACATCGTCGCGCGCGCGATGCTCGACGGCGACATCACGACCGAGAGCTACCGGCCCGACGCGCTGCACGATCCGGCGCTGCGCGCGTTGATCGAGCGGATCACGGTGCGCGAGGACCCGGCGCTGACCGCCCGCTATCCCGCGCACGCGCCGAACCGGGTGACGGCCGTGTGCGAAGACGGGTCGACCTGCACGAAGCAGGTGGACGACCTGCCCGGCTCGCCGACGCAGCCGATGCGGCGCGACGACTACGACGCGAAGTTCACGAAGAACTGCCGGCGGCACTGGGGCCCGGCGCAGATCCGCGCGGCGCTCGATTACCTGTGGCGGCTCGACGAGCAGCCCGACATCGCGACGCTGCCGCCGCTGCTCGTCGTCGGCTGACCGACGTGAACGAACCCTAAGCTTCCGCCGCGACGCCGTGCCGTTCGAGCGCTTCCGCGACCTCGACGATGCGGCTGCGCAGCCACGCGTGCGCGTTGCTTCCGTCGTAGCGCCGGTGCCAGTACAGCGACCACGCGACGGGCTCCATCGCGAGCGGCAGGTCGCGGATCACGAGCCGCGCATCGTCGAGGCTCAGCGCATGCCGCTCCGACATGATCACCGCATACGGCAGCGCATCCAGCATGTTCGGCACGACGAGCCAGTGCGGCACGTTGAGCGCGATGCGCCGCGTGCAGTTCATGTTCGCAAGCAGGTTGTCGACCAGGCTGTGGTCGACCGGATTGATCGTCACGTTGAGGAAGTCGAGCGCGAGGAACCGTTCGAGCGTCAGCGGCATGCCCGCTTCCGGATGGCTGCGGCTCATCACGCAGACCATCCGGTCATGAAACACGATTTGCGACGACAGCGCGCCCGAATGTTCGAGGCCGGCACTGATCGCCAGGTCGAGCAGCCCGGATTCGAGTGCGTCGGCGGTCTTGGCCGCACTCATGTGCACGACGTCCATGCCGATATTCGGGCTGGTCAAGCGCATGCAGCGGAGCAGAGCCGGCAGCAAAAGCAATTCGGTGAGATCCGACATGCGCAACGTGAAATGGCGCTCGGACGTAAAAGGATTGAATTGATAATCCGATTCAAATAATTCCTCGATTTGTTGCATGATCTGTCGAATCGGCATCGCCAGCGCCTGTGCGCGCGGCGTCAACTCCATGCCGACCGCGGTGCGCGCAAGGATCTCGTCCTTGAACAGGAACCGCAGCCGCGCCAGCGCGTTGCTGACGGCCGGCTGCGTGAGGCCGACCTTCTGGCCGGCCCGGGTGACCTGTTTCTCCGTCAATAGCGCATCGAGTATGACCAGCAGGTTCAGATCGATCGAACGTAGATTCATGTTTGCGACCATCCACTAAACAGGTTAAACACCGCCTCCGATTGCGATTGAAAAATTCCGCAATCGGAGCAATCCCCTGATATTTAGTGCAATGCACAAGAATAGTCCAATCTTGACGTATCTATATTTTTAGGTATCGAGCGGTATTGGTTAATTTTTTAAATTAGTTGGTCCGTTTCGCGTCGATTCTTCCGGATACCGTACCAATCGGTCATTTGATTCGCGATTTTTGAAAAAAGGTCGCATTGCAAAAAAATGCGGGCGAACGCCGCCCCGGCGGCCGCCCGCAAGCTCAAACGGTCGCGACCGGATTCGCCGGTGCGCCGACCAGGCCGCGGATATGCAGCGGCGGCGCGGTCAGCAGAAACCGGTTCCGGCCGTGTGCATGCAGCCAGTTCGCGAGCGGCGTCAAGTGCCACAGCTCGCCGAGGTGAATGCCGAGCTTGAACAGGCACAGTTCGTGAAGCGGCATCAGCGCGCCCGGTTGCGCGAGCGGCTGCGCATGTTGCGGACGTTCCTCGATCGCATGGTTGTCGGCCACGAGCGCGGCCAGCCCCGATTCGTCGATCCATTGCAGCAGCCGCGCATCGCCGCTGTCCAGCACGCACGCGCTCGCGACCGTCGCCGGCGATCCGCCATCGTCGTTCAGCAGCAGATCCGCAAAGCCGGTGTGAATGCAGACGATGTCGCCGCGCTCGACCTGCACCCGGTCCGCCTCCATCACCTGCATCAGTTCCGCGAAGCCGACCTTCGTGCGCGCGTCGCCGAAATGACGCCGCAGGTCGATCAGCACGCCGCGCCCCTGCACGCCCGTCTGCGCCATCACCTCGATGCCGAGCGCGTGCGCGCCGCCCGTCGCGTCGCCCTCTTGCGGCACCCGCAGATGCTCGCCCATCCGGAAGCCGTTGTAGAACACGATTTCAGGCACGCCGTCGTCGTCCGCGTCGAACACGCCGCCCACGTGCGACAGGCCGTCCCATTGCGTCGAGAACTGCGAGTGCATGCAGAACGAATCGTCGCAGACCACATCGGTTGCGTTCGCAACCTGTTCGTCCGCGCGATAACCGAAATACGGCTTGTCGCCGAGCAGCGCCGGCATGATCGCCGGTGGCCGCCGTCGCGCGTTCAGCCCGCCGCCGCGCGGCACGTCGAGCGGCAGGCTCAGCGAGAACGACAGCCCCTCCCGCACTTCGGCCGCGCCCTGCCGCACCTTGTCCGGCGTCAGCCAGTTCAGCCGCCCCTTCTGATCGTCGGGACCGAAGTCGCCCCAGTTCGAGCCGGGCGGCCGCTTTTTCCAGCGGGGTGCATTCAAGATCGGTGTCCTCCTTCAATGCCCGACGTCAGCGCCGCGAGCGCATCGAGCGGCGCATCGTCGGCGAGCAACCGTACCGCGTCGCGCAGCGCGAGCGCGCGCTCCATGCCGAGCGCCGAACTCGCCGCCAGCACGAATTTCGCGGTGAGTTCCTGCTCGGTCAGCGGCCGCGAATTCGTGCCCTTGCTCGACTCGATCCACGCCTCTCGCACTTGCCCGTCGCGCAGCTCGACGCGCAGCACGGCCGGCAGGAAATGCGGAAAGCGCGCATCGCACCATGGATCGGCCACGCAACGCACCTTCGCGGCCAGGGCGCGCCGTGCGGGGTCCCGCGCGAGCGCATCGTCGAAATCGTCGAACCAGACGCCGAGCCCGCCGCCGCCGAGCAGCGCCGCCGCGACCGTGTACGGCCCCGAGAACGCTGCCGCATAACCGTTCGGCGGATTCGCCTTCAACTCCGCCGGCTCGCCGATCGTGCGCAGCGTCGACGTCGCGACCCGCAGCTCGGCCGACACCACGTCGTCCGCCGTCACGCCTTGCGCCTTCAGTTGCAGCGCCGCGTCGATGCCCGGATGCGTGAAGTGGTTGCACGGATACGGCTTGAAGATGATCCGGCTCGTCTCCCATTCGTCGCCCAGGTCGCGCAGCACCGCGTCGACGTCGGCGAGGTCGCCGCACCATGCGTAGAAGAAGCCGAAGCGGCCTTCAAGCGCGGTCGGCGGCGCGGTGACGCCCGCGCCCGCCAGTTCCGCCGCGCTCACGCCCGCATGCGCCGCCCAGCCGCAGTGAATCCGCTTCACCGAGCCGCCGGTGCGGTTCGCTTCGAGCAGGCCCGCGCCCATGCTCGCGGCAATGCCGAGCGCCGCCGCGATCTGCGCGGCGTCGAGCCCGAGCAGCATCGCCGCGGCCGCTGCCGCGCCGACCGTGCCGCAGATCGACGTCGCGTGCTGGCCGCGCTCGAAAAACACCGAATTGCCAAGCCGCTCGTTGTAGGCCGCGACGCCCAGCCGGATGCACACCTCGGTGCCGACCGTGATCGCATCGAGCAGCGCCGCACCCGACGCGCCGCTCGCCTGCGCGGCGGCGAGCGCGGCCGGAATCACCGACGCGCTCGGATGCAGCACCGACAGCATGTGCGAATCGTCGAAGTCCATCGCATGCGCGAGCGTGCCGTTGACGAGCGCGGCACTCGCGGCGGGCAGCCGGTCGGGCGCGCCGATCACGCTCGCCGGGCCGGTGCCCGCCCAGCGCCGTGCGACCTGCAGCACCGACTGCACGACCGGTTCGTCGTGCGCAATCAGGCTGTTGCCGACCACGTCGAGCACGCGCGCGGCGGCCTCGACGCGCAGCCGGTATTCCAGCCCTCCGGCGCGCACCTCCGCCGCGAAGCGGCCGAGCGCGCCGACGATGCCGTCGGGCGGCGCGGGCCGGGCCGGTGCCACCGGATCGGCGGCGGCCGCCGGAGCGGAAAGCGTCTCGGGTGTGCTCATGCCAGTGCTCCACTGAGTCGAAGATTGTTCGCGAGCGCGAGCGTCACGCGCGCGTTGGCGATCAGCGGCGGCGCGACCACGCGGCCGTCCGGCAGCACGAAGACCGACGACGCCGAGGCCTTGCCCGCTGCCGCATCGACCGCCTCGAGCACCCGCTCGGCCGCGCGGATCTCGTCTTCCGACGGCGTGAACACCTCGTTGATCACCGCGAGCTGCGACGGATGAATCGCGAAGCGGCCGAGGAACCCCATCGACTTGGCGCGCAACGTCGATTCCCTCAGCCCGTCGAGATCGGGCAGCGTGTGATAGACGGTCTGGATCGGCCCGGCGAGCCCCGCCGCGCGAGACACCACGACGCAGCGCGCGCGGCACACCTCGAGCGTGAAGTTGTCGACGCCGATCTGCAGGTCCGCGCGCAGGTCGCTCTCGCCGAGCCCGATCCGTTCGAGCCGCGGCGACGCGGTCGCGAGCTGGTAAGCCGTCTCGACGCCGTACGCCGACTCGATCAGGATCTGGATGCCCGCCTCGCTGCCGAGCGCGTCGAGCCAGCCCGCCACTTCCTGGATATGCTGCGGCAGGTCGCATTTCGGCAGCCGCAGCGCCTGCAGCGCCGGCTGCGCGATCGCGTCAACGTCGTCGCGACACCACGGGCTGCCGATCGGGTTGATCCGCACGTAGGTCGGCTTCGGCGGCCCTTCCGCGAGAATCGCGGCGGCCGCCTCGCGTGCTTCGGCCTTGTGGCTGGCCGGCACGGCATCCTCGAGGTCGAGCACGACGGCATCGGCCTCGCTTGCATACGCCTTGTCCACCACCTGCGCCTTGTGCGCGGGCACGTAGAGGTAACTGCGGTAGGTTGCGCTGGTTTTCATACAATGCCCCGTTCGGTCAAATCGGCGATCTCGTGCCGCTCCAGCCCCAATGCGCCGAATACTTCGTCGTTGTGCGTGCCGCGCGCCGGCCCGCCCCAGCGGATCGCGCCGGGCGTGTCGGACAGCCGGAACGGCACGTTGTGCGTGCGGAACGCGCCGAGCTCCGCATCGGGCACCGACACGACCGAGCCGAGCGCCGCGTACTGCGGATCGCGGAGCACGTCGGCAACGTCGTAGATCGGCGCGACCGCCGCCTGCGCGCGCTCGAACTCGGCGATCACGTCGTCGCGCGAGCGCTGCGCGATCCAGCCGCCGACCGCCGCATCCAGTTCGTCCGCATGCTTCGCGCGCTCGGCGCCGTTCGCGAACCAGGGTTCGTCGATCAGGTCCGCACGGCCGACGAGGCGCATCACGCGCTCCGCGATGCTGTGCGCCGACGTCGACAGCGCGACCCACTTGCCGTCCGACGTGCGGTACACCCCGCGCGGCGAATTGTTCGGTGAACGATTGCCGGTGCGCTCGGGCACCCGGCCCGTCTGGTCGTAGCTCGCGACCTGCGCGCCCATCGCGGCGAGCATCGTCTCGATGATCGCGAGATCGACGACCTGGCCGCGCCCGGTGTGCTCGCGCGCCTTCAGCGCCGTCATGATCGCGAACGCGGCGTTCAGCCCCGCGACGGTGTCCGCGAGCGGGAACGACGGCAGCAGCGGCGGCCCGTCGGCCTCGCCGGTGACCGACGCGAGCCCGCTCATCGCCTCGGCCAGCGTCCCGAAGCCGGGGCGGCTCGCATACGGGCCGAACTGCCCGAAGCCCGTCACCCGCACGAGCACGAGCCGCGGGTTGATCGCGGACAGCACGTCGTAACCGAGCCCCCAGCGTTCGAGCGTGCCGGGCCGGAAATTCTCGACGACCACGTCCGCCTGCGCCGCCATTTCGCGGAAGATCCGCTGGCCGTCGGCCGTGCCGAGATTCAGCGTGACCGCCCGCTTGTTGCGCGCGAGCACCTTCCACCACAACGGCACGTCGCCGCGACGCGCACCGTACTTGCGTGCCGGATCGCCGTCCGGATGCTCGACCTTGATCACGTCGGCGCCGTAGTCCGCCAGCATCGTCGCCGCGAGCGGCCCCGCGAACAACGTCGCGGCGTCGATCACGCGAATGCCGTCGAGCGGCGCCGGTTTGGACGCGTCCGACGCCGCACCGGTGTCGACGCCCCCCATTTCCACAGTGGCCATGCCGTTCTCCAGTCAGATGGATTGCACGGCGCGCCGCACACCGACATCATCTGCATGACTAATCGTCTTGCAGCGATGCGGGCGCGGCGCGCGACCTGCCGCTCAGACGGCGTTGATCCGGTAGATCGGGAAATACGTCTGGATCTTCCCGTTCAGGTAGTCGGACGCGAGCTTCGGCACCTCGTCGAAATCGAAGATCTCGGTCGGCTCCTCGCCGATCCAGCCGCTCGTTTCCTGGAAATCGCGGATCGTGATGCTGTCGTCGTAGCGCCACGCGTGCGTGTGGATGTGCAGGCGGCGGTTGATGCACTCCGTCGCGCGCAGGTTCCACAGGCGCATCCCGGTCTTCCAGCCGACCGTCGTGACGATACCGGTGCGGCCGACCACGCGCATCGTCGCGCGATACAGTGCGCCGCCGAGGTTGTCGAGGAAGATCGCGACGCCGCGGCCGCCGCTCAGCTCCGCGATCGTCTCCGCGAACACGCGCTCCGACTCGCGATAGCTCGCCTGGTACTCCGGGTCGGTCTTGTAGCGTTCGTCGTCATACGCGAGGTTCGGGAACTTGCGGCGATCGACCGGCGTGATGCCGAGCTTCGCGAGCTCCTCGAGGCGCCGGTCGTTGCTCGCCGTCATCGCGACGCGAAAACCCTCGCGCTTCGCGAGCTGCAGTTCGGCGAGCGTCGTGCCGCCGCCCCAGCCGAACACCAGGTAGTCGGCCGGATCGACGTCCGGCAGCTGCGAGCGCCAGCACGTCGACGCCACCTTCCAGTTGTCCCACGCGGTGAAGTAGCGGCCGTACGTCGCCCATTGCAGCAGCGAATGCCGGCTGTCCGTCGGCACCGCCACGAGGTTGTCGGCGCGCATCTTGGTCCGCTGCGCCATCACGCCGATCGTGCCCGGCGCGTCGTATGCGTAGACGAGCTCGGCGAACCCGTATTCGTCGCGCTTGCCGAACGGCATCACCATGCAGATCTCGCCTTCCTTCAGCGTCTTCACGCCGCTGCCGCGCTCGACGATGCGCACCAGCGCACCGTTGCCGAGCACGATCTTGTCCTCGCGGCGCTGCCGGCAGATGTCGACCGGATTGCGCGACAGCGCGTGGTCGAGGTTCGCCTCCCACGATCCGTACAGCGGCTCGACCAGCACCTCGTCGGCTTCCAGATCGGAGAATTCGAAGGTCTCGCGACGCAGTTCGCCCGCCACGGGCGCCTGCTTCCTGCTCGGTTCCGGTCCTGCGTAGAGAACCCATGCATCGGTCTTGATCATCGTCATGCCTCGGTAAATGACTCTGTTTGAATGGTGCACGCCGAACACGCCGCTTCGTTCAGCGCGAATACGCCTGCTTCAGTGCCGCCTCCACGTCGGCCGTCGCGGCGACCTGCCCGAGCTTCGGGAAGATCTGCGTCAGCGCGAAGGTCTGCGCGTCGGTGGACGACGTGCTGACCGCGTCGCTGACGACGACGACGTTGTAGTTGTTCTCGTATGCCTGGCGCGCCGTCGATTCGACGCCGATGTTGGTTGCGATCCCGGTCAGCACGATGTCCGTGATGCCGCGACGACGCAGCTGCACGTCGAGGTCGGTGCCGGTGAACGCGCCCCACTGGTGCTTCGTCACGACGATGTCGGACGGCCCGACGCCGAGCGCCGGCGTGAACGCGCTCCATTCGGGGTCGAGATTCGGCGGCGCCGACGGCGCATCCGTCCTGACCTTCAGCGCGACGCCGCCGTCCGGCTGGTAGCTCGTGTGCACGTAGATCACGGGGAGCTTCAACGCGCGGAACGCGGTCGCGAGCTCGACCGTCTTCGCCACGACCTGCGCGCCGGTGTAGGGCACGACCGGCAGCGACACGATGCCGTTCTGCAGATCGATGGCGACCAGGGCGACCGCGCGATTGAGCGTCGGAGTGGACATGTCAAAACCTCACTTCTGTTGGGGGATGGAAGAAGCGGCGGTATCCAGGTGCCGGCTCGACGCTGCGTTGAGCAGCAGCAGCACGCTGATGACCGCCAGGACGATGGCCAGCTCGCGCAGGCCGCGATCGCTCGCCGGATGGCCGAGCGCCAGCCCGACGAGCGCAAACGACAGGCTGCCGCCGACATACTGCGCAGTGCGGTACAGCCCCGAGGCCGTGCCGATCCGGTCGTGCGGCGCACTCTGGTAGAGCGCGGCCTGGTTTCCGAGATTGTTGAAGCCGTTCGGCACGCCGAACACGATCGATAGCAGTACGATCGACCAGACCGGCATCGCGCTGGTGAGCAGGCTCATCACGACGCTGCCGACGCACAGCATCGCGGAACCGATGATCAGCACCGGCCGCGAGCCGTGACCGTGTGCGAGGCGGGTCGCGAGCATCGTCGCCACGGTGCCGATCCCCGCGACCGGCAGCATCACGAGGCCGGCGTCGGCGGCAGACAGGCGCTTGGCCTCCTGCAGCCACATCGGCAGCGCATAGAAGATCGCGTAGAACACCGCGTAGGTGCCGACGCAACGCAGGTACGTACTCGTGAGCGCACGGTTGTCGCCGAGCATGCGGATGTCGATCAGCGGCGTCGCCGCCCGCCGCTCGTGCCCGACCAGCACCGGGCACAGCACCAGCGTCGCGACGAGCAGCAGCCAGTCGGGATCGTGCGTGACCGATTGCAGGAACAGCAGCAGGCTCGCGAGCGTCAGGACGAACAGCACGACGCCCGGCAGGTCCAGTTCCTTCAGCGTGCCACGCAGCGTGCGGCGTTGCTGCGCGCCGCGCGGGGCGACGTCGGCCGGAATCCACAGCCACGCCAGCACGAACGCGAGCAGCACGATCGGCACGTTGATCCAGAAGATCGCGCGCCAGCCGGCGAACTGCACGAGCGCGCCGCCGAGCGGCGGCCCGAACGCGACGGCCACCTGTGCCGCCACCGAGATCGCGCCGAGCCCGCCCGTCGGCGTCGCGCCGTTCGCGTGCCGCTGCGACCACGTGCGGATCATCGCCATGCCGGCCGGATACGCGGCCGACGTGCCGATGCCGAGCGCGACGCGCGACGCGATCAGCCACCCGAGCGACGGTGCGAACGGCGCGAGCGCGGACGCGATCAACACGATCGCGAGGCCGATGCAGAAGATCCGCTTCGCGCCGAACCGGTCGGCCAGTCGCCCCATCGTCGGCTGGCCGACGGCCGTCGCGAGATAAAGGCCCGACACGAGCCACAGGGTGTCGATGCGTTCATGCCCGTGCGGATTGAACGCCTGCTGGATGCTGACGAGCGCGACCGCGATCATCGACGAGTTCAGCGCGTTGAGCAGCGTGCCGAGCACGATCGGGCCCACCAGCCTGGCCGGCAGGCGCGGGCCCGCCGTACGCGCATTGCCGCCTGCCGGCGTGACACCGGAAGTCGGGGCTGACACTTTGGCAGGTCGATCGCGGTTCGTTGTCATGGCATCGTCACAGGGTGGTTTCGGATCGCTCGATCAAATTCGAACGTGCGTTCACCTTACCGTTACGATTGCCGTGAATGAAATGGATTGTTGCGATGCACACATTCGTCGCTTGAATGCGGATCGCGAACCGCGATGATCGAGCGCGTCTCCGGCGAGCCAGGAATGAAATCGTCAAACGCCCTGCGTTCTTTGCTGGACGGTCACTCTCTCGGGTCGCAATGAATTTTTCAGTTGGAGTACGAATCGATTTTTCTCGTGCACTGCCAACGACTGATGATCGTTTTATGCGGCGGCGCAACGGGAATTCAGAGAGATGGCTCTAGACCGGCACCACACCCGCGAGTGCGGGGTAATCGATGTCGTTGCGCCCTGCGCCAGCAGGGTTGAGATCCTGACGCGTTCGAGACCGACGCGGCAGCATGGCCGATCGCCGTCACGACAGCGCGCCGACGCCTCCGGAACGGTTCCACGATGATGCGCATATCGACCGCGCTGAGGCACGGATAAGCCACGCGCTGGTGACCGTTATCGACGACGCGCCAAAGAAACCACTCGCTACACGACGATCCGCCGATCGCGGCAGGCGCGACGCCGGACATGCCGGCGTCGCGCGATGCCGCGCTTGCTCCCTGTCATCGATTACACGCCTTGATTCTTCAACCGGTTCGCGTGCGTGCGGATTACCGCAACCGGATCCTCCACATTCGCGCCGAGCACGCCGAGGATCTGGTTGATCGCATCGGTGTGATTCCAGTGATACGTGCCGAGCACCTGGCCAAACCGCGCGCTGCATTGCGACACGACGCCGTCGTTCGGACCTGCGCTGCGATTGATCATCACCGTGCCGCTGCCGAGGAGTGCCAGCGTCGACGGATCGAGCGCGTTCGCCGGATCGGTGACCCCGCTCACGCTCGTATCGACGGCCCCTGTCACGCCGGCCATCGTCGCTGTCGGCTGGATCGCCGTGCCGCCCCACGAATAAAGCAGGTGCGTATTGCCGCCGACAGTCTCCGTTGGCGCGCCGGTTTGACACGAGCCCGGCGCACCGAGACCGGCGCTCGGGAATTTCTGGTTGTATGCGGCGGCCTTTGCCGTCGTCAGCACCGACAACGCCTGAATCGCATTCTGGTTCGTATTGAAGTTGCTGCTCGTCAACGTGCCGAGCGCATTCGCGAATGCGCCGAGCACGGTCGACGACAGGCCGGTCGGGTCCGTCTGCAACAGTTGCTGGACGAAGTCGGCGAATTGCGAGCCCCAGTGCGGGGTACTGATCGTCGTTACCGACGCGACCAGTTCCGGCGCAACGGACGCAACATAACGCGATGTCAGGCCGCCCTGGCTATGGCCGATCAGATTCACCTTCTGCGCCCCCGTCGCCGCGAGCACCTGCTTCACGAATGCAAGCAATTGCTCGCCACGCCCGTTCGGGCCATCGTCGCTCTGGAAGCCGGACAGATTGGCAACGTATACCGCCGCGCCGTGCGCCCGCAGGTCCTCCGGAATGCGATACCAGTACTCGACGACGCCACCGTACTTGTCGGTGCCGGTCAGCCCGTGCACGAGAATGATCGGGTACCGGGTCGCCGCGTAGTCGTCAACGGCGGTCGTCGCGGCGGAAGCGGCCCGTGTGCCGGCCAGCGACAGAACGGTTCCAACACTCGCGGCCGGAGCCGCGTTCATGGCGATCGCCACCACGGTCGCCACTACCTTCGCTCGTATCGATCTGCTCATCTTGCTCTCCATTTTTTACGTACATGTCAGTTGCTCGAGGATGAGGATGCGGAAATCGCTGATGCAGCGACGCTTCCGGCACTGAAGCGTCGCCTGCGCGCAGGATGTCGGCCGTACCCCACTCGACGGCTCGGCGCGACGGGACTCCTATACCGGAAAACGAATAAAAACGAACACAAACGAACGTTTTCGCACCAGCACGCGAAGTGAATCACGTTCAATAACGCTGTGCAGGTTGTTAGACAGGGCCCTCCAGTCAGTTGACAACGAGTGTATCGACCACTAGATCCATCGATCTTCCTCGACGTCTTGTGATCCCGGCCGTTTCGGCTTTGCACCGACTAGCAACACGCGGATCACACGTTTCCGGCCACAGGAGACCGCAACGCCGGATGCCACAACCGCACCGGCACCTCGACCCGCCGGACGTGCCTTATCGCGTTGCCGTCATGGAGCAATGGTCATCAAGGATGCGAAGGAAACCAAACGATCATGTGGAAGAACCCGCGTGGCGCGGGTGGAACCGGTTTTCAGTGCCGGCAGCACTGTTGGTCTTGGGGCTTTGCAGGCCTGTCGGTTGGGCGCATACGCCCGACTGACAGGAGCATTCGGCAGGCGGTGTCTCGCCGAGCGCGGCGTACCTGATCGCGGCCTGCGTGCGACGAATCAACGTGGGGAGGAAGCGCTGCGCTGACGTCTGACTCGCGGCGTGCGTCGGGCGCTACCGTGCGGTGCCAGGCCCGGGGCGTCATTCAGCATCCACGTCGCGAACGCCTGCAACGGCCCCTGGGCCAGTTCGATCGGTTCGGGCAGGACGAGGCAGAAGTTTTTCGTGACGGACCTGCCCGCCGGCCAGGGTGCGACCAGCCGCCCCTGCTCGAGCTCCGCGTCGACGTAAAGACGCGGCACCAGCGCGACACCCAGGCCCGCGAGCGCCGCTTCGATCAGCATCGAATGAAGATCGTAGCGCGCGCCAACCGCCGAATTGCCCAGCACGATGCCGGACTCCTGCGCATAGGCCTGCCACGCGTCCGGGTTCTGCCGCCGGTGAAGGCGTGGCAATGCATCCAGCGACGGGTTCGCCCCGGCGTCCGCCAGCAACGCCGGACTGCACACGGGCACCAGCACTTCCTCCAGCAGCGGATGCAGATGCATTCCAGCCCATGCCGGATGCTCGAAATGGATGGCGGCATCGAAACCGCTCCCGGCCAGCAGGAACGGTTCCATGCGCTCGGCGATATGGACCGTGACGTTCGGATGCCGGTCCTGAAAGTGTTTCAGCCGGGGGATCAGCCAGCGCGTGGCGAAGGTCGGAATGGCGGCGATATCGATGCTCGCGCCTTCGACGGGCTGCCCCATCAGGTACAGGCTGTCCCGTTCCAGCCGATCCAGAATCTCGCGAACCTGCACCGCGTACCGCGCACCGTTCGGTGCCAGCCGTACCCGGTTGCCGATCCGCTCGAACAGCGTGACACCCAGGAACGCCTCCAGCCGGCCGATCTGACGGCTGACGGCGCCCTCGGTTCGGGAGAGTTCATCGGCGGCTCGGGCAAAGCTGCCGTGTCGGGCCGCGGCTTCGAATGCCTGCAGCGCGGAATTGCTCGGGATCTTGCGGGGCATGCGTGGCTCGCGGGTCAGGGTGGGTTCGACGTCAGCTTGAGCAAATATCACTGAAGGCTGACTTTATTTCGTTTTATGGGGTGCAAATGCGAGCTTAGCATTACGTTACCGCACTGACCATCCAGCGCCCGCCGTGGGACGTGCACCTTGCTCAAAGGACGATCCGATGATCTACACCGTGGAATGCAGCTTCGCCGACGTCGACAGCGAAGCCGAATGGAACGACTTCTACAGCCTTGAAAAGCTGCCTGCCCTGATCTCGGTGACGGGATTTCACACGTCGCAGCGGTTCAAGGCGATCGGCAGCGGTTGCCCTGTCTATCTGGCGATTCACACGATCGACGGTCTCGATGTGCTGACCGGCGACGAATATCGCCGGAAAGGCGGCGGCAATTTTGCGAAATGGCAGCAACACATCACCGACTGGCATCGCAATCTCTATTCCGACATCGGATTGGCCCCGGCGGTGGAAGAAGGCGAACGCCTCGCGCTGTGCGCCGGCGGCCCTGATCCGCTGATCCGGTTGGGCCTCCGCCCGCTGGCCATGCAAGCCGTCGCGCTGGAGCAGTTTCCGGCACGACGCTGGCTCGCCGTCGTGCCGCGCGACAGCGTGCCGCTTGTCGAGGAGCGCGCGGAAGGCATTCACCTTTACGCGCCGATGACGGAGCAACTGACGAGCGCACGTGCCCCTTCGACTGCCCGGGAGTGAGCCCACGATGCCGAACGTCACTTTCTCGATCGATGCACAGCGGATGCCCGCTGACGAAAATCTTGCCGAGCTGTCGCGCGACTGTGTCGAGCTCTGTACGCATGTGCTCGGCGCCGAGCTCAAGAACGTCCACGTCATTTTTCAGGCGGTGCTGCACGGGCACGGACATCCTGTCTACGCGGACATTCGGTATCGCGCCGGCACGCCCCGCACGTCGGCGGTCATGGACCGGTTCATGGAAGCGCTGGATCGTGCGATCGTCCAGCGCACCGGCCTCACCGCGCGCATTCGGTGTTTTGCTTACACCGCGTCGAACATTCACGCCCGCAACTAACCCACCATTCGCCGATCCGGAGAAGCACGATGGCCACGCTTACCTTTCCCGGCCAGCAAGTCGGGGATTTCACGATTACCGCCATCAGCGATGGCTACCTCACCGCGAGTCTCGACTTTCTGTCGAATATCGACCCTGCAGACGCGTCGAACATGCAACGCGATGCCGGGCAGAAGGCGCCAGAAGCCGTGCACATCAATTGCTACGTCGTACGCGGCGCGGGCCGCACCGTGCTCATCGATGCCGGGGCGGGCGGGTTCAGGCAATGGGGCGGCCAACTCGGGACGAACCTCGCGCTTGCCGGTATCGAGCCCGCCGCGATCGACACCATCCTGCTGACCCACGCGCATCCCGACCATGTCGGGGGGCTCGTGAACGGTGCAGGAGAGATCGCGTTCCCGAATGCGGAACTGGTCGTGCATCGACGCGAGGTCGGGTTCTGGCAGGACGACGGGAATCTGAGTCGCGCCAGCGAACGGGCACGCGGAAATTTCGCGGTGGCGCGTCGGGTGTTCGATGCTTATGGCGACCGGCTTCGTCTTTTCGACAACGGGCAAGTGCTCCCCGGCATCGACGCACTGCCGATACCGGGGCACACCGACGGACACACCGGATATCTGCTTGAATCCCGCGATCAGGGGCTTCTTGTGTGGGGAGACGTGGTGCATTTCCCGCATATCCAGATTCAGCGACCGGAGGTGTCGATTGCCTTCGATCACGATGCGTCGTTGGCCGCTGCTACGCGGTCACGGCTTCTGGACCAGGTCAGTTCGGAAGGGCTGTTGATCGCCGGCATGCATCTGGGGGAACGCGGGTT
The DNA here is from genome assembly GCF_041103175.1 of Burkholderia sp. Bmkn7. Taxonomy (NCBI): domain Bacteria; kingdom Pseudomonadati; phylum Pseudomonadota; class Betaproteobacteria; order Burkholderiales; family Burkholderiaceae; genus Burkholderia; species Burkholderia sp. Bmkn7. The sequence goes on along the minus strand of NZ_JBGCUH010000001.1, from coordinate 505,351 downwards.
CGCACGCATCGAGCGAATGAATGGGGGATACCGTTTGCGCTATGAGCGCGAGGAATGAAGCAGACGGCCTCCAGATACCGGCCGCTCGCCGCGATCGCTCGGACATCCGCATCGCGACCACTGCGCGTCCGACCTTCGCGCACGCCTGCGCCACACGCCACACGCCACTCGCCGCCAGCGAGACCCCACATGAAGCGTGCGAACGGGCAATGCCCCCCGCCAGACGCCGAGCCGCGTTGTTCACCCGCTTGAACCGAGTGGCGCTTTTTGAGGGTTATACGACCTTTGCGCCATACGCCTCGCGTTCCATACTGCACGTGGAAGATCGAGCCGGAAAAGGCACACAGACGCAATTGCGTTTGAAGCCTTCGGCCTGATCAGTCACGACGTAAAAATGGAGCAGAAGATGAGGCTTAAAGACAAGTCAGTGTTGATCACCGGTGGTACCAGCGGCATCGGCCTCGCAACCGCGAAGCTGTTCATTGCGGAAGGTGCCCGCGTAGCGGTGACGGGCCGCGATGACACGGTGTTCGAGCGCGTGAAGGCCGAGCTTGGCGAGCATGCGCTCGTTCTCAAGGGCGACGTCCGTTCGCTCGACGACATGCGGGCGATCGCCGCCGAGGTCAAGGAGACGTTCGGCGGCCTGGACGTCGTGTTCGCGAACGCGGGCTGGGCGTTCCCGTCCGCGGTCAACGACATCGACGACGCGCTCTATGGCGAGATCATGGACATCAACGTCAAGGGCGTGGTGTTCACGCTTCAGGCGGTGCTGCCGGACCTGCGGCCAGGCGCCTCGTTCATTCTCAATACATCGTTCGTCGCGCAGACCGGCAAGCATGGCATCTCGTTGACCGCGGCAGCGAAAGCCGCCGTACGATCGCTCGCCCGCAGCTGGTCCTACGAGTTTCTCGACCGCAAGATCCGCTTCAACGCGATCGCGCCCGGTGTGATCGACACTCCGCTGCTCACCAAATGGGGCATGCCCGACGAATGGGTTCGCGAGCGCAAGGCCGAATTCGCCGAAACCATTCCGGTGGGGCGCATGGGCCACGCGATGGACATCGCGTACGCAGCGCTCTATCTCGCCAGCGACGAATCGTCGTATGTCGTCGGCACCGAACTGGTCGTCGATGGCGGCGCTTCGCAGCTTTAAGCCTGCGGCGCGCGATGCCTGAGCCCTGCAAATCATCCGGGCTCATCCCCATCCCGATCTCACGTCCGCCACGCCGTTCGTCGCGGCGGCCATTCAATCCGGCCCAATCTGGTTGCGCTCGCAGAGGGGCCGAAGTGCAAGGAGAAACGATCTTGACCGACCGTAGCGAAAACAATGCTTCCGGAACACCGCTCACGAAAGCGGGCCGTTCGCGCCGCGATGCCCTCAAGCTGGGGGGCGCCGCCACCCTCGGCGCCATCCTGGGCGGCAGCGCGTTGCTCGCGCACACCACCCCTGCTCTTGCGCAGGCCGGCAGCAAGGGCGAACTTGCGCCGAATGAACCGCTCAACATCCTGATCGTCAACTACGACGGCGGGACGCTGCTCGACTTCGCCGGCCCCAGCGAGATCTTCCATCGGCTGCCGAATACGAACGTCCGCTACGCGAGCCTCGATGGCGGCAACGTGACGCTCGAATTCGGCGTCGTGTACGGCAAGACCGAGCGGCTGGCCGACATCGACAAGACGGACGTGCTCCTGGTCCCCGGCGGGTCCGATTTGACGGCGCCGATGCAACCCGCGTATCAGGCGCAGATCCGGCGCCTGGCGGAAAGCGCCAGGCACGTTACGTCGGTCTGCAACGGATCGCTCGTGCTCGCCGCAACGGGTGTGCTCAAGGGCAAGCGAAGCGCGTGCCATTGGGCCTTCGTCAACAAGCTGGCCGAATATGGCGCGATTCCCGTTCCCGACCGCTTCGTGGAAGACGACAACGGCCGGTTCATGAGCGGCGGCGGCGTGACGGCGGGCATCGACTTCGCGCTTCGCGTGGCGGAGAAGCTGCGCGGCCGACAGGCGGCCGAATTCACGCAACTCGTGATCGAATACGATCCCGCGCCGCCGTTCCACTCCGGCCATCCGCGGGACGCGCGGCCGGAAGTCGTCGCGATGGTCGACAAGGAATTGCCCGGCGCCTCCAGGGGGCTCGCGCGCATTCCAGGCGTTCGGTGAAACATGGGCCGGCAATGCGCGCGGGCCGTCTGCAGGCCTCGATGATCACCGGCTCCGACATTGCCCGCCCGCCCTTTAAATTTTCGCAGTCCTCTCAATTCTAGCTATGACCGGAAATCACCCGATGCAACAGAATCGTACTTTCGCTACCGCACTTGCAGCAGCCTGCGTCACCTTTTTCGCGTTTGCGACGCCGGCATCTGCCGGTGGTTCGCAACATCCACCCGAAGCGGCCATCAAAGCCGAGAATGCACGATGGGCGGATGCCTTCGCGCGAGGCGACTACGAAGCAATCGGTCGCCTCTATACCCGCGACGGCACCCTCTTGCCGCCCGGCGGCGACAAGGTAACGGGGAGCCGCGCGATCACCGAATACCTCACCAAAGGGTATGCCGGATCGAAGCCTGTCACCGTATCGTTCAGCAACTACGAGTTCTACGGCAACGACCGGGTCGTGACCGAGGTTTCGGATACGGAGATCCATGACCACGACGGAAAGCTCAAATACCGCGGCAAGCAGACGCTCGTCTTTCTGAAGCAAGGCGGCGCGTGGAAACTGCATCGCGACATGTGGAACGATTACGGTCCGCTACCGACGAACGACCAATGAGCATCCGGCGAAACGGATCATGACCTGCACGAAGCACGACTGATCCGTCAGACGGACATTCATGGGCAGTGCGCTGATCGGCCGGCAGCCGATCAGCGCACGCCGTTCGATCGGCTCTCGCGTCGAATCGCTTGCGGCGGGTGCCCATGCAGTTTGATGAAGGCCCTGCGCATCCGCTCCGGATCGGTGAACCCTACCGCCAGCGCAATCTGTTCGATCGGTTCGCTACCGCTCTGCAGGCGCAGCCGCGCCGCTTCGACTCGCAGGCGCTCGACCGCCTTGGCAGGTGTTTCACCGGTTTCCCGGCGAAATGCGCGTCCGAACTGCCGCACACTCAATCGTGCGGCATCGGCGAGCCGTTCGACGGGCAACGCTTCAGCCAGGTGCTCCCGGGCAAAATTTAGCGCGATGCGGATCCGGTCCGATTCCGGCTCCATCTGCGACATTGCCGAGAACTGGGACTGGCCGCCCGGTCGACGATACGGAACGACCAGATACCGGGAGACGGCACGCGCAATCTCCGCACCCATATCCCGTTCAATCATGCCGAGCGCCAGGTCGATTCCGGAGGCGATGCCCGCCGACGTCCAGATGCGGCCCTCCTCGATATAGATACTGTCGCCTTCGACCCGGGTGCGCGGGAAGCGCGACTGCAACTGAGCCGCGTACAGCCAGTGCGTCGTGGCTCTCACGCCGTCCAGCAAGCCGGTTTCCGCCAGCAGAAACGCCCCCGTACACACGCTTGCCACCCGCGAGGCGCGGGCGCCGAGTTTCCTGGCAGCGGCGATGTTTTCCGGAGCCCGCATCGGCTCGATCTCCCCGCCCACGAAAATGACGGTGTCGAACGTACGCCGTCCGATCGGCCGCGTTTCGATCGAAACGCCCGTATTGCCGGGAACCGGGCCGCCGGACTGCGAGATGACCTGGAGATCATAGGGCGTGTGGCCCGCCGCGGTGGCCACCTGATTGAAGGCCGACAGCGGCCCACCCAGATCGAGCACATCGTAGCCACGGCAAACGAAGAATCCGATTCGATGCATGACGAAGTCGTTAACTGAAAACCCGGAAAGTCGCATTTTACCCGGAACCCTCAAATAACGACATGCCGCCTGAAACGAGGGAAAAACGTCCTTTACGCGCCGATCGCTTGTCCGTATGTCCAATCGACGACGTCGACCCGGCCGGGACGGACCGGGACAGGAGTGAGGCCCGCGTCACGCCGTATTCGCGCTCTGCCACTGCATCGGCGACACACGACGCACACCAGCCAAATATTGCTTTGATATACTTCGCCGCCCCATTCTTCACGTTCCCGCGGACTTATGACTGCCGCACAGTCGGACAACGCATCATCGGATTTCATGCCGGCCGACCTCAGGCAAAGCGTCGTCACGCAGACGTTGCCGCACGCACAGGTCAGCATCAGTCGGCTCAAGACATCTCGCAGGGATATTGGCCGAACCGCGCCATACGAACTGGAAGACGCCGATCTCGTCGTGTTGCAATTACGCGCGTTCGGCGAACAGGAACTGTGGCTCGACGGACGTGTCGCTCGTTTCGTCCCCTATCAAGCAGGAACCGTCACGATCCATGACCTCGATCGCAGATGGGTTTCCGACCTGAAGGGAACGTTCGACTGCATCCATTTTCACCTCCCCCGCCGGACGCTGGAGGAGACAGTCGATGAAATCGGCGGCAGGCAGCGGCCACAGCTTTACCTGCCACCGCATTTGAGCAAGGTGGACCCGATCATTCATCGCCTGGGCCAGGCCCTGCTCCCCGCTTTGGCGCAGCCCGGGCATGCGTCCAGGCTCTTCGTCGACCACGTCGCACTCGCCTTTCAGGCACATGTCGCGCGCCAGTACGGCGGCGTCAGCGAGCGGCGGGAGAAGTCGACGGGCAAGCTCACGGCGTGGCAGGAGCGAATGGCGAAAGGGTTTCTCCTCGAACACCTGACCGGGAACGTCACGATTGCCGATGTCGCCAAAGCGTGCGGCCTGTCTCGCGGCTATTTTGTCAAAGCCTTTCATCAGACGACCGGGTTGCCGCCCCATCGCTGGCTGATCAATCAGCGCATCGAGCGCGCAATCACGTACATGCGCACGTCATCCATGCCGCTGCACATGATCTCGGATATCTGCGGCTTCGCGGATCAGAGCCACTTCACCAGAACATTTACGCGCGTTACCGGCGTGTCACCGCGTCGTTGGCGCGCGGACAACATCTGAGGCCCCCGCGATACTCATCGCATCCCGGCCCGGGCATCCTGCCCGGCACGCACGCTGCCCGTTCGGGCAAAATCGGAAACCTTCAGCGAAACCGTATCGGCTTTCGCATTCGAGCGCGTCTTCCGGGCGACTGCCAGGATCGGGGCCAGATGCTCGTAAAAGCATTCGAGCTGCCGCGCATCGGATGCCAGTCGCTCGAGGTCGCATGCCTTCTCGAGAATCAACCGGGAAACATGAAAGCGCTGAAGCCCGCGGCCGACCCGAGCCTGAAACACGACGCCATCGCTGTTATGCGGTACCCCCGCCCACACAAGCGAACTGCGGTCCATGAAGCCTCCGAACATTCTTAATCGTCACATCAATATGCCAGCCATCGACGACGCTGCATATTTGTATTTCAAAATTGTGGCGCGCCGCACATCGGCATGTTCGCGTCATCCGAATATTGCGCTGCAGCAAAAGTGCTCGTAGACTGGGTTCGCGCATCCGATGTCGTTGCCCAGCAGTCGCCCCATGACGGGAGAGCACGCCATGACGACTTTTTCATCAGCACTGAATCAGGCACCCCCTGCCCTTCACGTGTTCCAGCAGGACGGTGGCTGGCACTGGGGTATCACCGTCCCTCGTCCCACGGGGTCCGGCTTCAAACTGATCGCATTCAGTCACCACATCTTTTCCACTGAAGACACGGCCCAGCACGACGGCGCTCGAGCGTTGGCGTCCATCGTCGCAAATGACGTGCATTGAACCTCGCGGATCGGGCCCCGATCACGCTTCCCGATTCGGTGGTATCCGAAACCCGCAAGCAAGGGAAAACGGAAATCACGGCTGCCGCCGGCAACGCGATTGCGAACCGAGGGCGCCGGAGAAACCGCCATCGCGAACAGCGCATGACCGCGATGAACGCAGTGCGATTTTTTATCGCATTACGGCAGATAAGGCGTGATGTTCGTCAGCGCACGGGAAACGTACTCATCCTTCTCTCCGACCGGCGCAACGTAATGAAGCGCGCTGCGCGCGGCTTCCTCGCCCTCGAGGCGCGCGATGATCCACGCGGCCAGGTATTGCGAAGCAAAACAGCCGCCAGCCGTTGCGACGTTATCTCGAGCGAAGAACGGCTGATTGAGGACTTCGACGCCCGCCTCGACTACCCACGGTTTGGTCGTGAGGTCCGTACAGGCCGGGACGTTGTCGAGGAAGCCGAGCCGGGCCAGAACCAGCGTGCCCGAACACTGGGCACCGATCAGTTGCCGGGCGGGATCGAGTTTCAACTGCTCCATCAGCGTCGCGTCGTTGACGACTTCCCGGGTTCGAATGCCGCTCCCGACGATGACGGCATCCGCCGTGCAGGCGTCGGCCAATGTCGACTGCGCCTGCACGGTCACCCCGTTCATCGATGTGACGAAATGCTCCGGGCATGAAAGCGTGACCCGCCAGTCGGGCTTCTTGATGCGATTGAGCACGCCCAGTGCGATGAGGGAATCGAGTTCGTTGAAGCCCTGAAAGGTCAGAATCGCGATGTGCATGGGGTGCCCGTGTCTGAAGTGCGTCGATGCATATTGCCAGATCGCCGACGCGAACGGCCTGGCGTCACGCCGGATTCACCCCGTCGATGCGACCTCCTTGACGCTGCCGGCGGGCCCCGAACCGCCCGCCAGGTTCAATGACCGGCGTGACTCGTCCCGACACGTCAAGGCTGCCGCTTGCCACGGCTGCCGGCGGGTTTGCCGGCCGGCTTGCGCGGTCCCGCAGCCGGTTTGCCGCGCGGTTTCTGCACGCTGAACGGGCTGCCGATGGTGTAATCCGGTTCGCTGGCGGCCGGCTTTGCGTGCGCCGCCGCAGGCTTGTGCCTGCTTTCCCCACCTTGCGCTGGCGGGCGCGGCTTTTTACCGGCCACCGGCCTGGCAACGGGCGCCGCCTGCTGCACTTTGGGCTTCTTCGGCTTTTTGGGTTTCTTGATGATCTGACCCGTCGCGCTGGTTTCCGGCACGCGGTGTTCGGCCTCGAATCCCGGCTCTTCTTCACGGCGCAGCGTTTGCCGGATCAGCGCTTCGATCGCGGCCAGTTGCGGCGCTTCGTCGGCACACACCAGGGACACCGCGACGCCGCTGGCGCCCGCGCGCCCGGTACGGCCGATCCGGTGCACATAGTCTTGCGCAACGATCGGCAGATCGACGTTGATCACCAGCGGCAGATCGTCGATATCGAGCCCGCGCGCCGCCACGTCGGTGGCGACCAGCATCTGGACTTCGCCCGTCTTGAAGCGCTCCAGCGCGCGCAAGCGCGCGGGTTGCGGCTTGTCTCCGTGGATGGTGTCGACCGCATAACCCGCTTCGTCCAGCATGGCCGCCAGGTAATCGACGCCGTTGCGCGTCTTGACGAACACCAGCGCATGCTCCCACTTGTTCTCGGCCACGAGGTGCATGAAGAGGTCGGGCTTGTTGCGCTTGTCCACCGGCACCACCCACTGCTTGATCTTGCTGGCCGTGGCGTTGGGCGGGCTGACGCTGATGTTGACCGGGCCGCGCAGAATGCTCGCCGCCATCGCGCGGATCTCGTCGCTGAACGTGGCCGAGAACAGCAGCGTCTGGCGCTGGGCGGGCAACGCGGCAAAAACGGCGTTCAGTTCGCGCGCGAAGCCGAGATCCAGCATGCGGTCGGCTTCGTCCAGCACCAGCGTTTGCACCTGATCGAACTGCACCGCGTTCTGGCGATTCAGATCCAGCAGCCGGCCCGGCGTGGCCACGAGCACATCCACGCCCTTGCGCAACTTCATCATCTGCGGGTTGATGCTCACGCCGCCGTACGCGGCCAGGAATCGCAGGTCGAGGCCCTTGCCGTACGCGACGAAGCTTTGCAGCACCTGTTCGGCGAGTTCCCGCGTGGGCACCAGCACCAGGACACGCGCGCGGTTGCTGGACACCGCCGGGCCGTGCTGCACCAGCCGCTGCAACAGCGGCAGCGCGAAACCCGCCGTCTTGCCGGTGCCCGTCTGGGCCCCGGCCATCACGTCCTTGCCGACGAGCACGGCAGGAATCGCCTTGGCCTGCACCGGCGTAGGAGCCTGGTAATTGAGGTCCTGCAGGTTACGCAGCAAGGGATCGATCAGGCCGAGCGAGGCAAAAGACATGGACGTATTCCGGGCTAAAACCGCAATTCTAGCGGTTGCCGGACGAACCAAGGCCCGCCGCGCCCGGCCGGAAGCCCGCGACGCGGCACGACACGGCAAACCGGAAGCCGCCACGGGCGCAACGCAAAAAGCGATTCCAGCCTTGACCTGCGGCGGGATTCCGTAGCCAATCAGGCAGTGAGTCTCGCGTCGATATTGTCGGAATCCAGCCACGCTCGACGGCCCGTGGCCGGAGGTTGGTAGCGATGAGCGCTGTGGGGCCGGCGTTCGGAAAAGAAACGCGTGCTTTCGATCCCCCAGGAACATGTAAAGCAACGGGGAATCACGCAGCAAGAAATCCTCAGCGCGTTGGGCTACATCGGCAGCCGGAAGAAAACGCACAGGGCGCCGGCAAAGTATTGCGACCCGAAGTCGGGCAAATCGTGGTCCGGCTGCGGCCCCAAGCCGAAGTGGATCGAAGGCAAGGGTCTCGATGCGCTGCTGGTCGATCGTGGACAACCGCAGCCCTGGTGGCCGGAACGCGAGTCGCCATCCTGAGAGATTGTCCGAGCTGGCCAGCGTACCCCGTCGAGATCCCGTTTCCCTGTTCTACACGTCGATGTACGACGTCGATTGCGACGCCACGAGTTTCGGCGGCGTCGGGCATGCGCACACGCATAGATCGTCGCTTAACGCTGCCTGCCGGCCATCCGGTCCGGTCGTGGAAATCCGCGGGCCATCGGTTGAAATCTTTCCGACCGTCTTGCAGACGGGACACCAGACCGGATCATGCTCGTAGGCTTGTTCTCGGCCGCCGATCATATCCGTATGGTCCCCGCCCTGGACGAAGCCGCCCACCGTCGTCGTGTCGCCTTTCACGATGTCGAAGCGTCGCATGGCGGCCCCGTTTAGACCGCGCCCGGCCGCAGGCGCAGACTGTTCAACAACGTCTCCCAGGTTTGCAGCGCGCCCGCCTCGTCGACCGGCGAGGTCGCCTCTTCAGGCGACAAGTTCGGGCTGCTCGCGCCGAGCAGCAATTGAATCGCCGTATGCGGCTTCGCCAAGGTGCTCGGATCGCCCGGCGCAAGCAGGTAGAACCGATAAGATGTAACTTCGCCTTCCTTCAACGCGAACAGCACTTCCTCGGCGTCCATACCGGCCACTGTGCGCTTTCCTTGTCGCAAGATCCGGTAGCTCCCGCTCGATATCTGGTCCATCTTCGCGCGCAATGCAGGCAGTGTTTTGGTCAACGACTCTTTCTGGTCGACGTCGACGGCATCCCGCATCTCGATCACCAGCAACGCCGGCCGTCCCGGCATCAGCGCAAACGACTGGCTGACTTCCTCCGTATACTTCGACGACCCTGAAACGAAGCCACCGTCGAAGCAGAATCCCGATTCCGTCGGCACCGACCAGTTATCGCGCGCTTTGATGCGACGGAAAAGATCGGTATAAACAGGCTCAAATTTGTCCAAACCACCGGAACCAATTGACCCCGTCGCATGAAACAAGGAGTTGTTTTCGTATAGATATCCATCTACACCAAAAGGCAATTTTGCAGCTTTTGCGATACCTTCTTGATAAGCAAAAACTCTTGAATTTTTTGTTGGCGATATCTCTCTCTCGAGCCAAACGGGACCTGATTGACTTTTTGGATTTGAAGGATCAAACCGTCTTTCCGTACGATATTTCTTTTCCGCTACATCAACTTTGACACGGTATTCAGCAGGAGAAACGCTGTACTGTGTCTCAATCTTATTCCCCCAATACGCATATCGCTGATTTGTAATTTCACTCGCCACTGGCCGATCAAATACAAAACGCCCGATGCACCACGGGCGCGGCTTGAGAAGTAATGGATTCGTCATGCTCAGCTCGTTCGCAAATGTCAATACGCAGGTCGACAGGCCTGCAATCAAAAGTACAATACGGAGAATTCGTTTCAAGTTTTCGGCTCCGGTGCGTCTTGTGCAATCTGGACGATACTATAAAGTAGCGCCCAACGTGCCCATGGATGGTTGTAGCTCTCCTGGTGCACATAGCCCCCTTGGTCGAATATCATTTGTATCCCTTCCGCTGCGCCGCCACTTGCGCTATGTGTTGGCGCTTCAGCAGACCAAACCGGAACAGTTCCGTCGCCCGGGACAATGCCGTTCTTTTCCGGATCCGGCTCTTTGCTTCCGTTCGGCAGCACCGGCTTTTTTTGCACTTCGAACTCGACGGTAACATTGCGAGTATCCAGATGCACCCGTACCGTTCCACGGTGCGAGTCGCTCAGGAAACGGGCGGATTTCAACTCATCCTCCGTCACGCCAGGCGGCACATCACCTTTCCAGATGACCGTTCCCCATGCCAATAGGTCGTCCAGATTCTTTCCTTTCTCGATCTTGTTTTTATTGCTATCGTCGCTCTGAACTCCAGAATCCTTGGACGTCAGCGCACCGTCCCCATATGATATGTATGTTTTACCATGATATTTATCTATTATTTTTCCTTGATTTCGCACAACAGAGAGCATTGTTTTCGAAAAATTCTCGAACACGGTTGTTTTGATAGGCTGGCTGTCGAGCCGCTTTTGGATGATCCCGGCCGGGTCGAGCAACGAAGTTGATTGCTCCGGAACCAAGCCATACCACTTCGAATTTGTAAAGATGTCGTTATAGGCGTCACCATTCTTGGGCAACGTCATTACCGGGGTACCGTTCAGCTGCGAGAATATCCACCACGCCTTTCCGTTGTGGTAGTCCGGCATCGGCAGCAGTTCCAGGGGACCAGGCGCGTTCGCCGCCACTGCAACAAATTCGTCCGCGTTGCTGCCGAGCAGCGCGCCGTTGATGAACCCGTTCAGCAACCCCTCATTGCCGCCACCCGTGCGAAATCGTTTTGCCGCGATCGGTGCGCCGGTCGCCGGCAGCACGTTGTGGAATACGCCGTGCATCAGGCCCTCGGCACCGTGCATCGCGACTGCCATACGGGCAACCAGGCCGCCCATCGAGTGGGTGAGAATGATCGCCTTGCCGCTGTCGTTCTCGGCGATGATCTCGTTGATCCCCATCAGCCGCGCTTTCTTGCCGCTCTTCTTGTCCGTGAACGTCAATCCCTCGATCACGTCCTTCGCCGACTGTTCATTCGACTGCAGCCAGTTGTAGCCGATCGCATACACCCGGTAGCGGTACTTCAGGAATCGTTTGAAGACTTCCGAGTCTTCGGTGATCGCCTGCCCCCGGCCTTGCTCACCCACGCCCGTCGCACCATAGTCGGCGGGCTCGGTGCCCAACAAGGGCTTGAGCGTCCAGTCCTTGCCGTCAGGATCGGTCTCGATCCACGCGCCTTTGTTCTTCCCCATGCATCGGGGCTCGTTGAGCTGCTCCTCGAGCCAAGCCAGCATCGGCTGGTAGCTCGACCGGTAGACCGAGCCCCAACCACGTCGGAGTGCCTCGGCTTCGTCGACATACTGGTCTTCGCTATCGTCCTTCTGGACCTTGCCCGCACGAACAGGTCCGAGCGGTGTCACGACTGCCTTGGTCGGGTCGTATCGCGTCTCTCGCGTCGATGCGCCCTTGAACCACATGCCGAGCAGCGCCGGCAGTGCCCCAAAGTCACCCAACATGCCGTCCGTGTTCGGTGGGAAAAAGATCGGGTCCCCGGTCTCCTTGTTGACCAATGGGGAGCCCATCACGCCCGGCAGGAAGATCACCGGCATGATCGGACGGACGTCGCACAGCAACTCCTTTTGCCGCGTATCGCTCGCCGGCGTCAACGTGAAGTGCCCGACCGACGCGCCGTCCTTGTCGGTGCGGCTAGTCACCCGCACGACATCCTGTTCTGCACTATCGCTGAACGGCGAACCGCCGGCGGAATCGTTCGTGTTGTCAGTCATCGTCGTTGTTCTATTTCGCGTGTCGGTTGTCGAATTCACTCAGCAGCACCGCTCGGCCGGCGCCGTAATGCGCGTACCGCCAGCTTCTCGATATCCTCGCTCTTCTGCTCGGTGATCTGCCCCAGCTCGTCCGTCGTCCCGGACAACTTTGTCCCGTCGCCACGAATCAGCTCGTACGGATGGTTTTTCAGCACCTCGCCGGTGATGCGATCACGCAATACGTACGGGTCGTTGAACCTGGCCGTCGGCATACTGTTCATTCGCTGGGCTACCGAGCTCGGCCCCTGCCGACTGAAGGACGCCGACTTGATCGTGCGGCCGGCTTGCGTGCCGTCCTCGATCCCGGACGCCGACCACTGCGTGTACGATCCGCCGGCCTTGATCCAGATCTCGTCGGCATCGAGCACGATGCGCTTGGCTTTCACGTTCACTTCTTTCCCGGCGTTCACGCGCACGTCGTCGGTGTGGGCCGAGATCTCGACCTTCCCTTTCGCAGCAAACAGCTTCATGCCGGCCTTGTGAACGAACAGGCTGATCTTTTCTGCGGCCGCAACGATCAGTGACTTCCCGCTTCCCAGATGCGTGTTCTCGCCACTGATCACGTTGACTTCCTTGTCGGCCACCACGTGGGCCGAACGATCGGCGATAGCGGCAAAGTCCGCGGGTGTCGCGATGACGATCACCGGTTTCGCGAATCCGTTGGCGTTGCCGGTACCGCCGCCGGCAGTGACCCCGCCCGAATTTTGGCCCGACACCGCCTGCTCCGCGTCCTTGGCCAGCGCGTTGAGCGCGTCCTGACCGGCTTGCAACGATTCGGCTTGTGCTGTCGTGCTGGCGCTCGACAGCGATTCCGCCAGCATCCCGGCTTTCTGCAATTGCGTACGGGCTTCTCCGACACTCATCTGTTCGTCGTCGTAGGCTTTCCGATGCGTGCTGATCGACAGTCCCTTGCTCGCACGAACCGCGCCGTATTCGTCGGCGTGCAGCACGAACCCTTGCCCCAGATAGCGGCCACGCGTATTGCCGTCCTGCTGGATCAGGTAACCCTGGGTCAGCGCTGCATAGCTCTGCCCCGTGTAGCTGATCAGTCGCGTGCCGCCCTGGTTCGTGGCGTCGTCGTGGATGAATGCGTTATACGCTCCGGTTTTGCCGAAGCCCTGCGACTGAAACCCCGACAGCAGCACATTGGTGTGCCAGGGCGCGGGTGTCGTGCCACCGCTGGCGCGGCCCAAGATGAAGGGCTTGTCACAGTCGTTTCCCCAGTAGCCGACGAGCACCCATTCGCCCGCGCGGGGAACATGCACCCCACCGTAGCCGCTCCCGGTATCCGCCTGCATCGACGAAAGCAGGGGCGAGGCATTGAACGCACCCGGCGGATTCTTCCTGTCCCAGGCGAAATGGACACGGACCTGATTGCGTTCGTTCGACCACGCTTCGAATCCTTCCTGCGTGACCACCAGCGCATGCTCGATCGGCATCGCGGGCTTCGGATGCTCGAAGGGGCTGCGATACTCCAGGCGCGCGTCCTGCGCTTCGACCTCAATCACGTAAAAGCCGGTTGTTCCGTCCTCGCCATGACCCGGAGTCGAGAAGCGTGCACCGTGGGCTGCCTGTTGTTCATCCAGTGTCGCGCGCAGACTCAGCGGAAATTCCGCCAGCGGCTGGCCGATCGGCACATTGTTCTCGATGAACCAGCGCGCTTCGACCACCAGGAAGGTCCGGGCATCGCTGTCGTGTTCCGGATGGCGCGGATGGTCGTTCAGGACGAAGCGCGATCCCGCATCGAGCCAACGCAACCCTCCAACCCCGAAGTATCGGCGCGCTCGCGCATCCCAGCCCTGTACACGCCTGCGTGCACGCGCTTCGCCACTGGTCTCATCGGGATAACCGTAAGCGGTCGGCTCATAAACCGTCATCGGTGCAGCCGGTATCGATTGCTGCTCCGCCTGATGGCGACCGTCGTCGGCCGCGTAGCCGACCGACTGGAGCGCGCTGGCCACTTCAAAGCGAGCGGTCGGGCGCTTGTAGTCGAACGAGCTCGATTCGTATCGCACGCTCTGCATCGTCTGCATGGCCGCCCAATGCGCAAACCCGCTCACTACTTCACCGTCCCCGGCATCGCGAACAAAATCGGCTGCCTTCGGATCCGGCAGCGCGGCAACCCGGTCGACGATCACCAGTGTGGTCTTGGGCGTCTCGCCGTTACGGACCGGATCGTGGACCCAGTAGCAATACCAGCCCTCGTCTTCGAGCAGTCGATGGAAAAAGTGCAGATCCGTCTCACTCTGGCGGCACCACGAGCGCACTGCCGGTTCGCGATTCAGGTCGAAGCGGAAGTTGCCATGCAGCTGCGGATAGCGATTCAGGATCTCGGAAACGATTTCCTGCGCACTTTGTTCGGTCCAGCCTTCGTCGTTGCGGGTGCCGCCCAGGAATACCAACGCCGAGGAAAACTCGAGCTGGTACGTCGACAGCCCACCGTCCCCGCCGAGGTAGCCGACTTTGTGTACAAAGCCGTGGATCGTCCGATAGACCGCGTCGGCGAAAGGGGCACCGGGCTGTTGCAACCAGAGCGTCACTGGCTGATGCATCAGCGAGAGCAGCGCCGTATCGTCGCGCAGGGACGCGACATCGATCGTCCAATGGTAGTCGCGGCCAATCCGCGCCGAACCACGCGCGCGCAGCGGGATCAGCGCGTTTTGGCCGAGCGGCGTGTCCAGTCGCAACAGCCGGTTGTTCTGCAATAAGCCCCGATGGATCGCGTTATAAAGCTCGCGATATTTAAACTCCCCCGGCGCGGATGGTCTAAGTACCATTGTTCTCTCAGGTTCGTTTTAGAGTTTTTCTTCGAAAGTGCGACAACGCTTGCTCGCGCGTGTCTAGTCGCGGCGCATCATCATCGCTCCGTTCTCACGACCGGATAGTGAATTTTTCGTGTCTCGATGTGGCGCGTCGTAATGATCACCCGTACGACGATTGGTCGCACCGCACTCACATACAGCTGCATAAACAAACGCCTGGGAACTGCAGCGCCATAACCCTAACGCTTCACCATCATAATTGCAAACAATCGCTCTATTGTGATTTTACGATTTTTCACATTGCAATTCATTATCGATACCCTTTGCTTTGCAGGTTGATAATATTAATCTCGTCGACAAAGTTAATTTCACAAATCAGTTAACAAAGTCACGGTTCCGATTTGATCTTGTTTCTTCCTGTTTGCCCCGCTTGGTATCGTGACGTCAGCTATTGCCAAGGGTCATCGCTGAGGTTCGGCGAGTCGTTGTCTACCCCCGGCCCGCGACTCGATTCAGCCATCGACTCCTTGCGCCGACGGTTCTTTCTCTCAAGCTTGCAAACACCATGGTGCTTCGACCATCACAGGGATGCAACGCCGTGCCCCCGGAACACTGTTCGTCAAACCAGGTAAATCGATGCACGATCACCTCGACCTCGGTCCGCACGCGCTTCTCGGTGTCATTGGACGCGAATTTCAGGACGGACGGTTTACGATCGGACAATGTGCCGCTCACCTGCCTCATCCAGCACGGTTGAATCGCATGCACGCGCGGATCCAGATGGCCGTTCGATTAGGTTTGATCGTCCGGGACGGCACACGCGAGGGCCACGGCTTCCGGCACGCGCCACACGCATGGGAGCCAGTGCGTCGCCGGCTTGAAGAATGTTGAGAATCGTTATCGTGACTTTCGTTTTCCCGACGAAGGGATAAGACGCGTGTGACGCGCTTCTTTGCGTCTGGCTCCCTGAACCGGATAGCTCACTTGCGACAGCAATAGCAAATGATTCTCGATCGCCCGTCCTGCCCGGCCCCGGCCGATGCGTCCCGACGCCCACCGCCGTCGTCGATTGGCCCCGCTGGCACAACCGCTGGATGGCCTTCCGGCCGTTTGCCGCGAGGCATACTTTCTGTGTCGCGTGCGCGGGTTCAGCATCGAACAGGCGGCACGCTCGCTCGGGCTCGAGCCGGCCGTCGTGCGCACCTATCTCGTACGGACGCAACGCGCCTGCCACGCCGCACTGTCCTGAACTGTGAGCCGCTGCGAAGAAAAGAATCGCAGGCCATGCCAAGAGCCCTCGAAAAAACCCGGAGAAAACGATGTCGCTTGCAGAGATTGTTCGGGACGGGTGGGGACTGGATGATGCCCAGCCGATCGCTTTGGCGCACCCCGCCACCTTCTGGTTACCCGAGCGTCAGCGACGCGAGTCCCTCGTTCCGGGCGACATCGTGAAGTTCATCTTTCGTATTCGGACAGCGGATCGGGAGAGAAACGAAAAGAACGCATGCCGGTAACTACAGAAGGAATCGTGGGAGGGGTGTATGTTGGTCGGTTCGATAACGACCCATCGTGGACTCGCGACATGGTTACCGCCTTTGAAGTCAAGTTCGAGACTCGTCACGTGATCGATATATGTGACTCGGACGGGTAGGCAAATAGGAGAGTTGTGACGCAGCGCAGCCTTGGGCCTTTCGCACAAGTCGTTGGGTTGAGCTGCTTTCTTTACGCCGCCGCTCGTACAACCATCCTGCAACTCGAAATCCTGCCGTATCAAAAGACGCCGTTCCATCGAACGGCCACGATACGAGCGATAGATAATCGAGAGCACGAAACAGCGCATTGCCGGCCAGAGACGGCCGGTCATTGTTCAATCTTTGATCGCGAAATCCGATTATGCTTGCCCTGTTTATCTGCGCACAAAATCGACTGCGAAGCCCAACAGCCGGCATGCCCGTTATTCTCGATTTACTTAATGAAACTGAGCGACCAACATGGTTCGCTTCTCCGCGCCACTTTGCCAGGGCAGCTGAATTGAATATTCTCAACTTGGAGGCCAGTTCAAAAAGGCTGCGCGATACGCCTGAAGATATTCCAACAGACAAGCGAGCAACCGAGTTTCAGGAATGCCTCGTGAATGTCAGCCCGTCACTCGAAGCAAGTGCGTAGGCGACGAAAACTGTATAGCCAGGAATGAGTGCGTTCGACCATCCAACGATACTTGCCGAGTCCGCTGCCGTGTCCGGCCCGGCGCTTCGCGATCACCGGCTGGATACCGCGATTGCGCAGGGCTCGCCGATGCCGCTCGGAGTCGTGGCCGCGATCGGCGTAGACCACGCGAGGCCGTAGAATCGCTCGATGCTGCCCCGTCACGAAAGCCGGGTGATAAGCTCGATGCCGGCGCGCTGTCGTGCTTCGACTCGCATCGACACGCCCGGAACCCTGCCCCTACGACCGCAACGAGCCACCCATGCCTCTCGCCCCGTCCGTCCTCTCCGCGTTCACGCCAACCGGCAAGCTGCGCGCGTCGATCAATCTCGGCAACCCGATCCTCGCGAACCGCGACCCCGAAACCGGCGAACCGTTCGGCGTGTCGATCGACCTCGCACGCGCGTTCGCCGAACGCCTGTCGGCCGAGCTGGAACTCGTGGTGTTCGACACCGCGGCCAAATCGGTGCAGGCGCTGACCGACGAGCGTGCCGATTTCGGTTTCTTCGCCGTCGACCCGCTGCGCGGCGAAACGGTCGCGTTCACGGCGCCGTACGTGCTGATCGAGGGGTTCTATCTCGTGCGCGACGCGTCGCCGGTCCGCACGAACGCGGACGTCGACCAGCCTCACAACCGCGTGACCGTCGGCAAGGGCAGCGCGTACGACCTGTTCCTCACACGCGAGCTGAAGGCCGCGCAGATCGTTCGTGCACCGACGTCGCAAGCCGTCGTGCAGACCTTCGTCGACCAGCAGCTGGAAGTCGCGGCGGGCGTGAAGCAGCAGCTCGAGGCCGATGCGGCGAAAACGCCCGGCCTGCGCCTGCTCGACGAGCGGTTCATGGTGATCCGGCAGGCAATGGGCGTGCCGAAGCGTCGCGGCGAAGCCGCCGCGGCGGCACTGAACGCGTTCGTCGAGGAGATGAAGGCGTCGGGCTTCGTCGCGGATGCGCTGCGACGGCATGGCATCACCGGCGCATCCGTCGCACCGCCGGGCTGATCGAAAGCGGCTCGGCAGCATGACCGGCGGCAAGCCGCCGCGCGGCGCGTGACCGTCGGCGCGCTGCCGTTCAAAGGCAAACGCAACGCCCCTCAGAACCGGTACGTCGCCCCCACCTGCGCAAATCGCCCGACGTACGTATAAAGCGACGAATCGTAGCCGGTCGGCCCCGCCATCCATACCGGATCGAACGGCGGCTTGCGATTGAAGAGGTTGTCGATCCCCGCGTACAGCGTCCAGTGCTTGAATCCCGTATAGCCGATCATCAGGTTGAACTGGCTGTACGACGCAACGCCATCCGCCATGCCGGGGTACGTGCCCGGCGCGAGAATGGCCTGCGCGTAAGGGCCGACATAGAGCCAGCTCAGGGTCGCGTTCCACTGGTGATGGTTCCAGCTCAGGTCGGTATTCCCTTTCCAGCGCGGCGAACTGCCGCCGAACGGCTGGTGAAGTGCGCCGTTGTTGCCCGCGTAATCCCTTTCCACGCCGCCAACCGGCATCTTGAAGTGCCACATGTACGCCCAATCGCCGGACAACGTGAAGGTGCCGATTTTCGTCGCGACCGTCTGGCGGAACGTGGCCTCGAAGCCGTCGGTGTCCAGCGACGACAGATTGCGATACGGCAGCGTGACATAGGCGATGCTTCCGTTGGCATTGCGAACCACCTGTGAAGGATCGTTCTGATTGACCACGACCTGCACGTCATCCGTGCCGATCACGTTGTCGATGTGAATCTTGTACCAGTCGAAACCGATATCGGTGGTACGCGTCGGCGAAAACTGGAAGCCGACGTTATAGTTCTTCGTGCGCTCGGGCTGCAGGCCGCGATTGCCCGCACGAATTTCCTCGACGATGTTGTACGAACCCGGATTGTTCGGATCTCGCGCATCGACCACGCCTTGCGAGCCGAACGTCCGCGACGACGTGTTCTCGATCAGCGTCGGCGCACGGAAGCCGCGATTGTACGAACCGTACAACGTGAGCTCCCGCACCGGCTGAAAACGCAGCGCGAACCGCGGCGAAAACGCGCCGCCGAAATCGCTGTAGTGATCGTAGCGGCCCGACTGGCTGAACGTCAGCGTCTTCAGCAGCGGAATGTCGAGCTGATAGTAGACGGCCGCGACGTTGCGCTCGCCGTCGACGGACTGGATCGACGGCGACGTCAGCTGGCCGCTCGCCCAGCCCGCTCCCGTGCCGATGTACTGGCTCTGGTGCATGAACTGCGCGCCGAGCCCGAGGCCCACGTTGCCCGTCGGCAGCCTGAAAAGGTTCGGGCTCGACAGCGTCGCATCCAGCACGTCGAGCTTCGTGATCGCCTGGTTCGACGTGCTCTGGTAAAGGCCGTTCAGTCCGTTCGGCGTCGCGGACGGGTTGGAGAAATCGAACGTGCCGTTCCGGATGATGTTCGTCAGCGCGCTGGCGCTCATCTGGTTCGAATAGTTCTGCGAGACCGTGTCCTGCGAATGCGCATACGACGCGCTCCAGTCCCAGTCGCCCGCGGACGGCACCGCGAACGTTCCCTTCACGCCCGTCGCGGCGCGCCAGTAGTTCGAACTGACATGCACCGACTGTGACGCCGGAAACGCATAGCGCAACTGCGTCGGCACGCCGAACGGATTGTAGGGATTACCAGCCGGCACGACGTTCGATACCAGCGCTACGCTGCCCGTCGCCGGATCGTAGGTCTGCGTACTGGTCGTCAGGCGGCCGACGCCCCGGTTCGCGACCGTCGTGTTGTTGCTCTCCCAAAGATCGGCGAACGCCTGCATCGCGTCGTCGATCCTGAACTCGCCGTGCAGCTTCGCGCTCAGGCGCTCGGTCCACGGCGAAAGCGACGACGCGCCTGCCGTGTTGCGCTGGCAGATCGTGCCGCCTGCGCCGAACGATTGGGAATTCGCGTTGCCGGGTGCGACCTTGCCGCCATACGCACAGGGGTCGAGCGGCACGTTGCCGTTCGCCCTCGCCCAGTACGACGTCGACTGGTTGGACAAGCCGCCGGGATAGTTCGAGAAATTCTGGTTCTCCGTCATGTTCCGGTCGGAAGCGAGCACGCCGTTGTTCTTGTAGTAGCTGAGCGCCGCCGTCACGTTGAAGCGCTCCGCATTGATGTCGCCGAAGCCGCCCAGCAAGCCGAACCGGGTCGTGCCCGCGCCGCCGCCGCCGTTCGTCGCGCCGCCGTAGCTGCCGGTCAGCTCCAGGCCCCGATAGTTTTTCTTCGTGATGATGTTCACGACACCGGCGACGGCATCGGAGCCGTACTGCGATACCGCGCCCGTCTTGACGATCTCGATCCGGTCGATGATGTTGAGCGGCAGCGTGTTCAGGTCGAAGAACTGATCGGTGCCGTTGGCCGCGTACGCATACGGGGCGGCGCGCTGGCCATCGATGAGCACCAGCGTGTATTTTTCGCTCAGCCCGCGCAACGCGATCCCCGATCCGCCGACCGCGAAGTTGGCCGTCGCGGTCGAGCCGTCCCCCCAGCTGCTCGATGAATTGGCCGTCACGCTGCGCAGATAGTCCGCGACCGTCGTATGGCCGCTGTTCACGATGTCCTTCGCCGTGATCGTCTGGACCTGGTTGAAGCCGACCTTGTCCGCGCTGCGGATCAACGACCCCGTCACTTCGAAACGCTTGACCGTCAGCGCGTCGTGCGCGCCCGATGCCGGCAACGCCGGCGCCGCGGGCACGGCCACTGCCGACGCCGGCGCGCCGGGTGCCGGCTGCGACTGCGCCCATGCGGACGCTCCCGGTACCGCCGTGGACGCGCAGAACCACGCTGCGGCAATCCCCCTCATCACGCTTTGCTTCATCTTTTTTCCCGCCCACAATCGCCGGCCTGGCCGCGCGTATTCTTTAATACGGTATCTATTTAGATATCCGAATTCATTTTCGAAATGCAGATCGTTCCGGCTCGACGAGGTGCCTGCCACGTTTCGGGCGCCGTGCCCGATTTCACGTCTGACCGGGTCGCATGGACGCCGCATCGGAATCGCCCGCGGCGTCAGGTCGACACTGCCCGGAAAGCACGCATGCGCGAGCGCGCCCCGCGCGAGCCAGGCCTCGCGCCTGTCGGGCACGACGACGGATGCCCGGCAACCGCCCGGACATCCGCCTGCTATTGACGGGAACCCGTTCGCGCGACGATCCGCGAGCGATGCGACTCCGGCGGCCGGTCAGTCGATGGCCACCGCCACCGACTCGCGCGACAGCACGTGGTACAGCGCGCCGGCGGCGAGGATGATGGCCGCGAGCACCAGCATCAGCGTCTGGTAGCCATGCCTGAAATCGTCTACCTGCCGCATCAGGAAGATGGCGAACGCAATGCCGCTCGCGCCGCCCACGTTGTGCACGGTCCACGACGTACCCATAGCCACGGCCGCCTTTTCACGCGGCAGCGCACCCAGCGCCACCAGCGTCGAGGGCCCGAGTATCGCGCCCCAGCCGATGCCGAACAGCAGCAGCGGCACGACGAACCAGGCTGCGTCAGGCTGCCCCGCGACGATCGACAGCAGAACCGACGCGACGACGAACAGCGACAGGCCGGTCACGATCACCCGCGACGGGCCGAGCCGTTCGCTGCGGCCGCCGATCCAGGACGACGCGATGGAGAACGTGATGGTCGCCGGCAGCAGATACAGCCCGATGGTGATGTCGCTCTTGTGAAGCTGGGTCGAAAAGAAGATCGGCAGGGTGAGCAGCACGATGCAGTAGAAGAACGCGAGAAAGAACGTCGCGAGCAGCGCGGACAGGAACCTCGGTTCGCGGAAGAAATGAAACTCGACGATCGGGTCGCGCGTGCGCAACTCATGCCAGACGAACAGCGCCAGCGCGACGAGCGACACCGGCAACAACCAGAGATTGAGCCCGCCGCCGTCGACGGACAGATAGCTGACGAGCGTGGTCAGGCCGACGACCAGCAGCAGGCACCCCGTCACGTCGATGCGCTTGCGCGCCTGCGCCTTGAACTCCGGTATCGCCCAGGCGCAGAGCGCCAGGCTGATCGCGATGAACGGAATGTTGATCAGGAACGCGTCGTGCCAGTCGAGCGCGCCGGCGAACAGGCCGCCGATGATCGGGCCGAGCGCCAGCCCGACGCCGTTGGCGCCGAACAGGATCCCCAGCGCCTTGCCCTGTTCGTTCTCGTCGAACGTATAGCTGACGATCGCGCCCGACACCGTATACAGGATCGCGCAGCCGATGCCCTGCAGGAAGCGGAACCCGACCAGCAGCCAGAACTGATGCGCGATACCGGCCAGCAACGAAGCCGCGCCGAAGATCACGAGGCCGACGATCAGCAGCTTCTTGCGGCCCAGGTTGTCGGCCAGCGTCGCAACCGGCACCATGAACGCGGACAGCGCGACCATGAAGATGGACGTGATCCACTGCGTCGTCTGGATCGGGATCGAAAAGTCGCGGCCGATCGCCGGAAGAATCGTGTTGACGACCGTGAGATCGATACATCCCAGGAAGCTCGCGATGCAGATGCCGGTCAGCCCGACGTATTTCCGAACCTTGCTCGATGAATTAGTCATGCGCCAGTGCCTCGGTTTCCTCGTCTGCGTGCGACTGCGACTTTTTCTTGAACTTGACCGCCAGCCAGTTGGCGCGGGCATCGCTCCCGTTCTGCACGAAAATCTCGCGGGTCTTGCTCATCGCGGCGGTCATCTGCTTCGGGTAGATGATGAAATCGATGCCGTCCCGCGCCCACATCGGCATGATGATCGGGCATTCCTCGAGAATGTAGAAGAGCGAGCGATAGAACGCGTCCTCGTGTTCGCGGGTGCCCTGCACGAGCCCGTTCCGCTCCGCGAACACGCCGATGGTGTCGTTGATCGCGTAACGGTATTCGGGATTCGAGTAGTACTCGTTCGTGATCAGATGGTAGTACTGCGAATAGTCGTCGCGGCGCAGCAGGTCATCCCATCGCAGGATCTCGCGCCGCATCGACAGTTTCGCGAGGGTTCCCTCGTGGTCCCGCAGCCACGCGTCGCCGCGGTCGCGGCTTTTCTGATAGTTGCTGCGCGCGGAGCCGGTCGCATAGTTGTGGCGCTGCAGCGTATCGGCCACGCCGATCACGCATTGCCCGAACCCCGCCACGTTGATCTTGTCGACGGTCGCCGCCAGCTTTTCGCCTTCGTGATATTCCTTGCCGACGCTGATCAGCAGCAGTGCCGTCTTGCCGACGTACTCGTGTGCCTGAAATTTTCCTTGTGCCTGCAATGAAACCTTGTACATGGTCAGCTCCAGTAAACTAAGGGTTCGGTAACGGATTTGATGCCGACGAAGGCACTCAACGTGACCCGGTCGGTGCCCCGGACAGGGCGAACCGCGTGGATGAAACGCGGATTCAGGAAGATCAGGTCGCCCACCTCCGGCTTGATCCCCAGGTCGGGCGGGCCCACCTGCTCGCGGCCGATCCCGTAGTGGCGATCGCCCTTGAGCGCTTCGTATTCGCGCGCATCGGGTGCGACGCGCCAGAGTTCCAGCTCGCCGCCTTGCGGCGGCACCTGCAGATAGATGTTGGCCGACAGCTGATACTGCAGCGCCCATCCGGTGCCTGCTGGCAGCGTCCATTCCAGGTTGTCGATGTGCGGCTCGAGATCCACGCCGGGCGTCAGGTAGCGGCACACGCCGACGAAGCACTTGCTCCCGTCCACGCTCAGCAGCCGTGCCCCTTCGGGCCACGCATCGTCGAGCAGCGTGCGGAACCGGTCGACCGGCGACGCCAGCTCGCCGAACAGCGTCCGAACGCGCTCGATGTTGGCGCGCGCATGCCGGTGATACGCCTGCCGCACCTCTTCGGATCGCACCTCCGCGTACGCGATGCCGAGCCGCGTAAATTCGGCTGCGTGACCCAGCGCGCCCCGGTCGGGATGGGCGAACAACTGCTCCTCCGCTCGCCGGACGACCGCCGGCGGCGTGAACGCACGAATGCGTATCGCGAGCGCATTGCCTCTGCACAAATCGAGAATGTGATCGGCGCACAGCGACGTTTCGTCGACGTCGATCACTGCATGGTCAACCTCTGCCGGTCGGTTCATGGCGTGATGGAATGAAGGAGTGAAGGAAGTAAGGGAGCCGCGCGCATCAGAGCAGGTAGCGGGCGCGCAGGTAATAGAAGCCGCCGTTGATGCCGATCGGCGACGACACGATGTCGTACTGCGTGCCCAGGAACTGGTTCTCGGACGGCAGCTTGCTCGGGTACACGTTGAACAGGTTGTTCGCGCCCACCGCGATTTCGAACTTGCGTGTCATCGCGTAGCGCAGCTCGACATCGGTGACGTATCGCGCCGCGTTCGTGAAATGCGCGAAGCGTGTCGTCGAAAATGCGTTCGGGCCGCTCCAGTAGCTCTCTTCGCCGGAGGTCGTGCCGTAACGCGTTTCATGCAGGCTGAGCGCCCATTTGTCACGGTGCCAGGTGCCGCCGACGATGATCTTGTTCTTCGGCGTCGACGACGTGATGTAGCCGACCTGCTGCGCGTTCAACAGCGTGTTGCCGTTGGTGTCGCGGCCCACGCTCGTCACGCTCGTCGTGTTGAAGTTGATGCCGAGATCCCAGTCGACGCTCCCCCACCTCGCGAAGTTGCTGTGATACGTGGCCAGGATGTCGAGGCCGCGCGTGCGCGTATTCACGCCGTTCGTGAAATAGTTCGCCGTCACCGACGGCAAGCCCGCCGGCAACGTGATGCCGGCCTGCGTCAGCGCATCGATCGCGGCCTGTCCGCTATAGGTGCCGCCCTGCACGATCCGGTCGCGGATGTTGATCTGGTACGCGTCGATCGTCACGTTCAGGTTCGGCAGCGGGTTGAGCACGAGCCCGATATCGAAGTTGGTCGACTTCTCGGGCTTGAGCGGCGTCGCGCCGAGGTTGCGTGCGGCCTGCGAGTTCGGGGCCAGTTGCCCGTAGGCGGAAAGCGGCGAGATGTTCAGGTTCGTGAAGTACTGCTGCGCGAGCGACGGCGCGCGAAAGCCGGTGCCGACGCTTCCGCGGACCGCGATGCGCGGCGTGATGTCGTAGCGCGTCGAGACCTTGCCGTTGGTCGTGCTGCCGACGTCGTTGTAATGCTCGAAGCGCCCCGCGAGATCCACCTGCCAGTTCGGCGCGAGCCGGGTGGCGAGATCGATGTAGGTGCCGAGCACCTCGCGCGATTTCGACAGCGCACTGAGCGGCGACAGGCCCGGCAACGCCTGGCTGCCCGCACCGTAGGTCGACGCGGGATCGCCCGCGCCGACCGTGTAGCTTTCGTGGCGATGCTCGGCGCCGACCGACACGTTGAGCGGCGCGGGCAGCAGCGGCAGGTGGAATGCACGCGACAGGTCCAGGTTGTTGGTCCACTGCGTGTTCGTGAAGGTCGACAGGCGGAAGCCGGTCGGCGTCGATCCGGTCGCGGCGAACAGGCTCGTGTTCGCCGAATTGACCATGCCGATGCCGATGTTGTCACG
Organism: Burkholderia sp. Bmkn7; assembly: GCF_041103175.1. NCBI lineage: Bacteria > Pseudomonadati > Pseudomonadota > Betaproteobacteria > Burkholderiales > Burkholderiaceae > Burkholderia > Burkholderia sp. Bmkn7. The sequence goes on along the minus strand of NZ_JBGCUH010000001.1, from coordinate 479,918 downwards.
GCCGTAGGTCGAACTGATGTCCCATGCCCAGCCGAGCAGCCGGTCGCCTTTCACGCCCGCGGTCAGCGAAAAGTCGTTTTCGTTGATCGTTTCCTGCGGCGTGAAGCCGTTCGGATAGAGCGCGGGCAGGACCGACGGCAACCGGTAATTCTGGTAGCTGCCGCCGCTCCGGTGCGCATACGTGCCGAAGCCGTACAGCTTCGCGCCGCCTTCGAGCAGGTAACCCGCGTTGAAGGCGACCGATTCCCGCGTGCTGGAAGGCGACCCGAGAATCAGGTTGTCGTTCCGGCCGGTTCGCGGATCGGTGCCGGTTCGCACCGTATGATTCTGCCGGTTGTATTCGGCGCTCAGGTCGACATAACCGGCATCGCCGAGCCTCAGCCCGATGGTGGCCGCATTGTTTTGCGCGAGGCCGTCGCCCTGATAGGTCTGGCCGGTCGTGTTCGACACCTCGCCACCCTGGTAATTCGACTTGAGGATGACGTTGATCACGCCGGCAATCGCATCCGAGCCGTATTGCGCGGATGCGCCGTCACGGAGAATCTCGACATGATCGATCGCCGTGACCGGGATCAGGTCGACGTCGACACCGGTCGATCCTTGCTGCGGCCCGCGGTTCAGCGACACATTCGCGGTCGAATGGCGGCGCTTGCCGTTCACGAGCACCAGCACGTAATCGGGGCTCAGCCCGTGCAGCGTCAGCGCGCTGGTCAGGTTGCCCGCATCGCCGCGCATCGCCTGGCGCGCGATCGACGGCGAGAGCTGGACGAGTGCGTCGCGCAGGTTGCCCTGCCCGGTGCGCCGCAATGCGTCGCCGCTGATCACTTCCACCGGGGCGGCGGCATCGCGCACTTTGCGCGCGCTTTCACGCGTGCCGGTCGTGACGACGACGTCCTGAACGGTGACGACGACGTCCCGGGTATCGCCGGCAGGCGCCGGTTCCGGCTTCGTGCCTTGTGCCCACGCGGCGCTGCCGGCGGTAATCCAGCAGGCGGCCAACGCCAGCGAGCGGCAACGGGGGATCCTCACGCGCGCAATGTCGTTTCTCTGATCAACCACTTCAAGGCCCTCATTTCAGCGAGCCGCGAAGTATCGTTTCATTCTCGCGTCACGCTTCTCGTTTGTTTTGATATCAGTGCGTGACGAATCATCCTCCTGGTGTAATCGTTTGTTAAATAACAAATACGCATTTTCATTTATCAATTCATCCGACAATTAGCGGCCTTGCGCACGATTACGCAATCACGCAGAAAATGTTGCGATTGCGTGGCGAATGGAAATGGCGCCGGTTAAATCGGCAGATATTGACGATGCCCGATTTGAATAATTAAAGAGAATATGCGCACGTTTGTGAAATATCGATTTCGATCGACAAGCTGCGCATTGCATGTTCGAACCGATGGGCCGGAAAGTATCGTGACGATGTCGACATCATTGCGATGGCGGAACGATCGCAGCCCGGCGGCCCGGCTCCGCTTCGAGCCGTCTCCGCTGATGGGGGTGACCGGCTCAGGAGGAACGCGTCGGTTTCTCGATGCGAATGGATGGCCGGTCGTCCGGCGTATCCGTTTGCAGCTTGGCAGGTGATCTGCTCGTGCGGGAGCGCCGGGCCTGGGCAACACGTTTGCGTCACCCGGCCGGCGAAGGCGATTCACGCGCGGTTGCGCGAAGTTACGTGACAGTGCGGCGATTGCGCGGGCAGCGGCACCCGAGCGGATCGCGCGATCGCGTGCGACCCGGCGGGATACGACTCGATCCGCGCCGTCGTTCTTTCGAGCCGCTCACTCCATGTACTGCTCGTTGCCGATCAGGCCGATCTTCGTCGCGCCTTCGCGCTGGGCCGAGGCCAGCACTTCGGCCACCGCCTTGTACGGTGCGGACTTGTCCGGGCGCAGCCGGATCTCGTCCTGGTCGGCCTCGGCCGCCACCGCGCGGAACTTCGCGTCCAGCGCGGCCCCGCCGCTCACTGCCGCGCCGTTCCAGTTGACTGCCCCGTCCGCACCGATGTCGATCTGCACCACCTGGGGCGGATGCGGCGGTGGCGGCGGCGTCCCCACCGGCAGGTTCATCTTCACCGAGTGCATCTGGATCGGGATCGTGATGATCAACATGATCAGCAACACCAGCATCACGTCGATCAACGGCGTGGTGTTGATGTCCACCATCACGTCCGGCTCGTCCTTGCTCCCTCCGGAGCCTGCGTTCATACCCATCGTTCGAACTCCCTAGCCCCCGCGCGCGGGCGGCTGCGTGATGAAGGCGACCTTGACGACCCCGGCCCGCTCGCATGCCGCGACGACCCGGCCGATGTACCGATACGGCGTGGCCTGATCGCCGCGCACGTGCACGTCCGGCTGCGGCGCCTGCGTCGAAATCTCCTTCAGCCGCGACACCAGCGTCGGAAGGTTCACATGCTCGGTGCCCCAGAAAAGGTCGCCCTGCCGGTTCACTGCGATCTCGATGCTTTTCGGCTGCGTCTGCAGCGGCTGTACCCGCTCCGCCGGCAACTGCACCTGGATCGTGTGCGTCACCACCGGGATCGTGATCAGGAAGATGATCAGCAACACCAGCATCACGTCCACGAGCGGCGTCGTATTGATCGCCGAGATCACCTCGTCGTTGTCGTCACCGCCGACACTGATTGCCATGACGCGCCCCGCTTACGACTGAACCGCCAGCGCCTGCGGCGACTGTGCCGCCGGCGTCGCGATGCGGCCCGCCGCGCGCCTGCCGCCCGCGAGCAACACCGTGTGCAGTTGCGCGCCGAAATCGCGCACGCGTTCCATCACGGACTTGTTGCGGCGCACGAGGAAGTTGTAGCCGAGCACGGCCGGCACGGCGACCGCCAGGCCGATCGCGGTCATGATCAGCGCCTCGCCCACCGGGCCGGCAACCTTGTCGATCGACGCCTGGCCCGCGATGCCGATGGCCGTCAGCGCGTGATAGATGCCCCACACGGTGCCGAACAGCCCGACGAACGGCGCGGTGGAGCCCACCGTGCCGAGAAACGCCAGGCCATCCTGCAGTCGGTTCGACACGCTGGTGATCGAACGCTCGATGTTCAGCTCGATCCAGGTGTTGCGGTCGACCGAATCGAGCAGCGCGGTGTCGTGGTGCTCGCCCGCCTCGATCGCATTCTCGGCGATGAAGCGAAACGGCGACGCATCGTCGAGCTGGGCGGCACCCTCGGCCAGCGTCGGCGCATTCCAGACCTGCTCGTCGGCCGACTTCGCGCGGCCGTTCGCGCGTGCCTGCTCGATGAACTTGGTGACCATGACGTACCAGCTGCCGAGCGACATGACCACGAGCAGCCCCAGTACGAAACGCGCGACGAAGTCTCCGTTCGCCCACAGCGCGCCCAGGCCGTAAGGATTCTCGACGGTGGCCGACGTCGCGGGTTCGGGCGGCGGCACCCCATGATCCTCCGCACTTGAGGCAGCCGGTGCCACCGAGGTCCGTGCCACGCCGGAGGTTGCCTGGCTCGCGGATGCCGCCGCTTGCTGAGCAAGCACGGCTTGCGGGGCGATCAGCGTGCCGCCGATGCCGGCCGATATCATCAGACTTGCCGCGACTGCGGCGCGAAAACGCTTGTTCATAAGGACTCCGTATGCATCATGTGTCGATTCGAAAAACCGGCCCGGTCGAACGGCTTGCCGTGGCCTGCGTCAGTTCAGGTTGAAGGAAAACGGTACCCGCACACGCACGGATTGCCCCTGGGCGATACAGTTGAAGCGCTTGACCGCGTTGAGCGCCGCACGATTGAGCACCGGGTCGGCCGGCTGCGCGACCCGCAGGTTCGTGACGCGGCCGTCCGGATCGACGGTGAATTCGACGGTCACTTCACCCGTGATGTTGTTGTCCTGCGCCTCCGGCGGATAGACGATCGATGCACGCACTTCGTCCGAATTCGGGCAGACCACACCGATCTCGCGATTCACCGGCTTGGCAACCGGCACGGGCGCCGGCGCGGGCGGCGCCTCGTGCACCGGTGCGCTCGGCGCCGGCACGTCCTGATGCGTGATGGTGGCGGGCGGCGGGGCCTGCACGTGCACCTCCGGCGGCGGCACGAACGGCGGCGGCGGCGCCGTCACTCTCGGCTTCGACACGACCTTTTCGACCGGCTTCGGTGGCGGCGGTGGAGGCGGCGGCTTCACCGGTGCGATGATGCGTGCCTCGATCGGTTGCTGGACGATCTGGACGACCCGCGTCGCGAGACCGTTCACGAGCGCCCAGATCAGGACGAGATGCAGCGCAATGGCGATCGCGATGCCGCCGAAGCGGCGAACCGGATGCGTCTGCCTGTTGCCGAAGCGGCGCGGGCGGCCGATTGCCGCGAGCCGGGATGGAGAAGCGGTGGTCATGTTCGGTCCAGTTGCAACGAGATCGAAGGCGCGGCGTGCCCGGCGGCATCCGGTCCGTCGCCGACTTCGATCACGTGCGCCATTCGATGGAATGTCATGTCGATCGCATCAGGCCGCGGCGGGCTCGGGCCGGTCAACCGGCTGCCACCCGAGTGCCGGGGCGATACGCGTGATGAAATCGTCGAGGATCTGCCGGTAGTTCTCGAACGGCAGGTCGTAAGGCAATTCGAGGCGCAGTTCCCGCACCTGTCCGACCACCGGGTCGGCCAGCAGCCGCTCCACGATCTCGTCCGAGCTGCCGACGAGATCCGGCGCGAACAGCGTGCGCCGCTCGCCCTGCGGCGCCAGCGTGCGGGCATGGCGCGCGTCGGCAAATGCGCGATAGCGTTCGCGCTCCTTCGCGCTCGCGCCGTCGGTCGGGACGATCACACGCCCCAGCGCGATCCGCGGTGCGTGAGCGTCATGCCAATGGTCGCGATACAGATCCAGTTGCCGCAACTGGGCGTCGATATGGCTATCGGTGCCCTCGCCCGTGGTTATATTGCCGATCAGCAGGTTGAACCCGTTCCTGGCGGCCCATTCGATCGAGCGCCTGGAACCGCCCCCATACCAGAGTCGCCCCGTCAGGCCCGGCGCAAACGGGCTCACGCGCGGCCTGACCCGCCCCGCAGCCGATTCGACGAACGTGTCGTCGTCGCCGAGCCAGTCGCCGGCGAGATTGCGGCGCAGGCGTGCCACACGCGCATGCGAGAAGTCGACGAGATCCGGATCGGTGTCGAACAGCCGCTCGCCCAGCAGCGCGCCGTGATTCGGCGCGCCCGCGCTGAGCCCGACATTGAGCCGCCCGCGCGAGAGCACGTCGACGGTGGCGAGATCCTCGGCCAGCCGCAACGGATTCTCGTATCCCATCTGGATGACCGCGGCGCCCAATCCGATCCGGGTCGTGCGCTGGCTCGCCGCCGCGAGAAACGTGGCGGCCGACGACACGGCGCGCTCGAGATGACGTTGCCGCACCCACGCGCTGTCGTAACCGAGCGCCTCGCCCGCGCTGAACAGTTCGAGCGTCTGCTCGAATCCCGCCGCCGCGTCTTCACCGGCGTAATTGCCCGGTGTCAGGAAGGCAATGTGATCAATGCGGACGTTGCTCACTTTCGTATCCTTCGTCATTGGGTCTGTCTGGTGGTACACGCGCCGCGCGCGGTCGGCCCGGGATCTGCCCGATCCGCCTGTCGACAGGCATGACGCACGACCGGCACGGCACCATCGACCGGAACGCGCGGGTTCACCTCTTTGGCGATCGGTTTTTTATCAGGGATCGAAAAAAGGAAACGAGACATCGAACTCAACCTCGCGAATGGCCGGGCTGACCGGATTCAAACTTTCATGAAAAAGCGTCGAACAGGCAGGCAATCTCGGATGTCGATTATGGAGAACGTGCGACTGACCCGTTGCAGTCATTTCTTCTATGGATATGACGCGCGTATCAAAACAGATAGCGCGTGCACACATAATGAAAATCGAGATTGATTCAGGCGTGGCCGTACAAACCCGGGCAGTCGCACAAGGGGAACATGCGATTCATGGGCCCGCGATAATGCGGCCCGGAAACCTGGATGATGAAGAAGAGAACCCGACAGTCACACCCGACGGGGTTCGATGCAAAAGTGCTGCACTTGCAACGCCCAAGGCAAGCGGACGCTGGCCGCTCTGGCGCAACGGTTCGACGCGCAGCCGGACCCGATCACGGAATGGATGCGACAGCGCAGAAACGCGTGGGGGATATGTTTTTAGTGACGGGCACGCAATCGAGCGAGCGATCGACAGACCTGACGGCGCCGCATGCAGGAATGGCGCCGGTCGACACCAGAAAACGAAGCTCCGATAGCGCGAGGCTTCGCGTACCGGAAACGGGGTAACGGCACCACACCGGAGCCATTACCCCACGGCTTGAAAGAACGCAACCGAGCTCGTTAGCCAGGAGGCAATCCCCCTGGCACCGGTGCCGTCAACACGAAGTGTCGCGCTCACCCGACCCGCGTTTCTCCCTCGCGCTCGGCTTCCCCTTCGCCCGTGCCCGTTCGCGCGAGCACCGGCTTGAGCGCCTGCCCCGTATGGCTCGCGCGCACCTGCACGAGCGCTTCCGGCGGCGCCGCCGCGACGATCGTGCCGCCGCCCACGCCGCCTTCCGGCCCGAGATCGATGATCCAGTCGGCTTCCGCGATCACGTCGAGATCGTGCTCGATCACGACGACGCTGTGCCCCGCATCGACGAGCCGGTGCAGCACGCGTATCAGCTTCGCGACGTCCGCCATGTGCAGGCCGACCGTGGGCTCGTCGAGCACGTACAGCGTGTGCGGCGCCTTCTGGCCGCGCCGTGTGATGTCGTCGCGCACCTTCGTCAGCTCGGTGACGAGCTTGATGCGCTGCGCCTCGCCGCCCGACAACGTCGGCGACGGCTGGCCGAGCGTCAGGTAGCCGAGGCCGACATCCTTCATCAGCTGCAACGGATGCGCGATGTTCGAGATCGGCGCAAAAAACTCCACCGCTTCGTCGATCTCCATCGTCAGCACGTCGCCAATGTTCCGGCCGCGCCACGTGACGGCGAGCGTCTCCGGGTTGAAGCGCTGCCCGTGGCACACGTCGCACGGCACCTTCACGTCGGGCAGGAAGCTCATCCCGATCGTGCGCACGCCTTGCCCTTCGCATGCGGGGCAACGCCCGTCGCCGGTGTTGAACGAGAAACGCGACGCCGTGTAGCCGCGCGCACGCGCTTCCAGCGTATCGGCGAACAGCTTGCGGATCGTGTCCCACACGCCGATATAGGTGGCAGGACACGAGCGCGGCGTCTTGCCGATCGGCGTCTGGTCCACTTCGAGCACGCGGTCGATCTGCTCCCAGCCGCTCAGCGATTCGCAGCCCTGCCATGCATGCGTGACGTTCAGCGAAGGCCGCGGCGCACTGCGCGCGAGCACGCTCGAACGGCGGTTGGCGGCCGGCGCGTCCTGCTGCGCGGCCTTGCGCGCGCGGCGCGTGGCCGGCGACGACAGCACCGAGCGGCCGACCGCGTCGAGCAGGTTCGTCATCAGCACGTCGCGCGCGAGCGTCGACTTGCCCGAGCCGCTCACGCCCGTGACCGCGACGAGCCGCGCGAGCGGAATGCCGACCGTGACGTCGCGCAGGTTGTGCAGCCGCGCGCCGTGCACGGTCAGCCAGGCTTCCGGCACGGCCGCGCCGCCCTTCCTGCCCGGCAGGCTCACGCTGCGGCGTGGCTGCAGCGGGTGCGTCATCGGCTGCGCGAGCAGGCGGCCCGTCACGGAATCCGGCTGCGCGGCCAGATCGGCGACCGCGCCCTCGGCGACCAGCGTGCCGCCGCGCTTGCCCGCGCCCGGGCCGACGTCGATGATGTGATCGGCGCGGCGGATCGTGTCCTCGTCATGTTCGACGACGACGAGCGTATTGCCCTTGTCGCCGAGCTTGCGCAGCGCATCCAGCAGGATCTGGTTGTCGCGCGGATGCAGGCCGATCGTCGGTTCGTCGAGCACGTAGCAGACACCCTGCAGGTTGCTGCCGAGCTGCGCCGCGAGCCGGATGCGCTGCGCTTCGCCGCCCGACAGGCTCGGCGCCGCGCGATCGAGGCTCAGGTAGCCGAGCCCGACTTCCTCGAGAAACGCGAGGCGGCTGCCGATCTCGCTGACGATGTCGCGCGCGATCTGCGCGTCGCGCCCCGTCAGCTCCAGCCCGTCGATCCAGCGGCGCGTGTCCGACACCGTCCATTGCGCGACCTCGACGATCGGATGCGCGTCGAACGTCACCGCCCGCGCGGTCGGGTTCAGCCGCGTGCCGTTGCAATCCGGGCACGGCTCGTTGCCGACGCCTTCCGGTTCCTGTTCGTCCGACGGCAGCGTCTGCTCGCGGCCGCGATCGTCCCCGGCGAGCACCGTGTCGTCATACGCGGCGCGCTGTTCGCGCGTGAGCGTGACGCCGGTGCCGACGCAGGTCGTGCACCAGCCGTGCTTGCTGTTGTACGAGAACATCCGCGGGTCCAGCTCCGGGTAGCTCGTGCCGCACACCGGGCACGCGCGCTTGACCGACAGCACCTTGACCGTGCCGACCCGCGCGGTCGAATGATCGTTCTGCATCGCGTCGTGCAGCCCGTCGAGCGGCGCGAGCAGATGCATCACGCCCTTGCCGAGTTCGAGCGTCTCGTCGAGCACGCGTCGCAGTTCGGCTTCGTTGTCGGGGGACACGACGATATCGGCGACCGGCAGCTCGATCGTATGCTCGCGGAAGCGGTCGAGCTTCGGCCACGGATCGACCGGCACGAACTCGCCGTCGACGCGCAGATGCGTGCTGCCGCGCGCCTTCGCCCACTTCGCGAGATCCGTATATACGCCCTTGCGGTTCACGACGAGCGGCGCGAGCAGCCCGACGTGTTCGCCGCGATGATCGCGCAGCAACTGCGCGGCGATCGATTCGACGGATTGCGACGTGACCGGCGTGCCGTCGTGGATGCAATGCTGCAGGCCGAGCTTCACGTACAGCAGCCGCAGGAAGTGCCACACCTCGGACGTGGTCGCGACCGTGCTCTTGCGCCCGCCGCGCGACAGCCGCTGCTCGATCGCGACGGTCGGCGGGATGCCGTACACCGCGTCGACCTCGGGGCGGCCGGCCGGCTGCACGATCGAGCGCGCATACGCGTTCAGCGATTCGAGGTAACGGCGCTGGCCTTCGTGGAACAGGATGTCGAACGCGAGCGTCGACTTGCCGGAACCCGACACGCCGGTGATCACGTTGAACTTGCCGTGCGGAATGTCGACGTCGAGCGCCTTCAGGTTGTGCTCGCGCGCGTTGACGATGCGCACGACGTCCTCGCCTTCGATCGCACGCCGCTCGCGCGCCGCGTTCAGCACGGCCTGCAGCGGCTTGCCTTCGTCGGCGAGCGCCATGTCTGCGTCCATCGCGCGTTCGTACTGCAGCAGCGCCACGCCGGTATGCGATTCGGCGCAGGCTTTCATGTCGTCGGGCGTGCCCGCGCACAGCACGAGGCCCCCGCCGTCGCCGCCTTCCGGGCCGAGATCGATCAGCCAGTCGGCCGCGCGGATCACGTCGAGGTTGTGCTCGATCACGATCAGCGAATGGCCGGCCGCGAGCAGCTTGCCGAACGCCTGCATCAGCTTCGCGATGTCGTCGAAGTGCAACCCGGTGGTCGGCTCGTCGAACATGAACAGCTTCGCCCGCGCGATGCGCGCCTCTTCCGTGACGACCCGGCGGCCGTTCACGGCCGCCGCCGATTCGGCGAGGAAGCCGGCCAGCTTCAGGCGCTGCGCTTCGCCGCCCGACAGCGTCGGCACCGGCTGGCCGAGCTTCACATATTCGAGGCCAACGTCGACGATCGGCTGCAGCACGCGCAGCACCTCGGCGTCGGTCGCGAAAAACGCGGCCGCTTCGCTGACGGTGAGATCGAGCACGTCGGCGATGCTCAGCGCGCGGCCGTCGCGCTCGATGCGCACTTCGAGAATCTCCGCGCGGTAGCGGCTGCCGTCGCAGTCCGGGCAGCGCAGGTAGACGTCGCTCAGGAACTGCATCTCGATGTGCTCGAAGCCCGAGCCGCCGCAGGTCGGGCAACGGCCGTCGCCCGAGTTGAAGCTGAACGTGCCGGCGCCGTAGCCGCGTTGCAGCGCGAGCGGCGCCTTCGCGAACAGCTTGCGGATCTCGTCGAACGCGCCGACGTAGCTCGCCGGGTTCGAACGGGTGGTCTTGCCGATCGGCGACTGGTCGACGAACACGACGTCGCCCACCTGGTCGGCACCCGTGAGGCTGCGGTACGCGCCCGGCGACTCGGTCGCCTTGCCGTGGTGCCGCGCCATCGCCGGATAGAGCACGTCCTGCAGCAGCGTGGACTTGCCGGACCCCGACACGCCCGTCACGCAGACGAGCCGCTGCAGCGGAATCTCGACCGTCACGTCGCGCAGGTTGTGTTCGCTCGCGCCTTCGAGCACGATGCGCGGCGTATTCGCGTCGACCACCCGGCGCGCCCAGTTCGACGCATGCGCGACATGCTTGCGGCCGCCGAGATACTCGCCCGTCAGCGTGTGCGCCGAACGGATGTCGGCCGGCGTGCCGTCATAGACGATCGTGCCGCCGCGCTCGCCCGGGCCGGGCCCCATGTCGATCAGGCGATCGGCCGCGAGCATCACCGACGGATCGTGTTCGACCACCACCAGCGTATTGCCCGCGTCGCGCAGCCGCTGCATCGCCTCGACGATCCGCGTGAGATCGCGCGGATGCAGCCCGATGCTCGGTTCGTCGAGCACGAACAGGGTTTTCGTGAGCGACGTGCCGAGCGCCGTCGTCAGGTTGATCCGCTGCACCTCGCCGCCCGACAGCGTGCGGCTCTGCCGGTCGAGCGTCAGGTAGCCGAGCCCAACGTCGCACAGGTATTTCAGGCGTGTGCGCACCTCGGCGAGCAGCAGCTTCAATGCATCGTCGAGCAGCGCGCTCGGCAGGCTGATGTCGTCGAAGAAGCGGCGGATGCGCTCGATCGGCAACAGCATCAGGTCGTGCACGGTCAGGCCCGGCAGCGCCTCGAGCTGCGCGCGGCTCCAGTCGACGCCGCGCGGCATGAAACGGCCGGCCGGCGCGAGCACGCCGTCGGCGTTCTCTTTCGAGCCGAGCCGCCACTGCAGCGATTCCGTCTTCAGGCGCGCGCCGCCGCATACGTCGCACGGCGTGTAGCTGCGGTATTTCGACAGCAGCACGCGGATATGCATCTTGTACGCTTTCGACTCGAGATAGCCGAAGAAGCGCTTCACGCCGTACCACTGGCTCTGCCACTTGCCGTTCCAGTCGGGCGAACCGTTGACGACCCAGTCGCGCTCGGCGTCGGACAGCTCGGCCCACGGCGTGTCGCGCGGGATGCCGGCTTTCGCCGCGTAGCGCATCAGGTCGTCCTGGCACTCCTTCCACGCGGGCGTCTGCATCGGCTTGATCGCGCCGCCGCGCAGCGTCTTGCGCGCGTCGGGGATCACGAGGCCGAGATCGACGCCGATCACGCGGCCGAAGCCGCGGCAGGTTTCGCACGCGCCGTACGCCGAATTGAACGAGAACAGCGCCGCCTGCGGCTCCGCGTAGCGCAGGTCGCTGTCGGGATCGTGAAGCCCGGTGGAGAAGCGCCACACCTGCGGCTCGGCGATCGCGTTTTCCGCTTCCGGCGCCAGCACGTACACGTTCACGCGCCCGCCGCCGCGCTTCAGCGACGCCTCGATCGCCTCGACCACGCGCACCTTGTCGGCCTGCTGCACACGGAAGCGGTCGGCCACCACGTCGAGCACCTTGCGCGGCCCGGTGGGCGACGCGACCTCGCGTTGCGCCTGCACGCGCGTGTAACCGCTCGCGGACAGCCACTGCGCGACTTCTTCATCGGACGCCGTTTCGGGCAGCTCGACCGGGAACGTGACGACGACGCGCGGATCGTCCGCCTGCGTGCGCGCGACGAGCTCCGCGTAGATCGTCTCCGGCGTGTCGTGCCGCACCTGCCGCGCGGTCTTGCGGTCGAACAGCTCGGCCGCGCGCGCGTACAGCAGCTTCAGGTGATCGTTCAGCTCGGTCATCGTGCCGACGGTCGAGCGCGAACTGCGCACCGGGTTGGTCTGGTCGATCGCGATCGCGGGCGGCACGCCGTCGACCCGCTCGACCTGCGGGCGGTCCATCCGGTCGAGGAACTGCCGCGCGTACGCGCTGAACGTCTCGACGTAGCGCCGCTGGCCTTCCGCGTACAGCGTGTCGAACACGAGACTCGACTTGCCGGAGCCCGACGGGCCGGTGACGACCGTCATCTCGCCGGTGCGCAGGTCGAGATCGAGGTTCTTGAGGTTGTGCTGACGTGCTCCGCGAATGCGGATCAGATTGCTGGATGACAATTTGCCTGCCCGTCTGAATGAGTTAACCAGAGTGCCCGGTGCCGGAACGCTGCGGCGGATGCCCGCAGGCGCGGCGCACGCGCCGCAAGGGTTGCACCTGTGCGGCCCGATTTCGACGGACACTATACTGTACATTCATACAGTTTTCCATGACGCCCTGAGGGCGGCATGGGATGGCGGTTGGAGGCGCGGCCCATTCCGCGATAACGCGTTTATACTCCCCGGCCGGGCAATCCGCGTGATACGACAAGGAAAATGAAAGCAAGAGCATGGCTCATCACTTTGCTGGGAGCGTGGGTGTTGACTCAGCCTTCACTCGCCTTCTCGCAAAACATCAACGGAAAAAATCTCTTCATACAGAGATGCGCGATGTGCCATGGCGCAGATATCAAGGGCACCGGGCCATTGGCCGGGAAAAGCAATCCCCCCACGCCCGACCTCACGACTGCCGCGTTCAAGAAGCGGCTCCATGATTATCCAGGCGTCATCGTTTCATCGGTAATACTTCGCCCGAACGGGGACCTGATTCCGAGAACCTTGCGGGAGAACGGCGTCAAGCTGGCACCGCATGCCTGGACCGTTCAGGATTTTCGCGACCTGAATCAATACATGAGCGACGTGATTTCCAGCAGCCGATGATTCCGTGTCGACCGGCTGACCGCTCCGGGTCGTTTCGAGCCGGTAACATACCGCCGACGAGCTATCCGGCGGAGGCATCCCCCTTCCGAAAATGGTGCCGGTGCCCGGGTCGGACTTCGGCACACATGCCGTGTGTTGCGCCGTCCGGATCCAACGCACCTGCCCGGGTGCAGCCCGTGCGATGATGCGCGCTGACCAACATGAGAGATGGAATGACGACTACCTTCGACGAGGCGACAACGGCGGCGATCGCCGCGTTTGCCCAACTGGATTTCTACACGGCCGTGCAAGCGATGCGCGCCGAAGCCGACTACGACCGCGAAATAGACCAGTGGATCTCGCGCTACATCGACGAGCACGGCGGCGGCGCGGACGACGCGGAATACGACGCGTTGCACGCGCAGGCCCAGGCAACCCCGGAATTCGCGCAGTTCGTCGATGGGGTTCGCCGGGAAATCCTGGAATACTTCGACGTGACCGACGATCAACTGGACTGGATGGTCCAGTTGCGCAATGACGACAGCGACGCGCTTTGGGCGGAAGTCAACCGGCAGCGGACCGCGCTCGGAACCGGTGAAGTGCGCGGCGATCTCTGACCCTTGCCTGCCATCCGGATTTCGCGTCGCGCCGGGTGCGTGGCTCGAGTCCGATCAGCCATGGGGGGCCGGGCATCACGTATCCCGGCCACCCGCTCGCCCCTGCCCGGCTACGCCTTTTTCGCGTAAGCGCCACACCAGCCTTTCGCATTGACCTGCTTGCCGCCGAAAATGGCGCACGGCGCCATCGCCGCACCGGTCTTGCCCTGGAAGAACTGGCAATTCGCGCAAGCCTCGCCCGCGTGAAATTTCGGGAATTTCGCATGGTCGACCCGGCTTGCATCCGTCTTGTAGCCGAGGGCCTGGGCGTTTGCATCCGTTTCCTGCACGGCACCGGCACCGGCACCGGCCGCGGCATCTGCCGCGGCCGCGCGGCGCCCAACGGCCAGCGCGGATGCCAGAACGGTGGTGGCAGCAATAAAACGTCGGCGTGAAAACTTCATCTTGCCCTCCTCGATGTTTGCGTGGCCGGATGACCGACATCCTCCGATGCCGCGACGCCGCCCGGCGCACAACCGCGGCCCGTCACCGTGCCCGTCGCGCCGCGACACGTTCATCCGCTGCGAACCGCCTTGCGAACGAATCACCGAAAAAACATTTCCCGCATCCCGAACGTGTGATGCGCCTCGGCCGCCATCAGCACCATGAGCACCAGCAGGCACAGCGGCGGCACGAGAATCGCGTACACCAGCGCCAGCCGCTCCCACATCATGTGCATGAAGATCGACACGATCAGCCCGGCCTTGGCGATCATCAGCACGACGATCAGTACCCAGCGCAACAGGCCCTGCACGTTGAAATAGTCGACCAGGTACGACAACGTGCTCAGCACGAACAGCAGGCCCCAGATCTTCAGGTAGAGGCCGATCGGATGCTGCTGGCCGTGCGCGGCGTCGGGTCGATCGGCGGGATCGGTATGGTCCATGGCCTGCCTCACCACAAGTAGAACAGCGCGAAGATGAACACCCACACCAGGTCGACGAAGTGCCAGTACAGGCCGGCGATCTCGACGATCTGGAAGTTGCCGTGTTCGGTGAACCCCGGCTGCAGGATCTTGCGTGCGATCAGCAGCAGGTAGATCACGCCGCAGGTCACGTGAAAGCCGTGGAACCCGGTGATCGTGAAGAAGCACGCGCCGAACTGCGCCGCGCCCAGCGGATTGCCCCACGGACGGATGCCTTCCCGGAAGATCAGGTTGCTCCATTCGAACGCCTGCAGCGACACGAAGGTGGCGCCCAGCAGCGCGGTCGCCAGCAGCAGCGCGGCGGCGGGCCTCGCGTTGCGCCGGTAGCCGAAGTTGACGGCCATCGCCATGGTGCCGCTGCTGCTGATCAGCGTGAACGTCATGATCGCAATCAGCAGCAACGGCACCTCCACGCCGCCCACGCTGAGCCCGAACACCTTCGCGGTATCGGGCCACGGCGCCGTGGTCGACATGCGCACCGTCATGTAGCCGATCAGGAAACTGCTGAAGACGAACGTGTCCGACAACAGGAAGATCCACATCATCGCCTTGCCCCACGGCACCTTGAAGGCTTCACGATCGGCCGACCAGTCCGTGACGATGCCGCGCCAGCCGTCGGGCCGGGTGTCGGCAGATGACGCATCGGCAGGCGGGGCCGCGGGCGAACCGGCGGCGGGTCCGGTGGGGGCCGTGGGCGCGGTCATGGCGCAGCTCCATACAACGGCCCGCAGACGGCGGCGACGATCCCGGGGGTCAGCCACCACATCGCCGCCAGCAGCACGAGCCACACCGCGAGCAGGAAATGCCAGTAGAGCGCGCACAGATCGATGACCCGCCGGGCCCGGAACGGGTCCGCGCGCCGGAGCTGCGCGATCGTCACCGCCCATGCCGCCAGCCCGCCCAGCACATGCAATCCGTGCAGGCCGGTAAGCAGGTAGAGGAAGCTGTTCGACGGATTGACCGCGACAGTCTGCCCGCCAGCCGACAGCAGGTGCCAGGCGGTCAGTTGCCCGGCCACGAACACGGCCGCCAGCACGCCGCCGCACACGAGCCACGCGGTGCGGTGCAAGGCCGGTTGCCGGGCTCGCTGCATGGCGACGCTGGCCAGCGCCAGCGCGCCGGTGTTCCACCACAGCAGCGCCGGATGCGGGATCGGCTGCCAGTCGGGCTCGCGCATGCGCATCGCATAGGCGAGCAGCAACAGCGAGAACAACGTCGTCGCGACCGCCATGAAGACGATCAGGCCGGTGCGCCCCGCATTCGGCAAGCCGGGTCGCGCGTCGTGAACGAAGGGGCGCGGCAGCGTGGTCATTCGTGAGCCTCGCCGGGGTGAAGCGCCGGGTGGGCCGGTTCAGGCACCGTCGCGGGCGGCTGGTTTTGCGGCACGAAATCTTCCTCTTGCCCCGGCGGACTGTATTCGTATGCCCAGCGGTAGACGACGGGAAGCGCCGCGCCCCAGTTGCCGTGCGCGGGCGGCGTTTGCGGCGTCTGCCATTCCAGCGTGGTGGCCCGCCACGGGTTGCCGTCGGCGCGCCGGCCGTGCACGAGGCTCCACGCCAGGTTGAAGAGGAACAGCAACTGCGCGGCCGCGACGATCAGCGCGACGACGGTGATGAACGTGTTGAGCGTCTGCGCCGAATGCGGGATGAAGCTGTAGCCCTGGTACGCGTAATACCGCCGCGGCATGCCGAGGATGCCGAGATAGTGCATCGGGAAGTAGATCGCATAGGTGCCGACGAAGGTGATCCAGAAGTGCGCGCGCCCGAGCGTGTCGTCGAGCATGCGGCCCGTCACCTTCGGGTACCAGTGGTAGAGGCCGCCGAACACCACCAGGATCGGCGACACGGCCATCACCATATGGAAGTGTGCGACCACGAAATACGTGTTCGACAGCGGGATGTCCACGCTCACGTTGCCGAGGTAGAGCCCGGTCAGCCCGCCCAGCACGAAGGTGCTGATGAAGCCGATGGCGAACAGCATCGGCACGGTCAGGTGGATATCGCCGCGCCACAGCGTCAGCACCCAGTTGTAGACCTTGAGGGCGGTCGGCACGGCGATGATGAGCGTGGTGGTGGCGAAGAAGAAACCGAAATACGGGTTCATGCCGGCGATGAACATGTGGTGCGCCCAGACCACGAAGCTCAGCGCGCCGATGACGACGATGGCCCACACCATCATCCGGTAGCCGAAGATGCTCTTGCGCGCGTGCGTGCTGATCAGGTCCGACGCGATGCCGAAGGCCGGCAGCGCGACGATGTAGACCTCCGGATGCCCGAAGAACCAGAACAAGTGCTGGAACAGCAGCGGGCTGCCGCCGGTATGCGTGAGCGTCTGCCCCATCGACACCACGGCCGGCACGAAGAAGCTGGTGCCGAGCGTCCTGTCGAACAGCATCATCACCGCCGACACGAACAGCGCCGGAAACGCCAGCAGCGCCATGATGGTCGCGATGAAGATGCCCCACACCGTGAGCGGCATGCGCATCAGCGTCATGCCGCGCGTGCGTGCCTGCAGCGTGGTGGTCACGTAATTCAGGCCGCCCATCGTCGCCGCGACGATGAAGATCGCCAGCGACACGAGCATCAGCACGATGCCCCATTCGACGCCCGGCGTGCCCGGCAGGATGGCCTGCGGCGGGTACAGCGTCCAGCCCGCGCCGGTCGGCCCGCCCGGCACGAAGAAGCTCGCCACCAGCACCAGCACGGCCAGCAGGTAGACCCAGTAGCTCAGCATGTTGAGAAACGGGAACACCATGTCGCGCGCGCCGAGCATCAGCGGGATCAGGTAGTTGCCGAAGCCGCCCAGGAACAGCGCCGTCAGCAGGTAGATCACCATGATCATCCCGTGCATCGTGACGAACTGGTAGTAGTGGTTCGCGTCGATGAACGCGAACTTGCCCGGGAAGCCGAGCTGCAGCCGCATCAGGTCGGACAATACGAGGCCGACCAGCCCGATCGCGATGGCCGTCATCGCGTACTGCACCGCGATGACCTTGTGGTCCTGGCTCCAGACATAGCGGGTCCAGAAGCTCTGCGGGGCGTGGTCGCCGTGCGCGTAGGTCATGGTTTCTGCTCCGCTATTGCCTGGCCGCGGTACCGGCCGGAGGCGGCCCGCCTTGCGCCTCGATATATGCCACCAGTGCGGACAGTTCCTGGTCGCTCAGGTCGAAGTGCGGCATGATCGGCGAGAACCCCTTCACGACCCGCGCCGCCGGATTGCGGATGAACGCGCGCAGATAGGCTTCGTCCACCTTCGCGGTGCTGCCGTCGGCCATCGTTTCGGTCTTGCCGTACAGTCCCTTCCAGGTCGGGCCCACGAGCGGGCTGCCGTCCACGGTATGGCAGGCGACGCAGCCCTTGGCCGCCGCGAGCGTCTTGCCCAGTTCGGCGAGTGCGTGCGCGCTGCCGCCGGCAGCGGCGGCGGTTGCCTGCACGTGGGCGAGTTGCTGCTGCGCGAAGGTGGTCTGCTGCGCCAGCCAGCGCGAGAACGCGGCTTCGTCTTCCACGACCACCACGCCGCGCATGCCGGAGTGCCCGATCCCGCAGAGCTGCGCGCACAGGATGTCGTAGCGCCCTGCCCTGGTCGGCGTGAACCAGAAGGTGGTCACCATGCCCGGCACCATGTTCATCCGCGCCCGAAACGGCGGAACGTAGAAGTCGTGCAGCACGTCGCGCGAGCGCGTCAGCACCTGGACCGGCCGGTTGAGCGGCAGGTGCACCTCGGGCGTCTCGATCAGGTAATTGTCACGGCCGTTGGGGTCGGCGGGGTTCAGGCCGAACGGGTTGTCGTTGCTGATGTAGCGCACGTCCGTCGTGCCCAGCTTGCCGCCTGGGCCCGCGAAACGGAAACGCCATTGCCATTGCTGGCCGAGCACTTCCATCTGCAGCACGTTGCGCGGCGGCCGGATGTAGTCCGCGTAGACGAACAGCCCCGGCGCCAGCAACGCCGCCACGCCGATCGCGGTCAGGCCGATCAGCCACCATTCCAGCCGGCGGTTGTGCGGCTCGTAGGCCGCGCGATGCCCGCTGCGGTGCCGATAGCGCACCAGTGCGACGACGATGAACAGGTTGATGGCGACGAAGAATGCACCAGTGATGACGAGCGTGATCGTCAGCATGTCGTCCATGCGCACCCAGTTCGATGCGATCGGCGTGATCCACCACGGACTGGCAAAGTGAAACCCCACCGCCAACAGGATGATCAGGACCAGGGCAATCGCAAGGGCCATAGGCCGCCTCGCTGCATATCACTCGCCGGCGCCGCCGACGCCGGGTTCCGTGTCTCCCGCGAATGCCGGGTGGTCAGCCTCGGCGCGGCGGGAAACGCGATGTATCAGTCGTCCACGTTGTGCTTGCGCACTCGCTCCAGCCTGCCGTAGGTGATGGCCGCAACCACGCCGAACAACAGGTTGGCCAGCAACGGCCCGGCACCCCGCTCGGAGACGAACCACGGGAACACGGCCGTCATGACGTAGAAGTTCCACCCATACGCAACGATCCCGAACGCCAGCCCGATGGCGGCTTCCATGCCCACGCTCGAATCGAAGCGGAAAGGCGCCATGATCGCCGCGAGCATCACCCCCATGATCGCGCCGAGCACATAGTGCAGCAGCAGCGCCATTGCGACGATTTCAAGGTTGAATTGCGTCATCTGGCCGAGCGCGCTGCGGCCCATCACCATCGCCGCGATCTTGTGCGTCGGTTGCCACGGGCTCGAGCCGAGCACGAGTGTCGACCAGACGAATTCCAGCGCGATCACCAGCGCACCGCCTGCGAGACCGGCCACGGCGGCGGCGACCCAGTCCGGCGTCCGACGCGCCCAATGGTGCGATTGCATGTGCAGTTCCATACGACCTCCTTGCCGACGCTTCGTCGCCGGCGCTTCGGTTCCGAGGGCGTCACGCGCGTCGGGCCTGCGTCACTCGAGCGATCCGGAAGCAGGGTTGCGGGCGCAACAGGCGAACGCCCTTCTCCGCGCGCGGCCGTGCGTTCGACGAAATGCGTCGATGAACCCGGGTATCGGGCAGGCCGGCTTGCTGTCGCGCGTCAGGGGAAGATCGGTGTCGTGGGCTCGGCGCCTTCCAGGTCCGCCGTCGGAAAATGCCTGGCGACCATCTCCTCGATTTCCTGCTCTCGCAATGCCGGCACATCGGCCATGATCAGGATCTGGCCTTCCTGTATGGCCTCGCGAAATCGCTGGAGTCGCGCGTTCGGCTCGGCGATGCCGATCATCGCGGCGGTCCACGCGCCGAAACCCGCTCCCGCCAGCGTCAACCCGACAACGGCGCCGCCCGCGATCACGAGTTCCGCCGGGGGAAATACCAGCGCGACGAGGCCGATCAGTGCACCCGCCGCGCCGCCAAGCGCGACGCCGCGCTCGAGCGCATGCACGACATCGCTGCTTTGCAGCAACGATGCTTCGGGCAACTGATCGAGTGTGACGCTGTGATCGGCGAGGACGTGAATATGGCGCCAGATGATACGTGCGCGCAATAGATCGTCGACGATGGCCTTGGCCATCTGCGTATCGGGTACGAGGAAATAAAGGCGTCTCATGTTGGCACCCCTTTGTGCCGTCGACTACGCTTTCCATTCTATGTCAGCAACGGCAACACAGTAGGTGCGCGCGGGCCAGTGCCGGTGCCGCATGCGAAGCCGTTCGGCACCGAGCGACGCTATCCGCGTTTGCGCAACGGCTCCAGCAAGTCGCGCAGGCCGTTGTGGTCGATTTCATGCATCAGCGCAAGCTGCCGGCCGATTTCGCCGCGCGGGAACCCTTCGCGCGCCAGCCAGTTGAGGTAAGGCCCGGGCAGGTCGGCAATGAGTCGGCCCTTGTACTTTCCAAAGGGCATGGTGACGGTGACGAGGTGTTCGAGATCTGGGGTCTGCATGCCGGTATTGTGCACGGCTTTCCGCTCCCGTCGCATGCCAGGCTGACATCCGACGCGGCAAACCCTCCGGCGACAGCCTCGCGGAAACAGGCGCTGCAAACCGCCCGCGCCCCTTTTCCGGCCTGCTAGACTGAAATTTCCCCCTGCAAACGATGGAGGGAATCATGTTGTCCGTCTATGTCGTGAAGACCGGCGAGCAGTTCCTGTGCACCGCCGAGGATGGCGATATCGGCATGGCACCGGCGGTTGAGGATGCCACGTCGTTTCGTTCGTATGAGGAAGCGGAAATGGCGGCGCACCTGCATGCCGACCCCGGATACGAAATCGTCGCTGTTTGCGTACTCAGACACTGACGTGGCGCCCGTTACCGGGCGCCCGGTTTGTCGGCCTCGGGAAACTGCTTCGTCACGTGCGCGGTCGTCGTTGAATCGCACAAGACCGGCATCGGCTGATCCACGCCTGCGCCGCCCGAACCACGCGGCACATCCGACACCCGCCGGCCGCCGCGTCGAAGGCGGCGCGGCCGCCTAATCTCAAGCTCAAGCTCAATCTCAAGCACCGGCAGCCGTCGCATACGCCACGCATTGACGCGCGAGCACATCGGTCGGATCGACCAGCGTCGCACGCCCACCGTTCGGCGCGACATATTCGCGGCCCGGCAGCAGGATCGGCAGCTCGGTACAGCCGAGAACGATCACGTCGACGCCGTCGGCAATCAGCGCGTCGACGGCGGCGCCGATGTCCGCTTTGCACTGGCCGGTCGTAAAGCCGGCCTTCACACCCCGCTCGCCGTAGATCGCTTCCATCACGCGCGCCTGCAGTGCCGGCGCCGGCGCGACCTGTCGGAATCCATACGATTCGAGTGCCTTTTCGTACACGCCGCTTTCGATCGTGCCCGACGTTGCCAGCACGCCGACCTCGCGCAGCCCCGGATACGCATCGCGCAAATGGGCGGCCGTCACGGTCAGCATGTTCACGATCGGAATGCCGAGGTGCGGTTGAACCCGCTCGACAAACGCATGCGCGGTATTGCATGGAATCGCGATGAGATCCGCCTCCCCGTCCTCGAGCCGCCTGCACGTCGCATACAGCGAAATCGTGGGGTCGGTACCGTCACCGACGAGGTTCGCCGTCCGGTCCGGGATCTGCGGATTCTGTTCGACCAGCAGCTTGATGTGCTCCTGGTCGCGCGAAGCCGGCGTGTTTCGAACGATCTTGTCCAGGAAGTCCACCGTCGCGGCCGGCCCGACGCCACCGACGACCCCGATCTTGAATACCGGTGCACGGGCCGCGCATCGGGTCGAAACCGCGTACTGCGCATACGCGAGATTCGAATCGATCAGCGGTATCCGCAGCGGCCCGATTTCGTCCGCCACGAGCGCGATCTCCGTCAGCCCCGGAACGATGACCTGCGCGTCCTGGTCCGCCAGATCCTCGCATGCGTCGCGCAGCAGCTCGACCGGCCGGCCGCGAAGATTGCCGCGCTTGATGCCGTCCGCCCCGTAAATCGCCTCGGTGACGGGATCGACATCGCCGCGCGGCCGCGGATGGACGATCTCGAACTGCGGCGCCGGGAAATACCGGTCGAACAGCCCGTCGGCCCGCACGTAGTCCGAAGCCAGCACGCCGATGCGTATGGCGCCGGGATACGTGCGCTGTACGTGGCTGCGAACGGCTTCGACGATGTCCACGATCGGCAGGCGCGTATTGGCCTTCAGTTCGTCGATGAAGGTGTGGCTCAGGAAGCACGGCAGCACCACGGTCGTCACGCCGCGTTTCTCGAACGCGCGGATCATGTCGAATACGTACAGCTTGCGCGCCGTCGTCGCCGCGCTGCCCGAACCCGAACCCCTGAACGGGTGCTGCTCGAAGATCAGGTCGACGTGATCCTCGTCGGACGACGCGGGCGTCGCCCTCACCAGCTTGAAGAAGACGTCGGCGCTTCCCAGCGGCCCGAGGCCGCCGACCACGCCGAACGTCCGTCCCGTACCCGCGATGTCCCGGTGCATCATGCGTTCAGCTCCCGCGGATCGAACGCGGCGCTGTCCGGCTGCGCGGCGCGCGCGCCCTCCCACTTCGCGATCACGGCCGTCGCCACGCTGTTGCCGATCACGTTCGTCATCGTGCGGCCCATGTCGAGCACCTGGTCGATCGCCAGGATCATGGCCACGCCTGCCGCCGGCAAATGGAACATCGGCGCGACGGCCGCGACGACGACCACCGATCCGCGCGGCACGCTCGCCATGCCCTTGCTGCTCAACATCAGGATCAGCAGCATGAACACCTGCTGCGAAAGCGGCATGTGCACGCCGAACGCCTGTGCGATGAAGAGGGCCGCAAACGCCTGATACATCATCGAGCCGTCCAGGTTGAATGCATAACCGAGCGGCAGCGTGAAACCGACGACCTTCTTGTCGACACCGAACTTCTCGAGCTGCTCGGTAAGGCGCGGATACGCCGCTTCGCTGCTGGCGGTCGAAAACGCGATCAACGCGGGTTCGCGCACGGCCTTCAGCAACGCGCCGACGCGCCGCCCGAGGAACAGGTATCCGGCGCCGATCAGGATCGTCCAGAGGACGAGCAGCCCGAGATAAAACGCGCCGATCAGCTTGCCGTACGTGTAGATCACGTCGAGCCCGCGCAGCGCGACGGACGACGCGATCGCACCGAAGACACCGAGCGGCGCCGCGCGCATCACGTAGTTCGTCAGGCGCAACATCACCGGCACCATGCCGTCGATCGACCGGATGACGATGCCGACACGCGGATCGTGCTTCAGCGCGCTCAGCGCGATGCCGAGAAAGACGGAGAAAACGAGAATCTGCAGGATGTCGTTGCGCGCCATCGCGTCGAGCAGGCTGGTCGGAAACGCGTGCGTGATCACGTCCCTGGCGTTCAGTGCCGCGGTATTCAGGCCGAGGTTGGCCTCGCCCGCGGCTTCCGTCAGGTTCAGGCCGGCACCGGGCTGCAACGCGTTGGCCATGACGAGGCCGAGGCCCAGCGAAACCAGCGATGCGCAGACGAACCACGCAACCGAGCGCAAGCCGATGCGCCCGACGTCTTCGCCGCTGTCCATGCCGGCCAGGCCGGAAACGAGCGTCACGAACACCAGCGGCGCAATGATCATCTTGATCAGCCGAAGAAAGATGTCCGTCACGATCGAGAAGTACCCTGCGACCGTCTTGAGCGTGCCCGGGTCCGCGATGCTCGTGTGACACGCATAGCCGGCGGCGACGCCGAGGACCATGCCGATTGCGATGCTTAAGGTAAGCCGATTTTTCATGTCCATCCGTCCTTGGGTGAGGCCCGACCGCCGGCAGGCGACGGGCCGCGCGACGCGGGCCGCGCGTCACATTTGCCGTTGGAACGAATGGTAGGGACGGCCGAACAGACCATGATGCCGGTACATCATGGCGGTATGCGAGACTCGCATAAGGCGGGAAAACCCTAGCCGCGCCGCGACGGTTCGGCGCGCAGATGCTGCCAGAGCGTCTCCAGGAACTCGCTGCGATTGGACGCGTCGCGATAGACGCGCAGCTCGATTTCGAGGTTCCATGCCGCCGGCCCGGCCGGCACGAGTTCGCCGGCCGCCAGCTCGGCGGCGATCGCACTCCGCGGCAGCCACGCCACGCCTTCGCCTTCCATCACGAGCTTTTTCAGCACTTCGGCCATGTCGGATTCATAGTGCAGCTGCAACGCCGGCGCAACCGCGGCGCGATCGAGCAGCAACGCGAGGCAGCGCCCGAAGTAGCTGGTGTCCGTATAGGAGATCAGCGGCAGCGGGTGCTGCTTCGTTCCGGGAAGGCGAAATGCGGGCGCCGACCGGCGGTTGGGCCGGCAGGCCGGCATCAACGTGTCGAGGCCGACCGTCACGTGTTCGTACCTGACCGGGTCCAGATGGAGCGGCAGCTCCGGATGGTGATAGGCGAACATCAGCTCGCAGTTGCCGTTGACGAGCATCAGGATCGAATCGTGGACATTCGTCGGAACGACGCGTGCCCGCACCTCGCCGAAATGCGGCGCAAGCGCCTTGAGCCAGGACGGCAGGAAATTCAGCGCGATCGTATGGCCCGCCGCGATCTGCAGGCTCTTGCCCGCGATGCGCTGCTCGGTGCGGATGATCGCGCGTGTGTCGAACAGGCGGCTGAGGACGTCTTCCGCCGTCTCGCGAAACAGCCGCCCTGCCGGCGTCAGTACCGGCGGGAAACTGCTGCGGTCGATCAGTTCGGCGCCGATCCATTGCTCGAGCGACTGGATGCGACGGCTGAAGCCCGACTGCGTGACGTTGCGGAACTCCGCCGCCCGGGAAAAGCTTTGATATTGAGCGAGGGCGATGAAATCCTCGATCCACTTGATTTCCATGTTTGCCTTGGAGGTCTGCAACCGGATCGACTTGCTGCCGACCGGGGGCACGGCGCCGATTGACCGCGCACATCGTGATGGAACGCACGGCGGTCGTCATGCCGACGACTGCCGCGGAACGCGCGAAAGACATGGACAGGGTACAGGATCGGGAAGCCCGGCGGTCATACGCTCCGCGTTCGGTCCGGCGCCGGCTGTCCCGGTTCGCCATGATCGACGCGGAGCGCGACGGCAGCGGAGCCGGCATCGGCTGCCGCGCGCGACCAACCTTGATCATCATGGCGACGATGCGGCCGCGAGCCGGCCGCCTTCGCCGGTCCGCTCGCGGCCCCCACCCGCTACTTCTGCAGCAGGATCTCCACGCGTCGATTGCTCGCCCGCCCTTCCGGGGTCTCGTTGGAGCCCACCGGATCGGCGTCCCCCTTTCCGGTGGCCGTCACGGAATCCGCGTTCACGCCATGCTCGCGCAAATACGACCCGACCGCCTCCGCGCGGCGCATCGACAGCGCCAGATTGTGTGCATCCGAGCCGACCGAGTCGGTATAGCCGGTCACCTTCACCAACGAGAAATGCCGGTCCCCCTGACGGTTCAGCAATGCGTCGAGCGAAGCGCGCGCGGCGGGCGTCAGTGTTGCGGAGTCGGTCGCGAAATACGTGTCGCCGGTCAGGCTGACCTTTTCCGCGGCGGCCGGTTCCGCCGCCACCGGCGCCGGAAGCGGCGCGGGTGCCGCGCCGCACTGGAACTCGATCGACCGCGGATCCGCGCCGTCGCGGAACGGCGCCTCCGAATCGACCCGCCGAACCGGCTGCGTGTCGCACATGCGCGTCGCGACCTTCATGCAGGTCTTTTCGCTCGACAGGATGCCGTGACAATCGACGCGAAACGTCCGCACGCCGTTTCTCGGCTGCAGTTCGTAGGCATTGAACGTCGGCCCGGACGCGCTCGAGCAGGCGGCCAGGGAGACCACGGACACGAGCAGGGCAAGAGAAGTTTTCTTCACTGATTCACTCCCGAAAATCGGTTCGATATCGCGCATGCGGCACGGCAGTGCGGCCGCATGCGGATGCGTTCTCGTTCAGCGCGAACCGTTCCGGTGCTGCATGCCGGAACGGTTCGCTGCGCACGGATCACTTCCACTGATACAACATACCCGCGCCGACCACGCGCTGACTGCCGGCGAAACCGCCGTTCAGCGTCGCCTTCAGGTTCTCCGTAAGGCGCGCCTGCATGCCGACGGCCATCGCCTTCTGGCCGAGGAAGCTCGCCGTACCGACCCCCATCGCGAAGTTCGAGTCACGGTCCATGTGCGGGATCGACGCCATCGCGGCCGTCGCGGCAATCCCGTCGCGCGCCATCGAATCGGTCTGCTGGATCTGCTGCTGCATCTGCGTGAGCTGGTTGTTGACCGTGTTCAGCGATTGCGTGAACTGGTTCGATACCGCGTTCAGCTGGTTCACGTTCACCGCGTCGGTGCCCTGCGTGCCGGCCGCGACGTTGACGACCTGGCGGGCCGACTCCGCCGAGCCGACCGCGACGACGTTCGAGCGCCCGCCGTCGTTGCTGCCCGTGCCGATCGCGGTCGACCCGTTGCCCGTTGCGGTCGAGCCGACGCCGATCGCGGTCGATCCGTTGCCGGACGCCAGCGACCCGTTGCCGACCGCCGTGCTGTTCGAGCCCGATGCGACCGCGCCCGAGCCGCCCGCCGACGAATTCGGCCCCGTCGAGCCCGGCGGCACGTTCGTGCCGGCCGGGTTCGTCGTGTACGACCCGCCGAGGTTGGACGTGCGCTGGGTGATCAGCGTCGTCAACTGGTTGGCGACCGAGTCGAGCTGCGACACGTTGACCGCGTCGGTGCCGCTCTTGCCGGCCGCGAGGCCGGTGATCTGCCGGTTGCCGATGTTGACTTCGCCGGCCGACGACTGCGGACTGCTCAGGCCGTACGCGATGTAGTTCGCCTGCGCACCGACGGTGGTCAGCGAACCCGAACCGAGCGCGATGCTGTTCGCGAGCGTCGCCGACGCGCCGGCCCCGAATGCGAGCGCATCGGTTGCCGTGGCTTGCGCGCCCGAGCCGAGCGCGACGCTGCCGACGCTCGCCGC
This sequence comes from Burkholderia sp. Bmkn7, assembly GCF_041103175.1. Taxonomy (NCBI): domain Bacteria; kingdom Pseudomonadati; phylum Pseudomonadota; class Betaproteobacteria; order Burkholderiales; family Burkholderiaceae; genus Burkholderia; species Burkholderia sp. Bmkn7. Next base: position 453,087 of record NZ_JBGCUH010000001.1, on the reverse strand, counting down.
GACCGCGTTGGCGCCCTGCGCGACCGACTGCGCGCCGGTGGCCGTCGCGCCGCTGCCGAGCGCCATCGCATCGGCCTGCGCGGCGCTTGCCGCCTGGCCGATCGCGACGCCGCCCGGCGCGGTGGCATCGACGATCGCACCGTTGCCGATCCCCACGCCGTTGTCGCCGTTGACCACCGTCGTCGGGCCGACCGCAACCGACTCCGCGCCGACCGCGAGCGAATCGACGGCCGTCGAGTTCGCGTGGAAGTACTTCGTCGTCGTGACCGCGAACGACTGCAGCGCGCCGGCCAGCTGCCGCACGGTCACCGCGTCCTGCTGGCCGGTGCCGTCCGCGACGTTGGTGATCTGGCGATAGGTCTTGCTCGTCGCGTCGCCGACCGATACCGCGCCCAGCAGCGTCTGGTCGGTCGTGTTGAACGGAATCGACGCGCTGCCGTTGCGGATGGTCCCCGACGCCGGCACCGTCGCGCGATCGGACACCGACCCGGCGCCGAGCGCGATGCTGCCGTCCACCTTCGCGACCGCGTTCGGGCCGATCGCGACGCTGTCGAGCCCGAGCGCCTGGCTGTCCGGCGCCGTGGAGTTCGCGTGGAAATACTTGATGCCGTGCGCGTTGATGTTGTCGATCGCCGAACCGACGTTGTTGTTGACCGTCGTCGAACCGTCGCTGTTGTACGTCACGTACGAAGGCGCGGAGATCGTGCCGGTCGTCGGGTCGTAGGTGGCCCCGCCGCCGATCGCGCCGGCCGTGCTGTTGCCGAGGTTGGTGTTGTTCGACGCGATCGAGCTGAGGCCGGTCGACAGCGAACCGATGCCCGTCGACGTCGCGGTGGACAGCGACGTCAGGTTGCTGTTCGTGCTCGACAGGCCGGTGGACAGCGATCCGACGGTCGTCGAGGTCGACGTCGACAGCGACGAGATCGAGCTGGTCGTCGAGCTGAGGCCGGTGGACAACGAGCCGATGCTCGTCGACGTCGCGGTGGACAGCGACGTCACGGTGCTGTTGGTCGTGCTCAGGCCGGTGGACAGCGAGGCGACGCCGGTCGAGGTCGACGTGGACAGCGACGTGACCGCGCTGTTCGTCGAACTCAGGCCGGTGGACAACGAGCTGATGCCCGTCGACGTCGAAGTCGACAGCGACGTGACCGTGCTGTTCGTCGAGCTCAGGCCGGTGGACAACGAGCTGATGCCCGTCGACGTCGAAGTCGACAGCGAAGCCACCGAGCTGTTGGTCGAGCTCAGGCCGGTCGAAGTCGACGTGGACAGTGAAGAAATCGCGCTGTTGGCCGACGACAACCCGGTCGACGTGGACGTCGACAATGACGTCACGGTGCTGTTGGTCGAACTCAAGCCCGTGGACAACGAGCTAATGCCGGTCGACGTCGACGTGGACAGCGACGTGATCGCGCTGTTGGCCGACGACAGGCCGGTCGATGTGGAGGTCGACAATGACGTCACCGAGCTGTTGGTCGAACTCAAGCCCGTGGACAACGAGGTAATGCCGGTCGACGTCGACGTGGACAGCGACGAAATCGCGCTGTTGGCCGACGACAAGCCGGTCGACGTGGACGTCGACAACGAAGTCACCGAGCTGTTGGTCGAACTCAACCCCGTCGACAACGAGCTAATGCCGGTCGACGTCGACGTGGACAACGACGTGATCGCGCTATTGGTCGACGACAACCCGGTCGACGTGGACGTCGACAACGAAGTCACCGAGCTGTTGGTCGAACTCAACCCCGTCGACAACGAGCTAATGCCGGTCGACGTCGACGTGGACAACGACGTGATCGCGCTATTGGCCGACGACACCCCCGTCGACAACGAACTGACGCTCGACGCAGTCGACGTCGACAGCGAATTCACCGCCTGGTTCGTCGCATCGAGCTGCGACCCGTTGATCGCGTCCGTGCTCGTCGAATTGATGCGCCCGGCCGCGACGTTGGTGATCTGGCGCTCGGTGCCCGCCGCACCGACGCTGACGACGCTGGTCGGGTTGGTGCCGTTGAAGTTGTAGGTGACGCCGCCAATCACCGCGCTCGCCGTCGGATTCGGCGCGGCCGTCGTCGACCCGGAGCCGAGCGCGACGTCGTTTGCATTGTTCGCCACGGCCGACGCGCCGAACGCCACCGCACCGGCTGCCGCTGCCGTCGACGTATTGCCGAGCGCGAGCGAGCCCGTGCCCTGCGCGACGTTCGAATTGCCGATCGCAACCGCGCCGTCGCCGTTCGCGGTGTTGTTCGACCCCATCGTGACCGCGCCGGTGCCGATCGCGGTGCTCGGGTCGCCGATCGCCACCGCGCCGTTGCCGCTGACCGTCTGCCCCAGGCCGAGCGCGACCGCCCCGACGCCGCTCAACACCTTCGAACTGTTGCCGCCTGCGATCGACCCCGCGCCTGCCGCGGCCGCGATCGAGTTGCTGTCGCCGATCGCCACGGTGGACGCCGCGGCCGCGACACTGTTGATGCCGATGGCCGTCGCATTCGTGGCCGACGCCGTCGCACCGGGCCCCAGTGCGGTGGCCGAGATGCCGCTGCCGAGCGCGAGATTGCCGAGCGCGACCGCGAACTGCTGGGTCGCGGTCGACTGCACACCCATCGCGATCGAACTGACGCCCGACGCATTTGCGCTCAGGCCATACGCCATTGCCTGATCGGCACTGGCCGTCGTCTTCGAACCCAGCGCGATCGAACTGACGCCAAGCGACTGCGTGCCCGAGCCCGGTACGCCGGCCGTGCCGCCCCAGCCGATCGCGATCGACGAACCGCCCTTCGCGCCGCTGTTGACGCCCATCGCGATACCCGAATTGCCGCTCGCCAGCGCACCGCTGCCGACGGCCACGGCCGCCGCGCCGGAACCGGTCGACTGGTTGCCGAGCGCGACGGCGCCCGTGTCGGTGGCATGCGACGCATAGCCGAGCGAAACGCTCTGGGCCCCGACCGCGCTCGCACCGAGCCCCAGCGCAGCCGCATACTGGCCGGACGCCAGCGCATTGTTGCCGAGGCCGACGGCGGACACGCCGGTCGCCGCCGCGCCACTGCCCATCGCCACCGCACCGCTCTGGGTCGCGCTCGACAGGTTGCCGATCGCCACCGAATATGCGCCCGAACCGATCGCCTGCACGCCGAGCGATGCGCTGTTGACGCCGGTCGCCTGCGCGTTGATGCCGACGGCCGTCGAACCGTCCGCCATCGCATGCGCGCCCGGACCCAGCGCCGTGGCAGAAACGCCCGCGGCCGTCGACAGGTTGCCCAGCGCGGTCGAGTTCTGCTGCGCGGCACTCGACCCGACGCCGATCGAGATCGACGTCACGCCGCCGGTCGCGGAACCGCCGTCCGGCGCGAATTGCGCGTGCGCCCCCGCATGGAACAACGCAAGATACGTGGACGTCATCAGCACGGCCAGCCGTCGCGGCGACGGCGCCGAAAGCGGGCCCGCGCGTCGCGCGGCACCCTCGTTCGCCGCATGCTCGCGCGGGCCGCTCGCCGACGCGACACGCTTGCCGCGCGCACGGTCAAGCTCGGAAGCCGCGACCCAGGCCCCCAGTGCTTCGTTCCAGATCGACTTGAACGACTTGTTCATCTTGTGTTCCCTCGGTTCTCATGTGCTGGATGACGCGGCAGCAAACGCGACGGCAGGCGATGACGCACCGGTCTGCCTCCTCGTCCGTGCCGCGACGCTTCGCGCTTCACTTTGGATAGCTAACTAAACGATCGAACAACACTGCTCGGTAATCGCGATCGCGCGGGCGATCGCACGACTGCACGCCGCACGCGTGCATCGGCACGCGGCGCGGCGGCATTCGCCGGTTATCGGTTCATCGAAGCCGATGTCGCGCGAAAGACGGCGGCGCGCGACCCCGCGCATCGCGAATCCGCGTGCGCGTGCCGTCGCGCCGAGCCGGCGGCGACCTCGAATTTCATGGGAAGGCGTCGTTCAGACGCCGGATGGACGGATGCCGCCCCGTACCCCGGGACGGCCCGTCACGATTCATTCAGGAGGAGGATGACGCCGAGTGGTCCCCGGGTATGAAGCATGCGCACCCGGTTCGCTCGAACCGGTGCGTTGACCTGCCATGCCTGTCGCATTCATGTTTTTCGTGCCCGCCTGATTCGAGAACGCGCTGCGCGATCGTGCCCGGACGGATCAGACCACCGGGCTGCGCACGCAACCGCTCACTCTCTCCGCCGGCAGTCAAACGCTTTTCCGGATTTCCGGAAATAGCGTCTGACTTGCCGAACGCCCCCGCATCGATTTAATCGGTCGAATTTTCTTGACGATTTTTCCGGTCGATGCGTCACACCCTGACCAACCTCACAATCTTTCCGCTTGTCTTTTATACGTACTCGTTCGGAAAATTATGAAATTTGTATTACCCTCGTGCCAATTTTCTTGTCCGTCGTCGAATTCTCACATCCTGAGAATTGCCATCATTCGATGTCACATTGGATATCGCGTCATCCGAATATGGCAGCGGCAGGAATCCTTGCAAAACCGTTCCCCTCGAAGAACCGATTCCAACCGCGCCGGGGCTAGTGTGCGGTCATCCATTCAAACGCATCTTTTCTCGAGCGGAAAAAAGCTTTTCCCGAGCGGACGGTATTCACATTCATACATTCACGCCCGAAATACGGTTTTCACCAAGATAAATCTTGACCATCCCGCAAAAAGACATTAATCAGGCGGGCGTCGATTCAGCGCATCCATTTCCCACTGAAACGCATCGTCTCTCGACACAACTCGCTCGAATTCATTCTGCGGGCCAATTCGATTCGGCAATCGATAAAATCCGGAAATAAAGACCGATATTAAAATGCAATTCGGCATGTTTTTCCACTCCGATTCCATTCGGCGGAGCGCCGGTGCCGAAATCGCGCGGCGCCCCGCCGGATATGCCCACACGGGCCGCACGGAATCCTCACAATCGGTACTGTTGTCGACATATAATTTTTCGCAACAATCGCGCTGAAAGCGAAGCTTTCAATCCGACCGACCACCCTTCCACCGCGTCCGCCACCATGTCATCCCGCTCGTCCAGCCCGGCGTCGCTTCGCTCCACGCCGGATCTCGCCGACGCCCATATTCTTGTCGTCGACGATCGCCCGAACGACCTGCGGCTCCTGACCGAAATCCTGCGTGCCGCACGGTGCCGGATCAGCGTCGCGTTCGACGGGCTGCAGGCGTATCACCGCGCCCAGGCGATCGCGCCCGACCTGATCCTGATGGATGTCCGCATGCCGCGCATGGACGGCTTCGCCGCGTGCCGGCTGCTGGCGTCGACGCCGTCGACGCAGTCCATCCCGGTCATCATCCTCACGGCCGCGGGCGATCTCGAGGATCGCATCGCGGGGCTCGAAACCGGCGCGATCGACTACATCGTCAAGCCGTTCGAGCCGACCGAAGTTCTGGCCCGGATCCGCAACCACCTGAAGCGCGCGCGGCGCAGCCAGCCGTTCGCGCACCTGCCCGAGATGCCCGACAACCCGGAGGCGGCCCTCGTGCGCGCGGCGGCCGAGGTCCTGCTGCGCGACCTGCGCCATCCGCCGGCGCTCGAGGATCTCGCCCGGCAGGTCGGCACCCACGAAAAGCGGCTGTCGCGCGTGTTCCGCGACCAGCTCGGCCAGACCGTGTTCGAGTACCTGCGCGACACGCGCCTGCGCGCCGCGATGCATTTCCTCGCGGAGACGTCGATGGGGATCGGCGACATCGCCGAGGAAATCGGCTTTTCCACGCCCGGCAATTTCGCGACGGCGTTCCGCGAACGCTTCGGCGTCACGCCGTCCGACTGGCGGCGCCAGCGCCATGCGGTCAACGCGCCGCCCACACCCGGCGGGCATCATCCCGATGTGTAGTCGCGACGCGGCGTGGGCAGCCGGATGGCGCGCGGTGCTGCTGCTTCTGATCGCACTGGCCGTCACCTGCGCGACGGCCCGCGCGGCAGCGACGCCGAACCCCGCGCAACTGGAAGCCGTGTCGGTGTTCGAGGACACGAGCACGACGATGACCGCCGCACAGGTCGCCGCGCGCGTTGCCGATCGTCCGCACGATGCGGCCACGACGACCGCGCCCTCGTTCAACATCGCGTTTTCGCGGTCGGCATGGTGGGTCAGCGCGACGCTGACCAACCGCGACAGCGCCGCCCGGCCGCTGGTGCTGGCGATTCGCGACGCGCGCGTCGACCATGCCGACTTCTATGTCGGCCGGAACGGCCGGTGGACGCTCGACAGCCGCTTCCCGGCCGCCGACGCCGGCGGCGATACGGCCGGCCCCCCGTCGCGCTACCCGGCACTCGACGTCACGCTGCCCGCCGGCGCAAGCATCCCCGTGCTGATCCGCGTCACGTCGCGCAAGGAGATGAGGCTCGCGCCGGCGGCATTCACCCGCGCGGCATGGGATGCGCGGGAACAGCGCGCGACGATGTGGGACTTCGGTTTCTTCGGCGGGCTGCTCGCGCTCGTGTGGTGCGCGCTGCTGATCGGGTTCTTTTCGCGCAGCGGCGTGTTCTACGTACTGGCCGGGCTTGCGCTGGGCACGACGCTGTTCGAAGCGGCCTACCGCGGTTATACGGCGATGGCGCTGCCGCCCGCGCTGCGCGAGTGGTCGGCACGCGGCGAAATCATCTTCGTGTACCTCGCGATCGCCTGCTTCATCGTCTTCATCCTGACGGTCGCCCGGCGCGAGCAGGCCAGGCTGCCGTTGCGCGCGGTCTACATGGCATTCCTCGCACTCGAGTTCGTCGGCGTGGCCGGCGCCGCTTTCGGCGACCTGCTGACCTTCACGTGGTTCTGCCTGCGGCTGAACGCGGCGCTGGGGATCGTCAACATCAGCCTCGCGCTGTGGCTCGCCATCCGCCGCACGCCGACCGGCCGCGTGATGCTGATCGCGATCGCGTTCGCCACCTTCAACATGCTGATCCGCGTGCTCGACGGCATCGACGCGTTGCCGCCGGTGCTGTCCTGGCTCAAGTCCGACATCTATCCGAACCCCGTCATCGCGATCGTCGGGCTTGCCACACACCTGCTGGTGCTGGCCGCGTGGATTCATCACGTGGGCCGCCAGCGCACCGAAGCACGCAAGCGGCTCGAACACTGGCAGCTCACCGAACAGGATCGCCTGCGCGACGAAGTCGCACGACGCACGCTCGCGCTCAACGACGCGCTCCAGCAGGTCACGACGCACATGCAGCAGAAGATCGAGACGCTCGGCTACGTCAGCCACGACCTGCGCGCGCCGCTGTCGACGATCAACGGCTACGCGAAGCTGCTGCTGCAAGGCGCGACGCGCGGCCAGGCGCGGCTGATCCGCTCGATCGACCGCAGCATCCGCTACCAGCTCACGCTGATCGACGAACTCCTTGCGTTCACGAAAGCCGAGCTGCAGCCGCTCGGCGTGTCGCCGGACACGACCGACCTGCCCGGCCTGCTCGACGACATCGGCCACTATGCGCTCGCGCTGTGCGCGCAGCAGGACAACCGGTTCGTGTACCGGCCGGCCAGCCCGCTGCCGCGCACGATGTCGATCGACGGGATGCGGCTGCAGCAGGTGCTGCTGAACCTGCTGTCCAACGCATCGAAGTTCACGCGCGACGGCACGGTCACGCTGTCGGTGCATGCGTCGCGCGAAGGCGACGCATGGCGTCTGCTGTTCGAGGTCGCCGATACGGGCATCGGCATCGACATCAGCGGCACCCGCGACATCTTTCGCGCATACCAGCAGGTGCAGGCCGTCAACGGCGGCACCGGGCTCGGCCTGTTCATCGCGCAGCGCATCGTCGGTGCGATGGGCGGCGAACTGGCCGTCGCGAGCCAGCCCGGCGTCGGCACGTCGTTCTCGTTCGCGATCGTCGCGCCGGCCGTCGGGCACGTGCTCGTGCCGGCATCGGAGCTCGTGCGGCGGTTTCATGCGGCGGACGAGGTCGTGCCGGGCGGCACCGCGCCCGCGATGGGCTGCCCGCCCGACGATGCACTCGACGCGCTGATCCGGCTCGCCGGCAACGGGCAGCTCACCGATATCGAGGAATGGCTCGGCCAGTACGCGGACGAACAGGATTACACGGCCTTCGTGCGGGAGGTGCGCGAGCATCTCGATACGCTGGACCTGCATGCGATCGAGAAGCTGGCCGGTACGCTGAAACGTGCGCGCCACGCGGCGGCGACGGATGACGCGGAGACGGACGCGGCCGGGCCGGCCTGATCGCGCGGGCGGGACACCGCCGGCACCGCGTCAGGCCCGCGTTCCGGGTTCCGCCGCACCGAACGTCGAGCCCGCGACGCGATCGCTTCGCCAGCCGTCCCCCCGCTCGCGCTTGCCGATACGCGCCCCGTCGAGCACCCGGCACGCACACGTTTGCGCGCCGCGCCGCGCCCACTTGCGTTGCATCCGGGCCTCGATTTCCGCGACGACCTGCCGTTAACCCGGGTTTCAGCGCAGCCCGGTTCATCGCGCCGGGCCTCCCCTGCGAGCGCCAGCATGTCCGCATCCACCTCCATCGAGAAAATCGCCGACTGGGCGGGACGAAACCATCTTGTCGTCGGCGCGCTGGGCACACTGATGTCGTTCGCGGCGATCGGCATCAGCGCGGCCACGCTCTGGGCCACGAGAAGCGAAGTCGTCGAGCACGCGCACGAAACCTCGCGCAACGTCGCCGCCGTGCTGGTCAGCGAGATCGCGCGGACCGTCGAAACGTCCAACAACGCGCTGATCGCACTCTCCGCCGATCTCGGCAAGCCGGCGGTGCGACGCATGGACGCCGGGCTGCGGCACGACCTGCTGTTCCAGCGCGCGGCCGCGCAATACGTGACGGGGATGGGCGTGACGGACCGCGAAGGCCAGCTGATCGACGCGTGCTGCGGCCCGTCCCATCACTGGAACTTCGCCGATCGCGACTATTTCAAGGTCCATCGCGACTCGCCGAACGTCGGCCTTTACGTGTCGGAGGCCTATCGTGCGCGCTCGCGCGGCGGCACGGAATCGATCGCGCTCTCCCGGCGCATCGAACGACCGGACCACACGTTCAACGGCATCGCGGTGGTCGCGATCGACCTCGCCTATTTCGATCAGCTGCTGTCCCGGCTGGACGTCGGGCCGCACGGCATCAGCGCGATCGTGCGCGCGGACGGCACCATCCTCGCCCGCAACCCGTCGCTGAACGATCACCAGATGATCCGCCTGCGCCGCTCGAAAGCCTTCGATCGCATGCTGAACCAGGATTCGGGCTTTTATGCGGCGTATTCGCGCATCGACGGAACGCTGCGGCTCTATACGTTCCAGCGGGTGCCCGGCACGCCGCTGATCGCCGTCGTCGCGCCGGCCGAAGCCGACGTGCTGGCCGGTTTCATCCGGATGTCGTGGTCGGTCGGCGTGTCGGCGTCGCTCCTGTGCGCACTCTTCTGCGCGGTCGTCTGGCTGCTCGCGTTCGCGTTGCGGGACAACCTTCGCAAGCAGACGCTGCTCACCGACCTCACGCGCACCGATCCGTTGACCGGCCTGCACAACCGCCGCGCGCTCGACGTCGCGCTGGCCGACGAATGGGAACGGCTCCAGCGCGGCCACGACGGCAGCCTGTCGGTGCTGTTCATCGATGCCGACCACTTCAAGCAATACAACGACCGATACGGGCATGCACGCGGCGACACGGCGCTCCGGTTCCTCGCCGCATGCATCCGTGCTCATACGCAGCGGCGCGGCGACTTCGCCGCGCGCTACGGCGGCGAAGAGTTCGTCGCGGTGCTGCCCGACACCGACGAACGCGGCGCCGCGAAGGTCGCGGAGGCGATTCGCCGCGAGGTCGAACGCAACCGGCTCGACGGGTTTGCGGAACCCGTTCCGCCGTTCACCGTCAGCATCGGCTGCGCGACCGGCCATCGCGCACGCCCCGCCTCCGTGCACGCGCTGTCGCATCAGGCGGACATGGCGCTTTACCGCGCGAAGCGGGAAGGCAGAAACCGGGTATGTTGCGCGGAAACGGAGCCGCTCGCGCGCTCGGCATGACGGCCATGGGGCGAGTCGTGGTTCCTGGCCGCCGGTTGCATACAAACGATTGCCCCGGGCCACTGTCCCGTCACGTGTCGTGGCGGCAACAGGGATCGTCATTCGATAACGAAGCCGCCGGACTTTCCATCCACACGCATGGCCGGCGCGTAGCGGCACGCCGCCAAATATCCGTCTCGGGCGCGAAAAAATGGCATCCGCGATGTTCAGTATCGGGAATTAACCAGATAGTGGGAATTTTCTCGCACGGAGCGCGATACGCAACAAATCCTTAACGGCCGCGTAACGAATCGTCACCACAATTCGCCATCTTTGACCATCAGGATGGAGTCTTGCATGTTTGCGTCACGAAGCCGTTTCCCACTGCATGTCGCCGCGCTGTCGAGCGCGATCGTTCTCGCCGCGTGCGGCGGCGGCGACGATGTCGCGTCGACCACCCCGACCAGCGCGGCCATGCCGGCGCCGCCGGCCGACCCCGGTTTCGTCGACAGCGCGCCGGTTCCGAGCGTGCCCGCCTTCGTCGACAACGTCGCGACCAACCAGCGCGGCGACGCGCGTTACGCCACGCTGTCGACGAACGCCGCGGTACGCGTGGTCAGCCGCTTCCTCGACCTGTGGCAGCCGGCGACGATGCTCGTCGATGCGGGCGTGAGCGCGCCGGCCAACGGCGCGTTTCCGGCCATTTCGCCGTCGACCTGCACGGGGCTGCCCGGCAACGGCACGCCGTGCGGCACGATCCTGAACGACGCGGTGCTGCAGGCGAACGTGCAATACGTGGTCAACGCGACGACCGCACGCACGCCGCAGCAAGCCGACGCCGCGTACTACGACGACCGGCGCGGCAAGGGCTACAGCGTGACCGACGGCATGGGGCCGCTCACCTCGGCATGGCGCACCGCCGCGCAGCAGACGACCAGCATCACCAGCGTGCCGGCCGACGCGACGACCGTCCTGTACAACGACACGGGCAACAACGTGGGTGTGGGCGGCAGCGCGAACGCGAGCTTCGGGAAGGTCGTCGACCTGCTCAACGAGATGGGCAACAACGCGTCGACCGAACCCGCGAAACGCTTCTACAAGTATGCGCGGCCGTACCGCTGGAGCACGAGCGTCGTCGTCGCCCCCACGCTCGTGCCGGCGGAAAGCACGACGCCCGCGACCGACGGCGGGTTCATCAGCGGCCACCAGGCGGAAGCGATGCGCGACGCCGTGACGATGGCGTGGCTCGTGCCGGAGCGCTACCAGGAAATGGTCAGCCGCGGCCTCGAACTCGGCGAGAACCGCATCCTCGCCGGCATGCACTCGCCGCTCGACGTGATCGGCGGGCGCATGCTCGCGCTGGCGATCAGCGCGGCCAATCTCGCGGCCTACGCGAACGACGCGCAGGCCGCCTACGGGCAGGCGCACCAGACGCTGCAGCAGCTCACCGGCACGACCGATTCGACGTTCCCGGCATTCGCGCGCTCGGGCACGACGGCGACCGACCGCTTCGCCGATTACGCGACGAACAAGGCGGCCTTCGCGCGCCGCATGACCTACGGCTTCGGCGCGCTCGACGCGACCGGCGCGCCGCCGGTCGTGCCGAAGGGGGCGGAGATCCTGCTGCAGACGCGTTTCCCGTACCTGGGTGCGGATCAGCGGCGCGTCGTGCTGAAGACCACCGAGCTGCCGTCCGGCTACCCGGTGATGGACGACGCGGAAGGCTGGGGCCGGCTTAACCTGTTCGCCGCCGCCGACGGTTACGGCGCATTCAACGGCAACGTGATCGTCGCGATGGATGCGTCGAAGGGCGGCCTCAACGCCGCCGACCTGTGGCGCAACGACATCGCGGGCACCGGCAAGCTGACGCTGCAAGGCAGCGGCGCGCTGACGCTGGCGGGCAACAACAGCTACACGGGCGGCACCCAGGTCAGCGGCGGCACGCTCGCCGCGGCGTCCGCGACGGCGTTCGGCAACGGCGACGTGTATGTCGGCGCCGGCGGCGGCATCCGGATCGCGGCGGGTGCGCCCGTCACGATCGCGACGCGCTATACGCAGCTCGACAACACGACGCTCGAACTCGACATCGACGGCAACGGCGGCGGCCGCCTGCGCGTGGGCGGCGCGTTCACCGTCGCGGGCGGCACGCTGCACGTGAAGTTCGTGAACGGTTATGCGCCGAAGGCCGGCGACACGATCGCACTGATCGACGCGGCAGCGGGCGCGGCGAAATTCGCGACGGTGACCGTCGACGGCTTCAAGGCGACGCCGGTCTATACGGCGACGGGCGTGTCGATCGTGCTGTCGGCGGCGTAACCGGCACCGCGATCGATCCGCGCGACGTCGCCTCCGACCGGCGGCGACGTCCATGCGAAACGACCGTGCGCCGCGTCCCGTTCGTTCCGACGAAGCGAAACGTGGCGCCATCGAACCCGGTGAGGGAGTCGAGCCCGGTTCCCCGGCTCGCTCCCGATTCCGGAATCATCTACTTGACGCCATTCCCGGCGACCCACTGAAAGCCGAGACCGGTGATCCCGTTCACGAGGCTCTGGAAATCCTGGAACCCGGGCGTGCCGAGGTCGGGCTCGAGCCAGAACGGATGGAAGAAGAAGGACGCAAAACCATCCCGAACCGTCAGCGCGTACTGTGCATTCGTGTAGAGATCCTGCCACGTGTAGGACAGGCACGAGAACGGATCGATACTGCAGATGTTGTATTCGACGTTCCCGAGGTTCTCGGGCAGCACCCGTTGCCCGTAATAGTCGGAATTGATGATGTACGGGAAGAATTGCCCGACCGAATAATCGTGATTCGGCGCGGTCGAATTCAGGTTCGGCTGATCCGACGTGTAGTAGACGACCCGCTGGTACGTCGTCTTGAACAGCGGCGGAACGGCCTTGATCGAAAGGGGCGACGACTGGTAGTGCGGCGCTTCCCACGCAAAGGGAACATAGCCGTTCGTCGACAGCTCCAGCAGGCCCGCTTTCAGACGGTTCGATGCCCACTGTGTCGAATCTTCGTCCACCGGACGGTTCTGCGTCGCCAGCCAGAACTCGTAGTCATTGCCGCTGACCGCGTTGTCGATGTTCGGCGTCGAATTGTATTGATGCGTGTAACCGTGCATCACGATACTGCCGCCCCGGATCAGCGCGTAATTGAGCGCCTGCTTCAGGCTGCTCGCCTGCGCGAGGTGTACGATCAGCGGCACACCGCCGTTATAGGCACCGAGCGGATCTTCGTACAGCGGGATGGTCGCAATCGAAAACGGAATGTTCTTGGAATACATGTAGTCGGTCAGCGTCTTCATCGACGCCGAGGTCGTGAACGCGTTGACGTCTTCCAGACGCACCATCGCGCGATGCAGCACCGGCTGGTTGGTCCCGAGGATGTCATGCAGCAGATCGCAGATCACCAGGTACCGGTCGCGCGGCCCGATGTACGAGAACGGCATGTCGGCGAAGTACCAGAAATTGCCCGCGCGCATGACATAGGGCGCCTGCGCACCGGTCTGACTGTCCTTGATGGTGACGAGTACACTGGCCTTCGTCGCATCGGACACCGCGGTGACGCCGATGTCGGGGTCCGCGCTGACGACGCCGGTGCTCGCGTTGAACGCATAGTATTTGACCATGCTCATGTTCTTGTAGAGCACCGTGTCAAAGAAGTCCGGGTTCGGGTTGCTGCTGGTCGGCGCGTAGGCCAGCCCGCTGATCCCGCTAAAGGTGAATCCGTAGCGGGCCGTGAAGTTGTACGACGGATCCCACGCGACTTCCCACAGGTTGTCCTTGAACCAGACGACCGTCTTCGACGTCTTGGCGACGTCCGACAGAAATGCGGCAGGAAGGGGGTTGTTGTAATAGCTCCCCAGATAGAAAGTCGCCTGGTACTTTTCGACGGTTCCTGCCGTATAGCTGTCGACGGGCGCAAGCGTGACGTTGGTGTTGAAATGGCCAAGCAGGTTGCGCAGCATGATCGCGTAAGCCATGCCGAGCTTCGTGTACGGGTCGTTCGGCGGGGCGTCATAGAGCACGAGGACGTTCGCCGTGGTGGTCTGGGCGAGCACGGAGGATGGCATCTGGCCGAACGCGAATCCGAGCACCAGCACCCATGCGAGAACGAGCTTTTTCATTGTGATCTCCTTCGTGCTTAATCGCGCTGAATGTCGCCGTTGGCCCGACGATGTTTGCCTTCGTTGAAGTTCGGTTCCCTGCCATGCTCGCGCTCGGCATTCCGCTTCTCTTCTTCCGGCACGCCTGGCACGATCTCCGTCACGACGGCCGCGCGCGGTGGCGGCTCGACGCGTTTGTGTGAGGCGGAAGCACCGGACGCTCCCGCGTTGCAAACGGGGCTCATCAATGCCGTCGCGGACAAGATCGCTGCACATGCCACGGCAAGCTTGAGTGGGGATTTCATTGGAGAACTCCTTTCACTGGTCTCTGCGCGAAAACCGGGGGTCTGTCATCGGAACAACGCCTGGCCTGAGCATTGAGTGTCTGGGGATCGCGAACCCTGGGGGACGTCGATGCCTGAAACAACCTCGTCCGAATTGCGCCCCGCATCGTCACTTGCGTGACGACGTGACCGCCACCGGCGTCGGTCACGTCGCCCTGTGATGACCGCGACTGCACCCGCAAACGGCAGACACCCGATGCGTATGTCGAGCGTGCAGTTGCGGCCCTCGTTTGCTCATCACACCGACCACGCATGCATTAACGATGCCAGGCACCGTTCCACCGAAGCGGGACGGCAACAGACGAAGGAGGAGGACGTCGCAACGCAAAAAAAACGTAACGCCAAAGAAACGCGGGGCGACGATGCAGCGTGGTACCGGCTCCATGGATCATCGATGCCGGCAGGGGGAGAGGAAATGCGTTTCGACTCTGCGCGTGGTTTGCAGCGAGCCGGTGGGGTGAAAAATGCTATGGATCACGAATCGCGGGGGCTCGACACCCTGCATGTCGAAACGTTTCGATCCTGAGAATTCGCGCTGCCCCGTGAAGACGGTCCTGTCTGGCGCAATTCGCCCGCGGCCACGCGGACTTGTCCGGGAGCGTGAACCCTTTGTCGTATGACAAAAGACGATCTTCCTGTAATCGTCAATCAGGTACCAGGATAGCTTTCATCGCATGCGGTCATTCAGCGACGCGCCTCGGCAGCGTGGCCTGACGATACGACGGCCGCGACATAGCGGAGGTTGACACCGAACACGGCCGGCCAGGCCATGCGGCCGAATACGTCCGCCAGAAAGTCGACGCACACCCGCACCTTCGCCGACGCAGCCAGCCGTGCCGGATACACCGCCCACACGTTCGCGGGCTGCGCGACGCCGGGCAGCACCTGCACGGGCGCGCCGCTGTCGAGCAGCGCGCGCACGTCCCATATCTGGCGCAGCCCGATGCCGCGCCCCGACATCAGGCATGCGTTCACGACGATCGCCTGTAGTAATGCTGCGCCAGCGCGACCCAATACCGGACACCGGCCGGGATGATTTCGTCGTTGAAATCGTATTTCGGGTGATGCAGCGACGGTGCCGCCGCGCCCTCCGGCGCATTGCCGATCAGCACGTAAGCGCCGGGCCGCTCCTCCAGCATGAAGCCGAAATCCTCCGACGTCATGTTCGGCGGCACGTCGCGATACAGGCGTTCGACACCGAACGTGTCGCCGATCACCGCTTCGCACAGCGCCGTCTCGGCCGGCGTGTTGACCGTCGCCGGGTAGTACTGAAAAAACTCGACGTCGACCTGCGCGCCATACGCGCGCGCCAGCCCTTCGCACGTGAGCTGCACATCCGTCTGCAGTTTCTGCTGCAACGCGGACGACAGCGTGCGGATCGTCCCGCGCAGCTCGACGCTGTCCGGAATCACGTTGTCCGTCGTGCCCGCATGGATCATGCAGACGGAAATGACTGCAGGGTCCACGGGATCCTTGTGCCGCGCGGCGATGGTCTGACACTGCAGCACCATCGAACACGCGAGCGGAACGGGATCGATGCCCAGATGCGGCTGCGCCGCGTGCGCGCCCTTGCCGGTCACCTTGATCCTGAAGCGCGAGCCCGCGGCCATGATCGGGCCGGTACGCAATCCGAAATGCCCGGCAGGCAAGCCGGGCCAGTTGTGCATGCCGAACACCGCTTCGGTCGGGTATTGCTCGAACAACCCGTCGTCGATCATCTTGCGCGCGCCCGCGCCGCCCTCTTCGCCCGGTTGAAACACGAAATGAACGGCACCCGGCAATGGCGGCAGTTCCTTCAGGATGCGCGCGGCGCCGAGCAACATGACGGTATGGCCGTCATGCCCGCATGCGTGCATGATCCCGTGCGTGCACGATGCGTGCGCGAAGTCGTTGGCTTCCTGGATCGGCAACGCATCCAGATCCGCCCGCAGCACGATGCCGCGCGCCGGGTCCGCACCGGGCAGGCTCGCGACGACACCCGTGCCGCCCAGCCCACGCGATACCGCATAACCGAGCGCGTCAAGCTCGCGGGCAACGACGTCGGCGGTCCGGTGTTCTTCGAAGCGCAGCTCGGGATGCGCATGCAGATCGCGCCGCAGGCTAGCCCAGTGCGCGTGATGCGCCTGCAGCGACGTATCGGGAATGACAGGTTTTTCCAATTTCGGCACCTTCCGAAAGTAAGCGGCTTCCAGTCCGTGCTGCCGCCGCGTTCGCACGCAGCGGCTGCGTCAGTCGTAAAAGCCGATGATCGACTTGATTTCCATGTAGTCCTCCATCCCTTCGATCCCGTACTCGCGGCCGTTGCCCGACTGCTTGTAGCCGCCGAACGGCGCCTGCGGATCCCATGCCGGATAGTTCAGATGCACCTGCCCGGCCCGGATGCGGGCGGCCACCGCGCGCACGCTTTCGTGGTCGCTGCCCTGCACATGCGCGCCGAGCCCGTACACCGTGTCGTTCGCGATGGCGATCGCTTCTTCCACGGTGTCGTAGGGAAGGATCGCGAGGACCGGACCAAAAATCTCCTGTTGCGCGATCGTCATGTCGGTGCGCACGTCGGAAAAAATGGTCGGCCGCGCGTAGAAGCCCCGATCGAATCCCGCCGGCCGCCCCGGGCCGCCGGCGACGAGCTTCGCCCGTTCGTCGATGCCTGCGTCGATCATCTGCGCGACCCGCCCGAATTGCGCGCGATTGGCAAGCGGCCCATGCGTCGTCGCCTCGACGAACGGATCGCCGACCACCAGGCGCTCCACTGCCGCGACGGCCAGTTCCTCGACCGTACCGAGCACTTGGCGCGGCACGATCATGCGGGTCGGCGCGCTGCACGACTGCCCCATGTTCCTGAATGCGGCGGCCACGCCGGGTGCGATCGCCCGCTGCAAGTCCGCATCCGGCAACACGATGTTGGGCGATTTGCCGCCGAGCTCCTGCGCGACGCGCTTGACGGTCGGCGCGGCTGCCTGCGCGACCAGCACGCCCGCGCGGGTCGATCCGGTGATCGACACCATGTCGACCTCCGGATGCGACGAAAGCGCGGAGCCGACCTCCGCACCATTGCCGCTCACCAGGTTGAACACGCCTGCCGGCACCCCCGCGTCGGCGATCACTTCAGCGAACAGCAATGCGCTGAGCGGCGACAGCTCGCTGGGTTTCAGGACGACCGTACAACCGGCCGCGAGCGCCGGGCCGACCTTCGCGGTGATCTGGTAGATCGGCCAGTTCCACGGCGTGATCAGCGCGCACACGCCGATCGGCTCGCGTACGATCGCGGTCGTCCCGCGTCGGGAGACGAACGGATAGCGCGCGAGATTGTCGCGCGCGACCCGGATATGCTCGGCCGCGAGCGGCACGTGCGCGGCGCGCGCATAGGCGATCGGCGCGCCCATCTCGGTGGCCAGCGCCATGGCGAACAGTTCCGTTCGCTCCAGCATCAACGTGTGGACGCGATCGAGCAGCGCGGCGCGCGCCTGCGGCGAAGTGGCCGACCACCGTTCGAACGCCCGGCGCGCGGCGGCGACGGCCCGGTCGGCGTCACGTGCGCTGCCGAGCGGGATGTCGCACACCGTGTCCTCGGTGGACGGGCACACGACCGCGAACCGCTCGCCGCCGTCGGGCAGGACCCAGTCGCCGTCGATGAAGAAACGATCCAGCCTGCCGGCCTGCATCAGGTGACGAACGGGGGAAATGACGGATGAATTCATTGCAGGATGTCCTTGAGGCGGTACTGCACGCCCGCGAACGGCACGAACGACGATCTGCCGAAGCGGTCGGATATAACGGGCCGGTCGAAGCTTGTCGACGGGTTGAGATGGGCGCGTCCGTCGACCGTCCGTCGATGATTCGCGCCATCGGCATGACCACGGTTCGCGCCGTGGCCGCCATCGCCCCGCGTACTAGAAATCCGCGACCTTGCCCCACGCGGAATCGCTGAACCGTTCCGGCCGATACGGCACCGGGTCGACCAGCGGTTGAGCACCGGTCGCGAGATCCGCGATCAGATGCCCGGCGCCCGGCCCGATTCCGAAGCCGTGGCCGGAAAAACCCGCGGCAAGGATCAACCCCGGCACACCCGGCACTTCGCCGATGCCCGGCACGCCGTCCGGCGTGCTGTCGACGAACCCGGCCCATGCGTGCGTGATCTTCGCGTCGCGAAGTTCGGGAAACAGTTCGGCGGCGCGCCGGTAGGTTTCGTTGACCGTCGGCATGTCCGGTTTCGGATCCAGAATGCGCACCGCCTCCATCGGCGTCGGTTCATCGAGCTGCCAGCGCTTCAGCGTTTCATGCCCGCCGCGCACGCCTTCGAGCCAGCCCGGCAGAAGATTGCGCCAGCGCTTCGCGAACATCGGCAAGAACTGCGGCGCGAATCGCAGGAACTGGGGCGTCACGTCCACGCGCGCGCGACCGCTGATCGCCAGCGCGTAGCGTCCGTCGCTGCGGCGCGTCACGGACACGCCGGACGTATACATCGCATCCGGCAGCGGATGCTCGACAGGCGACACGCTCAGGATCGACTGACGGATCGACGCCTGCGGAAAGCGGATGCCGAGCTGGCGGCAGAACGACGACGCCCATGCGCCGCCGGCAAGCACGACGGTCCTGGTCTTGATGACGCCGGCCTCCGTGACGACACCGCCGACACGCCCGCCCTCGAGTTCGATGCCGCGCGCCGCGCAGTGCTGGTGGACACTGCCGCCGAGCTTCATCAGCGCGGCGGCGACGGCCGGCGCGGCCTTCTCCGGGTCGGCCGTGCCGTCGGTCGGCGAAAAGACGCCGCCTTTCCACGTCCGCCCGGTCGCGTGTCCGCGCTCGGTGGCCTGCTTGCGGTCGAGCATGTACGTCGTCACGCCCGCGGTCTTCGCGAACTCGCCCCAGCTGGCCCAGCGCGACAGCTCGGCCTCGTCGTTACTCAGGTACAACAGCCCGCAGCGATGAAAGCCGGTGTCTTCGCCGGATTCGGCGGCGAATCGTTCCCACAGATCGATGCTCTTGCTCGCCATCGGCAATTCGCGTTCGTCGCGGTTCTGCTGCCGGCACCAGCCCCAGTTGCGGCTCGACTGCTCGGCACCGATTCGCCCCTTCTCGACGAGCGCGACCGATACCCCGCGCCGGGCCAGGTAATAGGCGGTAAAGACGCCGATGATGCCGCCGCCGATCACGACGACGTCGGCCGATGCCGGCGGCGTGGGCGAGGTTTCTATAAGGCGCAGCGGTGGGGACATGGTCAGTCTCGTTCGGTTGAGGCAGGGACGTTCTGCACGACGTAAAACTTCGCGACGCGTTCGCTGCTTTCCCACCCGATCGATGCGCCGCGCGGCACGAACAGCGCATCGCCGGTGCCGAGCGACAGCACGCTGCCGTCGGGGTCGGCGAACCGCACGCTGCCGGCCAGCAGGAGCATGAACTCGTTGACGCGATGCGGGCGAACGATCCGGTGATAGGGCGTCGAATCCCACGTACCGGCGCAATACCCGGCGCCGTCGTCGAGGAACACGTTGTCGCTGCGGCATTGTGGTGCGGGGCCGAGCAGCACGTCGGGCGGCAGCGATGCGGAAGGCTTGAAGTCGGCGTCGGCCCGCAGCGGAAACAGGCCGTGTTTCGTCGGCGCCGTGCACGCGGCTGCGCAGAACATCAGCAACACGCGCGATTCCGCGCTGATGCGAACCGCCGTGCCGGCGCCGATGACTGCCCCTTCCCCCGGCCCGAGCACCAGCGGAGCGGCCCCGGCCGCTTCGAGCGTCAGCTCGCCTTCGATGACCGCGATCGTTTCGATGTGCGGAAAGCGCGCCACGTCGAGTTCGCCGACGAAGGCGATACGTCCCGCGGCCATCGAGTCGGGGCCTTCCCACGCGATCTCCCGATGTCGCGCAAAAGGATCGCCCTCGCCGAACGCCTGCTTGCGGAACGAGGTGGAACAAGGCGCGCCGTCGGCACGATGCAACACGAAAGCTGCGGTCATTTCTGCTCCTCTGCAGTGCGCGGCGGCCGGATCGAAAACCGTCGCGCAATATTGGAAATCTCCGTTCGCCGGCGAACCCGCCGGAATCCCGTCAGGTGTGCAAACCGCCCGCACTGGCGCCCGCGCGGCGTTCGGTGTGCGCGCGCGCCGACGTCGTGCGCGCCGACGCACCGCCCGGTCGCGCGACCACGCAAGCGCGCGGCGTGATCCCGAGCACCCGCCGAAAATGCCGGCACAGATGGCTCTGGTCGAAGAAACCGACGTCGGTCGCGACGACCGACGGCGCAACGCCGGCACGCAACAGGTCCTGCGCGCGCCGCACCCGGACGAGGCACAGATACCGGTGCGGGGACAACCCGGTTTCGCTGCGAAAGCGCGCGGTGAAACGCGATACGCTCAACCCGGCCACCGCCGCGAGCGTGTCGAGATTCAGCGGCTGCGCGAACGACGCGTCGATCGTGCGCAGCACATCGCCGATCGCCGGCGAGACGGGCCGCGCGACGCGCGGTGTGCATGGCGTCGTGTCTTCGACCGAATCGTGAATCAGGTCGAGCATGCTGGCAGTCCTCATGTCGCCGCCTGCGGTGTCACGCCCGGCAAGGCGGCGCCCGCTGACGGGCAAACGAAACGCGCTGTCATGTTGAATTCTCCCCGGCGCCCGCTTCAGTGCAGGAAATCCTGCACCCGGTAATACGCGCCGACGAACGGCAGGAACCACGCGTGCCCGAAATGCCCGGGCATCGCCGGCCAGTCGAGTTCGCGCCACGGATTCGAGGCCGTCGCGCCATACAGCACGTCGGCCATGACGCGGCCCATGTGCACCGACATCTGCACGCCGTGGCCGCTGTAGCCCATCGAGTAATAGAGCCCGTCGTGCTGGCCCGCGCGCGGCAGCCGGTCGGCGGTGATGTCCACCAGCCCGCCCCAGCAGTAGTCGAGCCGGACGTCGGCCAGTTCCGGGAAATAACCGGCCATGCCGGCGCGCAGGATGTCGCCGCTTTTCGCGTCGGAGCGCGGGCTCGACATCGCGAAGCGGGCGCGGCCGCCGAACAGCAGCCGGTTGTCGGGCGTCACGCGGAAGTAGTTGCCGATCTGGCGCGACGTCACGTACGCACGGCGATGCGGCAACAGCCGGTCCAACTGCGCGTCGGCGAGCGGCTCGGTCACGACGATGAAGCTGCCGACCGGCGCGATGCGCCGCCGGAACCACCCGAACGGGCCGTGCTGCGATGCGCCGGTCGCGACGAGCACGCGATCGGCGACGATCCTGCCGCGCGTGCAGGTGATCGCGTGCCGCTCGCCGTCGAGCCGGTCCAGTTGCGTGACGGCCGCATGCTCGTAGACGCGTGCGCCCGCGCGCACCGCCGCTTGCGCAAGCCCGACACCGAACTTGCCCATGTGCATCTGCGCACCGTTGCGCTGCAGGAGCCCGCCGTAGAAGCCGTCGGACGCGACTTCATCGCGAATCCGCTCGGGTTCGATCAGTTCGATGTCCGGATCGACGTCGCGCCGCAACGCGTCGAACGTCTTCGCCAGCCCCGCGAAATGCTGCGGCTTCGCGGCAAGCTTCAGCTTGCCCGCGCGCCGGAAATCGCAGTCGATCGCGTGTTCGGCGACGATCGTCTCGACGCTCTTCACCGCGCTTTCGTATGCGCGATAGAACTGCTTCGCCGGCTCCGCGCCCGTGCGCGCGGCCAATGACGCGTAATCCTGCGCGACGCCCGTGTTGCACTGGCCGCCGTTGCGGCCGGACGCCTCGCCCGCGACCTGCGCGGCTTCGAGCACGACCACCGATACGCCGCGCTGCGCCAGCGCGAGCGCCGCCGACAAGCCGGTAAAGCCGCCGCCGATCACGACCACGTCGGCGCGCCCTTCGACGGGGCCCTCGCAGCCGGCACGAAATGCGGGGCGGGTATCCAGCCAGTACGATTCGAATTTCATCGGGTCCTTCTCGAGCTTGTCGGCGACGACGATCGGCTGCCGTTCATGGGAAATCATTTAATCACCATCAAAAACCGCAGTTGCCGCGTATTCACGCACGGCACGCGCGCAAATCGCCGTTTTGTGCGACCGCCGCAGCAGACTATGCGGTGCGCCAGCCGCCGCGTCGCGCGCGCCGAACGGCGGCGTGTCGCGCATCACAGCCGCACGGGCTGCACGGGCGCGACACCCGCCTGCGTCGGCTCGGCCTGGAAGCGCGCCAGGTCTTCCTCGTTGCGATGGCACAGCACCTGCGCGCCGTTGTCGAGCTTGCGCAGCACCGGGGGCGTCCGGTTGCAGACGCCGTCGACCCGCATCGCGCAGCGCGACAGGAACGGGCACAGCTCGCCGTCGTCCGCGCGCTCGCCGATCGGCACCAGCGGCCGATGGCAGCGCTCGGCCGCATCGTCGAGCCAGCCCGCGCGCAGCTCCGGCGCGGACGACACGAGCAGGTGCGAATACGGGTGATAAGGCGGCGCGCACAACGCATCGCGGCTGCCCGTCTCCACGCGGCGGCCCGCATACAGCACGACGATGTCGTCGCTGATCGCGCGCACCTTCGCGATGTCGTGCGTGATGAACACGTAGGACACGCCGAGCTTCGCCTGCAGGTCGCACAGCAGGTCCATGATCGCGGCGCCGACCACGGTGTCGAGCGCCGACGTGACTTCGTCGCACAGGATCAGGTCGGGTTCGGCCGCGAGCGCGCGCGCGAGGTTCACGCGCTGCTTCTGCCCGCCCGACAGCTCGCCGGTGCGCCGCGCGGCCACCGCCGGCGGCAGCCGCACGAGTTCGAGCAGCTCCGCGACGCGCTGCCGCGCACGCGCGCCCTTGATCCCGTGGTAGAACGCGAGCGGCCGCGCGAGCGTGCGCTCGACGGTATGCACCGGATTGAGCGCGGTGTCGGCGTTCTGGAACACGATCTGCACGCGGCGGTGCTGCTCCTTGGTGCGCTTGCCGATATCGCGCGCGAGCGGCTCGCCGTCGAGCAGGATCTTCCCGGCCGCCGCCGGCACCAGGCCCGCGATCACCTTGGCGAGCGTCGTCTTGCCGGAGCCCGATTCGCCGATCACGCCGACCGTCTGTCCGCGCCCGATGCGCAGGTCGACTTCGTTCAGGATCAGCTTCGCGGGCCAGCCCTTCGCGTTGCGGCCGCCGTAACCTGCGACCGCGCCGCGCACCTCGAGCAACGGCGCCGGGTCGGCCGGCGCCGGTTTCCCGTCGCGTTGCGCATCGTTCGGCGTGACCGCCGCGATCAGGCTCTGCGTGTACGGGTGCGCCGGTGCATGCAGGATCTGTTCGGTATCGCCCGTCTCGCGGATCACGCCGTCGCTCAGCACGACGATCCGGTCGGCCATCTGCGCGACCACGGCCAGGTCGTGCGACACGTATACCGCGCTCATCCCGTAGCGCCGGATCACGCTCTTGAACGCCTGCAGCACGTCGATCTGCGTGGTGACGTCGAGCGCCGTGGTCGGTTCGTCGAGAATCACGAGCTCCGGATCGGTGATCAGCGCCATCGCGGCCATCAGCCGCTGCAACTGCCCGCCCGACACCTGGTGCGGATAACGCTTGCCGATCGTCTCCGGCTCCGGCAGCGCGAGCGCGCGGAACAGCTCGACCGCCTTTGCCTGCGCATCGCGCTTCGACATCGTCCGGTGAATCAGCGCGCTCTCGATCACCTGGTCGAGGATCGTGCGCGACGGGTTGAACGAGGCAGCCGCGCTCTGCGCGATATACGCGACCTTGCGGCCGCGCAGCGCGGCCAGGCCCGAAGCCGACAGCCTGCACACGTCCGTGCCGCCGATCTTCACCGAGCCGCCGGCGATCCGGCAGCCGGTGCGCGCGTGGCCCATCAGCGACAGCGCGATCGTCGTCTTGCCCGAGCCGGACTCGCCGATCAACGCGAGCACCTCGCCGCGCCCGATCTCGAAGTCGACGTCGTGGACGATCGTCGTTTCCGCGGCGCCCGGGCGACCGCCGACAACGCGCAGCCCGCGCACCTCGACGAGCGGAGTCGATTGATCTCGCATCAGTGTTCTCCGGCGGCCGCGGCCGCGCCCTTGCGGCGGCCGCGATGCGGCAGACCGTCGATCAACAGGTTGACGCCCACTGTCAGGATCGCGATCGCGACCGCGGGCATGATCGCGACAGCCGAACCGTCGCCGAGGCTCGCGATGTTCTCGCGCACGAGCGAGCCGAGGTCCGCATACGGCGGCTGCACGCCGAGCCCGAGAAAGCTCAGGCCGCTCAGCAGCAGCACGACGAACGTGAAGCGCAGGCCCGTATCGGCGAGCATCGGATGAATCATGTTCGGCAGCATCTCGACGCACGCGATGTACAGCGCGCTCTCGCCGCGCGCCTTCGCGACCTGCACGAATTCGAGCGTGCTGATGTTGACCGCCAGCGCGCGCGCGATCCGGTACGAGCCCGGCATGTAGCTGACCGCGGCGGTCAGGACCAGCAGCGGCAGCGACGAGCCGAACGCGGCGACGAACATCAGCGCGAACATCTTCGACGGGATCGACGTGAGCGCGTCGAGCAGCCGGCTCATCGTCTCGTCGACCGCGCGGCCCGATACGGTCGCGAGCAGCCCGAGCGTCGTGCCGGTCAGCGCGGCGAGCAGCACCGCGGCGAGCGCGAGCAGCACGGTCAGACGCGTGCCGTACAGGATCCGGCTCAGCATGTCGCGGCCGAGAAAGTCGGAGCCGAACGGCAGCTTCGCGCTGAACCGCGCGAACACGTCCGGCGTGACGATCGCGCCCACGTCGTGCGGCGCGAGCAGCGGAGCGAACACCGCGATGAACAGCATCAGCCCGACCATCGACAGGCCGACACGGCCGCCGGCCGTCAAGTCGATGCGTGCGGCACGGCGCTTGCGCGGCTGGTCGGGGGCCGGGGCGGCGGGCGGCGTCGCGCCGCCCCACGGCGGGCGCGGTTCGCCGGACGGCGGCAGCGTGTTGCTGCGTTGAACGGGGTCGGTCGGGTGCATGGGCGGCATCTCGGAAGAAGGACGGGACGGTCAGGTCCGCAGTCGCGGGTTCGACACGATCGAGCACAGGTCGGCGAACAGCACGAGCGTCAGGTAGGCGACGCAGAAGATCATCGTGCACGCCTGGACCAGCGGGAAATCGCGGTTGCTGACGGCGTCGACCATCAGGCTCGCGAGGCCCGGATAGTTGAAGATCGTCTCGACGACGATCACGCCGCCGAGCAGATACGACAGGCTCAACGCGATCGCATTGGCGATCGGGCCGATCGCGTTCGGCAACGCATGGCGCAATACGACGCGTGCGGGGCTCGCGCCCTTGAGCACGGCCATCTCGACATACGACGCGCTCAGCTGCTCGATCACTGCGGCACGCGTCATGCGTGCCATCTGCGCGATCACGACCGCGCACAGCGTCAGCACCGGCATCGCATACGCACGCAGGAAATCGTGCAGGCTGTCGATCTCGCCGCTGTACGACAACGCGGACAGCCAGCGCAGCTTCACGGCGAACACGAGCACGGCGACGGTCGCGATCAGGAACTCCGGCGTCGCGACGAGCGACAGCGTGCCGAGACTGATCACGCGGTCGACCAGCGACTCGCGCTTGACCGCCGCGAGGATGCCGAGCAGCAGCGCGATCGGCACCGACACGGCGGTCGTGATCGCCGCAAGCGTGAGCGACTTCGGCAGGCGTCCGCCGATCATCTCCGACACCGGCATGTCGCCGGACAGCGAACGGCCGAAATCGCCGTGCATCAGGCCGGCGAGCCAGTGCGCGTAACGCACGTGCGCGGGCATGTCGAGGCCGAACTGCTGGCGCAGCGCGGCAACCGTCTCCGGGGTCGCCGACTGGCCGAGCGCGGCCTGCGCGGCGTCGCCGGGCAGCAGGTTCGTGATCGTGAAGATGATCGCGGACACGATCAGCAACGTCAGCGCGGTGACCGCGATGCGTCGGACGATCAGGCCGATGAGAATCCGGTTCATGAAACGACACTCCCGAAAAGACCGCGCGTGGCCGGCGCGGTCGCCCGCACCGGCCGCACGGCGGCCGCCAGCAACGACGTCACGCGTTCCACCACACGTGCTCGGCGAACATGAAGCCCATCATCCCGCCGGTCGGGATCGAACCGAGACCGGCGAGCCGCTTGTCATAACCGTCGAGGAAGCTGATGAAAGCCGGAATGCCGACCCGCCCCTGCTGCGCCACGATCACCTGCATGTCGCCGTACATCTGCTTGCGCTTCGCGTCGTCGGTTTCCGAACGCGCGGCGAGCAGCAGCTGGTCGAACTTCGCGTTCTTCCAGCCCGACTCGTTCCACGGCGCATCCGACTTGAAGAACTGCGTGAACAGCACGTCGGCGCTCGAGCGCGGGTTGATGTTGCCGAAGGTGAGCGGGTGCTTCATCCAGTGGTTCGACCAGTAGCCGTCGGGCGACGCGCGGTTGACCTGCAGGTTCAGCCCGATCTTCTGGCCGGCCTGCTGCAGCAGCACGGCCATCTCGACCGACCCGTTCGCGTCGGACGTCGCATACATCGGCGGCAGCGTGACGCCCAGCGCGCCTGCCTTCTGGAGCAGGAATTTCGCCTTGTCCGGATCGTGCGCGCGCTGCGGCAGCGACGCGTTGAAATAACGATGCCCCGGCGGAATCGGCTGGTCGTTGCCGATCACCGAGTAGCCACGGAACACCGCCGAGCGGATCTGCTCGCGATCGAACAGGTACTTCATCCCTTCGACGAAATCGGGATTCGAGACGATCGGGTTGTCGCTGCGCATGATCAGGTCGGTATAGAGGCCCGACTTGGTTTCCTTCAGCGCGTAGCCCGGCGTCGACGAGACCCGCTGCGTCGAGCGCGGATCGATCGCGTTGATCAGGTGCACGTCGCCCGACAGCAGCGCGTTCAGGCGCGCGGCGCTGTCGCCGATGCCGATCAGCTCGATCTCGTCGAGATACGGCCGGCCCGGCTTGAAGTAGCTGTCGTTGCGCACGCCGACGGTCGACACGCCCGGCTTGAACGATTTGAGCTTGTAAGGGCCGCAACCGATGCCCGTGCTGAAGTCGGTCGTGCCGTCCTTGACGATCACGAGCTGCGGCGTTGCGAGAATCACCGGCAGATCGGCATTCGCGCTGACCAGCGTGAGCGTGACTTCGTCCGGGCCGCTTGCCTTCGCGTCGGCGAACTGGTCGGCGAGCGGCTTGACCTTCGATGCGGTGGCGGCGTTCTTGTGGCGCATCAGCGAATACACCACGTCGGCCGGGCCGACCGACTTGCCGTCGTGGAACGTGACGCCCTTGCGCAGCTTGATGACCCACGTCTTCGCATCGGTGGTCTGCAGCGACTCGGCGAGGTTCATCTGCGGCGTCAGGCTCGCGTCGAGCTGCGTGAGGCCGCTGTAGAACATGAAGAAGCGAATGTAGTCGGCGCCGGTCGAGCCCTTGGCCGGGTCGAGCGTATCGGCCGTCGAACCGGATTCGTTCGCGACCCGGATCTTGCCGCCGCGTTTCGCCGCGGGCGCCGCGAATGCGGACGCGGGGTTCATCAGGAGTCCGCCGGCGCCGGCGGCCATCATGCCGCTCGCCGCCATGACCTTCATCATGTCGCGGCGAGTGAAACCACCGTTGCCGCCGCCGTTGTCGATATCGTCGCTCATCCGAACTGCTCCTGACTGTTGAAAGTGGGTCCTGGGGTCCAGCGTGGTTCTCGAATCCCGCATTGCCCGCTTGCTGGTGGCGGGCGCAACGTCGTACACATGCAATTCATTTAAGCATCGCCAAAATGCGGTTTGTCGCGATTCGGCCCGCCCGCACGATACGAATCGACCGTTTTGAGCCGCCCGCGCAGCATGAATTGCTGCGTGCGCCCACGTGTCGCCGTGTGCCCGGCGGCGTGTCGCGGCGGCTGCCCAACCCGTGTCGATGCAGGAAATCGTAAGGCCGCAGCCGCCGCAGATTGCGCCGACAAAATTGTCCGTTCGGCATCCGGCGCGCGTTTGGCACACGCAAACCGCACGTTTGTGTCGAATGCGTGTCCGCATGCCGATGACGGCTGAAACGCACGGTGTATTGCGGCAGATCGCCGCATGCACGGGCGTCGACGGTGGGGATCGCGACGGGACGTCGCGCGGGAAAGCTCAGAAGAATGCCGCTCGATCGGAACGGCTTGGCGGGAAGACGGGAGGATGACGGGGCCGCCGGGAAACCGGACCCGTGCAGTCGTGCAGTCGTGCAGTCGTCAGGAATCGTATCGCCATGCGGCGACGCGCGCGTCACCGGCATGTCGGCGCGCACGCCGGGCGCATGCCGGCGCGGCGCGAAGCAGGCGCAATGATGCGCTGGCCGGCAGTGAGCGGCGCGAAGCCGTCAGGCAGCGAGCCGGAATACCGATACGGCGGCCCGCAGGCGCGCCGCCTGCTCGTCCAGCGACGAAGCGGCCGCCGCCGCCTGCTCGACGAGCGCGGCGTTCTGCTGGGTGACTTCGTCCATTTGCGCGACCGCCAGCCCGATCTGTTCGATGCCGGTGCTTTGCTCGGCCGACGCCGCTGAAATCTCGCCCATGATGCCGGCCACCCGGTCGATCGACCGGACGATCTCCGTCATGCGCTCGCCGGCCGTCTCGACGAGCCGGCTGCCGCTGCCGGCCCGCTCGACCGACGCGTCGATCAAGCCCTTGATGTCCTTCGCGGCCGCGGCGCTGCGTTGCGCGAGCGAGCGGACTTCCGACGCGACGACGGCGAACCCGCGCCCCTCCTCGCCGGCCCGCGCGGCTTCCACCGCGGCGTTGAGCGCGAGAATGTTGGTCTGGAATGCGATGCTTTCGATCACGACGGTAATGTCGGCGATCCGCACCGACCCATCCGAGATCTGCCGCATCGTTTCGACGACCGCCTGCACGGCGGCGCCGCCGAGTTCGGTCGCATCCTTGGCCTGGGCCACGAGCGCATTCGCCTGGCGCGCGTTGTCGGCGTTCTGTTTGACCGTGGACGTGATCTGCTCCATGCTCGCCGCCGTTTCCTGCAGCGACGCGGCCTGCTGCTCCGTGCGCTGCGACAGATCCAGGTTGCCTTGCGCGATCTCGCCGGTGCCGGTGGCGATCGAGTGGGTCGTGGTCTGGATCTCGGCGATGGTGTCGGTCAGCCGCGCCTTCATGTCGCCGAGCGCGACGAGCAGGCTGCCGGGCGCGGCGTGCGCCGTATCGAACTGCACGTCCAGTTCGCCGGCCGCGATGCGGGCGGCGATCTGCGTCGCATGCGCGGGCTCGCCGCCCAGCGTGCGCCTGACGCTGCGCAGCACGCCCCAGGCGATGGCCGCAAGCGTCGCGGCGATGACGAGCGCGACGGCGCCGAGCACCATCGCGAGCCGGCCAAACGCCGCGTTGATGTCGTCGTAGAAAAATCCGGTGCCGATCCACCAGTTCCAGTCCGGAATCGCGACCACGCCCTGCAGCTTCGGCTCCAGGTCCGCGTCGGGGCTGCGCTTGATCAGCACGTCGACGAGCGCGAAATGCGCCTGCGCCATCCCCGCGCGGTACGCCTCGCTGTCGGTCATGCCGCTGGTCGTGCGGTTGCCTTTCGCGCGCGTGCCGATGAATTTCGCGTTCGGGTGCACGAGGTTGACGCCGTCGGACGTCGTGACCCAGAAGTAGCTCTTCGAATTCGCGTTGAGCGCGGCCAGCGCGGCCTTGGCCTGCTGCTGCGCCTGCTCCTGCGTGAGCGTGCCGCTCGTCTGCAGCGCGCGATACGAATCGACCAGATGCTCGGCCTTGGTCAGCAGAATGACGATCTCTTCGCGGCGGCTGTCGATCAGCGCGTCGCGCAGCGTGTGCAGCGACAACGCGGCGAGCAGGACGACGCCGAGCAGCGCCGCGGCGACGAGCATCAGCAGTTTGGTGGACAACTTCATGCGAGGGCCTCGAAATATTAACCGTTCGGTACATATATCGGCCGGGGTGGCCCCGCCTTGAACGACTCGATATCGGTAATTACCCTCGTTTCGTACGCTGATCGAACGCGTGACGGGGCGCGCCGGCATCGCGGCCGCGTCCCGTCGCACGATGGATCGGCCGGCCCCGGCGGCTTACAGGCCGAGCTGCGTCGCGAGATGGCCGATATCCGACACTTCGTAATAGTTGTAGAACGGCGTGCCCGGCTCGTGGCCGCGATTGACGAACGCCTTGTGCTTGATGCCCAGATCCTCGGCCGTCATCAGGTCGTAGCGCAGGCTCGACGACACGTGCAGCACGTCCTCGGGCTTGCAGCCGAGCTTGCCGAACATGTACTCGAAGCCCTGCATCCGCGGCTTGTACGACTGCGCCTGCTGCGCGGTGAACACCGCATGGAACGGCGCGCCGAGCTTGTCGACGTTGCTCATGATCTGCTCGTCCATCGCGTTCGACAGGATCACGAGCTTGTACTTCGTCGCGAGCCGCGACAGACCCGCCGGCACGTCCGGATGCGGGCCCCACGTCGGCACCGCATGATAGAAGCGCTCGGCCTCGGCCTCGTCGAACTTCACGCCGACGCGCGTGCAGGTGCGCCGGATCGCGTTGACGACGACGTCGCGGTACGGCTTCCACGCGCCGAGTACCTCGTCGAGCCGGTAAGCGGCGAACGCACGCACGAAATCCTCCATCGCGACCGGCGAGAGCCGGTCCGCGTAGATCTCGCGCGCCAGGTCCGCCATCTGGAAGCGGGTCAGCGTGCCGTAGCAGTCGAACGTGATGTACTTCGGTTCAAATTGGATCATGGTGACGTCCTGTCGGTGTGAAGCCCCGGCAGGGCCGGGGACGGGCTGGGGTGGTACGAAATTGAATCAGGGCAAAAAACCCGGCGCACGTCGTTCGACGCCGCCCAAAACGCAGAATCGCCGCGTGTTGCGCGGCGCGGGCAGCACGATCTGCGGCGCTTGCCGGCAAGCGGCCGCGACACCGGTGCTTTCATCGTAGTGCCGTTCCCACAGCAGGCGCTGTCGGATTGACGGGCCGCGGCGGCACGATCCGCGCGTTCGCACGCGCCGATCGAGCCGGTTTGCGTCGATCTTGCGCGACCGCCCGCCGTCGCCGGAAAACAGGCGAATCATCCTATCCGTGCCGCGGTGTCGCTGGCAGAGTCGATATGTCATTCCTACCCATCCGGAGTCCAGCGTGTCCGATCTCAACCCTTCCCGCACGCTTATCTATCGTCGGTTCGCCGAAACCGACCTGCCCGCCGCGCATCGTCTGTCGGAAGCAGTCAAGTGGCCGCACCGGCTCGACGACTGGCGCTTCGTGCTCCAGCTCGGCGACGGCTTCGTCGCCGAGGACGAAACCGGCATCGTCGGTACCGCGCTCGGCTGGCGCTTCGGCGAAGCGCACGCATCGCTCGGCATGGTCATCGTGTCGCCCGAGCACCAGGGCCGCGGCATCGGGCGCGAACTGCTCACCCGCGTGGTCGACAGCTTCGGCACGCGAACCATTTTTCTGCACGCGACGCCGGCCGGCGAGCCGCTGTACGCGAAATTCGCGTTCGAGGTGATCGATACGATCGACCAGCACCAGGGTGCCGCCTTCCAGCCGCCGCTGATATCGCTGCCGCCCGGCGAGCGCCTGCGGCCCATCGGCGCAAACGACGGCCCGCGACTTGCCGCGCTCGCGTCGCGGGCCGCGGGTTATCGACGCGACGAGGTGATCGAGGCGCTGCTCGGCGTCGCGAACGGCATCGCCCTCGATCGCGACGGCGAACTGCTCGGCTTCGCGCTGTTCCGACGCTTCGGCCGCGGCCATGCGATCGGCCCGGTGGTCGCGCCGGACGCGCAGCGCGCGCAGGCGCTGATCAGCCACTGGCTCGCGCTGCACGAAGGGAAGTTCGTGCGGCTCGACGTGCCGGGCGACAGCGGGCTGTCCGACTGGTTGCAGGGGCTCGGGCTGCCGCGCGTCGATACCGTCGTCGCGATGGCGCGCGGCGCAACGCCCGCGCGCGACCCGGCGCTGCGGGCGTTCGCGATCGTGAACCAGGCCCTCGGTTGAGCGGTACCCACGATGAGCTTTCTCTACAAGGCCGACCCGGTGCGCGGTGCGCAATGGGCACAGCGCTTCGCGCAGCAGGCGCCCGAGCTGCCGTTCCGGATCTGGCCGGACCTCGGCGATCCTGAAGCCGTCCGTTATCTCGCCGCGTGGCAGCCGCCCGACGATCCGGCCACGCTGCTGCCGAATCTCGAAGTCGTGTTCTCGGTCGGCGCCGGCATCGATCAGTTCGACCTGTCGCGCGTGCCGGCGCATATCCCGGTCGTGCGGATGATCGAGCCGGGCATCGTCGAAGGCATGGTCGAGTACGTGACGCAGGCCGTGCTGACGATCCACCGCGACCTGCTCGACTACGCGGCGCAGCAGCGCGCGCAAGTGTGGCGCGAGCAGCCGGTGCGCGCGGCCGCGTCGCGGCGCGTCGGCGTGCTCGGGCTCGGCACGCTCGGCCAGGCCGTGCTCGATACGCTGCGCCGCTTCGGCTTCCCGTGCGCCGGCTGGAGCCGCACGCCGCGCACGCTCGACGGCATCGACTGCTACGCGGGCGACGCGGCACTCGACGCGTTCCTCGCCCGCACCGACATCCTGATCTGCCTGCTCCCGCTCACCGACGATACGCGCGGGCTGCTCGGCGCACGCGTGTTCGATGCGCTGCCGGCGGGCGCGTCGCTCGTGCAGGTCGGGCGCGGCCCGCAGCTCGACGAAACCGCGCTGCTCGCGGGGCTCGCGAGCGGGCGGCTCGACAGCGCGATCCTCGACGTAACGGACCCCGAACCATTGCCGGCCGGCCATCCGTTCTGGACGCATCCGCGCATCCGGATCACGCCGCACATCGCGAGCGCGACGCGGCCGGACACCGCGGTCGAGGCCGTGCTCGCGAACCTCGCGCGCCATCGCGCGGGGCAGCCGATGATCGGCGTCGTCGATCGCGCGCGCGGCTACTGACGCGTGCGCCCGGGCCGGCGGGGCGCGCAGCAGAAAATGCCGCAGCGCCCCGCACAAACGCCGCGTTCGTATGTTTCAGACTGCAAATTGAAAACGCATGAGGATGGCTCGCCCGGTAGCATGAACTCATCGCTGACACCCGACGAGAGTCCCGCCCTGCCATGAACCACGCCGCGCTGATCGAAGCTGATCGTCAACACCTGATCCACCCCGTCGTCAACTATCGTGCGCACGAGGCGCGCGGCGTCACCGTGCTCGAATCCGCCGACGGCGTGTTCCTGCGCGACGCCGCGGGCCACACGCTGCTCGATGCGTTCTCGGGCCTGTGGTGCGTCAACGTCGGCTACGGCCGCGACAGCATCGTGAAGGCCGCCGCCAGCCAGTTGGCGAAACTGCCCTACGCGACCGGTTATTTCCATTTCGGCTCGCAGCCCGCGATCGAGCTGGCCGAACGGCTCGCGGCGCTCGCGCCGCCGTCGCTGAACCGCGTGTACTTCACGCTCGGCGGCTCGGACGCGGTCGATTCCGCGATCCGCTTCATCACGCACTATTTCAACGCGACCGGCCGCCCGTCGAAGAAGCAGATGATTGCGCTCGAGCGCGGTTATCACGGCTCGTCGTCGGTCGGCGCGGGCCTCACCGCGCTGCCCGCGTTCCACCGCCATTTCGACCTGCCGCGCGCGGACCAGCACCACATTCCGTCGCCCTACCCGTACCGCCATCCGCTCGGCGGCGATCCGCAGGCGCTGATCGCCGCGTCGGTGGCCGCGCTGGAAGCCAAGGTTGCCGAACTCGGTGCCGACAACGTCGCCGCGTTCTTCTGCGAACCCGTGCAGGGTTCCGGCGGCGTGATCGTGCCGCCGGCCGGCTGGCTGAAGGCGATGCGCGACGCGTGCCGGCGCCTCGGCATCCTGTTCGTCGCCGACGAGGTGATCACCGGCTTCGGCCGCACGGGCCCGCTGTTCGCGTGCGAGACCGAACAGGTCGATCCGGACCTGATGACCGTCGCGAAGGGGCTGACGGCCGGCTATGCGCCGATGGGCGCGGTGCTGATGTCCGACGAAGTCTACGAAGGGATCGCGGGCAGCCGTGCCGAGTCGGCCGCGGTCGGGCACGGTCATACGTATTCCGCGCACCCGGTCAGCGCGACGATCGGCCTCGAGGTGCTGAAGCTCTATCACGAAGGCGGACTGCTCGCGAACGGCCAGGCGCTGGCGCCGCGCTTCGCGGCGGGGCTCGATGCGCTGCGCGCGCATCCGCTCGTCGGCGACGCGCGGTCGGCCGGCCTGCTCGGCGCACTCGAGCTGGTCGCCGACAAGGCGCACAAGACGCGCTTCGACGCGACGCTGAACGTGCCGGACAAGATCGCGGCGGCCGCCTACGCGAACGGCGTGGTGTTTCGCGCGTTCGGCGACGGCGTGCTCGGCTTCGCGCCGGCGCTGAGCTTCACCGCGGGCGAGTTCGACCTGATGTTCGAACGCGTGCGCAAGACGCTCGACGACGTGCTGGCCGATCCGGGCGTGCAGCGCGCCCTCGACGCCGCGCACGCGCAGCCGGCCTGACCGGCCAAGGGAAAGCCGGGCTTGTGGCGGCCATCGTTCGACTCTAAAGTAACCGGACATTCCATTTTTTCCGACTCACGTGAACATGACGGACAGCAAGCTGGATCGCATCGACCTGCGCATCCTCTCCCAGTTGCAGAAGCGCGGCCGCATGACCAACGTCGAGCTGGCGGATGCGGTCGGGCTGTCGCCGAGCCCCTGCCTGATCCGCGTGAAGCGGCTCGAGAAGGCCGGCTACATCGGCGGCTACGGCGCGCACATCCAGCTCGAGAAGCTCGGCGACGTGCAGGTCGTGTTCACCGAGGTCACGCTGGCCGACCACCGGCGCGAGGACTTCGACCGCTTCGTCGCGGCGATCCGCAACGTCGACGAGATCGTCGAATGCCACCTCGCGAGCGGCGGCTACGACTATCTGCTGAAGTTCATCACGCGCAGCGTCAGCCATTACCAGACGATCGTCGAAGGGCTGCTCGAGCAAAACATCGGCATCGAGAAGTATTTCAGTTACGTGATCATCAAATCGCCGTTCGTCAAACGGCACTACCCGCTCGAATCGCTGTTCGGCGAACGTCACTGACGGGCGGCCTGCGGCAACCCCGAACGCGGCAACGTGCTGTCCGCGCGGGGTAGTCGCGCGCCCGCGCCTCCGCCTTCGCCGATCCGCTTCCTCCAAGGACCTGTCATGCCGCTTACGCTGTCCCGAACCGAACTCGTTCGCACCGCCAACCTGATCGACGGAACGTGGCGCGACGCGCTCGACGGCCGTCGCTTCGACGTCGTCGATCCCGCGACGCTCGACATCGTCGCGCACGCACCCGACAGCGGCGCCGCCGACGCGCGCGCCGCGACGGACGCGGCCGCACGCGCGCTGCCCGCATGGCGCGCGACCCCCGCCCGCGAACGGGCAGCGATCCTGCGCGCATGGCATGCCGCGATCGTCGCGCATACCAACGATCTCGCGAAACTGATGTCGCGCGAACAGGGCAAGCCGCTCGCGGAAGCGCGCGGTGAAGTCGCATACGGCGCGTCGTACGTGCTGTGGTTCGCCGAGGAAGCGACACGCGCGTATGGCGACCTGATTCCGCAGCAGCAGCGCGGCAAGCGGCTGAGCGCGGTGAAGGAGCCGATCGGCATCGTCGCCGCGATCACGCCGTGGAACTTCCCGCTCGCAATGATCGCGCGCAAGATCGCGCCCGCCCTCGCGGCCGGCTGCACGGTGGTCGCGAAGCCGGCAGAGGACACGCCGCTGACCGCGCTCGCGCTCGCGTTTCTCGCGCAGGAAGCCGGCGTGCCGGCCGGCGTGCTGAACCTGATCACCGCGTCGCGTGAACGCGGCATCGAAGCCGCGGCCGACTGGCTCGCCGACGGCCGCGTGCGCAAGATCACGTTCACCGGCTCGACGCCTGTCGGCAAGCTGCTCGCACGCGAATCGGCGGCGACGTTGAAGAAGCTGTCGCTGGAGTTGGGCGGCAATGCGCCGTTCATCGTGTTCGACGATGCCGAACTCGATGCCGCGGTCGACGGGCTGATGGCCGCCAAGTTCCGCAATGGCGGGCAGACGTGCGTGTCGCCGAATCGCGTCTACGTACAGGCCGGCGTCTACGACGCATTCGCCGCGAAGCTCGCCGCGCGCGTCGCCGCGCTGAAGGTCGCGCCGGCGACCGACCCGGCCGCGCAGATCGGCCCGATGATCAACGCGCGCGCGGTGGACAAGATTGCCCGCCACGTCGGCGACGCCATCGAGCGCGGCGCGCGCGTGCTCGCCGGGGGCAAGCGTCTGGTCGAACTCGGTGCGAACTATTACGCACCGACGGTGCTCGCCGACGCCACCGCCGACATGCAGCTGACCTGCGAGGAAACCTTCGGCCCGGTCGCCGCGCTGTTTCGCTTCGACACCGAGGACGAAGCGGTCGATGCCGCGAACGACACGCCGTTCGGGCTCGCCGCGTATTTCTACACGCAGGACGTGCGGCGCATCGCGCGCGTGTCGGCACGGCTCGAAACGGGCATCGTCGGGATCAACGAAGGCGCGCTCGCGAGCGAGGCCGCACCGTTCGGCGGCGTGAAGGAATCGGGTTATGGTCGCGAAGGCTCGCGCTACGGGCTCGACGATTATCTGTCGATCAAGTACCTGTGCCAGGGCGGGCTCGACTGATCGGATGAATCCGGGCCGTCCGCGAGGCGGCCCTCGCCGCGCCCGGTCGTCAGGCATGCGTTGACATCGGAACCGATCGGTCCATATAATGCATCCAACTTTTGGCACCGCATCGTTTGCGACACCGATCAATGGCAAATCCGGCTGGCGTGGGCCGCCCACGCGAATTCGAACTTGGCGATGCCGCGCGCGACGCGATGGACGTTTTCTGGGACCGCGGATACGAAGGCGCGTCCCTGCCCGACCTGATGGCCGGCACCGGCCTGTCGCGCGGTAGCCTGTACAAGGCGTTCGGCGACAAGAAGGCGCTGCTGCTGGCGGCGCTCGACCTGTACATGGCCGACGGGCTCAAGGCGACCGCGGACATTCTGTCGCAACCCGGCGCCGTCAAGGATGCGATTCGCGATTCGCTGCTGCGCTATGCGCGCCTGTCCGTCGGCGAGGCGGGCCGGCGCGGATGTCTCGCGGTCGCGATGACCACGGAACTGGCCGCGCGCGACGCGGATGTCGCGGAGCGCACCGGGCGCATGTTCCGGCGGCTGCAACAGCTCTATGCCGGTGCGATCGTCCGTGGCCAGGCGAGCGGCGAGATCGCCGAGCAGGACGAGCAGGTGCTGGCGCGTTTGCTCGTCTGCCAGATCGAGGGGATGCGCGTGCTGGGCAAAACCGGCGTGTCCGAGCAGGACATGCTCGCGCTGGTCGACCGCACGATGCGCATCCTCGACTGATTTTTTTTACCCAATTTGGAACTAATCGGTTCCGTATGGAGAGCCGTCCATGTCACGGAATGACCCCGTATCACCCGACCCGCGCCGCTGGGCGATGTTTGCGGTCCTGCTCGTCGGCGCGTTCCTGCCGCCGCTGGATTTCTTCATCGTCAACGTCGCGCTGCCGTCGATCCGCGCGGAACTGGGCGCCTCGTCGTCGGCCGAGCAACTCGTCATCTCGTCGTATGCGGGCCTGTACGCGGTGACGCTGATCACCGGCGGGCGATTGGGCGACCTGTTCGGCCGCGGCCGCGTGTTTTTCCTCGGGTTGATCGGCTTTGCGATCGCCTCGACGCTGTGCGGTCTCGCGAGCTCGCCGTGGACGCTCATCGTCGGCCGCGCGTTGCAGGGCGTGACGGCCGCGATCATGGCGCCGCAGGCGCTCGCTTCGATCCAGGCGATCTTCCCCGAAGCGGAAAAGCCGCTCGCGCTCAGCTTGTACGGCGCGGTATTCGGCCTCGCCGCCGTGGTCGGGCAGGCGCTGGGCGGGATCCTGATCTCGCTGAATCTGTTGAATCTGGGCTGGCGCACGATCTTCCTCGTCAACCTGCCGCTGGCGATTCTGGTCGTCCTGTTCGGGATTCCGCTGCTGAAGGAAACGCGTGCGCAGCATGCGCGCAAGCTCGACCTCGGCGGTACCGCGCTGTCGATGCTGACGCTGGGCGCGCTGATCGTGCCGCTGATCGAGGGGCGCGAGGCAGGCTGGCCGGTATGGGCATGGGTGTCGCTGCTCGCGGTGCCGGCCCTCGCCGGGTTCTTCTGGCGCTACGAGCGCCGGCTCGGCCGCCGCGGCGGCGCACCGCTGCTCGATCCGGCCGCGCTGCGCGCACCGGGGCTCGGCCGCGCGTTGCTGATCGCGCTGCTGCTGTACTCGATCGGCGCGTTCTTCCTGCTGTTCTCGGTGTATCTGCAGAATGCGTTGCACGTCGACGCACTGAGCGCGGGCCTCGTGTTCTTGCCGTTCGGCGTCGGGTTCCTGCTCGGCCCGTTGTCGACGCCTGCCTGCACGCGTGTCATCGGCGCTTACGTCAATCCGTTCGGCATGAGTCTGGAGATCGTCGGGCTCGTCGGCCTCGCGTGGTTGATCGATGCCACGCCGATCGGGATGCCGCTCGCGGCCGCGCCGCTCGCCGTCGTGCTCTTCGTCATCGGTTTCGGACAAGGTCTCGCGCTGCCGACGCTGATGCGCATGGTGACGGGGCGCGTCGCACCGGCGCTGTCCGGCATGATCGCCGGCATCGCCAGCTCGACGCTGCAGGTCAGCACGTCGCTGAGCGTGGCGATCATCGGCGGCATTTTCTATACGACGCTCGGCACGCGCCACGATCCGGCGGCCATCGCGCATGCGTTCATCGTCGCACTGCTGTCGATCTCGGTGTTCCTCGCCGTGGGCGCCACGCTGGGCGTCTCGCTTGCACGGGCGGGCGCCGCGCACACGTCGATGCGGGCCGCCGCGCGTCCGGGCTTCGTCCCCGAACGCGAACGGCCGTGATCGTTTGTATTTGCCCGTATTTTCCCGTACAGACATTCATCGCCGCGTCAGTCCGACCTGGAGGTTCTTCGTGTATTTCATCGTCTCCTATCGCCGAGCCGCGGGCACGCGATTCGATGCCCGTTACTACGTCGAACGACACATTCCGCTGGTGGAAAAATCCTGGAAGCCGTACGGGCTCGAAGCCATCGACGCTTTCTTTCCAGCACGTGAGGATAGCGAACTGATCGTCGTGGCGATGTGCCGTTTCAAGGACAGTGCGGGGCTGGACGCTGCGTTCGCGTCCGCGGAGACGGCAGACATCATGGCAGATATCGATGCGTTCACCGACATCGAACCCGATCGGCTCATCACGGACGTGTTCCCGCGCGTGTCGTAGCGGCGATCGCGCGCCGCCATGCATCGGTTTCGGCCGGCGCCATCGGTCACTTGTCCGATGGCGCCGCGAACGATCGGGTGTCAGGATAGGCAACCGTCACGCGATACCGGACCGGGAGGATCACTGCAATGTCGGGACGTCAGATCTTCATCGTCGCATTGGCGAGCGGCCTGCCGCGTGCGTTCGGCGTGCTCGCTATCGTGTCGGGCCTGTTTCAGATCGGCACCGCAGTGCATCGCGGGACGCACGCCGACGCGCCGGTGCAAACGGTCTCGGGTGGAGCGCGAATGGCGCTGGCCGGCGCGCTGCTTTCCTGCGAAGCCGTCGGTGCCGTCTACTTCGCAATCGCGGCGTTGGGGTACGGTTGGGCCGACACCGACGCGACAGCCTCGGATCGCAGGGAACGGATCAACGACTGGCCGACTTGAATGGTGCAACCGCCATCTTCGATACGCGAGATAAGCCACCGGACAGCGGAGCGTCAAAGGTCGCGCCGGCCCGACGGGCCGTCCGCACACACACGAAAGCGAATCCGCGTCGCGGAGCCCGTCAGAGCAGCCCCAGCGCCGACGCCTTGAGGGTCGCCGCGGCGCGCGTCGAACATTCGAGCTTGCGGAACGCCTTCTCGACATGGGTGCGCACCGTGCTCGGACTCATCGCGAGCGCCTGCGCAACCTGCTTGTTGCTCGCACCGCGGGAGATTGCCCGCAGGACGTCGATTTCCCGCGCGGACAGGCGCGGGCCAACGGCCGACGCGCCCACGGCGATGCGCCGGGGCACGGGCGCCCCGCCCGTCACGAGCGCGGCCACCACTTCGCCGCATAGCCGGCCGCACGCGGCTTCTTCCTGCAACTGGACGGCGGCGGCTGCATCGCTCAGCGCCGCGCGCCACGGACGCGCCGAGCGCAACGCGACCCACGCCAGCGACGCCGCCAGCACGCGCGCTTCGAGCGTCAGCGCCGCATCGCTTGCGCCGCGGAAATAGCCCGAACCGTCCTGCCGCTCGTAGGCATACGACGCAAGCACCGCGGCTTCGCCGAGCGCGCCGGTCTGCCGGCCGGCGCGCTCGGTCCAGTACGGGACGAGTCGCACCTTTTCCCATGCGCTCGCAGGCAGCCGCGTCGGCAGATTCCACACGTCGTTCGGCACCGCGGCCCTGCCGATGCCATGAATCAGTCCGGCCCGGTACACGCGTTCGCGCGCGGCCTCGTCCGGCGACAGACGGCCGTAACAGGCGGCCGCCGTCGCCGCGACCGAACGCGAAAAACCCGTCATCCACGGCAGTTTCAGATCGATGACGTCCGCAATCACTTCGGCGGACGTCGCGCCCTGCATGTCCGGCGTGGCCAATGCGGCGTCCAGGTCGGCGGGCGCCATGTGCTCGAGCGCCGCCAGCCAGCGCGGTGCGTCGCGCGCAGCCGTCTCGACGAGCACGGCCGGATAACGTGACCCCGCGCGCTGGCCGATCAAGTCGAGTGCCTGTTCGATGCCGTACGTGCGGCTGAACACGTCGAGGTCGCCCGCCAGCGCGACGATCGACACGGCGGGCGGCACCTGTTCGCGTTCGAGCCGCGCAGGCAGCCCGTTGCCGTCCCAGGTTTCGAAAATGTGCCGCAGCGCGGTTTCCGTCGCGCTGGACAGGCCGAGTATTCGCGCGACCTCGCCCGAGACTTCGCAATGAATCTGCGCGAGCGGGATCAGCGCGACACCGGCGCCGCCGATCGCTTCAGCCATACCGGGCCGACTCTCGAGCATCGCGGCGCGGATCGCGACGTCATCGCCGAATACCTGCGCGAAACCTGCCGCGTTCGCCGTGCAGCCCGACCAGCGCAACAGCGCCACCTCGCGAGCCGTGTCGCACACCGATGCATCGAATCGTGCCGCGTGCGCGAGCTGCGCCGCCAGCCAACCGGTGCGCGGCGAATGGTCGGTCGGCTGGCCCATGCTGAGATCGCCGATGAAGGCCAGCGCGCGTACGGCGTCGACTATGCGCAGCGGGGCGTGACGGGCTTCGGCGTCGGGCATCGGGTGGGCGGGGAGATTCGTGAGGATGGGAAAACGATCATACGCGACGGCGTCGCGGCGTGCAGGGGCATGCGCGTCGGGCGGGCGCCCCGGGGCCAACACGGTGCGATGTTCGCTCGCATCTCTGCGGAGCGCCCCGCGGATTTCGCCATCGGACATCTGACCGATGGCGGCAGGCGCGGACGATTGCGATACTCGGCGCACTGGAGATTCCGGCCGGCGCCGCATCCGAATCCGCGGGGCGGACATCCTGCGTGCCGGCCGGAACGACGTTTCGATGTAAAAGGAGTGCAAATGACTGATCGCTACCCTGAATTCCACGCCCTGGCCGACGAACACTGGCTGAAGCGGTACTACTTTTCCCGGGCGGTGTTCTCGCTGATCTGGGTCGCGCTGGCGTTTTCCGTCGGCCGGCAGAGCGCGGCCGGCGCGGCGGTCCTGCTGGTCGTTTATCCGGCCTGGGATGCGCTCGCCAATTTCGTCGACCTGTCCCGCAGCGGCGGGATGGCGGCAAACCGCACGCAGGCGGCCAACGTCGCGATCAGCGCCGTCACGACACTGGCGGTATTTCCGGCGTTGAATGCGGGCCTGCCCGCGGTACTCGCGGTGTTCGGTGTCTGGGCGATTCTGTCCGGCGCGCTGCAGCTCGGCACTGCCGTGCGGCGGTGGAAGCAGGCCGGCGCGCAGTGGGTGATGGTGCTGAGCGGCGCGCAATCGGCGTTGGCCGGGTTGTTCTTCATTTTGCAAAGCCATGCGCCGATGCCGCCGGCGATCGTTAAGATCGCGGGTTACGCGGGAGTGGGTGCGCTTTATTTCCTGATATCCGCCATCTGGCTGCAGGTGCGGGGGATGCGGCGCAGGGTGTCGTGAGCCGTCGGGTGCGAATGAAGACCTGGACACGGCCGCGAATGGCTCTGAACGACCCGAAACGAACCATCGGGTTTCTCGGGAGCGGCCGTTCGCCTAGAAACATTCCCGAAATCTACTGAGGCGCAACCTTGTGGTGCAGTGATCGATCTGGTCTCTTATGACAGGCTTTTGTAGGCGACTCGGGGCTCTAGATCTGCCGGCTGATAGAGGCCTGAGTGACCTTCATTTTCGATGTCGTACAAGCGAAACTCGGACAGCCGCGCTGCCGACTTAAAACCGCGAAGGTCATTCAAGGGCGACTCGTTTGCATGTCGGAGGTATAAATTTTCCTTGGACGTCGCGCAATATTTCATTGTTTTTCGCTCGGACGAAGAGGTGCGATATTGGCGATTCTTCCGGGGAGGTGGTTAATTGATTACACGAAGGCAATTCACCGTTACGGCATTGGCCAGTGCGATAGCCGGTGTTGCGGCTCAAGCAGTTTGCTCGGCGGCGCACGCGCAGCAGGGCACGGTGCTCGCGAGCCCGTTTGAGATGCGACTAGCGCAAATCGAGGCGCAGGTCGGCGGGCGACTCGGCGTGGCAATACTCGATACCGCTAGCGGGAAGCAAGTGGGTTGGCGCATGTATGAGCGCTTTCCGATGTGCAGCACGTTCAAGATCCTGTTGGCGTCACTGGTGTTGATGCGTACGGACCACGGCCAAGAAGATCTCACGCGTAAGATCGTATTTTCGAAGCGCGAAGTGGTGCCTTCTTCACCCGTCAGCGGCCCGCGCGCGGACAGTGACGGGATGACGATCGCGGAACTCTGCGAAGCAGCGCTCACACACAGCGACAATACGGCGGGAAATCTATTGCTTACAAGCGTTGGCGGCCCAACAGGACTTACTGCCTTCGCACGCAGCATTGGTGACAAATTCACCAGACTTGATCGCAACGAGCCAGCACTTAACGAAGCAGCAGAGGGGGATCCGCGTGATTCGACGACGCCGGCCGCGATCCTCTCGGACATGCACGCGCTTTTGCTCGGGAGCACCCTTTCGTCGAGTTCTCGCGACCAGCTCATCGCCTGGCTTGTCTCCAACAAGACCGGAGACGCACGTTTGCGCGCTCGATTGCCAAAAGACTGGCGCATCGGTGACAAGACGGGCACAGGCGATCACGGTACCGTCAACGACATTGCTGTTGTATGGCCTGCGGGCCGCGCGCCGGTCTTCGTAGGTGCGTACCTCACGGGAGCGACGAACGCGACCTCGACACAGCGCGATGAGGCTATCGCAAAAATTGGCGAACTGGTCACGGAAATATAGCGGCGTCGAGAAGTCTATTGTTCCGCTTACGTTTATACTTGTGTTCTTAACGAAATATTTATAATTAAAAATTGATCTATGCGTTATGGTAAATTTTCTGTTTAATAAAACAATTATATCTTTCACATCTGTCTATTTCATGATTTTACGGTGCGCGGTTGCTTCGCCGTACATGGGACATGGTAGTGTATCCGATGATCCGTTCAGCACCCCATATTTCGCGAAAATCGATGGCAACATGGTACTCTCAGTTACCTTGCCACCAAAGCTATTGGGGCTGGACATGAACGACCGGAATTCAATCAAGTCCGAAACGGGCGACTTCAAACAAGCACGCTATACTTTCCCGGACGCGAAGGTTCCGAAATCAATCCTACACGATCTGACCAAGATATATCTTTATGATCGTCGACGCGATGTACCAATTGTGTCTTCGGGAAGGGACTGGGTAATCGCGGAATTTTTCAGGGCGGGATCCCATATACCCGTTTCACGCTTTCGGCTGCTGGGTAGG
Organism: Burkholderia sp. Bmkn7; assembly: GCF_041103175.1. Lineage (NCBI taxonomy): Bacteria > Pseudomonadati > Pseudomonadota > Betaproteobacteria > Burkholderiales > Burkholderiaceae > Burkholderia > Burkholderia sp. Bmkn7. The sequence goes on along the minus strand of NZ_JBGCUH010000001.1, from coordinate 408,725 downwards.
AAGGTCGAACGCCAGGAACAGCTGGATGAGACTGGACGAACGATTAGGATCATCGCTATCGGCTGGGCTCGCTCGTCCACGGCGGAAGATGACGAGACAACAGATATGTCAGAGCTCGGTCAACATCCCGTGTGGATTCGAGTATTCAAGGTATCTCCTGCGGGAAAGAAAATACTCGTTGCTTTAGCCTGGCGACGGAAGCGTTTCGCTACGGCACCTGAGATCTATGACGAACCAGACGACAAGTTGCTCGCTTTCGGTCTACCGAATGGAACTGTGAAGTGGCATACAAAGGCCGAGTTCCTGAAAGCGTGGGATATTGACCCCAATGCTACAAAGTTATTGGGAAGGTCCGTGTCGACAGAAAAATCGCACCAACCATGACCAATCCTTACTGGAGTCTTATTTTTCCGACTACTCTGAACTATTCGCACTAGACAGAAAATTTCTTCAGTCTTTGTCACGCGGTACCCGAGCACTTTTTCCGATTTCGCTTGCACCTCACGTTACGTCAGCTTTTATGGTTCATACGGACGAGACGGCCTGGGCATTGACGTGGCGCTGCAGCTGGCTCTTGATCTGAATGGGCCGTATGCGCATGGCCATTGACCACGTATCTGATCCGCTGACCGCGGGCTGAAGCAGCGTGCCAGGCGCGCGTGCTTACGTCCGCTTGTCCAGATTCATCAGTAGGGAGCCACTTTCATGGCGTTAGCCGCCGAACTGAAACAGAATGCTTCGCTGTATTTCCTGGCGTTGGGTGCCTTTGCGATTGGTACCGAAGGATTTATGCTCGCGGGGCTGCTGCCGATCATCGCGACAGATCTGTCCATCAGCGTCGCGGAGGCGGGGCAGCTCGTGACCGTCTTTTCGATTGCGTACGCGATCAGCTCGCCGATCCTGACGACGGCCGGTGCGGGCGTGAACCGGCGGCATTTCCTGATTGTCGCGCTGCTGTGCTTCGCAGCCGCCAATTTCGCGGCTTGCGCATCGCCCGGCTATCTGCCGCTGCTGGCCGCGCGCGTCCTGCTAGCCGTATCGGCCGGCCTGTACATGCCGAGCGCGAATGCGCTCGCCGGCTCGCTGGTCGCGCCGGAGCGTCGGGGGCGTGCGCTCGCGACCGTCCATGGCGGGGTTACGATCGCCGTCGCACTTGGCGTGCCGCTCGGCGCGTGGATCGGCAGCCACTTCGGCTGGCGTGCGACCTTCGCCAGCATCGGCGTGTTGTCCGCGCTCGTGACGCTCGGGGTGATGGTCGGCTTGCCGCGCGGGGTCGGCGCGAACCTGTCGGTACCGTCGCTCGCCCAACGGGTGGCCGTCGGGCGCCAGCCCGCCGTGCTGGTCACGCTGCTCATTACGACCCTATGGGCCGCCGGCATCTGGACTATCTATCCCTATCTCGCGCCGTTCTTGACAGGCCGCCCTGGCTTCAGCGGCGCGCAAGTGGGCGTCGTGCTGCTGCTGTATGGCGTGTTTGCCGGCATCGGCGTATCCATCGGCGGTCGTGCGATTGATCGTCTCGGCAGCGGGAAGGTATTGATCGCCTGTCTGATCGTAATGACGCTGTCGTATGAGAGCCTGACCGCCAGCGCGCTGCACCTGGAACCCGCGCATGCGCGCGTCGCGATCCTGATCGCGATTGCCGCATGGGGTGCAGCAGGCTGGGCGTTCAACCCGGCTCAGCAAACCAAGCTGATCGACATCGCCGGCCTTGACGTCGCGCCGGTCTCGCTGTCGCTCAATTCATCGTTCACGTATCTCGGCTTCGCGCTCGGCGCGGCGCTTGGATCGTTCATCGTCGCGTACCGCTCCGTGACTGACATTGGCGCGATCGGTGGAGTGTGCGAGGTCGCTGCGCTGCTCATCACGCTGGTGACCCATCGCCGTGTCCGGCCTACGGCGACGCGCATTCACGGCGCGGTCCCGGCTGCCCCCACGCCCGCCGAACGTTCGACGCAGCCATGAAACGACACGAATGCAAGACAACGTAACGGGACACGATGAGCCCGTAGTGCCTTCGTCACGGTTGACGTCGACAGCGCCGGACTGACAGAGGTCTTGACCCGACGATCGACATTGACGGATCGTTGTGGGCGAGTCGGAAATCGTGATACGAGGAAAGGTACCTCACTCACGCGGAGGCGATCGTGATGGAGGCACCGGCAGACGTGTCAAACTGATGAGCGAAGCCGTCGCACCTTTCTGGTTCAAACCGATCACCAAAACCGGGGACTGCTATGACTACCGAAGAGCGACTCAAAAGTTCAGGGTTAGTACTGCCTCCAGTTCCTTCTCCTATCGCCAACTTCGTGAGTTGGCGGCGATCCGGCCAGATTCTTTATCTATCCCGTCAGGGGCCACGCGATGCTTCCGGCATGATTATCAGCGGGAAATTAGGTCGGAACTACAGTGTCGAACGAGGCTATGCCGATGCCCGTCAAGTGGGTCTGCAGCTTTTGTCGACAATTCAACAGGCGGCAGGATCGCTTGATCACATTGCCGGCGTTTTGAAAATCTTCGGCATGGTGAACGCAGCGCCGGACTTTTGCGATCATCCGAAGGTCATTAACGGCTGCTCGGACCTGTTTGTGGAGGTACTAGGCGATCGCGGTCGGCACGCCAGGTCGGCGGTTGGGATGGGTTCGCTACCCAACGGGATGTCGGTGGAAATCGAAGCGATCGTCGAGATCGTGAACGGGCACTAAGACATCGATGGTGACGCAATGACGAATGCGATCTCGCGGCACTACGATACGCTCCTTGCAGAGCACTACACCTGGATGTTTGGAATGCCTTTCCGGGACAAAGTGGATGAGCAAAGAAAACTGCTCGAGGCGCTGGGAGTAGTGGCCGGCAGGCATGGAACAGCACTCGATCTCGGCAGCGGGCCCGGATTCCAGTCGATTGCACTCGCGAGCCTGGGTTTCGAAAAAGTCGTTGCTGTCGATACGAGCCAGACGCTACTAGACGAACTCAATAACCAGAAGGGCGATCTTCCAATCGAGACGGCCTTCGCTGATCTGCGAGGCTTGGATCGCCTGGTCGTTCCTCGGTCTGCGGAGGCAATCGTGTGCATGGGTGACACGCTCACGCACCTGGACAGCATGCAGGACGTGAAGGACGTGTTCAGGAAGGCGCGAGATGTCTTGCAACCGTCGGGCCTTCTGATCCTGACTTTTCGGGATCTCTCCATCGAGCTAACGGGGTTGGACCGGATTTTCCCCATTCGCGCTGATCGCGATCGCATCATGACGTGCATGCTCGAATATGGCCCAGATGCCGTTGTTGTCAATGACCTTGTCCATGTTCGAGAAGCGGGAGCCTGGACGCTTCACAAGAGCAGTTATCAAAAGCTCCGGCTGCATCCTGATACGCTTTCGGACGAATTGAGGCGAATGGGTTTCACCGTGAGAACAAACGCGCCAATTGGCAGAATGCACGCACTTGTCGCGGAGAAGTGATCGCAGGCCGTGGGAGGAAATCACGCGTTGAAAGTTGCTTGCACAACCTTTTATATTTCCCTTGCACCTGACGTTGCGTCAGCTTTTATAGTCGGTACCGACGACTGGGAAAAATGCGACTGAAAATCGGCGATCTGGCGAAGAAGGCGGGACTTAGCGTCCGTGCGTTGCATCACTACGATGCAATCGGGTTGCTGTCGCCGTCGCAGCGTACCGAGGGCGGTGCGCGCCTTTATGGGCGCGACGATCTCATCCGGCTGCACCGCATCGAAGCATTGAAGCGGTTCGGGTATTCGCTTCCGGACATCAAGGCCAGCCTCGATGGTCAGTTCGCCGATGCACCGCTTCTGCTTCTGCAGCGCCAGATCGCAGAACTCGACGCGCAGGCGTCGCGCGCGCAGCGTCTCGGTCGTCACCTGCGATACATCGTGGACATGCTCGCCACCGACGGCGAGACCACGACAACCGACTGGCTGAATGCTCTGGAGCTGATGAACATGGTTCAAAAACACCTCGATGACGACGAATTCGATGCGCTGCTGGCGGCCGGCCCTGAGTCGATGCCGTCGACCGATCCGGCATGGTCCGCGCTGATAGACGAAGTTCGCGAGGCCGTGCAACGGCCATTGCCGACTGACAGCGACGCAGCCGTGGCGCTCGCATGGCGCTGGATCCGGCTTGTGGTGCGGATGACCCGCAATGACCCAACGCTCGCCGCCAAGCTGATGACAATGCAGCTCGACGAGCCGCGTGCACCACAACTCGTCGGCATCACCGCGCCGATGCTGGCGTGGATCAATGAAGCATTCGTGCACGCGCGCTGCGCGCTATTCGCGAAGTATCTCGGTGCGGCGCAGATGAGGGAAGTGCGTAGTCGCCAGTTCGCGATGATGAACAGCCGCGCCTGGCCCGCGCTGGTAGGCGATTTGCGCGCGCAGATGGAAGACGGGGTCGATGCAGGGGCGGCACCGGTACAGGCGATCGTCAAGCGCTGGCAGCAATTGTTTCGCGACAGCTTCTGCGGGGAGGACAAGGTGCTCGAGGCGCGCGTGCTCGATGTAATGATGCGCGAGCCCGATCTGCAGCTCGGTGTCGGCATCGACGACGCGTTGCTTGCCTATCTGCACCAGGCGAACTTCGCTGGCCACGGCGTGATCGCAGCCAACGCCGGACCCAAGCCGAGCGCGTTGATGGTAGCCACGCAGCGGGCTGCGCACCAGTTGCTCGATCGGCCTCTGGTGCTGGACGATCCGGTCGCTCTCGCTGTCCTTGGTGCGACTGAAGCCCAGGCCGTGCACGACAACATCGACCGGTTCCGGCATCCGGCTTCGGTCGGACTGCGCAGTTCGGTGATCGTACGCAGCCGGTTGGCCGATGACGTGTGGGCGGCGGCGATCGAACGAGGTGTTCGCCAGTATGTGGTGCTCGGCGCGGGGCTCGATACCAGCGCGTACCGGCATCCCCATGCGGCCGGGCGTATCTTCGAATTCGATCTGCCGGCGACGCAGGCATGGAAGCAAGCGCGCTTGCGCGAGGCCGGCATCGCGTTGCCGCCATCGCTGCATTTCGTACCGGTCGACTTCGAGCGCGTCGGCTTGGCCGAGGGTCTTGCACGTGCCGGTTTCGACGCGGATGCGCCGGCCATATTCAGTTGGCTTGGGGTGACGATGTATCTCGACGAGGCGGCGGTCATCGATACGTTGCGTTTCGTCGTCGATTGTTCCGAAGGCAGCGCGGTGCTGTTCGACTATGCTCTGCCGCTGTCGAGTCTGCCGCCGATCCTGCGTATCGCGATGGAGCAGATGACGTCGCAATTCGCCGAGCGCGGGGAGCCGTGGAAGAGCTTCTTCGAGCCCGACACGCTTGTCGAAACGTTGGTCTCGCTGGGTTTCGGCCACTGCACCACGTGGACGCCGGACGATTTGAATCAGCGTTATTTATCGAACCGCACCGATGCGCTGCTTCTCGGAGAGACGCCCACACGGCTGGTGCTGGCGACGGTCTGAATCCAGTGCCGCTTTCTGTTCCGGTGTCGATCGGTTAGGCGGCCTCAGTCAGCTATTCGACGGGGCGGACAAGGTAAGCGCAAAGTCCTATCATAAGCTCCAGGGTTATGGAATCGGGGCCTTACGGTCGGGGTTCGAAGTCCGCGATGCGAATTGACGACTTTATTTTGGCGAGACTGTTAATAATATCGTCAACTTAGCCGCGGGACCGCTTGCTCCGCGAGGATTCTGGAGTGACAGATTTAATTTGCGTGACGTTGTCCAAGTATCTGTGCGAGAACCTGCAGGAACGCTACTTACATGTCGAGCTTGATGCATTCCGGCAGATGGAGCCTGCCAATTATTGGGACGTCGAAAAGCCGTTGGCACGAATTCGCGTAGCAGCCCTGTGTCGAGCAATTAATGCAACGGCGGTTACATTTTCAAGACACGGCCAGGCCGTGATCGTCGATCATGTTCTCTCGCCCGAGGCGTGGCGCTACATGCTCGAAGACATGATCGGGCTACCGGTACTGATCGTTGGCGTTTTTTGTGAGCTCGAAGTCCTGATGGAGCGTGAACAGAACCGCGGCGACCGTAAGCTCGGACTGGCCGAGTCTCAATTTCACTCGATTCACGCTAATCGGCACTACGATTTCATCGTAGACACATCATCTTCGAGTAGCGCTGAATGCGGTCAGCTAGTGCTGGCGTGGTTGCAATCGCAGCCGACGCCTGCTGCATTCGCGAAAATGAACCAGCAGTTTTTCTGTAGCTAAGATGGGCAGGTAGCTGCCGCCCGTCATCGCGGACACCTGAGCGGATGGCCAGCTTCGAGCGATCAGGAGCGTGCCGCTGGTAAACTCGGGCCGCCAAAGCAATTTTTTCCGGTCACATGAGCACGCAACCCACCGCAGCACCTGCACCCGTCACCCCCATGATGCAGCAGTACCTGCGCTTTATCTGACAAGGCCTGACGCACAAAGCCACGCCGAGACCTACGCCGATAGTTTTGGCGATGGGCCGCTACCGACGGTGGATTCAACCGGTCGATGCAACACCTCCACTGCTTACGCAGCTTCTAGTGTGTTGCATCGACCGGTTGAATCCACCACCGGATGGCGAACTTCGTGCGATCCCGTCCGGCCCACTGGTAAACTCGGCGGGCCAAAGCAACTTTTTCCGTTCACATGAGCACCTAACTCGCAGCAGCACCTGCAACCGTCACCCCAACGATGCAGCAGTACCTGCGCGTTATCTGACAGGGCCCGGCTAGAAAAGCTACGTCCAAAGCTACGCGTATTCCTTGGGAATTGAGACTCTTGATCTATTTCGGCCCGTCTGTCCCCGTGTACGACTTCAACCAGGCCAAAAAAGAGCGATCTCAACCGAGACAACGGATTACAAGTGAAAACAAGGACAAATACGCGGATGTCCATCATCGTCTGGACAACTCTAGTTCTGGCGGGGAGTGTCATCGTCTGGATCGGAAACGCGACCGCGTCGCGAGTCTATTTCGTGATAGTAGAGCGGTCATGGTCCTCGACCGACGCGACCGTTCTATCATCGGAAACAATTTCTCGATCCCAGAAGAGCGGGAGGATCTGGACACCGTCGTGGACATACTCGTATATCGTGCACGGTCGTCGATATGTGAGTCAAAGTAGCAGCACCATTTACGGTTACAACGCGACATGGTACGGATCGCAAGAACTTGCCAAGCGAGCTGCGCTATCCCGCCCTGCTGGCTATACGCTGCCAGCTTACTTCGACCCGGCCGATGCCAGTCACTCGGTCTTGGACCGAGCAACGTGGCGAGGAGAGGACTGGATCACGCTGGCTCTTCTTCTGCTGCTGCTCGCTTCAGTTGCGAAGGGGCTTCAAAGCTTCTGGCGGGCCCATTCGAAGAGGGACGGGTAGGCTACGCGCAACCGGTTTAGGGGCAGTCATCGTCGATCAAGGCGCAGCTCACGCCACACTTGCATTCCCTGATACCAACCGACAATGGGTATCAGTGTCGCCGCGCCGAAAGTTAAAATCATTGAAACGGCAAGTAGATGCTCGCCCGCAACCGGCCTGAAAACAAACCCTAAAACGACGACGGACGCGAAAAGCGCACCAAACAAAATGGCGGCAAATCGCAGAGACGCTATTGAGGCAACGCCCTCAATGCGCCCACTCTGATGGTCGCGCCAACCCTCCAATGTTTGCCAATCGTTCGGATTTCGGAGTACTGCGGTTACGATCATTCCGCTCTCAACTCGAACAGTTCCGAGAATCTGCACAGCGTATTGTCGCTGACCGTCTATGGTGGCATTGAATGTCGTGTGCGTCCCGAACCTTGTTCGGGTCATTGCCGCGCCCGACACATCATCGATTGCCGCTGTAACTCGGTAGAGCTTCACTTTTCTAACGCCCCAGTCATCCATCGACACTGATTGTCGACGATTCAGGCAATCGCGTCGAGCGACTCTTCCTGGCCGGATGCCGCCCGACGCGTTTGACTATAGCTACCCCAGAGAAAACGCCAGCCATTCCCCATACCAGCCTTCCGCACCGGTCAATGCCCCCGGCCTGACCCGCATCCCTACCGCCCACGCAACGCCTGAGCCAGCGCATCCCCCGCAGCCAGAATATGCGCGGACAGCGCCGCACACGCCGCGTCCACATCCCCCTCGCGTATCGCCCGAACGATGTCCCGATGCTCGTCGTTCGAGCGATCCTGCCAGTCGAGTTGCTGCCACGTCGCATACAGATGCCGTGAACTGGCCCGATGCATGTCGCCGATCGCGGCGACGAGCCGCGGCATCCCGCACGGCGCGGTCAACGCCCGATGAAACCTCAGGTTCAGCGTGCCCAGCACGGCGATGCCACGCGCCGCGGCCTCCTGATCGAGGGTCGCATCGAGTTCCTCCAGCGCCCGCGCATCGAGCGCGGGAATCGCCTCACGCAACGCCAGCGCCTCGAAAGCAGCACGCATCTTGGCCATTTCAAGCACGTCCGCCGGCTCGAGCGGCGCCGCTCGCACGCCCCGTCGCGGTTCCACCACGGCCAACCCCTGCGCTTCCAGCCGTCTGAACGCCTCGCGTACCGGCACATGACTCGCGCCGAACTCTGCCGCGATGTGGTCCTGACGCAGCCACTCCCCCGGCGCGATGACGCCCGAGATGATGCGGTCCGCCAATGCGCTGGCGATCCGATCAGCCAGCGAGCGATCCTCCTTGACTTCCAAATTCATCCCGACCACCATGCATAGATTATCTATTAAATTGTAACAAACCCGGAGGTCCGATGCACCACCACCGCCCTGTCCGTCTGCAGCACATTGCCGGCATCGGCGTCGATCGCATGGGCTCGATCGCCGATCATGCCGACGTCGACCTTTTGCGACTCGAAAATCTCGACACCGACCTCCCACCCACTTCAGAAGCGCTGGCCTTCACCCGAGAAGCCATCCAGCGAGACTCGGCCAACTCCTATTTGCCCTTCGTCGGTCAGGATCGGCTGCGCGCGAGCGCTGCCGCCCACGTGTCGGCGCTTTCGGGGCAGCGCTTCACGGCCGACCAGGTGGTGGTGTCGGCGGGCGGACTCTCCGGCATTCTGAATACGCTGCTCGCCACCGTCGAGACGGGCGACGAAGTCATCGTCACCGATCCGACGTACGCCGGTCTGCTGAACCGCATCCGCCTGGCGGGCGGCGTGCCCAAGCAAGTCCCGTTCACCTTCACGCCGGGCAGCGAATGGAAGCTGGACCAGGCGGCACTGCGGGCAGCAATCGGTCCGAAAACGCGGGCCATGCTGCTGATGTCTCCGTCGATGCCTTCGGGCGGCTTCTTCGATGCGTCCGACTGGCAACTGATCGCGAGCCTGTGCGTGCAGAACGATCTGCTGCTGATCCTCGACAGCGCGATGGAACGGCTGCTTTTCGACGGACGCACGGTCATCCATCCCGCCGGCCTGCCCGGCATGGCCGAGCGTACGGTCACGGTCGGCGCGGCGTCGAAAGAGTTGCGCATGATCGGCTGGCGGGTCGGCTGGATCGTCGCGCCGGAATGGCTGATTCCGGATCTGGTGGCTGTGTCGCTCGCCAATGTCGTGGTACCGGTCGGCATAGCCCAGGAGGCCGCGGCGGTTGCGCTCGAACATTCCGCATCCGATCTGCCTGGCTACGTGAGCGAACTCGAGAGACGGCGGGACACGGTCGCCGCCGAACTGTCGGGGCTCCCGTTCGGCATGCCGGCGGGCGGCTGGTCGATGCTGCTGCGCGTGTCCGATTTCGGTCTGACCGGATCGCAGATGTCGGAACGGTTGCTGCGCCGGGGCGTATGTGCGACGGCCATGACCGGATGGGGCGTCGCCCACGGCGAGCAGTACGTCCGTTTCGTGTTCTCGAACGAACCGGTCGACCGGTTGCGCACGCTCGGGGACAAGGTGCGCTCCGCACTGGAGGACGCATGACGGCCGCTCACGAGAAAGCGGAGTCGCGCGCGGGCGTCCCTGGCTGGAAGTAGCCGGAATTCCGCGTGTGGTGGTCGAGCAAACTCACACAAGATCGAGCCGCGTGACGTGATGCATCCGGCGCCGAGGCGGCGCGATGCCCCCGCCCCGGCCGGACGTAACGTCCCGCCAACGCCCTACCGCCCCACCGGCGGCCGCAGGATATCGCGCGGAATCGACGCGATCAGCACGCAGCTGATCAGCAGGCAAGCGCCCAGCGCATAAGTCCCGTTGTTGATGTTGCCGGTCATCTGCTTGGCGACGCCGGTGATCATCGAGCCCGTGAAGCCGGACAGGTTCCCCACCGAATTGATCAGTGCGATGCCGGCGGCCGCGGCCGTGCCGGACAGGATCTGCCCCGGAAAGGTCCAGTAGATCGGCATCAGCGCGAGGATGCCGCAGGTGGCAATGGTCAGGAATACGATCGACAGCGCCACGTTGTGCGCGAACGCCGCGCTCAGGATCAGGAAGACGCCGCCGATCAGCGCGGGAATCGCCGCATGCAGGCGGCGTTCGCCGGTCTTGCGCGAGTGCGACGCGTTCCACACCATCGCGAAGATCGCCGTCAGGTAAGGAATGGCCGTCAGCACGCCGATGTGCAGCGGGCTGTGCACGCCCGACGCGCGGATGATCGACGGCAGCCAGAAGGCCAGCCCGTAGAAACCGGTATTGAACGTCAGCAAGATGAAGGTGAGCAACCAGACGCGCGGGCTGCGCAGCGCGGCGCCGATGCTGTGCGACTTGTGCGCGGCCTCGGATTCGAGGTTGCGCGACAGCACCGCCTTTTCGTCGGCGGACAGCCACTTCGCCGTCTGCGGACCGTCGCCGAGGCAGGCCAGCACGATGAACGCCACCACGATCGACGGCAGCCCTTCGAGCAGCAGCATCCATTGCCAGCCGCTCATGCCCGACAGGCCGTGCGTCTGCTCCATCAGCCAGCCGGACAGCACGCTGCCGAGCGTCAGGCTCAGCGGGATCGCGACCAGGAAGCCCGACATCGCCACGCTCTGGCGCCGCGCCGGGAACCAGTAGTTCAGGTACAGGATGACGCCCGGGAAAAAACCCGCTTCGCACAGCCCCAGCAGGAAGCGCAGCGTGTAGAACATCGTGGTCGTCTGCACGTGGAAGAACTGCGCGAGCGGCACGATGAACGCCATCGACGACGACACGATGCCCCACGTGATCATGATCCGCGCGATCCAGAAGCGCGCGCCGTAGCGGTGCAGCAGCAGGTTGCTGGGCATCTCGAACAGGAAATAGCCCCAGAAGAAGATGCTGGCGCCGAGCGCATAGACGCCGTCGCTCAGGTTCAGGTCGTCGAGCATCTGCAGCTTCGCGAAGCCCACGTTGACGCGGTCCAGGTAGGCCACGACGTAACAGAGCAGCAGCAACGGCAGGATGCGCCGCATGACCTTGCGGTAAAGGGCGTCTTCGGACGAGTCGGCCGCGGCCGGCGCGGCAGCGGCCTGCGTAAGGGATGGCATCGGTCTGTCTCCTGATTGTGTCGATCTTCTTCGTACCGTCGCGTGCGCTGCGTGCATCTATGTTACCGGTAACATCCGGGACCCAAAAAAAGCCGACGAGGCGACGGGAGCGATCGGCAAGCTGATACCGGTAACACATTCGAAGGTAGCATGCGGCGACACGCGTGTACAAGTGCCGCCGGACGCGTGGTTTCCCTAGTGCGACCCTCACCGCGGCGGGCGCGCCGCGCCCCGCCTGCGCGGTATGCCGCACCGGTATGATGTAGCCTTTCCGGCCTTCTCCCGATCGCGATTCCGATGCCCAGTCCCACCGCCGTCCGGCCCGCCGGGCCGCCCCGCATGTCCGACGTAGCGCGCCTCGCCGGCGTATCGAAGATGACGGTGTCGCGCGTGCTCGCCGGCCACAGCGTGGCCGCCGAAACGCGCGCACGGGTGTGCGAGGCCATCGACCAGCTCGGCTACGTGGCGGATGCCGCTGCCGGTGCGCTGTCGTCGGGGCGCTCGGAATTCGTCGCGGTGCTGGTGCCGTCGCTGTCGAGTTCCAACTTCTCGGACACCGTGCGCGGCCTGACCGATGCGCTTGAGCCGCATGGTCTGCAACTGCTGCTCGGCGATACCGACTACGACCTGGAACGGGAAGAACGGCTCGTCCGGTCGATGCTGCGACACCAGCCGCGCTGCATCGCGCTGACGGGGTCGCAGCACACCGATGCGACGCGCAAGGTATTGGAGCGCTCGGCGATTCCGGTGGTCGAGATGTGGGACCTGCCCACGCGCCCGATCGACACCGCCGTCGGCTTCTCGAACGTGCGCGCCGCCCGTGCGATGGTGCGCCACCTGGCCGAGCGCGGTTACCGGCGCATCGGCTTTCTGGTCGGCGCGAGCGAACTGGATCGCCGCGGCCTGGACCGGCTCAAGGGCTACCAGGCGGAGATCAAGGCGCAGGGGCTGGGCGAACCGCGCGTCGTGCGGCTGGGCGAATCGCCGATCACGATGAGCCACGGCGGGCCGGCGATGGCCGCGCTACTGGAGCAATGGCCGGATACCGACGCGGTGATGTGCGTGAGCGACATGTCGGCGTTCGGCGCGATCATGGAGTGTCACCGGCGCGGGCTCGCCGTGCCGGCCGACATCGCCGTGGCCGGCTTCGGAAACTTCGAAGTGGCGACATGCTGCCATCCGACCATCACGACCGTATCGGTCGACGCGTACGGCATCGGGCTGCGCACGGGCGAAGCGTTGCTGGCGGCGCTGCAAGCGCGTGACGGCGGCGAGCGGACCGAATCGAAAAGCATCCGTATCGACTACACGATCATCGCGCGGGAAAGCGCCTGACAAGCCGACGGCCGCGCGCATCCCAAGACGCGACGCGCGCGGCGTCGTACCGGCCCCTGCCCCGCTCCTTCGCCACGCGCGCACGAAATCCCTTCCGCTACGCAAAAAGCCCGTGCTAACATCCAAGCGATGTTACCGGTATCATACCGGTACATAAAATGAAAAAGGCCCCTCAGGAGACAGCCTGCCATGTCACACACGCCTCGCCGCCTGCGCAGTCAGGAATGGTTCGACGACCCCGCCCACGCGGACATGACGGCGCTCTATGTCGAGCGCTTCATGAACTACGGGTTGACGCGCGAGGAACTGCAGTCGGGCCGCCCCATTATCGGCATCGCGCAGACGGGCAGCGATCTCGCGCCATGCAACCGCCACCACATCGAGCTGGCCGAACGCACCAAGGCGGGCATCCGCGACGCGGGCGGCATTCCGATGGAGTTCCCCGTGCATCCGCTCGCCGAGCAAAGCCGCCGGCCCACCGCCGCGCTCGACCGCAATCTCGCGTACCTCGGGCTGGTGGAAGTGCTGCACGGCTTTCCGCTGGACGGGGTGGTGCTGACGACCGGCTGCGACAAGACCACGCCCGCGTGCCTGATGGCGGCCGCCACGGTCGACATGCCCGCGATCGTGCTGTCGGGCGGCCCGATGCTCGACGGCTGGCACGAGGGCAAGCGGGTCGGCTCGGGCACGGTGATCTGGCATGCGCGCAACCTGCTCGCGGCGGGCGAGATCGACTACGAAGGCTTCATGCAGCTGACCACGGCCTCGTCGCCGTCGATCGGCCATTGCAACACCATGGGCACCGCGCTGTCGATGAACAGCCTCGCCGAGGCGCTGGGCATGTCGCTGCCCGGCTGTGCGAGCATTCCCGCCGCCTATCGCGAGCGCGGCCAGATGGCTTACGCGACCGGCAAGCGCGCGGTCGAGCTCGTTCGGGAAGACCTGCGCCCGTCGACAATCATGACGCGTGCGGCGTTCGAGAATGCGATCGTCGTGGCCTCCGCGCTGGGCGCATCGACCAACTGCCCGCCGCACCTGATCGCGATTGCGCGCCACATGGGCGTCGAACTGAGCCTGGACGACTGGCAGCGCTTCGGTGAATCGGTGCCGCTGCTCGTCAACTGCATGCCGGCCGGCGACTACCTCGGCGAGAGCTTCCACCGCGCCGGCGGCGTGCCCGCCGTGCTGCGCCAGCTCGATTCGGCCGGGCTGCTGCGGCGCGACTGCCTGACCGTATCGGGCCGCGCGATCGGCGAGATCGCCGACACCGCGCAGGACGCCGACCGCGACGTGATCCGCACGCCCGACGCGCCGCTCAAGCATGGCGCCGGCTTCATGGTGCTGTCGGGCAACTTCTTCGACAGCGCGATCATGAAGATGTCGGTGGTGGGCGACGCGTTCCGCCGCACCTACCTGTCCGAGCCGGGCGCGGAGAATACGTTCGAGGCGCGCGCGATCGTGTTCGACGGCCCCGAGGACTATCACGCGCGCATCAACGATCCCGCGCTGAACATCGACGAGCGCTGCATCCTCGTGATCCGCGGCTGCGGCACGGTCGGCTACCCGGGCAGTTCCGAAGTCGTGAACATGGCGCCGCCTGCCGAACTGGTGAAGCGCGGCGTGACGTCGCTGCCGTGCATGGGTGACGGACGCCAGAGCGGCACATCGGCCAGCCCGTCGATCCTGAACATGTCGCCGGAAGCGGCGGTCGGCGGCGGCCTCGCGCTGCTGCGCACGAACGATCGCGTGCGCGTGGACCTGAATCGCCGCAGCGTCGACGTGCTCGTCGACGAGGACGAACTCGCGCGCCGCCGCGAAACCGAAAGCTTCACCGTGCCGCAGGCGCAAACGCCGTGGCAGGAACTCTATCGCCGGTTCGTCGGCCAGCTGTCCACCGGCGGCTGCCTCGAACCGGCCACGCTGTACCTGAAGGTGATCGAGCAGCGCGGCAACCCGCGCCATTCGCACTGACCCACCGCCCCCGACTCTTGCCGAGCTGACCATGCATACGCCTTCCGTTTCCGATTGCCTGCCGCACGACCTCGACCACGCGCTGCTGATCGGCCGCGTCTGGCGGCACGATGGCGCCCACGCGGGCCCGAGCGTCGTCGCCGTGCGCGGCGGCGAAGTGTTCGACATCACGCGCACCGTGCCGACCACCGCCGACCTGTTCGATCGCCCCGATGCAGCCGCCATCGCGCGCACCGCTGCCGGCGATTCGCTCGGCCGTGTCGAGCCGTTGTTGCAGGCCGCGCTGGACGGCACGCCGGGCGCGACGCACCTGCTCGTGCCGTGCGACGTGCAGGCGATCAAGGCGTGCGGCGTGACCTTTGCGGTCAGCCTGATCGAACGCGTGATCGAGGAACAGGCGGGCGGCGATCCGGCCAAAGCGCGCGAGGTACGCGACACCATCGCCGCGACCATCGGCACCGATCTATCGAAGATCGTGCCGGGCTCGGAAGCCGCGCTGCGCCTGAAGGCGGAGCTCGAACGCCGCGGCGCCTGGTCGCAATACATGGAAGTCGGCATCGGCCCGGATGCGGAGGTGTTCTCCAAGGCGCAGCCGATGTCGGCGGTCGGCTTCGGCGCGGACGTGGGGCTGCTGCCCGTGTCGGTGTGGAACAACCCGGAACCGGAGATCGTGCTGGCGGTCGCCCGCGACGGCAGGCCGGTGGGCGCGACGCTCGGCAACGACGTGAACCTGCGCGACATCGAAGGCCGTTCGGCGCTGCTGCTCGGCAAATGCAAGGACAACAACGGCTCGTGCGCGATCGGCCCGTTCGTGCGGCTGTTCGACGACGGCTTCACGCTCGACAGCGTGCGGCAATGCAGTGTGTCGCTGCGCGTCGAAGGCGCGGACGACGGCTTCGTACTCGACGGCATCAGCCACATGCGCGAGATCAGCCGCGACCCGGCCGACCTCGTCGCACAGACCTGCGGCGCGCATCACCAGTATCCGGACGGCTTCATGCTGTTCCTCGGCACGATGTTCTCGCCGATCCAGGATCGCGACGCGCCCGGCGGCGGATTCACGCATCACCTCGGCGACCGCGTCACGATCTCCACGCCCGCGCTCGGCGCACTCGTCAATACCGTGCGGCTTTGCACGGAGATCGCGCCGTGGACCTTCGGCGTGCGCGCGCTGTATGCGAATCTGGCGGCACGCGGGCTGCTTGCCTGAGCGGAACGGCAGCGATACCGGCCTGCCCACCCGCGATCGATCACGGTCAGCCACGGCGTGGGCGACGCACAGCGGACCGGTGCAGGATACAAACGAAATCCCGCCCGTCGTCGGCGGGTGCGCCAGCCGGACTGGCTTCGCATGAAACCGGGGCCCTCGGGCCCCGTCAATCAAACCATCACACCGCCACCGCGCGCTCCGCGAGCTTGAACTCGCCGACCGTCTGCGCGAGCCGGGCCGCGTGCTCGCGCAGCGACGTCGCGGCAGCAGCCGATTGCTCGACCAGCGCCACGTTCTGCCGCGTCGTATCGTCGAGCTGCGACACTGCCTGATTCACCTGCTCGAGCCCCGTGCTCTGCTCCTTCGCGGCGACGCTGATTTCGGCGATCACGCTCGTGATGTTGCGCACGCCGTCGACGATTTCGTCCATCGTCGCCCCGGCCGTCTGCACGAGCCCGGAGCCGCCTCGATCTTCTCGACCGACGAGTGGATCAGCTGCTTGATTTCCCACGCGGCCTGCGCGCTGCGCTGCGCGAGCGCACGCACCTCGCCGGCGACGACCGCGAAGCCGCGGCCGTGCTCGTTCGCGCGGGCCGCCTCGACGGCGGCGTTCAACGCGAGAATGTTGGTCTGGAACGCGATGCCGTCGATCACGCCGACGATGTTGGCGATCTCCGCCGACGCCTGCGTGATGTCGTTCATCGTCGACACGACGTCGCGCACGACCGTGCCGCCCCGCAGCGCGACATCCGACGCAGATTCCGCCAGACGGTTCGCCTGGCTCGCCGCATCGGCCGGGTTGCGGGCCGTTCCGGCGATCTCCTCGAGCGCGGCGGCCGTTTCCTGCAGGCTCGACGCCGCGTGTTCGGTGCGGGCCGACAGATCCTGGTTGCCCTGCGCGATCTCTGCGCTCGCGAGGTTCACGGACGTGCTGAAATCGCGGATCTACCGCAGGATCGTACTGATCTTCTAGGCGAACGCGTTGAACGCTCGCGCGATCTGCGCGGCTTCGTCCGCGCCGTCGGCTGGCAGGCGCTTCGTCAGGTCGCCGCTGCCGCCCGAGACGTCCGTGAGCGCGTCGCGCACCATCAGGATGTGCTTGAAGGCCGCGTTCGTCATCGCGCCGACCAGCGCCGCCGCGACGATGGCGACACACGTCGCAAGTACCCGCGCGCGAATTGATGACAGCATGATGACTTCGGTTTCCGTTACCGCGTGATTGAAATGGGATCGCTGAAGAAGGCGACCCTGATCCGTTTAACGGCACCGGAGGCGGGAAGTTGTGCGATGCCGGGAGGACCACGGCCGGCACGTGCATGCGGAGAGCGACACGGCGGCGCTATCGCGCGAAGCGCGAACGCGGAAACCCGTTGCGGCGGGCGAAAACGGCGCCGTTCTCCGGCTCGGCGTGACGAATGCGGATCGCAGTCGGATTTATTTTGACGACAGGCAACCCGCAAACGATTGCCCCGCAGCGCCGGCCCTAAACTGTTCCTTCACCGTTCCGTTAATCAGGAAATCTATTTGATAACCACAACCGGATTCCTCCCATGAACGATCGACGATTAACCGTTCGCACGAAGCTGATCATGGCTTTCGGACTGCTTACGTGCACGGTCGTGCTCGTCTCCGTCGTCGGCGTCGTCTCGCTCGGCAACGCGAACGCGGCATTCGACGACTATGTCAACGGCACCAACGCCCGCGCGAACCTGGCCGACAAGATTCGCTTCGCGGTCGACCGGCGCGCGATCGCCGCCCGCAACCAGGTTCTCGCGGCCAGCCCGCGCGACGCGGACATCGAGAAGGAAGCGGCGCTGCAGGCCGACCGCGAAGTCGGCGCGCTGATGGGCGAACTGACGAATGCGGTCCGCGAGGGCAGCGGCGCATCCGACAAGGCGCGCGAACTGGTTCGGCAAATCGGGGCGGTCGAGGCGCAGTACGGCCCCGTGGCGCGCGCCATCGTCGACGCGGCGGCGAACAACCGGCGCGATCAGGCGATCACGATGATCAACGAACAGTGCCGACCGCTGCTGGCCCAGCTTGTCGCGGCCACCGACACGTATGCGACGTACTCGCGCGCGCGGGCCGCTCAGCTGGTGAAGGAATCGGACGACCGTTATACCTCGCGACGCCTGATGCTGATCGCGATCTGCATCGGCGCCGCCGCCGCGGCCGCGCTCTCGGGCCTCTTCATCACCCGCGGCCTGCTGCGCTCGCTGGGCACGGAGCCTGCCGTGCTCAGCGATATCGCCGGCCATATCGCCGCCGGCAATCTCGGCGCCGAAGCCACGACCGGCGCCGCGCCGGCCGGCAGCGTACTGGCTTCGATGCGCGACATGCAGGCGAACCTGATCCGCCTGATCTCGGAAGTCCGTACCGCATCGGGCAACGTCGCGACCGGCGCCGGCGAAATCGCGTCCGGCAACCAGGACCTGTCGTCCCGCACCGAACAGCAGGCCGCGTCGTTGCAGGAAACCGCGTCGAGCATGGAGCAACTGACCTCCACCGTGCGCCTGAACGCCGACAATGCGCAACAGGCGAGCGGCCTGGCCAACAACGCATCGGAGGTCGCACAGCGCGGCAGCTCGGCGGTCGGCCTGATGGTCGACACGATGACCGACATCAGCGCAAGCTCCGCCAAGATCGCCGAGATCACGGGGATCATCGAAGGGATCGCGTTCCAGACCAACATCCTCGCGCTCAACGCGGCCGTGGAGGCTGCCCGCGCCGGCGAACAGGGCCGCGGCTTCGCGGTGGTGGCAAGCGAAGTCAGAAGTCTTGCGCAGCGTTCGTCGAGCGCCGCGAAGGAAATTCGCGAGCTGATCTCGCAATCGGTCCGGAAAATCGAGGACGGCTCGCATATCGCGAACAACGCGGGCGATACGATGAGCGAGGTCACGCATGCGATCTCGCGCGTGACCGACATCATGGGCGAGATCGCCGCGGCGTCGAGCGAACAGAGCCGCGGCATCGAGCAGGTCAATCTCGCCATTACGCAAATGGACGAGGTCACCCAGCAGAATGCGGCGCTCGTCGAGCAGGCGGCCGCCGCCTCGAAGTCGCTCGAGGAACAGGGAAACCGGCTTGCCGAGGCCGTCTCGTTGTTCCGGCTCGACGCGCGCATGACCGGCGCGTAGGTCGGCGCCCGCCGCCCTGCCGTCGGCTCACCTCGACACGGAGTTCCAGCGCCCGTGCGCGCGTCTCGGCGAGCAAGCGCAGCGCCTCGCCGAGCAAGCCCTTCTCCAGTTCAGACAGTGAGCCATCCTGACCGATTTCGCCGATCGCCGGCTCGCTCATGGGGGTTTCCATCGCGGCTTCTCCTTCGCTGTCCGATTGCGCACGCGGTCGCACGTCGCCTTTCGCGTCACATGACCGCGCCGCGCAGCCACGGCACGAACTCGCGTTCGCCGATGCCGTTGTCCTCGCTGCGCGATCGTCGTCCGGAGGCAACGTCGAGCATCAGCCGGAACAGCCGCTCGCCCGCTTCGCCGACCGAGAGCGAACCGGCGACGATCCCGCCGCTGTCGAAATCCATGTCCGATTGCATCCGCTCGTACAGGCCGGTCGTCGTCGCGATCTTGATCGTCGGCACCGGCTTCGAGCCGAAGACCGAACCGCGGCCCGTCGTGAAGCACACGAGATTCGCGCCGCCGGCGATCTGCCCGGTGGCCGACACCGGGTCGTAACCGGGCGTATCCATGAACACGAGCCCCGCTTGCCGCACCGGCTCCGCATAGTCGTAGACCGCGCGCAACGGCGAGCGGCCGCCCTTCGACACCGCGCCGAGCGATTTCTCGAGAATCGTCGTGATGCCGCCGGCGAGGTTGCCGGGCGACGGGTTGTTGTTCATTTCGCCGCCGTTGTCGGCGACGTAACGCTCCCACCACTGCAACCTGCCGAGCAGACGCTCGGCCACGTCGCGCGACGCCGCCCGCGCGATCAGCAGATGCTCGGCGCCGTAGATCTCGGGCGTCTCGGACAGAATCGCGGTGCCGCCGTTGCGGACCAGCAGATCGACGGCCGCGCCGAGCGCCGGATTCGCGGTGATGCCCGAGTAGCCGTCGGAGCCGCCGCATTGCAGGCCGACCGTCAGCCGCGAGGCCGGCACGGCGCTGCGACGCGCGCCGTCGGCCGCCTCCAGCAACTCGCGCACGATCGACACGCCTTTGGCCACGGTGTCGCGCACGCCGCCTTCGTCCTGGATCACCAGCGTGCGCACGGTGCCAGGTGCTGCCGCGTCGAGCCGTTGCGCGAGCGCGCCGACCTGGTTGACCTCGCAACCGAGGCCGACGAGCAGCACGCCGGCGAAATTCGGGTTCCGCGCATAGCCGACGAGCGTGCGCCGCAGCAGTTCGATGCCGTCGCCGGTCGCCGACATCCCGCAGCCGCTCTGATGGGTGATCGCGACGACGCCGTCGACATGGCCGAACGCGTCGAGCGCGCCGTGCCGGTATGCATCGGCGATCGCATGACAGACACTCGCCGAACAGTTGACGCTCGCGATCACGCCAACGTAGTTGCGGGTCCCCACGCTGCCGTCGGGACGCACGAATCCGTCGAAGGTATCGCGGCGATCGGCCGGAACGTCGTGCGTGTCGCCCGCCGGCCCGTCGTCGTGCGCATGCCGCTCGGGCATCCCGACGTTATGCACGTGCACGTGCTCGCCCGCGGCGATGTCCCGCAGCGCGACGCCGATCGGCTGCCCGCATTTGACGATCGCGTCGCCGCGTGCGATCGGCGTGATAGCGATCTTGTGGCCGGCCGGTATCGCGGCCGCCGGCCGCAGCGGCGCGCCGTGCACGTCGATCGGCACGTCCGGCGCCAGCGCATCGAGTGCGACGGCGACGTTGTCGTTGCCGTGAAGGATCACGATGGTCGGTTGCTTCACGATGGTCTTCTCCCTGTCGTTGCGGCCACCGGTTCGTAGCGGGCGACGAGCTGCCGCAACCGCGGTTGTTCGGCCGCCAGCGCCAGCGAATCGGCGAGCGCGAGCAGCGGCTCGATCCGTCGCGCGACCTTCTCGCGATGGTTGACCGCGATATCGGCGATGCGATGCGCGAGAAACGGATTGAGAAAGCGCTCGCGCACGCTGTCGACGTAGTGTTCGGCCGTTTCGCGCAAGCCCAGCGCCACGAATACCGGCGCGACTTCATCGCGCCACACGGCTTCGAGACCGTCGCGCAACCGCGCATCGTTCATCGCGTCCAGCACCGTTTCCGATGCGTCGCGCCCCGTCGCGAGCCACTGCTCCGCGAGCCAGCTGTGCCCGAGATTGAGGAAGAACAGCTTCAGGCGCTCGTGGCTGCGCAAATCGTCGGTGACGACGATCTGAGCATGCGTGCACGGCAGCGCCATGCCGGCACGCCGCTCGATCGCCCACAGCGCGTAGGGCTCGGCGATCGCGCCGACCGGATGGAGCGGCTCGGACACGATGCGGTCGACGAGCGAGTTGACCCATACGCAGCGGTTGCCCAGATAGTCCGCGAACGCGTCGGGCAGCCGCCACCGGCGCGCGAGGTCCAGCACGATGTCGCGCAGCGTGTCGCCGTTGTTCGTCACCAGTTCGCAAGGCAGGATGGAGACGCCGTCATCGGGCCGCACCTGCCAGCGCGCATGCAGCAGCGCCAGCAGCTTCGCCGGAAAGCCGTGCGGTGCGCGCTTCGGCTGGGCCAGCAGGTCCACGGTGTCGCGTGGATCGGCGCGATACCCTGCGTCGCCGGTGTTCGACACGATGACGCGTACGGTCTCGATCGCGGCGCCGCGTATCTCCGCCCAGTCGTGCTCGGCGTCCCACGCGCGCTGCACGGCGCGGCACTCGACGACTTCGTCGACCACGCCGCCGCGGTCGCGCCCGCGAATCCGCACCGGATAGCGACCGGTGGCGCGCAGCGCGTCGATGCGGGCGCGGCTGGCCGGATTGCCGGTCGTCTGCACGATGCCGATGCCGCCCATCGCATTGCCGTCGTCCAGCGCCTGCGAGACGAACAGGTCGACGTGCGCGAGCAGGAAGCGGCTCGTGCCGAACTGCAGGATCGGCGGCGTCATCGCATGCGCCCCGCGTGCCGGATGCGATCGATCAGCATTCGACGAGCGCCTTCACGACGGTCTGCCCCGCATCGAGCAAACGCGGCAGCGCATCCGGCACCTCTTCGAGCCGCATCCGGTGCGTGTTCAGCGCGCGGTCCGGAATACGCCCCCCGCGCATCGCGTCGAGCACCGTCGCGAAATCCTCGGCCGTCGCATTGCGGCTCGCGAGCAGCGTGGTTTCCCGCTTGTGGAATTCGGGATCCGAAAAGGCGACGTGCCCGCGCACGATCGAGATCAACGTGTATTTGCCGCCATGCGCGACGAATTCGAAACCGCGATTCATCGCATCGAGGTTGCCTGTGGCGTCGAACACCGCATCGAAATACTCGCCGCTCGTCAACGCCGCGAGACGCGCCGCGTCATCCGCGCCCACCTCCACGGTCGCATCGACCGTCAGATGTTGCCGGCAAAACGCCAGTCGATCCGCCCGCGTGTCGAGGCATGTGACATCGGCGCCACGCAGCTTCGCGAAGATCATCGCGGCCATGCCGATCGGCCCGGCGCCGACGACCAGCGCCCGCTGCCCGGCGCGGACGTCCGCACGCCGCACCGCATGCGCGCCGATCGCGAGAAATTCCAGCATCGCCGCCTGGTCGAGCGAAATGCCGTCGGCCTTGTGCACGAACTGCGCGGGCACGCTCAGGTATTCGGCGAGCGCGCCGTCGCGATGCACGCCGAGCACCTTGATGTTCACGCAGCAATTCGTGTTGCCGTGCCGACAGGCGATGCAGTGCCCGCACGACAGATACGGCATCACGTACACCGCGTCGCCGGCGCCGAGCCCCGACTCGGGTTCCGCCTCGACGACGACCGCCGAAAGCTCATGGCCCATCACGCGCGGATAGTCGAGGTACGGCTGGTTGCCGGTGAAGATATGCAGGTCGGTGCCGCAAATGCCGACCCGTTGCACGCGCAACAGTACTTCGCCGCTGCCGCGCACGGGCAGTTCGCGCTGCTGTACGCGCAGCACGCCGGGGGATTCGCAAATCACGCTGAGCATGTCGGGTTCCTTTCGTTCTGGTTCATTCGTCGTGGCGTGCGGTGTCGATCCGGTAGAAGCGGTGCGCGTTGCCGCCGAAGAGGCCGTCCAGCGCCGCGGCGCCGAGCAACCGCGCGCAATCGTCCTCGCACGCGGCCAGCCATTCGCCGTAGCCGCCGCACGCCGACGCCAGCCGCAGCACCGGCCAGTCGCTGCCCCACATCAGGCGCGTCGGCCCGAACAGCTCGGCCAGCGCGTGGACATACGGCCGTGTGCGCGCGCGCACGGCGTCGGAACCAGCCGACGGCCCTGCTTCGGTCCAGAGGCCGGACAGCTTGCAATGAAGGTTCGGCAGGCGCGCAAGCCGGCCCATCGCCGACAGCCACGGCTGCCATTCGCCGCGCTCGATGAACGGCTTCGCGCCATGGTCGATCACGATCGGCAGATCCGGATGGCGTCGCGCGAATGCATGCAGCGCATCGAGATGGCGCGGCATCACCAGTGCATCGAAACGCAGCCCGTGCTCGAGCATCGCGGCGACCGCGCGATCCAGCCGCGGATCGTCGATCCACGTGTCGTCGGGCAGATCCTGCAGCATCGGTCGCAAGCCGCGCGCCTTCGGCGCGGACGCAAACGCCGCGATCCGCGCCGGCGCGTCGTCGGCCTTCAGGTCGACCCAGCCGACCACCGCGCCGACGCTCGGCGTTTCATCCGCGAGATCGAGCAGAAAGCGCGTGTCGGCTTCGCTCGGCAGCGATTGCACGAGGACGGTGGTGTCGATGCGCGCGGCGTCGAGCAGCGGCGCCAGATCGGCGGGACCGAAATCCCGGTGAATCGCATCGAGTTCGGCCGGCGGCCAGCAGCCGGCCCGCGCGTCGATGCGCCAGTAGTGCTGATGAGCGTCGATGCGCATGGTCATGCGTGGGCTCCCGGAACCGGCGCGTGCGCCGCGATCAACCCTTCGTCGCGCAGCGCATCCCACAGTTCGGCCGGCGCGGGACGCTCGAACCAGTCGATGTTCTGCTTCAACTGCGCCACGCTGCGCGCGCCGACCACGCACGATACGACGGCTGGATGACCGAACGGAAACTGCAATGCCGCGGCGGGAAGCGGCACGTCGAAGCGGTTGCACAGCGCGCCGAGCCGCGTGGCCTTGTCGATCACGTCGGCGCTCGCGTCCGCATAGTTGAACTTGCCGTTGCCGGCGAGCAGGCCGGAATTGAACACGCCGCCGATCACGATCGCCGTCCCGTCACGGGCGCACGCGTCGAGCAGCGGTTCGAGCGCCGTCTGTTCGAGCAGCGTGTAGCGGCCGGCCAGCAGCACCGCATCGAGCGCCGCTTCGTTCAGCGCGTCGGCCGCGACTTCCCATTCGTTCACGCCGAGACCGAACGCGCCGATCTCGCCGCCCGAGCGCAGCGCATTCAGCGCGCGAAACCCGCCGCCGCGCGTCAACTGTTCCCAGTAGTGCGCGTGACGATCGCCGTGCGTCATCGCGCCGATGTCGTGCACGTACAGCATGTCGATCCGCGCGAGCCCGAGCCGTTGCCGGCTGTCGTCGTGCGAGCGCATGATGCCGTCGTAGCTGTAGTCGTACACGGGCCGGAACGGCAGCGGCTCCGCCCAGCCGTCGTCGCCCGGCCGCACGCTCGCGTCGGCGCGCATCAGCCGCCCGACCTTCGTGCTGAGCGTGAACGCACGGCGCTCGCGCGGGGCGAGCCCCGCGCCCACGCGCCGCTCGGACAGCGTGTAGCCGTAATACGGCGCGGTGTCGAAGTAGCGCAGGCCGGCGGCCCAGGCGGCGTCGACCAGCGCGGCGGCGTCGGCCGCCGACATCGGCCGATAAAGGCCGCCGAGCTGCGAGCAGCCGAGACCGAGCGCGGACACCGTCAGCCCGCTGCGCGGCAAGGCGCGCGTATCGTTTGCGTTCATGAGTGGCGACTCGATGCGTGCAAGCGGCACGGGCGATCAGTACAGGACATTCTTCGCTGCCTGCGAATCGAGGTTCTGCTTGTCGACCATCACGACGCCGGTATCGATCAGCTTCGGCGCGGGCTTGCGCTCGATCACGTCGAGCGCCGTGCGCACGCCCTGGTTCCCCATCTGCCACGAGCCCTGCACGGCGATCGCCTGCACGGTGCCGTCGCGCACGAAGCCCTGCAGGTCCTCGTTGCCGTCGAACCCGATCGCCACCACCTTGCCCGCCTTGCCCGACTGCTTCAGCGCACGGCCCATGCCGACCGCGGTCGGCTCGTTCGCGCCGAAGATGCCCTTCAGGTCCGGGTTCGCCGACAGCACGTCGGTCGTCTGGTTCAGCGCGGTCGCCATTTGCGATTGCGAGTAGTACGGGCCGACGACCTGCAGCTTCGAATGGCTCTCGATGTACTTGCGGAACCCGCCGACGCGGCTGACCTCGGAGCCCGCGCCCGGCACGTACGACATGATCGCGATCTTGCCGGACTGCCCGACGCGGTCGATCAGCGCTTTCGCGCACAGCGCGCCCGCCTTCTCGTTGTCGGTCGACAGGAACGCCTGGTAGTACGGCTTGCCCGCGTCCGCGATCGCCGAGTCGATCAGCACGACGGGAATGTGCGCTTCCCACGCCTTCTTGATCGCGGGCACGAGCGCATCGGGATCGGACGGCGCGAGCACGATGCCCGCCACGTGACGCGTGACCGCGTTGTCGACCATGTTGACCTGCCCGCTGATGTCGGACTCGGCCGCCGGGCCCTGGAACGTCATCGTGTAACCCTTGGCGCCGTCGAGCGCCGCCTTCGCGCCCTTCTGCACGTTCTGCCAGTAGTTCGAATTGACCGTCTTGACGATCACGGCAATCTCGCCGCCCGCCGCATACGCGCCGCTGCTGCACACCGCGAACACGCACGCCGATGCCGCCAGCAGGATGGATTTGTTCATGTCTCGCTCCGCTTCTCGTTGGTAGGGACTGCTTGCTGCCGGTCAGGGCCGGCGATTGCGCAACTGGTCGATCCACACCGTGCCGAGGATCACGACGCCGATGATGATCTGCTGGATGAAGCTCGACACGCCGTTCATGTTCAGGCCGTTGCGCAGCACGCCGATCACGAACGCGCCGATCGCCGTGCCGGAGATCGTGCCGACGCCGCCCATCAGCGACGTGCCGCCGATGACCGAACTGGCGATCGCGTCGAGCTCGTACATCACGCCTTCGTTCGGCTGCCCGGTGACGAGCCGCGACATCAGCACGCAACCGGTCACGCCCGCGAGCGCGCCGGACAGCACGTAGGTGAACAGCTTCACGCCCTGCACGTTCACGCCCGACAGCCGGGCGGCTTCCGCGTTCGACCCGACCGCATAGATATGGCGGCCGAGCGACGTTCTCGACAGCAGCACGGACACCACGACGAACAGCACGACCATGATCACGACCGGATACGGAATGCCGGGAAAGGTCGTGTCGGGGAACCCGTCCGCGCCGATGCGCGAGATCCGCAGCAGCGCGCCGTTGCCGAGCGCGCCGAACGCATCGCCGAGATCCGATACCGGCCGCGCGCCGGTGATCTGCAGCGCGATGCCGCGCGCGACGAGCATCATGCCGAGCGTCGCGATGAACGGCGGCAGGCCCATCTGCGTCACGCAGATGCCGTTGACGAGCCCGCACAGCGCGCCGACCAGGATGCCGGCCGCCATCGCCGCGGGCACCGGCACGCCGGCCTTGACCAGCAGCGCCGCGCACACGCCGGCCAGCGCGAGCACCGAGCCGACCGACAGGTCGATGCCGCCCGTGATGATCACGCAGGTGGCGGCCACGCCCAGATACGCGATCGACGTGACCTGCAGGCCGACCGTCATCAGGTTGTCGACCGAGAAGAACGCCGCGCTCGAGATCGAGAACGCGAACACGAGCACGACGAGACTGCCCAGCGCCGCGAACTTCTGGATCAGGTCGCGCCGCCGCTGTCGCGCCGCCCGTTCGTCGGCCTGGCTTCGATCGGATGTCATTTCAAGCATGGGAACGCCCCGACGCGTAGTGCATGATCTCCTCCTGACTGGTGTGTTTCGTATCGAGAAATGCGGTCAATCGACCTTCGTGAAAAACGGCGATCCGGTCGGTCATGCCGAGCAGTTCGGGCAGTTCCGAACTGATCAGCACCACGCCGACGCCGTCGGCGGCGAGCCGGTCCATCAGCCCGTAGATCGCGAATTTCGCGCCGACGTCGATGCCGCGCGTCGGCTCGTCGAAGAACAGGATCTTCGAGCCGCGGTACAGCCATTTGCCGATGACGACCTTCTGCTGGTTGCCGCCGGACAGGTTGCGCACGCGCTGGTGCACGGACGGCGTGCGAATCGCGAGGTCCTGCACGTAGCGGCGCGCGACGTCGAGTTCGTCGTCGAAGCGCAGGAATCCGAAGCGCGATGTGATGCCGCGCACGTTCGCGAGCGTGAGGTTCGCCGCGACGGGCATCGGCAGCGCGAGCCCCTCCTTCTTGCGGTCCTCCGACAGATACGCGATGCCGTGCCGGATCGCCTCGCGCGGCGAGCGGATCGTCACGGGCCGGCCGTGCAGCGCGATCGTGCCGCCGTCGGGGCGATCCGCGCCGAAGATCGCGCGGGCGATCTCGGTGCGCCCGGCGCCCATCAAGCCCGCGAAACCGAGGATCTCGCCGCGGCGCAGCGCGAACGACACCGGCCCGAACACACCGTCGCGGCGCAGGTCCCGCACGTCGAGCAGCACCTCGTCCGTCGGCACCGATTGCCGCGACGGATAGGCGTCGTCGAGCGTGCGTCCGACCATGCGCGCGACGATGTCGTCGATGCTCACGTCGGCGAAAGCGTCCGTCGAGATGTGGCGCCCGTCGCGCAGCACCGTCACGCGATCGACGATCTGCGCCATTTCGTCGAGCCGGTGCGAGATATACAGGATCGCCACGCCGTCGGCGCGCAGTTCCTCGATGATGCGAAACAGCTGCACCGTTTCCGTTTCGGTCAACGACGACGTGGGTTCGTCCATGATCAGCACGCGCGCATCGTGCGACAGCGCCTTCGCGATCTCGACCATCTGCTGCTGCGCGATGGACAGCACGCCGACCTTCGTCGTCGGCGCGACGTTCAGGCCGATGCGCGCGATGCAGCGCGCCGCCTCCGCGTTCATGCGTTTCGTATCGACGAACGGCCCGCGCCGCGGCTCGCGCGCGAGGAACAGGTTCTCCGCCACGCTCAGGTGCGGGACGAGATTGAGCTCCTGATGAATGATCGAGATGCCGGCCGCTTGCGCTTCGGCGGCCGAATGAAACCGCACCGGCGCGCCGCGATAGTGAACGACGCCGTCGTCGGGCAGGTACTGGCCGCTGATGATCTTCATCAGCGTCGATTTGCCCGCGCCGTTCTCGCCGCACACCGCATGCACCTCGCCGCGGCGCAGGTCGAGGCGAATCCCGTCGAGCGCGAGGACGCCGGGGAAGCGCTTGCGAATCCCGTCCAGGCGCAGGATCTCCCGGTCCGGTTCGTCCTGCGCGGCCTGACCGGGCAGATTGCGAGGCATTGCCATTGCGTCTCCTGGGGATGGATCGACCTCGACACTATCCGGTCAGTCCAATTTGGATGAATTACAGCAATCAAAGCCATTTTGGTCAAGCCAATTTAATTATTCATATCCGTTCTTACCAATAGTGAAAACCCGGACATCCGGATAAACGCGCCGCTACACGGGGCGATGCGTCCGGCGTGATAGACTCCGCGACACGCGCTTGCGCCCGAAGCGCATTGATCCCTATCACTCGGATGAAATCGACAGAACCCAAGCGGCTTTACCAATCGGTCGCGGCCCAGATCGTCGCGTTGATTCGCCAGGGCGAATTCGCGGTCGGCGAGCGGCTGCCGCCCGAGCGCGAGCTGGCGCTGACGCTCGGCGTGTCGCGGCCGTCGCTTCGCGAGGCGCTGATCGCGCTGGAAATCGGCGGGCAGATCGAGATCCGGATGGGCTCCGGCGTGTATGTGCGCGATACGGCCGCCGACGCTGTCGGCCCGATGGCCACGCTCGGCGACAGTCCGTCGGAATTGATGCAGGCTCGCGCGGCCGTCGAAGGCAGCGTCGCCGCGCTGGCCGCCGCGCGGATGACGGCCGCGATGCTCGAGCGGCTGCGCCGCACGGTGCAGCGCATGAAGCGGCTCGCGGAGGCCGGCAAATCCCCGGTCGAAGCGGACCGGCAGTTCCACATGCTGATCGCGGAAGCCGCCGGCAACTCGGTGCTCACCCGCTTCGTCGGCGAGCTGTTCGACAGCCGCCACGACCCGATCGCGGCCGCGATGCGCGGCCATGCGGAGAATCCGCAGACATGGACCGCCGCGGTGCGCGAGCACGAGGACGTGCTGCTCGCGTTGCAGGCCGGCGATCCGATCGCAGCGCAGACGGCCATTCGCGCGCATCTTCGCGCGTCGGAAGCGCGGTGGATCGAGGGTGGGCTGAAAGCCGATCCGGATTGAGCGTGCGAGCGTGGGCATGCGTCGGCGTCGCAATGCCCCGCCCCCCGGGATCTGTTTGAACTGGCCGCTTGCTTGTCGATCCCGTCACGGGCTCGACGCCGGCCATTCCGACTCCGGAATGACCGGCCTTCGCTTCGTCACCGACACTCAGCCCGCTGCGACCGGACTGCCTGCCGTGACCTCGCAGATCATGCGCCAGTGGCGATCGAGCGTCCGCGAGGCTTCGCCGACCACGGTCGCGCAACCGGCCAGATGAATGTCCCGGCTGGAACTGCCGACCATGATGTCGAACTCGCCTGGCTCCACGATCCGCTCGCCTCGCTCGTCGGTGAAATTGAGCATGTCGACGGGCAGCCGGACGTTCACCGTCCTGCGCGTACCGGCAGGCACGAAAACGCGCTGGAAGCCCTTGAGTTCCCGCACCGGTCGCACCACCGACGCCACGCGATCCCGCACGTAGATCTGGACGACTTCCGTCCCGTCGCGCGGCCCGACGTTCTCGACTTCGAATGAGAACGCAAGGACACCGTCAGCAATGCTCGCCCTTTGGTCGATCCAGTCGAGCGCGCCATAGCGGAATTCTGTGTAGCTCAGGCCGAAGCCGAACGGATAACGCGAGCCGAAATGGTAGGCAATCGGCGTGCCGGCGCTTTTCAGCTTGTGGTTGTACACGTAGGGCACCGCGCCCGCGCTTTTCGGCATCGACAACGGCAATCTGCCGCTGAAGTCGGCCGCGCCGGAAATCAGCTTCACGAGCGCGTCGGCGCCACCCTGGCCCGGCGCGAACGCGACGATATGCGCGGCCACGGCATCTTCCAGGCCGCCCAGGTTGTACGGACGCCCGCCGGTCTGCACGACGACCGTCCGCGTCCCGCTCGCGACGACGGCGTCCAGCAGCGCCTGCTGCACGCCGGGCAAGTCGAGACTGTCCGTATCCGATCCCTCGCCGACGGTCCCGGACTGAAACAGCCCGGCCAGATCGCCGACGAAGACGATCGCGACCGCCGCGGCTTCCGCCACCCGCACGGCCTCGGCGATCTGGTCGGTTTCGCGGCTGACGGGCGCCTGCCGATCCGCGTCGATCGCGCGCGCCATGTCGACATCGCCCGGGAATACCGGCGTTCCCGCGCGGCGCTCGCGCAATATCTCGCAGCCCTTCGCGTACAGCACCCGATCGCTGCCGAAGCGCTCCCTGAACGCCTGCAACGGCGTCTTCACCGGCGAACGCGCGTCTTCGCCGGTCGTGATCAGATGCACCGGGAAGCTGTATCCGGACAGCAGCGCGAGCGGATCGTCGGCGGTGGGTCCGATGATCGCCACACGCGGCGCACCGTCGGCTTCGAGCGGCAGCACCGCGGCGTTCTTCAACAGGACGATCGATTCGAGTGCGACCTGATCCGCGACGGCCGCCGCATCGGCGCCGTTCACATCGACGCCGTCCGGATCCGCGTACGGATGCTCGAACAGCCCGAGACGGAATTTCTCGGTCAGCACGCGCGACACCGCCGCATCGATCACCGGCATCGCGATGTCGCCGCGCTCGATCGCCGTCTTCAGGTGTCGTGCGCACTCGTGTCCCGGCAGTTCGACGTCGAGACCCGCATTGAATGTCAGCGCCGCGGCCTGCGCTTCGTCATGGGCGACGCCATGGTGCGTGAACAGCAGATTGACGCCGGCATAGTCGGCCACGACCAGCCCGTCGAATCCCCATTTTCCGCGCAGCGTTCCGTCGATCAGCGTCGGGTCCGCATGACACGGGATACCGTCGATGTCGTGATAGGCCGGCATCACGGCGCCCGCGTTGGCCAGCTTGACCGCCATTTCGAACGGCAGCAGGAAGACATCGTTGAATTCGCGCGGGCCGACATGGACGGGCGCATGGTTGCGCCCGCCTTCGCTGGCCGAGTGCCCGGCGAAATGCTTGAGCGTCGCCAGCAGGTCGCGGCGCTCGCCTTGCAGGCCGTCGACGTAACGACAGGCCAGCACACCGACCAGATACGGATCCTCGCCGAGCGTCTCTTCGGTGCGCCCCCAGCGCGGATCGCGCGATACGTCGAGCACCGGTGCGAGCCCCTGGTGGCAGCCGATCGATCGCGCCTGCCGCCCGATTTCACGCCCGGCTGCATGGAGCAACTCCGGGTTCCACGTCGCTGCATAGTTGAGCGGCGCCGGAAACAGGGTCGCGCCTTCGATCATCAGGCCGACGAGACACTCTTCGTGCGACATCACGGGAATGCCCAGGCGCGTATCCTCGACCATCCTGCGCTGCAGCGCGTTCAATGCGCGAACGCCTTCGCGTGCCTCGACCGAGTGCGTACCAAGCGGGCGCGTGATCTGTCCGAGACCGTGCCTCAGCAGTTCATCGACGGTAATCCCCGTCTGCCGCTGAGCGAAATCGGCGAGCCGCCACGTATGGTTGCCGTCCGACGACAACTTCAGCCAGCCGGCATGCAACTGCGCGATTTTTTCATCCAGGTTCATGCGACCGAGCAAATCGGCCACGCGCGCGGGAATGGGCGCTTCCGGATTGCGGTACAACGCCGTTTGTTCTGCAAGATCGATTGACATAGGAGTCCAAAGTAAGTATTGAATGGATGCCCGAATGGGCCAGCTACCCGTTTCAGTGCGCGACGCAAGCGACAGCGTGCACCGCGCCCGTCTGGTCGAATCCATGCCCGGGGCGATCGAAGCACATCGGCGAAGCCGACCGGGTATGCCGTTCGATCACGCCGATCGCAGCGCGTAATCCTGTTGCCTTGCCGCAGCGAGGCGCGGCAACGCCACGCCGTCGGCATCGAAGACATGGCAGGCATCGGGCGACACATGAAGCGCGACGGCGCGGCCGCGCCCGATGTCGACATCGCCGGAGAGCTTCGCGATCACGCCGACGTCACGGCCTTCGCCGACGGTCGCGTGCAGATAGGTACACTCGCCGAAACGCTCGACCAGCCCGGTCGTCGCGTTGACGGCCTGACTTCGCGAGTCGCCTCCTGCGATGACGAAGTGCTCGGGCCGCACCCCCAGCGTGACGTCGGCCCCGACCTGCACGCCGCGTGCGTCGACCGCGGCCCGCACGAGCGCGCCGCCGTCCAGGCTGACCGAGAGCCCGCCTGCATCGGCCGCGACGATACGGCCCGGCAGGAAGTTCATCCGCGGCGAGCCGATGAAGCCCGCGACGAACCGGCTTTTCGGGCGGTGGTAAAGATCCAGCGGCGCACCGACCTGGGCCACGCTGCCATGGCGTTCCATGTCGGCGCCGGTGTGCAACAGCACGATCTTGTCCGCGAGCGCCATCGCTTCGGTCTGGTCGTGCGTGACGTAAATCGCGCTCGCCCGGTTGTACTCACGGTGCAGACGCGCAATCTCCGTTCGCGTCTGCACCCGCAGGGCGGCGTCGAGATTCGACAGCGGCTCGTCGAACAGGAATACGCCGGGCTCGCGCACGATGGCCCGTCCGATCGCGACACGCTGGCGCTGCCCGCCCGACAGCGCCGCCGGCCGCCGCTCGAGCAACGTCTCCAACTGCAGCGACGCCGCGGCCTGCCTGACCTTGCCGTCGATCGTCGCGGCGTCGATCTTCGCCTGCCGCAACGCGAAAGCCATGTTTTCGTAGACGGTCATGTGCGGATACAGCGCATAGTTCTGGAACACCATCGCCACGCGCCGTTTCGACGGATGCACGTCATTGACGCGCGTACCGTCGATGCGCAGTTCGCCGGCCGTGATGGTTTCCAGTCCGGCGATCATCCGCAGCAGCGTCGATTTTCCGCATCCGGACGGACCGAGGAACACGCAAAACTCGTTGGCGCCGATCTCGAGATCGACACCCCGAATGACCGGGGGATTGCCTTCGTATGCCTTCTGGACGTTCTTCAGACTGATGCTTGCCATGATTCGCCTTACTCAATAAGCAAGTGGATCCCGCCATCCCGTCACGCGTGCCGGGCGGCGGTCGAGCGGTCGCTACCCCTTCAACGATCCGGCCATCATTCCCTTGATGATCCGTTCCTGCCCGAACGCATAGGCGACGATCAACGGAAGCGACGTGAGCGTGACGACGGAC
Organism: Burkholderia sp. Bmkn7; assembly: GCF_041103175.1. Taxonomy (NCBI): domain Bacteria; kingdom Pseudomonadati; phylum Pseudomonadota; class Betaproteobacteria; order Burkholderiales; family Burkholderiaceae; genus Burkholderia; species Burkholderia sp. Bmkn7. The sequence continues at coordinate 375,191 of NZ_JBGCUH010000001.1, read as the reverse complement.
AGCATCGCGGGAATGTTCGACGCGTACTGCCCCTGGAAATCCCACAGCGCGAGCGGCAGCGTGCGGTGTTCCGGCGTGGAGGTCAGCACGTACGCGAAGATGAACTCGTTCCAGAGGGCGATCGCGTTGTAGACGGCCACCGTCGCCAGGCCCGGCATCGACAACGGAAAGTAGATCCGCCAGAAGATCTTGAGCGGCCCGCATCCGTCGAGATAGGCGGCCTCCTCGAGTTCGTGCGGAATCTGCTTCATGAACTCAGTGAGAATGAAAATCGAGATCGGCAGGCTGAACGCAACGTACGGGCCGACGAGCGCCAGCGACGTGTCGTACAGGCCGATGTTGCGGATCATCAGGTAGATCGGCACCAGCGTCGCGTGAAGCGGCACGATCATCGATGCGACGACGAGTCCGAACAACGTCTTGTTGAAGCGGAACTGCAGGCGAGCGAACGCGTAGGCGGCCATCGCGCTGAGCAGCACGATGACGATCACCGACAGGCCGACCACGAAGAGACTGTTGCGCAGGTACATGAAGAACGCGCCATGCAGCACGTCCAGATAGTTCGACAGGTCGAGCCGGGACGGCAGCGCCCACACCGAAGCCGAATAGGTCTCTTCCTGCGCCTTGAGACTGGTGACGACCACGAACAGGAACGGCAGCGTGGTCACCGCGAGCCAGATGAGCGCCAGCAGGAAGATCACGGGATGCCGCCGGCTGGCCGCCTGCCGGACTGAACGAGCGAACATGGTCAGGCCTTTTGTGAGTAGCGCTGCGTGACGCGCAACGCGGCTGCAGCCACCAGCGCCACGATGATGAACATCGCCGAAGCGATCGTGCTGCCATAGCCGAGCTGGAATGAACTGAACACCCGACGATACATGTAGGTGGCCATCAGCTCGGACGCATTCTCCGGCCCCCCGCCCGTCATCACGTATATCAGGTCGAAGTAGCGCAGCGACCCCAGTACCGCGAGCAGTGCGGCGGTCCGTACCGTGCCTTGCAGATGCGGCAGCTTGATGCGCCAGAAGATCGTCGATTCCGACGCGCCGTCGAGCCGCGCGGCCTCGCCCAGTTCCGCCGGAAAAGACGACAGCCCGGCGAGAAACAGGATCATGTAGAACGGGATGTTCTGCCAGCAGATCACCGCGATCGTCGAAGCGAGCGCGAAGCGCGGATCGCCGAGCCAGTCCTGCGCGAGCGCATGCAGGCCGAGCGCATGCAACCCGGCGTTCAGCGGGCCAAAGTTCGGATCGTAGACGTTCTTGAACAGCACGCCGATCGCGACGCTCGACATCAGCAGCGGCAGGAAATACAGGATCTTCAGCAGACGCGAGCCTTTGCCGGCCTTGTCGAGCAGCACCGCGAGCACGAGCGCGACAGGCAGCTGGATCACCACGGAGAACGCGGCGAGCAGCAAATTGTTGCCGAGCGCCTTCCAGAACACGTCGTCCTGGGCCAGATGCAGCCAGTTCGCGACGCCGACGAAACGCGCGTCGCTACCGAGCCCGTTCCAGTCGACCAGCGACAACCGGAAACTGTCGACCAGCGGATAGAGCAGGAACACGGCCAACAGCAGGACCGACGGCGCCAGCAACAGCGCCGCGATCAACCGGTGCGGCGACACGTGCTGCGCTTTCGCGCGCGTCGCGATCATCGCTGTATCCACCCTGACCTCCTTCACGGTTGGTTCGATTCCGGCCGGCCTAGCGGCCCGCTTCCGCCTTTGCCGCGTCTTCCATCTGTTGCGCAGCCGCCTCGGGCGTCACCGACAGCCCCAGGAGTGCCTGCGAAATCTCCTTGTGCCGCTCGCCGAGACGCGGCGATAGTTCCTGGTCGTACCAGAGCTGAACGTTCGGCGCCTGCGCGACCAGTTCCTGCACGCGCTTCAGTAACGGGTCCGCGATGGTCAGATTCTTCACCGGCGGGAGTCGGGCATCGGCCAGTTTCGCGCGGATCGATTCGTCATCCGTCATCGTCCTGATCAGACGGAACGCCGCGTCATGGTCTGAACACTGCGTCGATACGCTCAGGTAACTGTCGCCGAGCGTCCCCACGAGATCGCGAACGTCGCCCTTGCCCCCGGGCATGCTCGGAAACGGGAAGAAGTCGAGCTTCTTGAAGAACGCGGGATTTTCCTTCTGGATGGTCGATGCTTCCCAGCTTCCCATCAGCTCCATCGCGGCCCGGCCGGCATACAGCAGGCGGCGGGACGCGTCGATGTCGTAGTCGAGCCCGTTGTAGCCGGGCGCGAATGCGCCGGCCTTGACGAGTTGCTGAAGATACTTGCCGGCGCCGACGAACACCGGATCCGCGAAACTGCCGCCCTTCGTGCGTTCGACGGCGCGACGAACAACATCCGGGCCGCCGAGCCGGTCGACCAGATACATGTAGTACATCGATCCGGGCCACTTGTTCTTGTTGGCCAGCGCGAACGGCGCGACCCCGTGAGACGTCAGCACCTTCACGACGTTCATCAGGTCGTCCCAGGTCGCGGGCGGCGCGAGGTTGTATTGCCGGAACAGATCCTTGTTGTAAAAGATCACGGCAGCCGCCGTGTTTTCCGCCGGAACGCCATAAATCTTGCCGTCGTAGGTGACGGCCTTCCACGACGCCGGCAGGAAGCGATCGCGATAGGCCGGATCCTTCTGCAGATAGGGCGTAAGGTCCACGACCTGGCCCGCCTTCACATACTCTCTCAGCGGCCCGCCACCCCACGTGTCGAACACGCAGGGCGGCTGTCCGGCGCCGAACGCCACTTTCAGCTTCGCCTTGTAGGAATCGTTGAGAACGTGGGAATCCTCGACCTTGTAACCGGGGTTCTGTTTCTCGAACCGGTCGGCGGCTGCGCGTACGGTTTTGGGCCCATTGCCCTCAGTCTGGTGATCCCATTCGACGATGACTTTCGTCGACTGCGCATGACCGACGCCGGCCCACAGCGCCGAGGCTGCCAGCAGCGCCATCACGGCGCGCGAGATCCTTCGAACCTTGATCGAAAGCATCCACGTCTCCATCGTTGTTGGTATCGCCAACCGAGAGTTAGCGCTAACGTTACGAGATGTTAGGTTCGATTCATCGCCATCGCCATCCGGGTATACCCATCGTCGAATTCACCGCCCCGCCGCTCCGGTCAAACCGAACTAAAATGACCCGATCGCCAGGCGTGGAGCGGCTTTCGCCGCATCGGCCGCGTCGGTTCAATGCCGAATCCGCATGCGACCTGTTAGAATAAACAGGAAAAACCGGACGTTATCGCTATCATCCATTGCGGCACGCGTGGGGCTCGGATGGCCGCCCTCGACCGCACGACCTCGCCAATGAGCAAACAGAATCCCACTCTCGCCCATGTCGCGCGTATCGCGGGCGTGTCACAGATGACCGCATCGCGGGCGCTCAATGACCGCCCGGGCGTTTCGCAGGAAACGCGCGAGGAAATATTGAGAGTCGCGGCGAACATCGGGTACGTCGTCAACCGCAGCGCGCAGAAGCTGTCCGGCGGACGCAATGGCATCATCGGGATCGTGACGCCCACGCTCGACAACGAATTCGTCGGTGAACTGATCATCGGCGTGGGGCGCGCCGCGCGGGTAGCCGGGTACGAGACCTTCGTGTACACGGTATTCGACGAAGACCGTCATTCGCATCAGTCCGTGCTGGGGTTGATGAAGCAGTTCACTGACGGCGTCGTCGCCATCCTGCCGCGCGATTCGATCTACTTCGACGCGCTCGCCGCCGCGAACGTCCCGGTCGTCGTCATCGACCAGCGCGGCGCGCTCGCGGGATTTCCGTCCATCTCCGTCGACAACTATGGCGGCGCATTGCGCGCAGTCGAACATCTGGCGGAACTCGGGCATACGCGCGTCGCGTTCATCGGCGGCGACGAGTCCATCGAAGGCGTGCGCGACCGGCGGCGCGGCTATCTCGATGCGGTCGCGCGATTCCGTCTGGCCGACGATCCCGGCTTGATCGCGCAGGGCGATCTGTCACAGATGAAGGCGTTCGACGCGGCATCGCAATTGCTTGCGCTACCGGAACGCCCGACCGCGATCTTCGCGGCGAACGACCTGAGCGCGTTTGGCGTCATCGCGGCGGCACGGGAAGCGGGCCTGAAAGTCCCTCACGACGTCTCCGTGATCGGCTTCGACGACATTCCGATGGCCTCCCAGGTCCATCCGCCGCTCACGACGATACGCCAACCGTTCGCGCCGATGGGACGCGCCGCAGTCAACACGCTGATGGCACAAATCGACAGCAACGAATCGGTGGCCCCTCGCATCGTGCTGCCCGCCGAACTCGTCATTCGACAATCGACCGGCCCCGCGCCCCGTGCGGTCGCGGGGAAAGTCTCGCCGTCGCGCAATCACCCGGCCAACTAAGGGATGGGCGCGCCGCCCGAGCAAATATTTGCTGCGGGGTGCGTTCGGCGGCAAGCCCGGGGTTGATATGCCCCGTCGCTGCCAGTCAGTCAATACCGAATTCCGGAATTCAAGCCTCCCCACATCCCCTCGATCGCGTCCGTGCGGCCCACCGTTTCGCTCCCCGCCCCAATCCTCAAAATTACGATTGCAAATGCCTCTCATTTGCATTAAATTGCCGCGCAAATGTACTGTTTGGAACACAGATGTCGGCGCAAGGCCGCCTGCCGTGCCCGAACGCGAACGACACGAAAGGGAGAGGTATGAGCAGGAGGAACTGGGCGGCCGCACCGATGGCCATCGTCGTCGGCACGGCCGGCATGGGCACGGCCGACGCGCAGGAGGCGACGCTGCCGACCATCGAGATCTCGGGGCAGCGCGCGAGCGCGCCGTTTCGCACACGCGACTCGACGAGCGCGACGCGCGGCGACGCGGACGTGATGGAGATCCCGTTCGCGGTCAGCAGCGTCGATGCGAAACTCGTGCGCACGGTCGCCGCGACGCGCGGCGAGGACCTGTACGACTGGGTCGCGGGCGTCGCGCGGCAGAACAACTTCGGCGGTCTTTGGGACAACTACGCGGTGCGCGGCTTCGCCGGCGACGGCAACACGTCCGGCACCGACTACCTCGTCAACGGCTTTTCGTGGAATCGCGGGATGAGCGTGCCGCGCGACACCGTCAACCTCGAGCGCATGGAAGTGCTCAAGGGGCCGGCGTCCGCGCTGTACGGCCGCGGCGATCCGGGCGGGATCATCAGCTATACGACGAAGCAGCCGCAGTTCGCTCGCGCGAACACCATCGGCGTGTCCGCCGGCAGCTACGGCGCGTTGCGCCAGACACTCGATTCGACGGGCCCCGTGACGAAGTCGCTCGCATACCGCTTCGTTGCAATGAACGAGAACAACGGCAGCTTCCGCGATACCGTGTCGAGCAAACGCTACCTGTTCGCACCGTCGTTCACGTGGGACATCGGTGCGGACACGACGCTTCATTACGAATTCGAGAGTGCGCGCCAGCGCGCGCCGCTCGATCGCGGCGTGGTCGCGGTGGGCGGGCAGCTCGGCGTGATCCCCGCGTCGCGCTTCCTCGGCGAGCCGCGCGACGGCGACTACGACGTGCGCAACACGGGCCACCAGTTCACGCTCGAGCATCGCATCGATTCAAGCTGGTCGATCAATGCTGGCGTCGCGCAACGCAACACCGACCTGACGGGGCGCTCGTCCGAGGCATTCGCGCTGCAGCCGGACGGCCGCACGCTGTGGCGCCGCTACCGGCAAGTCGCGTTTCATTCGAACGACCTGCAGGGCCGCATCGAAACGGCCGGCAAGTTCAGCACCGGCGGCATCGGCCACACGCTCGTGCTGGGCGTCGATGCATACCGCTTCAACTACGACCAGTTCGTCGCGCGCTCGACGCCCACGGCCGCCGCGCCGTATGCGATCGACATCTTCGATCCCGTCTACGGCCAGCCGGCGCCCACACCGCGCACCGCGACTAACCTGCTCGAGCGCGACGACGGCCAGGGGCTCTACGCGCAGGACACGCTCGCGTTCGGGCCGCACTGGAAAATCCTCGCCGGGCTGCGCTGGGATCGCTTCCACCAGTCGGTCGAGAACCGCCTGAAAGGCACGACGAGCAGCCAGGTGCAGACCGCGTTGAGTCCGCGCATCGGCATCGTGTACGAGATGAGCCCCGCCCTGTCGCTCTATGCGAACACCGCGTATTCGTTCCGGCCGAACAACGGCGCCGACGTCAACGGCAACGCGTTCGATCCGGAGAAGGGGCACGGCTACGAAGCCGGCGCGAAATGGGCCGGCGCGCGCTGGCTCGCGACCGTCGCGGCGTTCTACGTCAACAAGCGCAACGTGCTGACCGCCGATCCGGCGAACGCCGGTTTCTCGCGCGCGGCCGGCGAGGTGCGCAGCCGCGGCGTCGAATTCGAATGGAACGGCGATCTCGGCCACGGCGTGCGCGGCCTCGTCAACCTTGCGTACGTCGACGCCGAAGTCACGCACGACGCGGTGCTGACACCCGGCGCACGCCTCGTCGACATTCCGCGCCTGAGCGGCAGCGCGCTGCTCCTGTACGAAACCGCGGTACCGTTCGCGGACAAGGCCGGTGCCGGCGCCGGCCTGATCTACGTCGGGCGCCGGGCCGGCAATACCGCGAACACGCAGGACGGGTTCGAGCTGCCGGCCTATGCGACCGTGCAGCTGAACGGCTATGTGCAGGTCAACAAGCACCTGCGTGCGTCGGTCGTGCTGAACAACCTGTTCAATCGCACCACCTACGTCAGCTCCTACAACAGCCTGTGGGTCACGCCGGGCGCGCCGCGCAGCCTGTTCGCGTCGCTCGCCTATACGTTCTAGCGGGGGTTGGCCGGCCGGCGCCGTGCTTCATGCGCTTCACGCGCCGAGCACGAGCCGCGCCGCCAGCGCGAGCAGCAAGGCCGGCAACATCACGCACGCGCCGACCGCGAGGAACGCGCCGAACCCGACCTGCAACCCTTCGCGCCGGATGGCCGCGAGCCACAGAATCGTCGCGAGCGATCCGGTGACGGACAGGTTCGGCCCCAGGTCGACGCCGATCAGGATCGCGTCGATCACCGTTTGCGGGCTGCGTGCGGCGTCGACCGTCGAACTCGCGATGAGCCCGGCAGGCAGGTTGTTGACCAGGTTCGACGCCAGCGCGATCGCAACGCCCGCCGCGGCCGCGGCGGCCTGCTCGCCGCTTGCCGTCAGCGCGCGCAGCAGCCCGGCGAGCGCACGCACCGCTCCGCTCCGGTCGAGCGCCTCGACGAGTACGAACAGCCCCGCGACGAGCGGCAACACGCTCCATGAAATCGCGCGAACGATCGGCATGCACGCGGTGCGATCCTTGACCAGCACGCATGCGACGGTGACGATACCGGCCGCCGCGGTCGGCAACCCGAGCGGAAGATCGAGCGCCGACACCGTCATCAGCGCGGCGGCCGTGATCGCGATGCCGGCCAGCGCGATACGCCCGCCGCCGGTGAGCGGCCGGGTCGGCAAACCGGATTCGCAACGGCCGCCGAGCGCGTGCCGCTGGGTCATCCGAAGCATCAGGAACGTGCATGCGATCGATGCGACGGACGGGATCGCGAAGTGGGCGAGCCATACGCCGAGCGACGGCATGCGCGCGCCGTACAGCACGAGATTCGCGGGGTTCGAGATCGGCAGCACGAAACTCGCCGCGTTCGCGACGAACGCGCAGATGTACAGCAGCGGCAGCGGATCGGCCTTCGCCCGGCGCGCGGCCGCGATGACCGCGGGCGTCAGCACGACGGCGGTCGCATCGTTCGACAGGAAGACCGTCGTCACGGTGCCCACCAGGTAGACGAGCGCGAACAGGCGCCGGGGCGAACCCTGCGCGAGATTGACGACGCGCGTCGCGACCCAGTCGAACAGCCCTTCGCGCCGCGCGACCTCCGACAGCAGCATCATGCCGGTCAGGAACAGGTACACGTCGCCGCCCTTCGCGACGGCATCGAGCGCCGGATGCACGGGCAACAGGCCGCACACGACCAGCAGCAACGCGCCGCTCACGGCCCAGGTTGCCTCGGGCCAGCCGAACGGGCGGGCGATGACGCCCGCCGTGGCGAGCGCGGAAATCAGCCATGCAAGTGAAACGGAATTCATGGGCAGGTCGGGAATCGCAGGGAGAAGGAAAGCACGTTCATGACGGCGCGGCCGGCAGGTCGGCCGGCTTGCCGCACACGCTGCTCAGCGCTCGCGCATGGCCGAGCCAGAGCGCGAGCGCGCCCGTCGACACGGCGCCCAGCACGACGAATGCGACCGGATAACCGAAGTGCTGCGCGAGCACGCCGCCCAGCACGGGACTGAGCGCCGCGCCGATCCCCTGCGCGGTCGCAACGGCGCCCTGCCCGGCGTTCACGCGGCCGGAGCCGTGCAGCAGGCGCACGACGAGCGCCGGCACGACGACGCTTTGCAGGCCGGCACCGATGCCGTCGAGCACCTGCACCGGCCAGACGCCCGCCTCGCTCATCAGCACGGCGGCAAGCACGCCCCGCACCGGCAACACCAGGTAGGAAAGCAGCAGCACGCGCCAATAACCGTGCGCGCGAATCAGCCGGGGCGCGACCCATGCGGCCGCGATCATCACGAGCTGTGCGATGACGATGGTTTGCGCGGTGAACATGCTCGCGTTGCTGCGATGCGTGGCGACCACGCCCATTCCGTAGAGCGGCAGCATCGCCGCGTTGCCGAGATGAAACAGCGCGAGCGACGCGCCGAGCAGGACCAGCGGCCGGTTCGAGGCGAGCGTGCGCAAGCCGCCGGCGGGCGGCGCCGACGCGCCCATGGACGGATCATCGCGCACGGCATGCGTTCGCGGCTCGACAGGGTCCCTGTCGAGGCCGCGTGCGCAAGCGTGGTCGATGGCCCGCGCGGGAATCGCCAACGTACTCGCGATCGCGAGGAGCGTGAACACGGCGACGAGCGCGAACACCGCGTCGAAGCCCGCATGCCAGCCGAGCCATCCGGCGAGCGCCGCACCCACCACGTTGCCCGCATGGTTCGCCATCTGGTTGCGGCCGAACTGCCGGTCGAAACCCTGCCGGCGCGCGATGCCGAGCGTCACGCCCGCGACGGCCGGCGCCAGCGCCGCGCCGCCGACGGCGGCCAGGATCTGCGACGCCGCCACCGCCGGATAACCGTCGGCGAACATCAGCGCGAGCGACGCCAGCGCCGTCACGGCGGTGGCCGTGACGATCAGCGCGCGCTTCGCGCGCAGCGCATCGACGAGCGCGCCGGCCGGCGGCGTCGCGGCCATCGCGGCGAGCCCGGCCAGCGTCATGACCGAGCCGATCGCGTCGGCGCTCCAGCCGCGCGACAGCAGGATCACGCCGACGAACGGGCCGATGCCGGCCTGCACGTCGGCCAGGAAGAAATTGAGCGCCTCGAGCGCGCGCGCCGCTCTCATCGTCGACGGGCAGTCATTCGTCGTCCGCATCGACGAGCTCGGCGATCTCGCTCACTTCGAGCACCGCGCCGTACCGCGTGACGACGCCTTGCCCCCACGCCATGACGTGGATACCGGCGCGCACATAGTCGCTCAGCTCGGCTGCCGCATGCGGCGGCATCCGCAGCACGACACCGTTCGTCAGCAACGCGCCGTTCAGCTCGCCTTTCGGGCCGTGCAGCGCGAACGCGACTTCGCCGCTCATCTCCATCAGCTTGCGGCCGCCATGCGGCGGCTTAGGCGCACCGGGCACGGGCCCGTTGTCGACGATGTCGACGCCGTGGCGCCCGGTCAGCTGCACCGCCACGATCATCGCGGCGCCGCGCGACTTGACGCCGCGCACGCGGATGCGGTCGCCCACCTCGACATGGCGAACCAGTTCGCGGCCCAGGTGCGGCGGCACGTGAACCTGCAGGTCGCCGTTCAGGATCAGGCCGTCGATGTCCCCGTGCGGGTTGAGCAGGAACTGTGTGACGCGGCCGCGCGTTTCGGGCAGGCAGGCGGGATCGATCCAGTGCATGGCAGGACTCCTTGTGGGATGGCAGGAAGACGACGCGCGATCAGCGCACGACGTCGTCATAAAGATTCACGACGCGGCCCGGCGAGCCGAATGCGGTGGCCTGCAGCGCTTCACCGTAGGCATTGCGCGTGCCGTATCCGACCGCGGCAACGCGCGCGCCGGGTACGAGCAGCGCGCCGAACTGCTGGGCGGCCGGCACCGTCAGCTTGACGATCGCGCCGCTGTCGAGCATCACGCCGTCCGGCTCGCCGCGTGGCGCGCGCGTGACGCGCCGCACGACACCCGACACGCTGAGGCGGGCCAGATTGACGCCGCGCAGCGCGGGCGGCATCGGTGCGGCGGATGGCGGCGGCTGGTCGGACAACGATGCGCCGCTGCGGTCGTTGCGCACTACGCGCGCGTGGATGTCGTCGCCGACGCGACGTTCGCCGGCCACCGTTACCCGGTCGCCCGGCCGCGCGAGCGCGATCAGCTGCGTGCCGAGATGCGGCGGCACGCCGACGAGCGTCCCGTCGGTCAGCACGAAACCGTCGACCGCGCCTTCCGGGTTGATCGTCAGGCGCGAAAGCGTGCCGGACACGAGTGTGTCGGAGGCGGCCGGCGACAGCGGCGGAGGCGGAAGAGAAGCCGGTTCGAAACCGGCGCGCGGCGGCGCACCGGGCGGTTCGTCCGCACGCGGCGGGGGTGGAATCTGCGCGGCGCAGGCGGTCGCCGCGGCGATCAGCGCGGCGGCACACAGTCCGGCACAGCTGCGGCGAACGGCGACGCGGTGCGGTGGCCGCGAACGCGCGGCGCGTGGGGTCGACTTCATGGCGGGCTCCGGCAACGGGTTGCGATGCCGTGATATCTGCAACACGCGTGCCAGCACGCATGTGCCCGCCGGGCCGCGTATAGAACGATGAACCGCGCAACACGTGTCGGGATTCCCGACACGTTTTACCCGCGGTTGTCGGGAATCCCGACAGGCGTCATGGCGCCGCTAGTCGTCGCGCTCGATACCCAGATGGGCCATGCGCGCATAGAGCGACTGACGGCCGATGCCGAGCTGCCGTGCCGCCTCCGCGCGATTGCCGTTCGCGCGCTCGAGCGCGCGCAGGATCGCGGCGCGCTCGACCGCCGCCAGCGCGTCGGGCAACGGCATGTCGAACAGCGGCGCAGGCAGCGCGAGCGTGTCGCCGCCGGACGCAAGCCCCGGCACGACGCCGAGCCCGAGATCGGCCGCGCCGATGGCGGGCCCGGGCGCCAGCGCGGCCGCCCGCTCCATCACGTTGCGCAGCTCACGCACGTTGCCGGGCCAGCGATGATCGAGCAACGCCCGCTGTGCGTCGTTCGTCAGGTGCAACGGGCGCGCGCCTGCCGCGCATGCCAGGAAATGCGCGGCCAGCGGCAGGATGTCGGCCACGCGATCCGCGAGCGGCGGCAGGTGCAGCGGAATCACGTTCAGCCGGTAGAACAGGTCTTCGCGAAACGTGCCGTTCGCGACGGCCTCGGCGAGATCGCGGTGCGTCGCGGCCACCACCCGGATGTCGATCGCCGTCGGACGATCCGCACCGAGCGGCGTCACCTCGCGCTCCTGCAGCGCGCGCAACAGCTTGGCCTGCATGGCGGTGGGCATGTCGCCGATCTCGTCGAGAAACAGCGTGCCGCCGTCGGCTTCGACGAGCCGCCCGGCGCGATCGACGTGCGCCCCCGTAAACGCGCCGCGTCGATGCCCGAACAGTTCGCTTTCGAGCAGGTCGGCCGGAATCGCCGCGCAGTTGACCGCGACGAACGGCCCGGCATGCCGCGTCGACGCGGCATGCAGCACGCGCGCCGCCACTTCCTTGCCGGTGCCCGTCTCGCCGGTGACGAGCACGGTCGCGTCGCTCGTCGCGGCCCGGCCGATCTGCTTCTGCACGTCGCGCATCGCGGCGCTCACGCCCAGCAGCCTGGGGCGGGCCGATGCGGGTTCGCGCGCAAACCCGCCATCGTGCGGCTCGACGGCCGCCGGCGGCGCGTTCGCGGAAACGACGCGCGCGAGCAGTTGCGCGATGTCGCGACGCCCGATCGGCTTGGTCAGGTGATCGAACGCGCCGAGCCGCATCGCGTCGATCGTGTTGTCGCTGGTCGCATGCGCGGTCAGCATCACGACGGGGATCGCGGACAGCGCCGGATCGTCGCGCAGTTGCGCGAGCACCGCGAGCCCGTCGAGGTCCGGCAAGCGGAAATCCAGAAAGATGCAGTCGACGCGGCCGCCGTCGCGCAGCGCGCTCAACGCCGCGCGCCCCGCTCCGGCTTCGACGACCCGATGACCGAGATCGGCGAGCGTCTCGGCCAGGCCGTCGCGAAATGCCGCGTCGTCGTCGACTATGAGGATGGTTGCCATGGGATTTCAATGACGAAGGATGCGCCGTGCGGAACGTCGTCGAGCCAGGCCTGGCCGCCATGCGCCGCGGCAACTTCGCGGACGACGGCAAGACCGAGGCCGGTGCCGTCCGCCCGCCCCGTCACGAACGGCTCGAAAATCCGCTCGCGCTGTTCGGCGGGAACCCCGGGGCCGGTATCCGACACGGTGATCCGCAGCCAGTCGCGTCCGCCGAACGTGCGACGCGCGGCGGCGAGCGTGACCGCACCGCCGTCGCCAGCATGGCGCAGCGCGTTGAGCAACAGGTTGTCGAGCGCGCGACGCATCTGGTCGGGATCGAACATGGGGAACGCGGCGGGCTGCGCAAGGCGTTCGCCCTGCTCGCCGGGCAGCCATGCGAGATCGATCGCCTGCCGCTGCGCCAACTCGCGGTGCGTGTCGACGACCTGCGCGAGCCACGCGTCGACGTCGACGCGCGTCGCATGCGGGCTGACCGGCTGCGTCAGCGCGAGCAGGCCCGACAGTTGCGCATCGATGCGTTCGATCTGCGCCAGGATCACGCGCAGCGCGTCCTGCTGGCGTCGGCTGTCGCCGGCCAGCGCGTTTTCGGCTTTCAGCCGCATCGCGCCCATCGGGTTGCGAATCTCGTGCGCGACCTGCGCGGCCAGTTTGCCGAGCATCCCGAAGCGTTCCGCCTGTGCGAGCCGCGTGCGGAGTTCGGCGGCCTGCTGTTGCAGTTGCTCGGCGCGCCGCGCATGCGCGTTGAACGCATCGATGATCCGGTCGAGATCGGGCTCGCCGACATACGGCAGCTGCGGTGCGCGGCCGTCGGGCGCCAACCCGGCTTCGATCCGCGCGAGATTGCCTTTCCAGCGCCGCAGCGCGATGGCGAGCGCCGCCGCGATCGCGAGAATCACCGCGAGCACGCCCGCAAGGCCCGTCGCCAGCAGCTCGCCGTGCCGGCCGAGCGGCGGACGGGCGCGCGTCAGCATCCAGACGAACAGGCCCGACCCGGCGCGGACCGGACACGCCGCCGCGATCACGGCATCCTGCGCGCCCTCGACCGCATTCGACGCCGTGGCACGCGTCGCGGCGGCCGCGCGCAGCGTGCGGAGAATCAGCGGCGTTTCCGCGTCCGGCACGTCGCGCTTGATGCCGCTGCCTTGATAAGTCGGAAAGGAATACGCAAGAAAACCGCTCGCCGCGGGTGCGCCGCCGGCCGTCCAGAAACCGCCTTCCATGTCCGGCGCGCGCGCCAGGACGATATCGAGGATCGCATGCATCAGCGCCGAATCGGGCTGCGCGCCGGCCTGCGCGGCGGACGCATCGTAGCGCGACGCGACCGCTTCGCAGGCCGCTTCACCCGCGGCCCGCGCGCCGGCGATCTGCTGCCCTTCGGCGGAACTGGCCATCACCCAGACGACCGCGACGAGCGTCGCGCAGAGCGTCGCGACGAGCGCCCAGAGCATGACGAGTTGAGTGGAAAACGGCGGACGCTTCATCGGATCGGGCTGGCGGTCGAGGGCGACAGGATAACGTAAAGCATACGACGCCGGGACCCGCGCCGCCGGCCTGCCGGATCGGGCAGGACATCGCGCCGGACGGCAGCGTCCGCCATCAGGAAAGGCCGCTGAAAGATCGAACCGCTAGACTGCCTCCGGCTCGACGCCCCCAACACGCCCCCTCGAGGACCGCATGCGTGCCATTTCTTTCCGAAGGCTATCGGTCGCGTTGTTCACCGTCGGCGCGCTGCTCGGCGCCGCGTCCGCCAGCCGCGCATGCGACGTGCCCGCGCCGGTGCGGACGATCGATCCGCCCGGCTATTACGACGACCCGACCGGTTATGCGCGCGACGTGAAGCCGATGCGCGATTTCATCGCGAAGCTGAACGCGGCGGCGGAACACGCAGACTGGTCGTGCGCGCTGACCCTGCTCGACAGCTGGGCGCAAGCGGATGCGCTGATGGGCAAGATCTCCGGTTATCAAGGGTATGACGAGCGTTCGTGGGCCGGCACCGACTTCGCGATGGTGATCCTGCGCATGCCGCGCGGCATGCGCGAAGCGAACCGCGCGCAGTTCAACGCAATCGACCCGTGGCTCGAACGCATCGCGATCGCCACGCGCGATTCGGAAGCAATCAACCACCTGCACAACAACCTCGTGTACTGGGCGGGCCTCGACCTGATCGCCATCGGCACCGTGACCGACAACGCGAGCCTGATCGATTCCGGCCTGCTGCGGGTACGCGAAGGCATCCGCGACATCGGCGCCGACGGTTCGCTCGCGCGGGAAGTCAAGCGCGGCAACCGCGCGCTGCACTATCACACCTTCGCGCTGCTGCCGCTCGTGTTCGCGGCGGAACTCGTGCAACGGCGCAAGATCGACCTGTACCGCGAAAACGGCGGCGCGATCGGCCGCCTCGCCAACCTCGTGATCGACGCGGTGGAAAATCCCGACAGTTTCAGGACGATCACGCCGGTCAGGCAGGACCTGTTCCCGTGGACGTTCCGCGACGAGCTGAGCTGGGTCGAGCCGTACTACGCACGTTTTCACGATCGCCGCCTGCCGGCGATCATCGCGCCGCGCCGCCCGTTCAGCGAATGGCGGCTCGGCGGCGACGTGAGCGCGGTGTGGGGTGTACCGCTGCCGTAACGGTCGCCGCGCGCGTTCGGGAGGTTTCGCCGCCGCGAACCGCCGCGACGGCGAAGCGAGCCGGGCCGTGATCACGGATCGTGTCGACGCCCGCTTCAACCGCTTTCCAGCACGAAATTATTCGGTCAACGCGCAACCTCGCACAACCTCGCACAACCTCGCACAAACGGCGCGCCGGCGAGGCCAGGCCATTCACGTATCAGCGTGCAGCGCCCGGAACGGGCTCGTTCATCGCATCGCCGTATCGCTCCGCGCGCTCGACGATGCGCGCGAGCCGGATGATGTCGGTCAGCGCGAAATCGTTCGCGTCCGGCCTCGGACGATCATGCTCGTCCGCCACGCGCATCGCGAACGCGAGCGCTTCCGAGCGCTCGCGCAACAGCGTGCGCAGCGCATCCGCGATGATCCGGCGGTCGCGCGGATCGCCGAGGCCGAGCGCGGCCCCGCGATCGTATTCGACGGCCGGCGCCGCGAGCGGCGACGCCGTCAGCATGGAGATCCCGCGCATCGGTACCGTGTTCCGTTTCATGTCCACCTCTCGTTGACGGGCGGCCAGCGCACGACGCCTCACCGCCGGTTCGACCGCGACACCACGTCGATCCACACCGCCAGCACCAGCACCGCGCCCTTGACGATCATCTGCCAGTACGCGTCGACGTCGAGCATCGACATGCCGTTGTCGAGGCTTGCCATCACGAGCGCGCCGATCAGCGCGCCGTACACGGTGCCCGAGCCGCCGCGCATCGACGTGCCGCCGATGAAGCACGCGGCGATCGCGTCGAGTTCGCCCATCGTGCCCGCCGACGGCGAACCGGCCGCGAGTCGCGCGGTGTTCACGATGCCCGCGAACGCGCACATCAGGCCCATCAGCGCGAAGATCGCGAGCTTCACGCGGTCGGTGTCGACGCCGGACAGCCGCGTCGCCTCGAGATTCGAGCCCACCGCATAAATGCGCCGGCCGAACACGGTCTGCGTCGCGATCCACGAGAACACGCCGAGCAGCGCGAGCAGCAACAGCACCGGCACCGGGATGCCGCCGTAGCGGTCGAGCGTCGCGACGAACGCGAACAGCACGGCCCCCGCGCCCACGATCTTGACGGCGTCCTGCCACAGCGGCGCGACCGCGAGCCGGTAGCGGCGCCGCGTGCCGCGCTGGCGCACGACCAGCAGCGCGACGAGCGCGAACAGCAGCAGCGCGAGGCCGTCGCCGGCCACGCGCGGCAGGTAGCCCTGCCCGAGGAACACGAAGCCGTCGGACACCGGGGCGATCGTCGAGCCGCCCGTCACGCCGAGCAGGATCCCGCGAAACGCAAGCATCCCGCCGAGCCCGACGATGAACGACGGCACGCGCCGGTAGGTCGACCACCAGCCGTTGAAGAGCCCGATCAGCACGCCGAGCGCGAGCACCGCCGGGACCGTCGCGGCGACGGGCCAGTGGCGGTTCACGTCGAGGATCGCCGCGACGCCGCCGAGCAGCCCGAGCAGCGAGCCGACCGACAGGTCGATCTCGCCCGCGATGATCACGAACACCATCCCGCACGCAAGCATTCCTGTGATCGACATCTGCCGCAGCAGGTTCGACACGTTGCGCGGCGTGACGAACGCGCCGTCGGTCAGCACCGAGAAGAACGCCCAGATCGCCGCGACAGCGAGCAGCAGTGCGAGGATCTTGTAGCGCACGAATATCTGGCGAAGCTGGCTGCCGGTCGAGCGCCCGGCCGGGTACCCTGCTTCGTGGCCGCTTGAACGGCGCGCATCCGCGTCCTGCGTCGCCGGGGTGGAGGAAGAAAGTTCGGAATTCATGTCGCACTCGCTGCAATGGGTTCGGTCGGCCGCCGGCCGGATTTCAGCGCGGCGCCGAGGATCTGTTCCTGTGTGAGGCCGTCGTTGACGAAGTCGCCGCGCAGCTCGCCTTCGCCGATCACCAGCACGCGATCGGCGAGCCCGAGCACCTCGGGCATTTCCGACGACACGACGATCAGCGCGACGCCGCGCTTCGCGAGCGCGAACACGAGGCGGTAGATCTCCGCTTTCGCGCCCACGTCGACGCCGCGTGTCGGCTCGTCGAGAATCAGCACCTGCGGCTCGGCCAGCAGCATCTTCGCGAGCACGGCCTTCTGCTGGTTGCCGCCGGACAGGCTCGCGATCGGCAGGAACGGATGCGCGGCACGCACCGACAGCCGCTGCATCTCGGTGCGGATCGCGTCCAGCTCGGCGGCCGCGTCGATCCGGCCGCGCGCCGCGAAGCGCCGCAGCACCGTCAGCGTGATGTTGTGGCCGACACCGAGCTGCGGCACGATGCCGTGGCGCTTGCGGTCCTCGGGCACCATCGCGATACCGGCGCGGATCGCATCGGCGGGCGTGCGGATCGACAGCGGCCGGCCGTTCATCAGCACGGTCGCCGTGCTCGCGCCCGGATACGCGCCGAAGATCGCCTGCATCAGCTCGGTCCGCCCCGCGCCGACGAGCCCGGCGACGCCGAGGATCTCGCCGCGCCGCACGCTGAACGACACGTCGTCCACCCGCTTGCGGCGCGGATTCGTCACGTCGCGGCAGGTGACATGGCGCGCTTCCAGCACGACGTCGCCGATCTCGTGCGGCTCGCGCGGGTACAAATCGCGAATCTCGCGGCCGACCATCATCGCGATGATCCGTTCGGTCGTCAGCGCGCGCATCGGCTCGGTCGCGACATGGCGGCCGTCGCGGATCACCGTCACCGTGTCGCACACCGCCTCGACCTCGTCGAGCTTGTGCGAGATGTACACGCATGCGACGCCGCGGCGCTTCAGATCGCGCACGATGTCGAGCAGGATGCGCGTTTCGGACGCGCTCAGCGACGACGACGGTTCGTCGAGGATCAGCAGCTTCGCGCGCTTGTTCAGCGCCTTCGCGATCTCGATCAGCTGCTGGTGGCCGCCGCCGTAGTTCATCACCGGCTGCGCGACGTTGATCGAGTCGATCCGCAGTTCGTGCAGCAGCGCCTCGGCACGCTGCACCATCGCCGCATAGTTCATGCGCCCGCCCGGCAGCGTGATCTCGTTGCCGAGAAAGATGTTCTCGGCCACCGACAGCTCGGGCACGAGCATCAGTTCCTGGTGGATGATCACGATGCCCGCGCGCTCGGTGTCGCGCACGCCGGACGCGACGAGCGGCGCGCCCTCCCAGCGGATCTCGCCGTCCCACGTGCCGTGCGGATACACGCCCGACAGCACCTTCATCAGCGTCGATTTGCCCGCGCCGTTCTCGCCGCACAGCCCCACGCACTCGCCGGGCCGCACCACCAGGTCGATGCCGTCGAGCGCTTTCACGCCGTCGAATTCCTTGACGATGCCGCGCATCGTCAGCAAGGGTTCGGTCATTCGCTCATGCCTCGCAGTGTGCGCGCGGACGCACCGGTGGGCCGCCCGCGCGCCGCGCCGTTACTGGCTCGCCAGCTGCGCCTGGGTATAGAAGCCGTCCTTCACGACGACGTCGACGTTGCGCTTGGTCAACAGCGTCGGCTGCAGCAGCACCGTGTCGACCTTCTTCTTGCCGTTGTCGTATTGCGCGTTGAACGCCGGTTTCGTGCCCTTCGCGAGATCCACCGCGAGTTTCGCCGCTTCGCTCGCGATCAGCTTGAGCGGCTTGTAGACGGTCATCGTCTGCGTGCCGGCGATCACGCGCTTGACCGCCGCGAGATCCGCGTCCTGCCCGGATACGGGCACCTTGCCGGCCAGGTGCTGCGCGGCGAGCGCCTGGATCGCGCCGCCCGCGGTGCCGTCGTTCGACGCGACGATCGCGTCGATCTTGTTGTTGTTCGCGGTCAGCGCATCCTCGACGATCCGCAGCGCGGTCGACGCGCTCCACTCCGGCACCCACTGCTGGCCGACGACCTTGATGTCGCCGCGATCGATCGCCGGCTTCAGCACCTTCAGCTGCCCTTCGCGCAGCATCTTCGCGTTGTTGTCGGTCGGCGCGCCGCCGAGCAGGAAATAGTTGCCCTTCGGCTTCGCGTCGACGACACCCTGCGCCTGCAGTTCGCCGACCTTCTCGTTGTCGAACGAGATGTAGGCATCGACGTCGGCGTCGAGGATCAGCCGGTCGTACGACACCACCTTGATGCCGGCCTTGCGCGCTTCGGCGACCACGTTGCCGAGCGTCTTCGAGTTGAACGGGACGATCACGATCACGTCCACGCCGCGCGAGATCAGGTTCTCGATCTGCGAGATCTGCCGCTCCTCGCTCGCGTCCGCGGACTGCACGGACACCTTCGCGCCAAGCTTCGTCGCGGCGGCCACGAAATAGTCGCGGTCGCGCGACCAGCGCTCGACGCGCAGGTCGTCGATGCAGAAGCCGATTTCAGGCTTGTCCTTGCTCGCATGCGCGAGCGGTGCGCCCAGGGTCAGGATCGCCAGCGCAGCGGCGCCGGCAAGCGAGCTCAATACCGTACGACGTTTCACGGATTTCATGTCTCCATTCCTCTCTTTATTGGACTACTCCACGAACGCCGGGCAGCCGCCGAAGCCGGTCGCCCATCGTCTTGCCACCGCGCGGCACGGCTTCGTGCGGCGTGTCACGCGCCTGTCGCAAACACCGGCTCGAGCGCCCGATACAGCGCGCGAAACGTCGGCCGCCGCGCGTCGCGATACCACGCGTGGCGCGCCATGTCGGGCTCCCGTACCGCGACGACGGGCGGCTGCGGGCACACCGCGTCGAGCGGCGCATCCGGTTCGAGCGCGAGATGCGCGAGCCGCGCGGCGCCGAGCGCCGGGCCGACTTCGCCGCCCTCGCGCAAGGTCAGCGCGCGGCCGCTCAGGTCGGCCAGCATCTGCGTCCAGTACGCGCTGCGCGAGCCGCCGCCGATCACCGTGATGCCGTCGGGCGCGAGCCCGGCCGCATGCAGCGCGTCGATCCCGTCGAGCAGCGCGAAGCCGACGCCTTCGAGCGTCGCGTTCGCGAGATCCGCGCGCCGCGTATCGGGCGTCATCCCGTAGAACACGCCCTTCGCATTCACGTCGTTGTGCGGCGTGCGCTCGCCGCTCAGGTAAGGCAGGAACCACGGGCGCTCCGCGCGTGCGTTCGCTTCCGCGTCGGCGAGCAGCGCGGCAACGCCGTCGTAGCCGGCCAGTTGCGCGGTGAAATCGACGCAGCCGGCCGCGTTCAGCATCACCGACATCAGGTGCCAGGTGCGCGGCAACGCGTGACAGAAACTGTGAACCGCCGATTCCGGATTCGCGCGGAAACCGTCCGACACCGCGAAGTAGACGCCCGACGTACCGAGCGACAGCAGCGCATCGCCGGGCCGCACGATCCCGACACCCACCGCGCCGGCCGCGTTGTCGCCGCCACCCGCGACGACCGGGATCTCGCGCAACCCGAGCGCGCGTGCAACGGCCGGCAGTAGCGTGCCGGTGATGCGGTTGCCCTCGAACACGGCGGGCATCTGCGCGCGCGACAACCCGCATGCGGCGAGCAGCGTGTCGTCGTAATCGCGCTTCGCGACATCGAGCCACAGCGTGCCGGCCGCATCCGACGGATCGGTCGCGAACGCGCCGGTCAACCGGTAGCGCAGATAATCCTTCGGCAACAGCACATGGGCGATCCGCGCGAATACGTCCGGCTCGTGCCGGCGCACCCACAGCAGCTTCGGCGCGGTAAAACCCGGCATCGCGAGATTGCCGGCGACGGCGCGCAGCGTGGGCGCGAGCCGCTCGAGTTCCGCGCACTCCGCATCCGTGCGGCCGTCGTTCCACAGGATCGCGGGGCGCAGCACGTCGCCGCGCGCATCGAGCAGCGTCGCGCCGTGCATCTGCCCGGTCAGGCCGAGCGCATCGATGGCGCGCGGATCGATGCCGGCCGCGCGTGCATCGGCGACGAGCGCCGCCAGCGCGCCGCACGCCGCGTCCCACCAGTCGCGCGGCGCCTGTTCGGACCAGCGCGGCCGCGGCCGGCTCACCGCCAGCGGCCGGCTCGCGCTGGCCCGCACCGCGCCGTCGCGGTCGAGCAGCACGGCCTTCACGCCCGACGTACCGAGGTCGACTCCGATGTACATGGCGTCAGCGCAGCCCGTAGATGGCCTGGTTCACGATGTTCTCGAGCCGCTCCTGCCCGCCGCTCGCATGCTGCGGGTTCACCCCGCGCGCGAGTGCGTCGGCGGCGAGCGATTCCAGCGTGTAGCCGCCCGACAGGATCTCGCGGCCGAACGCGCTGTCCCACTGCGCGTAGCGCTGCCGGCGCAGCGCGTCGAGCCGGTCGTTCGCGACCAGCACGGCGGCGCGCTCGAGCGCGAGCGCGAGCACGTCGATCGCGCCCACGTGGCCGTGGAACAGGTCTTCCGGATCGACGCTCTGGCGCCGCACCTTCGCGTCGAAGTTCATGCCGCCGGTGGTGAAGCCGCCGTGGCGCAGGATCTCGTAGAACGCGAGGGTCAGCTCCTCGACGCTGTTCGGGAACTGGTCGGTGTCCCAACCGTTCTGCGGATCGCCGCGATTCGCATCGACGCTGCCGAACACGCCGAGCGCGAACGCGTTTGCGATCTCGTGATGGAACGAATGGCCGGCGAGCGTCGCGTGGTTCGCCTCGATGTTCACGCGGATCTCGTTCTGCAATCCGAATTGCGTGAGGAAACCGTGCACGGTCGCGACGTCGTAGTCGTACTGGTGCTTGGTCGGCTCCTGCGGCTTCGGCTCGATCAGCAGCGCGCCCTTGAAGCCGATCCGGTGCTTGTGCTCGACGACCATCGACAGGAAGCGTGCGAACTGCTCGCGCTCGCGCACGAGATCGGTATTGAGCAGCGTCTCGTAGCCTTCGCGGCCGCCCCACAGCACGTAGTTCTCGCCGCCGAGCCGGTGCGTCGCGTCGAGCGCGTGGCGCACCTGGGTCGCCGCCCACGCGAACACGTCGGGATTCGGGTTGGTCGCCGCGCCCGCCGCGAAGCGCGGATGCGAGAACAGGTTCGCGGTGCCCCACAGCAGCCGCACGCCGGTGGCCTGCTGACGCTCGCCCAGGTAATCCGTCATTCGCGCGAAGTTCTCGACGTACTCGCGCAGGCTGTCGCCTTCCGGCGCGACGTCGGTGTCGTGGAACGTATAGAACGGCGTGCCGAGCTTCGTGAAGAACTCGAACGCCGCATCCGCCTTCTGCCGCGCCCGCTCGAGCGGGTCGCCCGGCTGCTGCCACGGCCGCCGGAACGCACCCTGGCCGAACATGTCGTGCCCCGGCCACACGAACGTGTGCCAGTAGCACACCGCGATGCGCAAGTGTTCCTCGAGCGTCTTGCCGAGCACCTGCTTCGTGCGGTCGTAATGGCGGTAGGCAAGCGGGTTGTCCGATTGCGGACCTTCGTAGCGAATCGCGGGAATCTGTTCGAAATACGACATGGCGTCTCCGTCCGGTTTCTTGTTGCAGTGCGGCGCGCGGCGCGTTGGCGTGCGGGCCGAATTCGGTCTGGCTGGATCGTGCCCGCGCGCCCCCGCCCCCGCAATTGCGAAATTGCGCAGCATGCTTAACGATTCTTGCCAGCGCGCTGCGCACAGCACGCGTTCCGTCCTACAATCGCCGGACACCAGACCAGCGCGCGGCACCGTCCGCGCCCCCGGAGACAACGGCGCGACGCCCCGCACGGCACGCGCCTCGAGACCGAGATGACCCGCGCCCCTTCCAGCCAGACACCGCACCGCATCGCGCTGCTGTTCAACGCCAACAAGGTCTACGACCGCGAGATCATCAGCGGCATCGGCCAGTACCTGCGCTCGACGCGCGTGGTGTGGGACCTGTTCCTCGAGGACGACTTCCGCTGCCGGCTCGCCGGCATCGAGCATTTCGACGGCGACGGCATCATTGCCGACTTCGACGATCCGGCCGTCGCCGACGCGCTCGCCGGCTCGCCGCTGCCGGTCGTCGCGCTCGGCTCGTCCTACGAGGATCCCGCGCAGTATCCGGACGGCGTGCCGTATATCGCGACCGACAACGCGAAACTCGTGTCGCTCGCTTACACGCACCTGATCGGCGCCGGGCTCGCGCACTTCGCGATGTACAGCCTACCCGACGCGCAGCAGAACCGCTGGGCGCAGCAGCGCGAGCTGGCGTTCGACCGGCTCGCGCGCGCGGACGGCCTCGACGCGCCGATCTACCGCGGGCTGTCGACGAGCGCATCGGCATGGAATCACGCGATCGAGCAGCTGATCGGCTGGCTGCATGCGCTGCCGAAACCCGTCGGCATCATCGCGGTGACCGACGCGCGCGCGCGGCACCTGCTGCAGGCCTGCCTGATCGCCGGCCTCGCGGTGCCCGAACAGGTCGCGATCATCGGCATCGACAACGATCCGCTCACGCGCACGCTGACGCGCATCCCGCTGTCGTCCGTGATCCAGGGCACCGAGGAAATGGGCCGGACCGCCGCGCACCTGCTGCACCAGATGCTGCGCGGCGTGCGTTTTCCCGACCGGCGCATTCTCGTGCCGCCCGTCGGGATCAACGTGCTCGAATCGACGCGCCACCAGCCGCTCACGAGCCCCTACGTGATGCGCGCGCGCCACTTCATTCGCCAGTACGCGTGCCAGGGCATCAAGACGGAACAGGTCGCCGACTACGTCGGCGTGTCGCGCTCGCTGCTCGAGGAACACTTCCGGCGCGAACTGCAGCGCACCGTGCACCAGGAAATCCTGCGCCACAAGCTCGAAGCGGCGCAGGCGCTGCTTGCCGGCCGGCAGGCGTCGAGCGCCGAAGTCGCGATCCGCTGCGGCTTCACGTCGCTTCAGTACATGTACGCGGTATTCCGCCGCGAGCTCGGATGCACGCCGCGCGAATACCAGGAACGCACGATCGCCGCGCACTGAAGCCGGCCCTACCCATCGAATCCACCTATGCATATCGATACCGACTCTCCCCGCCCGGCGCCCGGCGTCGCACGCGTCCCTTCCGAACCGTGGGGCACGCTGCCCGACGGCGACGCGGTGCGGCGCTACACGCTGCGTAACGCGCACGGGATGCGCGTCGTCGTCAGCGATCTCGGCGCGACCGTCGTGTCGTGGCTCGCGCCCGACCGCACCGGACGCTTCGCCGATATCGTGCTCGCGCACGACACGCCCGCCGAATACGTCGAATCGGGCGCCTACCTCGGCGCGACGGTCGGCCGCTGGGCGAACCGGATCGCCGGCGCGCGCTTCACGCTCGATGGCGTCGACTACCGGCTCGATCGCAACGAGCGCGGCAATCTGCTGCACGGCGGCGCGAATGGCTTTCACCGGCAGCGCTGGGCCGTCGTCGACGATTGCGGCGGGTTGACGCTGCAACTCGATTCGCCGGAAGGCGACGCGGGTTTTCCGGGCAACGTGAGCGTGCAGGTGCGTTATGCGCTCGACGACGACGGCACGCTGACGATCGACTACACCGGCGTCACCGACGCGCCCACGCCGCTCAACCTGACGAATCACAGCTATTTCAACCTCAGCGGCCGCACGGGCGGCGACGTGCGCGGCCACGTGCTGAGCATCGACGCCGACGCGTTCCTCGAAGTCGACGACGCGCTGATCCCGACCGGCACCGCCGACGTGACCGGCACCGCGTTCGACTTCCGGCACAGCGCACCGCTCGGCGCGCGCCTCGACTGGCCGCACGCGCAGCTCGCGCGGGCGCGCGGGTTCGACCACTGTTTCGTGCTGCGCGACAGCGCGCACGCACTCAGGCCCGTCGCGGCGATCTACGACCCGGAAAGCGGCCGCGAGCTGCTCGTGTCGACGGATCAGCGCGGCCTGCAACTCTATACGGGCAACTACCTGGACGGCCTGCGCGTGAGCGGCGGCACGCGCTGCGCGCGACACGCCGCGCTGTGCGTCGAAGCCGGCGGCTTTCCGGATCAGGTCAACATGGACGGCCTGCGCGACGCCGTCATCGTTCAACCGGGTGCCGTCTATCGACAGACCACGCAGTACCGCGTCGGCGTTCGCGCCTGACGCGGTGCACGGCGACGGCGCGGCTACGTCGCGCGCCGTTGCCCGGTCGATCCTGTTCCGCTGCACCGCAAGCGCGGTGCGATCGCCGGTGTGATCCCCCTACGCGCGCCGCATCGTCGACACGAGCGCCGCATCCTCGCCCGCGCCGGCCGGCCGTGCCGATGCGGCGTCGGCCGGCCGCGGCCGCTCGCCCAGCCCCGTGCCGCCGGTGCGCCGCCGCGCGGCATGCCGCTCGATCACCCGCTGCAGCACGCAGAACACGCACAGCAGCGCGCCGATCACGATCCGCGTCCACCACGAGCTCAACGTGCCGTCGAACGTGATCAGCACCTGGATCGTGCCGAGGATGCCGACCCCGAACACCGAACCGATCACGTAGCCCACGCCGCCCGTGAGCAGCGTGCCGCCGATCACGGTCGCGGCGATCGCGTCGAGCTCCATCCCCTGCGCCTGCAGCCCGTAGCCGGACAGCACGTACAGCGTGAACACCACGCCGCCGAGCGCCGAGCAGAAGCCGCTCAGCGCGTACACGCCGATCTTCGTGCGCGCGACCGGCAAGCCCATCAGCAGCGCCGAACGTTCGTTGCCGCCGACCGCATACACGTTGCGGCCGAACCGCGTGAAATGCGCGACGTAGATCGCGGCGGCCAGCGTCGCGAGCGCGATCAGCGCGCCCGCGCTCAGCGTGCCGCCGCCGACCGGCACGCTGATGCCCGCGATCGCATGGAACGTCGATTCGTTGATCGTGATCGACTGCGTCGTGATCAGGAAGCACGCGCCGCGCGCGAGAAACATTCCGGCGAGCGTCACGATGAACGGCTGCAGCCGGAAGTAATGGATCAGCGCGCCCATCGCCGCGCCGTACAGCGTGCCGAACGCGAGCACGAGCGGCACGATGACCCACACCGGCCAATGCAGCCGCTCGGCGCCGACCGCGCAGAAGATCGTTGTCAGCGCAACGACCGAGCCGACCGACAGGTCGATCCCGCCCGACACGATCACGAACGTCATCCCGATCACGACGATCAGCAGGAACGCGTTGTCGACGAGCAGCCCGGTGAGCACCTGCATCGAGAAGAAGCCCGTGTACATCACGGATCCGAAACCGAACAGCGCGACGAACAGCAGGATCGTCACGACGATCGGCAGCGTGCGCGGGTCGGCGAGCCGGCCAAGGAATCGGGTCATCGGGGCGTCGCTCCGGTGGTGGCGCGCGAACGCGCGGAAGGCAGCAGCCGTGACGCATGCCGGACGACCAGCGCGCGCGCCGCCTCCGACTGGATCAGCGTCACGACGATCACGACGACCGCCTTGACGACGAGCGTCGCCTCCGGCGGCACGCCGATCGAATAGGTCGTGTAGGTGAGCGTCTGGATGATCAGCGCGCCGAGTACCGAGCCGGCGAGGCTGAAGCGGCCGCCGAGCAGCGACGTGCCGCCGAGCGTCACCGCGAGGATCGCGTCGAGTTCGAGCAGCAGCCCGGCGTTGTTGCCGTCGGCGCTGCGCACGTTCGAACTCGCGAGGATGCCGGCGAGCGCCGCCATCACGCCCGAACACAGATACACGCCGAACACGACCGCACCCGCGCGCAGCCCGACGAGCCGCGTCGCGACCGGATTCACGCCGATCGCGCGTATGAACAGCCCGAGCGCCGTGCGGTTCACCAGCAGCGCGGTCGCGGCGATCGTCGCGATGGCGATCCACACCGCGCACGGCACGGTCGCGAGATACCCGCCGCCGAGCGCGAGATAGCCGGGCGCGCCGATCGGAATGATCTGGCCGCCCGTCAGCAGCTGCGCGACGCCGCGGCCGGCCACCATCAGGATCAGCGTCGCGATGATCGGCTGCATCCCGACGAACGCGACGAGCAGCCCGTTCCAGGCGCCCGCGAGCAAGCCGACGCCGAGCGCGGCGGCCAGCGCGGCACCGACCCGCGACGGATCGCCGTCGAGCACGATCGCCGCGGCCGCGCCGGCGATCGCGACGATCGCGCCGACCGAGATGTCGATCCCGCGCGTCGCGATCACGAGCGTCATCCCGAGCGACACGATCACGAGCGGCGCCGCGCGGTTCAGGATGTCGACCGGTGCGCCGAACAGGTGGCCGTCGAGCAGCGCGATCGACAGGAAACCCGGACGATGCGCGACATCGAGCGCGAACAGCAGCGCGAGCGTCAGCACCGGCCACGCGAGCGAATGACGAAACAGCATGCGCAGCGGCGTCATGACTGGCCTCCCGCGATCAGACGGTACACCTGCTCCTCGGATGCATCGGCGCCGCTCAGCTCGGCGACCTTGCGACGGTCGCGCAGCACCGCGATCCGGTGGCTCACGCGCACGACCTCGCCGATCTCCGACGAGATGAACAGGATCGCGAGCCCGGTCTTGCACAGCGCGAGCACGCGCTCCATGATGTCGAACTTCGCGGCGACGTCGATCCCGCGCGTCGGTTCGTCGAGAATCAGCAGCTTCGGGTCCGTCGCGAGCCAGCGCGCGAGCAGCACCTTCTGCTGGTTGCCGCCCGACAGCAGGCCGATCGGCTGCTCCGCGTCGCGCGCCTTGATGCCGAGCCGGGCGATATACGACTCGGCGATCTCGCGCTGGCGCGCGCGCCCGATCAGCCGCCACCAGCCGCGCCGCGCCTGCAGCGCGAGGATGATGTTCTCGCGGATCGACAGCGCGGCGACGATACCCTCCTTCTTGCGGTCTTCCGGGCAGTACGCGATGCCGTGCCGCACCGCGTCGTGCGGCGACGCGAGCCGCGTGCGCGTGCCGTCGATCTCGATCGCGCCGGTGTCCGGGCGCTCCGCGGCGAACGCGAGCTGCGCGGTTTCGGTACGCCCCGAGCCGAGCAGCCCGGCCAGCCCGACGATCTCGCCGGGCCGCACGTCGAGATCGAGCGCGCTCATCATCCCGCGCCGGCCGACCTGCTGCATCGACAGGAACGGCGCGGCGTCGCCCGCGGTGCGCACGGCGGCCGCGGCACCCGCCTGCAGCGTATCGGACATCCGCTCGCGGCCGGTCATCTTCGCGACCAGTGCGTCGACCGGCAGGTCGCGCGCCAGGTACTCGCCTTCGCGCTCGCCGTTGCGCATCACGGTGATCCGGTCGGACACCGCATAGGTCTGCTCAAGGAAATGCGTGACGAACAGGATCGCGATGCCCGACGCCTTCAGCCGGCGCAGCACGTCGAACAGACGCGCGACCTCGCCGTCGTCGAGGCTCGACGTCGGCTCGTCGAGGATCAGCACGCGCGCGTCGACGGAAACGGCGCGCGCGATCGCGACCATCTGCTGCACGGCGATCGGGTACGCGTCGAGCGAGCGCGTGACGTCGAGCGACAGGTCGAGTTCCGCGAGCGCCGCGCGCGCACGCGCATGGATCGCGTTCCAGTCGATCGCGCCGCGCCGCATCGGCTGACGGCCCGCGAAGATGTTCTCGGCGACCGACAGGTTCGTGCACAGGTTCACTTCCTGGTAAAGCGTCTGGATCCCGGCCGCCTCGGCTTCGCGCGGCGCGGCGAAGCGCACGGGCCGGCCGCCGACGCGAATCTCGCCCGCGTCGTGCGCATGCACGCCGGTGAGCACGTTGATCAGCGTCGACTTACCCGCGCCGTTCTGGCCCATCAGCGCATGGATCTCGCCGGGAAACAACCGGAAGTCCACGCGCTGCAGCGCGCTGACACCCGGAAATGACTTGTCGATGCCGGTCATCTCGACCACCGGCGATTGCGTCATGACCCCTCCGTCGAAACGGTTGCGAAGCGGTAGCAAAGCGGTTGCGACTCGGGCGGCAGCCGCGCCGCCGCCCGTGCGGGACATCAGTACTTGCGGGTCGGCAGCACCTGCGCCGCGACGTTCATCGGGAACACCGTCTCGTTCGTGACGATCCGCTTGGGCAGCTGCTTGCCGGCGACCACGTCCTTCACCGCGCTCATCAGTTGCGGGCCGAGCAGCGGGCTGCATTCGACGTCAACGTTGATCTTGCCGGCGATCATCGCCTGGAAACCGCCCTTCGTCGCATCGAACGACACGACGCTCACGTCCTTGCCGGGCTTGATCCCGGCCTCTTCCATCGCCTGGATCGCGCCGAGCGCCATGTCGTCGTTGTGCGCGTAGACGACGTTGATCTGCTTGCCGTAGGTCTTCGCGAACGCTTCCATTACCTGCTTGCCGCCGGCGAGCGTGAAGTCGCCGCTCTGCGACGCGATCACCTTGAATTTCGGATTGTTCTTGATCACTTCGAGCAGGCCCGCGCGGCGATCGTTGGCCGGCGCCGAGCCGACGGTGCCCTGCAGCTCGACGATGTTGATCGGGCCCGGGTCGTTCTTGTAGTGCTCTTCCATCCAGTGGCCGGCGCGCCGCCCTTCCTCGAGGAAGTCGGAGCCGATCATCGTCACGTACAGCGACGGGTCCTTCACGTCGACCGCGCGATCGGTCAGGATCACCGGGATATGCGCGGCCTTCGCTTCGGTCAGCACCGGTTCCCAGCCCGATTCGACGACCGGCGAGAACGCGATCACGTCGACCTTCTGCGCGATGAACGAACGGATCGCGCGAATCTGGTTCTCCTGCTTCTGCTGCGCGTCCGAGAATTTCAGGTTGATGCCGGCGTCCTTCGCCGCGCCCTTCACCGACACGGTGTTCGCGGTGCGCCATGCGCTTTCCGCGCCGACCTGCGAGAACCCGAGCGTGATCGGCTTTTGCTGCGCGAACGCGTCGTGCGCGAACACGGTCGCCGCGGCGACGAGCGCGCCGGCCGTCAGCTTCCTGAAAAATGTCATGGTCCGTCTCCGATGATGTCGTTGTATGCCGCTGCGCTGTTGTGGTTCTGCTTGGCGCGGGGATGCGGGTCGGGACTGCAGTCCGGGCTGGCGCGTGCGGCCGGCCCGGTCTGCATGCCCCGCATCAGTCTATGAACAAGTCCGATAACCTTCCAATGAAATATTGGATTCGGGCGATATCGGAATCGGCATACGTATAAACACCTAAACGGGCTGGGGGCGGCGCGGCGGAGATGGGGAAAGGCGCCGGCTATGAAAAACGCCGGCTATACCAGCGCGCAAGGCGCGATCATGGTCGGCTTCGTGAACCGGGGCGTGCGCCGGCCTCGGTCGCGAGCGGCTGGCTGACGGATCGCTTCGACCGCTACCGGGTGAGCGCCACGAGTTTTTGCCTGGCGGCACGGTCGCTCCGGGCCGTGCACGGGATGCAGTCGTCGTTCCGGCCCCAGCAGGCGCTCGCCTTTGCTTGGGGATCGTTCATTCCCGGTGCCCATACCGGCATGAACGCGCCGACCGCGCGCTTTTATCCGACCGTCGCGCGTTCGACCAGCTTGAGCGGGTGCATGCGTTCGGAGGGCTGGGCGCGATCGGCAGCGCATTTGCCGGCGCGGCCCTCCTCAGCGTGGGGCTGGGGTTCGGCCAGATCCTTCCGCTGATGGCCGACGTGCCGCTGATCGGCGCGGTAGCCGGGCTCGTGATGCGCCGGGCGCCGGGCGCTGGGCGCTGGGCGCTGGCCGATGAATCCAAGGGAACGGCCGTGATTTCTGCGGCGGAGGTTTCCGCGAATACGTGACGAGAGCCGTCGCGACAGAACTCAGATCCGGCAGGCCGCCACCTTCCTCTCGGTCTCGCCAACCATCTCCGCGGTCAACGAGCGGATAACGACTTGTGTCCCGTTGCCTTCAACGCGACATTGACATCATCGCGCGTGTTGACGATACGGCCCTCCACCTTGCAATCCGATTGCACCGGCTTCGCACCGTCTGCAAATCCCACGCCGCCGAGATCGGTTGCTACCCATTGCGCGTTGCGCCTTTCAAGCGCGAACTTCATGATCTCGACCTGGTCATCCGTCATCTCCAGGCTGCCGTCCTTATCCGTCAATGCAACACATGCGAAGGCGGCATCACGATCCTTGATCAGGTCGACCACGAAATAGCGGTAATCCTTCAGGTCCGGTTCGCTGTCGTTCAGCCGGTGAACGGCGGCCAGTATGTGGGCGCGATCAGGGTCGCTCTTGTCCAGATCGCGGGCATACGTCACGTTGGCGACGGTCGCGACGAGGATCAAGGCGCATGCAGTGAGCTTGGATAGCTTTATCATCAAGATTCGAGAGAAATAAATAACCGGGATCGCCCCGTCATCGAGCAGCGAACGTCTCGCGGGACATCGCAACACCTTACCTCGGGTAAAAGTACATCTAACGAGTCGATGCGGCCGTCATCGATGTGCTGCCGTCATCCGGCACAAGCGCCAGTTGATAGTCGTCATCCGTTGCGTCATAGCCGATCGGGAGACGATACGCTACCACCAAAGACGGCGGCAGATGGCTTTTGTTCACCTCATGCGCCTTGCCCTGGTTGCCACCCAACGTTGCCAACGATTGCAGATGTTGATGAGCATCGAAGCGATGGGCACCGTTGACAAAGGTAACGTGGTACGCGCTCTTGCCGAAGCGCACGACGGCGATGGCGCCGTATACCGGCTTGTTCCCCTTGGTCGGCTTCCCCCACTTCAGGAAACTGCTTGCCATCGCATTGGTCTTTCCCTTCGTCCCCTCATAGCCCGCGCGCTGCAGACACCAGTTCACGAATGCCGCACAGTATGCGGCGGAATTCGGATCGGCCTTGGTTTGCGACGTCGCACCGAAATACTCCTTGATGTGCTCGGTGGAAACGTCTCCTCCCTTGCGCTTGATGCCGACGCGACGCTCCTCCTCTGCATACGTCATCCACGGTGCATGACTGGCACTCAGTGCCTCGGTTTTCGGGTGATCGCTCTCGTCCCGGGAACGGACAGCGTGCACTTCCGGCGCCGGCTTTGGCGCGGGTGATGACCCGGCAGTCCCGCTTGCCGGATGTGTGCTTGGGTGCGCGGGCGCGCTCGTTGCAGGTGCGGCAGGGGCTGTATGAACGGCTTTCCCGTGAGTCTCCGCAGCATGAGACGAGGCAGCGGTCGAGGCAGATGTCGCGGGAGCCGCCACTGCGACGGGCGCTCCGGTGGCCACAGGTGCCACCGCAGATGAAGAGCCTGCAGCCACCGGTGCGGCGGCCGTTGCCGCGCCCGATGACGAAGACGGGTGCGCATGTGCCTTCGGTACGGTCAGTACCTGATGCGGATACAGAAAGTACGGCGATGCAATGCCGTTCAGACGCGCGAGCACGCGATAGCTCGTCGAGTGTTTTTTTGCGATCTTGCTGAGCGTATCGCCTTTCTGAACGATATAGGTCTCCGTACAGCCATGCGGAGCGGCGCCGGCTACGCTAGCGTGCGAAGCGGCGGCAGCGGCAGCGGCAGCGGCAGCGGCAGCGGCAGCGGCAGCGGCAGCGGCAGCGGGAGCGGGAGCGGGAGCGGGAGCGGCAGCGGGAGCGGCAGCGGGAGCGGGAGTCTCGGTAGGCGCCGCAGGATGACTCGTTGCCGGCCGAGGCTCCGTCGGCGCAGGCGCAAGTGGCTGCTTGTGTAATTCGGTTGCCGACGGCACGACGATTGTGGGCGCAACGACCGTAATGGCCGTAGCGGGCGTCGTCGGCGTCACGGTCTGCTCGATTTGTACCCACTTGTGATCGTGTTCCGACCAGGCCTGCAAGGAAACTGGCCCACCCGATAGCGCGGCCTGTACCTGCACTTGCCCGTTCTTGTCCGTGACCAGGTCGATTGTTTTACCGCCCTGGGTTGCCCTTATTTTGGTGTCGACCAGATGAGCCTTGGCCTGGTCGAGCACGTAGACGTTCACCGTCGGCAGACAGCCCTTGCAGCCAGCCTTCTGCGCCCGTTCGATAGCCCGCTTCATCGACTTGCCACCGGCCACTTCGATAATGTTCTTCGCGTATTTCTTGTCCGTGGCGTAACCGGCCGACTGCAGCGCCCGTGCTTCCGCTTCCAGATTGCCCTTTACTCCTTCGCTATAAAGACCCGCCGCAGCATAGCGGGGATTCGATGCGAGAAATTTCTGACGATCTCGCAAGCTCTCCAGCATGGATGGATACACGCGAAACGGGGCCGTCACCCAATACTTACTACCATCCTCCCTCTCTTCCGGGACGGTAAAGTTACGCGACTCACCGTGCCACGACGCGTCAGCCTTGATGTTGAAAAAGTTGTTCGTTCCCTCCAGAACGTGCTCCCCCCAGCCCGTTTCCTGCGCAGCCTGCGCAAGAATCAGTTTCCACGAGCAGCCTGTCTCGTCGGCGACCTGTCGGGCCGGACAATACAGGTTCTTGATGAATTCGAGTTCGTCGTCGTACGTATACTTCTTGTCGCCCGCCATAACTTATCTCGCTCCCCGCTGAAATACAGCGCCATGCCCTTTGGTTTTCGCCACGCCGACCCAATTACTGCCGTCGAACCCGATCGCATCCATCTCGCTGCCAAACGTATGGACGGTGCTCACAGCATGCGAGGCCGGATCGACGGACAGCAACACTGTGCGATTACCCTTGCATGCGTCACCGATGACGCTTACGGTACGATTGCCGCGAGCGACTGCATCGATGCTGCAGAGCGTGCCATTTGCCGTCGAGAACATGGACGTTGTCTTTCCCGAAGGGTCGACCATCACGACCGTCAACACACCAGCAGGCGTGACGCCAACGTCATGCACAAGACCGTCGGAAGACACAAACGCACTCGCCGACGTCACATTCCCGGGCAACGGATACGCGGAACGGACATATCGCTTGCTGTCGAGATCAATCTGCGACACCGCGTATCCGTTGTGACCTGCTCCGGCATTCGGCAGGAACTTGCCTGCCACCAGAAGGCGCCGGCCATCCAGACGGGCAGACGCGTCGGTCCAGAATGCTCCACTCGAAAGCTGCGTCAGTGTCGGCTGCTCGAGATCGGCATCGAGGTGCGCGACGAATGTGCCAAATGGCCCGCCACGCTGCAATGTCGCACTAGTGCCCCCTGCGACATTGACGCTGGCAGGACCCACGTCCAGCATGTAGAACCACTCGTCAAAGCCTGCATGAATCGGCTGCCGCTTTTCGAGCTTGCCCGCAACGGAGAGGCGGTTCACGACGACGCTCGTTTGATTGAGCGACTCGCTGCCCTGCGTGTGTTCCTCGGTCACCACAAAAATCGAGTGGCCATCGCTACCGCAGGCCACCGCCGAATTGCTGACATGACCCGAGCCAAATGGAATGGCCGTACGCCATTCCACCCGGCGGCTACCTGCATCAAACAGCACGACCATTGCGGATCGGCTCGGCACGGTGTCGTCATAGACATGTCCGCTGATGCAGTAACGGTCATTGCCGAGCGGATTGATGGCATCGGCACTGAATCCTTCCGGCGCACCGAGCGGAAACTCCATCATCTGCGCCGATGCAACCGTTACATGGACCAGCATCGCGCCCAATACAGCGCGTATCCAGTACTTGATCTGCTCTCGTGCTTTCATCTGCTTTTGCCTTATCTCTCTAACTGCCTTTCGTGACATCAAATGCCCACCCGTCTGCTTCCGGATGGAGGTCAGGCCGCCGTGTTTTCCGTATCCGGCAAATCGTCTGCGTCAATCGAATCGTCTTCGCCCGTCGTGTCGCCGGCATCGTCCGTCATCGCATGATCCGCATAGTCAAACACGCCCGCATTGGGGTGATCGACCTCGTTGGCGCTCATGTAGAACGGCTCCTGATACATCATCGTCTTCCATTTGCCATGGTTCAGATCGAAGATCGCGTGGATCTGTTGCGGCGTATCGGTAAAGGCGCGCAAAGTCTGTCCACTGCCGTCGAGCATGCCGCTGCCGAGAATGACCCCCGCGTCACCGACCAATCGATAACCGACCGCCTGCGCAACGCCATCCGGTTTGTGCAGGACTTCGTCGAGCACCAGTTGCTGGCTGTACTGCAACGGTTGCTGGCTTTCGAAAAATGCCTGCTGCGGAGGCGAGACGCTCGTGCCGCCTTGCTTTTCCCACGATGCGCACCGCTCCAGGATCTGCCCCGGCGTACCGTTCTCAATCCCGTTCGTCGAGATCTTGATGTAAGAGTTGCCCGCGCCGATCCATATTTCTTTCGGAGCGGTCAGAACAATCCGGCCGTCCTTGGTCGAGATCGAAATGTCTTTCAATGCCGCCAACGCCATCGCATCACCCTGTGCCTGGATCTCGACCTTGCCTTTGGCCGCGAACAGTTTCATCCCCGCTTTCTGAACGAACAGGCTGAGTTTCTCCGCCACGCTCGCGACAAGAGACTTGCCTGTCGCAACGTGCATGTTTTGCCCACTGACGAGAGTGACGTGCTCGTCTGCCGTGATCTGCGTCGACTGCTGCGTCGACAGCGCGATACCGTCCGGACTCGCCATCAGCATCACCGACTTCGCAAAGCTGTTCGCGCTGCCCGTGCCACCGCCAGCAGTCCGCCCGCCATGCGACGCAGCGGTGACACTGTGCCGCGTCGCATCACGGAATCCGGCCAGCGCATCGCTGCCCGGCTGCAGGCTTTCCGCCTGGCTCGCCACACTCGCCTGCGACTGCGCGTCGAGCACCCCGTACGCATTGACGAGTTGCTCCGTCGCCTCGCCTGCATCCAGCGGTTGTCCCGCGGTTGCCTGATGCGTCGATATGTACAATCCTTTACCTGCACGGATCGCGCCGTATGCTGTCGACTTCAGATCGAAGCCCGTTCCGAGATAGCTTCCCCGCGTGTTGTCGGCATGCTCGACAAGGTGCCCGAGATGCAGATGTGAATCGCCACTCGTCGAGTACAGCTGCGCTCGGTTCTGGCCGGTAGAGTCATCCATCACGAGATGGTTGTAACCACTGCCGCCATATTCTTTCGACCGATAGCCGGACAAGACGCCGTGGCTGTGCCACTGGGGCCGGACGCTCCCGTTGTAGACGCGATGGAGAACGATCGGCCTGTCACAGTCCCCGCCGACGTATCCGACCAAGACTTCCTCACCGACCCTCGGAACGTGAACGCTCCCGTACCCGCCACCGGTATCCGATTGCGCGACTCTTACCCAGCATGAAGCACTCGCATCGGCCGGGTTTTGACGATCCCACACGAACATGACCTTGACCCGGTTCAGTTCGTCCGTGTATACCTCTTCACCCCGGGGGCCAACTACGATAGCGGTCTCCAGTTCCATCACCGGCTTCTTGTGTTCGAACGGGCTCCGATACGGGACGGTCACCCGCTGCGCTTCCACCTCGACCACGTAAAATCCCGCCGATCCGTCTCCGTGCACAACGGCCTCACCCGTATGTGCCGATTTCGCGTGCGCAAGCTGGCTCTGCAAGCTATGCGGGAAGTTCGCTTCCTGGATGGGCAACGGCAGGTTGTTCTCGATGTGCCGCTGCACCTTGATCGCGACGAATTCGCGCTGGCTGGCTGAGTCGCGATCATGTTCCGGATGTCCCGTCAGAGTGAAGCGACAACCGGCGTCAATCGCGCGGACACCACCGACGCCGAAGAATCGCTTCGCTCGCGACTCCCATTCCTCCAGGTGAATCTTTGACAGGTGTTCGCCGCGGCTCCGGTCCAGATACGTATAGGCGCCGGTGTATTCGTAGACTTCAGCCTGCTCCGGCAAATTCCCTTGACCGGACATTGTGGGCAAAGTCGTGCCTTTGGGATTGACGACGGACGAAGGCGCCTTGTAATCGAACGTGCGTGTCGTGTGAACGGTGCTCTGCAACGTCCGGGAACCCGCCCACTGCGCAAATGCATCCGTTTCGCCACGCGTACCCGACCTTGAGAACCCGACCGAACCAGGTGACATCTCATCGAGCGAGTAGATATCGTCAGTCACGACAAATCGATGCGACTTCCCGTCGTTGTCGTGCCGCCAGAAGCCGAACAAACCCTCTTCCTCCAGCAAACGATGGATGAAATTCCAGTCGGTCTCGCTCTGGCGGCAATATGAACGCGAAGGCAGCGGCTTTAGCAATGCAAATTCGAACTGCCCTTGTGCCTGCGGATGCACGTTAAATACGTCCGTGATGATGGCGTCGACGCTTTTGTCCTGCCAGTACCGCATGTCGTTGCGAAATTTGAGGAAATGCATCCAAGAAGCGAAAGTCAGCTGATAGCTCGAAAGGCTACCGTCAGCACCAAGTCTTCGAGCCGTATGAATGTAGCCGTTGAGCGGTCGATAGGACTTGTTCGCTTGTTGAATCCAGAGCGTGATCGGTTGGGCGATCAGCGTCTTCAATTCGATGTCGCCCGCCGTGGAGACCATGTCGAGCGTCACGCTAAAGTCGCGACCAAGCTCGGCGTAGGTCACAGCGCGCCGCGGTACGAGTGCGTTCTCCGGCAAAACCGGGATGCTCGTCTTGAGCAGGCGATCATGCTGAATCAGGCCGCCACGAATCGCCTGAGCCACTTCGGTCATGTTCATTCGTTATCCATCTTCTTGTTTTTTGCGAGCCAGTAGTGGTCCGCACTCTCACGGGAACGGCACCCCGTCTTGCCGCCGCAATTCTAGCGGCAACAACAAGTCGCGAGAATGTATTTAATCTCTAAAACAACAATATTGACTGACAAAAGTTGAAGTGCGATTCACGAATCCGCCAGCCACATCCTTTCGACATCTTCAATATTCCATTTTCCAAACACATTCCTTTCTTTATAATTTCTATTTATGCCAACGAGAATGAAATATGTAATGTTTGGGTGCTTTGCGGTAGCCGCCACAGTCGATGCTGATGTCGACGACACCTCAATCGGCCTCACTGGCTTCGTATCCGGTTGAACCGCCCAGAGGCAGACGACGTCGCAATCAGTGCCGGCTGTTCAGTGCTGTCAAATGAAAAGCGAACCGCTATCAGGTCCGCCTCATTGCAGACCAATTTGATTCAAACTGAATGAGTTCCGCAACGAACCATTGCGGAACGGCCAACACAGCAAATCAAGCACCGCGCCTCGCTTCAGAACCCGCGTCCCGACCTGATCGCGAAAATCCCATCCGCGATCGGCCGCACGCGCGTGGCAGCTGGTACGACATTCTTCCTGCCCGCGCAACCGAAGGTGAAAGGCGGCACGATCCTCTCGTCGCGCTATCTCGCGGACACGGCCCTGATCTGGCCGTGCTATTTCGTCGGGCTGTTCGTCCCTTACCTGCTGTACAACTGGCTGCCGACGATGGCGAAAAGCACCGGCTATACGAGCGCACAAGGCGCGATCATGGTCGGCTTCCTGAACCGGGGCGGCAGACCGGCCTCGGTCGCGATCGGCTGGCTGACGGATCGCTTCGACCGCTAACGGATGATCGCCACGAGTTTTTGCCTGGCGGTACGGTCGCTCCGGGCCGCGCACGGGATGCAGTCGACGTTCCGGCCCCAACAGGTGCTCGCCTTTGCTTGGGGATCGTTCATTCCCGGCGCCCATACCGGCATGAACGCGCCGACCGCGCGCTTTTATCCGACCGTCGCTCACGACGGCCAGAATTACCGCCCATCGCCATCGCCGGCCAAGCCGAGCCGCCGGTCGACGCCGCTGTCGCGACCGCGCGGCGTCTCTCCGCCCCGATTCGGCACGACGCCGGCCGCATGCGGCCGACCGGCGTCGGCCGCACGCGCCGGGTTCAACGCTTGCAGCACGCTCGCGCGCCCGCCGTCGTCATCGGGCAATTGCGGCATCCCGCGTGCAAAGGCCGGCGCGACCGCCGCCGCGAGCAGCGCGGCGATCGCCAGCCGGAAAAGGCGCGTCATCGCCTGTCTCCCGGTCACTGCGCGCTGACGGCCGGCACCGGCGTCGACGCGGTCGCGGTGGCCTGCTCGCCGTGCGCGATCGCATAGAGCTCGCGATTGCGCGCAATCGTCGACGGGCTCGGCGGATAGTCCCAGTTCGACGTGGGCACGGTGCCGTCGCGCTGCGCCTGAACGAGCTCGGCGATCACGTCGGCACGGGTCGGGCCCGACGACGACGCTTGCGCGAAAGCGGCAACCGGCGTGCCGATGGCGAGGGCGAGCAGCGCGGTCGCTGCGATCAGTCTGCGATTCATGATGAAACTCCCCAGAACGGTTCGATAAGGACGCATCGTCGATGCGCCGCCGGCGGTGCCGCGGAAGCGGTTCGCCGCCCGACATCTTCATTCTGGTGACTGCGGCCGGCACGACGCTGACCGCCACATGACAATCCTGAAATCTGCGGCTCCACGCGCAGATAACCGTTTCGTAATCTTCGAGTCAGGGCCGGGTCAACGCGGCAACGGCAGACTGCACGCTCGTCGCATCCATCGCGGCGCCCTTGCCCTGCTTCGAGGAAAACATCATGTGGATCGTCCGGCTGGCATTGCGCAGGCCCTATACG
Organism: Burkholderia sp. Bmkn7; assembly: GCF_041103175.1. NCBI lineage: Bacteria > Pseudomonadati > Pseudomonadota > Betaproteobacteria > Burkholderiales > Burkholderiaceae > Burkholderia > Burkholderia sp. Bmkn7. The sequence goes on along the minus strand of NZ_JBGCUH010000001.1, from coordinate 336,069 downwards.
TTCGTCGTGCTTGCGCTGCTGATCTTCATCGCGGGCACGCTCGCGATCCTGCGCACACCGACCGACATCTTTCCGAACATCGACATCCCGGTCGTCAGCATCGTCTGGTCGTACAACGGTTTTTCCGCCGAGGACATGGCCAAGCGCATCACGACCAACTACGAGCGCGCGCTCACGTCCGACGTCGACGACATCGAGCACATCGAATCGCAATCGCTGAACGGCGTGTCGGTCGTGAAGATCTTCTTCCACCCTGGCGCGGACATCAATCGCGCGATTGCCGAAGCCTCGAGCAACGCCGCGTCGATCCTGCGGATCCTGCCGCCGGGCACGCTGCCGCCGAACATCATCACGTACAACGCGTCGACGGTGCCGATCCTGCAGCTCGGCCTGTCGAGCAGCACGCTCGCCGAGCAGCAGCTGTACGACCTCGGCAACAGCTTCATCCGCACGCAGCTCGCGACCGTCCAGGGCGCGGCCGTGCCGCTGCCGTTCGGCGGCAAGGTGCCCGAGATCGTCGTCGACCTGAACATGCGCGCGCTGCAGGCCAAGGGGCTCGCGCCGATCGACGTGGTCAACGCGATCAACGCGCAGAACCTGATCCTGCCCGGCGGCACCGCGAAGATCGGCGCGCGCGAATACAACGTGCAGATGAACGGCAGTACGCAGACCGTCGCCGCGCTGAACGACCTGCCGGTGAAGACCGTGGGCGGCAACGTCGTCTATGTGCGCGACGTGGCCCACGTGCGCAACGGCTACGCGCCGCAGACCAACATCGTGCGCAGCGACGGCAAGCGCGCGGCGCTGCTGACGGTCGAGAAAACCGGCAGCGCATCGACGCTGACGATCATCGGCCAGGTGAAGGCGATGCTGCCGAAGATCGCGGCCGGCCTGCCGAAGGCGCTGCACATCACGCCGCTCGGCGACCAGTCGGTGTTCGTGAAAGCGGCGATCCAGGGCGTCGCGCGCGAGGCGCTGATCGCCGCGTGCCTGACGGCGCTGATGATCCTGCTGTTCCTCGGCAGCTGGCGCGCGACGCTGATCATCGCCGTGACGATCCCGCTCGCGGTGCTGACGTCGCTGTGCGCGCTGGCCGCGCTCGGCGAGACGATCAACATCATGACGCTCGGCGGGCTCGCGCTCGCGGTCGGGATTCTCGTCGACGATGCGACCGTCGCGATCGAGAACATCACGCACCACCTCGAACGCGGCGCGCCGCTCGAGGAGGCGATCCTGACCGGCGCGGGCGAGATCGCCGTGCCGACCTTCGTGTCGACGCTGTCGATCTGCATCGTGTTCGCGCCGATGTTCCTGCTGACGGGCGTCGCGCGCTACCTGTTCGTGCCGATGGCCGAAGCGGTGATCTTCGCGATGATCGCGTCGTACTTCTTCTCGCGCACGCTGATCCCGACGCTCGCGATGGTGCTGATGCGCGCCAAGGGGCACGGCAAGGCGCCGCGCGGCATCTTCGCCCGCTTCGCGCGCTTCCAGGCCGCCTTCGAGCACCGTTTCGAAGCGGTCCGCGCGCGCTATCGCGCGCTGCTGTCGGCCGCGATCGCGAACCGGCGCCGCTTCGCGGCCGCGTTCCTGCTCGCCTGCGTGGCTTCCACGAGCCTGTTCGCCGTCGCCGGGCAGGATTTCTTCCCGTCGGTCGATACCGGCGAGATCCGGCTGCACCTGCGCGCGCCGACCGGCACGCGGATCGAGGAGACCGCGCGCCTGACCGACGAGGTCGAGACGCGGATCCGCTCGGTGATCCCCGCGAACGAACTGGCCGGCGTGCTCGACAACATCGGCGTGCCCGTCAGCGGGATCAACCTGACCTACGACTCGTCCGATCCGGTCGGCGCCGGCGACGCCGACATCATGATCACGCTGAAGCCGAACCACCGGCCGACCGCGCAGTACGTGACGAAGCTGCGCAACCTGCTGAACCAGGCGTTCCCGGGCGTGACCTTCGCGTTCCTGCCGGCCGACATCGTCAGCCAGATCCTCAACTTCGGGTTGCCCGCGCCGATCGACATCCAGATCGTCGGCAACCGGCTCGATGCGAACCGCGCGGTCGCGAACCGGCTGCTCGCGCAACTGCGCGGCGTGCGCGGCCTCGTGGACGCGCGCATCCAGCAGCCCGGCGACGCACCCGCGATCAACGTCGACGTCGATCGCACCAAGGCGATCCAGGCCGGGCTCCAGCAGCGCGACGTCGCGCAGAACCTGCTGATATCGCTGTCCGGCAGCTCGCAGACCACGCCGAACTTCTGGCTGAACCCCGCCAACGGCGTCAGTTACCCGGTGCTGGTGCAGGCGCCGCAGTACGACGTCAATTCGCTGCAGTCGCTCGCGAACATCGCGATGCCGACCGCCGCGCAATCGCCGCAGACGCCCGCGGGCGGCCCCGCGGCCGGCGCGGGCGCGCAGAACCTGCTCGGCACGCTGGGCACCTTCTCGCGCGCCGAGCAGCAGGCCGTCGTGTCGCACTACAACGTGCAGCCGGTACTCGACATCTTCGCGTCGGTGCAGGACCGCGACCTCGGCGGCGTGACGGCCGACGTGACGAAGCTCGTCGACGCCGCTCGCGCGCAACTGCCGCCCGGCTCGTCGATCGTGCTGCGCGGCCAGGTGCAGGCGATGCACCAGTCGTTCGCGGGGCTGCTGAGCGGCCTCGTGCTCGCGATCGCGCTGGTCTACCTGCTGATGGTCGTGAACTTCCAGTCCTGGCTCGACCCGCTCGTGATCGTCAGCGGCCTGCCCGCGTCGCTCGCGGGCATCGCGTGGATGCTGTTCGTCACGAACACGACGCTGTCGGTGCCCGCGCTGACCGGCACGATCCTGTGCATCGGCATCGCGACCGCGAACAGCATTCTCGTCGTCAACGCGGCGCGCGAGCTGAGCGCCGGCGGCACGCCGCCGTGGCAGGCCGCGCTCGATGCGGGGTTCAGCCGGTTCCGCCCGGTCGTGATGACCGCGCTCGCGATGCTGATCGGCATGCTGCCGATGGCGCTCGGCCTCGGCGACGGCGGCGAACAGAACGCGCCGCTCGGCCGCGCGGTGATCGGCGGCCTCGCGTTCGGCACGGTGTCGACGCTGCTGTTCGTACCCGTCGTGTTCGGCTTCGTCCATGCGTGGCTCGAACGGCGACGCGATGCGGCCGCCGCACGCCGCGTGCCGGACACGCCGGCCCTGCCTTGAGCACGGATACCCGGATAGCTGGACTGGATACCCGCCGATTTCCTCCGACTCGCCCGACTTCGAACCCATCATGAACGACTCGACCGAACCTCTCGCCCCGCTTTCCGCCGAAACGGCGGCGGTGCCGCCTGTCGCGCGCGACACCGCACCCGACGCGCCGCTGCCCCGTCGCGGCCGCAGGATCGCCGTGCCGCTGGCCGCGCTCGCACTCGCCGCCGCGCTGCTGGCCGCCGGCATCGTGCCGCGTATCGATGCGCGCGCCGCGCAGCGCGTGCAGGTGGCCGCGCAGCAGGCGCTGCCGGTGTCCGTGATCCGGCCCGGCGCCGCGCCGGCCGACCAGACGCTCACGCTGCCGGGTGCGGTGATGCCCTACGCGGAAGCGTCGATCTACGCGCGCACGAGCGGTTACATCGCGCACTGGAGTGCGGATATCGGCACGCACGTGAAAGCCGGGCAGACGCTCGCGCAGATCACGGCGCCCGACCTCGACGCGCAGTTGCGTCAGGCGCACGCCGACACGTCGACCGCGCAGGCGAACTACAACTACGCGAAATCGACCGCGCAGCGCTGGCAGGAGATGCTGAAGACGCAGTCGGTATCGCAGCAGGACACCGATACGAAGGTCGCCGACATGAACGCGAAGCGCGCGATGCTCGCCTCCGCGCAGGCGAATGCCGCCCATCTGAACGAACTCGTGTCGTACGAATCGGTGACGGCGCCGTTCGACGGCGTGATCACCGCGCGCAACGTCGACGTCGGCACGCTCGTCACGGCGGGCGGCACACCGGGCAGCCCGGGGCTGTCGGGCGAGCTGTTCCACCTCGAGCAGACCGACACGCTGCGCGTGTTCGTCGACGTCCCGCAGGATAGCGCGGCCGGCGTATCGGCCGGCACGCCCGTGTACCTGACCACGCAGCAGTATCCGGGCCGGCGCTTCGCCGCGCGCGTGGCGCGCAGCGCGGGCGCGATCGATCCCGTGACGCGCACGCTGCGGGTCGAGATCGACGTCGACAACCGCGACGGCGCGCTGATGCCGGGCGCGTATGCGCAGGCGCACCTGCTCGTCGCGAGTGCGGCGCCCGCGTTCGAGCTGCCGGTCAGCGCGCTGCTGTTCCGGCCGAACGGCGTGACGGTCGCGACCGTCGCCGCGAACGGCACCACCGCGCTGAAGACCGTGCAGATCGGCCGCGATTTCGGCACGCACGTCGAGATCGTCGCGGGGCTGACCGCGACCGATCGCGTGATCGACAACCCGGGCGATTCGATCGCCGACGGCGAGACCGTGAAGATCGTGGCGGTCGAGCCCGGCGCCGCGCAAGCGGCTGCGCGGGCCGGCTCGGCTACCGGTGCGCCGGCGGCACCTCGCGCGGTTGCGGCAGCACCGGCCGCCGTCGCGGCGCCTGCGTCGACGCCGGTTGCCACGTCGGTCGCGACGTCGACGCAGTCCCACGGCTGACCGTTCATGACAACCCGCGAGATCTCCACCATGTGCCTCTTTCATCCGCTTCCGTTCGCACGCCGCGTCGTCGCGCTCGGCATCGCCGCCGCGTTGACCGCATGCTCGACGCTACCCGCCTACTCGCCCCCCAACGTCGCGGTGCCTGCGCACTATGCGGGCGTCCCGGCTTCGGGCATACCGGCTTCGGGCGTCCCGGCTGCGGGCATACCGGCCACGGCCGCTCCCGCCTCCCAACCCGGCTGGAACGTCGCCACGCCCGCCGATGCCGCGTCGCGCGGCCCGTGGTGGACCGTCTTCGACGACGCCGCACTGAACGCGCTCGAAGCGCGCGTCGACATCTCGAACCAGACCGTGAAGAAAGCCGTCGCCGATCTCGAGCAGGCACGCGCGATGGTCGGCTACCAGCGTGCGGGCTTCCTGCCGACCGTCACGGCCGGCGTCGCGCAGAGCCGCTCGCGCTTGTCGCAGAACAAGCTCGGCTCGTCGCTCGCCGGCAAGACGACGCCCGACTACCAGGCCGGCGTCGCCGCGAGCTGGGAACCCGACCTGTTCGGCCGCGTGCGCGACGCCGTGACGGGCGCGCAGGCGAATGCCGACGCGAGCGCGGCCGACCTGCAGGCCGTGAGGCTGTCCGTCACGGCCGAGCTCGCGACCGACTATTTCGCGCTGCGCTCGCTCGACACGCAGAAGCAACTGCTCGACGAAACGGTGCGCGCGTATGCCGATGCCCTGAAGCTGCTGAAGCAGCAACTCGCGGACGGCGCGATCGACGCGTCGGCCGTCGCGCAAGCCGAGACGCAGCTCGAATCGACGCAGACGCAGGACACCGACATCGACGCGTCCCGCGCGCAACTCCAGCATGCGCTCGCGACGCTGGTCGGCGAAAGCGCGTCGACCTTCACGCTGCCGCCGCGCGTGCAGGCATTCGACGTGCCGGCGATCCCGGCCGGCGTACCGTCGCAACTGCTCGAGCGGCGGCCCGACATCGCGGCGGCCGAGCGGCGCGTCGCGGCCGCGAACGCGCAGATCGGCGAGGCGCGCGCCGCGTTTTTCCCCGACCTGGTGCTGTCGGCGAGCGCGGGGCTCGAAAGTTCGTTCTTCGCGCCGTGGCTCACCGCGCCGAGCCTGTTCTGGTCGCTCGGCTCGCAGCTCGCCGGCACGCTGTTCGACGGCGGGCGCCGCAGCGCGTCGCTGCACGCCGCGCATGCGCAGTACGACGGAGTGGTCGCCGATTACCGGCAGACCGTGCTGGCCGCGTTCCAGCAGGTCGAGGATCAACTGTCCGCGCTCGATGCGCTCGCATCGGAAGCGAACAGCCAGCAGCGCGCGACCGACGCGGCCGACCTGTCGCTGAAGCTGACGACCAACCGCTTCAACGCCGGTGCGGTCAGTTATCTCGACGTCGTGACCGCGCAGACGATCGCGCTGTCGAACCGGCGCCTGGCCGACCAGATCGCCGCGCGCCGGATGGAGGCGGCGGTCGCGCTGCTGACGGCGCTCGGCGGCGGCTGGAACAAGGATACGGATATGGATGCGCACGCAACGGCCGCCGCGCACGCGGCCGCTACGCCGTCGGCGTCCTGACGAACGTGAGGATGAAGCGCGTGCCGGCCGCGTCGCTTTCGACGCGTACGGTGCCGCCGTGCAATTCCATCACCGAGCGCACGATCGCGAGGCCGAGCCCGGCCGTGCCGCCCGGCACGCCGCCGCTGCGTGCGGGGTCGCCGCGCACGAAACGCTCGAAGATGCGCGGCAGCAGCGCGGGATCGATCGGCTCGCCCGGGTTCGCGACGACGACGTGCACCGCATCTGCCGTTTCGTCGACGCTCATCGCGATCACGCCGCCCGCCGGCGTATAGCGCAGCGCGTTCGCGAGCAGGTTGCTGACCGCGCGGCGGAACAGTTCGAGATCGGCGGTCAGTTGCCCGTGCCCGTCGACGCGCAGTGTCGATCCCGCTTCGTCGGCCAGCCCTTCGAAATAACCGGCGATACGCTCCAGTTCGTCGTGCACGTCGAACGCACGCTGCCGCGTGACGAAACCCGGATGCTCGGCGCGCGCGAGAAACAGCACGTTCTCGATCATCCGCGCGAGACGGTCGTATTCCTCGAGATTCGATTCGAGCAGTGCCTGGTACTCGTCGGGCGAACGCGGCCGCGCGAGCGCCACCTCGGTCGCGCCGCGCATGTTGTTCAGCGGCGTGCGCAGGTCGTGCGCGAGATCCGCACTGAATTGCGACAGGTGTCCGAACGCCTGCTGCAGGCGGCCGAGCATCGCGTTCTGCGCGTCGACGAGCGCCGTCAGCTCGCGCGGCGCACGCGACGCGTCGAGCCGCGTATCGAGCTTGTCGACGGTGATCCGGCCCGTGTTCGCGACGATCTCGCGCAGCGGCGCGAGCGATGTGCGGATCAGCCCGTAGCTGAGCAGCATCGCGAACAGCGCACCCAGGCCGCCGGCGATCTTCAGCCGGTCGCGGTAGCCGTCCAGCATCGCGGCGCGATCGCTCATGTTGCGCGCGATCGCGATCCGGATCGTCGAGTGGTCGCGCAACTGCGCATCGCTGACGACGCCGCGCACGGACACGCCGCCGCCGGCCGTCCAGGTCGCGATCCGGTCGGTGGTGATCCGTTCGTTCGCGGGCACCGGCGTCGCGTGCGGCGGGAACAGCGCGGCGTCGGGCAATGCCGGCAACGCGGGCGAGGTGGGCGAGGTGGGCGTCGATGCGGCTGCCGCCGGCTCAGGCGAGTCCTCGAACCCGGTGCGCTCGACGTTGTGGCGTGCGAGCACGTTGCCCTGCCCGTCGACGACGGCGATCGACAGCGCCGCGTTGCCGAGCACCTGGCTCGTCAGCCGGTCCGCATGCGTGCGCACCGCGTCGAGCGAATCGAGCTCGCCCGCCAGCCGGCGCGTGTGCCGCGCGGCGAGCACGATGTCGAGGTCGTCCTGCGTGCTCACCTGGCGCTCGAGGGCCGTATACACATAGGTGCCGACAAGCGCGAAGACGGCGAGCATGGTCGCGCCGAACGCGAGCGCGAGCGTCGCGCCGATCGAGCGGCCGAGCGTCATGCGGCGTCCTTCGGCTCGAGCACGTAGCCGACGCCGCGCACCGTATGGATCAGCTTGACCGCGAAATCGTCGTCGATCTTCGCGCGCAGCCGCCGGATCGCGACTTCGACGACGTTGGTGTCGCTGTCGAAATTCATGTCCCACACGTACGACGCGATCTGCGTGCGACTCAGCACCTCGCCCTGCCGGCGCGCGAGCAGTTGCAGCAGCGAGAATTCGCGCGGCGTCAGGTCGATCCGCACGGTGCCGCGCTTCACGCGGCGGCGCACGACGTCGATCTCCAGGTCGCCCACCGCGATACGCTCCGTCTCGCGCGGCGGCCCGCGCCGGGCGAGCGTGCGGATCCGCGCAAGCAGCTCGACGAATGCGAACGGCTTCACGAGGTAGTCGTCGGCGCCGAGTTCGAGGCCGTGCACACGATCCTGCACGTCGTCGCGCGCGGTCAGGAACAGCACGGGCGTCGCGTGCGTGTCGCGCAGCCGCTTGAGCACGCTCCAGCCGTCGAGCACGGGCAGCATCACGTCGAGCACGATCACGTCGTAGCTTTCCTCCTGCGCGAGCGTCAGGCCCTCGCCGCCATCCTTCGCGAGATCGACGCTGAAGCCGGATTCCTCGAGCCCTTTCTTCAGGTACGCGCCGGTCTTCGGTTCGTCTTCGACTATCAGGATGCGCATGGTCGGCTCCGTCGCATGGGGTGGTGACATGCGCCGATGTTACCGGGAAACGCGGCGCGCGAGCCGCATCGTGCAAGCGCGAAACGGGCGGATTACAAATCTGTAATCGGCGGGTCAGCGTCGTGACTGCCGCGGCAACCAGAATGGGATACGTGGGGCCGCCCCACTCGCCCGTTCGTTCAACCCACCAGGGAGTCGCCATGAAACTCTTCACTGCCTTTGTCGCTGCCGCGCTGAGCCTGCCGTTCGGTACACAGGCCTTCGCCCAGTCCACGCAGGCGCCGCTCACGCGCGCCGAAATCTACCAGCAGCTGATCGATGCCGAAGTCGGCGGCTTGCTGCCGACCGACCGGAACGACTATCCGCCGTCGCACGCGCAGATCGCGCGCAATCGCCAGCTTTACGCGCGCGCGCATCCCGATGCGGCGCCGGTCGCGACGGCATCGGCCGGCAATTGATCTCCGCCTGTGTCCGGCAGCCGGCCGACAGCCGGATCGCGCGCCGACCCGGCGCCTGTCGGCGGATTTCGCGGCGCCCGCAGCCGGGCCCGCGAAATCCTTGTGGCTCAGGCGCTTGAGCGCACCGGCCCGACGGCCGCCCGCCTGCCCGACGACGTGAAACGATGAACGCGAAAAAAAGCCCGTGCTCGGCCCGGGCGTGCCGGCCGCATGCGTTGCCGGCGCGATCCTGCTCACGGGCCGGTTCCCGGCCGCCGCTTCACGCCTCGCCTCCCGCCTCGCCGCTCACTCACGACGGTGCGGTCGGCCGCCCGTCTCGGCGACGCGGTCGACCCAGCCTCGGTAGAACGCGCGGTACTTGAGCACGAGCTTGTCGTACCGGCTGTACGCACCGCCGCCGTCCGGCTTCATCCCGTTCCAGATCCTGACGTCGTACCCCGCGGCCTGTCGGGTCTGCAACCCGAACAGCACGTAGTCGGTCGCGCGGCGCAAGGCGCCGCCCACCTTCTTGATCGAGATGAGCATGTGCATGACGTTTTTGCCGTCGCTCACCGGCGTCACGCACTGGAGCAGCTTGTATTTGAAGTCTCCGTCCAGCGCGACGGTCATCACGCACCCGCCGGGGTAGCCGTCGAAGTGCAGGTTCATCTGCGACATGTTCAGGCCGAGCGCACGCGACAGCATGCCGAGGGGCCCGAAATACCGGTTCACGGTGAAGTCGATCCCGGCACCGAACCACGCGCCCGCCCGGGCCAGCGGCTCGACCTCCGGCCACGGGCGCCAGTCGTCGAACAGCTTGAGTTCGAAGGCCGAGATCGGGAGCGCGTGCACCGGGGTCGCGTGTTGCGCGTCGTAGAAGTTCTCGACTATCCGCAAGACCGCCGTCGTCGTCTCGAACGCGAAGTGCAGGTGCATGAAGTCGCCGTTGTCGACGTCGGCCGCGGCGATTTCGGGCAGCGGGTGCAGCGGCTGCGGGGAGCCGTACCAGACCCACACGTAGCCGTACCGCTCCGCGGTGACCCACGTCGGCTGACGCGCGCCGCGCGGAACGGGCTCCAGCTGCCGCACCACCTGGCTGTGCCCGGGGATGTGAACGCACCGGCCCTGCTCGTCGTACCGCCAATGGTGAAACGGGCACTGGATGCACCCGTCCGTGACCCGCCCGTCGGCCAGGTTCGCGCCGAGGTGCGAGCAGTGGCGGTCCATCACCACCGCCCGCCCGGTCGCGCCGCGCCACGCCACGCACGGACGGCCGAACAGCGTCAACTCCGTCGGCTTGTCCTTGAGGTCGTCCGAGCGCATCGCGACGTACCAGCTCGCGGCCACGCGCGTGGTCGCGTCGTACGCCCCCGGGGCTTGCTCCGTGGCGACCGCTTGATCGAATTGAACGTCGTTCATCGTTTTCCTGGCGGTGTCGGCCGGCTACTTCAGCGCCAGGCCGATGCGGGTCGTGATGTACGCCTTGAGCAGCGCGAACATCGGGTTGTAGTCGAAGTACCGTTTCACCTCTGCCGGCGCGCTGGTTTGCGTCCAGTGCATCAGCTTCATCGCCGGCACCAGGCTGTACTTCGAGTTGTTGAGTTGCGGCCTGGCCCCGGTGATGCAGTACCCGAAGCCGAACATCGGCCTGGCGAACTCGCGTTCGTCGATGAGGGCGTGAATCCGCGCCGCGGCCTCCCCGGCCTCCTTGTGCCCGGCGCTCACGGCCTCGACCTCGGCCTTGGCGTCGTTGAACAACTGGTAGTACCCCTCCATGTCCGCGCACAGGTATCCGAGGTACGGAGGGTCGTTGTCGAGGTGGTCGAGGTCGCCCTCGTCACGCGACGCGCGGAACCTCGCATGGGCCTGCACGAGCCGGAACTGCCCGAGGATCGTGCCGACCGCCCACAGCCTGTGGAACGCGTCCCACAGGCGGAAGTCCGCGAACGCCGTATAACAGCAACTGACGAAATCGTCGTTGTGGTCCAGCAGCTTCTGCTGCAGGCGCTCGATGTACTCGAAACGCTCGGGAGAAAAGTCGTCGTCGCGCAGCGCCTTGATGAGGCGCGCCGCGAGCGCATGGATGGTCACCGCGGTGTTCTCGAGCCCCCGGGAGAACAGCGGGTCGATGAACCCGTTCGCATGCAGCATCAGGCAGTAGCGGTCGCCGACGCAGGCGCTCGACGAGAATTGCAGGCGGTCGGTCTTGACCCAGTCGCGCACCGGCACGGCGTCCCGGAACTGCGCCGCGATGCTCGGGAACCGCGCGAGGAACTCGTCGAATTCCTGCTGTGCGGAGATGTCGGTTTTCGGATAGACACGCGGGTCGAGCTGCAGGCCGACGCTCACCAGGTTGTTGGTCGATCGCGGGTGGTTGTTGAACGGAATCACCCAGAGCCAGCCGCCCGCGAACATGTGGTGCAGGGTTCCCTCGTGCCAGCGCCAGCGCTGCCCCTTGACCTTGAAGATGTCGTCGAACGGCTTGACCCCGAGCATGTGCGTGTAAATGCTGCGCGAGTGCGTCTTGAAGCGGCACGGCTCTTCGCGGAGCTTGAACTTGGTCGCGAGCGGCGCGCGCGGCCCGCCGCAATCGATCATGTACCGGCCGGTGAACCGTTCGCCCTGGGCGGTGGTCACCGCGACGCCGTCCTTGTCGGCATGGTATTCGGTCACGTTCGTCTTCTGGCGCACCGTGCAGCCGTACTTGATCGCGGCCTGCAACAGGTAGGCGTCGACGTCCTGGCGGTAATAGTGGCTCTCCGGGCCCCACGGCAGTTCGGGAATCACGCACTGCGTGAATTCCTTCGGGTCGTGCTCCTGGCCGGGCTTGTGGAACACGAAGCCGAAGTTGCGCTTGATGCCCGTGCTCGACGCGACGTAACGCTGCGTCGCGTAGAACGACGTGATGCGGTCGAGCTCCGGAATGCCGTAGCGATCGGCGATGATGCGATTCATCAGGGACGTCTCGGGAATCGACGATTCGCCGATCGTGAAGCGCGGGTGTGACGACTCCTCGATGATCAGCACGCGAAACTGCTGGTTGGCCAGGATCGCCCCCATCTGGGTGCCGGACATGCCCGACCCGAGGATGATCACGTCGAAGTGGTTGCTGTCGCGCCCGTTCGCGGGGCTCATTTGAGTCATGGGGGCACACTCTCCTGGTGAGATGGAACACATGGCCGCACGCGTCGGGCGTCGGACGTCGGGCGTCAGGGCTCGTCGAGCGCGGCGCGCAGGCGGGACCGCACGGCACGCGTGAGCGTGAGCAGATCGCCGAGCATGCTGGGCGCGTACCCCCCGCTGCCGATCGTCGGGCCGCTTCGCCCGACTTCATACGCCCGCTCCGCCAATTTGACGTGCGGCGCGCGGAAGCGCAGCAGGATCTCGAAGACCCGGTCGAGGGCCGCCAGCCCGGCCACGACGGGCTCGCCCCGCGCGCCGGCCGCCTGCACCTCGCCGAGCACGCGGTCGACGAGCGACGGCGCCCCGGCGAACCGCGCGTAGATCGCCCCGAACGCCGGAAGCACGTAGGGCAGGTACGTTTCCTTGAATTCCCGATAACCGGGGTGATCCGATTGCGATCCCCACAGCACGTGCTCCAGCACGAAGAGCGGCATTTCCACCGCGCCGGGGCCGAGGTAGCTCCGGCCCCCGACCCGAATCGGTTCGTAGTACGGCCGAAGCTCGTCGTAGAAGACCTGCACCGAGATATAGCGGTACGCGTAAACGATCGATTCGACCATCTTGTGGAGATAGTCCGCCAGCTCGTCGCACCCTTCGGCGAACGACGGAGACCGCAGGGGCACGTCGTACAGCTCGACGGTCATCCCGATGGCCGCCTCGAGCGCCGCCATCGAGATGCGCACGCTCTCGAGCAGGTGCGCTTCGTCGCGCAGCCCGGTGTAGCTCCGCTGCGCGTCGGCCGCTGCCGGGTTCCAGACCGTCACGTGCAGGAGCGTCTCGCGCGGCGGCAGGCCGGTCACGCGCGCCAGGTCGAGCAGCACCGGCTCGAGCCCGGGCACCGCGTCCACGGGCTCGTGGCCGTGCCGCTTGAGCGAGCCCAGGAAGAACCCGATGTCCCGCATCGCGGCGGCGGCTTCGACGAAGCCCCAGCCGGCGGGCACGCCGCGCACCGGGAGGAACTCGCGCAACAGGCCGACGATGCCGGGCACGTCCTTTTGACGGTTCAGGCCCGGCAGTTGCAGAACGAGTGCCCGCGCCCGCAGCGGATCGCAAGCCGCCACCGCGGCGTGCGTCGCCGCGAATGCGCATGCGCGGTCGAGGGTGCGCTCCACTACAGGATTTCCGGCGCCGCGAGCGTCGGCCCGGGCTGGCTGCGAGACAACCCCGCGCCGCCGTCGCGCAGCGACCGCAGGTAGTCGTAGTTGGTCGGCAGGCTCGTCCGCAGACGCTCGGCCTCGCGCCGGATGCGGGCGAACATCGCCTCGGCCTTGTCGATCGACTCCGGCCGGTGCTGCAAGAGCGGCAGCGACCGGTCGGGCAGCAAGCCCAGGCCCGCAAAGATGCAGTAATAGTTTCCGTTCAGCCAGAAGTTCCTGAATTCGTAGTCGAACGTTTCGTAGTACGTGGAATCGTCGAACGACGTGGTGGTCAGCGGCAATCCTGCCTTGTAGCGCTGAACCTTCTCCTTGATGGCGTCCGAGAGGCGCAGGTCGTGCCGGTTCGCGAGCCAGAACGGCGTGTCGTCGCGCGACGACGTGAAATAGTGCGCCTGGACGAAATCCCGGCAGTCGTCGAACATGTGGACGATCTCGGCGTTGAATGCGTCCGCCAGCCGCGGGTCGAACGAGGTATCGGGGAAGTGCTTCACGAGCTGGTAAAGCGCCGCGTAGATGAAGTAGATTCCCGTCGATTCCAGCGGCTCCAGGAAGCACGACGACAGCCCGATCGCGACGCAGTTGTTGACCCACGCCCGCCCGTTGCGCCCGACCCGGAACTTGATCTGGTTGAGCGGCTGCTTGTCCGAGAGGCCCCAGAGGTTGAGGAAGTCGGCGGTGGCCTGGTCGCGCGACGTGAACTTGCTGGAGAAGACGTAGCCGCTGCCGAACCGGCCCAGCATCGGAATCTTCCAGGTCCACCCCGAATTCATGGCGATCGCCGACGTGTACGGCTCGACTCCCACGCGCGCATCGGCGTTCGGCACGGCGCTGGCGACCGCGCTGTCGCACAGCAGGTAGTCGGACATGTCGATGAAGGGCTCTTTCAGCGCCTGGTTGATCAGCAGCCCCCGCATGCCGGAGCAGTCGATGAACAGGTCCGCCTCCAGCGTGCGCCCTTCCTTGGTGGACAGGCTGGCGATGTGGCCGCGTTCGTTCAGGTGAACCTGCTCGACCTCGTCGACCACCTGTTTCACCCCGCGCTCGATGGCCCAGCGCTTCAGGAAGTCGGCTACCAGGTGCGCATCGAAGTGCCACGCGTGGGACATCTGGCGGGTGCCGTCGGACAGGCACGGTGCGAGCTTGGCGTCGAGCGCCCCGGGCTGCGGGTAGCACGCGTACTCCATCGGCTGCTGGAAGCCCTGTTCGCGCTTGCGCATCCAGTAGTGGGTAAGCGGCACGCCGTCGCAGTTCGGCACGGTGCCGAACAAGTGGTAGAAATGATCGTCGCGCGCGTGCTCGGGGGACTTCCTCCAGTTCACGAACTTGATGGCGGCCTTGAACGCGCCGTTCACCTGGGGCATCCACTCCCGCTCCGGTATCCCGAGGAAGTCGAAGAACACCTTCTGCAAACTCGGGATGGTCGCCTCGCCCACGCCGATCCGGGGGATCGCCGCGGACTCGACGAGCGTGATGCTCGTGTGCTGCTGGAGCGCCCGGACGAGGTACGAAGCGGCCATCCAGCCCGCGGTGCCGCCGCCCACGATGACGATATTCTTGATCGGGTTGCTCATGACACGGTTCTCATAGGATTTGAAACCTGAAGGGATAGTGCCGCCTGATCGAGCTGAACGCGTAAATCGTCCGGTAACGCGTCGGGAATGGATTGGCTTGCCAATGCGCCAATTGCCATTAGCTCATCGAATTCACATGAAACTTCAGCCTCCCGAAGCTTTTCATACCGTTCGCGTAACCTGCCGGACACACCTTAACAGCGTTCACGACGGCACACCTCGCAAAATTTCATATCAATTTTCATTGCCCCAGAGAAATATTCAATCCATAAAATATCGACGAGATATTTTCCAGATGAACATTCACATTTTTAAAAATCAATCATTTCACTTTTAGCAAACGCATCGATTTATTGTATAAAAACGATAAACGAACCACCCAATTAACGGGAAACGAATGAGGTCGCCACCATTTTCGAAACAATGATGTCGACCCTTGCGTATTTCGGCGAATTCGACCCGCACCCGGCGAGGAGAGGGGTGCTACCCGACAGGCCTTAGCGGTTGAGTACGGAAAACGCCAGCGTGCCCGCGAACATCGCCAGCACGACCGACGCGCCGCGAAGCAGCGTTCCGGTATGGGTGGCCAGCGACCGGCGCGCCGTCAGGACGCCGCCGACCACAAGCCACATCGAACCGATCGTCACGGCGAGCACCGTGAAGACCGCGATCGAGCAAAGATAGAACGGAACCGATACGAACGCCTGCGGGGGAAAGATCGCCGTGGCGAACAACAACGCCTTCGGGTTCATGGTCGTCGCGACGAACATGTCGCGAAAGCCGATCGTGCCCGACCGGATGCCGTCAAGGTGCGGGCTTTTCCATAGTTGCAGGGCGAGATAGAAGATGTAGGCCGAACTCCCCAGCTTCAGCACATCGTAAAGCCAGGGCCGCGTGGCCGCGAAGGTCACCAGGAAGAAACCCCACAGGGAAATCGCGAAGCCGTAGCCCGATGCCTCCGCAACCAGGAGCGGCGACGATTGCCGGAAGCCGACCCTGATTCCCGAGGACAGCAACAAGGTATTTGTCGGGCCTGGCGTGGCCAGGACCAGCGAAACGTAGAGTGCCATCTTCAACATCACCTGGAATGTCGGCATCTTGCTTCCTTGGTGTCGATGACGGTCGCCATGTGTCGGGGCGAGTTGTCGTATCGGTTGGGGGTCATTCTGCATTCGGGCTGCTGTGGGCGTGCGCGACAGGCGCTAGCTGTGCCCGGCAACCATGCAAATGGCGATCAAGAGCAAACCAACTGGTTTCAAGGGGATTCGGGGGGAATGATGAATTTGTCACGGCATTGCCGTTTCGCAGCGAATTGTACGCCGCCGAACCGAATTATGCCGCACCTGAAAATGCCTGCGCGCGATTTAAAATCGACGCAATTAATGTTACCCAATCACACATTTTTTATTCTGAAAAGCAAAGCGTAACTTTCCACGTGATTGATTCGATTACGTGCCATTAATCGCTTAATCGGGTCACGACGATCAGGATGGCCCCAATAGCCGCGAAGAGAGTCGCGCGGTAAAGGCAAACGTCACCTGCGCATCACTTGGAATACGCTGCGGGCCAAATCCGCCAATGCCGCTAATGGCCGGATCCATATAGGTTAATAACAGGCACCGACCCTGCCGTTCGGCACGCTGACCTTCACACCGTCCACGCTGGCGTCGCTCACGCGCGCCGAAGTCCGCCGGCAACCGATCGATGCCGATACCGAAGCCGACGCACTGCTGCCGACCAACCGTAACGACTGTCCGCCGTCGCACGCGCATCCCGATGCGGCACCGGTCGATCGTCGATCAACGGTAGAGGGCCGCGTCGCAGACGCCGTCCCTTTTCATTCGCTCCACCTCTTTGTTATCAGGAATCCTTTCATGTCGTTCAGTAGAGCGATGCATCATCCAAGCGTGAGGCGGACGTGAGTGAACCCGAGGCCTTCCCGCCAGCACGGCGCCGCGCCCGCCCCTGGATCGTCAGCGTCGTGCCGGCCGTGCCGGTCGCGCCGATCGTCGTTCACCTGATGCGCATGACGAAGCCGGTCTCGGTGCAAAACGATGCGGCTACGACGAATGACCGTCAGCCCGTCGTTGGCGCGAACGACTTCAGGTACTTCATGCCGGTGTCGCACATGATCGTCACGATCGTGGCGTCCGGGCCAAGCCGTTCGGCGAGTCGCAATGCGCCAGTTACGTTGGCTCCGGTCGACGTACCGCAGAACAACCCCTCTTCGGCGGCCAGTCGAAACGCCATGGCTCTCGCCTCCTCCGTGGAGACACGCTCGAGCTCGTCAGCAATCCCGTCGCGCCAAAGCGGCACGACATAACCCGCGCCGATCCCGTCGATCTTGTGCGCGCCGGTAGGGCCACCCGACAGTACCGCGGATTCGGCGGGTTCCACACCGGCGATCCGAATGCGTGCATCGTGTTCGCGCAAGCGCCGCGAAATCCCGCGCAGCGACGCAGCCGTGCCGACGCTCTGGACGAAGCCGTCGAGGCGGCCGCCGGTCTGCTCCCAGATCTCGTCGGCCATCTTCGTATAGGCGTTGAGCTGATCGGTGTTTTCCATCTGCGCCGTGATGTATGCGCCCGTCTCGCCGGCAATTCGATGCGCTTCGCGAATCATGTCCTTCGTCAGCTTCTCGGTTTGCTTGCCGTTGTCGCTGGGGACGAGCGTCAGCTTCGCGCCCAGCAGGCGCATGTGATCGAGCTTTTCCTTCGAGAACGCATCCGATGAAACCAGATGCAGCGGATGCCGCTTGACGGCACACACCAGCGCCAGCGACACGCCGGTGCTGCCGCCGGTGTATTCGACCACTGCGCCGCCGGGCTTCAGACGCCCATCCCGCTCGGGAGCTTCGATCATCTCGAGCGCGATCCGATCCTTCATGCTGCCGGTTGGATTCTGACTTTCGAGCTTGACGAAAAGGCGTGCGCCGTTCTTCGGGACGACGTTTCGCAACGGGACGAGTGACGTGTTGCCGATCGTGTCGAGGATGTTGCCGGGAGTCGATTTCATGGTGACCTCTGAAGTAAGCGGGCAAGTGAAACGCAAGTGCGTGGGGTTAGCTCGCGTGTCCGAGCAATGCAACAGCAAACGTGAGCGTCGCCGCGAAGCCGGCCAGGAAAGCGATCGTGCGAACGACGGGAATGCCGGCGGCGTAGACCACGTAGTGAACCAACCGGGCACCCAGATAGAGCTTGGCCGAGAACACCGTCGCCGGGCCGCTCGCCCCCGTCATCGCGCACATCAGCACGAGCGGGGCGAACACGGCGAGATTCTCGATCGCGTTCGCATGCGCGCTACGTGCGCGCTCCGCCCACGGCGGATCGGGCGGACGGGACGGATCGGGATTGTTCAGGGCCGCCATCAGGCCACGCGTCGTGATCCTGGCCAGCATGTACGGAATCCACATCAGCAGCGTTGCGAGTGCAGTGAGCGTCAGCAGGTGAAGTTCTGGCGAAAATGTCATCGGATGGGCCTTGTCGAACAGAAGGTGCGGCAGAGATCTGCGGATGCCGGAAATGCTTCGCAGTCTAGACTCGCGACGAGGCCCGATCCATAGTCACAAATGACATTAATAGCGACAATCACGACACAAGATCGAAACGGAATACGGCAGTGGTTCGACCGCGACGATGCATCGTTGGCGCGTGGCACAAACGCGCCACTCGTCGCCCACCGCATTCATTCAGACCGCACGCGACACAAGCTCGCCGAGAACCGCATCCAGTTCGATGTGCCCGCGCATGATTTCTTCCGGATTACTTTCGAAATCGATCCAGCCTTCGTTGAAGCCGTCCAGCATGCGCATGCGGGGTAGTGGATGTTTCATGCCCTGCGCGCGGAACAGCGCTTCCCACGTTCGCCTGTCGACGCCTTCCGCGCGCACCGGCCGCCCCAGAACGCGAGCGAAGGCGAGTGCAAGATCGTCGGGGCTCACGCGGCGCGGGCCCTCGAGCTCGACGACACGCACACCGCGCCAGGTCTGCTGGAGCAGTTCTGCCGCGACGCGACCTACGTCCGCGGTGGCGACCATCGGCACGGGCTTGTCGAGCGGCTGCAGGTAGCTGGCGACGACGCCATCGTCGCGCGCGGACGCGACGTCCCACGCGGCGTTCTCCATGAACCAGCCGGGCCGCAGGAACGTCACGGGCATCGGCATCTCGCGCAGCGCCTGTTCCATCAGCGTGCGTTGCGTGAGCAGATTGGGCTCGTCAGCCTGCGCACCGATCGTCGACAGGCAAACGACCTTTTCGGGGCGCGCCTGCAGAAGCGCCGCGGACACGGCCTCGATCACCTTCCGCGCCTCGGGAAACCCGGGCTCCGGATCGAACTCCGAAGGCGGCAGGATGAAAACGCCCGCAGCGCCCGTGAACGCGGCGGCGAGCGACGATGGGTCTTCCATGAAGGCGGTCGCAATCTCGCACCCGCGCGCCGCCCACGCCCCTGCCCGCGTCGCGTCGCGCGCGACCGCGCGCACCGACCGCCCCGAGGCCAGCAGTTCGCTGGCCAATGCGCCGCCGACCTTGCCGGTGATGCCTGTTATCGCATACATGCTCGTTCTCCGTGTGTGAATACGTCGGTCGCATTCTGGCCAAACATCGAGCGAAACAAAACGACATGGATGGAAGCAGATAAGTGACAACGCGTCACTAATTCGGCATGATCGACGCCGACGACCGGCATGGCCGCGCTATCCGGCGTCGGCGTGTCGGCCTTCCGTGGGTCGCCCGCGATCCGCCACCGTATGCACTCGAACAATCATGAGATCCAGTAGCGAGAAACTGTCCGGCAGCATCAGCGTGTTCGCCGCCGTGGTCGATGCCGGCACGTTTGCGGCTGCGGCCGACGTAATAGGCATGACGCCGCCGGGCGTCAGTCGAGCGATTGCGCGACTGGAAAGAAGGCTGAACATCCGGCTGTTCAATCGAACGACGCGGTCGGTGTCGCTGACCGAAGAGGGCCGCAGGTTTTACGAGCAGGTCATGCCGCATCTTGCCGGGCTGGAGGAAGCAGCCGCGGCGGCCGCGGGCGGCGCCTCCGTCGTGCGCGGAAAGCTGCGGATCAATCTGGATCCCGTCGTTTACCGGGCCATTCTCGGGCAACGACTCGATGCGTTCATGGACGCACATCCCGACCTCGAAATCGAGCTCATCGCGCGAGACAGCCTGGGCGACCTCGTCATGGATGGCTTCGACCTCGCCGTGCGATTCGGCGAACCGCGATCGTCCAGCCTGATTGCGAGAAAGCTGCTCGATACCGGCGTCGTGACGGTCGCGGCGCCGTCGTACATCGCTCGCCGGGGACGGCCGGCCAAACCCGAGGATCTCGAAAGCCGGAGCCATCGATGCCTTGAATTTCGCAACCCGGAGACAGGCAAGCCGTTCGCCTGGGAATTCCATCGTCGGCGCAAACGCATCGTGGTCGACACCCGGGGACGCCTCACGGTCAACGATCCGGGCGCCCTGCTCGGCGCGTGCCTCGCCGGTTCAGGCATTGCACAGATGCTGCTGCTCGGTGCCGAGCCGCTGATCGCCGACGGCCGGTTGATCAATCTCTTTCCCGAATGGGCCGACGAGCGGTATCCGTTATATGCGTACTACCCATCCCGGCATCACGTGCCGGCCAAGACGCGGGCGTTCCTGGATTTCATGGTCGAACTGACGGATATTCACGGCCGCGCCGGCATGCGCTAGCGCCGCTCCGGCGGCGCCCGCGGCCCCTTGGCGCTGCCTTCGCAGCGTACGGCAACACCGCTTTTCAAGGCCGGACGCTATCGATTGCCGGCACGCAATTCCCGCACCCCACGGCCGAGCCTGCGACGCAACAAGGCCCGCAACGTCGCCGCATCCGCGTAGCCGACCTCGCTCGCAATCGTCTCCAGGTCGTAACCCATCGACACGAGATTCTGCGCCCGTTCGATGCGGAGATCCTGGACGAACGCCAATGGCGACTTCCCGAGTACCGCCTCGGTACGGCGCTGCAACGTGCGCGGTCCGACGGCCAATGCGGCGGCCGCCGCCTGAAGCGAAAAACCCGTGGAAAGATGCTCGCGGGTCCATCGCTCGAATCGAGCGACCAGCGGATCCGCATGGGCAAGGTAATCCGGAACGATGTATTCGGCCTGTGACGAACGCTTGTCGATCAGCATGAAACGGGCAACGAGCGTGGCCAGTTCGGGACTCGCCTGACGCAGCAACCACAGCGCAAGGTCGAGATGGCCCATGGCCGACCCCGCCGTCACCAGGCGATCCGCGGCGACGACCATGCGTGAATCGTTCAGATCGACTGCAGGATAACGTTGCCGAAAGAAGGGCGAGAGCGACCAGGTGGTCGTCGCCTCGCGATGATCCAGAAGCCCGGCTTCCGCCAGCACGAACGTGCCGATGCAAGCGGCGGCGACGCCGACGCCATCGGCATGCCACGCCCGAAGGTGCGCCATGGCATCGCACATGTCCGGACGCTCCAGCGCCTCGATCAGGCGCTCCGGCTGCCTGATGCCGGGCGCGGGCACGACCACCCAGTCGGCATGGCGTGCGCTGCTTGCGGGCTCCGCCAGCATGGACAGTCCGTGCGCGGTGCGGATGCGTCTGCGTACGCCGACCACTTCGACGTCGAAGGGCGGCGCGGCGAAGCCCTGAGCGGCAGCCAGTTCGTTGGCCATCGCGAAGGTATCCAAAAACACCGTCAGGCCGGTGTCGAACAGCCCTTCGAGTGCCAGAATGGACAATCTCATGTCGTAAACACATCTATTAATGTCATTTGCGACTATAGCCCGCTTTCCGTGAAAAACCTAGACTGCGCAGCAATGCGGCGAAGATTTCTCGAATGACATCGTCCATTTCATCTCGATCGCATCGGACGCGCTCGCGCTGATTCGGTTGCGGCTCTCCAACCCTGTTTTGCTGGAACACACTCGACATGTCCAAAACCATTCTGATAACCGGCGCCAGCAGCGGCTTCGGCCGCGACACTGCAGAAGCGCTCTCGGCGGCCGGGCACCGGGTATTCGCGTCGATGCGCGACATCGCCGGCCGAAACCGGCCGCATGCCGATGCCCTTCAAGCGAAAGGCATGCACGTCATCGAACTGGATGTGACGGACGATGCGTCCGTCGAGCGAGGCGTAGCTTCCGTGCTGGAAAATGCCGGGCATCTCGACGTCCTCGTCAACAACGCAGGTATCGGATCAGCGGGTATTTCCGAGGCGTTTACGACAAAGCAGGTACAGGCGCTCTTCGACGTGAATGTATTCGGCATCCAGCGAACGTCGAGGGCGGTGCTGCCGACCTTCAGGAAACAGGGCGAAGGCCTGATCGTGAACATCGGTTCGATACTCGGCCGCGTGACGTTTCCGTTCTTCGGTCTCTATGGCGCATCGAAGTTCGCGCTCGAAGCGTTGACCGACAGCTACCGCTACGAGTTGTCGACGTCGGGCATCGACGTCGTTCTCGTTCAACCCAGTAACTATCCGACGAATATTTTCGCCAGCGCGCAGCGGCCGGCCGACGCCGCGCGCGTACCCGGCTACGGCGAGGCCGGTGCGATCCCGGACAAGATGGTGGAGACGCTCATGGCGCTGTTCGCGAGCGACCACGCGCCGAACCCGCACGACGTCGCCGACGCGATCGTGCAGCTTGTCGCACAAGCCAACGGTACTCGTCCGCCGCGTTTGATCGTGGGCGAGTCATTCGGCGCCGACGCCCTCAACGCTCAAGCGGCCTCGATTCAGGCGCAGGTGCTCGAGGGCCTCGGGCTGGCACACCTCGCCGAGCCGAAAGGGCGATCCGCCGCGGCTTGAAGGTACGGTCGACGCAGAAGCCCACACCGATCCGGCGCACTGCCCCCGCTTCGTTCAATTGCCGGGTGCGAGGTCGTTGGCAAACCGGTTCGTATAACCGAGCGTACCGACGCCGCCGATGGAGTTGCACGTCGACGATGCGGCGCCGGGCGGGCAATCGACGTCACGGTCGAACGACCAGAAGTGGACACCCACGAGGCCATTCTGTTTCACGAACTGCGCAACGGTGTCCGCATCGGCCGGCGTAAAGGTTTCGCCGCTCACATCGTTGCCGCCGATCATCGGCGTCAGCTCGATCTGGCTGTACGGTACGCCCCAGTGATCGTGCAGGTTCATCGCCGCCTGGATCGCCGACTGTCCCATCTGGCAGGTGCCGTTCGCCACCACGCAGTTCCCCGCCCCCGCCGACCCGTAGTCCATCGTCATCAGGTCGATGGTGTAGTTCTTCAGGCCGTGCGCCTGGATCGCCTGCATGACCCAGTCTCCATACACGTTGAAGCTGTCGGGAGCGCTGGCGCCCCAGGAGCTGGCCGTGGTCGCGCCCTGCTGGGAAGGGGCCAGCGTCGCGAGCGTAAAGCTGAAGCGCAGGCCGGGATAATTCTGCTGGGCGACTGCCACGCGCCGGACGAGATCGTCGATCACCTGTTGTGTCTGCCCGCCCTCGATATCGAAGTCGATCCCGATGAGGTTGTTCGACGCATAACGATTGATGAAGGCCGCCATGCCCGCATCCGTCCCGCACGTGAACATGCCGGCCGCGCCGCCGGTGGAAATCACGTAATTCACATTGGCCGCGGTGAAAAGCGGCACGTTGGCGGCCGCCAGCGCGCCGCCGTCGACGCCCGCCCAGTTCTCGCTGCCGCATTCGCCCGTCGCAAACGCGAGCGTCAGCGTGCGGACACCGGCCGGCAGCACCGACAGCACCGGGCTCATCTGACCGGTGACGTTCGACGAGATGACGTTGGTGTTCCAGTTCATCGAAATCGTCGCGTCCTTGTACGGGCTATAAACGAATGCCGGCGCCGTGCCGGTACCCGTCCCGGCTGCCGCGGCGGTGCCGGTGCCAGTGCCGAAGGACGACCATGCCAACAGAAGCGCCAGCGCGCCCTTCAAGGTCGAGCGCTGCATGATTCCGGATCGGTTGCTCTTCATTTTCATGCCCTCATCGCGTTATACGCATTACCGGCATCGGTCTTCCACGCGATACATGCCGGGGAATATGTCAGGAAGACGCGCTCCGCCCGCGCAGGCGTAACGGAAACTCGCCACGTCACGCGGACGGCACGCGTCGGCATCATTGATACGGACTACCAAATCAACATCGCGACCAGATCAGCCTTGGGGCTCATCCAACCGGTGGTTTCCCCTTTCGATCGACAAAGCTCCGCCCAGGTCGAATTCAAAAAAATCAACCTTACAAATTTCCACCTGAAACAAATTCCGATATTGATTCTGTTTTTATATCTACGACGAAAAAAACGACGACGTCGGTCGATGCTGGTGAAGCGTGTGCACGCCACTTACGCGCAAGGCCGGATGTCCGTCACAAGCGCGCTGCAGGCGGTACGTGTAGCCGTCACGCAGGCCCGGGATAGCGGGCCTGCCACGCGGCGGCGGACACTGGTCTTTCACCGACCGATGTAGTGATGCTTCAATCCGACGCCCACGTTTCGTTTGGTTATACTACATAATCGTCAAGCATCAACCCTTGAATCGAGTATTTTCACCCAGATCCAAACCAGAAATATTCACACGATCGCATGGCCATATTGCAATTATCGCCATTCGATAATTCAACCGGATATTCCGCAGCCATTTGGCTGATTGTTCAAATCAACGAAATTAAGGCGGCGCGATCGGGCTTCATCGTATTGGCTGCCGACCCTGATGCATCCATCGAACCGGGAGGCCGCAACCAGGTGGTCGCCGGGTAAGCCGGTTGCCGTGTGAGTGCCGCCCACCGCGTCCCTCACGCGGGTTCTTCAATTCATGACGCGCCGGGCATCGCCGGGCGCGTCATGTCGCGGCCGTATCAGAACGGGCTGCGTGTCGTATCGCCATTGGTGAAGATCGCGTCGACGACCTGATAGAACGCCATCGCCGTATCCGCGACTTCCCAGACCGCGAGGATCACGTGGTAGCCGCTACGCATCGGCAGCCGGCACGCGTGAATGGTCGGCTGCTGGGGCACCAGGTTCGCGTTCGGGTCCCAGTATGGCTGGCCGGGATTCTGGATCGTACAGAACGGCGTGGGCTCGAACTGCGCACGCGTGAGCTTTTCCGACGGGTTCCAGTCGGCGCGTGTAATGAAGTAGTTCCAGCGACGCGTCTTGTGCACGGCACTGAACTCCCACTTGAAATTCTGCACCGCGCCCGGCCGTAGCGGGATCTTCTCCCAGCGGCCCGGCGCCTGCTCGTTCAGCACGGGCAGCGGGCCATTCGTGCTGGCGCCGGCGATTTCGCCATCCTTCGGCGGTGCGGCATTCTTCGCGTCGTCCGGCGCGAACGGATCCGACAGGCCGCTTTGCGTCGCGGGGAAGAACTTGCCGTTCTCCATCGCGTTCGCGTGCCACGCGTCGACAGGGCAGTTCGGATTCTGGCCTTGCGTGCACAGCACGATGCGCGAAGGCGGTTCGGTCAAACGGCCGTGCGCGTGCGCACCGGCCGCCGCGACCAGCAGTGCGACACCGGCCAGCGCGCGTGGCATGACGGAAGCAACGTAGCTGCGGATGTTCTTGTTCATGAGCCCTCTCATGGCATGAATGTCGAAACGGATATGCGCACATCGAGCCTGTCGCAAGATTCCGCGAAGAGATTCCTGTCGACGCGTCGTCGCGCATGCTGATCGGCGAAAGCGGCGGTCGAATGAAACCGCGGCAAGCAATAAACAATCACCATGCTTTCTGACAAATCACTTTCACCGAGTCGAACCTTATCCGCAAAAACCGGAAAAATAAACGTCCCTCATTGATAATCTTTTGATTCGCGGCATCGAATCATCCATTCCCGCTTGCTTCGCTCGTCAGCCCTGACGTAACGCGGATTCTGGTGCTTGACGATCGTGAATGATCGATCCCGGAATTTCGCGTTCGGGAGCCACCGGCATGGCCGCCTCCATTGTTCGATAATTTGATTCGTCGGTTGATATCTGAATTGAATAAAGCCCGCCGATCATTCAAAACCCGAACCGGTACGAATGATTATTTCTCTGAAAATTACGCCTGTTCTGAAAATAGTTCGCAGGTCATGGTCGACCGGGAGCCTCGAGATCCGGGCCTATTCAAGCGCTGACGCACTGCGCGTCGATGTCGTCAATGTCGGTCGCGTTGCGAAGCGCGGCGTCAACTCCCCCTCGAAGCGGCCAGGAGCATGCCCGCTTCCCGGAAGGGCGAAACGAATCATCCCCCAAGCCCGCAACCCCGAAACGAACAACCCACAGCGCCCAACACCCGCGTTGTCGACCGCCCGCAGGCACGAAACCAACGCAAAAACTGAAAGACTGAATTGCCGATCCGCACGCTTTTGACGCAGCTATATTCTCGACGACCAGCCCTTTAAACAAGGACTGCGAACAATATCCGTCAACCTACGTTCGAGACCTTCATCCATGAATAAAACGACACGGCTGCTGCGCATGACGTGCGCACTCGCCTGCTGCGGCCTGTTCTCCCACGCGCATGCGCAAAGCAGCGTCACGCTGTACGGCGTCATCGACACCGGGATCGACTTCGCGTCGAACGTCGACGGCCAGCACCTGTGGCAGATGGCGAGCGGCGTCAGCGCCGGTAGCCGCTGGGGGTTGCGCGGCAAGGAAGATCTCGGTGGCGGGCTCGCCGCGATCTTCGATCTCGAAAGCGGCTTCAATTCCACGAACGGCGGGCTCGGCAGCGGCCTCGCGTTCTCGCGCAACGCTTACGTCGGGCTGTCCGACCAGCGCATGGGCACGCTGACGCTCGGCCGGCAGTGGGATCCGATCGTCGACCTGATCGAGCCGTATTCGCTGAACGACTATTACGGGGGCTGGTATTTCTCGCACCCGAACGACATGGACAACCTCGACAACGGCTTCGCGATCAGCAATGCCGTGAAATACACGAGCCCGACGATCGCCGGTTTCACGGGTGAGGTGCTCTACTCGTTCGGCGGGCAGCCCGGCCGCTTCTCCGACAACGCCGCGTACAGCGCGGCGCTCGCGTACACGAACGGGCCGTTCTCGGCCGGTGTCGGTTACCTGCGCGTCAACGATCCGGAGCAGGCTGTGCAGAGCTACCAGAACGGCGGCGGATACACGAACGCGGTATACGGCGACGCGCTCATGAACGCGCGCAGCCAGAACATCTTCGCGGCCGGCGCGTCGTACCAGCTCGGCAAACTGAAGCTGATGGGCAACTTCACCGACGTCGATTTCCAGCAAGGCGACGACGAGCAGGACGTGAAGTTCCAGAACTACGAAGTCGCCGGCACGCTCGCCGCCACGAGCCAGCTCAACTTCGGCCTCGGTTATACCTACACGACCGGCCGCGACCACGCGACCGGCCAGGAACCCAAATACCGTCAGCTGAACGCGAGCGCCGAGTACGAACTGTCGAAGCGCACGGCGGTCTACGCGCTCGCGGCACTGCAGATGGCGTCGGGCGGCGGCGTCGCGCAGGTCGCGGGCTTCGATCCGTCGTCGAGCGGCCGGCAGGCGGTCGGCCGGATCGGGCTGCGCCACACGTTCTAGGCGATCGCGCGAAGAGGCCGGCTTCCCGTGTACCGGAAGCCGGCCCCGGCCGGTGCGATCGACCCGCGCGTCGAATCAGTTCGGCAGGCTGACCACCATCTGCTCGTCCTCGAGCAGTTGCGTGAGCGACCCGTGCAGACGCTCGAGGCTGCGCGGCGGCAGCGCGAAACTCGCCCAGCCGAGCCCCGTGTGCCGCAGCAACAGCACCGCGCCGCCGTAGAGCGGATGGCGCTCCGCGTACCAGCACGGGTCCATCTCCGTCACGAACTGCTGCGCGCGCGGCGGCATCTCGGGCACGGCCGGCTGCATCGACGCGCGCAACAGGCTCAGATACTGGATGACCGCATCGACGTCCTCCGGATCGAGCACCGCGGCACCCCGTTCGATCGACACCAGCACCACCGGCTTGCCGTGTTCCTGGATCATCTTGATACTCAGCGGCTGCGTCATTATTGCGTTCCTCGTGGCTACTCGTATCGGCCCATTATCGGCAGCCGCGTCACGCGCGCACCTGAAGATTTGATGCAGCTTCATTAATTTATTTTTAGATTGTCTGCCGTTGCGGAAAACGCGTATTCGTCGTCGCGACGCACGACGATCTCGACGGTATGGTCGAGACCTTCGACGACACGCGTGTTCAGTGAATCGCAGCAACAGGCGAGAACGCCGTCCCGCACGCGCACGCGTCTTCCCCCGCGTCGTCCGCCGCTTCCTTAAACGAAATTTCATCCATTCCGCGTCGTTTTTTAAGCGTCCGGCGTCGGCCCGCATCCCATAATCGGCTCGCTACCCTGCCGGTCACGCGCGGCGGCACGCATCGAGCGATGCGTCGGCGGCGCATGCGAACGGTCAATTCTTTCCTTCGGCGGACCATGAACCAACTGCAAGCGATGCGCGTGTTCACGCGCGTAGTCGAGTTGTCGAGTTTCAATCTCGCCGCGCGCCAGCTCGGGATGTCGGCGGCCGCGGTCACGCGCAGCGTCGGCATGCTCGAAGCGCACCTGAACATGCGACTGCTGAACCGGACGACCCGCAGCCTGTCCCTCACCGAGACCGGCCGCGAATATCTCGACGGCTGCCGCACGATCATCGAGAAGCTCGACGAGATCGAATCGAACCTCGTGCAGGTCACGCGCGACCCGCGCGGCACGCTGCGGATCGCCGCGTCGGCGACCTCCGTCGCGGCCGGCCTCGGCGTGCTGCTGTCGGCATATCGCGACGGGCATCCGCGCGTCCGGTTCGACGTGACCACGTTCGACACGCATGTCGACATGGTCGAGGGCGGCTACGACGTCTGCTTCTGCGACGATCGCCGCCTCGTCAACGCGACCTTCGTGTCGCGGATGCTGACGAGCGTGCGCGACGTTGTCGTCGCATCGCCCGAGTACCTCGCGCGCCACGGCACGCCGAACGACCCAGCCGAACTGAACGAACACAGCCTGCTGACCGTGTCGAACGGCACCGCGCGCAGCTGGGAATTCTCGGACGTCGACGGTTCCTACCGCGTCTACACCGGCAACGCGCTGGCCTCGACCGGCAGCATGATGGTGCGGATCGCGGCACTCAATCACATGGGCATCACGCAATTGCCGCACCCGCTCGTCGCCGACGATCTCGCACGCGGCGCGCTGGTGCCGCTGCTCGAACGCTACGAAGTGAACGGCGGCGCGCGCTGCATCTCGATGCTTTACCCGAGCCGCAACCATCTGTCGACCAAGGTCCGCAGCTTCATCGACTACGTGGTCGACCACTATCGCGCGCCCGAGCGCGCCGCCGCCTGATTCCGCCCGGGCCGCTCCGTCCATGCCCCACATCCTGACGATCGAAGACGATCCGCTGATCGCGGATCACATCACCCAGGCGCTGCGCGCCGCCGGCCACCAGGTGGACGTCGCGCGCACCGGCCGCGACGGCATGGCCAGGGCGATGAGCGCGGACTACGACGTCGTGACGCTCGACCGCATGCTGCCGGATCTCGACGGGCTCACGATTCTCGCGACGATGCGCGGCGTCGGCCTCGACACGCCGGTGCTCGTGATGAGCGCGATGTCCGACGTCGACCAGCGCATCCAGGGGCTGCGCGCGGGCGGCGACGACTATCTCGTCAAGCCGTTCTCGCTCGACGAGATGTGCGCGCGCATCGACGTGCTGATCCGCCGCCGGCCGCGCGGCGCGCCGGTCGAGACGGTGCTGCGCACGGGCGAGCTCGCATTCGACCTGGTGCGGCGCCGTGTCACGCTCGGCGCGAGCGAACTCGCGCTGCTGCCGACCGAATTGCGCGTGCTCGAATTCATGATGCGCCACGCCGGGCGCGTGCTCACGCGCACGATGATCTTCGAGGCGGTGTGGGGCTGCCGTTTCGATCCGGGCACCAACCTGATCGACGTCCACGTCGGCCGCCTGCGCAAGAAGGTGAACCGGCCGGATGCGGCACCGTTGATCCGCACGATCCGCGGCGCGGGCTACATGCTCGGCTGAATCCGGCCGCCGCCACCTAAAACTTCTTTCATTTTTTTAGCGACCGGCTGTTAGGGGCCGCTCCGCAGAATGCGGTCATCGGCTGCGTATCGGTGTTTTCCCGAAGCCGCGCGCATCCGGCTCTTCTTCACGACGCTTTTGAACGGAGCAGCACCCCATGCTGAAAATTGTCCGGCTCGCGCTCACCCGGCCCTACACGTTCGTCGTGCTGGCGCTGTTGATCCTGATCGCGGGACCGCTCGCGGCACTCCGCACGCCCATCGACATCTTCCCGGATATCCGCATTCCGGTGATCAGCGTCGTCTGGAACTACGCCGGCCTGCAGCCGGACGACATGTCCGGACGCGTGATCACGTACTACGAGCGCACGCTCGGCACGACGGTCAACGATGTCCAGCATATCGAATCGCAATCGTTCCGCGGCTACGGCATCGTGAAGATCTTCTTCCAGCCGACCGTCGATATCCGCACGGCGACCGCGCAGGTCACGTCGATCTCGCAGACCGTGCTCAAACAGATGCCGCCCGGCACCACGCCGCCGCAGATCCTCAACTACAACGCGTCGACCGTCCCCGTGCTGCAGATCGCGCTGACCAGCAACACGCTCGACGAACAGAAGCTGGCGGATTACGCGGTCAACTTCATTCGACCGCAGCTGCTGTCGGTGCCCGGTGTCGCGATTCCGACGCCGTATGGCGGCAAGTCGCGTGAAGTGCAGATCGACCTCGACCCGCAGGCGCTGCAGTCGAAAGGGCTGTCGGCGCAGGACGTCGCGCACGCGCTCGCGCAGCAGAACCAGATCATCCCGGCCGGCACGCAGAAGATCGGCCGCTTCGAATACAACATCAAGCTCAACAACAGCCCGCTCTCGCTCGACGCGTTGAACGACCTGCCGATCAAGTCGGTCGACGGCACGACGATTTATATCCGTGACGTCGCGCATGTGCGTGACGGCTACCCGCCGCAGGGCAACATCGTGCGCGTGGACGGCCATCGCGCCGTGCTGATGAGCATCCTGAAGAACGGCTCGGCATCGACGCTCGACATCATCGCGGGCGTGAAGGCGAAGCTGCCGCTGGTCGAACAGACGCTGCCGCCGGGCCTGAAGCTCGTCACGATGGGCGACCAGTCGACCTTCGTGAACGGCGCCGTCAGCGGCGTGGCG
Organism: Burkholderia sp. Bmkn7; assembly: GCF_041103175.1. Classification (NCBI taxonomy): domain Bacteria; kingdom Pseudomonadati; phylum Pseudomonadota; class Betaproteobacteria; order Burkholderiales; family Burkholderiaceae; genus Burkholderia; species Burkholderia sp. Bmkn7. Next base: position 305,169 of record NZ_JBGCUH010000001.1, on the reverse strand, counting down.
CGGGAAGGCATCATCGCCGCCGCGCTCACGTCGCTGATGATCCTGCTGTTCCTCGGCTCGTGGCGCTCGACGCTGATCATCGCCGCGTCGATCCCGCTGGCCGTGCTCTCGGCGATCGCGCTGCTCGCGGCCACCGGCGAAACGCTCAACGTGATGACGCTCGGCGGCCTCGCGCTCGCGGTCGGGATTCTGGTCGACGATGCGACGGTGACGATCGAGAACGTGAACTGGCACCTCGAACAGGGCAAGGACACGCGCACCGCGATCGTCGACGGCGCGAAACAGATCGTGATGCCGGCGCTCGTCTCGCTGCTGTGCATCTGCATCGTGTTCGTGCCGATGCTGATGCTCGACGGCATCTCGCGCTTCCTGTTCGTGCCGATGGCGAAGGCGGTGATCTTCTCGATGATGTCGTCGTTCGTGCTGTCGCGCACCTTCGTGCCGATGCTCGCGCAATACCTGCTCAAGCCGCACGCGTCGGCCGGCCATGCGTCGGGCGAGCTCGCGGCGATCATGGATGCGCACGCGGGCCATGCCGGCGCGCACGACGTGCCGCCGTCGCGCAATCCGCTGGTGCGCTTCCAGCGTGCATTCGAGCGCCGCTTCGAGTCCGTGCGCGCGTCGTACCGGATCCTGCTGGGCCTCGCGCTCACGCGCCGCAAGCCGTTCGTCGTCGCGTTCCTGTGCGTGGTCGCCGCATCGTTCCTGCTCGTCCCGTGGCTCGGCCGCAACTTCTTCCCGACCATCGACTCGGGCGAGATCTCGCTGCACGTGCGTGCGCCGGTCGGCACGCGGGTCGAGGAAACCGCCGCCGAGTTCGACCGTATCGAAAACACGATTCGCGGCGTGATCCCGCCCGCGCAGTTGCGCGAAGTGATCGACAACATCGGCCTGCCGAACAGCGGGATCAACCTGACCTACAACAACAGCGGCACGCTCGGGCCGCAGGACGGCGACATCCTGATCTCGCTGTCGAAGGATCACGCACCGACGGCCGATTACGTGCGCGAGCTGCGCGAACGCCTGCCGCGCGCCTATCCGGGCACGACGTTCTCGTTCCTGCCGGCGGACATCGTCAGCCAGATCCTCAACTTCGGCGCACCGGCCCCGGTCGACCTGCAGGTGGCCGGCCCCAACCAGCAGGCCAACCTCGCTTATGCGCGTGAGCTGTACCGCAAGCTGCGCCTGATCGCCGGCGTGGCCGACCCGCGCATCCAGCAGGCCAGTACCTATCCGCAGTTCACGGTGGCGGTCGACCGGACGCGTGCCGACCAGCTCGGCATCACCGAGCAGGACGTGACGAACTCGGTGGTCGCGACGCTCGCGGGCACCAGCCAGGTCGACCCGACCTACTGGCTCAATCCGCGTAACGGCGTGTCCTATCCGATCGTCGCGCAGACGCCGCAGTACCGGATGACCACGCTGTCGGCGCTGCAGAACCTGCCTGTCACCGGCGCGAACGGCCAGTCGCAGCTGCTCGGCGGTCTCGCGACGATCACGCGCGGCGTCGGCAACGCGGTGGTGTCGCACTACAACATCGAACCGCTGTTCGACATCTACGCGACCACCCAGGGCCGCGACCTCGGCGCCGTCGCCGCCGACATCGGCAGCGTCGTCAAGGCCACCGCGAGGGACCTGCCCAAGGGCTCGACCGTCACGCTGCGCGGCCAGGTGCAGACCATGAACAGCGCGTTCACCGGCCTGCTGCTCGGGCTCGTGGGCGCAATCGTGCTGATCTACCTGCTGATCGTCGTGAACTTCCACTCGTGGGCCGATGCGTTCGTGATCGTCTCCGCGCTGCCGGCGGCGCTGGCCGGCATCGTCTGGATGCTGTTCACCACGCACACGCCGATGTCGGTGCCCGCGCTCACCGGCGCGATCCTGTGCATGGGCGTGGCCACCGCGAACGCGATCCTCGTCGTCAGCTTCGCGCGCGAGCGCCTCGCCGAAACCGGCAACGCGCTCGCCTCGGCGCTCGAAGCCGGCTTCACGCGCTTTCGGCCCGTGCTGATGACCGCGCTCGCGATGATCATCGGCATGGCGCCGATGGCGCTCGGCCTCGGCGACGGCGGCGAGCAGAACGCGCCGCTCGGCCGCGCCGTGATCGGCGGCCTCGCATGCGCGACGATCGCGACACTGTTCTTCGTTCCCGTCGTGTTCAGCCTCGTGCATCGGCGCGATGCGCTGAAACACGACGCACCCCGCGCTTCCTCCCCTTCCGCGTCCGGAGCTTCCCATGTCCACTGAGATCGAAATCAAGTCCCCGAAACGGCTGCCCAACCTCAAGCTCGTCGCCACGATCGCCGCGCTGGTCGCAGCCGGCATCGTGACGGCCGGCATTGCAGGCCGCGCACACGCGAAACAGGAAATGACGACCTGGTCCGCCGACCAGGCCATACCGACAGTGGCCGCGTACACGCCGACGACCGGCGGCGACGGCGCCGCGCTCGTGCTGCCCGGCCACCTGTCCGCGTTCGAAAGCGCGCCGATCCATGCGCAGGTGTCGGGTTACCTGCATGCGTGGTACACCGATATCGGCGCGCACGTGAAGTCGGGCCAGCTGCTCGGCCTGATCGACACGCCCGAGCTCGACCAGCAGCTGCAGCAGGCGCGCGCCGACCTGCAGAGTTCGCTCGCCAACGAGAAGCTGGCCGCATCCACGGCCGCGCGCTGGACCAGGATGCTCGCGCAGGATTCCGTGTCGCAGCAGGAAACCGACGAGAAGACCAGCGACCTCGCCGCCAAGCAGGCGATCGTCGCGGCCAACGAGGCCAACGTGCGGCGTCTCGACGCGCTGGAGGCATTCAAGCGCATCGTCGCGCCGTTCGACGGCGTCGTCACCGCGCGCAAGACCGACATCGGCCAGCTGATCTCGGCCGGCGGCGGCACCGGCCCCGAACTGTTCGCCGTGTCCGACGTGCACCGGATGCGCGTCTACGTGAGCGTGCCGCAGAACGAGGCCGCCGCGATCCGCCCCGGCATGAGCGCGACGCTGACCGTGCCCGAGCATCCGGGCGAGACCTTCCATGCGACGCTCGCCGACACCGACGATTCGATCGCCGATTCGACCGGCACGCTGCTCGTGCAGCTGATGGTCGACAACCGCGACGGCAAGCTGATTCCGGGCGAATACACCGAGGTGCATTTCGCGCTGCCGGCCGGCAGCAGCCACGCGTTGACGATTCCGGCCAGCTCGCTGATCTTCCGCCAGGCCGGCCTGCAGGTCGCCGTGGTCGGCAAGGACGATCGCGCGGTGCTCAAGCCCGTCACGATCGCGACCGACCTCGGCACGCACGTGCAGATCGCGACCGGCCTCGCGCCCGACGATCGCGTGATCGACAACCCGCCCGACTCGCTGTCCGCGGGCGACCGCGTCCGGCTCGCGACGCCGGCCGGCACCGTCGCGGCGGCCGTGCGCGACACGGAGCGTGCGAATGGCTAACCCGCGTCGGCTCTGCGCGATGCTCGCCGGCGTCGCGTTCCTCTCCGCCTGCTCGTTCGCGCCCGTCTATCACGCGCCGACCACCGCGCTGCCTGCCCGTTTCAAGGAAGCGGGCGGCTGGCAGCCGGCACAGCCGGCCGACCGCATCGCCCGCGACGGCTGGTGGAAGGCGTTCCGCGATCCGGTGCTCGACCGGCTCGAAGCGCGGGTGGCGACCGCCAACCCCGACGTGGCCGCCGCGGTGGCCCGCCATGACGAAGCCGGCGCGCTGTTCGATCAGGCGCGCGCAGGGCTGTTCCCGACCATCGGCCTCGGCGCGCAGGTCTCGAGCAACCGGCAATCGGCCACGCGCCCGCTGCGCGGCTCGAACCAGCCGAACGTGTACGGCTCGAACACGCTCGACGCCGGGTTCGACTACGACCTCGACCTGTGGGGCAAGGTGCGCAACGAGGTCGCGGCCGGGCGCGCGAACGCGCAGGCCAGCGCCGACGATCTCGCATCGGTGCAGCTGAGCCTGCAGGCCAGCCTCGCGAACGCGTACTTCAACCTGCGCGGGCTCGACCAGCAGCAGCAGTTGCTGACCGACACGATCGACACGTACCGGCGTGCGCTGAAACTCACGATGAGCCGGCACGCGGGCGGCATCGCATCCGATCTCGACGTCTCGCGCGCACAGACGCAGCTCGACTCGGCCCGCGCGTCGGCCGAGGACGTGCGGGCTCGGCGCGCGCTGTACGAGCACGCGATCGCGACGCTCACCGGCGTGCCGGCGTCGTCGTTCTCGCTCGCGCCGGACCTGAGCGTCGCGTATCTGCCCGCGATCCCGGCCGGCATTCCCGCCACGCTGCTGCAACGGCGGCCGGACGTCGCGGCCGCCGAACGCCGCATGGCGGCCGCCAACGCGCGGATCGGCGTGGTGCGCGCGGCGTTCTTCCCCGACATCACGCTCGGGCTGATCGGCGGATACCAGAGTTCGGGGCTCGGCCATTGGCTCAGCGCGCCGAACGAGATCTGGTCGATCGGGCCCAGCCTCGCGCTCACGCTGTTCGACGGCGGCCGCCGCCAGGCGCTCACGGCCCAGGCGCACGCGCAGCTGGCCGAGAACGGTGCGAAATACCGCGCGGTGGTACTCGATGCGTGCCAGCAGGTGGAAGACAACCTCGCGCTCACGCACCATCTCGGCGACGAAGCCGATCGCCAGCAGGAAGCGCTCGACGCGGCCGAACGCACGTTGCAGTTGTCGATGTCGCGCTATCGGGACGGCGTCGTCAGCTACCTCGACGTGGTGACCGCACAAACCACCGAGCTCGAGACGAAGGTGTCGATGCTGGAACTGGATACGCGCCGGCAGCTGGCGGCGGTCGGGTTGATCGCGGCACTGGGCGGAGGGTGGTCGGCCGACGACGCAGCGTCCGGCGCGTAAGCGCCGGTCGCGACGCCGGCGCGTTCGACGACCTGAGCCCGTTGCGGCACGTGGGGAGCGTGTCGCGTTTGGATGCACCCGTCATCGCGACGGGTGCTTTTTTTACGCGGGCCCGGCCGATCAGAACTTGTGACGGATGCCGGCCGCGACCACCGCCTGGCGATCGTTGCCCGACGCGGCCAGATTGAAGATCCCCGCGTTGCCGAGCACCGCGACACCGTCCGCGCCCGTCACGCGCTGATACACGCCTTCGAGATAAAGATCGGTGCGGCGCGACAGCGCATAGTCGGCCTGCAGCATGAACTGGTTCCACTTCGGCGCGATGCTGCGGCCCGCATCGTCGAAGCGGCCTTGCGTGAACGTATACGAGCCGCCGAGCGAGAAGGCGGGCGTCAGGAAGTAGCGCCCGTTCAGTTCGTAGTTGCTGAAGGTCAGCAACTGGCCGTTCACGGTGCCGTACGCGCCGCCCTGCGACAGTTCGCGCGGGTCGTTCAGGATCGTTCTCGAATAGACGAAGCCGATCGTCGCATGATCGAACGCATAGTGCGCGCCGGCGCCGAACGTGCGCCAGCGGCCGCCCACGAGCATCGCATCGCCGTCCGAACTGCTGAGCGAGCCGCCGGTGTTCTGCGGCGCATTCACGCCGCCCGGCTGGTTCGATTGCAGGTAGGCAACGGCCAGGTCGACCGGGCCGTTCACATACTGCGCGCCGACGCTGTACGCGTTGTTGTTGCTGAACCCGCCGCCTTGGTTGCTGAAACCGTACGCGCCGCCGAACGTGAAGCCGCCATAGTCTGCACTGCGGAACTTCACCGCGTTGTTCATCCGCGTGTCGTTGGCGAGGTTGTCGTTGTCGTAAGGGTGATCGGCGAGGTTGCCGCCGAATCCCGAGCCCGTCGCCGACAGCGGCGCGACGAAGTCCACCAGGAAATCGTATTGCCGGCCGAGCGTCACAGTGCCCCATTGGCGGCTCGCGAGGCCGACCCAGGCCTGACGGCCGAACTCGTCGCCGCCGTTGCCGAACTTGCCGTTCGCGACGTTGAAGCCGTTCTCGAGGGTGAACACGGCGGCCAGGCCGCCGCCGAGATCCTCGTTGCCGCGCAGCCCCCAGCGCGACGTGCTGACGTTGCCGCTCTGCACGCCGTAAGCGGGCCCCGCGCCGGCCGCCGATTTCTGGTTGCTGATGTAGTCCAGGCCCGCGTCGATCGTGCCGTACAGCGTGACGCTGCTCTGCGCATGCGCCGCGCCCGCAAGCAGGCACGCAACCGCTGCCGGGATTGCCAGAAGTTTCTTCATGATGGTTTCGCTAGAGTGGATCGGTCTTCTCGCATCGCCGGCCGGTGTGGAACGGCCGACCCGGCCGCGATGCGATGGCGCACAATTTAGGCAGCGGGCATGACAGCGCCGTTATCGAAACGGCCCGAAAAATGAAACCTTCTTCATCCTCGCGATACACCGCATTCATGTCCGTGCGGAACGCACCCGCGCATGAATTTCTTTTCACGTTGCGTATGCCGATCCGATAGCGCCGCTCCCCTATGCTTGTCCTCAACCCGATGCGCGGCATCGACTGGCCGCACCGGGGATGATCCAGTCAATCATCATGAGGATTCCGAACATGAAAACCATCTCGATCGTCGCTTCCACGCTGCTCGCCGCGTGTGCCGCGCTGTCCGTTCCCGCATTCGCGCAGACGAGTACCCCGGCGACGCAGATGACGCCGGCCGCCACCAAGGACGGCGTGCCCGGCGCGCAGGCGGCCGGCCAGTGGGTGCCGCCGTACGGACAGCCGATCCACGAGAAGACGCGTGCCGAGGTCTACGCCGAACTCGTGCACGCCGAACAGGACGGGCAGATCAAGTACCTCGACTCCACGCTCTATTCGCATTGATGCGCACCGCCATGCGGCCGGGCGTGCTGCCCGGCGCGCGCCGCCCACCCCTCGCATCACCCGTCATTCATGAAGCTTCGTCCCTTGCTCGTTCGTTCCGCCCGTGTCGCGCTCGTCGCGATCGCGGCCGGCGTGATGCTGTCCGGCTGCGCCGGCGCGCAACCCGACGGCCCCGGCGATTGTGTCGGCCCGCCCGATTTCTGTGTGCCGTTCTTCGGCTCGTAAACGCACGACGGGCGCGCTGCCATCGGCAACGCGCCCGTTCGTACAGGGGGCCGGCCCGGGCCGCGCGGCTATGCGTCCGGCAGCGTCACCTGGTAACCGTAGCGGCTCACCGTATCGATCCGGACATCGGGCAGATGCCGCGCGAGCTTGCGGCGCAGCCGCGACACCACGAGATTGACGCTCGAAGGGTCGACATCGTCCTTGTCCTGCCACACATACCGGATCAACTGGTCGCGCGGCACCGGCGCGTTCGGGTGGCGCATCAGGCATTCGAGCAGCAGGCATTCGCGCCGCGTCACGGCGAGGCGCAGCTTGCCGTCCTTGAGTTCGCGCGCGAGCGTTTCCAGCATGGACACCGCCGCGACCGGGCCTTCCGTGTCGCGCGGCCCGGCCAGCCGCTGCAACGCCTGCAGGCGCTCGTGCAACTCGATGAACGAATACGGCGCGCCGAAACACGCATCGGCACCTGCGTGCAGCACGCGGATGCGCTCGCGCGCCGACGCCTGGCCGATCAGCACCACCAGTGCCGCGCCGCCGCCATCGGCGACGAAACGCGGCAGCATCGCGATCAGCGCGGCATCGCTGCCCGGCTCGAACGCGGTCGCGACGATCGCGTCGAACGTCTCCTGCGACGCGAGGAACAACCCGTCGCGCAGATCGTCCGCACGCTGCAGGCTGTGCCCGCTCTCCTGCAGCGCCTTGTGCAGCCACGCCGCTTCCGGGTGCGGCGAAGTCACGAGCAGCACGCGCATCGTCAGCCCCCTTCGCGGCGGCAATGCGCGTGCACGTGCAGCCGGATCCGAACGACCGTCATCCGAGCGACCTCGGCCAGCATTCGATCGTCACGCGCGTGCCCGGCTCGGCATTGCCGATGCGCAGCGTGAAATCGTGCACGTTGACGACCGTCGACACGATGCTCAGGCCGAGCCCCGCCCCGGCGAGGTGCCCGGTGCGACGGCTGCGGTAACGATGCTGCAGCACGGCCTCGCGCTCGTTCGGCGCGATACCCGGGCCGTTGTCGACCACGTCGATGCGCGGACCGGACGGCGTATCGTGAAGTTCGAGGCGCACGGTGTCGCCCGAGGTCGTGTACTTGAGCGCGTTGTCGAGCAGGTTCGTGAGCGCCTCGAACAGCAGCGCGCGATCGCCGTGAATCCGCGCGACCGGTTCGACCAGCACGACGAAATGGATGGCACGGCTGTCGGCGAGCGGCTCGAACAGTTGCCCGACGTCCGTGACGAGATCTTCCAGCGCGAGCTCGGCGAACCCGCCGCGCCGCTGCAGCGACCCGATTTCGGCGATGCGCAGCATCGCGCGAAACCGGCTGAGCAGCACGTCGGTCTCGTTGCGTGCGCGGGCGACGAGCGTCGCCAGCGCGGCATCGTCGAGCCCGTCCGCGCGCTCCGCCGCATGCGCAAGCAGCGTATGCACGTGCGCGAGCGGCGTACGCAGGTCGTGCGCGATGCCGTCGCAGACGCCCTTCACCTCGTTCATCAGGCGCTCGACTTCCTCGAGCATGTGATTGACCAGATGCGACAGCAGGTCGATCTCGTCGTGCCCGCCGATCGGCAGCCGCTGCCCGAGGTCGCCCTGCGCGATGCGCTGCGTGATGCGCCGGACTTCCTTCAGGCGCCGCATCTGCCGCACGCTGAGAATCAGGCCGCCGACGACGCCCGCGCCCAGGCAGAACAGGCCGCCGCCGACCAGCGCCTGGATGATCGCCGCGCGAATCCGCAGGATGTGCGTCAGGTCGCGCCCGAGCACCAGCACGTCGCCGTTGGCGCGCCGCTCCGCCATCGTGCGGACGACCGGCGGCACCTGGTCGCCTGCGATCGTCATCGTGTGGTCGAGCGTCACGCCGTTGCGATCCGGCCGGATGCCGTCGGGCATCGCCAGCACGTCGCCGGCGACATGCCTGCCGTCGGCCGTGAAAAGTCCGTAGTAGTTGGTGTGCATCCGCTCGTGTTCGATCCGGTGCTGGATGGCCGCGGCAAGCTGGTTGTCCTGGAGCGAATCGAAGTAGATCATCTGCCAGTCGATCACCACGTCGGTTTCGCGCTCCATGTCGTGCGTGATGATCGATGCGATGAAGCCGAGCAGCAGCATCACCGAAATGGAAAACGTCACCGCATAGACCGACACGAGCCGGAACGTGCTGGAATACCAGCGACGCTTCGGCGCCGGCGGGACATGATCCGTCGAGGACGTCAAGGTCGCGAACTCAGCCAAGGATGTAGCCCGCGCCGCGTACCGTCTGGATCATCTGCTTCGCATCGGGCGGATCGATCTTCTTGCGCAACCGGCCCATGTGCACTTCGATCAGGTTGGTGCCGGGATCGAAGTGATAGCCCCATACGGCCTCGAACAGCATCGTGCGCGTGATGGTCTGGCCGGCATTGCGCATCATGTATTCGAGCACGCGGTATTCGGTCGGCAGCAGCGCGATTTCATCGCCGTCGCGAAACACCTTGCGCGAGATCAGGTCGAGCCTGAGCGGGCCGACGGTCAGCGTCGTGGCGAACGGCGCCGGCGCGGTCTGGCTCCGGCGCAGCAGGACCTCCAGGCGCGCCGCCATTTCCTCGGGATCGAACGGTTTGGTCAGGTAGTCGTCGCCGCCCGCACGCAGGCCGCGCACGCGTTCGTCGACATCGCCGAGCGCGCTCAGCATCAGCACCGGGGTGCGCACGCCGACGCTGCGCATCGTGGTCAGGATCGTGAGGCCGTCGACGACCGGCAGCATGCGGTCGAGCGTGATCACGTCGAACTCGTTGCCGAGCGCGCGGGCCATGCCGTCGCGGCCGTTCGCCACCCATTCGACCGTGAAGCCGCGCCCTTGCAGCTCCCTGACTATTTCGTTTGCGGTGATTTCGTCGTCTTCGATCGTCAGTACGTGCGCCATGGCCGTACCGCTCCTGGCCAGCCTGTCGGGCAGGGCCGGCGTGTTACCGGGGGAAACTGATGATGCCATTTACGATTCTCGTCTTCAGCGAAGGGACGCACGCGCTTCGACACCCGAAGGGCGAGCGCGTTCGGATGGAGACTACACGCGCGCGTGTAAATCGTGCGCGTCGACTTCATGAAGAAAGTTTCATCTACGGCGGCAACGCCCGCCGGCGTTACCGGCGCGCGTTGTTGCGACAGGATGCCGCACGGCCCTTCGCTGTCGCGCACGGACGGTCGCGACCGATCGCTTAGAAAGGTATCGGTAAAGAATCGCGCATCAGCTTCGGTGCGGCTCCACGCCGGGTTGGTCGACGCGATGCGAAGCGACGCGATGTGCCGCGTCCTCCACACGCTGCATGCGCTCGGCCTTCTCGTGTGCGAGCGTCACGTCGGCAATCGCGAGCCCCGTTCCCTGCACCTTCGCGAACGCCAGCAGCGGTGCGCATATCAGCGCGACGAGCGCGGCCATCCTGACGGTCTCTTTCATTGCATTACCCCGATGCAGGCCGCGCCATGCGCAGCGTCGATTGATCACGGGTTCGACGATACGCCCGCACGGCTAACCGTTCGGTCGCGCGTGCATGAAGGTTTCTTTAAGGTTCGATGCGTACGACGACGTTCGCTTCCGCGCGCGGTCGGTCCGGATAAAACTAGTTTCATCTTCGCGCGGCCGTTTCGATAGTCCGCGGTACCTAACCTGTGTCGTGAGGTCGACGCTGGCAATCCACCGTACGGCCGGTTCCCAACGCTTCCCAGGAGTCGAAGATGAAACATCCCGCCCGTTACCTCGCCTGTTCCGCGCTGCTCGCGATGAGCTTCGCCGCGCATGCCGCACCGACGCTCACGCCGGCGCAATGCCACGACTATCCGTTCGTGCATACGCACGGCCCGGTCTCCCATCAGCAATTGATCAACGAGCTGAACGAACTGGAATCCGTCGGCTACAACCCGTCGTCGGGCGACGAGAGCAGCTATCCGGACGATATCGATTCGGCGCAGGCGCGTCTGATGAACGAGTATCAGAAGGATTGCACGGGCGCAGCCAACACCGTCGCGTCGAACGGCAACTGACTCGCCACCGGCGAACGATCTCCGAGTTTGCGCGCGTGCCTCGCGGCCGCGCGCTTTTTTTCGTCGATGCCGCGCGCGCTGCGCGACCGTTTTTTAACGACGGGCGGATCGCGACGGAAGGCAACGACGTGATCGTGAACGTCGCCGGACGTGCGGCGATCGGTACGATCGATTTCACCAGGTACCACGGGCTGCCGCGACCGCCCGTTGTCCCCCGTATGGCAAGCACGCACAGGCTCGCGATCGGCTTCAACGTGCGGGGTCGCTGTTCGGCGGCACGACGCCGCTCGTCACCGCATCGCGCGTCGATCGCACCGGTGTCGCGCGCGACGGCACGCCGCCTGCCGTCCTATCCGACGCGATACATCGGCAGCACGTTGCTGCCGGCCGCTTCCTGGCCCGACGCGAGCGGATGGCGCGCCTGTTCGAGCAGCCAGTTGGTCAGCACCGCGATGTCGAACTCGTTGCACGCATCCGGGTTCTGCACCAGCACGTAACTGCCCGATGCGACCGTGCAGTGCGCGAACAGCTCGACGAGCCGGCCCTGCTTCAGCAGCCCGTCGACCAGCGGCCGCCGCCCGATCGCGATGCCGTGCCCGTCGACCGCCGCCTGCACCAGCTGGTCATACTGGCTGAAATGCAGCGCGCCGGCGGGCCGCAGGCGCGGCACACCGAGTTCCTTCAGCAGATGGCTCCACCCGTGCCACGGCCATTCGCAGCGCGGATCGTCGAGATGCAGCAGCACGTGCTTTTCAAGGTCCTCCGGCTTCATCGACGCCGCATCGCCCGCCGTCGCCATCAGGCTCGGGCTGCAGACCGCCACGACGCGCTCGCGAAACAGCACGTCCGTATCGTCCGTCGACGTATACGGCCCCGCATATCGTACGGCCAGGTGCAAACGTTTGCGTTTAAGATCTTCAATTTCGCTCGTTGCCGATACGCGCACGTCGATGTCGGGGTAGCTTGCGCGGAACGAACCGAGGCGCGGAATCAGCCACAGCGCCGCGAACGATACGGTCGTCGACAACGAGATCGCGCGCTGTCCCACGCTCGACGACAGCTTGCCGATCACCGATTCCAGGTCGGACAACGCGAACGAGATCGCGTCGTACAGCTCCCGTCCCTTGTCGGTCAGCGTCAGGGATCGAATGTGCCGGTGAAAGAGCTCGATCCGGAGTTGCTCCTCGAGTGCCTTGACCTGCCGACTCACGGCAGATTGCGTGACGTTCAGTTCCTGCCCGGCGCGTGTAAAGCTCAAATGACGCGCCGCGCATTCGAAGCCTCTCAGGAAATCCAGCGAAGGCATACTTCTCAATCGTTTTGCCAATCTCACATTAGCCATACCGCCGCCTCAAAGTTGCACCCATCGACAGGCAAGTCGCCTTTCGTTCCCCTGAATCGTTTCTCCTATTTGGATTCTGAAGCGATTTTATATTGAAGGATGGATGCGGATCATTCTTATTTTCAATCGTGACACTTGTATTTATCTATCGATTTTAGCCACCACGGAAATTCTTACATTAAAATTATGAAGTAGTGATTTTGTAAATAAATATTCGGGTGGAATGATGCCTGGAACGGCCTGAAAATACCCGCAAAAACAGCGCATTGCGGGCAAAAAACGATGCAATGACGGGCATCCCGACGTCGCAACGGAATCACGCGCCCGCGCCTACAATACAATTTCAACCGCCCGACATATTTATTAATTTGCCGCATTACGGAAAGAAAACACACCTCAACATACACGCGGAATACCATTTAAATCCGGAATTTCATGTTTATAAAAATATACTAAACGCATGAAATTGGATTGAACCATGCAATAACAGGAAATTGATGAACCAATTGTGTCCGGAAATGAATATCCCGCCGGCCGGATACGGCACGCCGTGCTCACCACGTCATCTTGCCGGCCGGAATCGGTTCCGCCCATGCCGGGCGGAACACGCATCCGCTATATGGCGTCCACCATGCCATCCGCCACACGGTTCGTCCGCGCGGTCACTTCGCGGCGATAGCGGTTCAGCTCCTGCGCGGTCGTGAACGTGCGCTCGAACAGGATCGACAGGTTGTGCAGGATCCGCTCGACGACCTTCTTTTCCCACTCGCCGTCGAACCGGATCTGCTCGTCGAGCCAGCGCTCGAGCCATTCCGGATCGGGCAGGCGCGACTGCACGGTATCGCGCGGGAACAGCGCCTGGTTCACGTGCAGGTTGGTCGGGTGCAGCGGCTTCTCGGTGCGGCGCGCCGACGCCATCAGCACGCCGATCTTCGCGAACGCCGCGCGCGCGACGTCACCGCAGTTGTTCAGCGCCTTCTTCATGTAGCGCAGGTAGGCGCCGCCATGGCGCGCTTCATCGCGCGAAATCGTCTCGTAGATCTGCTTGATGACCGGCTCGGTGTGCCAGTCGGCCGCGCAGCGGTACCAGTGGTTCAGGCGGATCTCGCCGCAGAAGTGCAGCATCAGCGTCTCGAGCGGCGGTGCCGGGTCGAATTCGAAGCGCACCGCGTGCAGTTCCTCTTCGGTCGGCACCCTCTCCGGCCGGAAGCGGCGCAGGTATTCCATCAGCACGAGCGAATGCTTCTGCTCCTCGAAGAACCACACGCTCATGAACGCGGAAAAGTCGCTGTCGTGCTGGTTGTCGCGCAGGAACATTTCCGTCGCGGGCAGCGCCGACCATTCGGTGATCGCGTTCATCCTGATCGTCTCGGCCTGCTCGTCGGTGAGCAGCGAAGCGTCGAACTTGTCCCACGGAATGTCCTTCTCCATGTTCCAGCGTACCGCTTCCAGCGACCTGAATAATTCCGGATAGAGCATCGTCGTCACCGTCGTTGAACAACGTTCCGGCACGGCACGCACGCGGGCGGCCGGCCCCGTCGCGGTCATGCCGATTGCGTGGACGCCGGCGCCGCCGCTTCGGCATCGGGCGCACGCTCGTCCGCATCGTCGTCCACCGTGCGCGGCGACAGCCTGCCGCGCAGCAGCGCGTAATAGAACTGCCGGTACGTGCGGTGGTAATAGCGGATGCGCGGCCCGATCGCGCCATGCAGATCGTGCAGCCGCTCGATCGGCAGGTTCGGCATCATGTGATGCTCGACGTGATAGTTGTTGCCGTTCGTGAACCACGTCATGAACGCGTTGCTCTCGATCGTCCGCGTGTTGCGGAACGGATCGGTGCTCGTCAGGTCGCAGCGGTAGTGCTCGGGCATCTCGACCAGCGCATGCACGGGCGCGGCGACGAACACCAGCGGCACGACCCACACCCACACGGCAAACCACGTATGCAGCGCGACCGACACGCCGGCCAGCAGCGCGATCACGGCGACCATCAGCAGGTGATCGCGGCGGATCGCGCGCGACACGAGCGGGTTGTCGCCGAAGCGCGCTCCCGGCACGACGAGCTTCGCGACGTTCTTCGCGAACTGGATATAGTGCGCGGCCATCGACAGCCGCCACGCCCACAGCCCGAGATTGACGACGGGGCTCGCGCCGTACTGGTCGCCGTAGTCGAAGAACTCCTTGTTCTCCGGCGTGCCGAGCAGCCGGTGATGACGCAGGTGGCTGTCCTGGTACGCGTGGAACGACACCAGCATCGGCATGCCGAGCAGCACGCCGAACACCATGTTGAGCCGCTTGCTCCGGAACCCCTGGTAGTGCAGCGCCTGGTGCTGCAGCTCGACGCCGTGTGCGTACATCGCGCCGATCAGCAGGATCCCGACGATCTTCAGGACCACATACGTCGACAGCGCGAACAGCATGCCGTGCGCAATGAGCGCGACGTATACCGCGAGCTTCAGCGAGAAGACGACGCCGCTCGGGCGGCTCTTCATGTCTGCAACCGGTTTCTGACGGGCGACAAGCGATGAGGTGACGGACAAGACGCTCTCCTTGAGCCGGACCCTGCCCGGCGCCATGACACGGCGACGCTGGCGCGCTGCCGGGTTGCAATTCTTCTGTGAGTCGATGCTTCGGACAAGCGAATTTTCCGAACGCATTGCATGACGCCCGCGCATGAGCGCACCACATCGTGAACTAGACGACCGGTCGAATGCGTACCGGTCATTCACCTGGCGCGGCTTCACATGCATCCGTGCGGGGCAGACCCGAGTGGATGCGTGCCGCTCATGCATAGCCTGCAAATATTCCGTTTGTCGCGTCATGTCGATCCGGCAAGAATCCCCCTCACTCGACGAACGGCGCCGCCGGCACCGTGGCACGAGCGGCCGTGTTCCTCAACGGGAGATTCTCGTGACGAAGTGCGCATCCACCATTCATCGCCTGATCGAATCGCTCGAGGACGTCGCGGGCGCCACGCATCGCATGACGTTCGTCGACGAGGCCGGCAACGAGGCAGGCATCACGTACCGGCGCTTCGCGGAAGCAGTGTTTCACCAGGCCGGCGCGCTGCGTGAACTCGACGTGCGCGAGAACGACCTGGTGATGCTCGCCTTGCCCGCGTCGGTCGAGCACGCGGTCGCGATGATGGCCTGCGTGATGACGGGCGCGCTGCCCTGCACCGTGCCCGTCCCCGCGCGTCGCGCCACCGCCGGCAGGCAAGTGATCGACGTCGCGTGCGAGCTGTACCGGCCGCGCCTCGTCATTGCCGCCGATGCGCAGGCCGCCGCGTGGCGCGACGACGCGTTTCCCGCGGCATCGACGCGCGTGGTCGATCTCGACACGCTGTCGATCGCCGCGGATGCCGGCGCACGCGCGCTGATCAGCGCGAAAAGCGGCCGCGACCCGCACCATGTGCAGCTCACGTCGGGCTCGACGTCGCACCCGAAAGCCGCGGTGCTCAGCCATGAGAACGTGATCGCGAACGTGCTCGGCATCGGCGGGTCGGTCCGCTTCGACATCGCGGCCGGTGACGGCACCGCCTCGTGGCTGCCGCTCTATCACGACATGGGGTTGCTCACGCTGCTGTCGAACCTGCATTACCGCGCGCCGCTGCTGATGATGCAGCCGAACAGCTTCATCCGGAATCCGCTCGGCTGGCTGAAACGCATCGCGTCGGCGCGCGCGACCACGACGTCGGTGCCGACCTTCGCGCTGCGCTACTGCGTGCGCCGCTTCAATGCCGCCGCGATGGAAGGCGTCGACCTGTCCGCATGCCGCAACATCTTCATCGGCGGCGAACGCGTGGACGACACGACGCTGCGCGACTTCGCCGCGACGTTCGCGCCGTACGGCCTCGCGGCATCGGCGCTGCAGCCATGCTACGGGATGGCCGAATCGACGCTCGCGGTGTCGATGCATCGTGCGTGGCATGAAGGCACGGTGGACGGCGCACCGTACGTGATCGCCGACACGCTCGACCGGCGCGCGCTGATCGAGCGCCGCGACGCGCAACCGGCCGCCGCGAACGATGGCGCCGACACCGAGACCGAAACCGTGCTCGCGATGGGCACGCCGATCGACGGCATGGCCTTCCGCATCCTCGACGACGGCGACCACGCGCTCGCGAACCGCGCCGTCGGCGAAGTCGCGATTCGCGGCACGTCGGTGATGCTCGGCTACCTGAATCCCGACGACGGCTCGATCGCCGCGCCGCTGACGGCCGACGGCTGGTTCCGCACCGGCGACATCGGCTACGTCGCGGACGGCCAGCTCCATATCCTCGGGCGCAAGAAGGAAGTCATCATCATCCGCGGCAGCAACTACTTCCCGCACGACATCGAGGAAGCGCTGGCATCGCATCGCACGCTGCGCAAGAGCACGTGCATCGCGTTCGGGCTGCCCGACCCCGAGACGGGCACCGAGCGGCTGGTCGTCGCGATCGAGGCGCGGCCCGCCGACGCGACACCGCAGACGCGTGCCGAGTGCCAGCAGCTGCTCGCATCGCGCATCGGCTTCGCCGCGCAGGATCTGTGCTTCGTCGAGCCCGGCTCGTTGCCGCGCACCACGAGCGGCAAGCTGCAGCGCCTGAAATGCCGCGACCTCTATGCGAACGGCGCGCTGCCGGTCATCCACGCGGCGGCGGCGGTCGAAGCCGGCCAGGGAGCGTACGCATGACGGCCGCCCCGCTCACGCCGGTGCTCGAGCTGCGCGACGTCACGCGCGTGTACGAGGGCGCGGGCCGCGTCGTCGCGGTGCGCGACGCGACGATCTCGATCGGCCGGCGCGACGTCGTCGCGCTCGTCGGCCCGTCGGGCAGCGGCAAGAGCACGCTGCTCAACCTGGCCGGCTTTCTCGACGTGCCGAGCAGCGGCGAACGCTGGCTCGAAGGCCGTCGGATCGACGACGCACCGGACACGCTCGAACGGATCCGCCGCGAGCGCATCGGCTTCGTGTTCCAGCAGTTCAACCTGATTCCGGTGATGTCCGCGCTCGAAAACGTCGAGCTCGGCTGCTTCGCGTGGGGCACGCCGCGCACGCGCCGCGAGCGGGCCCGCGCGATGCTCGACGCGGTGGGGCTCGCCGCGCGCGAACGCCACCGCCCCGGCGAGCTGTCCGGCGGCGAGCAGCAACGGGTCGCGCTGGCGCGCGCGCTCGCCAAGGAGCCGGCGATCGTGATCGCGGACGAGCCGACCGCCAGCCTCGACAGCACCAACGCGCGCGCGGTGGCCGAGCTGATCCTCGACACCAACCGCACGCTGGGCACCGCCTTTCTGATTGCGTCGCACGACGATCGTCTGTGCGCGCACCTGCCGCGCCGCATCGAGATGCGCGACGGCGTACCGGGAGTGAATCGTGAACTGGTCGACGTTTGCGTGGCGTAACCTCTGGCGCAACAAGCGCCGCACCGTGCTGACGATGGCGATGATCGGCGTCGCCGCGTTCGCGTCGAGCCTCGCGCTCGGCTACGTGATCGCGACCTTCGACGCGGTGCGCGAAGGCTCGATCGACAGCGGCGTCGGCCACGTGCAGGTGCTGCACCACGGTTATCTCGACCTGATCGGCGAACGGCCGCTGCAGTACGGGCTGACCGCCGACGAGCAGGCAACCGCCGCGCGCGCCGTCGCCGCTCTGCACGGCGTCGCCACCACCGCGCGCGGCATCGACTTCGACGGGCTGATCTCGAACGGCGATCTCAGCTACGGCTTCGTCGGCGAAGGCATCGAGCCGAACCGCGAGCCGCCCGGCTTCTTCGACTATCACACGGTGCTGTCGGGCCGCTACCTGTCGCCCACGAATGCCGGCACCGAAGTCGTCGTCGGCGCCGAACTCGCGCGCAAGCTCGGCGTGCACGTCGGCTCGGTCGTGCAGCTGATGGCCTCGACCGCGCACGGCGGCATCAACGCGACCGACGCGCAGATCGTCGGCGTGATGAGCACGGGCAACAAGGACGTCGACGAACGGATCGTCAACGTGACGTTCGCGGCCGCGCAGGCACTGCTGCGCACCGACCGCGCATCGCGCATCGCGGTGTTCCTGTCGGACACGGCGCGCACGCCGGCCGCCGCCGCGACGCTGCGCGCCGCGCTGCCCGCGCTCGACGTGAAGACCTGGGACCAGCTCGTGTCGCTCTATCACCAGGTCGTCGCGCTGTACAAGAACCAGTTCTCGGTGTTCGGCGCGATCCTGTGCGTGACGATCCTGCTGTCGATGAGCAACTGGATCCTGATGAGCATCGTCGAGCGCCGCCGCGAGATCTCGACCCTGCGCGCGCTCGGCGTGCCGGCCGCGACGGTGCGCGGCGTGCTGATCCAGGAGACCGCGTTCCTCGGCCTGCTCGGCGCGGCCGCCGGCATCGCGGCGGCGCTGCTGACGATGGTCGCGCTCAACCATGCGCAGATCCACTTGCCCGCGCCGCCCGGCCGCGTGAAGCCGATCCTGCTCGAATTCACGGTTTCGCCGGCCGCCATGGCCGCCGTCGAAGGCGCGTTCGTCGTGCTCGGCGTGGCCGCCGCGCTGCTCGCGACGCTCGGGCTCGCCAAACGCAACATCCTCGAAGGACTCGCCCCATGAACCGCATTCGCCTGATGGTCGCCGCGCTCGTCGCGTGCGCGCCGCTCGCCCACGCAGCCGACGCACCGGCGGCCCAGACCATGCTCGCCCGTGCCGACGCGTACCGCAGCACGGCCGCCGATACGCAGACGAACATCCAGATCACGAACGAGGTCGGCGGACAATCCGGCGACGCGACGCGCTATCTCGTCTACACGCGCGGCAACGGCGACACGCTCGCGCTGACGCGCAGCGGCGAGAACGACGGCCAGAAGTATCTCGCGACGACGCGCGGCCACTGGTTCTACGTGCCGAACACGCGCAGCGCGGTACGCATCAACGGGATGCAGCGGCTGCAGGGCGAGGTCGTGATCAGCGACATCACGCGCACGCACTGGGCGGACAGTTATCGCGCGTCGGCCGCGCCCGGCGCGACGACGATCGCCGGCAAGCCGGCCACCGAGCTCGACCTGACCGCGACCGATCCCGACAACGTCTACCCGACGATCAAGCTGTGGGTCACGCCCGACACCGACGTGCCGGTGCGCGCGCAGTTCTTCCTCGCGAGCGGCCTGCTGTTCCGCAGCGCCGATTTCTCCGCGCCGGTCGATGCGAACGGGCGCAAGGTGATCCGCAAGATCACCTATCGCAACGAGATCGAGAAGCAGCGCGCGAGCGTCGTCGACATCCTCGACGGCCAGCCGCGCAAGATTCCGTCGGGCTGGTTCAACCCCGACACGCTTGCCGATGGCCAGTGACCACGACGCCCATGCCGACGCCCTTCGTGACCGCCCTCGCCCCCCGTCCGGCCGCCTCCGGCGCGGCGTCGTCCTCGCCGTTCCGCTCGCGCTCGGCTGCACGCTCGCGCACGGAGAATCGCTGATGGAACAGTTGAGCACGCTGAACGGCATCGCCTACGCACGCTCGGTCGACAGCATGGACGGCCATGCGCTGCTCGGCAGCCTGATCGGCGACCAGCCGCGCAACCAGCAGGAAGCGGGCCTGCTCGCGCGCATCGACGGCGAGAACCTGTTCCTGAACGCGCGCGCCGTCGCGAGCAACCATTCGCTCGGCGCGCAGGCCACCCGCTTCAACGAGGCCGGCGTGCGCTACGCATTCGACAACGGCATCACGCTCACCGCCGGCAAGCGGATCGACCCGCTCGACACGTCGCAGGCGTTCTTCCCGCTCGGCTTCTTCCAGAAGCGGGCCGCGACGGCCGACATCTACGACCGCTACGGCGACGTCGAAGGCACGCCGCTCGTCGAAGCGAAGTGGGCCGGCGAACAGGCCACGCTGCAGTTCATCGCCGGCGAGAACCGCACGCTGCGCAACGACGTCGACAACCGCGACGTGCAGGGCGCGACGCAGCTCGTGCGCGGCGCGTACAACTGGTCGGGCGGCTCGGCCGCGCTGCTCGCCGGACGTCATGCGGGCCGCGGCGGCGCGGGCGCGACGCTGTCGTTCGACGTCGCGCGCTCGAACACCGTCTATGCGAGCGCATGGCTCGAACGCGGCACGACACGGCCGCTGCCGGCCTTCATCGCGAACGGCACGCCGCTCGATTCGCCGGCCGCCTACGACGCCGTCGATCGCCGCAACGACCGCCAGGTCATGTGGCGCAGCGCGGTCGGCATGCAGAGCGCATTGCCCGGCAACCTGTCGCTGATCGTCGAGTGGTCGCACGACGAGGCGCGTTACGACGCGAACCAGTGGCGCCGGATGGTCGGCGCGGTGCGCGCGAACAACGCGCTGCTGCCCGTCGCGCCCGGCCCCGCGCTGGCCGGCCTCGGCGGCACCGCCGATTTCGTGAGCGCGGACGGCAACCTGCGCGACTACCTGTTCGCGCGGCTCGGCAAGAAGATCGGCCGCGTCGAGTATTCGCTGCGCGGCGTCTATTCGCCGCAGGACAAGGGCCTGCTCGCGATCGCCCAGGTCGTCGCCGACGTGAACAAGCGCGTGAGCGTCGATGTCGCGCTCACCCGCGCGTTCTCCGACAGCAACTCCGAGTACCGGATGGTCGGTCTCGGCACCCGTATCGACGCCGCCGTGCGCGTGCGCTTCTGACAGGAACCCCGCCCCATGTCCACGCTTTCCGCCCCCGCTTCGTCCGTCGACCTGCCCGCACCGCTGCTGCTGCGCGTGGCCGACCAGGCCGCGTATCCGGTGCTGCGCCACCTCGACTCGATCGGCACCATCGGCACGCCGCCGCGCGCGGCCGCCCGGCTCGTCGAGGCGGCCGCCGTGCGGCTGCTCGACAGCGAGATGGTGATCGCGCTGCGCGCCGCCACGCCGGACGTGCTGCCCGATTCGTCCGCATCGACGCCGCTGCGGCACGACGAGGCGCCGCTCACGGAAGCGCTGCTCGGCCAGATCGAACGCGAAGGGTTTCACCACCTGTTCAAGCCGTTCATGCGCGCGTTCATCCGCATCATGTTCGGGCTGTTCTTCTCCGACGACCAGAACCGTCGCGCATGCGACTGCATCGACAGCGGCCACAACTTCGCGTTCCTGATGAGCGACGGCGGCGGCCCGACCCTCGCCGCCTGGCGCACGGTCGTGCGCAGCGACGATCACGGCCTTGCGCTCACCGTCGACAAGGTGTGGGGCATCGAAGCGCATCGCGACTGCATGGCGGTCGTCGCCGCGCGGTTGCCGGGCGTGATGTTCCCGGCCGCGTACCTCGTGTGGCCCGACGAATACCGCAAGCTCGCGCGCACGACCTGCGGCGCGCCGTTCCTGGCGGGCAACCTGCAGCTCGCGAACGTCGGCGGCCAGGTGCGCGTGAGCGCCGAGGATCGCCTGCGGATCGGCGGCCCGACCGTGTTCAACAAGTACCTGACCGTCGTGCGCCCCTACTTCGTCCGCGCGCTGATGGCGCACGTCGAATGGCTCGCGCAAACCGGCCGCGTCGAGCTCGACGCCGACGCGCGCGCCGTCCACCGCTTCATCGCGGACGCCGCGCGCAACCAGACCGACGACGCGCACTACAGCTTCGGCAAGGTGCAGCGCGTGCTCGCGATCAAGCTGCTGTCGAACGAGTTCCTGACGGCGCTCGTGCGCGACGGCCGGGTCGCGACGTTCGACGACCAGCGCGACCTGCTGGCGTTTTCGAAGATGGAAGGCAGTTCGTACCGTTGTTATCACGAGCTTCGCAAGAGCCTGCGCTGCGAAGCCGGCAGTTGACCCACGCGACAGGCCGATCGATCCCGATCAACCCACTTCATTACCAGGAGCTCCTCTCATGACGACCCAGAACGTTCCGGCCGACGCGCTCGACATCCTGTCCCGCGAAGTCGCGAAGATCCTCAATGTCGAGACCGTCGACACCGACGCCGGCATCGGCGAACTCGGCATCGATTCGCTGAACATCGTCGAGCTGATCGTGTTCTGCGAACAGCTCTACGGTTCGATCGACCCGGAAGCGCTGAACATCACGCAGTACACGACGCTGCAGCAGCTCGACGCGCAACTGCGCCGCCAGCAGCACGCCGCCTGACACGACGATGCTCGCGCCCCTTGCGACCGTGGCGGCCGCTGCCGCCGAGCCGCTCCCGGTGGCCCCAGCGGCCCCGGCGATCGCGCTGACCGTGCAGGCGCTCGCGTACCGGCGCGTCGCGCCGGCGCGCGACGGCGCGGCCGTGCCGCTCGACGACACGGCCCGCGCGATCGGCGCGCTCGCGTGCGCCGAACGCGAGCGGCTGTGCGGCGCGGTCGGCGCGGACGACTACGTGGTCAGCTCGACGATCCTGTCGATGCTGCTGATGAACGATTCGCCGCAGCATCGCGTGTTCGCGCAGGCGCTCGCCGGCGCGAACGACTACACGCCCGACTGGATGACCTGCTCGTACGAATGCGCGGGCTGGGGCTACGTGCTGCGCCGCGCGCTCGCCACCGCGGCCGAAACCGGGCCGCGCACGCTGCTGCTGCAGATCGTCGACGTCGACGTGCACGGCTATACGTACTGGCACGGCAACCCCGCGTGGGGGCGTTCGGGCTTCGGCGTGTGCACGCTGCTCATCGACGTCGGCCGCGAAGCGTCGCCGGCCGCACCGTCGGTGCTCGCGGACGCCGCGCCGCCGGCCAGCGCGGTCGTGCGGCTCGGCCGCGACATCCGCACCTTCTGCGCGGCCCGCCCCGGCGTGCACGCGGCGCTGCCGTTCTTTCCGGCGACGTCGCGCCGCGCGCTGCTCGCGTCGGTCGGCAAGACGCCGCTGCTGCCCGACGGCCACGGGCTGTTCGGCCATGCGTTCGGCAGCGATCCGTGGCTGTCGGTGCTGCTCGCGCATCGCGACGGCGACACGCCGCACCGCGCGGCCGTCTGCTCGCTCGCGCTGAACGGCTATTACGCGGTCGCCGACGTCGCATTCGCGCCGGACGCGACGTTCTCTCTCGACAGCGAGGCATGACATGGTGCGGCCCGTTCACTTCACCTACCGGATCGAGCGCGATGCGCGGCAGCCCGTCGCGGTCGCCGCGAGCGCGTACCGGATGCCGCTCGACACGCCGGCCGACTATGCGCGCGCCGCGCTCGCGGAAGCGGCCGGAGAACCGTACGACGCCGGCAATGCCGGCGACGCATCCGGCAGCGAGCGCCGCGTGCTCCTCGACCACGTCCAGTATTTCGCATTCCTTGCGGAAGTGTCCGTGCGCATCCGCGACGCGGTGCATCCCGACGCACGTGTGTTCATCGAAGTCTGCGCGCCGTACTTCGGCGCGCTGCCGGCCGAACTGCTCGCGCCGCACGTGCTGCTCGGCGTGCACCTGTACGACGAGGCCCTGCGCGACGCCGCGCGCGGCGCGCCCGTCGTGTGGATCGGCGACCGGATCCTGCGCGATGCCGAGTTCTCCGGCGACAACCGCGTGTGCTGCGCGATCTGGCCCGCGCGGCTCGCCGATGCGTTCGACGCGCAGCTGCGCGGCCCGTGGCCGTCGTATGCGATCCGCCTCGTGCCGCATCCGCCGACACCGCGCGCCGCCGCCGCGACGCTTACCGATTCCGCCCATCATTCCGGCGCCGCCGCGCGGCCGGGGAGACCCTAAATGACTGACACGCTCACCGTTATGCAGGACACGGCCGACATCCGCTGGTCGATGCCCGTCGACGCCCTGATGTCGAACGACTACGCGCTGCGCGAAGAGGCGCTGAACCGGCTCTACGAAAAGGCGAAGGCCGCGCAGTGGGACGTCGCGACCGACGTCGACTGGAGCCACGACCTCGACCCGGCGAATCCGCTCGGCATGCCCGACCCGACGCTGCTGATCTACGGCACCGAGCTGTGGAGCAAGCTGTCCGACGCCGACAAGCGCGAGGTGCGCCATCACGCGCAGGGCTGGCTGCTGTCTCAGATCCTGCACGGCGAACAGGCCGCGCTGATCTGCGCATCGAAGCTCGCATCGGCCGAGGATGGGCTGAGCGCACGCCTGTGCGCCGCCGCGCAGATGATGGACGAAGCGCGCCACGTCGAGGCATACGCGAAGCTCGTCAACGAGAAACTCGACGTCAGCTACCCGATGAGCCGCTCGCTGAAGGGCCTGCTGCACGACACGATCACGAGCAGCGCGCTCGACATGACGAACCTCGGGATGCAGGTGCTCGTCGAGGGCATCGCGCTGTCGATCTTCCAGAGTGTCGTCGCGTACAGCACCGACCCGTTCATCAAGGATCTGTTCCTGCGGATCCAGCGCGACGAGGCACGTCACTTCGCGGTCGGCCGGATCACGCTGTGCCGCGTGTATGCGGAGATGAGTTCGACCGAGCTGCGCGAGCGCGAGGAATTCGTCTGCGAAGGCGCGGCCGTGCTGTACGAGCACCTGTGCGCGGACGACATCTGGGAGCCGATGGGCCTGTCGAAGCGCGAATGCAGCGCGATGGTGCGCGAGTCGCCGGTCTCCAGCTCGATCCGCCGCTCGATCTTCCGGCGCCTGGTGCCGACGATCCGCGAGATGGGCCTGCTCACGCCGACCGTGCAGGCGACCTTCGAAAAACTCGATGTTCTCGACTACGCGGCGATGCCGCTCAACTGAACCATGACGAACTCCTCCCAGGCATCACGCGATTTCTGGATCGGCATCGACGCGGTGGCCTACGAACTGCCGGGCCCGCCGGTCGACATCGAGGCATGGGCCGCCGAGCGCGACTACCCGGCGCAACGGGCCGCGGCGATCGCGCAGTCGGGCAGCCGCTACTTCCACATGGCGCTCGACACGAGCGAGACCGATCTCGCGATCGCGGCGGCGGGCCGCCTGCTCGACACCGCGCGCGTGCATCCGTCCGACATCGGCGCGATCGTCCACGTGCACACGCAGCAGTTCAGCGTGCCGCCCGCGCCGCGCAGCCTGCCGCACGAGCTCGCCGCGCAGCTCGGCATCGAGCCGCTGTGGCTCGGCTCGGTCGCGCAGCTGAACTGCGTGTCGGTCGCGGCCGGCATCGAAACCGTTCGCGCGCTGATGCGCCGTTATCCGCAACTCGACGCGGCGCTCGTCGTGTCGTCCGACCGCGTGTACGGCGAAGATTACCGGATGCGGCAGATGACGGGCGTGCAGTGCGACGGCGCGGCCGCGATGCTGATCGCGCGCAACAGCACGAAGAACCGGCTCGGCGGCATCGCGATCGAGACGCACGCGAAATGGCATCGCGGCTCGGACACCGTCGCCGCGAACGAGGCCGACCTGATCATGATGGAGTGGCCGTACACGCGCAAGGCGATCGACGCGGCGGTCGCGCTCGAGCCGCACGCGCTCGACGCATACGAGCTCGTGCTGCCGCACAACGCCGACCTGCCGGGCTGGAACGCGCTGTGCCGCGCGATGCGCGTGCCGGCCGAGCGACTGTATGCGGAGAACATCCATGCGCGCGGCCATGCGTGCTGCTCGGATTTCCCGATCAACCTGGCCGACGTCGGGCTCGACGCGGTCGCGCGCGGGCAGCGCGTGCTCGGCGTGATGCAGTCGAACTGCGGCGCGTATGCGGCCGCCACGCTCCATCCGGTGGGCCGCCATGACGCCTGAACGCCCGCTTCCCTCCGCCGGCGACCACGCGTGGATCGCCGACCTGCGCACGCCGTGCTACGTGTACGAGCCGGAAGTCGCGATTGCGCGCTACCGGTCGTTGAAGGCGCGGCTCGGCACGCGGCTGATCGTGTCGCTGAAGGCGAACCCGAATCAGGACATGCTCGCGCGCTGTGCCCATGCGTACGAGGACGGCGTCGAACTCGCGAGCCGCGGCGAACTCGACGCGGTGATCGGCCGGATCAGGACGCCGCGCTACCTGAACAACCCGTCGATGGACGAGATGTTCATGCGTGCCGGGCTCGCGTCGCGCTGCCATTTCGTGCTCGACAACCCGGACGCGGTCGCGCGCTTCGTGCCGCTGGCGCGCGAAGCCGCGGCCGGCGGCGGCACGCCGGGCCCGGTACTGCTGCGCGTGAATGCCGGCGCGCTGGCCGGCGACGACGCGCGGGCGCTGTGGCACGACCACTTCGGGATGACGCCGAACGAGGCGCACGACGCGGTACGCACGCTCGCCGCCGCCGGCCTGCCCGTCGTCGGGCTGCACGTGTTCTCCGGCCCGCATTCGTTCATCCGCCAGGACGCGACGCAGCCCGACACGCTCGTGCTGCCGGAGCGGCTCGCGGCGCTCGCCCGCGATCTCGCGCCGGCCAACGGCGCACCGCTCGGCTCGCTGAGCCTCGGCGGCGGCTTCGCCGACGATCACCCGGGCGATGCCGCGTTCGAGCGCTATGCGACCGCGCTCGCCCCGCTGGCCGGCCGCTACTCGCTCGCGCACGAATCCGGCCGCGCGATCTTCGCCGACGCGGGCGTGTTCGCGACGCGCGTCGTCGCGGTCAAGACATGGCCGGACCGCACGATCGCCGTCTGCGACGGCGGGCTGTCGCATGCGTTCCTGCTCGCGCAGACCGAATCGGTGATGCGCCGGCTGGCCGCGCCGTCGCTCGTGCGCCGCACGCCTGCACCGCCCGCGCGCGGCGTGCCGACGATCTACGCCGGCAGCACGTGCAGCCGCGCGGACGTGATCGGCCGCGACGATACGGGCGCGCCGCCGCAGGTCGGCGACATCGCCGTGTTCGCGCGCTGCGGCGCCTATCACCGGACGTACTCGATGGCGCATTTCCTGTCCCACGAAGCCGCGCACGTGTACGTGCGGCCCGCCTAGACCCACCAGAGAGAGGAGCCGATCATGAACGCCCTGATCAGCATCGCCGACCTGCTCGACCACGGCGCCGCGCGCTGGCCGCATCATCCCGCGTATGCCGACGGCGGCGGCACGATGACCTACGAACAGCTCGCGCGCGCGGTCCGCCGCGCGGCCGCCGCGCTCGCGTCGCGCGGCGTGCGGCCCGGCGAGCGCGTCGCGATCTACGCGCCGAAACGCATCGAAACCGTGGTCGCGATGCTCGCGGCCAACGCACTCGGCGCGATCTTCGTGCCGGTCAATCCGCAATTGAAGGAAGCGCAGATCGAACACATCGTCGCCGACAGCGGCGCGGCGCTGTTCATGACCGGCGCGCAGCGATTGAAGCGCCTGCCGGCGCTCGCCGCGCTCGTCGGCACCCGCGCGATGCTGATCGAGGAGCTGGCCGATGCGTTCGCCGCGTCCGACGCCGGCGCTCCGGCACCTTCGGCGCCTTTGGCGCCTTTGGCTGCCGGCCGCCCGGTCGACGACGATCCCGCCGCGCTGCTCTATACGTCCGGCTCGACCGGCAAGCCCAAAGGCGTGGTCGTATCGCACCGCAACCTGGTGTCGGGCGCGTTCAGCGTCGCCGCATACCAGGGGCTGGCCGACGACGACGTCGTGCTCGGTGTGCTGCCGCTCAGCTTCGACGCGGGCCTGAGCCAGCTCACGACCGCGCTGGCGTCCGGCGCGTGCTACACGCCGCTCGACTTCCTGCAGCCGGCCGAAGTGCCTCGCCATTGCGACGCGTTCGGCGTGACGTCGATCACAGGCGTGCCGCCGCTGTGGATGCAGCTCGCGTCGGCCGGCTGGAGCGATACGGCGCGCACGCGAATCCGCCGCTTCGCGAACACCGGCGGCCATCTCGCGACGCCGCTGCTGCACCGCCTGCAGGCGCTGTTCACGCACGCCGCGCCGTACCTGATGTACGGATTGACCGAAGCGTTCCGTTCGACGTACCTGCCGCCGGCCGACGCGGCGTTGCGCCCGACGTCGATCGGGAAGGCCGTGCCGAACGCCGAGATCCTCGTGCTGCGTGCGGACGGCAGCGAATGCGCGGCCGACGAGCCCGGCGAACTCGTGCATCGCGGCGCGTTCGTCACGCTCGGCTACTGGAACCGGCCCGAGCTGACCGCGCAGCGCTTTCGCCCGCTGCCGCGCCGGCACGGCGAGATCCCGCGCCCCGACGTCGCGGTGTGGTCCGGCGACATCGTGCGGCGCGACGCCGACGGCTACCTGTATTTCGTCGCGCGCGGCGACGACATGATCAAGACCTCCGGCTACCGCGTGAGCCCGACCGAAGTCGAGGACGTGCTGTTCGCGCTGCCCCACATCCGCGAGGCGGCGGTGTTCGGCGTGCCGCACGCGTCGCTCGGCGAGGCGATCGCCGCATGCGTCGTGTCGACGCTCGACGCCGACGCGTGCCGCGCCGACATCGCACGCGCGTGCCGCGACGCATTGCCGACCTACATGAGCCCGCTCGTCGTCGAGCCGCTGCCGGCGCTGCCGCGCAACCCGAACGGCAAGATCGACCGCCCCGCGCTGAAAAACCAGTATCGCGACGCGTTCGCGCGCACGAACGAGGAGACCGCCGCATGACCCTGTCGACGCTCGAAGAAACCTGCCTCGGCGCGCGCCGCGTCGCCGCGCCCGGCACGCTCGCCCTGTCCGGCGGCGTCGTGGTGCTGCCGCCCGCCGTCGTGTTCAGCGCGATCCAGGCACAGGAGCGCCATCCCGGCTACCGGCACCTGCTGCTGCCGCAGGCGCGCTTCGCGCGGCCGCGCGGGATGGGCGCGCTGACGCCCGAGGAAGGCACGCGCCTCGCGCCGGGCGGCCGCCCCGCGCTGCGGGTCGCGCCGCCCGGGCGCAGCCTCGCCGATCTCGCCGCCGATGCCGCGCTCGACCTGCGCGACCAGCTCGGTTCCGGGCAACTGGCCCGCACGACCCACGTGATCGTCGCGAGCTGCGCGCTCAACGAAGGCATCGGCGACTCGGTCGTCGGCCGCATGCAGTACGAACTCGGCCTGCAACGCGTGACGCCGTTCGCGCTCGGCCAGAACGGCACGCTCGGCTGGTATTCGGCGCTGATGCTGCTCGACGGGCTGCTCGACGA
Organism: Burkholderia sp. Bmkn7; assembly: GCF_041103175.1. Taxonomy (NCBI): domain Bacteria; kingdom Pseudomonadati; phylum Pseudomonadota; class Betaproteobacteria; order Burkholderiales; family Burkholderiaceae; genus Burkholderia; species Burkholderia sp. Bmkn7. Next base: position 275,976 of record NZ_JBGCUH010000001.1, on the reverse strand, counting down.
AGGCGACCAGGCGCTCGTGATCCTCAGCGACAAGTGGCTCTACCCGTTCTTCCGCCAGTTCGGCGACCTGGTCGGCTACGGCGACGCGGCCGCCGCGCTGCTCGTGTCGCGCGCGGGCCCGGCGCCCGAGCCGGCCGACTGGGGCGGCGTGCGGTCCGTCGCGCTCGAGTTCGGGCCGTCGATCGCCGATCCGTGGGCCGACGCGCCGGGCGCGCTGCGCGACACGCTCGCGCCGGTCGCCGCGCGCGCGATCCGCCGCGCGCTGGACATGGCCGGGCTGCGCGCCGATCAGATCGACTGGTGCGTGCCTCCCGGCTTCGATCCCGGCTTCGCGGCGCGCGTGGCCGACGCCGCGTCGATCCCGGTCGGCGCGCGGATTCAGCACGACGGCTCGGGCCACCTGTCGTCGGCCGAATCGGCGGCCGCGCTGATCCGGCTCGCCGGCGCGCTCGACGAAGGCGAGCGCCGCTCGGTGCTCGTGTGGGACACGGCACTGCATGGCGCGGCGGCGGCGGCCGTCGTCGACCTCGCCGGCGGCCTCGATGCCGCACTCGATATCGAAGGAGACGCATGATGAGCGCCTACAAGGTCAGCCTGCGCGAACTGCGCTTCTTTCTGTGGGAACTGTTCGAAGCCGACAAGCAGTTCCTGGCGGAACACGGCCTGTACGGCACCCACGACCGCGCATCGATCGACGCGCTGCTCGAACGCGCGCGCGACTTCGCGCTCGACCTCGGCCGCAGCTACCAGCAGGCCGACGTCGAAGGCTGCACGCTGCTCGACGACGGCCAGGTGCGCATTCCGTCGCATTTCCACGCGTTGTGGGCGCGGTTTCGCGACGAATGGTCGAACACGCTGTTCGGCACCGCGCACGGGCTGCCGCCGATCGTCACGCAGATGATCTACGAGATGTTCATGGGCGCGAACCCGTCGTTCATGACGTACGGCGGCTTCACGCGCCCCGCGATCAAGCTGCTGCAGATGCACGGCACGCCGCACCAGAAGGCGCTGATCGCGCCGCTCGAGGCGTACCGCTGGGATGCGTGCTTCTGCGCGACCGAGCCGCAGGCCGGCACCGACCTCACCGCGGTCGCGCTGCGCGCGACGCCGCTCGAACGCGACATCTACGCGATCGACGGCGAGAAGGTCTACATCTCGGCCGGCATGCACGAGCTGACCGAGAACACGCTGTATTTCGTGCTCGGCCGCATCGACACGGCGTCGCCGGACTCGTTCTCGCTGTCGTGCCTCGTCGTGCCGCGCTTCTGGCCGGACGAGGAAACCGGCGAATTGCAGCCGAACCATGTCGACTGCATCGGCCTGCCGCGCAAGATGGGGCTCAAGGGCTGCGCGAACACGCACCTCGTGTTCGGCGCGAACGGCACGACCCGCGGCTGGCTGCTCGGCGGCCGGCGCAACGTCGGCCTGCTGCAGCTGATGCCGCTGATGAACCAGGCGCGGATGAGTACCGGAATGTTCGGCGTCGGCGTCGCGTCGAGCGCATACCTGCACGCGGTCGAGTATGCGGGCCGCCGGCTGCAGGGCCGGCCGATCGAGCGCGCGTCGAACACGAATGCCGCGCGCGTCGCGATCGTCGAGCACGCGGACGTGCAGCGCATGCTGGTCGACATGAAAAGCCGCGTCGACGGCTGCCGCGGCCTGCTCGGCAAGCTCGCCGCGACCGCGACACGCGCGGCGATGCTCGAAGCGACACCCGACGCCGATCCGGCCGAGATCGAGCGCCATCGCAAGCTGCAACTGCTGCTGACGCCGGTCTGCAAGGCGTTCATCTCCGATCAGGCATGGCGGATCTGCGAAACCGCGATCCAGGTGCACGGCGGGCTCGGCTACACCGACGCGAGCCCCGTCGAGCAGAACGCGCGCGACGTGAAGATCCTGTCGATCTGGGAAGGCACGAACTACATCCAGGCGCAGGACCTCGTGCGCGACAAGCTCGGCTTCGGCCGCCATTCGCGGCTGATCCAGTACTATCGCGACGAACTCGACGTGTTCCTCGCGCGCCAGCATCACACGGGCACGCATGCGGAGCTGCGCCCGCTGTTCGACGCGCTGCGCACGGGCGCCGACCGGATCGCCGCCGCGCTCGACGACATCGCGCGCGACGTGCAGGACGGCCACACGCACCGCAGCAGCCAGTTCTACACGCGTTTTCTCGAGATGTTCGGCGTCGTCACGTCGGCGTGGGTGCTGCTCGAATCGGCGACGATCGCCGCGCGTCGGCTCGACGCGCCGGACACGGCCGACACGCCGGCCGAACTCGCGTTCTATCGCGGCAAGCTGAAAAGCGCGCGCTACTACTTCGCGAACGTGCTGCCCGTGGTCGACCAGCACGCGGCCGTGATCGCCGCGATGGCGCACGCGGCGATCAGCGTCAGCAGCGAAGAACTCGTGCAGGCGGAATGACATGGACACGACACTCGATTCCGGCACGAACGTTTCGACTGGCACGAACGCTTCGGCCACCTCGACCGGCGACGCGCCGCGCAACCTGCTCGGCCGCCCCGCAACGCGCCATCGCGGTACCGACATCGACGGCGCGACGCTCGAGCCCGAGGCATTGCGCGTGCGCGATCTCGACCTGAACACGCTGATCGGCGCGACGACGTTCGAAGGCGCGCTCGCGCACCTGTGGTTCGACGTCGCGCCGGGCAACGCGGCTCATGGCAAGCACGAGGCGGCGATCCGCACGCGGCTCGCGGCGTTCGCCGCGGCGCTGGCGCCCGGCTCGGCCGCGCAGTCCGTCGCCGCGGATCTCGGCGCGACGGGTGTCGCGCCGGTGTTCGCGGCCGCGTCCGGCCTGTTGCGCGGCTTCGACGACGTGACGGCACGCATGCCCGGCAACGCGCCGGACGACGCCGATCTCGACACGATGCTGCTGTGCGCGGCCGCCGCGCCGTTCCTGCTGCATGCGGCGATCGAAGGCCGTCCGTTTGCGGCCGGCACCGACGGCGGCGCTTCGCTCGATACCGCCGCGACGCAAGCGCAACGCATGCTCGTGCTGACCGGCGCGACGCGCCACGATGCGCAGGCTCAAGCGGCAATGGACATGCTGCTCGTCGCGTGGCACGCCGGCTTCGGCTACATCACGCCGACCGTGCTCGCGCCGCGCGTCGCGATCGGCACCGGCGTCACGCTCACGCAGGCGATCGCGTCCGGTTTCCTCGCGAGCGGCCCGTCGCACGTCGGCGCGGCACTCGAAGCGATGCACTGGCTCGCCGCGCTCGCACGCTCGGTCCCGGGCGGCATCGACGCACCGCCCGCCGCGCTCGACGCCGCCGGCCGCGCGGCGATCGATGCGGCGCTCGACGCGAAGCACACGCTGTACGGCTTCGGCCATCCGCTGTTCGTCGCCGATCCGCGTCCGCCGCACATGCGCGGCCTGTTCGCCGCGCACGGCTTCGACGGTGCGTACGTGACGCTGTTCGACGCGTGCTGCGCGCAGGCCGACGCCCGCCGCGCGTTGCGGCCGAACATCGATTTCCTGACGGCCGCGACGCTGCTCGAACTCGGTGTCGCCGCGCCGTCGTGGGGCGTCGGTGTCGGGCTCGGCGCGCGCATCGCGGCGATGGCCGCGCATGCGGTCGAGCGCCGGCGCCGCCCGGCCTTCGGCGTCAACAGCGCGACCGCGCGACGGCTGCTGGCCGCCGTGCCGGTCGGCTGGCTGTGAACCTTCATCCATCGGCACCATTCAGCAAAAGGAACGTCATGCTGCTCAAGAACCTGCGCCCGGCGAACGACTACGATCGCTTCGCCACCGAAACGCTCGAACCGTGGGACCTGCTGTTCATCAGCCGCATCCGCCAGCTCGCGCGCGGGATGACGCCCGGCGTGATCGCCGACATCGGCACGGCCACCGGCGTCGTGCCGGTGCGGCTCGCCACCGACCCGGCGATGCGCGGCTGGCGCTACGTCGGCATCGACCTCGATCCGGCGATGCTCGACGAAGGCCGCCCGCGCATCCGCGAACTCGATCTCGACGACACGATCGAGATGCGCGTCGGCGACGCGCTCGCGCTGCCGTTCGACGACGGCACGCTGACGATGGCCGTCGGCCGCGCGACGCTGCACCACCTGCCCGACAAGGCGCTCAGCCTGACCGAGATGTATCGCGTGCTGGAGCCGGGCGGCATCGCGCTCGTGCACGACATGCGCCGCGACGCGCCGCAGCACCTGCTCGACCGCTTCACCGAGATGCGCGCCGCCGCCGACTATCCGCCGACCCACGTCGAGGAAAAGATCACGCTCGACGAAGCGCGCGCGCTCGTCGCCGAAGCCGGCCTCGCGGACGTCGCGTCGATCTACAGCCCGAGCGCCGGGCTCGGCGCGCTCGGCTTCGAGATCCTGCTGAAGAAACCGGCGCTGGCCTGAGCGATGACCGACCTCGCCTTTCTCGCCGCGCACGCCGCCGTGCGGCTCGGCGCCGACGACGTGCACTGCGCGGCGGTCGCGCCCGGCGCGACGCTGCCGCTGTGCGTGACGCCGCGCAGCGCCGAGCTCGCGACCTCGCCGGAGATGTTCGTCGCGTGGTACCGCTCGCGGCTCGACACGATCGACACGCTGCTCGACGCGTGCGGCGCGCTGCTGTGGCGCGGTTTCGCGGTGCCCGACACCGCCGCGTTCGGCCGCCTCGGCGCGCTGTATCCGGCGCACGCGAACGGTTACACGGCGGGCGCCGCGCCGCGCAAGCAGATCGACGGCCAGGTGTACGAATCGACCCGCATGCCGCCGCCGTTCAAGATCGGGCTGCACCAGGAGATGGCCTACATGCCCGCGTTCCCGCGCCTCGTCGCGTTCTATTGCCGGCAGCCGGCCGATGCGGGCGGCGAAACGCCGATCTGCGACATGCGGCGCGTGACGGCGCGCGTGCCGGCCGCGCTGCGCGAACGGTTCGCCGCGCGCGGCGTGATGTACCTGCGCAACTTCGCGGCGCCCGGCGATCGCGCGGACGGCCTCGCCGCCAACCCGAACCTGCCGTTCGCCGAATACCACCGGCCGTGGCACGACGCGTTCGGCACGCGCGACCGCGACGAGGTCGAGCGGCTGTGCGCGGAACGCGGCGTCGGCTGCCGCTGGCTCGACGACGGCAGCGTGACCGTGTCGCACGTCGGCAGCGCGCTGCGCGCGCATCCGCGCACCGGCGAAACCGTCTGGTTCAACCAGGCCAGCGCGCAGCACCCGAACCCGCGCTCGATGGGCGAGCTCAGCTACCGCTACCTGCAGCGCATGTACGGCGCGCGCGCCGCGTTCCCGTACGAGATCCGCTACGGCGACGGCTCGCCGATGCCGTTCGACGATCTCGTCGCGATCTACGATGCGCTCGACGAAGAGGAGCTCGCATTCCCGTGGCAGGCCGGCGACGTGCTCGTCGTCGACAACATGCTGGTCGCGCACGGCCGCAACCCGTACCGGGGCGCGCGCGACACGCAGGTCATGCTGTTCGACTGACAGGAAGCCGACGATGAGCGATTCGTTCCTCGCCTCCGTGCGCGCGCTGTTCGGCCCGCACACCGCGTTCGACCGGCCGCTGCGCACGGCCTCGCAGCCGCTGCCCGATGCGCACGCGCCGGGTGCGGCGCTCGGCGCGCGCGCGATCGACGTCGCGGCCGGCGATTTCCGTTTCTCCGCGCGGCACGTGCGGTTCCGGCTCGGCGCGGTCACGGCGATCGTCGGGCCGAACGGCTCCGGCAAGACCACGCTGCTCGAAACGCTGCTCGGCTTCCGGCGCGGCGGCACCGACGTGCGCGTGCTCGACGTGCCGGCCGCGCGCTTCATGCGCGACACGCCGTCGCTGCGGCGGCTCGGCGCGCAGCTGCAGAAGGTCGAGTATCCCGACCATCTCCGCGTGTCGGAGATCGTCGCGCTGCACCGCGCGATGTACGTGCATGCGGACGCCGCGGTCACCGAGGCGCTCGGCATCGCCGAATTGCTCGACAAGCCGTGCCGCGCGCTGTCGAAGGGGCAGCGCCAGCGCGTGGATCTCTACGTGGCGCTCGCGCACCGCCCCGAACTGGCCGTGCTCGACGAACCGTTCACCGGCCTCGACCGTCGTTATGCGGGCGTCGTGATCGACCTGCTGCGCCACCGCGCGCGCGGCACGAGCGTCGCGATGATCTGCCACGCCGAGGAGGAGCTTGCCGTCGTCGACGATCTCGTCTGGGTGCGCGACGGCGGCGTGCGCTACCAGGGCGACAAGGACGCGCTGCGCGCCGAGCTCGTCGGCGAAGCGCGCGCGGTCCTGCATTGCCGCGACGAAGCCGACGCGCGCGCGCTGCGCAAGCGGCTCGCGGCGCTGCCGGGCGTGACCGGCGTGCGCGTGTCGGCCGCGCACGTCGTCGAGGTGTTCGGCGATGCGACGCTGCATCCGAACGTGCACCGCATCGTCGGCGAACAGGGCATCCAGCATCTCGCGCTCGCGCCGAGCACGCCGGGCGACCTGCTGCGCCTCTGTACCGAGGGCCCTGTCCATGACTAAGGTGTTCCTGATTCTCGTGCGCAACGAGCTGCTCGGTTATCTGCGCAGCCGCTCGTCGCTGTTCTGGACGCTCGTGTTCCCGGTGTTCCTGCTGAGCGTGATGCTGTTCGCGTTCGGCGGATCGGGGTCGCTCGGCACCGCCGACATCGCGTTCGACGTGCCCGGCGGCGCGACACCGTACAGCCGCGCATGCGAAGCGCAGATCGTCGCCAGCCTCACGCACAGCGACACGGTGAAGGCGACCTTCGGCGGGCGCGGCGCGGCGGCCGATCGCGTGACCGTCGTGCTCGGCGCCGACGAGCGCACGCCGGCGACGATCCGCTACGACTTCAACGGCTCGCTCGCGGTCAAGGCCGCGTCGCGCGTCGTCGAGATCGCGCTCGCCCGCTGCGCCGCACAGCGGCTCGGGTTGCCGGCCGCGCAGGCGCGCTTCGAGAACGCGGCACCGGCGCGCCGCCCGTTCGACTTTGGCGCGTTCTTCGCGACCGGCATTCTCGTGATGGCGTTCATGGCGATCGGCCTGAACTCGACGACCACCGCGATCGCGTCGCTGCGCGAACGCAATACCTTCAAGCTGTACGTGTGCTTCCCGGTCTCGCGCGGCGTGTTCCTCGCCGCGCTGATCGTCGCGCGGATGGTGATGATGGCGCTGTCGGCGCTCGTGCTGCTGACGGTCGCACGCGTCGCGTTCGGCATCGCGCTGCCGATCGCGACGCCGGACGGGCTGCGTGCATTGCCGATCGTGCTGCTCGGCGCGGCGATGGTGCTCAGCATCGGCGTGCTGCTCGCGAGCCGCACGCGGTCGCTCGCGGCCGCGGAACTCGCGTGCAACGTCACCTACTACCCGCTGCTGTTCTTCAGCGACCTGACGATCCCGATGCACGACGCACCGGCCTGGCTCAAGGCGGTACTCGCATTCCTGCCGACCAACCAGTTCGCCGTCGCGCTGCGCGGCGCGCTGGTCGACGGCGCCCCGTACGCGCAGCTCGCGCCGCAACTGCTCGGCATGACCGCGAGCACGGCGCTGTTCCTGTTCGCCGCCGCGCGGCTGTTCCGCTGGCACGACGCATGACGCATGACGCGTCGCCCATCGTTTCGACGTTTCGACGAAGGAGAATCCCCCGATGAAATCGAGCAATCCCATCACCGACTACCTGCTGCACGCGAGCAACTTCCTGCCGGCGATCGTGTTCCTGTTCTACGGCCGGCTCGGGCCCGAACAGCCGGACGTGCGCTGGACGCACGCGTTCCTGATCGGCGGCGTGCTCGCGCTCGTGCACGGCGCATGGCTGATCCGCCGCGCGGACCGCAACAGCATCGCGATCGGCGTCGACCTGTTCCTCGTGATCGGCGCGGTGCTGGCGCTCGTGTCGCCGACAGGTAGCCGTTTGTGGGGAGAAGAACTCGGGCCGGCCGCGATGCTCGTGTGCGTGCTGGTCGTCGGCATCGTGCATACCGCGTGGTCGGACGGCGGGTTCGTCGACGGCACGTTCGTCGACCATGCGCGCGCCCGTTCGCTGTCGATCGTGCTGCTCGCCGTCACCGTCGTCGCGCTCGCGGTGTCGATCGCGATGCGCCACAGCCCGCTGTGGGGCGGCGTCGTGCCGCTGATCGCGCTGGTCGTCGTGCGCGGCCGCCTGCGCAAGCAGCTCGTGCGGGCCGGCTGACGATGAGCGCGCTGCCCGACCGTGCCGCGCAACGGCACGCGCTCGCCGCGACGCTCGGCGACGGCTGGCTCGACGGAGCGTCGGCCGAAGCCTGCGAGCCGTACGCGACGGACGTGACGCGACACGGCGGCCTCGCGCTCGGTGTCGCGCGGCCGGCGTCGACCGCCGACACGAGCGCGCTCGCGCGGGTCGCCGTCGCGCACCGTGTCGCGCTCGTCGCGCAGGGGGCGCGGACCGGGCTCGTCGGCGCCGCCGTGCCCGATCGCAGCGGCACGCAATGCGTGGTGTCGTTCGACCGGATGCGCGCCGTTCGCGCGTTCGACGCGGCGAATCGCAGCATCACCGTCGAGGCCGGCGCGCGGCTGTCCGACATCAACCGCGCGGCGGCCGACGCCGGCCTCGGCCTGCCGATCGACCTCGGCAGCGATCCGGCGGCCGGCGGCCTCGTCGGCGCCAACGCGGGCGGCAGTCGCCTGATCAAGTACGGCGACGTGCGCCGCAACGTGCTCGGCGTCGAAGTCGTGCTCGCCGACGCGGCGGGCACCGTGATCGACGCGCTCGCGCCGCTGCGCAAGCGCAACGCGGGCTTCGACGTCACGCAATGCTTCATCGGCGCGAACGGCGCCCACGGGCTCGTGACGGCCGTGTCGTTCGCGCTCGCACCGCTCGAACGGTCGTCGTGTGCCGCGTTCGTCGCGTTCGCGTCGTACGACGCGGCGCTCGCCGGCCTGCTCGCGTTCGAGCGCGCGTTCGGCGAGATGCTGTCGGCGTTCGAATTCATGTCGGCCGCGGCCGTCGGTTGCGTCGCCGCCGCGTTTCCTGCGCTGCGCATTCCGTTTGAAGCGGATGCCGCCGCATGCTATGCGCTCGTCGAGATCGCGACCGGCATGCCGGGGCTCGACGGGCTGCTCGAGGATCGCGCGATTGCGACGCTCGACACGCTGGCGGGTGAACGCGTGGTGCTCGACGCGGCCTGCGCGCCGGCCGAACGGTTCTGGCGGATCCGCGATGCGCTGCCGGTTGCGGTTGCGCAGCACGGCATTCCGCTGTCGTTCGACGTGTCGTTTCCGCGCGGCGCGCTGGCCGCATTCGTCGCCGATGCCGAGCAATGGATCGCGGCGGCGCATCCGTCGCTGCGCTGCTACGCGTTCGGTCATTTCGGCGACGGCGGCTGCCATCTCGTCGTGTCGATTCCCCACGCCGATGCGGAACGCTACGGGCCGCTGCAGCAGATGGCGCTGCGCGGCGCGCTGTACGAGCGCGTCGTGCGGGCCGGCGGCTGCTTCAGCGCGGAGCATGGGGTCGGGCCGGTCAACGTCGCGTATTACCGCAAGCACGTGCCGGCCGCGCAACGGGAACTCGCCGCCGCCGTCCAGCACGCCGTCGATCCGTTGGGGTTGATCGGGCGGGTCCGTTATTGATGCGCCGATTCGCGGCGCCAGGGAGAATTTGCATGATGCTTCGACACCCGTCCAGCCTGGGCCAGGGTACGGATTCCGAACCGGGTACCGACCCGCCGCCCTCGGGCATTCCGGCCACGCTGCCCGACTCGGGGGCCGTGATCAACGTGCGAGGAGTGGCCTACGTGATTCCGCTGCCGCCCCGCGATCATGCGCGCCCGGCGCTGTGGCGCGAGCTGGAGGATCGGCGCGACGAACGGTCGGCCGATGGAAACGGCGAGCCGGATACGCAGCAGGATTGAGCGGGCATGTGCATTCCGTTGAATTGAAAGGGCGCCACGCAAACGAACGCGGCGCCGGACAACCTCGGTCGTCCGGCGCCGCGTCAGGCAACGCATCCGGTCAGAACACCGCGTGCCCGCTGATCACGCTGGGCAGCCAGGTCGAGAAGAACGGCATGTAAGTGACGATGTTGATCGCACTGAAGATCGCGAGGTAATACGGCCACGCCATCTTCGTCGTCTCCCCGATCGACACGTTGCCGATCGCGCAGCCGACGAACTGCACCGAGCCGATCGGCGGATGCACGAGGCCGAGCGAACAGTTCAGCAGCAGCATGATCCCGAACTGCACCGGCCCGACACCGCACGCCATCGCGATCGGCAGGAACAGCGGCGTCGTGATCAGGATGTGCGCGGCCATGTCGACGAACGTGCCGAGGAACACCTGGATGATGTTGATGTACAGCAGCATCAGCCACGGCGCGGCGGTCGACTGCTTCAGCAGCCCCTCGATCGCATCCGGAATCTCCAGGTACGACATCTGGAAGCGCAGCATGTTCGACACCGCGATCAGCAGCAGCACGACCCCCGTCGTGCGCGCCGCATGCGACAGCGCGCGGCGCAGCTTCTCGGCCGTCAGCGTGCGGTACACGACCGCGGTCAGCACGAGCGAGTACACGACGGCGATCGCGGCGGCTTCGGTCGCGGTCGCGATGCCCTTCGCGACGCACACGAGGATGATCGCGATCACCATCAGCCCGGGCACCGCGCCGACGAAGCTGCGCAGCACCGCATACCAGCCGGGAAACCGCGGCAGCGCGGACGAGCCGTCTTCGCGGCGCGGGTAGCCGTGGCGCACCGCCTGCCAGTACGCGGCGGCGAGCACGAAGCCCATCACCCACAACACCGGCAGCAGCCCGGAAAACAGCAGGTCGCCGATCGACACGCCGCTCACCGGCTGGCCGTGCAGCATTCCGGTGATGCCCTGCGCGGCGAACGCGTAGATGATCATGTTGGTCGACGTCGGCATCAGCGCGCCGGCGAGCGACGCGTGCGTCGTCACGTTGACCGCGTACGCGGCGCTGTAGCCTTCGCGCTTCATCAGCGGAATCACCACGCCGCCCATCGCCGACGTATCGGCGGTCGGCGAGCCCGACACGCCGCCGAACAGCGTGCAGGCGACGACGTTCGCCATCCCGAGGCCGCCGCGAAAGTGGCCGACGGTCGCCTGCGCGAAGCGCAGGATCCGGTCCGCGATGCCGCCGTGCAGCATCAGTTCGCCGGAGAAGATGAAGAACGGCACCGCGAGGAACGAGAACGCATTCATCCCCGAGATCATCGCCTGCATCGCGGTCGCGATCGGCAGGCCTTCGACCATATAGGTGAGCACGCAGGCGATGCCGAGCGCGAACGACACGGGCACGCCGAGCACGAGGAAAATCAGAAAACTGACGGACAGGATCGCGAGTTCCATGGCGTTATTGCCCCGGCGAAGAACGACGAAGCGCGAGCAGGTGCTCGAGCGAGAAGAGGATGATGGCGATCGCGGCCGGCATCGCGATCAGGTAGCGCACGCCTTCGGGCAGCCCGATGATCGGAATGCGGTCGCCCATCGTCTCGGCGGCCATGCTGCCGCAGCCGGCCATGATCATGATCGCGAACGCGATCAGGCTCACGTGCTGGATCGCGATCACCACCGTGCGCGACCTGGGCGGCAGCCGGCGCACGAGCGAATCGAGGCCGATGTGACCACCGTCGCGCACCTTCATCGCCGCGCCGAACATCGCGATCACGATCACGAGCAGCAGCGCGATCGGCTCCACGAAATCCGGCGCGTTCTCGAACACGTAGCGCATCACGACCGCGTAGAACACCAACACCGTAAGCACCGCGAGGCACGCCGACGCGATCACCGCCAGCACGCGGAACAGCACGTCGTTCACGCAGCGCAGGAGCGGCGCGGCATGCGGCCGCGCCGGCCCCGTGCCGTCCGGGGCGGCGGCCGCCCCGCCGGCGGCCGCGGCGCCGTTCAGGGAAGTGCGACGCGTCACTTGGTGGCCTCGATCTCGTCGACGATCTGCTTCATCTGCGGCGTTTTCTCGTACTTCGTCCACAGCGGCTGCATCGCCTTCACGAACGCCGCGCGATCGATCTGCGCGGCCGGCAGGACCTTCGCGCCGCCCTTCGTCACCGCCTGCTGCGCGGACGCCTCGCGCGCGGTCCAAAGCTTCTGGTAGTACGGCACCGAATCGGCCGCGGCCTTCCTGATCGCCGCCTGCTCCTGCGGCGACAGCGTGTCCCAGACCTTCTTCGAGAACACCAGCACTTCCGGCGTCATCGCGTGCTGCGTCTCCGAGTAGTCGGGCGCCACTTCGTAGTGCTTGGTTTCCTCGTACGACGGCATGTTGTTTTCGGCCGCGTCGACGAGGCCCGTCTTCAGCCCCGTGTACACCTCGGCGAACGGCATCGGCGTCGGCGTGCCGCCCATCGCCTTGATCTCGTCGACCATCAGGTCGGACGGTTGCACGCGCACCTTCAGCCCCTTCATGTCGGCCGGCGAGCGCACCGGGCGCTTCGCGTAGATCGAGCGCGCGCCGCTCTCGTAGAACGTCAGCGCGATCATCCCCTTCGCGGTGAACGCGTCCAGGATCTTCTGGCCGGCCGGGCCGTACATCGCCTTGCGGAAATGGTCGACGTCGCGGAACAGGAACGGGAACGACGGGATCAGCGATTCCGGCACGATCTCGTTGAACGACGCACCGTTTACGCGCGCCATGTCGATCGCGCCGATCCGCACCTGGTCGACCGTGTCCTTCTCCGAGCCGAGCGCGCTGTTGCCGAACACCTTGATCGAATCCTTGCCGCCCGTCTGCTTCGACAGTTCGTCGCCCATGAACTTCACGGCCATGTTGGTCGGGAAGTTGTCGCCATGCACGTCCGCCGAGCGGAACACGCGCGCCTGGGCGGACATCGCGAAGCCGGCCAGCAGCGCAACGGCCAGGGCGGTACGGGAGCGGGTGAATCGGTGCTTCATCGTCAGTCTCCTTGATGGTTGTACTCGTTGTCGCGCGGCGAGCGGCCGGCATGCGCACGCTTCGACGCCGTGCTCACCGGCTGCAGAGTCATACGTCGTATGACGTGTTGACGCGAATGTACGTCGGTTAATCGTTTAACTCACTTGGTGCATACCCCTAGAACCGCAGCCACGATGGGTTTGCAGCGAATTTCGGGGAATCGTATTCTCTGTTTAGGTGGCTCCATGCGAAACGTTTTCCGGAAGCGGGTTCGCATTTGCGGCGAGCGGCCGGCTGATTGCTCAGGCTGGCAGTGGAAATCGATCGCCCGCTTCGCTTTTCATTGTCGTAGGATGACTGATCTCAACGCATGTACGTCGGCGCAATGTCATGCGCACGCGCCGCCGGCGGCGCGATTCAGGAAGGAAAGAACGACGGGGAAAGCGTGCAGCGACAGGCGCGCTCGCCTGCCGTTGCCGTCATGTCTGCATGACCAGCGACGTCAGTTGCGCCGCGCGCGCCACGGCCGTCTTCGCGTAGATCGACTTGATCTGCGTGCGGATCGTGCCGATCGACACGCCGCGCAGCCCCGCGCACTCCTGCGGCGACAGCCCGTCGCAGCACAGCAGCACGGCGAGATCGGCCTCTGCCGACGACAGTCCGTAGAACACGCGCAACCGCTGCGCGCGGGCCGACGGCGAACGCAGGTCGGCGGCCGTCATCAGCGTCGCGACGCCCGGCCGCTCGCGCATCAGGCGCGACTGCTCGGGCACCGGCATCAACGCCAGCGGCAACGGTTCGCCCGTCGCGCGCCGCAACAACAGCCCGCCGCGCGCGTACGCGTGCCGCCATTGCACATCGTCGACGCAGCCTTCCGGCGCGAAACGCCCGTTCACCACCCGCAACGCCGGCTCCGCCGCGATCAGCTGATCGGCCGCGCGATTCGTATAGCGCAATTCGCGCTGCGCGCCGAGCAGGAACACCGGCACCGGAATCGCATCGAGCGCCGATTCGGCCGCGGCCACGCGCGCCTCGAGCTCGCCGATCCGAGCCTGGATCTGCAGCGCGCGGCTGATGTGCATGCCCATGTTTTCGATCGCGCGGCGCTGATCGTCGGACAGCCCCTGCGATTCGAGGCCGCCCTGGACGCTGAGGAATGCGCCCGAACCCTCGCCGCGATGGATGTACAGGCCCGAGATGCTGCCGATCCCATAAGGGTGAAGGAACTCCTGGTAGAACTCGCTGTGCGCGCGCTGGTGCGCGGACAGGTGCCTGACGTCCTCGAACCAGCGGCCCGCCGGCCAGTTGCCGGCGACCGGCACGACCGGGTCGTACCGATAGAACTCGGTGTTGTACGTGTGATAACACGCGGCGACCCATGACGCATCGTCACCCGCCGCCTTCTCGATCGCCGGCACCCGCGCCGCATCGTCGAACGACAGCAGCGTGACCATGCGCACGCCGACCCACGATCTCAGCCCGTCCAGCACCGTTTCCCAGCGCTGATCGCCCAGTGCCGCGGCATAGACGTCATCGATCCATGCCGATGGAATCAACCCGTTCATTTGCATCTGGCCACCCCGCGCCGTGCGTTTTTGTCGAACGTCTTCTGCGCATCTTAGTCAATTGGCGCCAGCGTTTGAATCACTCGTTCGCATTTGGTCGAAATACGACGTTTGTTACCGTTTATCGTCAGACGTAATGGGCATTTTTCCGGCGCCATGGGCCCAATCGAATCCGGCGCACACGGGGTCGCGCGCTTTTCTTCCGGACCGCGGTATGCCATGATGCGACGCATGTCGATTCGAAACACCACGCTCTCGCTGCACCATCACCACGGACGCCCCCTGTTGCGCCCTGGTTCGTTTCGCATCTAGCAATTGCATCGGGTGAATGCCCGATCAAGACGACAACCAAGGCGCCTGCGGCGCCTTTTTTGTTTTTTGCCGCCTTAAAAACCTGCTGCGCCGATCAATCGATACCGTACGGAGTGTTTTCAATGCAACAGACCTGGAAAGAAGTCGCCTTGTCGGATCTGCCGCTGCGCGAGGACCTCAGGTTGCAGCACGCGTACGGGGCGCCGCAGCTCGACGTGCCGGTCTGCCTGAACGTCAACGAGAATCCCTACCCGCCGTCGCCCGCGCTCGTCGAGCGCATCGCGACCGCGGTGGCCGACGCCGCGCGCGCGGCGAACCGCTATCCCGATCGCGACTTTGCCGGGCTGCGATCGCATCTGGCGGCGTATCTGACACACGACACCGGCGTGACGGTCGACGCAGCGGGCATCTGGGCCGCCAACGGCTCGAATGAGGTGATCCAGCAGATCCTGCAGGCATTCGGCGGCCCGGGGCGATCGGCGCTGGCCTTTACGCCCGCGTATCCCATGTATGACGAATACTGCCGCACGACTTTCACGCGCCTCCATACGTTGCCGCGCACCGGGGATTTCGCGCTGGACGTGGATCAGGCGCTCGACAGTATCCGCGCGCACCAGCCGAGCGTGGTGCTGCTGACGTCGCCGAACAACCCGACCGGAACCGCGCTGCCGGTCGGCGATACTCGCGCCATTCTCGACGTCGCGCCGGGCGTGGTCGTCGTCGACGAAGCCTATGCGGAGTTCCGGCGTCACGGCGTACCCAGCGCGGTGACGCTGCTACCGGATCATCCGCGGCTCATCGTGACCCGCACGTTGAGCAAGGCATTCAAGTTCGCGGGCGGCCGCGTCGGGTATTGCGCGTGCGCGCCCGCGATCGTGCAGGCGCTGAAGCTGGTTCGCTTGCCCTACCACCTGTCCGCCTTCACCCAGGCGGCGGCCTGCGCGGCGCTGGTCGCGCGCGACGAGATGCTGTCGCAAGTCGAGACGATCAAGGCCGAGCGCGATTCGACCGTCGGCTGGCTGCGCGGCCTGGGCCTCACGGTGGCCGATTCGGATGCGAACTTCGTGATGTTCGGCGAGTTTGCCGATCGGCACCGGATCTGGAGCGGCCTGCTGCGTCACGGCGTCCTGATTCGCGAATCGGGCCCGCCCGCGTATCTGCGCGTGTCCATCGGCACCGCTGCGGAGATGGCCGCATTCCGTGCGGCCCTGCTTGACGTGATGCCGGCCGGATAAGCGACCGGCGATCCGGTCGACGACGCGACGAAACCCATGCCGGCGCCGTATCCGACGATGCACTTACTTCATCGCCGCGAAGCGCATTTCCATCTCGTCGATCTTCGCGAGCACCGCTTCGCTGAGCTTTCTGATGTGGCGCGGCACATCGGGCGCCGACAGCAGCTCCTCGATTCGCCCGCGCCAGTAGCTCGGATGCCGCACGCGCCCCGCGCCCGACATCGACACATCGTCAGCGTTCTGTTCGCTGTCCAGGAGAGCCACCATTCTCTGGATGTGAGAGAGCTCTCGTTCCACATAGTCTCGTGCCAGCATATTGATTGAAATTCCCCGAAATACGACAGCAGGCCTTCCGTCATCAACGCGCCATCGTGTTGCGATGAAAGCGACTCACCGCACACGTCGAACGCCATCGTACGCAGAAGCTGTGTCAATAAACTGCGTGGGCATGTGTTGATTTCGACCCGGAATGGCGGGCCTGCCCGCTTGTTCTGATGCCATCCGCCCCCGATGCCCTGTGGTCAATCGTAGGCTTGCTGTCGGGCAATGGCATCTCCCAAAGTGGGGATGCCGGCAGATATTGGCGGGGGGATTTCCGGAAATCGTGGGGCGTCGGGAGGCGCGCATGCGGCGGCCGGCCGGGGATGAATTCGCGATCGGCTGGCTACTTGAATGGCGTGCAACCGGCTCACTGCCGCCGGGCAGGCAAGGGGCGAGGACTTGCAGCGCGCATGAGCGCGGCCCGGGATTCGTGTTCACGACGATCGCGGACGGGAACGCGTGGCGTGTGGCGTCCGTCGTGCGCCGTGCACGTCGAAAACGTTTGCGCTTGCGTGACGCGCCAGCGTACGAGATTGTTTCGACACGGCGTGCGCGACGGCGCGGCCCACTTGCCCGGCTCGCCGCGCGCATTCACATCGCCGGTATCGAACGCCGCCCGACGCTTCGTCGAATCCTTTTGATCGGGCAACCTGTCGAAGTCCATCGGCGGGTGTTTTTTAGGTATTGCAAGCGCTTGTCGGTAGTGACTCGCATGTCACGCGCGAATATCCGGATGTTTCGCGAAACGACCTACCTGAGCGATACAGCCCGTCGGAATCAGATACCGGCATTGCCCTGCTTCAACCCGAAAATGAAATCCGCTTCCACCGATGCGCCTTTGGGCAATTGCAGCACGCCGACCGACGTACGCGTATGAACACCGGCGTCGCCAAGCACTGCATACAAAACATCGGATGCGCCGTCGGCAACTTCGCTTTGCATCGTGAAGCCGGGTGCACTTCGCACATACACGGTCATGCGCGGCACCGTCGCTATTACGTCAAGCGTGCCGCAGCGCTTTCTGATCAGCGAGAGCGCACGCAGTGCCGATACGCCGGCAGCCCGGCGACCTTCATCGAGCGAAACGGACTCCCCCACTACGCCAACGAAATGCACCACTTCGCCGATCCGTGGAATCTGGCCGGCAATATAGGCCGTATTCCCGTCGACCAGAATGGGTGTGTACTTTCCACCAATCCTGATTTCCTCGTCCGGATTGAAGCCGAATTCGGCGGCAATCTGAATCAGCTTCTCGTCTCTGTTCATCAGTGAATTCCCCGATACTTCATAAAAATGTAAAGAGTCGTTAAATCCCGGTTGTCTGTCTTGAAGAAGAAAACCCGTGCGATCGGTCAACTTGACATGCTGGTGCCGTTAAAGATGCCCGGGTAATCCTCTACGTGTTCGTCGATACGACACACTTCTCAGGTGTTCGAAGCAGTCCTGCATCGCCATATTGACGACAAAACACGTAGTCGGCGAATTTTCCTCAAAATTTTCCGTTGAAACCGCTATCATGTGAGTACTCAAACCTGAAGAGCGATACATGGCAACGTACAAGGAACTGAAAGCCCAGATGGAAGCTTTGGCCGAGAAAGCCGAAGCTGCACGTGCCGCGGAATTCCAGGCGATCGTCGACGACATCCGCACCAAGGTTGCGGAATTCGGCATTACCGAGAAGGACATTTTCGGTAACCGTCGCGGCCGACCGGCCAAGCAAGCGGCCGCCCCCGTGCAGGCAAAGTATCGCGACCCGAAGACCGGGGCAACCTGGTCGGGCCGCGGTCGCGCGCCCGCATGGATCAAGGACGCGAAGAATCGCAATCGATTCCTGATCCAGGAATAGGATTCTCGACGCGTACCGGCGCGCGGTTTTGCGCGCCGTCCTGCTATTTGGGCATCGATACCGGCGGTATTCAACGACCGTGCCGGGTTGATGAGGCTTTGTCTCATTCGGCGCGCGGCGGCATGCTGCGCGCCGGATTGCATTCGGCCCCGCCCTCGCACTATTTCCTGATTCAACGTTCGTAATAGATCGCAAGCCAGATGGTTTGCGTTTCTTCGTGCGTCCACGCAACGCGATGGCGGCAATGCGGCTCGATCAGCACGTAGTCGCCGGGATGCATTTCATGGCGCGTCGGGCCTTCCTCGAATTCGAGCACCGCTGCCCCCGACAGCAGCACGACCCATTCGGCGCGTGCGTCGTCATACCAGAAACCGTCCGGGCTCGTGTGGCCCATCGATACGATTCGCTCGACGTTCAGACGCTGGCCCGTGACGAGGAGGTCGATTTTTTCGCCCTCATCGCGCCGGCCATCGGCGGTGAACAGGTTGCCGGTTTGAAGTTGCATGGGTTGGCCTCGTCGGCGGTATTGGATGGGCGCCAGAGTTGACGGTGGCGGGAAAGGTTCACTGTAGCCCAATGGATGCGATTGGAACCGGCTCGTTTCGTTGGATGAAGACGATGGGGGTGCCTATTTCCCTGATCGGCCAACAAGAGACGATCATCGTCTTTTTCTCAATGGCCGCTGTCGGGAGACATCGCGTTGAGCGGACGGCGAGTCTGGTTCGCGATCGTGTCGGAATCCTTGACCTTGCCAACCGCCGATGCGTTTTTACCGCTACACGAAAACACGTTACGCTCTGGAA
The DNA here is from genome assembly GCF_041103175.1 of Burkholderia sp. Bmkn7. Classification (NCBI taxonomy): domain Bacteria; kingdom Pseudomonadati; phylum Pseudomonadota; class Betaproteobacteria; order Burkholderiales; family Burkholderiaceae; genus Burkholderia; species Burkholderia sp. Bmkn7. The sequence continues at coordinate 257,039 of NZ_JBGCUH010000001.1, read as the reverse complement.
ACGTTGCGCACTTGACATCCGAAGGTCGCAACGCTACCGAATCCGAATGCCCCGTTCGAGTTGCTTTCCCTGACCGTCAAAACGAAAGAAGAGCGAAACAGGCAGCGAAAATTGATTCTGTTTTCGAGCCGGCTGCACGCTTCGCCGCATCTTTCGATGCCGACAATACGCTCGGCTGGTTCATCGCTGGATCGCGTCCCTCAGCCTGGACGACACGGCGTATGGTACGCACACCATGCGGCGGAAAGGGGTCTCTCCGATCTATCGGCGAACGAAGAACCTGCGGGCCGTTCAACTTCTGCCCGGGCATGCAAGGCTTGAGAGCACTGGCCGATACCTCGGCATCGACGTTGACGATGCGCTTGAGATGGCGGAACAAGCGGAGGCCTGAGCCAACGGCCGGCGAGCAGTCGTTTTCCAGCCACAAGCGGCTATTGGCCCATCCAAAGCAAACGGCCGCTTCCCGTCGGGATGCGGCCGTTCCTGGCGGCAACTGTCACGTTACGCAAATCGTCGGGTTTAGCCGGTCGTTCAAGCCATTGGGTCGGTCACGCGAGTCAGGTTTTGATAAACGCAGCCATTAGCAGGCTGATCGCCGACACTGAACTTGCCGTGCTGTTCGGCTCGCATCGGATGTGGGAGATCCGTCAGATTGAAGACGTTTGCACGATCGTCCACGACGGCGCGTGTGATCGGCCTCCCCGTCGATCGCGTTCATTCGCCCGCGTATCTGCCGTCCGGGCTGCCGGCTTCGTTCGCGGAGATCGTCAGCATCACCTGCATCAGCCATGCAAAGGCAACGGCGGGTCCGCGTCTGCCCGTAAAGGCGCCCGAGCATCGAAGCCCGCCAGTGCTACGTACGGTCACGTACCGTAGGCAAAAGCGACCGCGCGTTAATCCGTCGCCGGAATCCACGAGGCCGTCGCCGCTTCGCTTGCGCGGAACGCGGGAAACTTCGCGCCGAGCTCCGCGATCGTGCGGATGTCGTTCTTCACGAGATCATCGCGCGTGATCAGCGCCGGCTTGACGACGATCCGCCGGCCCGGATCCTGCCCCGCGACGAGCAGCGCGGCGGCCCGCACCGACACCGCGCCGACGACTGCGGGATTCGTGGCGGCCGTCGCGACCCATGCGCTGCCGGGGGCGCGGATCGCTTCGATATCGGCGGTCGAAATGTCGGCGCTATAGATGCGCAACTTCGACGCCAGCTTCGCCTCGTCGGCCGCGAGCTTCGCCCCGCGCGCGAATTCGTCGTAAGGCGCGAACACCACGCGGATGTCGGGATGCGCGCGATAGGCGGCCGCGGCCTGGTTCGCGACCGATTGCGCGATCGGATTGTCGACGGTGCCCCAGCGCGCCTGCTCGCGCACCTTCGGATGCGCGCGCTTGAAGTCCCGCCACGCGGCGTCGCGCCGGTCAAGCGGTGCGAACCCGGCGACATACACGTAGCCGGCCGAGAACGCATCGCCGTTGTCTTTCACCGCCTGGTCGAGCAGCAGGTTCGCAAGGTCGCGATCGCTCTGCTCGATCTGCGGCACCTTCGGGTTACCGAGGTCGACATCGAACGCGACGACCTTGATGCCCTTGTCCAGCGCGCGCTGCACGACGTCCTTCAGCGATTCGGGGAGCCCGTGGTTGACGATGATCGCCGACACGCCGACGCTGATCGCCTGCTGGATCTGCTCGCGCTGCTCGGTTGCGTCCTGGCGACCTTCGTAGATGCGCAGGTCGATACCGAGCGCCTTCGCCTGCTTCTGCGCGCCGGCCTCGTATGCCTGGAAGAAATCGCCGGTCGACAGGTAGTTGACGAGCGCGACCTTCACTCCGCCCTTGTCGAACGGCGCGGGTGCGCCTTTGAGCGGGCCGGCATGCGATACGGGCACGGTCAACGCGGCAACGGACAGGAGCGCGAGCGCGCGGATCATCCGGACGGGGCGGGACGAACGGCGAAACGGGAATCGCATGCGGATCTTCCTTGGCTGGTGTCGGTATCCGGAAAATCTATCAGCGCGGCGAACCGGTTCAAACCGAGCGATTCGGCAATCGATATTCCTTCGGATGGCAAATCGTTGAAGCCGACCGCGCCGCACCCGGCACAAGCATTCGAGCGCGCGCGTGATATGCGTAGCAGGAATCGATGGTTAGCGTGCGGGCGCGTTGTCATTAGAGTCGCAAAGTTCAGCCTCCTCTTTTTTTCAGCGCCCATCGACGCCATGACCCGTCCCGCCCGAACCCGTCGCACCGTTGCCGCCGCCCTGCTGACGCTCGCCGCCGTCGCCGCGCTCTCCCCTGCCCGCGCGCAAGGCGATGCGGCGACAGGTAACGCCGCCGTGCCGTCGCTGAAAGGCAAGCGCATCGGCATCACGGCGATCGGCACCGATCATTACTGGGACCTGAAGGCATACCAGGGTGCGATCGACGAAGTGAAGCGGCTCGGCGGGACGCCGATCGCACTCGACGCCGGTCGCAACGACAACCGCCAGATCGCGCAGATCCAGACGCTGATCGCGCAGAAGCCCGATGCGATCATCGAGCAGCTCGGCACGGCGAGCGTGCTCGAACCATGGCTGCAAAAGATCCGGCAGGCCGGCATTCCGCTGTTCACGATCGACACGGCCTCGCCGTCGAGCCTCAACGTCACGACCTCGGACAACTTCTTCATCGGCGAACAACTCGCGCTGAAGCTCGTCAACGACATCCACGGCGAAGGCAACATTCTCGTGTTCAACGGCTTCTACGGCGTGCCGGTGTGCGCGATCCGCTATGACCAGTTGAAGGCGGTGCTCAAGTACTACCCGAAGGTGAAGATCCTGCAGCCCGAGTTGCGCGACGTGATTCCGAACACCGTGCAGAGCGCGTACGCGCAGGTCAGCCAGCTGCTCGCGAAATACCCGAAGGGGCAGATCTCCGCGATCTGGGCCGCGTGGGACGTGCCGCAAGTCGGCGCGACGCAGGCCGTCGACGCCGCGCGCCGCAGCGAGATCAGGACCTACGCGGTGGACGGCAGCCCCGATGTCGTCGCGCTCGTGAAAGACCCGAAATCGAGCGCGGCGGCCGTGGTCGCGCAACAACCCGCGCTGATCGGCAAGACCGCGGTCGACAACGTCGCGCGCTACCTGGCCGGCGAGCGCACGCTACCGCCCTATACGTACGTCCCGTCGCTGCTCGTCACGAAGGACAACGCCGGCTCGGCCCAGCAGACGCTCGGGCAGGCCGCCGCCCCGAAATGAGCGCCGACACGCGCCCGCCCGCGCTGGCGCTGCGCGGGATCGTCAAACACTTCGACGGCGTGCCGGCGCTGCGCGGCGCGTCGCTCGACGTCGCGCGCGGCACCGTGCACGGGCTGATCGGGCAGAACGGCGCCGGCAAGTCGACGCTGATCCGGATTCTCGCCGGCATCGACACGGCCGATGCCGGTACGATCGCGATCGACGGTGCGACACAGGCGCTCGCACACCGCGCGCCGCCGGAAGGCATCGCGTTCATTCACCAGGAGCGTCTGCTGCCGGCGACGTTCACGGTCGCCGAGGCGCTGCAGTTCGGCAACGAACCGGCCTATGGCGCGGGGCCGCTCGGGCTGCTGGCGGCACGCCGGATGCGACGCGATGCCAGCGACGCACTGCACGCGCATTTCGGCCTCGACCTGCCGCCGAACCGCCTGATTGCCGAGTTGAGCGTCGCCGAGCGGCAGATCGTGCAGATCACGCGCGCGCTGATGCGCGACCCGCGCATCCTCGTGCTCGACGAACCGACCGCCGCGCTCGTCAGCAGCGAGGTCGACCGCCTGCTGCAGACACTCGACCGGCTGCGGCGCCGCGGGCTGACGATCCTCTACGTGTCGCACTACCTGAACGAGATCGCGGCGATCTGCGATCGCGTCACCGTGCTGCGCGACGGCACCGACGTCGCGCACGTCGACGCACGGACCACGCCGACCGAGGCGCTCGTCGCGGCGATGATCGGCACCGGGATCGCCGCACGATCGCAAGCGCCGGCGCGCGTGCCCGGCCCGTCCGCGCTGCGGGTCGCCGGCCTCGCGGCGCCCGGCCGGTTCGACGACGTGTCGTTCGAGGTTCGGCGCGGCGAGATCGTCGGTGTCACGGGGCTGCTCGGTTCCGGCGGAAAACAGGTCGTGCGCAGCCTGTTCGGACTCGAACGCGGCGTGCGCGGCACGGTGACGCTCGACGGCCGCGTGACACGGCTGCGCAGCCCGCGCGACGCGGTGCGTCGCGGCATCGCGTTCGTACCGGAAGACCGCCGCTCGCACGGCATCGCACCGAGCCTGTCCGTGCGCGAGAACATCACGCTCGCGAGCCTTGCGCGCTTCACCCGATTCGGTCTGGTCGCGCGGCGCCGCGAGGACGACGCTGTGCAACGGCTGATCGCCGCGCTCGACGTGCGGGCGCCCGGCCCAGACGCGCCGGTGCGCCAGCTGTCCGGCGGCAACCAGCAGAAAGTCGCGCTCGCGAAATGGCTGAGCCGTGGCGCAGAGCGCACGTCGCCGGTGTATCTGTTCGACGAGCCGACGGTGGGCGTCGATATCGGCGCCAAAGCGGAAATCTACCGGCTGCTCGATCGCCTCGCACGCGACGGCGCGGCGATCCTGTTGTTCTCGAGCGACCTGATCGAGCTGCTGGACGTCACCGATCGCGTGCTCGTGATGGCACGCGGCCGGATCGTGCGTGACGTCGCGACCCGCGACGCCACACGCCACGATCTGCTCGCGTGGGCGACCGGCGCACGCGGCCACACGCCGCGCCAGGAGGTGGCTGCATGAACCGGATTCTCGATCGTGCGCCGCCCGGAGCGGCGTTCGCGCGGCTGCCGGGCACGTTCGGCGCGCAATTCTGGCTGCGCTGGGGCGCGGCACTCGCGTTCGCCGTCGTGTGTGCGGTGTTTGCCGCGAGCTCGCCGCTCTTTCTGACCGTCGCAAACCTCGCGAACGTGCTGCAGCAGTCGGCCGTGGTCGGCATCCTCGGGTTCGGGTTGACGGCCGTGCTGATCGGCGGCGGCCCCGATCCGATCCGCGGCGGTCTCGACCTGTCGGTCGCGGCGAACATGGGCCTCTGCGCAGCCGTTCAGGCCGTCGCGCTCCGCGACGGGGCGCCCGACGGCGCGGCGCTTGCGCTGATGCTGGCCACCGGCGCGGCGGTCGGCGCGCTCAATGCGTTCGCGGTGATCGCGCTGCGCATCGTCCCGCTGCTGGCCACGCTGACGACGATGAATCTGTGCGCCGGCTTCGAACTGGTGCTGACGCAGAACACGTCGGTCGCGGCAGCGAGCCCGGTGCTCGCCTTTCTGATCGACAGCGGCCCGTTCGGCATACCGCATCTCGCGCCCGCGTTGCTGATCGTCGCGCTGCTGTCTGGCGTGCTGCTGCACCGAACCCGCTTCGGCCTGCGGCTCGCCGCGACCGGTGCGCATCGCGATGCCGCCCGCGCGGCCGGGCTGCGCGTGAACGCGTATGTCGCGGCCAGCTACGTGCTGAGCGGCGTCTTCGCCGCGCTGGCCGCGCTGGCGTCGAGTGCCTTGCTGAGCGGCAGCTCGCCCGGCGCCGGCGAGAACCTGCTGGCCGTCGTCGCGGTCGCGTTGCTCGGCGTCGTGTTCTCGCGGCGGCTCGTGCCGACGATACCGGGCACGCTGCTCGCCGCGTTGTTCGTCGGCATCGTCGGCAACGGCTTCCAGCTCGACAACGTGTCGAGCTACTGGGTCAACGGCGTCGAAGGCGCGCTGATCCTGTTCGTCGTCGCAACGACCGCGCTGATTCGGCGCCGCCATACGGAACACCATGCCCATGATTGAACGGATCGGCCGCCTGCAGCGGTTCTCGCTCGTGGCGGCACTGCTCGCGGTGATCGCCTTCTTCGCCGTGTTCGCACCGGGGTTCACGCGGCCCGCCAATCTCGCCGACGTGCTGGTGAACAACTTCGCGCTGCTTGCGATCGCCGCGCTCGGGATGACGCTCGCGCTGTCGATCGGCGCGGTCGACCTGTCGCTGGGCACCGCGATCGACGTCGCGAGCCTCGTGTTCGTGCAGCTGGTCGCGCACCAGGTGGGCGTGCTGCCGGCCCTGCTCGGCGGCCTCGGTGCGGCGGCGCTGGTCGGCACGTTCAACGGCGCGCTGGTCGCCGGCCTCGGGATCGCACCGTTTCTCGCGACGCTCGGCACGCTGTTCATCGGCCAGACCGTCCAGCAGCTCGCCACCGGCGGCGGCCAGCCCGTCTACCTGCTGAACGTGGCGCTGCCGCCGCTGTTCGGCGCGCTCGCGCACGGTACGCTCGCGGGCGTGCCGGTGCCGCTGTGGTGCGTCGTCGTGCTCGGTGCGGCCGTGCATGTCGTGCTCGCGCATTCGGCATTCGGGCGTTACAGCGCCGCGTTCGGCGCGCAGCCGGGCGTCACGCGCCATTCGGGGCTACCGGTCGCGGCGACCGTCGTGGCGACGTTCGTCGCGAGCGCGCTCGTCTACGGCGTGGTCGGCCTGCTGCTGTCGTCGACGGTCAAGGCCTATGTGCCGCAGGCCGGCAACGGCTTCCTGCTGAACGCGATCGGCGCGACCTTCATCGGCACGACGCTGTCGCCGACGCGCCGCCCCGGCGTCGCCGGCACCCTGCTCGGCGTGCTGCTGATCAGCCTCGTCGCCAACGGGCTGTTGCTGATCGGCTGGAACTTCTACTGGCAGCAGGTCGCCACCGGCGCGCTGATCCTCGCGGTGCTCGCGCTGAGTTTCATGGGGCGGCGTGTGCGCGCCGCGTGAGCCGCCGCACGCCGTGCCCCCGCCCCCTACGCCGCGCTCAGGCGCGGGCGTCCGCGCGCCGGCCGATGCCGAACGTGAACGCCAGCGCGAGCACCAGCAGCGCCCCTTTCACGAAATCCTGCAGGTAATACGGCGCATTGAGCATCGTCAGGCCGTTGAGCAGCACCCCGACGAACACGGCCCCGACCACGGTGCCGAACACGTTCGGCCGTTTCGCGCCCCACACCGCGTACCCGACCAGCGCGGCGGCCACCGCGTCGAGCAGCAGCGAGTGCCCGGCGCTGACGTCGCCGCGCCCGACGCGGGCAGAGATCAGCACGCCCCCCAATGCCGCGATTGCGCCCGATACGACATACGCCGCGACCCGGTAGCGCGCCGCCGGCGCACCGGCCAGCCGCGCGGCCGTCTCGTTGCCGCCGATCGCATAGATCACGCGGCCCCAGCGTGTCGCTTCCATCGCGACGCAAGCCAGCACCGTCACCGCCGCCAGTATCAGAACCGGCAACGGCACCACGTCGAACACGCGCAGGCGCCCGAGCGCGAGAAACGCGTCGGGAAACATGCCGCTCGCTTCCGTGCCGTCGGGCAGCACCGAACCGGTCGCGAGCGAACGCCCGCCGGTCGGAATCAACTGCAGGCCCGCGAGCAGGAACAGCGTGCCGAGCGTCGCAAGCTGGTCCGGCACGCGCAAGCGCGTGATCAGCACACCGTTGAACAGGCCGGCTGCCACACCGAGCGCCACGCAGGCCGCCACCGCCGCGAGCGCGCTGCCGTGCCAGACCACCAGCACGTAGCTCGCCGCCATCTGCGCGGATGCGGCGATGCTACCCACCGACAAGTCGAAGCCGCCCGCCGCGAGCGTGATCGTCACACCGATCCCGAGCAGCGCGACGATCGACACCGCCTGCAGGATGCTGAACAGGTTGTCCACGTTCAGGAACGCGGGCTCGTTGACGGTAAAGACGACCACCAGCGCGGCGAGCACGAGCAGGATGCCGGTGCGTTCGAGGCCGGCGCGCAGGCGGGCCGACGCGGACAACGCCGGCCTGGTGGACGGCGCATCGGGTGCAACGGCAGGTGTGGCGGATTTCAGCATCGTTATGGGTCAGTCCGACGGGTGGGAGAATGAATGATCGAGCGTCGCGCGATCGAACCGGACGACTCGATCGGCGACTTCGACCGCTTCCTCGAGATCGCTGACGAACACGAGCGTCGCGCGTTCGTGCGCATGGCGCCGCAACATGTCGACGATATCGGCGCGCGCACCGGCGTCGATGCCCTGGAACGGTTCGTCGAGCAGCAGCAGCCGCGCGGGTTCCGCGTGCCAGCGGGCGAGCACGACCTTCTGCTGGTTGCCACCGGACAGCCGCACGAGACGGTCGTCGGGGCCCGTGCAGCGAATCCCGAAGCGCGCGATCGCGGCGGCGGCCGCCGTGCGCTCGCGCGCGGCGCGCACCGCGCCGCCGCCGAACCAGCGCGACAGGAACGGGAAGCTGATGGTGCCCGCGATCGACGCAAACGGCACGCTGTCGGGAAACAGCGACGTGCGCCAGCGGTCCTCGCCGGCGAGGAACACGCCGGCGCAAATCGCGTCGGCAGGTGAACGCGGGCGCCACGGCCTGCCGTCGAGCGTCATCGCGCCCTGCGCCGCGCGCACGGCGCCGAAGATCGTGTTTGCGAGGCGCGACTTGCCGCCGCCGACGGGCCCCGCGATCGCGACGATCTCGCCGCGCCGCACGTCGAGATCGAACGGCGCGCTGGCCTGCGTCAGGCGCAACCCGCGCACGCTCAGGCCGCCGTCGCCGGGCCGCGCGATCGGCGCCGGGCCCGGCACACGCGACTTCGGCAACGGCCGCCCGACCATCGTTTCGACCGCCGCGTCGAAATCGGCCGGTGCGGTGAGATCGGCAACGATCCGCCCGTCGCGCACGATCGCGACGCGATCGGCGATACGGCGCAGGTCGCCGAGCCGGTGCGACACCAGCAGGACGGCGACGCCTTCGTCACGCAATGTATCGAGCAGCGCGAACAGGCGCTCGGCCTCCGGCGCCGACAGGCTCGCGGTCGGTTCGTCGAGGATCAGCAGGCCCGGCTGCCCGGCAAGTGCTCGCGCGAGCGTCACGCGCTGCTGGTCCGCCAGCGAAAGCGACGCGAGCGGCGCCGCCAGGTCGGCATCGAGCCCGACGCGTTCGGCGAGCGGCCGTGCGGCATCGCGCCGGGCGGCCGGCGGCACGCGCCACGGCGATGCCGGATCGCACAGCCGGTCGAGCAGCAGGTTGTCGGCGATCGACAGCGCCGGCACCACTGCGTCGGCAACCGACTGATGCACGGTCGCGATGCCGAGCTGCTTCGCCGCGTGCGGCGACGCGGGCCGGTAAGGCGTGCCGCGCAGCGTCAGCGTGCCGCCGTCGTGACGGATCACGCCGCTCAGGATCTTGACGAACGTCGATTTGCCCGCGCCGTTGGCCCCCATCAGCGCGACGACCTCGCCGGCGCCGATCGACAGGTCGAGCGATGCGAGCGCGGTCGTCGCGCCGAAGCGCTTCGACACGCCGATGGCCGTCAGGACGGGCTGCCGCGCGACGCGATGCCGTCGATCAATTCGGGGATTTGAGGAAGTCGTCGTCAATGCCGTGTCGAAAAGATGTGCCTCTCGGCGAGCGGCGCCATGTGCGCAACGCCACCCGGTCACCGGAAACGTGCGGCGGGATGCTTAACGCAGGGGCAATCCCGCTTGGGCGGGGACAGCGTGCCGCGGCTTATCGGCTTCGGCTTCCACGTCGATCCACGTTGAGCATGACTGCGCCGCGCAGGCATCGACGCCGGTTCGGCCAATCTAGCGTGCCGCACGACGTACCCGCAAACAACGATTTCTGTCATCGATATGACGTGGACGAGAATCCCGAATTCGCTCCCTGTCACGCCCCTTGCGCTGCCGGGGATGGGCGAACCGCTACGTGACGCGCTCCAATATTTTTTTGTTTACCAGACTTTGTTTACCTGAAAACATAGCCCCGCAGTTCGCGCGATTCGCAAAGAGTCTGGACATGTACGGATACGCGTATCGCCGGCCCGGCATTGATCGGAAGACGCGGCACCCCGTCACGCTTGGAGTAAGCAGTGCGATGAGCGGCTGCGAGAATCCATTGCGTTTCCAGCCTGGCGCTGCCTCTGCATCCCGGCATATCGGCCGAGCGGATCCGCGAGGTATTCATTGCAAGGTTTTGCCGGGGATGCGCGGACGTTCAATGCGGCAGCCATTTTCAAATCCGTCGCCGACACGTTTCAGAATAACGAATAGCATGATGCCCTCGACCCGGTGGCAACTGATCGTGACGTATGTGTGCGCCGACGCAGCCGTGACGGTTTCGTCTCGCATCCTGCAGTTCTATGCCACCTGGCTTTTGCTCAAGGGTCTCGCGAACCCGTCGGCACTCACGCTGACGCTGGTCGCAACGTGGGCGACGACCCTGCTGATCCTTCCGTTCACCGGCATCGTCGCCGACCGGGTCCGCAAAAGTACGGTTTTGCTGGGCGCATCGCTGCTTGCCCTTGCGTCGGTGATACCGGTCGTCGTCGTCGCACTTGCGCTTCACGGCACCAACACGAACTGGCTTATCGTCGTCATCGTCATCGCAAGCGTGACTTCGAGCGTCGCGGTGGCGGCCCTCATGCCGCTGAGCACGCCGCTCATACCTGAAATTTCGCCGGATGCCGACGAGGTTCGTCGAGGTCTGCGCCTGAAGGCATCGGGTTTCATCCTGAATATCCTGTTCGGCCCGACGCTGGCAGGTTTCATGATCGGGGCATTCGGCGGCGAGTCCGCGCTATGGGTGAGTGTCGCAAGTAGTTGTTTCGGCGTCGTAGCGGCGCTCGCCTTCCACATGTCGTTCAGCGCGCGGCAATCGGTGCACGCGCGCTCCGGCGAAGCGCCGTCGTTTTTCCAGGATCTGCGCCGCGGGATGCAGCGGGTGCTCGGTATTCGCGCCGAGCGGGCGATCGCGACAGCGTCGCTGCTTGCCAACATGCTGTTCGTCCCGTTCGTTTTCTTCCTGTTGCCGGCCAAGGTTCTCGCGGAGGGAGGCTCGATGCTGAACGTCGCCGGCATCGAACTGTCATTGGGTGCGGGCGTATTGGCGGCTTCGGCCTTGCTGATCCAGCAGGCACGACGCATTGTTTCCGATCACGCCATTTCGATCGTCGGCATTGCAATGATCGGCGCCTCCATCTTCGCGTTCGGTTGCTCGCACACGCTCCCCGTCTGGTGCATGCTCGGTTTCGCATTGGGTACCGGATTGACGATGTTCAACGTCACCGTCAATTCGAAACGGGCCATGGCCATTCCAGCCGGGCATCGTGCCGGCATGGAATCGAGCCTGATGTTTCTTTGCACGGCCGCCGCTCCATTGGGTATCTGGATGTCGGGCGCGGCGCTGAAGACCTTGTCGCCAAACGCAGTCATCATCTACGGCAGCGAACTTTTCGTACTTGCGCTCCTTTGCATTGCCTTTTCCAGGCCGTTGAGGCGCATGCTCAATTCCGACGATGGTGGCTCGCCCCACTATCTCCAGACCAACCGGGAACTTTTCGACCTTCAATCGCCGTCGTGACCTGTCCATTCCTGCCAGTGCCGGGTGTGGCTTCGTCATTGTCAACGGGGTTCGAGTCCCAGATGAAGCCTGCGTATGGCGATCTGCTCGAATAACGCTCGACGCATGGGCCAGAACTGTTTACCGACGGGGTTCACGCATACGTCGCGGCCTCGCAGCCACGCAGATCAGTTCACAAATCAAAATCAATGTGCCAATATGACCGGCATGGAACTCCGTAACGTCCCGAACCAATCTCGTCATCATCACGGCCGTCACTCGATGCGCCGTGGTTCGTTACGTCCATAGCAGGACATCCGGGATTGCAGCTCCCCCTTCCTGTACAAACGACCAAGGCGCCTACGGCGCCTTTTTTATTTTTTACCCCGAGGAGAACGCTCATGACCATGATTCGCGGAACACGCTTCATCGTCGGCAAGGAAGCCGCGCAAATTCGCGCTCTGGAAACTCGTTTCCGGAGCTATCTTCATTAACGTTGGGGCAGAGGAGGCGATTGTCCCGGCGTTGTGGTCGCAAGATACATTCATTCAAAAGGCCGGGGGCAGCGAGGTCATCGGCCAGATGTGGGCCTTTTCCGACAAGAAGGGGCGCGCTTGCTGCCTGATTCCCGAGGCAACGGCACTGTTCCAGGAGCGATGCAGCGAGTTGCTGGGCCGACAACGGGAGCGGATGCTGTTTTATATCGCTCGATGCTACCGCTATGAACGACCGCAAGCCGGTCGCTACCGCGAATTCACCCAACTAGGATTTGAGTATCTGTGCCCCAACCCGGAATCCGCGGTCAAACGCAGCCAGGAGGTGGCGACCGGTTTTTTCGATTCACTCGGCCTTCGCTATGAAATCGACGATTCGGCCCGCAGAGGCCTCAGCTACTACCTGAACGGTCGGGGCTTCGAAATGCGCTGTACCGAACTCGGCGCACAACAACAGGTGGTTGGTGGCGGCGCCTATCGGGAGGGGGCCGGCTTCGGCATCGGCGCAGAACGACTGTTGTTGGCGATGACCGCTCAAGGGCTTGTGTAGTGAAGTGCCTGCCGACGCGGCTTGCGGGTCGGGACAGTCGCAAGCGCCATATCGCCGGTTATACGTAGTAAGGCGATGGTGCGAACGTCGGGGTTCCGCGATTTCGACTGTCGCTTGTGGGTCGACTACTTCCTACTGTTTCGGGCAGTAGTCGGTCAGGAGCAGCCGGTCGAGGTCGCCTCCACTTTGGCTACCCGAGGCCGTGTCAGCCCTCGCTCAATGGTCGTTGTTCGGCAGCTAATTGCCGCCTGTACTGCATCAAACCCCCGGCAGTTTGAGCCATTCGACGCAGCTACGGAATTGGCCGCTCCATGACGATCAACTCGCCGAGGAATCTCTGATTGGTCGTCCGTCGGATTTCCTCGAATCCCTCGCGCTGCCAAAATGCGAATGCACGCGGATTCGTTGAAACGGCCGCGAGTTGCGCCCTGCGGAAGCCCCACTCACGCGCCATAGCATCGAGCAACGCCCACGCAGTCTTTCCGTAACCACGATTCCGGTACGCATCGGAAAACAACAGCAGCCCGATCCAGATGCAGTCGTCCGTTGGATATGCGCGAATCACGTCGGCACAGCCAACCATGTCTGGCCCGACGTAAAAGCCGAAGACTGATTTATCTCCCCCATCTTTGCCTGCAGGCTTGCCGTAAAAGAAATCATCAACATCTTCTTTGGAGGGTGACCGTCCTTCGACCAGTTGAGTATAAGATGCGGATTCGATAAAGACGCGCGATACATTCGCGTAATCGTTATCCGAATCGCTGCTGAGTGCGCGGACTGTGACCATCGGGCGTTCTTTCGAAGTGTGAGGCGTAATTCTAAGTCGATTTACCCATGAACACACGCAGCGCAACATGGCGCGAGCGTCCGCTTCACGGGAAGTTGAATGTCTCTTCCTGGTGGCGGATTCAACCAGCTCAGGTCGTGGACGCCCACGACCAATCGCTCGACGCCACGTGCCGGTCTGTTGATAATCAGGACATGATCCGCCGACGCAAGGCGTCAGTGGTAACCCAAACAATCGCGATCGACACGTCTTTTTCGCAATTCTTGCCGGAGTTACTTGTGTACATCGATGTCCCCCGCGGTCTCGTGTTCTTTGACCCAACTGACGCTTTCCTTCCCGAGCCGGCGTTAGTGCGATACGACCGTGATTCGAAAACGATTACATCGGTCGCCGGCGCGCAGACGGACGATACGGTGTGTGATGTATCGCGCGACGGCCGTCGCCTTGCATTGGCATCGGCGTCGTGGATAATCGCACGCAATACCAACCGCAGCCGCTTGACCGTAGTTGCCGATGGCACCGTCCTGCATCAGACCGACAAGTTTCTGTCGTTCTGGACGCGACTGGATCCTTCCGGGCGCTATGCGCTGGTAAGCGTCTTCAAGAGCAATGACAAAGGCCGTCCGGTGGTGATCGATCTGGACACCGGCGAGCTTGGCGATCCTGTCGCGCGTGATTTCGATGCACGTTTCGGCGACGTGGATCCGGTCGACGGACTCCTGTGGGCTCCAGACAAACGAACCAGGAATTCGGTGCTGACCGTGAATTGCCGCAGCGGCGAGATCAACACGGTCAATCTCCCGGCGGGCGGCAAGGTCAAGCGCCTGCGCTTTGCGCGCGATGGGTCAGTCATGTTCGTCGCGAGCGATACCAATCAATTGCTATGCTGTGACCGGAATGGCTCGGTGGTATGGTCGCGCGATATTGGCGAATTTGGCGAGATTCGCTCGACCAACATCCTGTTCAACGAGAGTGGCAGCCATTTGTGCTTACCCTTGCCGGAAACGGCACGCTGCAATTGGGGCGAGGATCTGGTGATCGACGCACATACCGGTGCGGTCGAACATGCCATTCAACGTCACCGTGGGCCGCCCGCGCGACTGGCAGCAGATTGGTTCGGCGACCGGCTGCTGACGCATGGCGGTGAAATCATCGATTTTTATACCGGCAAGGTGACGGACATGCTGTCGTTCAAAAACGGCAGTAGCGCGATCGCGGGGAGCCTCGGCGGCTGACATATTGACACCCGACCGCCTCACTCGGTCAGCAATTCAACACCGCGACGCAACGAGATCCCGGCCAGCTGTTCAGCAGGCTGCGGTCGCGCGAACAGAAACCCCTGCACCTGGTGGCAGCCGATTTCCTGCAGGAACGCCAGCTGCTTCTCCGTCTCGACGCCCTCCATCACGACATCGAGCCCCAGCGCGCGCCCCATCGCAACGATCGCGCGCACGATTGCATCATCCGTGCTGCCCGAACCGCAGTCCGTCAGGAACGACCGATCGATCTTCAGCGTATCGACGGGCAGATCCTTCAGGTACACCAGCGACGAATAGCCCGTACCGAAATCGTCGATCGCCAGGCTGATCCCCCGTGTCGCCAGTTCGCGCAGCAGGATGCCGATTTCCTCGCGGGTGTTCATCGCCATGCTTTCGAGCAACTCGAGCTGCAGGCATTCGGCCGGCAGCGCGGTTTCGCTGAGGATGGTCGTCAGGTCGCTGAGGAAATGGTCGGTAAAGCACTGCCGCGCGGACACGTTCACCGACACCCGCCCGAACTCGAAACCCTCGTCGAGCCAGCGGCGCGCCTGCCGGCAGGCTTCGCGAAGCACCCACCGGCCGATCGGGACGATCAGCGCCGACCGCTCCGCCAGCCCGATGAAGTCGCCTGGCGGCACAAGGCCCTTGCGCGGATGCAGCCAGCGCAGCAGCGCCTCCACGCCGACGATCCGGCCGCTCGCCAGATCGTATTGCGGCTGGTAGAACAGCCGGAATTCGTCCTGCTCGAGCGCGCGGTGCAGCTCGCCGAGCGTCTCCAGCTGCTCCATCGCCGACGACGTCATCTTGCTCTCGAAGAACTGGAACACGTTCCTGCCGCGACTTTTCGCGCCGTACATCGCCTGGTCCGCGAGCAGGATCAGGTGTTCCGCCTCGGTGCCGTCGTCCGGATAGATGCTGATGCCGATGCTCGGCGTCACGAAGATCTCGCGACCGCCGACATCGATCGCCCGCGCCACTTCGTCCAGCAGCTTGCGTGCAACGCGCCCGACGTCGCGAACATCGTCGAATTCCTCGAGCACGAGCGCGAATTCGTCACCGCCCATGCGCGCCACCGTGTCGTTCGCGCGCACCGACGCGACGATGCGCTCCGCGACCTGCTTCAGCACCTCGTCGCCGGCGTTGTGGCCGAGCGTGTCGTTGACCAGCTTGAAGCGGTCGAGATCGAGGTACATCACCGCGACCTTGTGACCGAGCCGCTTCGCGTGAGTGATCGCGTGCGCGAGCCGCTCCTCGAACAGCGCCCGGTTCGCGAGATCGGTGAGCACGTCGTGCGTGGCGAGATAACCCAGCCGCTCCTCCGCCTGACGCCGCTGCGTGATGTCGGAGAAGATCGCCGCATAGTGCGAGATCTCGTCGTCGTTGTCGCGAATGCTGGTGATCGTCAGGTATTCCAGAAACAGCTCGCCGGTCTTGCGGCGATTCCAGATTTCGCCTTGCCAGTGGCCATCGGTCGTCAGCGAATGCCACAGCTGCTTGTAGAAATCCGGCGTCTGGCGCCCGGAACTCAGCAGGCCCGGGTTGCGCCCGATCACTTCGTCCGCGGTGTACCCGGTCAGGCGCGTGAAGGCCTGGTTGACACGCTCGATCCTCGCGTGCCGATCGGTCACCATGATGCCTTCGAGCGCCGATTCGAACACCCGATCCGCCATGCGCAGGTTGAAGCGCGCGAGACCCAGCGCTTCGTCGCGCTCGCGCACGGCGCTGCGCAACTCGTTCGCGTATTCATGCTCGATGCTCTGCAGCACGTCCGCGAAACAGAGCAGCCCGGTCAACCTGCCCGCCTCGTCCCGAATGCCGACGTGCCGCATATTGTGCTCGGTCATGAAGCGCTGTGCTGTATACAGGCTCTGCTTTGCGCTCAGCATCTGCAGCGGCTTGCTCGCGTAGGCCCCGACCGCGCCCTCGGACGCGCCTTCCGCCAGGAGCCGGACGATGTCCCGCTCGGTCAGGATGCCGTGCTCGCCGTCGTCGTAGCCGACCAGGATCGCGTCGAGTCGTTGCGTGCGCATCCGTGCGATGACGTCGTGCAGCGCGACCTGCTCGGACACCACGACGGGCGGATGGATGCGGATCGATTCGATCGGCTTCAGGTGCAGGAAGAACTCCGGGCCCTGGTTCACGACGACGTCGGTCTGCGTCAGCACGCCGATCGGGGCGCTATCGCGGACCACCACGAAGTGCCGGACGCCCGACTGCTTGAACTTCATCGCGGCCTCACCCAGCGGCGTGTTGGCCTCGAGCGTCAGCACCGGATGGCTCATTACCTCGCTGACCGGCCGATCGAGCCCATGCGGATCGTCGCCGGCCGTCAGTGCATCGCGCTCGGTCCAGATCCCGACGACCTGTTCATCCTCCATCACGACGATCGAGCTGCAACGCTCGATGAACATGCGTCGCGCGACCTCCCGCACCGGCGTGGCGGGCGTGCAGGACAGAATCTGACGCGCGACGAGGCGCGCAATCGGAACATCGTAGCTGCTCGGATACATTCTCTAACCAAGACGAAAAGCCCTCGCCGGCGCGCTTCGATCCGGCAACCTTCAGGCTCGCCCGCGGCGACAGGCACGGTGCGATATCGCTTGCCCTGAATGGTTGCGTACTCATCGAACTCGCAGACGGGGCATTGACCCATCGCGTGAGGCGTCGCGGCGGCGGGCGTGGCACATGGGCCGCGACGTCGCATTTGACGATCCCTTGTCCGGCGGGTTCAGACGCCGGAGCGCCGCCCACTCGGAGGCAGCCGCCCTGAGTTAACGACAGATTCGTGGAAGAGTTGAGTACCGTGACGACATTCGTGCTGCGCGCCGGCAAGTCGAGCGGCTGCGCGATCGATGAGCCGTCAATGCGGCCGAGACACCGCCGGCTTCAGCAGGCCTTTTTGCTACACGCCGGCGACAAGGCGTCGCATGGACCGGCGGCGACGCTCATGAAGGTATGGATGCCGGTCGCGACTGCCGTGAAGTCCGGGCGATTCGTCGAACGAGACTCGAGATCGGGCGGCCAGCTGCGCCCCGGCCGTTTGCGGCCCGTTTGCGGCCCGCTTGCAGCCGTCTGACACGAGCGCTCGAATCGTTGACGATCCGAGCGCTCATGGTCATGTGGAACCACCAGAATGCTGCAAGCCCGGCGTATTGCACCCACTGCTCCGGGCTTCCGGGCCTGCAATTTGAGGATCAGAAGCTATGGTGCATGCCGATGTTGACTTGAACCTGGTTACCGCCCGACGAGGTGTTGCCAAAGTCGGCAGCCGAAGCCTGAGCGCCCTGGGCATGGACGTAGGCACCGACGGCGTAAACCGACGTGCGCTTCGACAGCGCGTACATGGCACCGAGCGACGCCTGGTTGATCGAAGCCATCGTGCGGCCTTCGGCAGCCTGGCTGGGCGTGGCTGCGGAACCGTAGACATACGTGTACCCGGTGGCCAGCGACAATGCCGGGGTGACCTGGTACTGCAGGAGCGCACCCAGCACGTTGAAGTGGATCGACGGCTGGCCGTTGTTGCCCTGGTACTGCGCGTTCGAGTACCGCAAGCCCGCCGTGTACGGACCGATCTGGTATTGAGTTGCGACCTGGGCGATGCCCGCGCTCTTGAACGCGTTGCCACCGTTATAACCCGAGCTCGGATAGCCCAGCGCGGTACCGAAACCCGGTTGTGCCGTGGCGTTCTGCCACCCGTTCTCACCCTGGTTCGTCGCGCGGAAGTAACCGCCGGCGACGGTCAGGCCGCCTTGAGCGTAGTTCGCCGCCACCGACCACGACTGCCCCGAACCCATCGCACCGGCAACACCGCCGAACGAGTACGCGCCTTCAGCCTGGAAGCCGTTGATGACCGGCGAAATGTACTTCACGGCGCTGTTCTGGTTCGTCGTGTTGTCGTTGTTGTCGACGTCGCCCGGCGTCGAGAACGTCGATGCTGAAATGGCGTCGCCCGTCAGGCCCTGCACCATTTCCGTCACGGCGTCGAGCTGGCGCCCCATGCGCAGGGTACCGTACCGATCGGAAGCAATGCCGACGTAGGCCTGGCGGTTGAACAGCGAACGCGTGGAACCAATCGGCCCCTGGCCGTTTATCCCGCCTGTACCGATGTTGAAACCGTTTTCGATCTTGAATACCGCCTTGAGGCCGCCGCCGAGGTCTTCGTCCCCCTTGAGGCCCCACTTGTTCGAACCTACGGCGCCCCCGTCGAGGCCGAACCGCTTGTGGCCATTGATGTTCGAGGTGTAGCCGATACCCGAATCGAGCATGCCGTACAGGGTGACCGACGACTGCGCCATTGCTGCCGAAGATGCGGCGAATGCGGCAACAGCGATAACGCTGACGTTGATGTTTTTGTTTTTCATCTGTATTTCACAGTCAGGAGTGGTTGTGGGATTGTTTGAAACGGGTTGTGTCGTATTCGCATGCGGATGACGGCGCACGGCCTGCGCGTCGTCTCGGCCGCAACGGCCAGCGTCATATTCGCCAGATCGGCATAATCAAATCAATCATTTCGTCGTCCTCAAAATTTCATGCGGAGAGGTACCACGCATCTCGACCTGTCCGGCACGCTTTCGATCAGAACAATCGCGGCATCCCGATCTGGATCAAAGCCGCTTCCTTGCTTCCGCTGTCGCTCCGGCCCTACGGCACCGTGAATCGAGAATGTGCCGGGTCGCCTGTTTGCCGCATCGATACCTTGCCTTCCAGCTCCGGCGAAACGTCACCGTCGATCACGCGAAGAAACTTGCCCCCTGCGCGGTGATTTCCGGGTACGCCTTGACCACGAGCGCGCACTAGAGGATTCATTCGAACTGACATCCTCCCGCCGTATTCATGATCCGGCGAACCGATGTACCGAGTCCGCGAAGCCGGACAACTCGAGCCGATCACCGCGCTCAGCCGAACTTTCCCCGATGGCATTTCGGAGCAGTCCGGCGTCGTCACGTCCAGCGCCCATGCAATGCCCGCGAGCAAGGCCGGCGATGACGAAACCGGACCACGCTCCACCTGCTACAAAAGACCGTCTGGAAGTACCGGCCGCCATTGCAGGCTGCTTGAGCGTCCGGCTCAACCGCTGGCGAAGTAGACGAACCTATTCGCCGGGCACCAACGTGGCCGGATCGCGCTTAGCGAGTGCGAAAGACCATATCAGGAACATAATTTTGCGTCAAAAATTGTTTGATATAAGTTAATCTGGTTTGATGGCGTTGCGCCATGCCGGACTTACCCTTATAGAACAGGCCGAGGACACCGCGTCAGCAAGATCCGCGCCGTGACGTTGATCCACGATCAGACGAAAAACCGTTGCGGAACGGGAGCGCTTATGCGCTGACGGCAGCCCCCCCTATCCGACGTCGGCCCGAGGTCAAAATGGCAGCGGAAAGCGAGGTATCCTGGCTCGCATCGCAGGGCACTACCCCGTTGAGACAGAAGCAGCGCGTCGTTCTCTCGAAGTGCTCGTTGCCATCGAGGTTTCCGTCGCTTCCGCATCCGCCGCCCGGGCCTTGATGATTCCGTGACCGCGTACGACGCCTTTCGAGAAACGCGCCTGGCTGCGTCCGGTACCTGAATGAATTCATGCCCCGTTCGACTCCGAGAACACGTACCGTCCGACATCGATCGATTTTGCGAATTGCAGATGAGCTCGCAAGTGGCTCGCCATGTGTCGTGGCTCCCGCGCACAAAAGCGCAATATGAACATGCGTTTGGCAGACGCGATCGCACAGCAACGATCCGCGACTCGGTTTCGCCTGATAGCCACGACAGATGACCGATGCACCTTCGAAATCCACAAGGAAGAAGTCAATCGCCACAGCGTGAGAATGCGAACCTCTTGGGGACTTCGTAATCGCCAATCACGTGGCATCTGTGCTTACGTTGAAATATCAAATATTTCCACAGTCGATTGATATTGATGCCGCATGCAATGAATTTATTAACTCCTACCCGGCATTCAAGGGTGGATTTTTTATTTCCAAACTTTGCTAATTGAATACTCCCCGAAAAGAGCCGGTATAATTTTTCCAAGCCATGACAATACTCTTATCAAAGCAGCGATCTTCTCTGTACACATGGTCCACTTCACATTTGGTCTTTTGAGGGCGACATGGATGGAATAACCAAGGCACTTGTCCTGGCCGTGAGGTACATCGATCAGCGGAGCAACTTGCACGCCGAGGACGACGACGTCAATGCGCTTGAGGAGATCGCAGCGGCACTTGCGGTTGCATCGACAACAGAGCAGGATGCCTTTGCCAGGATGGCAACGTCGCTTGGCTTCCCTGAGCTAGTGGAGCAACTCGGCCTGGATTCGCCGCAATGACCGCCTTGCAAGCCCGGCATTTCATCTGAGTCAACGTCAAGGGCTGCGTGGTGCAGCGCATCGGGCGGCAGCCGGCCAAAAAGCGACAGCCGACCATTGTGTCAAGATTGATAACACTGCGAACCATTCCAACAAAGGCAAAACAATGATGACTTCCGGCGACGGCCTGACCAGTCCCGCGCGGCTCCTGCGACTCGCCTCATGGGTAATCGCGATCATCTTCGCCGTCTTTCTGAACATGCTCGGCAGCCTCGTGATCCGCGACATGGCGTTTGCCCCGACGGGCGGCCCACCCGCCATCGAGCAATTCGCCGATGCGCCGACGAAAGCACGGCTGGACGCAGCGCGACGCAATCTGCAGGCGCAGCACAACGCGCTTGCCGACAAGGCCGACACCATGGAGGTCGCGCGCGGCCGCGCCGCGAAGGAGTATGCGGCCGAGAAGGAAAGCTTCCGCAACTGGCTGGCAACGCGCTCGGTGACCGGCGACAGTGCGAGGGACCCCGACATTCTGGCGAGAACTCGCAAGCTGGATTCGCTCCAGGCCGTGGTGGTCAACTGGCAGCATCAGATCGATGCGATCAACGACCAGCAACGGGCGCTGGCATCGCAGCAGACTCAAGTGGACACGCAAATCGCCGAAGCGGACGCGGCAGCCGAACGGCGCTTCGACGAAGCGACACGGCACTACGAGCTGCAAGTATTCGGGCTGCGGCTTGCGCTGACGCTGCCGATACTGCTGGTTGCGATCTGGTTGTTCATACGCTATCGCAAGATGCGCTACTGGCCTTTCGTGTACGGTTTTGGCCTGTTTGCACTGAGCGCGTTCTTCATCGAACTGGTTCCGTACTTGCCGAATTTCGGCGGTTATGTCCGGGTCCTGGTGGGGATTGCGCTCACGGTGTTCGCCGGCCTTTACATGATGAGGGCCTTTCAGCGCTATGCCGAACGCAAGCGGCTCGAATTGCAGCAGGATCAGGGAGAACGCGCGCGCACGATCGGCTACGAAAAAGCCGTTCGTTCGCTCGAAAAGAAGCGCTGCCCGTCATGCGACAAACAATGGAATCTCGGCGGCGACGACTCCACGTTCTGCGTGCATTGCGGATTACGACTCTTCAATGTCTGCGAATGCGGCGGCCGGAATTTCTTCTTCTTCCCGCATTGCCATCAATGCGGTGCGGCTCAGGGAAATGAGGTGTCGGCGTCATCCGACTGACAGTCGGCGTGTTTTCAACACGCACCGGTGTCGACAGCCTTTAGCGGATCGGGTCACGTCAGTCGCGGATTGTCGAAGCAGGCAGTGACCGGGTTCGGCGGCGGATTCAATCGGTCGTTCGGCACGAGCCGCTCGATCGTTCACAATCCTCGGCCCGTCGCCCCGGCGCGTTGAATCCGCAACCATCAGCGAACGCCGCCGATGCCGTCACGCGAGCGTTTCAGCAACAGCTTCGCCCGGCTTCACTGCCATTCACCGGGATGACAGACCACCCAGCCCGGATGATAGCTGTCCATGTCCGTGTGCCCCCAGCACCAGCCGTGCTGGCGAATGGTTTTCATCATCAGCTCGCGTTGTGCGCACGCACTGCCCGGAGCATATTGCCCGTCAGGCAAGAGTTTCGGTGCCGCGCCGTTCCTGCATTGGCCATCGACCACTTCTTCCTGACGCATCAACGCCTGGACAGCGGGTGGAACGGTGCGGGCCAGCGTGTCCTTGTATTCGATGCAGGCGGCCGCCTTGGGGTCGTTGGACTTGCCGGCACATCGGGACTGGAGCTTGTCGATGTTTCTCGACACTTCTGGCGGATACGTTTCGGCGTGCGCCGCGGCAATACATCCCGCCAGCAACAGGCAGGCGGCGGCAAGAGATCTGAACAAAATCATTTCGTGAAGGACACGATGCGTCGGATAGCCCAGGAACCGGCGAATTATGGCACGTGTGCGTTTTCAACGACTCGCCGGGCAACGGTGTCCGGACATCCCCCTCGACGCAACGGGAACCTCACGAACACGGCCGGCGCTCGGCGGATTGCTCCAGTCGCGCGAGGTAAGCATCGCCCCATTGCTTCATCGCGTCGAGCACCGGGGCGAGCGTTCTGCCGAATTCGGTCAACGTGTATTCGACGCGAGGCGGGACCTCGGCGAAAACCGTCCGGGTCACGATGCCATCCGATTCGAGCTCGCGAAGCTGCAACGTCAACGAGCGCTGGGTCACCGCTCCGATCAAGCCGCGCAACTCGCCGAACCTTTTGGTACCGCCCAGCAGATAGTGCACGATCAGCGGCTTCCATTTCCCTCCCGCGACATCGACCGTCGCGGCGACCGAGCACGGATACGTGCTAACCGAAGATGTCATGCCGGCTCCCAATAGGATAATTTCTTTCCCTATATATCAAAGACGTGCCTTCTTGTGCAAAAGCGGCCGACCGCCGATAGTCCCGGCATCGTTACATCGGCCGCCGATCACCGGCGACCGGACTCATTCAAGGGATCAGATCGATGAAGGCCGCTTATTACGAACGTCAGGGCAACGCTTCGGAAGTGCTGAGGCTCGGAGATTTTCCGGTTCCGCAACCGGGTCCGGGCGAAGTCCGGGTGCGCATCCACGCATCGGGCCTGAATCCCAGCGATATCAAGGCGCGTACCGGCTTCTCCGGCCCTTCCGCATTCCCGATGGTCATTCCGCATCAAGACGGCGCGGGGGTGATCGACGCGGTCGGTGCCGGCGTTGCGCCGACACGGACAGGCGAACGGGTGTGGCTGTTCGAAGCGCAATATCGCCGCCCCTTCGGCACGGCCGCGGAATATGCGGTCGTGCCGGAAGCACAGGCCGTTCCCTTGCCCGACAACGTTTCGTTCGAGGTCGGCGCCTGCCTGGGCATTCCGGCACTCACGGCCCATCGCTGCCTCTTCTCCGACGGCGACATCAAGGGTTGCGCGATACTCGTCCAGGGCGGCGCGGGAGCAGTCGGAACCGCGGCAATCCTGCTCGCAAAATGGGCTGGCGCGTGGGTCGCGACAACCGTTTCAACGCCCGGGCAGGCGGACGCCGCACGGCGTGCGGGTGCCGACCTCGTCATCAATCGACGGCTGCAGGATGTGGTCGCGATCGTGAAGTCGGCAACACGGCAGCGGGGAGTCGATCGTATCGTGGAAGTCAGTCTGCAAGACAACCTCGACATCGATATGCGTTGCCTCGCCAACGGCGGCATCATCAGTTCGTACGCCGTAGGATCCGCTGCCGATCAGGTGCCGCTTCCCCTGCTCGACGCCATGATCGCCGGCTGCTCATTCCGGTTCGTCTACATTTACACCGTCCCGGCGGCCGCCAAGTCCGCAGCCGTTTCGGCGATCAGCCAATGCCTCGCGGACGGCGCCTATGCGCCGACCATAGGCATGCAATTCGCGCTCGACGCCATCGTCGAAGCCCACGAGGCGCAAGAATCTGGCCAGGTTATCGGCAAGATCATCGTCAGGCCGTCGCTCGTCCGGTCGCATGGGCCGGGGGACATTCAGCCGGATGATTGATCACCGCGAGGACGTGTCGGCAAACCAGCGTCCCCGCATTCGCAAGCCGGGCACCTCCGGCGAAGGATGGCCGCGATTCATGAGCCCCCCCCTGCCGTGAAATCGAACCGAAGACGCTCATGTTCGAATGTGTCGTGATCAGGGTCATGAAGCCCCCTCGAGAATGACGAAGGTCCCGGTTGCCGCCCCGGCGCGGAGCGCCTTGGCCGTCTGGTATTCGGGGCTCTCATAAAAACGCCTGGCCTCGGCGAACGAATCGAACTCGAGGACCACATGCCGCTCATGGGCCTCGCCTTCGAGGTTTTCATACTGCCCCCAGGCCGCAATGACCTTGGGGCCGAAAGCCTTGATTGCATCGCCCGCGGCTTCTGCATAAGCAGCATAGGCGACGGGGTCCGAAACGCTGACATGTGCGACTAGATAACCTTTTGGCATGTCGATCTCTCTTGGGTAGCGGGAACACGCAATTCAATGCGGGGGGCGATATTCAACGACTTGCGTCGACCGGATTGAGGTGCATTAGCCGGTTCTATTCCGACGCGACGCGCCGGAAAGGTTGAGGGCGCCTGCCCGCCTCCTGACGCTCGATCATCCAGCCGGGATAGCAGGCCGGCAAAGCACTCACGGCATCGAGACGCGCAAGCTCGGCCTCGGTCAGGACGACATCGACCGCGCCGAGATTGTCTTCAAGCTGTTCGATCCGTTTGGCGCCGACAATCACGCTCGTGACGTGCGGCCTCGCAAGCAGCCACGCGAGCGCGATCCGCGCGACCGAGACATCGTGCGCATCGGCGATGGCGCGCATCTCCGCCACGCACGGCCAGGCTCGCTCAGGATCGACCGGCGGAAAATCGAAATGGGTGCGCCGCGAACCGCTGTCGGTCGACGCACCGGGACCGAACTTCCCCGACAGCAACCCGCCAGCGAGGGGCGACCAGACGAGCAGCCCCATCTGCTCCTCGACGACGAGCGGCACCAGTTCGCGCTCGACGTCACGTCCGGCGATCGAATAGTAGGCCTGGAGCGTCTCGAAGCGCGTCGCGCGAAGCGCCTCACTCAGCCCGAGCGCCTTGCCGATCTTGCCCGCGCGCCAATTCGACACGCCGACATATCGCACCAGCCCCTGCCGCGTGAGATCGTCGAGGGCGCGCAGCGTCTCTTCGATCGGCGTGACAGGATCGTTGGCGTGAATCTGGTACAGGTCGATATGGTCGACCTGAAGCCGTTCCAGGCTTCTCTGCACGGAATCCATGATGTGGCCGCGCGACGCCCCCTGTTCGTTGGGCTTGCGGCCCATCACGCCGGCCGCCTTGGTCGCGAGCACGATCTCGCTGCGCGGCACGCCGATGTCCCGGAGAGCCTGCCCGACGATGCGTTCAGACTGGCCAAAGGAGTAAATGTCGGCGGTATCGATGAAATTGATTCCGTCGTCGAGCGCGCGGGCGATCAGCTGGTTCGCCTCGTCCTGTTCGACGGCGCCGATCGCCTTCCACATGCCGGCGTCGGCGTTGCCGCCCAGCGTCATCGTGCCGAGGCACAACTCGGAAACGTACAGGCCGGTGCGGCCCAGTTGCTTGTATTTCATCACCCTTCCCTTCAAACGTGGCTGGATGGCATGCGGCGGCGTCCGTTGCGTTGCGTCACGTCCCGTCCCGTCGCGCATGCCTTGATTTCAGTTGCCTCGAGGTGTTCCGGACCGGAACTGTCCGGCGATCGTCGCGACGCGCATGCCATGGCGGCGTGCCGTCTCGAGGTCGCCTGGCGACATTTCCTCGGGCGACGCATCGGCAGGCGTTTGCGCCATCGGCCCGATATAGGCGCCCATGCGATTCAGGTCGTCACGCATCGAGGCTTTCACGTTCGCGGGCTTGATGTCCATGCTGACCCAGATGCCGCCGTGCTGCCCGGCCAGCAGGAAGAAGTATTCGAGCGTGTTGAGCTTGTCGCCGTTGATGCTGGCGCTGTTGGTGAAGCCGCCAAAGATCTTGTTCCGCCATCCGCCTTCGAACCAGACCTTCGAGGATGCGTCGGCAAACTTCTTGAACTGCCAGCTCGGGCCGCCCATGTAGGTCGGCGAGCCGAACAGGATCGCGTCCGCGCCGGCGAGCGTTTCCCAGGCATCCGCCGGAATGTTTCCCTCGCCGTCGATCGCGACGAGCACGGCGCGGGCGCCTTCGGCGACAGCGCTTGCCATGCGCTCGGTATGCCCGTAGCCGGAGTGGAATACGACGACTGTGTTGACCGGAGCGGCGTGTGGTGTCATGGGTGCTTCCTTTCGTTCGGGTTGTCCGCGGTGGACAACATGGAAAGCCACTCTACCGAGCCGCAACTGAGTTATAAACGATGACAAATTGAACGTTCTGTTACTCCCTGGGTGAACAATGCAAAACCTCGACGCGCTTTTGATCTTTGCCCGTGTCGCCGAAATGACGAGCTTCACGCGCGCGGCCGAAAGCCTCGGTATTCAGAAGGGACGTGTGTCGATGGTGATCCGTGAGCTGGAGCGGGATGTGGGCGTTGCACTCCTGCACCGGACCACGAGGCGCGTTCAGCTGACTGAAGACGGGCGCGCCTTTTATTCACGCGCGCGCGACCTGCTGGCCGAAGTACAGGAATTGCAATCGATGTTCTCCGGCAACGGCACACCGTTGCGGGGAAGGCTGCGTGTCGACATGCCCACCGAGCTCGCACGCAGCGTCGTGATTCCCGCACTCCCGCAACTGATGGCGGCGCATCCGGAACTGGAACTGGAACTTTCGAGCACCGATCGGCGCGTCGATCTCGTCCAGGAAGGATTCGATTGCGTGATCCGGCTCGGGCCGATCGTCGACGAGACGCTGATTGCCCGACCGCTGGGAAAGCTGCGGATGACCAATGCGGCGAGCCCGAGCTATCTGGCGCGGTACGGCACACCGCACACGCTCGATGACCTGCGCACACAGGGACACCGGATGATCCACTACACGCTGACACTCGGTGCCAGGCACGCCGGATGGGAATACCCGGACGGCGACGGCTATGCGTTGCTTCCGTTGCCGAGCGCGATGCAGGTCAACAGTGTGCAGACCTATCATGCAGCCGGGCTGGCAGGCCTTGGGTTGATCCAGGCGGGATATCCGACGCTTGCGCATTACATCGAAAGCGGCGCGCTGGTGGAGGTGCTGCCCGACTTGCGTCCCGAGCCGCTCGCCGCGTCGCTTGTCGTGGCCCATCGGCGCAATCTGTCGCCTCGCGTCCGGGCCTTCATGGACTGGATCGAGGGGGTGTTGGAGCCTTATCTTGATTGAGCGGCGGGTGTGGTGGTTTATGTCCAGCGCGGGTCGTTCGGTCATTCGGCGACACCTTCGTCGATCAGGCCTTGAATCGCGCTGGCGCTTGTACGTTCGTCGAAGGTCGCTTACTGGAACGCAAGTCGAATGGTCGTGGAAATCGCAAAGTTGCGAAGCGTTGGATCAGAATCCATAGGTCAGGCGATCATAGCTGGACGGTCGCTTGATGTCCGCAGGCAGCACGATGAATGTCCGATTTGGCTTTCGACGCAGGTCAAGGAAGGTTGAATCCGCAACCATAAATGGTCAATCGACGCGAGAGGATTCCGGAATGCTCACAACAGCGTTCGTCGTTGAGGTTCCCGCAGCCGAGTCAACAGTAGCGGACCTTCGGAGCCGGTTTGATGCCACCTCTGACCTGGGCGTGCCAGCGCATGTCACGGTTCTGTTTCCCTTCATGCCGCCTGACGAAATTACGCTCGATGTCCTTCGCCAGGCGCAAAGCGCGCTGAGTGTTGTGCAGCCGTTCGAATTCTCGTTGAGGAAGGTCGAGCGGTTTGCGGTCACCACTTATCTTGCTCCCGATCCACCAGAACCGTTCGTCGCCTTGACGACTGCGTTGGTCGAGCGCTTTCCCATGTTTCGCCCCTATGGTGGTGCACACGATGGCATCGTTCCACATCTGACTGTCGCGCACGGAGATGCTGCGACAGCACATTTGGCTGCCGTCGAGCTCGAACATCGTCTGTCTGTGCGGGGGGCCATTCGAACGCGCTGTAGCGCTGTCACTATGCTGGAGAACTCGTCGGGCCAGTGGAGGAAGATGCATGTGATTGATTTTCCAAATGTCTACGTGTAGCGACGCCAATCAGAGGTTAGGCACAGCCGGAACGTTGCTTGATGCCGCACTGGCTACATTATCCGCGCTCGGTCATCCCGAATGCTGTGCGACGGTTACCCAGGGAAATGTCGCTTCGGAGCGTTTATTCGGAAGTCGCGGATTTTTTCCTCGCGCTGACGTCCGCGGTTCGTAACGTGGTGTCCGCTTCATTTCGGCCATAACCCGCCGCTCAGCGAGCGCGGAAACTTGCCGTTGGAATGGCTGCAGCGGCCCGCAAGCGTTCCACGATGCCCGCTCAAGTCGTACGCGTGATGACGAACAACGACTCGACCACACGAGCTGGCCCGATTCAGCACGTGGATGCCGGCCGACCGCGATGAAGTCGTGCGATGGGTCACCGTTGACATTAGCGAGGTTCGGCCGTCAGTTGCAGCAACTGTTCGAGCAGTTTGACGGTGGGGCTCGACAATAAACAGTGCCGACGCCGAAATGCGGTCAGCGTACGCCGCCCGACGCCCGCCGGCGATTCGAGCGTATCAAATCGTTCGGCAAGCGGAGGCCGTTTGCGACGAATACCTGCCGCATGTGCTCGAATGGCGCGGTACCGCGAGGCGGAATCTCGCACGCTGTTGATCCAGCGTATCGGTCAGCGTGATCCCCTGCTTTCCCCGCAACGAGTGATCGAGCGTCGCCAACACGTAGCTGGGTTGCGTGACGTGCAAGGTCTAGGCCGCGCGTCCGAGACGGCAGACTGAGGCGATCGTGATGAAAGCGTGAAACTGCTGAAGATTGAAAGTCATGCCTGACGGTAATGCCTTTTGGCGAAATCGGCAATTCCGGATTCTGCCGGATGTTTAGATAATGCGTTCACCAGAACCGTACTGAACAATAGGAGACTCCAATGGCGCACAGCGTTCCGCCACAAAGCCATCAAGCCGGCAATGCGCAGGGCATGACAGTACGCGATGCGGTGATCGCTTGCGCAAACGACAACCGCTACGGTCTCACGGCGGCCGTGTTTAGTCGGGACAGCGCACGCGCGATGAAAGTTGGCCGGCGCGTCGAATCCGGAATCTGCCGTATCAATGGGCCGGTGGTACACGACGGAGCTCAAATGCCGTTCGGCGGCGCCAACGACAGCAGCTTCGGGCGATTCAGCGGCCGCGCGGAATTTACCGACTTGCGGTGGATCGCCCTGCAGCCCCCCCGCCACTATCCGTTCTGAGGAGCATGCCATGCAGATCGCCATTCTGGGTGCCGGTGCGATGGGTTCGTTCTTTGGCGGCCGCCTCGCGCTGGCAGGTCATTCCGTCAGCCTGCTCGATATCGACGAGGCTCATCTTGCCTCGATTCGCGCCCACGGCCTGCGGCTGTCGACCGATTCGGGCGAGCAAGTTGTGCGCAATCTCGTCGCGCTGAGGCCGGAGGAGGCCAGCAAGCCCGTCGACCTCGTCATCGTTTTCACGAAGACGATGCATACGACCGCCGCACTCGCTGCCGCAAGCGCCGTACTCGGCTCTGACACCGTCATCCTGTCTTTGCAGAACGGCCTGGGGAACGCCGAACGGCTCGCCCGATCCGTATCGTCCGACCGGGTCATGGTCGGCGTGACCACGTGGCCAGCCGACAAGTCGGAGTCTGGGGCCGTCCGCTCGCATGGCCAGGGCACGATTCGACTGATGAACGCGAACGGCGCGCATACGAGCGCGCTCGAACAGACCGTGCAAGCCTTGAACGACGCCGGCCTCTCGTGCCATGTCGATTCCGACGTCTGGGCCGCGATTTGGGAGAAGGTTGCATTTAACGCCGCCCTCAACAGCCTGTGTGCCGTGACGCAATGCATGGTCGGCGAGTTGACAAATACCCCTGACGGCGAAGAATTGGCGCTGAAGATCGTTTCGGAGGTGATGGCCGTCGCCCGTGCGCTCGGTATTTCGGCAACTGAAGAGCACGTGGTGTCGAACGTGCGCGATGCGCTCGCCCATCATCGTACGCATCGGCCATCGATGCTGCAGGACGTGCTGGCCGGGCGGCGTACCGAGATTGAAGCAATCAATGGCGCCGTAGTCGAGGCTGCTCGCAAGGTCGGTGTAGAAGTGCCGTATACGAACAGCCTGGCGTGCCTCGTCAGGCTCGTCGACGCTCGTGCACGCCAGTCGGATGGAGCGACGGCTCGACATTGAAGCACATGGCGGTTGCCGCCACGCGCGCCGTCGAATTGTCCGTCGACCAATCCACGCAGCCGGCGCGGTGCGGAGCGTCACGCAACCCGCCGCGGCCATTTCAAAACACGAGGGCACGCTGCGCGCACCACAAGACAAGATGAACCCCTTCCTACCCGCGTCGTCTGACGGGCGAGCCCCATTAAGCGATCTCGGCGTTGCTCCGCGCGCTCGCGTGTGCGACGGCGGTCGCCCGCTACGGTTCGCGTGCCCCCGTGCTTCCGTGCTGCATCGGTGGCGCCGTCATCATGACTGACCCTTGGTGCGGACATGAAGCATTAGGCCGCACTCCTGATCACTGGAATCGGGCTGCACGGTCTGTTCGTCAACGCAGTCCAGTCGACGGGCGTGCGGGCAACCGGCACGGCGTCCGCGCCGGCTTTCGGCCGGCTAGGCGCAATCTCTGGCGCATTTGCCGGTGCGGCCGTGATCACCGTGACCGGGAGACCGGCTACCTGCTGATGTCTGGATCGGCGATGATGGTCGTGTTCGTCGCCCTTGCCGTCGTTCGTCAGCATATTCCTCAGGTTTAACGCGACCTTAGGCATACGCGCTTCCGGTGATCGGCACATCGGAGACGCTTATCGGAAGCGCGAACCTGTCGCATCGAAAAGAACATTGCACGCAGAGAATCGCCGGTTGACGCTGGAATTTTGCGGAACCATATTTATGCGGATGACTCATGCAGGCCCCAGCCGCCTGCCGTAGGAAGATCGAATCATGGGATCGCCAGACAACCCGAATACGAATTGTCGTGCCAACGAATCGCTCGCCCAATGGGAGCAGGCGGCGGCGCAGTGCTGCGTTCCGCTTGCCATATCGCACGAGCGGGATGCGCACTTCTCGGGAAGTATACAAAGCGCGACCATCGCCGACGTCTGCATTTCACGGATTTCGGCCGGTAGGCATGTCGCCGTGCACGATGTCCCGTCGATTTCCAGAACGGGGGGCGACTATATCCTTGTCGGTCTCCAGTTGGAGGGAGCCGGCAAACTGATTCAGGACGGGCGTTGCGCGTCGGTCGAACATCACGACCTCGTCCTGTTCGACTCGCGCAGACCGTTTCGCTGGGAACTCTCCGAGCCGTTCGAGCAGATCTGCATCCGGTTTCCGATGTCGCTGGTCGTGCACCGGATCCCGCTTCGGAACACCTTCGTCGCGCATGCGATTTCCGGCGCGGAGGGTCTGGGCATGCTCGTGGCCCAACACCTCATCACCCTGTGCGCCGAACGCGACCGGCTCGCCCGTTCCCCGAGCGCGCCGCAAATTTCCGCGTCAGCCGCCGATCTGGTCGGCGGGCTGCTGGCGGAGTGGATGCAGGTTCGCCCCGGCCCCCGCACCAATCTTCATTCAATGCACTTGCAACAGTTGCGTCAGTTCATTTCGAACAATCTTCGCAACCCCGATCTAAATGCCGATTTGGCCGCAGCAGCGCTCGGCATGTCGGCACGCTACCTGCATCGCCTCGTTCAGCAGGATGAAACCACCATCGGCCGCATGATCCTCGTCGCGCGACTGGAGCGCTGTGCACAGTGGCTCTCGCTGAAATGCTACGCAAATTGCTCGATCGAGCAGATCGCGGGAACCTGGGGGTTTGCAAGCGCGGCGCATTTCAGTCGGGCCTTTCGTGCCCATTACATGAGAACGCCGCGCGAATACCGGCTAATTCATCAGTCGATGCCTTCCTGAGCGTCGTCGGTGCCGCTCCATGCGTCATCTCGCGCCGGCACCAGCAGCCTCCGCGACACATCGTTTTCGCCGGCATGCTCCACGCACCGCCGCGGTTGCTTGTCGAACCAGAGTTTCAGCACGTCGGGGCGGGCATAGTGTCCGACCGGATCCGCCGAGGCCTTCGCGAGCGAGATGCGCCCGAGATCGATGTCGACGTACAGCAACCCTTCAGCCGTCTCCGGCAGTTTCTCCACGAGCGCCTTCCCGTCCGGCCCGTACGCCGTGGCATGCCCGCCGCCGGCGCGGATCATCGCACGCTTGTCCGCCGTATCGCACAACATGTCGACCATCTTTTCGCTGATCACCGCACACGGCGCGAGCACGAAGCACGAGCCTTCAACGGCATATACGCGGCTGACCGCGTTGTTCACCTCATGACCGAGTGCGGGCGCGAATTCATACATGGAGAAACTCGGCCACGCCGCGACGTGCACCTGTTCGTGCTGCGCGTACATCGCGTACTTGGTCAGCGGCTGAATGTGCTCCCAGCAACACAATGCGCCGAGGCGTCCGATGTCGAGATCGTGCACGGCCAGGTCGCTGCCGTCGCCGTCGCCGAATACGGTGCGCTCGATATGCGTTGGCCGCAGCTTGCGACGCGCGGCGACAGTCGCGCCGTCCGGGCCGATGATCCACTGCGCGATATAGAGACTGCCACCGCAGCGCTCCGACAGACCCAATACCACGGTCATCTTGTTGCGTGCCGCAGCTGCCCGCAGGACATCGGCCTGCGGACTGTCATACGTCATCGAATGATCGAAATAGCGCTGGACGAAACCGGAGCCAAGCGCCCATGCGGGCGGTCCGAGCCACACGTGGAACGGATAGCCGGGCAGCCAGGTTTCCGGAAATGCAATCAGCGCGGCTCCGTTCCGTCCGGCTTCATCGATCAACGCGACCGTTTTTTCGATCCCGCTGTCGAGGTTCAGGAATTCGGGCGCGGCCTGGACGACGGCCGCGACGTACTTCGGATGTTCTAGTGCCATTTGAGTACCTGTGATTGAATTGATCACCGCTTCGGCTAGAACCGGTGTTGAATGCCGACCGACGCGGCCAGCGTATTGCCGTCCGGGATTCGGGTGAGATCGCCGTTTGCGGCGACGCCCGTTCCCATGCCGCCGTGATTGTTGACGAGCGCGACCTGTGCGTAGAGCGACGTCCTCCTCGACAATGAATACATCGCTCCGCCCGAATACATCAGCGAATGACTGCCGCTTGCCGATCTGTCCTTCGAGTAATACACGCCGCAGTCCAGGAGAATCGAAGCGGACGGATTCCACGAGAGCCCGCCCGCGTAGGTCATATAGTTCGGGTTGCCAGGCACTTCGTTATTGCGCAGACGAATGGCGAACGCATAACCCGTCACCGATTCGAACGAATACGACGCACCGAGCGTTGCGCCGTCGATGGCTGTCTGGCCCGTCGCCGTGTCTTTCGCCTGGTAGTACGCCGCGTCGGCGGAAAATGGTCCGGCCGCGTAAGTCAGCGACCCGGAGAGCCGCCGCCCCTTTACGCCGCTACCCGCGATTCCGCCCGGTGCGTACTGGACGCTGCCGGTGAAACCTGCGAATGTTGGGGATGTATACACGAGCGAGTTGGAATCGAAAATCCCGTTGATGCCGACCTTGCCGAGATACTCCGTGAACGCGCTCGCGAAATTGGACATGGCGCGCGGGTCGCGACCGTCGATCGCCAGAAGGAACGGCGAAAATTGCAGACCGGCCTTGATGTCGCCGAAACCGCCCGTTGCCTGGACGTATGCATGGCGGCCGAAGATACCGCCGTTGGAATTGCCGAATTGCCCTGTCGTCGTCGAGAACCCGTCCTCAAGCGCGAACCCGATCTTGGTCCCGCCGCCGATATCCTCCTGTCCTTTCAGCCCCCAGATCGACGGCGCCCACCCACCATCGAGTGCGCCTTTCAAAGCGCCGGAGTTTCCGGAAGTCTTGGATTGATAGACGAGGCCGGTATCGACGATGCCATACAACGTGACACTCGATTGCCCAAGTGCATGAGTGGATACGCCGCCAAGGGCTGCCATCGCCAGCAAGGCGGCTGACGGACGATGAAGCTTTTTCATTTGACGATCTCCGATGGAATCAGTTTTTCTGTGCGCCCAGGCGTTCATGCGTAATGGCATGGTCTCGCTTTCCCGGTGCCGTTTCCCGCAGCAGAAAGGCGAGCAGAAAGCCGGCACCGAGCGCCGCGGAGGCAAAGAGGATCGTCAATTGAAGGCCCATATGCTGGGCAATGAACCCTGCAATGGCCGGGGCGACACCACCGCCGAAGATCTCGCCGGCGCCTATGACGGCGCCCACTGCGGACGAGGTCAGGGACGAAGGCACGGCCTCGGCGGCAACTGGCCCCCCCATCAGCGAGATTGCGCCGCAGCAGAAAAATGCGATCGCAAACAGGAGTACGAACAACACTGTCGGAATAGTCGGCGCATAGGCGAAGGCGAGCAGGGACGCACAACCGCAAAGGAAGGTGATCTTCGCGGCATTCCTGCGCCCGATGGAGTCGGATATGCCGCACACGAAGATCTGGCCTGCAAATCCGCCAAACCCGAGGCCCGACATCACGAAGCCCATCTGGGCCGTCGACATGTGACGAAAGTCGGTCAGATACACGGGGGTGATGGCCGCGAGAACGAACAGTCCGGCCATTGCACAGAAAATGGCGCCCATGCCGACGCGTACGTTGCCGTACCGAAGCACCGAACCCCAGCTCTCCCGGCGCGGCGCGTGTTTTGGCGACTCCGTCGGGGCGATATGAACTGGCTCGCGAATCGTTCGATAGATCAGGAATGCGAGCAGAAGCCCTGGTGCTGCGACGATGGCAAAAACGAGGCGCCACGACGGAACGACCGACAGCAGTTGCGTGGCGATGATCGGCCCGAGGCCGAGCCCGAAAAGTGCGAAGCATCCCTGAATGATACCGAGGTTCAGGCCGCGGCGGCCCGGAGGCGATGCGTCGTCTCCGGCCGCGAAGCTCGCCGGACAGTACGCGCCTTCGGTGACGCCCATCAGTACACGCGTCAGCATGAGCACGCCGACACCGCCGACGAGGCCCGTCGACCCGGACAGCAGCGAAAACAGGACGATGGCGGGAATCAGGATCTTGCGTCGGCCGACCGTGTCGGACAGACGACCCATCAGGATCGCCGACGCGCCCCAAGCGAGGCCAAGAACGGCCGTGACGTTCCCGAGATCCTGATACGTGAGGCCAAGGTCCCGCATCATTTGCGGGAACAGTGGTGTAATGAGCCAGCGGTCAAGACCGACCAGCCCAAAGCCAAGCGCAAGCAGCGCAATCGCCCGCCGCTCATAGGTCAAATCTGATCGGATGTTCGTATTCATGGTGCAACCCCTTTGCGTCTCCCGCAGTCAGTCTTCAGCACGTACATCAACCCGTTGACCCGCTCCGGCACGTGCCACGTGTCGGAGCGGCGTCAGGGCAATCGTGCGTCGCGGAAATTTTCAGAGGTTGACTGACAGCGAACTGCTTATTGACGCGGAGTGCCGCGCGCGAAAATGAGGGTTGACGCTACAGCCTGGCGGGTGGACTGGAGGCGATAACGGGGGCGATGTTCCGGGAGCGTCCACTTCTTCAGTGAGCACATGCGGAAATCGTTGAGTTAGTCCATCGGGACACCCGTCAGGTTTTCTCATCCCTTGCGCTCGGCGAGCACGCTCAACAATCGTGTTTCCGAAGTGTTCATGGCACTGAGAAATGGCGATTGCGCCGAATGTTCGCCCCACCCGAGTTACCAGCTGTTGGCAGCACAACAACCCGATAGTCTGCAACGGGCGGTGGATTCAACCGGTCGACGCAACAACTTGATGGAATCGTTCAGCAGGTGATCGGAGAAACGTTGGAACCGGGCATTGTCACGCACCCGCGTTGTCAGCGGATTCGCGAGTGACCGCGCGAACCACGAGCACGCCAGCACATAAAAGGCTTGAACCCAACCAGCCCCCCTCCTCTACTCCGCATGCTCACGATCGAACGCACGATTACTCGCCTCGATCGTCGCGAGCGCATTCTCCGCCCACGCCTTGAGATCGATGACGAGCGGAAGCAGCGTACCGGCCAGAGAACTCAGCGCGTACTCCACACGCAGCGGCAGTTCGTCATAGACATTGCGCACCACCAGTCCGTCACGCTCCATCGCGCGCAGCGTCTGGGTCAGCATCTTCTGCGACACACCTTCCAGGCGACGCTTGATGTCGCCAAAACGCATCGGCCCATCCTTCATCGCGACCATGGCCAGCACGGTCCACTTCTGCCCGATACGCGCGAGCACCGCGCGTGACGGACAGACTTTCAGGAACGCATCGGGCGGCAACTCGATCTTCTTCGTCATGGTTACCCTCGGGTACCTAATTGATTGCAGAAACCGGAATTGAAAGAATGATGCCACTCAATCAATCGTGAGGTACATGCCATGAAGATCGCATTCCTGGGCGGTGGAAACTTTGGCGGGAATCTGGCCGAATTGCTGGTCACGGCGGGACATGATGTGGTGGTCGGCTTGCGCAATCCCGCGAGGGCGCGTCCGGGCGCCCGATATCGAGTCGTGTCGCTGGAAGAAGCTGCGGCGCATGGTGATGTTGTCGTCATCGCCGTCCTCTATCAGGCGTGCGCCGAGGTACTTCCCTCCCTTGCGCATCAGCTGGCCGGTAAGGTCGTTGTTGACGCAACGAATGCGCTGAAGGACGACTGGTCGCCACTTCCGCTGGGGGCCGACGGATCGGCAGCCGAGGCGATCGGCCACCTGCTGCCGGGCGCGTGTCTGGTGAAGTGCTTCAACACGGTGTTCGCCGACATCATGACGCCGGATCGCATCGATCGGGGCGGCCATGCCGTTACGGCATTCATCGCGGGCAACGACGTCCAGGCCAACACGACGGTCGCCGGGATCGCGGAAAGTGCGGGGTTCGCGCCCGTCGTGACCGGCCCCTTGAACAACGCCCGTTATCTCGAGGCCATGGCACACCTCAATATTCAGATCGCCGTAGGTCGGGGCGGCGGAACGAATGCCGGCTTCGTGTACCACCGCGCGCTCGCTTAGAAACCTGGGCGTTCAACCTCGACGCGGTCGCCAATGGAATCCCGGCCGCGCAGAAATGGCGCGGCGCCAGCGGGCTGGCGATCGCTTCGGCTCTCAAGTGCCACGCACTCGCGACGCGTCGCCTGCTTCCCGTTGGTTCAGTTGACACATAGACACCAGCAACGCGTCGTTTCCTGTCGACATTCGCTTCGCCACGACTCCCCGATCGCTACCTGCGTTCCACTTCAGCGCCCCGCACCATGCTCGATCAAATGCTCGACGAAACGAGTCAGCTTCGGCAATGGCCGCCGATCGTGCCGATACACGACATGAACCGGGTGCGGCGCCGGCAAGTACGCTTGCAGCACCGGCACCAGCGCGCCACTCGCCAGATCGTGCGCCACCAGAACCTCGGGCTGCAGCAACAATCCCGCGCCCGCGATGGCGGCCATGCGCAGCCCGTTCCCGTCGTCGCACGTGAAGACCGGATCCTGCGAAACCTGCGGCCCGTCCCACCCGCCGAGCTTCCACCCGTTACGGCCGTTCCACACGGAGTGAGACAGGCAGTGATGCATGCCCAGATCCTGCGGCGTCTCCGGACGTCCATGCCGCGCGAGGTAACCGGGCGATGCGCAAATCACCATGCGATACATGGTCAACGGCTTTGCGATCAGATCGACGTCACCCAGTTCGCCAATTCGAACGGCGAGATCGAAACCCTCGTCCACCAGGTCGACGACGCGATTGCTCAACGCCAACTCGATGCGCACGAGCGGATGCATCTGCTGGAATGTCGCGGCCAGCGGCGCGACGACGCATGCGCCGAAGGTAATCGGCGCGCTGATCCGCAACGTACCGGACGGCGACGCACGCAATCGCTCGACCGACGTCTCGGCGATCCGCACCTGTTCAAGCGCGCGCTTGGCGTCTTCGTAGAACACGCGCCCCGCATCCGTCAGGCTCTGCCGTCGCGTGGTGCGCTCCAGCATGCGCGCGCCGAGGCGCTCTTCAAGTTCGCGCACGTACTTGCCCACCATGACCGCCGACATGCCAAGCCGCTGCGCCGCCTCGGTGAAGTTGCCCCCTTCCACGACGGCAACGAAGGTTTCCATTGAACGCAGCTTGTCCATATTGCGAACCAGCGATTAGTAGTGTCGGAAATTAGAGCACATTTATCTCAATATTGGTTCGAAGAACAATGGCCGCTCCAACCTGAAACCGAAAAGGAGTGGTTCCATGAAGATCGTTGTAATCGGCGCCGGCGGAGACGTCGGTCGTGCCGTGGCAGATGAGCTTGCGCGTGACGGAAAACACGAAGTCATTCGCGTGGGTCGCACTTCCGGCGACCATCAGGTCGACATCACCCGTGACGAGAGCGTGAGTGCGCTGTTCGAGAAGATCGGGCAAGTCGACGCAATCGTCGCCGCCGCGGGCAATGTCATCCTTGCCCCGATCGAGAAGATGACGGCGGCCGATTTCCACCAGGGATTGCAGGACAAGCTGCTGAGCCAGGTGCGCGTCGCACTGGTGGGCCAGCACTACCTGGTCGACGGCGGGTCGATCACGCTGACCTCGGGCATCGCGGTCGATGATCCGATTGCGCAAGGCGCCCATGCCGCCGCATCGAATGCCGGGATTGAAGGATTCGTGCGCGGGGCCGCGTGCGATTTTCCGCGCGGCATCCGGATCAACGTCGTGAGCCCGACGGTGCTGACGGAATCCATGGATCGGTTCGGTCCGTTCTTTCCCGGCTGCGAGAGCGTGCCGGCGTCACGTGTGGCCATGGCCTATCGACGCAGCGTGGAAGGCGTGCATAGCGGTCGCGTCTATCGGGTCGGTCATTGACGTTGAGGGCTCGCCCCGCGAGCCGGAATTCCTCGCGCCCCTGCCTGCCCAAGATTCCGCCACGCCATCACCGCACCGGCCACCAGCAACAGAACCGAAACGATCAACGCCCGCGCCATCCCGTGAACGAACGTCGCGCCGTCTGCCGCCCGAACGAAGAAACCAAACAGCGCGACGCCCAACATGCCGCCCACCTGCCGGGCCGTATTCAACAACCCGGACGCCACCCCTGACTGCGCGGCGCTCACCGCCGCGAGCGCCGCATCCGTGATCGTCGGTATCGTCAGCGCGATGCCGCTGCCTGCCAGCAGCATCGGTATCGCGAGCAGCGCGTTGGAGTGCACGGCGATCGCCGGCCACATCGCGAGATACCCGACCGCGGATATCGACAGGCCGGCCGTCGCCAGCGTGCGCGCACCGAACCTGCCGGTGAGTCTGCCGGAAGCGATGCTCATGATCATCAGCACGCCCATCATCGGCAGAAACGCGCCCCCCGTACGCACGGGCGTCATATGCCACACCGACTGAAAAAGCAGGCTCAACGTAAACACGATCCCGTAGAAGACCAGATTCGCGATCGCGCCGATCACGATCGAACTGCGGACGATCCGGTCATGCCACAACGCAGATGGCAGCATCGCGTCCGGGTTGCGCGCTTCCAGCCGGATGAACGCGATACCCAACCCGACGCACATTGCGAATGCGCCCATGATGACCGGGCTGCGCCACCCCAGTGCACTGATCTCGGTCGACGCGAACGTGAGCACGGCCAGCGCCATCGCACCGGTCAGTTGTCCGGGAAGATCCAGGCGCCTGCCGCGCTGCGCTTTCGTGTCTGGTGCAAACCGCCATGTCATCCAGATACCGGCCAGGCCGATCGGCACGTTGACCAGGAAAATGCTGCGCCAACCCACGGTAGCGATGAGCAACCCGCCGGCCAACGGCCCTGCGGCCAGCGCGATGCCGCCGCCGGCGCCCCACCAGCCGATCGCCCGGCTGCGCGCCGCCGCGTCGTCGAATGCGACGCGCAGCACGGCCAGCGAGTTCGGCACCAGCAGCGAGGCGCCGATCCCCTGAACGAGCCGCCAGGCGATCAACGTTTCCATCGAATGCGCGATGCCGCAGCCGATCGACGAGAGCGTGAATATCGCGTAGCCGGCAATGAACACGCGCTTTGCGCCCAGCCGGTCGCCGAGGGCGCCGGCCATCAGCAGGGTTGCCGCGAACACGAGCGCGTACGCATTGACGACCCATTGCAGGTCCGTGACCGCTGCGCCAAAGGCCGTCCGCAATGCATCGAGCGCAACGTTGACGACGCTGACGTCGATCAGGACGACAGCGAATCCGAGGCACGCGGCCGTTTGAACCAGCCGCGCGTGATGTCTGGATGAGGTGTGCATCGGCAATCCTTCGCATGGGGAGGATTGGAGCGTAGAGGATCGCCTTCTGTGCGAATATTCCGCAAAACAGCACAGCAACCTGGAGAAAATGCACCGATGTTCGACTGGGAAAACCTGCGCTACTTCGTTGCCGTCGCACAAACGGGGAGTCTTTCGGCAGCCGCCAGGCGCTTGAATGTCGACCACGCGACCGTCAGCCGCCGCTTGGGCGCACTCGAAGCGGAACCGAAGATCCGCGTGATCGACCGGTTGCCGCGCGCGTGCCGGCCGACCGCCGCCGGCCGGCAGATACTCGAGCTCGCCGAGAAAATGGAGGCGCATGCGTTTGCGATCGAGCGCCTCGCGCTCACGGAACACCTGCCGATGCACGGCACCGTGACGATCAGCGTGCCGCCCGTACTCGCAAACAATTTCTTCGCGAATCATCTGCATGAATTCGCGCAATTGCATCCGGGCATTCGGCTGTCGATGGCCAGCCAGGCGCAACGCGTGTCGCTCGCTCGTCGTGAAGCCGATATCGCCGTGCGCCTGTTTCGCCCCGAGGAACCGCAAAACGTGACACGCAAGCTGGGCGAGATGGCGTTCGGGCTCTATGCGAGCCGCGACTATGCGCACGCGTCGTCGCCCGACGATTGGGCCTTCATCTGCTACGACGCGCAATTCGCGGAAATGCCGCATCAGAAGTGGCTCGAGTCGATCGCGCGAGGCCGCCGTATCGCGTGCGAGGTGAGCGACATCACGACACAGCAGGTGGCGGCACGTACAGGCATCGGCGTGGCCGGGCTGCCGGTGTTCATGGGCGACGGCGATCCCGGGTTGCAACGCCTGCCGTTCGACGGGGAACCGTATGCCCGTGATCTCTGGCTGGTCGTACATGCCGACCTCAGACATGCGCCGACGATTCGCGCGGCAATCGACTTCATCGTGGACGTGACGGGCAGGACGTTCGCGCCGGACGCCCGACAGTAGCGACTGCGACCACGGTCTCCCGATCGCGCTGGCCGAGCCGGCCGTCAGCGTGCCGCTTCAACGTCGGAAGCAACCGGTCCCGCTCATCGTCAACCGCCCGTCCCCGGCATCCGCGTGCCGATCAGGCCACCGCCCTCAACCACGCAAGCACATCCGCCTGCGCACGGCCTGCCACCACCGGCTCCGGCGTCAACAGGCAGTAGTGCGAATCATCCTCGACGAACCCCATCGGCGCGACCAGCACACCGCTTTCGATATCGTCGCGAACGAGATGCCACGGGCCGATGGCGACACCCAGCCCCGCAACCGCCGCCTGCAGGCTGAAGTAGAAATGGTCGAACACCTGCCCGCGCCCGCGCACGGCCGGCTGATGCGCGGCAACCGCCCATTCCTTCCACGCGTCCGGCCGTGTCCGCGCGTGCAACTGCGGAACGTCCGTCTTCAACGAGCGACCACCGCGACGAGCGGAAAACCATGCATCGACCTTGTCCGGCCGGCACACCGGCCCCACCCGCTCCGCGAACAGTCGCTCCGCGTGGTAACCCGCCGGCCACGCAAAGTCGTTGCGTCGAATCGCCATGTCGATGCCGCTGTCGAATGAAAACGGGCCACCCGCGGCCGCCAGGTGAACGTCGACGCCCGCATGTCGCGCCTGAAAATCCGGCCAGCGCGGAATCAGCCAGCGCATCAGCAGCGTCGGCTCGCACGACAGGACCCAGCGCCGCGCCCGGGCGGCCTCGGTGCGCAATTCCTGCGCGGCGTGACGCATCAGCCCCAGACCGTCGTGAACCGCCTGCGCCAGCTTGCGGCCCGCGTCGGTCAGGAACACGCGCCGGCTGCGCCGCTGGAACAGCGCCACGCCCAGGTCGTCCTCGAGCAGCCGCACCGCGCGGCTGACCGCGCCGTGGGTCAGGCACAGCTCGTCGGCGGCACGGCTGAAATTTTCGTGACGTGCCGCCGCCTCGAAGCAACGCAGCGCCATCAGCGAAGGCAGGTTCGCGCGCATCGGTTGTGAATCCAACTCACCATTCTGGTCAGAAATCATCGCTATTCCGGATGAAACATGACCCATAAGATTGCGCCATCAAACCATCAATCGCAAGGACAGGACGATGACCGAACTGATAGTTGTAGTCACCATCACGCTGCTGGCCGTGATCAGCCCGGGCCCGGACTTCGCGATGGTCACGCGCAACAGCCTGATGCTGTCGCGCCGCTCGGGCGTGCTCACCGCGCTGGGTATCGGGCTGGGCGTGACGGTTCACGTGAGCTACACGCTGCTGGGCGTCGGCCTGCTGATCCGGCAATCGCTGTGGCTCTTCAATGCCGTCAAGCTGATCGGCGCGATCTACCTGGTCTACCTCGGCGTGAAGATGCTCATGACGAAAGCCGGCAGCGGGCAGACCGACGCGCCGGCCGCACCGCTGTCGGACCTGGCCGCGCTGCGCACCGGCTTCCTGACCAATGCGCTGAACCCGAAGACCACGGTGTTCATCGTCAGCCTGTTCATGCAGGCCGTGCGGCCCGACACACCGCTGATCGTGCAGATCGGCTACGGTGCATTCATCGCGCTGGCGCACGCCGGCTGGTTCAGTCTGGTGGCCGTGTGCTTCTCCGCGACGGCCGTCCGCGATCGCCTGCTGTCGCTGCGGCACTGGATCGACCGCACCTTCGGATGCCTGCTCGTCGGCTTCGGCGTCGCGCTCGCCATCGCGCGCGGCGGGCGCTGATCCGGGCGTCCACGCCGCACGCCGACACAAGCGCCGGGAGCACACCGCCGGCGTACCGACGCACCGACTCACCGGCGCACCGGATACGCTGCGCGGCAGCGTCAGAACCCGCGCGCGATCGATCGGGCCTCGTCGATCGCGCGGCTGCGAT
This sequence comes from Burkholderia sp. Bmkn7, assembly GCF_041103175.1. NCBI lineage: Bacteria > Pseudomonadati > Pseudomonadota > Betaproteobacteria > Burkholderiales > Burkholderiaceae > Burkholderia > Burkholderia sp. Bmkn7. Next base: position 213,548 of record NZ_JBGCUH010000001.1, on the reverse strand, counting down.
CGACCTTTCCGTCGGCACCGAACAACGTACGCTCGACGACGATACCCGTGACGTCCGTCACGCCCACGAACCTGAGCCAGGTTTCCATGTACGGGCGCTGAAGATCGAACTCTGCGGCCGGCGTGAACGAGCCCGGCGACTGATAACTGAGCCCGCGCGCATAGACCACGGCCGCCTTTTTCCCGGCCAGCTTGCCGGTGAAGCCCGCGTCGTCGAACGTGAACAGCACGTCCTTCTGCGAGATCGCATCGATCAGGTGCTTGAGCTTGTACGGAATACTGAAGTTCCACAGCGGCACGCCGAACAGGAACTTGTCCGCTGCGTGGAACGGCGCTGCGAGTTGCTCGATCCGCTGCCATGCCGCCGCCTGCGACGGTGTCAACGCGGTGCCGCTCAGCCCCGCATATTTCGCGGCCAGCGCGTCTTCGTCGAATTCGGGCATCGCCAGATCCCACACGTCGAGCTTCCGTATTTCATGATCGGGGTGCGCGTGCCGGTACGCGTCGAGAAACGCATTGCACACGTCGATGGATGCGGAATATGCCTTGTTGGGTGAGCCTTCGATATAGAGCACGCACGTCATGGAGCCGGTCCTTGCCAGGAGTGACGGCGACGCGCCGGATGCGCGGTCGCCCACTACGGTTCGCAGCGTATCGAGCCCGCTTATAATTTGGAAACGATATTAATTGATTGAATTAACCCGGATTTGTGATCAATGGAGAATCCTCTCGACACGGCGCTGCTTCAGACGTTCGTCGCCGTCGCCGACGTGCGGAGTTTCACCGGCGCCGGTCGCAGGCTGAATCTCAGCCAGTCCGCGGTCAGCGCGCAGATCGTTCGTCTCGAAGAACAGGTCGGCCAGGCGCTGCTCGTGCGCAATACGCGCAGCGTCACGCTCACCGCGCATGGCCAGACGCTGCTCGGTTACGCGCGCGCGATGCTCAATCTGAGCGGGGAAGCGAGGGCGCGGCTGGGAGCCGGCGACGCAGCCGATACCCGGCTGCGCATCGGCGCATCGGAGGATTTCGCGGAAGGCTGGCTGCCGGACGTGATGCGCCGCCACTCGGCCACGCGGCGCGGCTTGCGGCTGGATCTGACGGTCGACATCGGCGACAGCCTGTTTCGGCGCCATGCCAGCGGCGAATTCGATCTCGTGATCGGCAGCCGGTGCGCGCACACGGATCAGGGCGCGACGTTGTGGCAAGAGCCGCTCGTCTGGGCATTTGCGCGCCACGAGCGGTTGCCGGAAGGCGAGGTGCCGCTCGCGTGCTTCCCCGATCCTTGCCCGTACCGGGGCGCCGCCCTCAAGGCGCTCGCGCTGGCCGACCTGCGCTACCGGATCGCGTGCGAAAGCCCGAGCGTCAGCGGCATCCGGACATGCGTGCGCGCCGGCATCGCGATCGCGCCGGTGCCGCGCAGCGCGATCGACGGCACGCTCCGGGAACTCGGCGTGGCCGACGGCTTGCCGGAACTGCCGGAAGTCGAATTCGTGCTGATGCATGACGCGCGGATGCCGGCCGCGGTCGAATTCGCCGCGACGATCTTCGACGAAGCCGCCGTTCGCACGGGAGCGGGCAAGCGCACTACACCCTAGCAGGCATCGTGCGGCGCCGTTCAGCGCTTGGCGCTCAATCCCGCGCGCACACCTACCGGTTCCCGGCTCCGCCCCAGCAACGCCGCCAGCGAGAGATCCGCGAGCTTGCCGAACGGCGCGCGCAGCAGGCTCGGCAGGTTCCAGCGCCCCTGCACGAACACGCCCTTCGCGTGGCTCATCGCGCGGAATCCCTCGATGCCGTGATACGCGCCCATCCCGCTCGGACCGACGCCGCCGAACGGCAGGTCTTCCTGCGCGACATGCAGGAGCGTGTTGTTGATGCCGACATTGCCCGACGTGGTGCGCTTGAGCAGCGACTCGCAGTCGCCGTCCTGCGCACCGAAGTAATACAGCACGAGCGGACGCGGACGCGCATTCACATAGTCGACGACTTCGTCGATCGTGCGATACGTGCGCACCGCCAGGATCGGCCCGAAGATTTCTTCCTGCATGACGGCCGTATCGTCGCCGGCGCCGACGATCAGCGTGGGCGCGAGCGTCCGGTTGCGGGTCGCCGCCTGCTGCGGGCTCACGCCCGCCTCGATCACGCGCGCGCCCTTGCCGCGCGCCTCGTCGACGAGCCCCTTCAGGCGGTCGTAATGCCGGTCGCTGACGATCGACGTGTAATCCGGGCTCGCCGGCCCGTCCGGATAGAAGCGCGCGACGGCCGCATCGTATTGCGTGACGAACGCGTCCAGGTCGTCTTCATGCACCAGCGCATAGTCGGGCGCCACGCAGGTCTGTCCGCCGTTCGACAGCTTGCCGAACACGATGCTCGACATCGTCCGGCCATCGACATGCCCCCGCGCGACGATCGCCGGGCTCTTGCCGCCGAGTTCGAGCGTCACCGGCACCAGATTCTCGCTGGCCGCCTTCATGACCTTGCGGCCCACCTGCGTGCTGCCGGTAAACAGCAGATGGTCGAACGGCAGGCCGCTGAAGGCCGCACCGACTTCCGGGCCGCCGAGCACGACCGCGACTTCTTCGCTCGGGAAGGTCTCCGCGAGCATCCGGCGCATCACCTCGCTGGTGCGCGGCGTCAGTTCCGACGGCTTGAGCATCGCGCGATTGCCCGCGGCCAGCGCGGTCGCCAGCGGAATGAAGGTGAGCGAGAACGGGTAATTCCACGGCGCCATCACGCCGATCACGCCGAGCGGCTGGTACTCCACGTGAGCCTGCCCGGCCCGATAGAGAATTCCGACGTGCCGGCGCTGCGGCTTCGTGAAGCGGCGCAGGTTGCGCGTCAGGTAGTCGATCGCCTGGATCACGCCGACCAGTTCCATGATCGCGGTCTCGTGCCGCGAGCGATTCCCGAAATCGGCGTTGATCGCCTCCTCCACTTCGCGGCGATACGCGAGCACCACGGCGCGCAGCCGCGCGAGCCTGGCCTTGCGCTGCTGCAAGGTCGGCGGCCCCTCGCTGACGAACGCGTTGCGCTGGCGGGCCAGCAGCACCGCCGGGTCGAAGCTCGAGATGGATTCTGCGGAAACGGCCATGGTGCACCTCACGAGGTTGCGTGGATGTAGACACTGTCAACTTGCATGCGGCGGATCATAGGCCCACAATGTTTTCCCTGTCAACATAGGAGCAACACGATGTCGTCGGATGAGGATGCGGACGCCGGGCAAAAGGCTTATCACCACGGGGATCTGCGTCGCGCGATCATCGAAACGGCGCTCGACACGCTGCAGGAGCAGCAGGGCTGGCAGTTCACGCTGCGCGAAATCGCGCGGCGCGCGAACGTCAGCCACTCGGCGCCGTACCGGCATTTCCCGGACAAGGCCGCGTTGCTGCATGAGCTCGCACTGATCGGCTTCGATCGCCTGCGCGACGAGCTCGCCGCGTCCATCGATCCCGCGGCGAGCGCACCGGACGTGCTGCTGGCGCTCGCATATGCCCATCTCGCATTCGGGCAGCGCAACCCGGATCTCTATCGACTGATGTTTGCCGCGGATGCCGGGGAGCCCTCGGACATCCATCTCGATCCACGCGTGCAGGCGCCTTTCCTGCTGGTCGTCGACATCCTGGAACACGGCCAGCGCGCCGGCACGATCCGCGCGCGCCCGGCGCTCGGCCAGGCGACCGCCTGCTGGGCGCATCTGCATGGCCTGACGATGCTGGCGATCGACAGGCGGCTGGTGCGCGAGAAGGTCGGCGATCACGCGATCGAAGATGCGCTGACAACCTTGCTGGACGGACTCGTACTGCCCGCCAGCCCTGCGCGGGCAGCGAAGACGAAAACAAAAGCAAAAGCAAAAGCGAAAGGGTCTTGACCTTCAACTTTGCTTAAAGGTTATGGTTTGCCTCGGCAGCGTATCGAGGCCATGGGCATGTGTACTGCCATCCGACAATCCGGCGGCGGCCTCGCCGCCCTCCGCCGCATTCCCCGGCGGGACCCGCGACAGCAATCGTTTCGCATGGGTCGCACAATCGACCGACGCCGGTTTCGCCGCGATTTCGGCGATCAACGACAAGACCTGCCCCTTGCTGCGCGCCAGCCGCGCCTCCAGCGCCTCGATGTCCCGCACCTTGCGGTGCAGCGCGTCCAGCAACGCATCGCATGGCCACTGCGCGAGGCCCGCCGGAATCAGCGTGCGAATCTCGTCGAGGCTGAAATCCGCCTTCTGCGCGGCCGCGATCAGATCGAGCACCGTCACCGCTTCCTGCGGATAGGAGCGATAGCCGTTCGCTTCGCGCGCGACGAGCGTCAACAGACCGATGCGCTCGTAGAAGCGGATGCGCGAAGGAGTAAGGCCGGTGCGTTCCGCCAGTTCCGCGATCTTCATGTTCCGATACTCCTTCGCCGGATCGCATCCGGCCATCCGTCCCGTCTGGGTTGCAGGTTGTCTCCTGAAATTGATTCGCTATCCGATCTTTATCGGCTTCCTGTCGCAGCGCCGACGGCGCGCACGATCAAATCACGTCGAAACGCAGCCCCGCGTGGCGAACCAGGCGCTCGATGTAGCGCTCGTCGAACATCGTCGCGGGCGTCCAGAAGCCGCCGCCGCGGCCGGTCTTGACGCCGTCTCCGCTGTAATCCAGTGCGAGACCGATCGCGGCCTGGCCGAGCATCTTGCCGGTAGAGCCATAACCCGGATCGCGGTCGCCGGTGACTTTCACGCGCAAGGTCCGCCCGTCGTCGGCGCGACCGAAGAAACGCAAATCGTAGCGGCCGGCCAGCTGGGCGGCCGCACTCGGCCCCTCGCCGGGCTTCGGCAGCAGAAAACGCTCCATCAGGCTGCGCACCGGCTTGATGAGGACACCGACCATGAACGCGCCGAGGCCGGCCACCATCGTCATCGCCGTCAGGCGGCCCTTGAGGCCCGTGCCCGTCATCACCGCTTCGTCGTACGTGAAGCGGCTGCCGTACGCGTTGCCGGCCAGCGCATTGGAACGATGCACGACACGCTCGTTGATCGCGGCCATCACGAACGGCGCGATCCATGCGTCGAAGTCGCGATCGAACGCCGCGGATCGCACCGCATGCTGGCGTATCGTGAAGCCGTGCCCCTTCGGGCACAGCGAATAAGGATCGAGCAGCTCCCTGCGCAACGCGGGATCGGCGGCCGCTTCGCGGACGACGTTGATCACGCTCGCCACCGTGCCGCCCGACGCGCCGCCCTTCAGCGTCCTGACGCGCATCTTCACCTGCGCGGCCGGTACGCCCCACCGCTGCCGCGCCTGCTGCTGCAGGAAGAACACGCCCATGTCCGACGGCACCGAATCGAAGCCGCAGCAATGGACGATGCGCGCGCCGGATTGCCGCGCCGCCGGTTCGTACTTGTCGATCATCCGTTTGATCCACTGCGTTTCGCCGGTGAGGTCGCAGTAGTCGGTGCCGGTTTCGGCGCAGACCTTGACCAGCGGCTCCCCGTAAAGCGCATAGGGGCCGACGGTCGACACGACCACGCGCGTCTGCGCGCAGAGCGCTCGAAGCTGCGCTTCGTCGGCCGCATCGGCAACGATGATCGGCACCGTCTGCCCGGCCGCACCCAGCGTATCCCTGACCTGCCTGAGTTTCGCTTCGGAGCGACCGGCGATGGCCCAGCGCAGCGTCTCGCCTGAGCCCGACAGGTACTCGGACAGGTAGCGGGCCAGGATCTGGCCGACGAAACTGGTGGCGCCGAATACGACGAGATCGTGGGCCGGCTGGGTCATCGGCGGTTCCTCATGGGTGATTCCTTCGGCGCAGGCGTGCCGCGAACGGACGTGGCGTCAGCGTTGCTCTCCGGGTGCATCGAAGGCCTTCAACGGGGTCGGCAGGTTCAGGACCAGCTGCGCGTCCTTCACCACGTCGAGACGCAGGATGGTGGCCGCGCCCAGCCCGTCGAGCAGCTGGCTCAACGGGCCGCCGTGCCGCACGAGCTCGACGTTGCGCGGCAACAGGCGCTGGGCGAACGATAGCGCATTCGTCTGCACCGATGTCTGGTGCCATTCGCCGTCGATGCGATTGATCATCGTCGTCGAGCCCATGTGCGACTGCGATGCGACGTGGGTCAGTTCCGGCAGCGGCGCGCTCAGGCTCAGGTCCGGCCGGCCGCCCGGGCCGGCGATGCGGGCGCGGGCGGTGGCGCCGAGGTCCACGTCGATATCGGCGAGCCACTTGGGCAACTGATAACCGTGCACGCCGCGCACTCGCGCGATTTCCGTCGTGACCGGCAGCGCGAGCACGTGCGCGAAGAAGCTCCGGCGCCGCATCGAATCGATCAGCTCGCGCGCGTGCGACCCTGTCGCGCCGGGCCGGCGGATGACCACCGCAACGGACACTTCGTCGTACGGATCGTTGTCGCACACCGAATACGAGAAGAAGGTCAGCGCGACCAGCCCGTACCCGGGCAGCGCACGCAGCGGTTCGAGCGGCACCGGCAGCGTGGTCCGCAGGCGTTCGAGCGGCGCAAGGAACAGCAGCTGGATGCTGCTGGAACGGTAGTAGAAATTCGGCGCCCAGGTCGGGCCGACCCGCGAAGCAACCTGACGCTTCGGAATCCGACGGAAAAAATCGATGTTCCCCGCGGCGGGATCGCGCGCCACCTCGTCGAGATCGGGATTCATCCGGAACCGGTCGTAGTACCCGCCTTCGGGCACGTCGACCGTGTGCGGCCCGAATTCGACCTGTGTCAACCGCCTGTCCATGTTCGTCGCCTCTCGTCGATGATCGACCGTGGCAGGCAACACCCGAAGCCTGCTGACTCACCGCCGTCAGCAAGCACTCTAGGATTGAAGTCGACTTTAAGGTCAAGGACAGAAATAGAGGGGCACGTCGGATCGCGTCGGGACAACCGCCCCGTTCCACGGCTACAACCGCGACGGCGCCAGACCGTCGCAAGGCGTCATCCGGAACGGGTGGCGGCAAGGCATGATGGGCAGCGCGAAGGCCCACTACGACGGCATCGTCGCGTTCTCGCGGACCGATTTCACCGAAGACCTGAAAAACACCACGATTCCCGTTCTCGTGATGTATGGCGACGACGACCCGATCGTCCCGTATGCCGATTCCGGTCACCTGTCGGCGAAGCTGGCGAGGCGCGGCACGCTGAAGACGCACCAGGGCTTCCCGCACGGCATGCCCACGTCCAACGCCGACCTGCTCGCGCTCATCCGCGGCTGAACACGGCAAGCGCCAGCGCGGCCTTCAGCGGCAATCGTCGCCGAAGGCCGTCTCCCCGCGCCTGTCCGCTCCCGACGGCAGCGAGTCGACCCCGCGAAGAAAATCGGGAACCGCTTCTCCGATCGAGGCGAGATACCCGGCCATCGCGCCGGCGACCTTGCGCACGGCGGGACGTGCGGTCATGCGCTCACGCCACGCGAGCAGGCGCGGCGTTTCGTCCGTCATCGGTGCGCCCTTGCGCGCGCCGAACAACTGCGCCATGTAGAACGCGATGTCGGCGTACGAATACGCGCCGGCCAGAAACGCGCGATCCGCGAGCTCGCGCTCCATGCGCCGATAGTACCGGGCCGCTTCGTCACGCGCGGCCCGCGCGGCCGGATCGTCCGGCGTCGCTTCCAGCCCCATCAGCCGGACGACGTGCGGAAAGTAGATTTCGTCGCTGCCGTGTTCGAGCTGGCGCGCGATCGCGCGCGCCGCCGGATGCGCCGGCCACAGCGCGGGAGCGGGCTTCAGATCCTCGAAGTACTCGAAGATCTGCGTGGAATCGAAGAGTTCCAGATCGCCGTCGATCAGCACCGGCACCTGGCGCTTCGGGTTGATGCGCACGACATCCGGATGTTTGGGGTCGTAGCCGCGACGCTGGCTGAAGGGCGCCATCACCAGCTCGAAGTCGATGCCCTTCTCGTGTGCCGCAATCTCGACCTTTGCTCCAAACATGCTCAGCGGCCCGGAAATTATCTTCATGGTTCGCACTCCAGTGAGTTCAGGCGCTACCCGCGTCGAACACCGGGCGGCGGTACCCGCATGCGCGCGTTCATGCCGGAACCCGGTGTCGATCAAGCGGATCGGGAATACGACACAGCATAAGTCCGATAACATGACACCTCATGTCAGGTATTCGAGGTAACGTGCGCTCATGAAAGCAAGCCGCCTGTTGTCGATCATGATGATGCTGCAAGCGCGCGGCCGGATGACGGCACCGGCGCTGGCCGCCGCACTGGAAGTGTCCGAGCGCACGATCCTGCGCGATATCGACCAGCTTTCCACGGCCGGCGTGCCGATCTGGGGCGATCGCGGCCGCAACGGCGGCTTTCAGTTGAGCGAAGGCTGGCGCACCGACCTCACGGGGCTCACCGACCACGAGGCGCACGCGCTGATTCTGGCGGGCCTGCCCGGGCCCGCGCGAGAACTGGGACTCGACGGCCTGGCGGCCTCCGCCCGGCTGAAGATGATGGCCAGCCTGCCGCCCGGTTCGCGCGAGCACGCCGATCGTGTCGCCAGCCGGCTGCACGTCGACACCGTGGATTGGTACCGGGCGCAGGAAACGCCGGCATTCCTGCGCGAAGTCGCCGATGCGGTGTGGGGTTCGTACCGTATCGACGTGAAGTACCAGAGCTGGCGCGGCACGTCCCGCCGCGCGCTCGAGCCGCTCGGCCTCGTGCTCAAGGGCGGTGCCTGGTACCTGATTGCCAGGATGGTCGGCAAGCCCGGCGCACTCACGTTCCGGCTCGCGAACATCCTCGAACTCCATGCATCGCGCCGCCGCTTCAGGCGCCCGGCGCGATTCGATCTGGCGACGCACTGGCGCGACGCGATGACCCGGTACGAAACCGATCTCCATCGGCTGACCGCCCATGTCGCGGTGTCGCCGCGCGGCGAAACCTGGCTCGCCAACGCGCGAATCAGGACCGCGCCGGTCTTGCAGCATGCGGGCAGTGCGGAGGTACCGCCGGGATGGAAGGAGTATCTGATGCCGATCGAATCGATCGAGCACGGCGCGCGGACACTGCTGGGGTACGGCGCACACGTGAAAATCCTGGGGCCGCAGGCGCTCAAGGATCAGTTCATCGACGCGCTTTCGCAGGTGAAAGCGCTTTATCAGGCGGGAGGCGATTGAAGCCTGGGCTTCGATTGCAGGGCAGCCGTTGCGCGATGCGCTTCCACGCTGCAGGCTCGCAAAAAACGACCTCTACGGTTCATGCTTTGGTAACGTCGATATTCCGCTCCGCGATGGACAGCCGTCTTGCCTGCCCGGTCGGGCGATACTCTCCGCGATGCGGAAGAGTCGCCGATCGTTCTTCAACGCATATCGGATCCCAACCGTAGTGGAAGGGTTTCATCGTGAAATCGTTCGCACAATGAAATGAAATCGTCATTCCCGATTCCGGCCGACTGCTCATCCGAAGGCTCCGTCGACGAAATCAGATCTCGTCGGCGAACTCGTCGAGAAAGCGCTGCAACCGGTCGCGACGAACGATCGCCATCCGGGTACCGGTGACAGTCTGGAAACCGGTTGAAAGCCTCAGCAGTTTCGTGCGGAAGTGATCGATCGCGAAACGCGTGTCGTCGAGTTCCCGTTCCGATGCGTGCGGATCGGCCGGGTCGTACAGCGCACTGCCCATCCGGCCCGCGACATAAAAGCACCGCGCGACGCCCACCATCCCGATCGCATCGAGCCGGTCGGCGTCCTGCAACACCTTTGCTTCGAGCGTCGTCGGCGCGATACAGGCCGAGAAACTGTGCGCCTCGACCGCGTGAGCAACGGCGTCGATCTTCGCGTCAGGCCAATCCAGCGACTTCAGCACCTGCCGGGCCTTTTGCGCCGACAGCCGCGATGCCTGCGCGCGAAGCGGAGAATCCTTCTCCACCGCCACGCAGTCGTGCAGCAATGTCGCGGCGAACAGCACCTCGGCGTCGCCGCCTTCCTCCGCGTGGATCGCAGCCGCGTTCTTCCACACACGTTGCAGATGCGAAGTGTCGTGGGAACCGTCGCCGTCGGCGCCGCTCCAGTGAGCCAGCAGGGCCTTGGCCAGATCCTGAAAGGGTGTGAACGCAGGGAGGGTCATGAGGGGCGGCAGTCGGGGTCGGGATGCCGATTATCGCCGCAAGTGCCGCACGGCGCACGATCGGCAGCCCGATCCGCCGTTGACCCCGGCGACTGCGCTTCGAACGCAGCGCCGGGTTCGCCGCACGATCGTGCGAATGCATCAGACCGCGGCGGTTCACTCGGTCATCGCCGGGCGAAAAACCACGATCGCAACGGATTCAATTCCACGCATGGCGCGCCGGGCGCACGCCGTTCAGGTAGTAGTTGCCGACGAGGTGATATTTCCAGCGCACCGGATCGTGCAGCGTATGCGTGCGTGCATTGCGCCAGTGCCGGTCGAGGTTGTGCTCGGAGAGCGTCGCCTGCGTGCCGGCCAGCTCGAACAGCTTCTCGCCCGCGAGCAGCGCGATCTCCGTCGTCAGCACCTTTGCCTCGCCCACCGCCACCGACGCGCGCGCGACGTCGTCCTCGGTCACGTCGCCGCGCGCCGCGATCTCGTCGAGCGTGCGCGCCGCGCGCTCGAGCAACGCCTCCGCCGCATGCAGCTGAATGTGCAGATGGCCGATCTCGCGGATCGTCAGCGGATCGTCCACCGCACGCTCGACGCCGCTGTCGACCCACGGCCGCGTGCGTGTGCGCACGAACGCCAGCGTATCGTCGAGCGCGGCCCGGGCGATGCCCGCGTCGATCGCGGCCTGGATGATCTGCGACAGCGGGCCGTTCAGCGTCGGCAGGTCCGACACGCGTTGCGCCGGCAGCACGTGCGACGCAGGCACGCGCACGTTGTCGAGCACGACCGTGCCGCTCGCGGTGGTCCGCTGCCCGAATCCCGACCAGTCGTCGATCACGGTCAGCCCCGGCGCCGGCTGGCGGATGTATGCGAGCCACGCACGGCGCTCGTCGTCGAGACCGAGCACCGGCACGTAATGCGCGAACAGTGCCCCGGTCGAATAGAACTTGGTGCCGTCGACGACGTAGTCGTCGCCGTCCCGGCGCACGCGCGTCTTCAGATCGAGCACGTGTTTCGTGCCCTTCTCGGAAAAGCCGTTGCCGAACCGCTTGCCGCTCAGCACTTCGGAGAAGAAGAGGCGCTTCTGCGCGTCGGTGCCGGTCAGCGCGATCACGTCGACCAGCCCGAAATGATTCTGCGGCAACTGCCCGAGCGACGGATCGGCCGCGGCGACGATCTTCACCACCTCCGTCAGCGTCACATGCGAGACGCCCGCACCGCCGTAAGCCTTCGGCACCGTGATGGCCCACAGCCCCGACTGCGAGAACCATTCGATCTCGTCGCGCGGTAACCGGCGCTCGCGGTCGCGCTCGGCCGCGCCTTGCGCAAGCCGTTGCGCAAGCGCGTGCGCGGCCGCGATGGCCTGTGCGTCGTCGGCGATCACGCTGGCCGCCTGCGGTTGCGTATCGGCCGGTCGTTCCTGGATCGTGGCGCTCGTCTCTGACATCGGGCTCTCCTGCTGGTTGACGGAAACGTTCAATCTAGCAGCGCTCCGAGCGCCGGCAAACCGAGCGATTCGCACAACGATATTCCTTCGAACGACAAACGATGCGGCACGCCGCGCGCAAAAAACCGCGTGTCAGCAGCGACATCGACGCCCCGGCATCGATGCCACGGCGCGTCGCCCGCGTAATGCCCGGCAGCGATAAGGATGTACGAATCCGTTATTGGATCGTGCGCATCGTGCTTCCTATACTGGCCTGCCGGCATCGACGGCCCCCGCCTTTCAAGGACCACCGCATGACTTCATCTCCCGCCGCAACCGAACTTTCCACCGGCACCGACTATGACGCGCTTGCCAGCCGCTTCAGGCCGATCTTCGAACGCATCGCGGCCGGCACCGCGGAACGCGAACGCCGCCGCGAACTGCCGCACGAGGCGATCGGCTGGCTGAAGGCCGCCGGCTTCGGCGCCGTCCGGCTGCCGGTGCGCGACGGCGGCGCCGGCGCATCGCTGCCGCAGCTGTTCCAGTTGCTGACCGAGCTCGCCGCCGCCGATTCCAATCTGCCGCAGGCCTTGCGCGGGCACTTCGCGTTCGTCGAGGACTGGCTGAACGCGCCGCCCGGCGCCGATCGACGGACGTGGTTCGATCGCTTCGCGAGCGGCCAGCTCGTCGGCAATGCGTGGACCGAGACCGGCGACGTGTCGCTCGGCCAGACCATCACGAAGGTGTCGGAAAAGAACGGCCGGCTCGTGCTGAACGGCCGGAAGTTCTACAGCACCGGCAGCCTGTTTGCCGACTGGATCGACGTGTTCGCGCAACGCGCGAGCGACGGCAGCGACGTGATCGTCGCCGTCGCGACCGCGCAACCCGGCGTGATCCGCGAAGACGACTGGGACGGCTTCGGCCAGACGACGACCGGCAGCGGCACCACGCGCTTCGAGGACGCGACGGTCGACGCACGGGACGTGATCGACTTCGCGCGACGCTTCAAGTACCAGACCGCGTTCTACCAGCTCTTCCACATCGCGACGCTGGCCGGCATCGGCCACGCGATCGTGCGCGACGCCGGCGAGCTGGTGCGCCACCGCACCCGCGTGTACAGCCACGGCAACGCACCGCGTGCCGGCGACGACGCGCAGCTGCAGCAGGTGGTCGGCGAGATCGCGTCGTGGGCCTACGCGGCCGACGCGCTCGCGCAGCGCGCCGCGCAGCCGCTGCAACGGGCCTACGAAGCGCACTTCGGCGGCGACGCGGCGGCCGAGCACGATGCGAACGTCGCGGCCGAGATCGAATCCGCGCAGAGCCAGCTCGTCGTGTCGGAACTCGTATTGCGTGCGGCGACGCACCTGTTCGACGCGCTCGGGGCGTCCGCCACCCGCAGCACGACGGCGCTCGACCGCCACTGGCGCAACGCGCGCACCGTGTCGTCACACAATCCGCTCGTCTACAAGGCGCGGATCGTCGGCGACTGGGTCATCAACGGGCGCACGCCGCCGTTCGTCTGGCAGGTCGGCAACGGCACGGGCGCGGGCGCGGACACGCAAGCAGAAACCGGAGCCGCGCAATGAGCAAGACCGGCAAGACCATCCGCTTCAACGCGTTCGAGATGAACTGCGTCGGCCACCAGTCGCCCGGGCTGTGGGCCCATCCGCGCGACCGGTCGTGGCAGTACAAGGATCTCGACTACTGGACCGACCTCGCCCGCGTGCTCGAGCGCGGGATCTTCGACGCGATCTTCATCGCGGACGTGATCGGCTACTACGACGTCTACAAGGGCAGCAACTATCACGCGCTGCACCAGGCCGCGCAGATCCCGGTCAACGATCCGCTGCAGCTCGCCGCGCCGATCGCGATGGCGACCGAGCATCTCGGCATCGGCATCACCGCGTCGACGACGTTCGAACACCCGTACACGTTCGCGCGCCGGCTGTCGACCGCCGATCATCACACGAAGGGCCGGCTCGCGTGGAACATCGTCACGTCCTACCTCGAAAGCGGCGCGAAGAACGTCGGCGATCACGGCCTGCGCACGCACGACGATCGTTATGCGGTCGCGGCCGAATACGTCGAGGTGCTGTACAAGCTGTTCGAAGGGAGCTGGGAAGACGGCGCGGTAGTGCGCGACCGCGACGGCCGCGTGTTCACGCATCCGGAGAAGGTGCACGAGATCGGCCACAAGGGCCGCTTCTTCGACGTGCCCGGCTACCACCTGTGCGAACCGTCGCCGCAACGCACGCCGGTGCTGTTCCAGGCCGGCGCGTCCGGCCCCGGCAAGGCGTTCGCCGCGCAGCATGCCGAATGCGTGTTCGTCGCCGCGCCGACCCGCGCGCAGCTCGCGCGCTACGTGGCCGACGTGCGCGCGCAGGCCACCGCCGCGGGGCGCGACGCGAGCAAGGTATTGATCTACAACCTCGTCACCGTGATCGTCGACGAAACCGACGAGAAGGCGCAGGCCAAGTTCGACGAATATCGCAAGTACGTGTCATACGACGGCTCGCTGGTATTCATGTCGGGCTGGACCGGCATCGACTTCGGCCAGTACGCGCCGAACGATCCCGTCCGGCGCGTCGAGACGAATGCGATCGTGTCGGCGGTCGAGCATCTGTCGGGCGGCGACACCGCCTGGACGATCGAGGAACTGGCGGCCTGGGGCGGCATCGGCGGCCTGGGCCCGGTGTTCGTCGGCTCGGCGGCGACGGTCGCGGACATCCTGCAGGAATGGGTCGCCGCGACAGACGTGGACGGCTTCAACCTCGCGTATGCGGTCGCGCACGAAACCTTCGAGGACGTCGTGCGTCATCTCGTACCCGAACTGCAGCGGCGCGGCGTGTATCCGACCGGCTATGCGCCGGGCACGCTGCGCGAGAAACTGTTCGGCGGGTCGGCGCGGCTGCCGGACGAACATCCGGCCGCGCAGTTCCGCGACATCGAGCAGGTCAAGCGCGATGCCGAGCGGGTAGCGGCCTGAGCGGACGGCATTGCGGCAGCTGGTCGGCCCGGGTGCGGGCCGGCCGGCTTCACGACAGGCAGCAACCGGTGCGTCGGGCCGCTCGCCCGACACCTCGCCCGATCGCTGCTCTCCCTCCTCACTCGAAGAAGCCCGGTGCAGCCCCGCCGCGCGTTCCGCCTGCGCACTCGCGCATCGACAGCAATGCAGATATCGCGGTAACGATGACGCGCGCACTGATGAAAGCGCGCGTTTTCCAGCGGACGAGCATTCGCGCGATCTGATTTCGGGCTGATTCATCACCGATTCGTCGCTGGCATCTCCCGACCCCGATCCGGCACACGTTCAACGCCAGGGCAACGCATCCGCAGTGTCACGCACGTGCGGCGAGCATCGCCGTCGTATCGGCGCCCCAACAGGGTGCGCGGGAGATCGAGCGTGCCCGCTCACGTCGCGGCCCCATGCAAGGCCGCGACGCCCCGGTGCACCGACGCACATCAATCGTGCTCAACCGTGCGTATGCCGCAATTCGCCGTCGATCGTCTGCGGCAGCGTCAACAGGTTGAAGATCGGGCACACGGCCTCGACCGCCTGATGCAGTGCACGAATCGTCTCCGGCGGTTCGGGCGACACGATATCGAGCGTGTAGCGGAGGTTGTGCGGAAACACCGGCACATGCTCGAAGCCCGGCTGCTGCGCGAGCGGATGCTGGTCGCCGGTCACCTCGACTTCGATCGAGTCGATCTTCAGGCCGCGCTCCGCGGCCTGGATCAGCGTGATGTGCGTCAGGCAACTGCCGAGCACGCCGAGCTGCAGCTCCGGCGACGCCGGCCCGAGGTTGTAGCCCGCAAAATCGGGCGGACTGTCGCTGATCACCTGGAAATCGCGAATGCGGATCTCGCGCACGCCACTGCGGCCCAGTGCACGCACGGTCGCTTTCAGCGGCGTCGCCTTGAATTCCGGATCGTTGCGCGCGGCATCCTTTTTCGCGAGCCAGGCGTCGCGCTTCTGTTCGAGATAGTCGTTCAGTGTCGTCATGGTCGGGCCGGTACGGTCGCAATCATCGGCCTCGCATGCGACGGCCGGTTGAGGGGAGTCGTCATGCTATTCCGATCCGCTTCGGCCACTAAACGATCTTTCCAGCAAAGCAATTCGCGCCGCGCGATGTCACATTGCAACCTCCGCGTTCAGGAACGCGTCGGCAGTTATGCACCGGCCGCCGACTTATCCACAATTTCCGTGCATAACCCTGTGGAGAACCTGGCGGCAATCGCGCTGCCGCCCTTGCCGACAGGCGTCGCCGCGCCGCCGTCGCCGCATCGCGGGCACTGAACGAGAACAGCGGCGCATCGGGTTCGACGCTCGCCTGGATCCGGTTCCTCATCGTGCCGGCGCATCGGTTGCGTCAATATCGGCAGGCAGGATGTCCGCACCGGAAGCGTGCTGCTTCGACGACGTCCGCACCGTGTCCTGCCGCGATCGCGGCCCGACGATCCGGTGCCCGTCGCCCGCGTCGAGGCATCACGCGAGCGCGTCGTCACGCAGACGGAACTGCGCGACCGCCGCACTCAGCCGCGCGCCTTGTTCGTCGAGCGACAACGCGGCGGCCGCGGCCTCCTCGACCAGCGCGGCATTGCGCTGCATCGCCTGCTCCATCTGGATGACCGCGGCGTTCACCTGCTCGATGCCCGACGATTGCTCTTCGAACGCGTGGCTGGTGTCGCTCATGATCGTATTGACGCGCTCGACCGCGGCGACGAGCTCGGCCATCGCCGAGCCGGCCAGTGCGACGAGACCGCTGCCGTCCTCGACGCGCTGCGCGGAATGGCCGATCAGCTCGCGGATTTCCTTCGCCGCCGACGCGCAGCGCTGCGCGAGCCCGCGCACCTCGGTCGCGACGACCGCGAAGCCGCGCCCTTGCTCGCCCGCGCGCGCGGCTTCGACGGCGGCGTTCAATGCGAGGATGTTGGTCTGAAACGCGATGCTCTCGATCACGCCGACGATCCCGGAGATCTTCGCGGAACTGTGCGAAATCGCCGACATCGTCTCGACGACGCGCTGCATCGCGTCGCCGCCGCGCGACGCGATGCCCGCCGCGCCCTCGACATAGGTGCGGGCATCGCGCGCGTTGTCCGCGTTCTGGCGCACGGCCGCCGTCAGCTGCTCGACGCTCGCCGCCGCCTGCTGCAGCGAAACGGCCTGCTGCTCGGTACGCGCCGACAAGTCGACGTTGCCGCTCGCGATCGTGCGGACGTCGCCGACGATCGTCTCCGTACTCGTGCGCACCTGGTTCACGGTGTCGACGAGGCCGTCCTGCATCCGCTTCAGCGCATGCAGCAGATACGCCATCTCGTTCTCGCCGGGCACGACGACCGTGCCGGTCAGGTCGCCCTTCGAGATCTTTTCGAACTGACCGACCGCGAGCCTGATCGGCTCGATGATCGCCTTCGCGAGCACGCGCTGCGCCACGAAGCCGACGACGAGCGCGAGCACCGCGACCGCGACCATCCCCCACACGATCCGGTGGAAAAGGACACCCGCTGCCTCGTAGCGCGCCTTTTCACGCGCAACCTGGAACGATTCGAGCGCATCGATCGCCTCCTGGTACGCGGTGAACAGGGCCGGCGGCGCGGTGCGTTGCGTGTCGAGGAAGCCGAACGCGTCGTCGCCGTCGAGTTGCGCGAGCGCCTTCAGGAACACGCCGTCGAGCAGGGCCCGACGGCGATTCTGCAGCGTGTCGAACAGCGCCTGTTCGTCGGCGCTGCGCGCATGCAGGCGCGCGTAGGCATCCAGTTCGTCGTTGCTCTGCTTGAGGAGCGCGTGGACTTTCGCGACCTCCTCCTTCGCCGACCGGCCGGCGCTGATGACCTGTGCGACGTCGCTCATCCGTTCGCGCAGCACGAGCATGCGCTCGGAGCTGGTCTTCAGGTGCAGCAGCGACGCGGTGTCGTCGCGGTACATCGCCTCGAGCGAACCGTTGCCCATATAGAGGGCCGCGATGCATGCGCCGACCACCAGCACGAGCAGCACGGTATAACCCGCGATGGTCGCGACGAGACCACCACGGATAGTGAGTTGTTTTCGCATGACGTTCCCTTGCGCCGGCCGGGCGCGGCCAGCGGCGGATGTGGATTCCGGATCACGAAAGACGCGCGCCGTGTCGCAACACGCGGCGCATGGGCTGCGAACGGGTTAACGGCGGGTGGGACGGGGAGGTTTTATCCGCACGCGACGCGAATCTTGACGATTGCGACAAAGGAAGCGGAAAGATGCGCTCGACGCGTGCGCCAAGCAGTACCAACGATTGCGTGGGTCACTTTCCGCGAGCGTCGGGCGGAACACGAGAAACACGAGGCACGCGAATCGCTCGACGCGCCCGACAGGTATCTAACCGCCGCCGGCCAGCCGTGACCGGATCTCGTCAACCGGGAGATCGCGCTGATGCGTCGCGATCTGCCATGTATTTCCCCAGCGGTCTTTCACCATAGCCCGCCTGTCGCCATACGGCATGTCGGCCGGCGCTTCGAGCGAAATCGCGTGTGCCGCGAGCGCCCGCCGATAGGTCAGGTCGGTATCCTCGACATAGACGTACAGAAACGCGGGCATCGGATCGCGCAGGCCGTCTTCGCCGCTGATCATCACGACGGAATCGCCGATCCGGATTTCCGCGGGCAACCCGGGTCGGAACGCGCCCTGGGCGTGAAACACCGATCGCATGAATGCGATCAGGTGTTCCGGATCCGGCACCACGATGCGGGGCGTGACGGTATGCCATCCGTCGGGCTGGAATCGGGCCATGTCGGGCAGCCTCCGAAGAGATTTCCGCCGGTATTCTCCTCCGGCTCCGACGCGCTGCAAAGGGCACGCCGCCGCCGGCCGGAACGCCCTGGATTCAATCGACGATGAGCGGCTTCGCGCCCGTCTCTGTGAACGATCGACGGACCTCCCTTACGAACCCGGCCTGACGACGCCGGCTTCGTCATAAGCGACGATGTTCAACCCTTCCGTCGCCGTC
Organism: Burkholderia sp. Bmkn7; assembly: GCF_041103175.1. Taxonomy (NCBI): domain Bacteria; kingdom Pseudomonadati; phylum Pseudomonadota; class Betaproteobacteria; order Burkholderiales; family Burkholderiaceae; genus Burkholderia; species Burkholderia sp. Bmkn7. The sequence goes on along the minus strand of NZ_JBGCUH010000001.1, from coordinate 195,103 downwards.
GGCGCGACGAAGTACCGCGTCATCCTGTCGAACTCGGCGTCCGACGCCTGGAACGGATGATCGCCTCGCGCGTTGCGCGCGCGCAGCCGCGCCTTGCAGACCGCATCGGTGACGTCGAGGTAATGCAGCCGATGGCCGCAGCCGGCGGTCTGCGCAACGGCGAGCCCCCATGCGCGCGCGGCGACGGTATTGAACGGCACATCCAGCACCACCGACACGCCGGCCTGCAGCACCGCGCGGGCCTGATCCGCGATCACGTTGCCGACGCGCCGTGCACACCGGACGTAGTCGTCGATCGACAGGATCTCGCCCGGATAAAGATGCGCGAGCCACGCGTCTTCGCTGATCGCAACGACCGGCCCGGCGCTCGCGAGCCGCGCGACGAGCGTCGATTTTCCGGACGCGATCTTGCCGCATACCATGTGGAGCAACACGGCATCGTTCGATGCGGTTGCGTGTAGTGACTTCGCTGTCTGCATTTCCAGGCTCTCCGTCGCATGCCCAGAAAGCAAAAACCCGCCTTCCGGGCGGGTTGTGACGATATCCATTCAGTCGATCGTTATCCCGCCGGCAACATTGCGGCGCGAATAATCGAACGGGTTTGCGAATGGGTCATGCGCATCAGAATAATCAACTGCCCGATCGCGAGCAAGCGGATTCGAAGCGGCATACTTCAACCGGCAGGCTTAAAACTGATACGCTTGCCGGAAAATGAACGGGGGATTCCGTGGCGACTCCGCGCCACCTCCATTCAGATAACAGAAAACCAAAAAGAGGGCATTCCGAAATGAAACGTGGTTTTGTATTTGCCGGCCTGCTGGCAATGTCGTTATTGGCCGCGCAAGCGGCACTGGCGCAGGAAAAGGCCGCGCCGCCCGTCTATACGTGGCTGTCCGAGCGTTTCCCCGATTACACCCGCTACGATTCCCCCGTATTGACCATCAGCGATTCGGGCTTGTCGGCGGACCAAGGCATCGTCGACGCGCAATTGACGCTCGTCCAGTCTCCGCAAGGCGTCGATTCGGTACTGGGGCTGGCCGTCGCGTTCCATACGACGCAGAAATGGAATTTCAATACCGTGCGCGATTACGGGACATACGGCACCCACTACCGGCAGCCGAAGATCCCGGTCGTGATTCCGACGCTGAACGGCGGCGGCTACGCCGACACCCCATACTGGAACACGTCAGCCGATGGCGCCAAGGCCTGGCCCGTCAACGGCGGCGTCTTCGTCATGCTGGACCGCCTCTACCTGAAGACCTACGAGATCAGCGGGACCGACCTCGTGCTCAGCCTCTCGGACTACGACCCGGTCGGCAAGGTCTTCAGGATCCGGATTCCGTCCGCGTACCTGTCGCGCTTTCTCACCCGCATTCCGAACGACCGCCGTCTGGTGCCGGAGGAACTGAAGGACCGTCCGATGGGCTTCGGCGTGCATTTTGTCGAGCTGGACGAAGGGATACAGGAGGGGATGAAGGTCCCCAGCAGCGCGATGCAGATCCTCGGTGTACTGCCCGGCACCGTCGCCGATCGCGCCGGCCTGAAGAACTACGACGTGCTGATCCGGTTCGGCGATCGCCCGCTCAAGACGATGGCCGACCTGGCCGACGCCGTGCATGCGACCGCCAAGGGCACCGTGGTGCCGCTGACCGTCTGGCGCGATGCCAGGGCGGTCACGCTGCAGGCGCAGTTCTGAGCGCGCCGCCGGGCCGGTGCGCGAACGCGGCCTGACGCCGCGGCGCATGCGTCACGCGTCACGCGGCCCCGTCGCGCCCCTTCGGAAACTCGCCACGGCTCATCGCGTCGAGTTGCCGCTCGATCTCCGCGCGCAATTCGGCGGAGATCTCGACGCTGTCGAGCAACTGCGAGATCCATAGCCCGTCGGCGGCGAGCCGGCAGATCATCAGCGTCGCGGCCTGCTCGAGCGGCACCGGGTCGGGGCGCGTCCATTCCCGCATCGGCACCGACCATCGTTCGCGCGTGTCCTGGTCGGTAATCATCGACGCGACGAGCACGCGCAGCACATCGGTACTCGCGACCGGCTGCGACTCGTCGAGCACCGCGTGCATGTAGGCCCGCGCCGCCGCACCGGCGCCGCCGGCATCCGCCGCCACCCGCTCGGCCATCTGCGCGGCGAACCGCCCGGTCGCCTGACCGAACAGCGCATCCAGCAGACCCTGCTTGTTCGCGAAGTGATACTGCAACGCGCCCTTCGTCACGCCGGCGCGCTCGGCCACCGCATCGAGCGTCAATGCGGCCACGCCGTGATGTGTCGCGATTTCCGATGCGGCCGCCAGCAGCTGCGCGCGCACCTGGTCCGGTGCTTTTTTCCGACGCACGCCGGCGGTGGCGACGGCCGGCGCCGACGAGGCTTCAGGCGCCCGCGCACCGGCCACGGCAGCCGGTTCGACAGGCTCGGCCACATCGTGCGGCGCGGGTTCGAGGTGCTTTTTCATGATGCGGATGTTAGCACCGGGCGTCTCGATATAAACATTCCGGCTGGATGGTATGATCCGCCGCATGACTCAAGCCACCCTCTCCCCCTGGTCCGCGCTCGACACCGCCATCGCCCGTGGACGCGACGCCCTCGTGCGTCTCCAGCAGCCTGACGGCAGCTGGTGTTTCGAACTCGAATCCGACGCGACGATCACCGCGGAATACATCCTGATGATGCATTTCATGGACAAGATCGACGACCTCCGCCAGGAGCGGATGGCGCGCTACCTGCGCGCGAACCAGCGGCTCGACACGCACGGCGGCTGGGCGCTGTACGTCGACGGCGATCCGGACGTGTCGTGCAGCGTGAAGGCGTACTTCGCTCTGAAGGCGGCCGGCGACAGCGAGCACGCGCCGCACATGGTCCGCGCGCGCGACGCGATCCTGAAGCTCGGCGGCGCGGCACGCTCGAACGTGTTCACGCGCATCCTGCTCGCGACGTTCGGCCAGGTGCCGTGGCGCGCGGCGCCGTTCATGCCGATCGAATTCGTGCTGTTCCCGAAGTGGGTGCCGATCTCGATGTACAAGGTCGCGTACTGGGCGCGCACGACGATGGTGCCGCTGCTCGTGCTGAGCTCGCTGAAGGCGCGCGCCCGCAATCCGCGCAACGTCTCGATCCGCGAGCTGTTCGTCACGCCGCCGGATCAAGAACGCCGGTACTTCCCGCCCGCGCGCGGCATGCGCAAGCTGTTCCTCGCGCTCGACCGCACGGTGCGTCATGTCGAGCCGCTGATGCCGAAGGGCCTGCGGCAGCGCGCGATCCGCCACGCCGAAGCGTGGTGCGCGGAGCGCATGAACGGCGAGGACGGGCTCGGCGGGATCTTCCCGCCGATCGTGTACAGCTACCAGATGATGCAGGTGCTCGGCTACCCGGACGATCATCCGCTGCGGCGCGATTGCGAGAACGCGCTGGAAAAGCTGCTGGTCACGCGGCCGGACGGCAGCATGTATTGCCAGCCGTGCCTGTCGCCGGTGTGGGATACCGCGTGGAGCACGATGGCGCTCGAACAGGCGCGCGGCGTGGCGGTGCCGGAAGACGGCGAGCCGGACGACGCGCGGCGCGCACTCGACGCACGCATCGCGCGCGCGTACGACTGGCTGGCCGAACGCCAGGTGAACGACCTGCGCGGCGACTGGATCGAGAACGCGCCGGCCGACGTCCAGCCGGGCGGATGGGCGTTCCAGTACGCGAACCCGTACTACCCCGACATCGACGACACCGCGGTCGTCACCGCGATGCTCGATCGCCGCGGCCGCACGCATCGCAACGCGGACGGCACGAATCCGTATGCAACGCGCGTCGCGCGCGCGCTCGACTGGATGCGCGGGCTGCAATCGCGCAACGGCGGCTTCGCGGCGTTCGACGCCGACTGCGACCGCATGTACCTGAACGCGATCCCGTTCGCCGATCACGGCGCCCTGCTCGATCCGCCGACCGAGGACGTATCGGGCCGCGTGCTGCTGTGCTTCGGCGTGACGAAACGCGCGGACGAACGCGCGTCGCTCGCGCGCTGCATCGAATACGTGAAGCGCACGCAGCAGCCCGACGGCAGCTGGTGGGGCCGCTGGGGCACGAACTACATCTACGGTACGTGGAGCGTGCTGGCCGGCCTCGCGCTCGCCGGCGAGGACAAGTCGCAGCCGTATATCGCACGCGCGATCGAATGGCTGCGTTCAAGGCAGCATGCGGATGGCGGCTGGGGCGAGACGAACGACAGCTATATCGACCCGAAGCTGGGCGGCACCAATGGCGGCGAGAGCACGTCGAACTTCACCGCATGGGCGCTGCTCGCGCAGATGGCGTTCGGCGACTGCGAATCCGATTCGGTGAAGCGCGGCATCGCGTATCTGCAGTCGGTGCAGCAGGAAGACGGTTTCTGGTGGCATCGTTCGCACAACGCACCCGGCTTCCCGCGCATCTTCTACCTGAAGTATCACGGCTATACCGCGTACTTCCCGCTGTGGGCACTCGCGCGTTATCGGCGGCTGGCAGGCGCGGCGGCGGCTGCGCCCGCGGCGGTCGATGCGGCCGACACGGCCGTCGCCTGAACGATCGCGCGCCGCGGTGCCGGACGGCACCCGGCGCGCTCGCTGTCGCTGCCGCTGTTGCATTCCCCTTCCCGCCGAATCATGCGGCGCCCTTCTCCCGCATCCTCGCAAACGCATCGCGCAAATCCGCGCAGAACGCATCGCCCGTCATCGACAGCGGCGGCGACGCGGACGTCACCATCGAGCACGGCTGCTCGAACGCCTTGGCCGCCACGCACTTGCCCGCATACGCGGCCATTACCCGATCGATCAGCGCGCCGCCCGGCGCTCAACGATCGATCGGCAACGGCGCATCGGCCGCGACGAACTGCTGCCCGCGCATCTCGCGCCGGAAATCGGCGGGGATATCGAACGTCGATGCCGCTGAACTTCGACGGTGGCGATCGCTTCAGCGTCGGGAATGTCGCGGAACATGTTGCCGAGCGGCGCCGCGCCGAAACCGAGCCGGTTATCGGCCGACAGCGTGTCTTTGAGATTCATCGGTTGCTCCGGCTCGGACAGGAAAGTGAACCCAGTCTAGGTTGCACACATAAGTCCGCCCAAGACATAATTCATCAAACTTGAGTCCCCGAAGGTCTTGTATGCTCGACATCCGCCAGCTGCAGTATTTCATCGCGGTCGCGGAAGAGGAACACGTCGGCCGCGCGGCCGAACGCCTGCACATTTCGCAATCGCCGCTCAGCCGCCAGATCGCGCAGCTCGAGGAAAAGCTCGGGCTGACGCTGTTCGAACGCAGCCAGCAGCGCATTCGTCTGACGCGTGACGGCCGCACGTTCCTCAGCGAAACGCACGCGTTCCTGCGTCACGCGAACCGCCTCGAATCGCTCGCGCGCCGGCTCGGCCGCGGCGACGAAGGCGGCCTGTGCATCGGCTACCTCGAAACGGCCACGCACTCGGGCGTGCTGCCGCGCGCGCTGAAGACGCTGCGTGCCGATCGCCCGTCCGTTCACATCGCTCTGTACAACTATCAATCCGCCGCGCAGCTCGAAGGCTTGCGCGAACGCAGCCTCGACATCGCGCTCGTCACCGAGCCACCCGCGCCGGACGATCCCGAACTCGATTCGATGAGGGTGTTGAACGACCCGATGCTGCTCGCGATGCCCGACGGGCACCCGCTCGCAAAGAAGAAGACGCTCGTCGCCGACGATCTCGCCGCGCAGGCGTGGATCGGCGTGACGCAGCACGAAAGCGCGCCGCGTCACGGCGCGTTCGTCGCGGCGTGCGCGAAAGCCGGGTTTTCGCCGGACATTTCGGTGGAAGCGACCGAGCCGCTCGCGGCGCTCGGCCTCGTCGCCGCCGGGCTCGGCGTGACGATGATCCAGCAGAGCCTGCGGCACCAGGTGCCGGAAGGCGTCGTGCTGCGCGAGCTGCCGTGGTTCAGTTACCGCACGCCGCTGTGGGCCGCGTGGCACAAGGTCAACCTGCGGCCGCTGGTCGGCATCTTCCGCGAAATCCTGACCGGCGAAGAAGTCGTCGCGGTGGCCGGAAAGTGACGCTGCGGATGGCCGGGGGGCCTGCACATCGGTGCGCTCGCGCATGCGAAGCAAACAGGCCAACGCCTTCGCTGCGAGCCTGAACCCGCGACGAAGGCGCTGACGGAGTCCGATATCGCCGGGCTCCTGCTCACGCAGTGCGATGCGATGCGATGCGACGCAACGCGCCGAGTTGCGCTGCCGTCAGGCCGCCGCGAACCGCTTCGCCAGTTCCGCGAGGCCGTCTTCGTAGATCCCGCGGAACAGCTTGACGGTGTCGTCGTCGGTCGCGCCGTGTGGCGTGAACGTGCCCGACCACTCGACGGTCGACGCGTTCGGGCCGTTTTCGCGCACGCGCAGCGTGGAGCGATAGTTCACGACCGGGAACGGCGCCTCGAGGATCGCGTACGTGTAGCTGCGTTGCGCTTCGTCGAACGCGACCAGCCGCTCAACGATCGCCTCGCCGGCCGGGTTCGCGAGACGCCGCACGCGTCCGCCTTCGCTCAGTTCGCTGTCCGGAATGTACGACAGCCAGTCGGGCAGCGCCCCGAAGCCGCCGATCAGTTGCCAGACCGCCCCGGCCGAAGCCGGGAGTTCGATGCTTGCATTGGCCTGTGCCATGTCATCACCTTTCAGGATTGACGTCAGGATCAACGACCGGCCGGCAGCGGCGCGTTGGCCGCGATCAGACCTTGCTCACGCATTTCGCGCCAGAAGTCGGCCGGGATCACCACGTTCAGCGCTGCCTGGTCTTCCGCGATCCGCTCCGGACGGCTCGCGCCCGGAATCACCGCGACGGTGGCCGGATGCGACATCGAGAACTGCAGCGCCGCGGCCTTGATCGGCACGTTGTAGCGCGTCGCGATCGCCTTGATCCGCTCGACCTTCGCGAGGATCTCCGGCGAAGCCTTCTGGTATTCGAAGTGCGTGCCGCCCGCGAGCACGCCCGAGCTGTACGGGCCGCCGACGACGATCCCGACGTTCTGCGCGGCAGCCGCCGGCATCACGCGTTGCAGCGCGCGCTCGTGGTCGAGCAGCGTGTAGCGGCCGGCCAGCAGCATGCCGTCCGGTTGCGGTTCGGCGAGGTCCAGCACCAGTTCGATCGGCTCGACGCGGTTCACGCCGAGGCCCCATGCCTTGATCACGCCTTCTTCGCGCAGCTTGCTCAGCACGCGGAACGCGCCCTTGCGCGCCACTTCGAACTGCGCGAGCCATTCGTCGCCGTAGAAGTCCTGCGCGATGTCGTGCACCCAGACGATGTCGAGGCGGTCGGTGCGCAGGCGCTTCAGGCTGTCCTCGATCGAACGCAGCGTCGCATCGGCCGTGTAGTCGTTGACGATGCGGTTCGGCCGGCCGTGTTCGAACAGGCCGCCCTTTTCGCCGAGATCGCGCGCCGACACGTCTTCGATTTCGTCGAGGATCACGCGGCCAACCTTGGTGCTCAGGACATATTCGTCGCGCGGGTGGTTCGCCAGCGCATCGCCGAGGCGGATTTCCGCCAGGCCCGCGCCATAGAACGGAGCCGAATCGAAATAACGGATGCCGTGTTGCCATGCCGCTTCGACGGTGGCCGCGGCTTCCACGTCGGGGATGTTGCGGAACATGTTGCCGAGCGGCGCAGTACCGAAACCAAGGATCTTGTTACCGGGCAGCTTGTCTTCGAGACTCATGATTTTCTCCAGGGAATGAGGGAAAGCGGGTTCAGTCTAGGTACGTCGGTTAAGTCTGTCCAAGACGGAATTCGACACACTTGAGTCCCTGGAGGTCTGAATGGCCGTTTCGAGCCCCGCGTCGATGACCCGCCCCGACACCCCGTTCCGGCAGGACGCCCGACCGGCAAGGCTTTCGACCGAATTCACACCCGATTCGTGATTCCAGATCAAAAATCATTTGGGACGGCAGCCGTTTTTCCCGGGCGCCGCGATACCTATATTGGCTGCACTCGCAACGACATCGACGTGGTTGCGGTTCACTCGACCCGACAGGTACCCATGATGAAAACACTGATTTCTTCCACGCTTGCCGCACTGATCCTTTCCGCACCGGCGCTGTCGTTCGCGCAGCAGGCCGACCATCAACTGACCCGCGCCGAAGTGAAAGCCGAAATGGCCCGCCTCGCGGCGGTCGGCTACACCCCGGCGCTGGACCACAACCAGTATCCGGTCGCGATCCTCGCCGCCGAAAAGCGCGTGCGTGAAAACACCGTCGCACACAATGCGCCGGGCACCGCACCGGCCGCCGCGACGTCCGGTTACGGCAGCGAAGCGCGCACCGCCGGCGAATCCGGCCGCGTGACGACGATCAACGGCCGCGACTCGATCTATCGCGGTCATTGAGCCGCGCCGACACGCAAGAGCGCCCGCCTCCCGATACGCGCCGCCGCTCGTCCCGCCCTTCCGCATGGCCAGCCCGAATCGCCTGAACAGGCATTCGGGCCGCGTGTCGTCGCCGCATTTTTCTCCCCCGCCCTGCCCCGCGAAACCCGCTCGCACATCGTCACCGCGTACGCCGATTCGTGACTGCGCAGTACAAGTTCTTATGCCGCTTCATCCGTTTATCCGCCGCGCGCAGCGCCGGATACTGCGCACCATCCGGCGCCAGGCGCCCCACTCGATATTTCGCACACGTATGAATCGATATCCAGGATTGAAGCGCATCGCGCGACCGGCCGTGCTGGCCGCCATTCCAGTGGCAGCGCTCGTCGCGTTGTCCGGCTGCCGGTCGGACGACAAGGCGCCGGCCGCGACGCCGAGCGTGATCGTCAGCGCGCCCGTCGCGCGCGACGTCAACGACGTCGACGTCTATACGGGCCGCTTCGAAGCGGTCGACACCGTCGACGTGCGCCCGCGCGTGAGCGGTTATCTCGACAAGGTCGCGTTCCAGGACGGCGCGACCGTCCGCAAGGGCGACCTGCTGTTCGTCATCGACCCGCGCCCGTATCAAGCGGCCGTCACCGCCGCGCAAGGCACGCTCGAACGCGCGCAGTCGCAGCTGAAGCTGAGCCGGCAGGATTTCGAACGCGCCAGCGTCCTGATCAGGACCGACACGATCGCGCAGAGCCTTTACGACCAGCGCAGGCAGGCCGTGCAAAGTGCGCAGGCCGAGGTGACGAGCGCGCAAGGTGCGCTCGAACGCGCGCGGCTCGACCTGTCGTTCACGCGCATCGTCGCGCCGATGTCCGGCCGCATCAGCCGCAAGCGCGTCAGCGAAGGCAACCTCGTGAAAGGCGGCGACAGCGACGCGACCGTGCTGACGACGATCGTGTCGCAGGACCCGATCGACATCTACTTCGATGTCGACGAGGCAAGCTACCTGCGCTATACGCGCGAGGCGCAAAAAAGCGGCGGCAGCGCGTCGTCGCGGCAGGTCGCGATCGCGCTGCCGGGCGATGCGCAGCCGTCGCTGACGGGCACGATGGATTTCGTCGACAACCGCCTCGACGACTCGACCGGCACGCTGCGGCAACGCGCGCGCGTCGCGAATCCGGACCGGCGCCTGAGCCCCGGCCAGTTCGGCCGCGTTTATCTGTCGAGCCGCGTCGCGCATCACGCGTTGCTCGTGCCGGATGCGGCCGTCGCGACCGATGCGACGCGCCGCGTGCTGTATTTCGTCGACGCGAACGGCACCGTCGCGATTCGCCCGGTGACGCCCGGCCGCCTGTACGGCAACCTGCGCGAAATCGATGCGGGGCTGAACGCGGGCGACCGCGTGATCGTCGACGGCTTCCAGCGCGTGCAGGCCGGCGACAAGGTCAAGGCCGTGCCGCGCGCGATCGAAGCCGCCACGTTGGCCCGCGCGGTGAGCGGCACGACCGGGAGCGCGCAATGAACCTCGGCCGTCTGTCCGTCCAGCAACCGGTACTCGCGATCGTCCTGTCCATCGTGCTGACCATCGCCGGTGCGCTGGCCTATTTCTCGCTCGCGGTGTCCGAGTATCCGGACATCGCGCCGCCGACCGTCGTGATCCAGGCGACCTATCCGGGCGCGTCCGCGGAAACGGTGTCGCAAACGGTGTCGACGCCGATCGAACTCGAAGTGAACGGCGTGGAAGACATGCTGTACATGTACAGTCAGGCGACGTCCGACGGCAGCCTGAACATCACCGTGACGTTCAAGCCCGGCACCGACGTCGACAAGGCGCAGGTGCTCGTGCAGAACCGCGTCGCGCTCGCGACGCCGCGCCTGCCGGAGCCCGTGCAGCGCAGCGGCGTGTCGGTGCGCAAGTCGTCGCCGACGCAGCTCGGCACGATCTTCCTGTACTCGCCGGACCAGCGCTACGATCCGCTGTACGTGTCGAACTACGCGATCCGCAACGTCGCGGACGTGCTGAAGCGGATCGAGGGCGTCGGCGACATCAACCCGCTCGGCGCACGCGAATACTCGATGCGCATCTGGCTCGATCCCGAGCGCGTCGCGTCGTTCGGCCTGAGCCCCGGTGACCTGATCGCCGCGGTGCGGGCGCAGAACACGCAGCTCGCGGGCGGCGTGGTCGCGCAGGCGCCGATCACGAACCAGGCGTTCCAGCCGAACCTGATCTTCGAAGGGCGGCTCAAGCGCCCCGAGGATTTCAGCGACATCGTCGTCAAGCAGGGCAAGGACGGGCGGCTCGTGCGGCTGAAGGATGTCGCGCGTGTCGAAGTCGGCGCACTCGCGTATGCGACCGACAGCTACATGCTGCGCCACCCGACGATCGCGTTGCAGGTGCTGCAGCAGCCCGGCGCGAACGCGGTCGCGACGATGGATGCGGTCGAGAAGAAGATGGCCGAACTGGCCAGGGACTTCCCGAAGGGCATCGTCTACAACATTGGCTACAACCCGACTGCCTTCATCGGCGACAGCATCCACGAACTCGTCAAGACCATCTACGAAGCCGTCGTGCTCGTCGTGTTCGTCGTGCTGCTGTTCCTGCAGGGCTGGCGGCCGTCGATCATCCCGATCCTGTCGATTCCGGTGTCGCTCGTCGGCACGTTCGCGGCGATGGCCGCGCTCGGCTACTTGATCAACAACCTGACGCTGTTCGGCCTCGTGCTCGCGGTGGGGATCGTCGTCGACAACGCGATCGTCGTGGTCGAGAACGTCGAGCGGCACCTGTCGGCCGGTGCCGGGCCGCGCGACGCGACGCTGCTGACGATGAAGGAGGTGGGCGGCGCGCTGTTCGCGATCACGCTCGTGCTGTGCGCGGTGTTCGTGCCGACCTCGTTCATTCCGGGCATCTCGGGCCAGTTCTTCCGCCAGTTCGGCGTGACGATCGCCGTGTCGACCGCGATCTCGTTCTTCACGTCGGTGACGCTCGCGCCCGCACTCTCCGCGATGATGCTGAAAGCGCACACCGGCGATCACGATGTACCCGCACCGGCGTCGCGCCGGGCCGCGCCGTTCGCGCAGGCGATGCGCGTCGCGCGGCGCTTCTCGAACGCGTTCAACCGCGTGTTCCAGCGCCTGTCCGATGCGTATGGCCGGCTCGTCAGGAAGGTCGTGCGGATCATCCCGGCGATGGGCGTGCTGTACGTGGTGCTGATCGCCGCGACCGGCTACCTGCTCGTGTCGAGCCCGAAGGGCTTCATTCCCGCGCAGGACCGCGGCTACCTCGTCGTGCTCGTGCGGATGCCCGACGGCGCGACACTCGAACGCACGAGCGCGGTCGCGCGCAAGATCGAGGACATCGCGCTGTCGGTGCCCGGTGTCGCACGCGTGCCGGTGTTCTCCGGCGTGAACGCGGCGACCGGCACGAACTCGGCGAACAGCGCCGGCCTGTTCCCGGTGTTCGAGCCCTGGCCCGAACGCAAGGCGCGCGGCCTGACGATCGACACGATCGCCGCCGAGATGCGCAAGCGGCTCGCGGCCGTCACCGAGGCGTCGATCGTCGTCGCGATGCCGCCGCCGGTGCAGGGCCTCGGCAGCACGGGCGGTTTCGCGATGCGGCTCGAAGACCGCAACGGCCTCGGCACCGCCGCGCTCGCGAAGGCGACGCAGGATCTGGTGGCGGCCGCGAACCGCACGCCCGGCATGGTCGGCGTCTATACGCCCTACTCCGCGACGAGCCCGCAGGTGCACGTCGAGCTCGACCGCGAGAAGGCCGAGATGCTCGGCGTGCCGAGCCAGGCCATCAACGACGCGGTCGAGACGTATTTCGGCTCGACCTACATCAACGACTTCAACATCGTCGGGCGCACCTATCGCGTGACCGCGCAGGCCGACCTGCCGTTCCGCGTCGGCGCTTCCGACCTCGCGCGGCTGAAGGTGCGCAACCGCGACGGCGAGATGGTGCCGATCGGCAGCGTCACTCGCATCGACGACACGCTCGGCGTCGATCGCGCGCCGCGCTACAACCTGTATCCTGCCACCGAGATCAACGGCGATACGGCACCGGGCCTCGGTTCCGGCTTCGCGATCAAGACGATGGAATCGCTCGCGAAACAGGTGCTGCCGCCCGGCATTTCGTTCGAATGGACCGATCTGTCGTATCAGCAGACCACGGCCGGCAACACGGGGCTGCTCGTGTTCCCGCTGTGCGTGCTGCTCGTCTACCTGGTGCTCGCCGCGCAGTACGGCAGCTGGAGCCTGCCCGTGTCGATCCTGCTGATCGTGCCGATGTGCCTGCTCGCCGCGTCGCTCGGCGTGCGCGCGCTCGGCCAGGACGTGAACATCCTCACGCAGATCGGCTTCATCGTGCTGGTCGGGCTCGCCGCGAAGAACGCGATCCTGATCGTCGAGGTCGCGCGGCAGCTGGAGGCCGACGGCACCGAACTGGTCGAGGCCGTCGTCGAAGCCTGCGTGCAGCGGCTGCGCCCGATCGTGATGACGTCGCTCGCGTTCATCCTCGGCGTGCTGCCGCTCGTGATCTCCGAAGGCGCCGGCGCGGAAATGCGCCAGGCGGTCGGCGCGGCCGTGTTCTTCGGGATGATCGGCGTGACGTTCTTCGGGCTGCTGTTTACGCCCGTGTTCTATGTGATGGTTCGCCGGCTCGCGTTGCGCAAGGCCGCTGTCGCGACCGTCGCGACGGAGGTGGTGCAATGAAGTTCGTTCGACTCGTGGCCGCGCTGTCCGCGGCGGCCGTCCTGACCGCGTGCACGAGCGCGCCGGTCGCCACCGTCACGCCGCCGCCGCTGGCCGCGACCTATGCGAACGCGGATCTCGCGGCCGGCGGCCCGGCCGCCGACACCGGCGCGTGGTGGCACGCTTTCCACGACCCGATCCTCGACCGGCTGGTCGACACGGCGCTCGCGAACAACCTCGACCTGCAGGCTGCGGTCGCACGCATCGACGCGGCGCGCGCGGTGCGGATCGGCGCGGCGTCGCAGTGGTTCCCTTCGGTCGACCTGAACGCAGGCGCCGGCCGCCAGCGGCTCTCCGCCTCGCAGGCATTCCCGACCGATACGCCGACGACCGGCAACGCGTTCGACCTGAATGCGAGCCTCGCGTGGGAAATCGACATCTTCGGGCGCATCCGCCAGGGCGTGTCGGCCGCCGACGCGGACATCACGTCCGCGCAGAACGATGCGGCGGCCGTGCGGATCGCGACGATCGACGAAACCGTGCGCACTTACGTGACGGTGCGCGGGCTCGAGCAGCGGCTCGCGCTGGTCGAGGCCAACGCGTCGAGCCAGCGCAGCACCGAGGAATCGACGCGGCGCCTGTTCGACGCGGGCGTCGTGCCGGTGGCCGACGTGGACCGCGCCGCCGCGCAGACGGAAACGACGCTGGCCGAGCTGCCCGCGCTGCAACTTCAGCGGCAGGCCGCGATCCACCGGCTGTCGATCATCACCGCGTCCACGCCGCAGGCCATCTATGCGCGCGTCGATCCGCCCGCGCCGGAACCGGTGTGGACGGCCGCCGCACCGGGCGTCGGCACGCCGGCCGACTTGCTGCGCCGCCGGCCCGACGTGCGCGCGGCCGAGGCGCGCGTCGTCGCCGCCTATGCGCGGATCGGCGTGGCGGAGGCCGACCTGAAGCCGCACCTGCAACTGATCGGCGTGATCGGTGCGGCGATCGACGGCTTCTCGGGCGCGACGCTCGCGCGTTCGCTCGCATGGATGGCCGGCGCCGGCGCGAGCGCGCCGCTGTTCGACGGCGGGCGCCGGCGCAGCGTCGTCGCGTTGCGCCGCGCGCAGGCCGCACAGGCGGTCGCCGCGTATCGCTCGACGGTGCTGACGGCCGTCGGCGACGTCGAGACGTCGATTGCCGCCACCGCCCGCGATCACAGCCGGACCGAGCACCTCGAACGCGCGGTGTCGAACGCGCGCGGCGCCTATACGCAGATCAACCGCTCGTGGCGCAGCGGCGAATCGGCGTTCATCGATACGCTGGAGGTGCAGCGTTCGCTGCTCGCGGCCGAGGATTCGCTCGCGCAGGCGCGCACCGAGGAAATGCTCGGCCGGGTCAGGCTGATGACTGCGCTGGGGCAGTAGGCGCGCGGTTCAGGTGCGACCGCTGCCGCGCATCGGTCGATACGCAAAGGGCGGCGGGTTCGATGTGTTTCGAACCCGCCGCCCTTTTTGCATGTTGCTTGGCCAGCTGCGTGCGGCACCGGCTCAGTCGATGTCGCCGCCTTCCTTCAACTGCGCGCTCAAGTAGTCGAGAAAACTGACGATGCGCGACGACAGCGTCGCATTGCGATAGAACACCGCGTGAATCGGCTGGCGGAACTCGACGATATCGTCGACGAGCAGCTCGACGAGGCTGCCGTCGCGACGATGCGTGCCCGTCATGTAGTCGGCCAGGCACACGATGCCGGCGCCACTGAGCGCGAGCGTCAGCAGCGTCTCGCCGCTCGACGCCTGCAGCGCCGGATGAATCCGGTACACGCCGCCGTCGGCGGTATGCAACGGCCAGTGGTTCAGCGTTTCCGGCTGCACGAAGCCGAGCAGCGCATGGTTCGCGAGATCGGCGACGCTCGTCGGCACGCCGGCTTTCTCCAGATAGGCCGGGCTCGCCAGGATGCGCAGCCGGCTGCTGCCGAGCCGGCGCGCATGCAGCGTCGAATCACGCAGCTCGCCGATCCGGATCGCCACGTCGGTGCGCTGTTCGAGCAGGTCGATGATCTCGTCGCTCGTATGGAGTTCGGCCGTGATCGCCGGATAGGCTTCGCGGAAGCCGGGCATCATCGGCGCGATCACGTGCTGCATGAACGGCATCGCCGCGTTGATCCGCAAGCGCCCGGACGGCGTCTCGCGCTGGCTGACGATCTGTTCCTCGGCAAACTCGACCGACGCGATGATGTCGCGCGCGTAGTCGAGAAAAAGCTTGCCCTCGTCGGTCAATTCGAGGCGGCGCGTCGTGCGGCGGATCAGCGTCGTGTCGAGCTTCTCCTCGAGGCGCCGCAGGATCCGGCTCATCACCGAGGTCGGCTGATGCAGCTTGTCGGCCGCACCCGTCAGCGAACCGGTATCGGCGATGGTCACGAACGCGAGCATCTCGTCCAGGGTCGTCTTCATGGTCGACAGTCTTCGGCAGTTTCAGAAACCGCCACGATAGTGCCGCCGCGCCGCTTTGATAAGCCGGCGTGCGCGCGAATCACAGTTGATTTGGGTTCAATGATTCGCGGCGACTATTGTCCGAACAATCCGGCACGAAGCGGGAGGCCGCATACGCAAACGCGCCCGGGCGGGCGCGCTTTTCGTCAGACAAGGCAACGCCGTGTCAGGCCGCGACGGGCATCTCGTCGCGAATCCAGTCGAGCATCGCGCCGTGCGTCGGCGCCCACCCGAGTTCCTGCCGCGCGCGCAACGCCTTCACGCGGCTGTTCGACGCGAGCGAGTAATGCGCGCGCGAATGGCCGAGCGCCCGCGCCGCATCCGCGATGTCCCATTCGACGATGGACGGCAAGCCGAGCCGCTCGCCGAGCGCATGGCCGATTTCCGCGAACGACGCTTCGCCGTTTTCCGCGAAGTAGAACGCACCGGGCGGCGCGGCATCGATCGCGCGCAGATACAGATCGGCGACATCGGCGACGTGCACGTTCGACCAGCGGTTCAGCCCCTTGCCGATCACGCGCACCGCGCCGGCATCGCGCGCGATCGCCGCGAGCAGCGGCAGCTGCGCGCTGTCGCGGCGGATGCCGAGGCCGTCGCCGTAGATCATGCTGTTGCAGATCACGGCCGAACGGATGCCAAGATTGGCCGACGACATCACGAGCCGGTCGATCGCGCGGCGCTCGGCCTTCGCGGGTTTGACGACGGGCGTCGTCTCGTCGAATACGGGGGCATCGCCATGCGCGCCCTGTGCGTCGTCCGCGATCACGCTGGTGCCGCTCGTATGCACGAACGTCTTGCCCGAGCCGCTCAGCGCGGCGATGATCGCCTCGACGGCCTCGCGGTGATCGCTGCTCGCCGCGTTGACGACGCAGTCCGCGTCGCGCGCGAACGCGTGCAGCAGCACCGAGTCGTCGAGCGTGCCGACGACCGGCATGATGCCGGCCGCCGCGAGTTTCGCGGCGTTGTCGCCGTCGCGCGTCAAGCCGGTGACGACGTGCCCTGCCGAGACGAGCCGCGCGGCCACCGAGCCGCCGATGTAGCCGCTCGCGCCCGTCACGAATATCCTGATGCCTTTCATCTGCTGTTCCGAGAGCGAGACAGTCGGTACGGCACACGTCTCGCGAAATGTCGTGCGTCGCAGTATCGGCGGCCGGCGTTGCGCGAGGAAGGGCGGCGTCGCGAAAACAGTTTTGAGCGCAACGGGATGATCGGCCGCGTCAGACGAACCCCTCGTCGACCAGCGTGCAGCCGTCCGCGGTGATTTCGTGCCGCTGGCCCGAGCCGCCGGCCACGCGGCTCCAGCTTTCGGACACGAGCATCGCCGCATCGCCGTCCGTATGCAGCGCATAGCCGAATCCGCCATACATGCCCGGCACCGCGAACCACATGCGTTCAGCCTGCGCGTCGAGTTCGAGTAGCGGCTCGAGTTCGGGCAGGCGCAGCGCGTCGACGCGCAAATGTGCGATGCGGCCGAGCATCATCGCGTGGAAATGGCGCTGGATGGCGAGCAGCGTGACGCCGGGCACGAAGCGTCGCGGCTGCGGCGCCAGCAGGTCGACCAGATGCCGATGCCCGCGCCGCCCGGCGATATCGACCGGGCGCTCGCCGCGGGCATCGCGCAGCATGCGCCACGCACCGAGCCGCAACAGTTCGGCGACGACCGCCTTCGGTGCGCCGCCGCAGGCGGCCTGATGCAGCGGCGCACGAAGCGACGTGCCGCCGAGCCGGGTCGCGTTGACGAGCGCACGCTCCTTCGCGACGAGCGCGAGCATCGTCGCCCAGTCGCCGTTCCTGGCCGCGTCGGCCAGCGCGTGCCGGGTCGCGACCTGCGCGTCGCCGAGCACGTCGGCGCCCGTGATGCCGTCCCATGTGATGCTCAACCGGATCTCCTCGTGTGTCGCGTTCGCGTGATCGCGTCGATCGCCCATCATAAGCGTTCGTCGCGGCTGAGCGATCGCGCGGCGCTGCTTCGGGTCGGGATTCCCCGGCGCCCGATCGGGCCACTGCCCGCACCGGCCCGTCGATCTGCGATGATGTCGGACGCGAGGCCACGCATCGCGATCGCCTCGCACGGGCGCGCCGCACGCGCACCCGATCCATCCACCCCGACGAAGCATGCCCATCATGATCGACGTTTCCTCCATCACCGACGCGTTCGCCCCGGGCGGCGAGCCCACGCAGTACCGCGTATCGCCCGAGAAATTGATTTCCGGCGACCCGCTGCACACGCTCACACCCGGCTTCGCGAGTCCGTGCGGCCGCTTCTCGACCGGCATCTGGGAAAGCACACCCGGCTGCTGGCACGTCGCGTACACCGAAGCGGAATACTGCGAGATCCTCGAAGGTACGTCGGTGATCACCGACCTCGAAGGCAACCGGAAGACCCTGCGTGCCGGCCATCGTTTCGTGATTCCGCCGGGCTTTCGCGGCACGTGGGAAGTCGTCGAACGCACGCGGAAGATCTTCGTCGCGTACGACGAGCAGCCGCCCGAATGAGTGGCGAGCGGGCGCGATCGACGCAGCATTGCACGACAGGAGGTCGACGATCCGCCAGCTGCGCTGCATCGCCGCCGTGCGCAATCGTTCGTCCGGATTCGTCGCGACCGGATCGGTCGCCTTCCCGACAGCTCGGCACGCCGGCCATGCGGCAAGACCGGCGTGCCGGCGGTAACGTTACCGCCGGCCGTCGAGCGCCCCGAGAATCCCGTACGCGGCCTTCACGCGGTCTTCGTTCGGAAAGCTGCGGTTCGCGAGCATCACGATCGCGATCCGCTTCGACGGGACGAACGCGACATAGGTGCTGAAGCCGTTGGTCGAGCCCGTCTTGTTGATCCACGTATTCGCGCTCGGCGCGAGCGGCGGCTTGATCGCGGAGGCCGGCAACCCGTCGCGCAGCATCTTCATCGAGTTGCCTTCGAGCAGCGTCGGCAGCGCGACCGGATACGGATACTGTTCCCAGATCAGGTCCTGCGTCAGCGGCCCCGCGCGGAAATAGCCGGTGTGGGTGCGTTCGAGCGCGCGCTGCAGGCGCGGCGCGGTTTCGATCAGCCCCATGTTCGCCTGCACGAAGCGCAGCAGGTCGGCCGCCGTGGTCCGCACGCCGTAGGCCGGCTGCCACAGCATGCCGCCCGTCATCCGGATCGGCTTGCCGTCCTGCGTATAACCCTGTGCGTAGTCGGCCTGACGTGCTTCCGGCACGTTGATGTACGTGTGCGTCATGCCGAGCGCGGGAAAGAGCCGCTGCTCCATCAGCACCGCGAAATCCTTGTGCATCGCCTTCGCGGTGAGCCACCCGAGCATGCCGACCGACACGTTCGAATACGTCCGGTACGTACCCGGCGCGTGCGCGGGCCGCCACGCGTCGAGATAGCGGATCAGCCCCGCGTCGTCGCGGATGCTGTCCGGCACCTGCACCGGCATGCCGCCGGACGTGTGCGTACCGAGATCGAGCAGCGTCACGACACCGAACGGCTTGCCCTGCAGGGCGGGCAGGTACTTGCCGACCGGGTCGGCCAGCGACAGTTCGCCGCCCTCCTGCGCGTCGGCCGCGAGCGTCGCGGTCAGCGTCTTGCTGACCGAGCCGATTTCGAACAGCGTGTCGCCGGTGACGGGCTTTCCGGTTTGCGTCGACATCACGCCGTAGTCGAACACGTAGGGCTTGCCGTCGGCGACGATGCCGACCGCCATGCCGGGAATCGCGTACTGCTTCATCAGCGGCGCGATGTGGCGGGTCACGGTGTCGTGGAGATCGTCCGGGGTGACGGCGGCCGCGCGGCCGGCCGTGGCGGTGACGCACGCGGCGACGAGCAGGGTCGCGGCGAAGCGTGTCGCGTTGAATCGCATGGTTGCGGTTCCTTCGATTTCTGATGGTTGCGTGGACAACAGATCCGGTCGCGCCATGCGGAAATCGCAGCGGCCGGCCTGCCGAAGCAGGACTATCCGCTGTAAGCCGTCCGTCAACAATCGACGTTATGTTGATCGAGCATAAAGAAAAACTTATGGGCTTGGCGAAGGAGTGGATGACCGCTGCCGCCGGCGCGGCGGGCTCGATGGTTTGCGGGGAACGTCGAACGGCACCGTCGCGTGCACTGCCACGAACGCGACACGTCGATGACGTTGCCGTGCAAACGAGTCACGGCGCAGACAACACGACGGCTCGAGCGCGTTACCCCGGCAACCGGTCCAGAAACGCCAGCATCGCCGCGTTGAACCGCGCGGGGCGCTGCAGCGGCGCGAAATGGCTCACGCCGGGCAGGATCGTCAGCGTCGCGCCCGGGATCGTGCGCGCCAGGTACGCCGCATGCTCGGGCCGGATGAATTCGTCGTGCTCGCCCAGCACGATCGTGACCGGCACGGCGATCGCCGCGAGATCCTCCGCGCTGTAATCCGGTTGCGTGCGCATCATTTCGCTGACGGCCGCGACGAATGTGTCGAACTCGCCCGGTGTCGCGGAAAGCGCCGCATAGTCCTTGCGATGCCGCGCGAAGCAGCGGTCGAGCAGCAGGCCCGGCACGATCTCCTTCGTGCCGCCCGGGTCCATGTTGCATGCGAAGAAGAACACGCCGGCCGCGCGTTCCGGCGCGCGATCGGCCAGCACGAGCGCGATGCACGCGCCGTCGCTCCAGCCGACGAAGCGCGCACGGTCGACGTGCAGCGCATCGAGCACCGCGAGTACGTCCGACGCCATGCGTTCGTAGGAATAGGGTTGCGCGTCGCGCGTGCTGCGGCCGTGGCCGCGACTGTCGATCACGATCGCGCGGTAGCCGGCCGCGAGCAGCGCCGGCACCTGGTTGCCCCAGTTGCCGCCGTGGCCGAGGCCGCCGTGCAGCAGCACGACCGGCGGGCCGTGGCCGAACGACGCGTGCCAGATGCGCGCGCCGTCGTGTTCGAGCCATCCTTGCGCGTCGGCCGCCGGCAGCGGCGTGCCGCCTTGCGCGTCGAAGCGGACGAGGTCGTCGTCGTCGAGTTCCGCATCCATCGTTCTGCCGTCCTGTCGAGGGAGACGTGCTTGCGATTGTAATGCGTGCGGCCGACGCGGCCGCATCCGCTCAGGCCTGCGTCGACACCAGCCCGCCCGCCGACGAGCCGCCCGTCTTCTCGACGGCCGCCGCGAGTTGCGAGATCGCGGTCGCCAGCGCTCCCGCGATCGCGCCGGCTTCCGCGCTCAGCGACTGCTGTTCGACCGCCGCGGCCGGGTCGTCCTTCGCGCGCTGCGCCGCGCTCGCCATCTGGCGCTCGATCGTGGCCAGTTGCTTCTGCAACCGGTCGATCAACGCTTTCAGCTGCGCGACCGCCGGGTCGTCGGATGACGCGCCCGATGCGCCGAGCGTTTCGCCGGTGGCACCGGTCGAACCCTGCGCACCGGAAGTGCCTGCCGGACTCGTCGTACCCGTCGCGCCCGCGGCATTCGTCGCGCCATCGGTGGATGACGTCGCGGCGGGCGCGGCCGACGAAGCGTTCGCGCCAGGGCTGGTGTCCGCCAGCGAGGTGCGCGTGGTCGTGGAGAAATCGATCTGCATCGTGTCGGTCCCTGTGTCGGTAAGCGAATCGTGGCTGGGGGCGAAATTACCTTCCAACTCGTTTACGGCATTCGTCACACGAAACTTGAGTATCGGGGCCAGACAGATTTGGCTGAAGATCGCCGGTTTTAGTCGCGAAAGGGCCAGATTCGCGGCACCGCAGCGCTGATAAAATCGCGGCTTCGCCGGCGGAAGTCGCGCGCCCGTCGCCCCGGCGCACGAGCGCGCAACGCCGCCGGTATCGACTCCCGCCCATCCGGGCGCGGCACGCGACACGTGCCGACGCCGCGGTCGCGGCTGCGCGGGTCGCTTCTTCCGTTCGCCCGCGAGCCCCGCTCGCCGCTTCAAGCGGCGAACGCCGTCCGGCGCGCGCTCACTTCATCACGCATTCGAGGAACACACGATGGCCCGCATCGGCGCCTTCTGCATCACGACGTGGCTTGCCGCCGCGATTCTCTACTTCGGCCAGCACTCCGTCGCGATGATCGTGTTGAGCGGTGTCGTCGTGTTCGGCGGATTCGACCTGCTGCGTCCGTAAGCGCACAGGGCCACGCGGCCGCGCCCGGTCGCGACGGCCGGCGCGACTGTGATAGCCTCTCCCGCACCCGCACCGTCTGTCACGCGCACGCCTTGCCGGCAACAGGAGAACGGAATTTGAATCATGGTTCGAACAGCCACCCGGCCGCCCTCGCCTGCAAGGTGTGCTCGGCCCGCGCCCCCATCTGCGGGCTGGTGGATTTCTCGCGCTGCGGCGCCGACTTCATTGCCGGGAAGAAAGTCGACCCGTATGCGGGCGTGCCGGTCTACTACCATGCTTGCGAGCAATGCGGCTTCACGTGGGCGCCCATGTTCGACAGCTGGACCCACGACGATTTCGCGCAGCATGTCTATAACGCCGACTATGCGCGCCACGATCCCGAGTATCTCGAGATCCGTCCGCAGCAGCATGCCGACCTGATCTGCACCAGTTTCGCGGAAATGCGGGAAGGCCGGATTCTCGATTTCGGCTCGGGGCTGGGCTTGCTGGAACGGAAACTGGCGTCGCGCGGCTTCACGGACGTGACGTCGTACGATCCGTTCTCGCACCCGGTTCCGCCCGAAGGCACGTTCGACACGATCCTGTCGTTCGAGGTGTTCGAGCATCATCCGGCGCCGTTCGACCTCTTCGACCAGATCATGCGTTACCGCAAACGCGACGGCGCGCTGCTGTTCCAGACGTCGCTGATCAGCCGGGAGATCATCGAGCGCGGCATCGAGCAGTGGTGGTACTGCGTGCCGCGCAACGGGCACATCTCGTTTCACACGCCGCAGTCCCTGACGCTGCTTGCCCAGCGCCACGGGCTCGAATACGGCGCGTTCAGTCCCGAGCTGCACGTCGTCTTCGATCGCGCGGCGACACCGCGCTGGCTCGACAGGTTTCTCAAGCCGTAACGGCGCGCCGGCGATCGGGCGTACGACGAACGCCGCGTGCCTTCACGCGGCGCTTGAACGGCTCGCTGCCGCTTGCACGGCACGCGCCCACGCCCACGCCCACGCCCACGCCCACGCCCACGCCGCCGTCAGCATGCCCCGAACGTCGGCACCGCCGGATCGACCGCCAGCGCACGTTCGTTGAACACGACCGGCACGCCGCCGAGCCCGAGCCTGCAGTTCGGGCGGTCGAGCCGCCACCCGTCGACGCGCAGCGCGACGCGCGACACCGGCGCACCGCTCGCATGCGGCAAATCGATCGTGACCTGCCGCTTCGCGCCCGGCATCAGGTTCAGGTAGTTGTCGCTGTAGAACGCGGGCAGCACGCGCGCACCGGTCGACGGATCGAATACCTGCAAGTGCGTCATCAACGCGAACGTCGTGCCGATGTTCGCGACGTCGACCGTGATGCGCGTCGTCGTGTCGTCGGTCTCGGCCGATGCCGCGCCGATAGCAACCGCCGCGCCCGGCATCGTATCGAGCGACGTATACGCGGTGTCGCCTCCGTCGCGCTGTCGCCAGTACACGTTCTCCGCGAGCGTATTGCCGCCCGCATCGGTCAGCACGAGCGACACGATGCACACGTCCGACTTCGCCGCGGCCATCGCCGCCTTCAGGTTCGCCACCACGCGATACGATGCCTTCGCGACGCCGCCGACGTCCGCGACAGTCCGGCTGCTCGACGTGCCGTCGAGGTTGTACACGCGCATCTCGACGCGGCCGGTGACGGCTGCCGCCGTATGATTCGCGATCGTCACGTCGGCGGTATTCGCATCGAGGATCGCATTGACGCGACGGCATCCGTGCCGCACCGCGAAGAACGACGCATGCGCGTCGAGGTCGTGGCTGTACATCTGCCACACGAAGCTCGGTTGCGCGGGGTTCGTCATCCACATGATCACGCCGGTGGCCGGCGACGTGATCTTCCCGGCCACCGGGCCGATCATCACGGACGCGTTCGCCTCGTAGATCGAGCGGATGCATTCGTAGTTCATCATCTGCGCCTTGCGCACGAAGTCCGCGAGATTGCGGATCGCGCCGTAGCGCTGTGCCGTCATCGCGATGTACCCGGCGCCGCCCTGCTTGCCGACCGACGGGTAATACGCGCCGTTGCCGTTCATGTCGCGGTCGGCCCAGAAGTCGTCCGGGCATTCATACGAGCCGGGCGGCAGCATCGATTCGACGCATTCGAGCGTCGGGATCGAATGCGAGCCGACCTCGTTGTGAAACGCGATCGACGTCGTGCCGTAGCCGCGGCTGAATGCGGCCTGCGGCGAGGCCCAGTTGTACGGGCCGCCGGACGAATAGCCGTTCACCGCACCGGCGCCCGTATCGCCGGCCGAACTCGTGAGGCACAGGCGTTGCGGGTCGAGTTCGGCGACGAGTGCGTCGAGCCCCTTGACGAGTGCCGGCGGCGGCGCCCCTTCGTTGCCGCCGCACCAGAGCAGGATCGACGGGCGATGACGGTTGCGCGCGATCACGTCGCGGATGTTGTCGAGATCGCGCGGCACGTTGGCCGGCCCCGACCCGTCGCCTTCGGTCGAGAAGAAGAAGTCCTGCCAGACGAGGATCCCGTAGCGGTCGCATGCATCGAAGAAATCGTCGCTCGTGCTCTGCCCGTTCCAGTTGCGGATCAGGTTGAGGTTCGCGTCGCGATGGAGCCGCACCTGGTTGAACAGCCGTTCGCGCGGAATGCGCTTCAGCGCTTCGTCGAGCCCCCAGTTGCCGCCCATCACGAGAATCGGCAGGCCGTTGACCGTAATGCTCAACTGCGGCCCCATGCCGATGTCGCGCACGTATTCGATGCGGCGCAGGCCGACCTTCAGCGTGCGCTCGTCCGAGCGCCTGCGCGCCACCTCGATGCCGACCGTCACCGCGTAGAGGTTCGGTTCGCCATACCCGTTCGGCCACCACAGGTTAGGCTGCCTGATCGACAGCGCCGCGATATCCGACGATGTGAGCGACACCTTCGTCGTCGTACTCGATGCGGGAATCGCGATGTCGTGGCGAAACGGCACGCCGTTGCCGACGGTGCCGACGACGGTCGCGACGAGATCCGCGCAGGAGCCGTTGTCCAGCTCCAGATCGAGCCGCAACTCGGCGCGCGACAGGTCGGTGGACAGCGTGTGGGCGACGTTGATCGCCGCGATCCGCACCGCGCCGGTCGTGAACCATGCCACTGGCTGCCAGATGCCGAGTTCGCGATCGGGGATCGTCGGCAGCCAGTCCCAGCCCGCCGAGCAGAAGAAGGTCGGCCCGTTCTTCAGCGTGACGCCGGTCGGGCCGCCGTTGCGCCCGCCGCGCGTGACGCCGCTCGCGTAGTTCGGCAGCAGCGGCCCTTCCGAGAAATCCGGCTTGACGACGCGCACCGCGAGACCGGCCGCGCCGCCCGCTTGCGGCACCCGGTTCGAGACGTCGAACGCCCCCTGCTTGAACGCACCTTCGAGCCGGCCGACGGGCGCGCCGTTCAACCAGACCTCGGCGCAGTAGTTGACGCCGCCGAAGCGCAGCCACAGCCGCTGCCCCGGCTGCCGTGCGGGCGCCGTGAAGGTCGTCCGGTACCAGTAGTCGGTGTCCTTCAGCGTGTCGGGAATGGTGTCCGTGACGATGCGGCCGTAGAACGGGTCGGGATACTTGCCGTTGACGATCATGCTGTTCAGCACGGTGCCGGGCACCGTCGCCGGCGCCATGCCCGTCACGCCGGCCGCGCCCGACAGTTGCGCGCCGCCGGCGCCCGGCAGGCTGCTCGCCGGGGCGAACGTCCAGTTCTTCGTGAGATCCTGCGCGGCCAGCAGGCTGTGTTCGGGGTCGCCCGGCACGACGGGTGCGACCGTCGCGGGGCCGTCGGCGCCGGGCGTGCCGGACTCGCCGGCGGGCGCATCCAGGTCGCCACCGCAGCCGGCGAGCCAGCCCGTGCCGACCAGTGCGGCGCCATACGACAGGAATTTCCGGCGTTCTTTCGACGTCATGTGGTTGTCTCCCGGATGATGCCGCCATCGTCGCGGGCACGCGTGCGGTGCGAGAGCATACGCGCGCCGATCACGTTCACTGCGCGCCGGCCCGGCGCATGCGCATCACCGCCGACGGACTGCCGGCCGTCATCTGCGTATAGTCCGCGTTCGGCCCGGACGGCGGCGTCAGGTTGTCGGCGGCCGCCCATTGCGTCGGCGCCGCCGACAGCGTGTAGCTCATCGTGCCGCCATTCGCGATCTTGCCCAGCGGCAGCCATGAGCCCGCGTAGTCCGCGCCGTTCACCTTCAGCGACTGGATATACGCAAACGACGGGTGCCCCGCACCGTCCATCGCCACCTGCTTGTCGCTTTCGAGCCGCAGCGTCTTGCCGTTGCCGAACCAGACGGTAATCCCGCTGAACTGCGGCGTGGACAGCGCGAGCCCCGCTTCCGACGGAATCACCGGGAACATGCCGAGTGCCGCCCACACGTACCAGCTCGATGTCGCCCCCATGTCGTCGTTGCCCGGCAACCCGTCGCGCGCGGTCGTGAACGCCTTCGACATGATGATCGGCAGGATGTACTGCGCACCGCTCGGCTGCCCGGCCCAGTTGTAGCCCCACGGCGACTGGAACGACGGTTCGTTGCCGATGTACAGGCCGGTGGACGATTCGCCGCCGTTCAGGTCGCCGGAGGCCGGCACGGTCGAGAACGGCGTCGTGACCGCAAACAGCGTGTTGAGCCGCGCGATGGCCGCCTGCTTGCCGCCGATCGCGTCGATCAGCGCGCTCCAGTCCTGCGCGAAGGTCCAGAAGTAGTTCGGCTCGGTCGATTCATGGAACGAACCCTGCACGAGCGTCCCCAGCGTGCCCGGCGCCGAGCCGGCCGGCGGCGCATTGCGCGCGGCGATCACCTTGTTCGTGTAGTCGAAGATGTTGCGCCACCACCCGGCCCGCGTGTACAGCGTGCCGATGTTGTCGGGCGTCACGCCGACCGACGGCGCGTTCAGCACGCTGGCGGGCAATGCCTGCAGGAACGCGGCCGCGGAACGGTCGCTCAGCACGCGCTCGATGGTGGCCGAGGACGAGTGACCGTCGTCGCCCTGCGACAGGTAGTGGGCCGTCAGGAAGTTGGCGAGCCCCGCGGCGCTCGTGCGGTCGTTGCATGCGCTCGACGGATCGAACACCGACTGCTTCGTCAGCCGCGCGGCCGACACCAGATCGAAATCGGTCGCGCCGAACTTGTACGCGCCGGCGATCACGTTCAGCGCGTTGTCGCCGGCCATCGGCGTCGAATCGTCGCTGCCGTCGACCCAGTGCGGGAACGCGCCGCACTGAAGCCCGTCGACCACGAGCGACTGCATCATGTCGCTCGTTTCCTTTGGCGCGAGCAGCGCCAGCAACTGCGTCTGCGACCGGTACGTATCCCACAGCGAGAAGCCCGTGTAGTGGTTGCCCGCGCCGCCCTGCGATCCGTCCGTGCGCCGGAATGCGTAGTCGCCGACCTTTGCCGTCGCGCGCTGCGGAACGGTGCCGGTCTGGTCGACCGACGCCGGATAGCCGCCGCTCGCGTTCCTCGGCTGGCGCATGCTGCGGAATTCGCCGTTCGTGTCGCTGTAGAGCGTCGGCGTGCCGAACACGCGATAGAGCGCGGTGTAGAACTTCGTCAGGTTCGCCTTCTGCGTCGCGTTCAGCGATGCGGGCGCGGCGGCCTGGTCGATCTGGATCGTGTTGAGCCGGTCGTTCCACAAGCCGGACGCGTTGTTGCGCGCGTCGTCGAACGCGAGCTTTTCGCCTTCGGCTTTCAGGTTGGCCTGCGCATTCTGGATGCTGACGGACGAGACCCCGACCTTCACGGTGACGGTGCGGTCGGTGTCGGTCAGGTCGAATTGCAACGTCGCCGCCCCGTTGC
Source organism: Burkholderia sp. Bmkn7 (assembly GCF_041103175.1). NCBI lineage: Bacteria > Pseudomonadati > Pseudomonadota > Betaproteobacteria > Burkholderiales > Burkholderiaceae > Burkholderia > Burkholderia sp. Bmkn7. The sequence goes on along the minus strand of NZ_JBGCUH010000001.1, from coordinate 167,763 downwards.
TGACGGTATTCACCGCCGACGTGCCCGCCTGCTTGCGCAGCGGCTTGTCGAAGGTCGCGTAGAAATACACGGGCGCGTTCCACACCGTGCCGTACGGCGTGCAGAACGCCGGCGCGACGGCCTGCCCGCTCATCGACCTGCCGTCGCTCGCGAGCGCCAGCGCGACGTTGCTGGCGGTGACCTTCGTGCTGCCCGAATCGCTGTTGCCGTTCAGCTTCGCGTCGATCGAGAAGAAGCCCTTGTCCTTGTCCGTGTACGTGAAGCGCGCGATGCCGGAACGCGCCGTCGCGCTCAGCTCCGTGACGATGCCGTTCGCGAGGCGGACCTTGTAGTACCCGGGTTCGGCCGTTTCATCCGCATAGCTGTACCCGATTCCGGTCGGCCGGCCGCCCGACGCGATCGCCTTCGCCGCATCGGACGGCAGCATCGCGACCGCGCCCTGCCCCGGGCACCCGACACCGCTCAGGTGGGTCACGCTGAAGAAGTCGATCGTGCCGCCCGCCCCGCCCGTCGACAGGTAGCCGCCCGAGCCGTTGAAGTTGTAGCGCGGCGTGTTGGGCCCGAAATTCACCATCCCGAACGGCACCATCGCGCCCGGGCTCACGTTGCCCGCGTAGCCCGAGTCCGAGTTGACCTGCGTGCCGATGAGCGGGTTGACGAACCGGGTCAGCTGCATGTTGGTGCGCCTGGGCGGCGCCGGCTGATCGGGCTGCGACGGCCGGGACGGTTCCGGGGACGGCGGCACGGCCGACGGCGTGTCTCCCGCGCCGTTGCTGGCCGTCTGAACGCTGTTCACGTCGTCGCCGCCGCACGCGGCAAGCGCCGCGCAAGTCAGCGCGGCGACGAGCAAGAGTCGTGGATGTCTCATTTTTTCGTTTAGTACCGTTAATCAAAACGATTGTTCCGGCGCCGCGATCATCCGGCACGCCGCGCGGCTTGCGGCCCTGCGCGGCACATCGATGCCGCGCGGCGTGACGCCGACTTGCCTCCAGGCGACGTCACACCGGCTCGTTACATGCGAATACCCCGCGACGATCGTTGCTGACGCAACCGTCGCCTCACCGCCCTGTCTCCGGGAACGTCACATCCTTCCCAGGGGCTTACAGTGCCGTAACGACTGTTTATTCACCACGAGAAGTTTCCCGAATTTTCAGTTTGTTTAACTAAACAATCGGGCGTTAAGCAGATCGGGATACGCATCTCCGCCATTTGTTGCGTTGCAACGGCGGCGCACCGGGAGGTGCATTGACAGGCGCCCGGCGAACCCGGGCGCCGCATGAACGTGAAGAACGGGACGAACGGATGCCGTGCGCGTCAGCGCGGCAACGTCCGCAACGACGACGGCCCGCCCGTCAGCGCGATCCGCTTGCCCGTATCGCGCAGCTTGCCGCCTTCCACCGCATAGAACGCCAGTTGCCGCTCGACGTTGAACTGCACGATCACGTGCCGGCTGTCCGCGGTGAACACGATGCCTTGCGCGGCTTCGCCGCCGGGCACCTCGCTCACCTTCACGGCCTGCCCGTTACGGATTTCGAACAGCAGCACCTTGCCGATCTTGTGGCGGCCCGGATTGTCGGCCGTCAGGTTCGAACCGTCCATCGCCTGCACGGCGATCCACTTCCCGTCCGGCGAAATCGCGACGCCTTCCGGCAGCGACGGCACCGTCAGGTACTGGACCGTGCGGAACGGCACGCGCGACACGTCGATCAGCGCGACCGAATCGGTATCGCCCGCGAGCGTGCCCGTATAACCCGGCAGCCCGGCCAGCCCCACGTTGCTGACGACGGCCCAGCGGTTGTCGCTCGACACGTCGATCGTGTAAGGCGCGACACCCGTGCTCAGGCGCGACCCGCTGTCGGTCACCTTGCCGTCGTCGACGTTCAGCACCGCGATGCCCTGCTCGTCGCGCAGCGACACGAGCGCATGCTTGCCGTCGTGCGTGAAGCTGATCCCGGCCAGCCGCTTCTTGCCGATCTTCAGGCTGCCGTCGAGCGTCACCTGCGTGCCGTCGATGCGAAGGATCGACACGCTGCCGTCGACGTTCGCGACGAGCGCGAGCTTGCCCGAGCGGTCGATCGCGATCCCCTGCGGATGCGTGCCGAGCTCGATGCGCGTGACCGACGGTGGCGCGGCGTCGAGATTCACGACCTGCAGGAACGTGTCGAACACGAGCTGCTTCGCGGCCGTGTCGTAGCGCGTCGGCGCGCCGACAAGCGCGAGCTTCGCGTCGGGCGTGATCGCGACGGCCTGCGGCGGCCCCTGGATGCCGTTCTCGACGTCGACCTGCCGCGCGACCTTCGGCGGGAACGTGCTGGCGTCGAGCAGCGTCAGCGTGTCGGCGGGCGGCGACGCGAGATAGGTGTCGCGGCCCTCGACGCGCTGGTACTTGCCGTCGTTGCCGGACACGATCCAGTCGGCGGCGTGCGCGGCAACGGCCGTCGTGGCGAGCGTCAGCGCGGCGAGCAGGCGCGCGCTGCGCGGGCGGAAAGGATTCGAATGCATGGCGGTCGGTTCTCCGGATCGGTTGCGGATGCAATGGTTGGCTCGACCCTGCTGCTCGACGGGTCGAAACCACCGCATGATGCCCGAAAGCCGCCGGATCCGGCGTCCCGCACCAGGTTCGTTTCGGTCAACCCGTCCGTCGCGCGCCGGACGGCCACTCGCCGACGTCGTCGAGCGGATACACCGGCCGCGCCAGCCGCTCGTAGTGAAACAGCCCGTAGTCCGAACCCGTCACGCCGCGGCTGTCGCACTCGACCAGGGCGGCCGCGATCGGCACGAACACCGGCCGGCAATACATCCGCGATTTCAGCAGCAGGAAGCGTGCACGGCGCGGATCGACGCCGACGCTCTCGAACACGCCGAGGTCCCACGGCTCCTGCGTACGCTCGGTGATGACGAGCGTGGCCGCGCCGATGTCGAGCACGGCGGTGCGGCCCATATAGGCGCGCTGGCCCGTGTAAGTCGGCCCCGTGATCACGTATTCGCCGTCGGTGAGCGCACGCACGATGCCGGTCGCGCGAAACGGCTCGCGCCGCACGCCGCCGTGCGACGGCAGGCGGTTGCCGACCGGAACCGTGACGGTCGCGCCGACCCCCGCGTCGATCAGCGCCGCGACGGCCTGCGGGTCGCACAGCGGCCCGCTGACGATGCCGTCGAGGCCCTGCGCGAGCGCGGCTTCGAGCAGGTCCATCGTGTCGCATGGGCCGCCCGACATGCAGTTGTCGCCATGATCGAGCATCAGCACGGGGCGATCCGCGTCGCGCGCAAGCGCTGCCGCCTGCTCGACCGATTCGGCGAGCGGCGCGCTGCGATAGACGAATTCGTCGCGCGCGTCCCAGATCTGCCGCGCGATGCGCTCGGCCGCCGCGTCGGCCGCGGCGCGGTCGCCATCGGCCACGACGACGACGCTGATGCACGGCGCGGGAATGTCCGCGAGCGAGAAACCCGGCAGCACCGAGACTGCGAGCATGCCGTCGGCCTCGGCCGCGCGCGCGGCTTCCACCGCGCGCTTCATCGCGCCTTCCGCGCTCGCGCTGCGCAACGTCGACGTCATCAGCGGCGGCTGCCGCCACGCGAGCACGGGCCGCGCGCGACCGTGAAGCCGGTCGAATAGCAACCGCGCCGCATGCTCGCCCGTCTCGTACATGTCGACGTGCGGATAAGTCTTGAAACTGACGATCACGTCCGCGTGATCGATCATCTTCTGCGTGACGTTCGCGTGCAGGTCGAGCGCGACCGCGATCGGCGCATCGGGCAGCGCCGCGCGCACGCGTTCGAGCAGGTCGCCCTCGCCGTCCGCGCTCTGCTCGGCGACCATCGCGCCGTGCAGGTCGAGCATCACGGCATCGCAACCCGGCGCGGCCGCGACGATCGCATCGCAGATCGCCGCATACGCGTCGGCCGCGACCGGCCCGCTCGGGTTCGCGGCCGCCGATACGGGCGTGACGATCCCGGCACCTTCACGCTCGGCCGCGTCGAGGAACGCGGCCATCGCGGTGCGCATCCCGCGATTCGCGCGATACGCACCGTCGCCCCAGTCGGGGCCGTTGCGGCCGAACGCGGCGAGCGGCGTCGCCACCGGCGAGAACGTGTTCGTCTCGTGGTTCATCCGGGCGATCAGGATCTTCATCGCGCAGAGTCCTCCGCGATCCCGGCAGCGCCCAGCATCGCCTGCAGCAGCACGTTGCAGCCGGCTTCCAGATGCACCGGATCGGCGTCCTCAATCTCGTTGTGGCTGATCCCGTCCTTGCACGGCACGAAGATCATCGCGGTCGGTGCAACGCGCGCGAGATACACAGCGTCGTGGCCCGCGCCGCTGATCACGTTCATCGACGACAGCCCGAGCGCGTTCGCGCCGGCGCGAACCTGCTCGACCAGCGTCGCATCGAACGGCTGCGGCGGAAAATACACGACCTGCTCGACGTCGATCCGCATGTCGGCCGCTGCGCCCAGGTCGGCGCACGCCGCGCGCAGTTGCGCATCCATGGCCGTCAGCGTCGCGTCGTCAGCCGCGCGCAGGTCGACGGTCAGCGTCACGCGGCCCGGAATCACGTTGCGCGAATTCGGGTGCACGTCGACCCAGCCGACCGTGCCGCGTCCGTGCGGCGGATGCGCGAGCGCAATGGCGTTCACCGCGCGCACCAGATCGGCCGCGACCAGCAGCGCGTCGCGTCGCAACGCCATCGGCGTCGGGCCCGCATGCGCCTCCATGCCGTGCACGGTCACGTCGTACCAGCGCTGCCCGAGTGCGCCCTCGACCACGCCGATCGTCGTGTCGTGCGCCTCCAGCACCGGCCCCTGCTCGATATGCGCTTCGAAATACGCACCGACCGGATGCGCGCCGTGCCCGCCGTCCGCATGGCCCGCATACCCGATCGCGGCAAGTGCGTCGCGCACCGACACGCCGTCGCGATCGCTTTGCGCGAGCGCATGGTCGAGCGTGAACGCGCCCGCGAACACGCCGGAGCCCATCATCACGGGCACGAAGCGCGAGCCTTCCTCGTTGGTCCAGACGGCGACCTCGAGCGGCGCGCGCGTGCGCACGCCCGCGTCGTCGAGCGTGCGCAGCACTTCGAGGCCCGCGAGCACGCCGTAGTTGCCGTCGAACTTGCCGCCGGTCGGCTGCGTGTCGATATGGCTGCCCGTCGTCACGGGCGGCAGGTCGTCGCATTCGCCGGCCCGCCGCGCGAAGATGTTGCCGATCGCATCGACGCGCACCGTGCAGCCGGTTTCCTGCGCCCACGCGACAAACAGGTCGCGCGCCTCGCGATCGAGTTCGGTGAGCGCGAGGCGGCATACGCCACCCTTGTCGGTCGCGCCGATCCGCGCGAGACGCATCAGGCTGTCCCACAGCCGCGCGCCGTCGACGCGCAAGCCGGACGCCGCGACGCCCGGTGTCGAATCCTGAACTTGCATCGATGGATTTCCTCGCAATGAAAGAGCGCGACGCTTACGCGACGCCGACGCCCAGGTAACGGTCCTTCACCTCGTGATCGGCCGCGAACGCCGCGTTGCTGCCTTCATAGACGATCACGCCCTGTTCGATCACGAAGTGGCGGTCCGCGAGTTGCGTGCACACTTCGAGGTTCTGCTCGACGAGCAGGATCGCGACGCCGGCCGCCTTGATCCGCTTCAACTGCTCGACGATCTCCTCGACGATCACCGGCGCCAAGCCCTCGACCGGCTCGTCGAGCATCAGCAGCCGCGGGTGGTTCATCAGCGCGCGGCCGATCGCGAGCATCTGCTGCTCGCCGCCCGACAGCTGCGCACCGCCGTTGCGGCGGCGCTCCTTCAGGCGCGGAAAGATCCGGTAGATGTCGTCAAGCTGCCACGGCGAATCGCGGCGCGCGCCGAGCCGCAGGTTTTCCTCGACCGACAGCAGCCGGAAAATCCCGCGATGCTCGGGCACGAAACACAGGCCGCACGCGGCGATCCGGTGCGCGGGCTGCCCGGCGATCGGCCGGCCCGCGAACGTCACGGTGCCGCCGGTCGGCGCGACGACGCCCGCGATCGTCTTGAGCGTGGTCGACTTGCCCGCGCCGTTGCGGCCGAGCAGCGTCACCGTCTCGCCTTCGTTCACGTTCAGCGAGAGACCCTGCAGGACGTGGCTCTTGCCGTAGCAAGCATGGAGTTCCTTCGCGTCGAGCATCATGCGCGGCCTCCCGTGATCATGTTGCCGAGATACGCGCTGCGCACGCGCTCGTCGCCGCGAATCGCATCCGGCTTGCCTTCGACCAGCACGCGGCCCTGCTGCATCACCGTAATCGTGTCCGAGATGTCCATCACGATGCCCATGTTGTGTTCGATCAGCACGACCGTGTAGTCGTCGCGCAGGCCGCGGATCAGTGCCTTCATGTCGTCGAGGTCGTCGATCCCCATGCCCGAGGTCGGCTCGTCGAGAAAAATCGCGCGCGGTCGAGCCGCCAGCGCCATCCCGACTTCGAGCCGGCGTTGCTGGCCGTGCGACAGCACGCCGGCCGCCGTGTCGGCGAAGCGCTGCAGGCCGAGCCGCTCGAGCACGTCGTCGACGATGCCGTCGTGCGCGAGCGCGCCGCGCAGGGGCGCCCACGGATTCAGCGCGCGCCGCGATTCGACGCCCTGCGCGGCAACCCGCAGGTTCTCGCGCACGCTCAGGTTCGGAAACAGGCTCGTCACCTGGAACGAGCGCGCGATGCCGCGCCGCACGCGCTTGTGATCGGGTTCGCGCGACACGTCGTGACCGTCGAACAGGATCGAGCCCGACGTGATCGGCAGCGTGCCCGTCAACGTATGGAACAGTGTCGTCTTGCCGGCGCCGTTCGGCCCGATCACCGAATGCACGGTGCGCGGCATGATCCGCAGATCGACGCCGCCCAGCGCCGTGAACTTGCCGTAGCGCTTGACGATGCCGCGCGCTTCGAGAATCGCTTCGCTCATTGCCGCTCCTCGGTCGTCTCCGCCGTGCGTCCGCCGCGCCGCAGCGACGCCACGACGCGTTCACCCAATCCCCACAACCCGCGCTGCATGAACAGGCTGACCGCGATCAGCACGAGGCCGAGCAGCAGCAGCCAGCGCGGCCACAGCGTCGACAGCCAGTCCGCGAACAGCACGTAGAATGCCGCGCCGAGCACCGACGCGAACAGGTTGCCCGTGCCGCCGATCACCGTCATCACGAGGATCATCTCGCTCGTGTGATAGTCGATGTTCGACAGCGGCGCGATGCCCGTCATCAACGCGTGCAGCGCACCCGCGAAACCCGTGACCGCCCCCGAAAGCACGAACGCCGCAAGCTTGAAGCGCTTCACGTCGTAGCCGGCCGCCGCCGCGCGCGCCTCGTTGTCGCGGATCGCGAGCAGCGTGCGGCCGAACACGGAGCGCGACACGCGCAACAGCAGCCAGAACACCGCGACAAACAGCACCGCGACGAAGCCGTAGTAGCGCCACGGCGAATCGAGTGAAACGAGCGGATGCCCGAACGCGGCGAGCGCGGGACGCGGGATGTCGAGCAGCCCGTTGTCGCCGCCCGTGACGTCCGGCGTCGTGTAGGCGAGAAAGTAGAACAGCTGCCCGAACGCGAGCGTCAGCATCACGAAGTAGGTGCCACGCTGCCGGATCGAGAACCAGCCGACGAGCGCCGCCGCGACGGCTCCGAGCACGGTGGCTGCAGCGAGCGCAGCGGTCACCGATGCGACGCCGTGCGTCAGCACCAGCCCCGCCGCGTAGCTGCCGAGCCCGAAGAAGATGCCCTGTCCGAATGACAACAGCCCCGTATAGCCCAGCAGCAGGTTGCAGCCGAGCGCGGCGAGCGCGAACACCAGCACTTCGGTCGCGAGCGAGCCCGAGCTCAGCGCGACCGGCAGCACGCACACGACGGCCACCGCGAGCCAGCCCTCCGGGCGTTGCAACGCAGAGCGCCATACAGGCACGCGCTGCGAGACTGCCGCTCCCGACGGCAGCGGTTTCGACGATTCGATCATGCGGCCCTCCCCAGCAACCCGTTCGGACGCAACAGCAGCACGGCCGCCATCGCGACATAGATCATCAGCCGTGCGCCTTCCGGCCACAGCGTGCTCATCAGGCTCTGCACGATACCGACCAGCAACCCGCCGACCAGCGCCCCGAGAAAATTCCCCATCCCGCCGACGACCACCACGACGAACGCGACGCCGAGCGCCTCGATGCCCATGAACGGATCGACGCCGCGGATCGGCGCGGCGAGCACGCCCGCGAGTGCCGCCGTCGCCGCGCCGAGCGCGAACACGAGACTGAACACGCGCGTCACGTTGATGCCGAGCAGCGATACCATCTCCGTCGATTCGCTGCCCGCGCGCACCGTACTGCCGAGCCGCGTGCCTTCGAGCACCCACCACAGCAACGCGGCGAGCACGGCCGTGAACCCGATCACGAACAGCCGGTATTTCGGGTAGACGAAGCCGCCCCAGATCACGACGCCGTTCAGCACGTCGGGCGGCGGCACGTTGTCGCCGAGGGGACCCCATGCGAGGATCGCGCACTCCTGCAGCACGAGCGCGAGCCCGACCGTCGCCAGGATGTGGAATTCATGCTGCTGCGCGTACACATGACGCAGCACAAGTTTTTCGACGCACCATGCGAACGCGCCGACGACGAGCGGCACGACCGCGAGCGCGACCCAGAAACTCGCCGACCATTGCAGCGCCTGGTAGCAGAGATACGCGCCGAGCAGGTAGAACGCGCCGTGAGCGAAATTCACGAAGCGCAGCAGGCCGAACACGATCGACAGGCCGACGGCGAGCAGGAAATACAACATGCCCACGCCGATGCCGTTGACGATCTGCAGCAGATAGACGTTCATGGCTTCCGTGTCAGAAAGGAAGGAAATGGACGCCCGCGGCGCACGGCGCACGCGGACGCGCGCAGGGTGTCAAGCCAGCTTGCAGCCGGTCTTGTCGACCGGCAGGAACGACTGGCCCGAGCTGACGATGTCGGCGTAATCGTCGGCATTCTTCATCCGGTTCTTCGGCTTGCCCTTCAGCAGGTAATAGTTCTTCAGCACCTGGTGGTCGCCCTTGCGGATTTCTTCCGGACCGGTGAGGCCGTCGTACTTCATGCCCTCCATCGCTGCGATCACCTTCTTCGGATCGACGCTGCCGGCCTTCACCATCGCGTCGATCAGGATCTTCGAGCAGATGTACGAACCCGCAAGGCTGTAGTTCGGGTTGGCTTTGAATGCGGCGTTCGTGCGTTTCACGAGATCGCGGTTCAGCGGCGAATCGATCCCGTGCCAGTACTGCGCGCCGAAATACACGCCATCGCAGATGTCCGGCCCGAGCGCCTCGAACTGTTCCAGGCCCGATGCCCACGCGAGCAGGATCGTGCAGTTGCGCTTCATCCCGAAGCTGACGGCCTGGCGCAACGTGTCGGACGATTGCGAGCCGAAGTTCAGGATCAGCAGCACGTCCGGCTGCGCGGCCGCCGCGTTCGTCAGGTAGCCGCTGAACTCCTTCTCGGCGAGCGAGTGGTAGCTGTTGCCGACATGCTCGATGCCCTTCTCCTTGAAGATCGCTTTCGCGGCCGACAGCAGGCCGTCGCCGAACACGTATTGCGGCGTGATCGTATACCAGCGCTTCGCCTTCGGCAGCATCTGAATCAACGGGCGCACCGTCTGCTCGATCGCGCCGAAGGTCGGCACCGACCAGCGGAACGTCGCGTCGTTGCAGTCCTTGCCGGTCAGCTCGTCCGCGCCGGCCGTCGTGATGAACACGCCGCCCGCCTTCTGCACTTCCTTGCCCATCGCCAACGATTCGGATGACAAAATACCGCCCGCAAAAAAACGCGCGCCCTTCTGCTGCGCGATCTCCTGCACACGCCGCACAGCGGTCGCGGGCTTGCCCTCTGTGTCGAGCGCCGTATAGGCAAGCGGCGAACCGAGCACCTTGCCGTACTGCTTGACGACGAGCTGCATGCCGAGATCGGCGTACTTGCCGTTAGCGGCGAACGGCCCCGACATCGGCACCGGGCACGCCAGCTGGATGGGCGAACCCTGCGCGAACGCGGCACGGGACGACATGCTGCCGAGCGCACCCGGCACGGCCGACAGCGCGGCCAGTTTCAACAGTTCTCGGCGATTCAAGTTGACGCTCCTGATAAAGGGGGACACACGCGATGCGACCGACTGCCAAACCGTGCCCACGCCCTGCAGGATGCGCGCCGCCGGTTGATCCTATTTATCATGATAAATAGAATGAACATGATGCTAGAGTTGATCAAAATTAGTGTCAATCAGGCAAAATTCCGTACTCGCGCCGGAACGGATCGTCGACGATGACGCGGCGCGCAGTCAGACAAAGGAGTCGTGAAGATGGTCATGGACCGAGCCAGGGCGGGCCTCGCAGTCGAAATCAAGCAGCCGAAGCGGGCCGACCTCGTCGCCGAGGAGATCAAGCGGCTGATCACCGAGAAGGACCTGAAGCCGGGCGACCGCCTCCCGCGTGAAGCCGAGCTGCAGCAGCTCTATGCGGTGAGCAAGAGCACGATCCGCGAGGCGCTGAAGTCGCTCGAGGTGCAGGGGCTCATCAAGGTCACGACGGGGCCGACGGGCGGCGGGATGGTCGTCGAGGTGCCGCTCGACCGCACGCTGCAGCTGCTGCAGAACTACCTGTTCTTCAAGGACGTGACGATCGACGACATCTATACGGTGCGCCAACTGCTCGAACCCGAGCTGGCGGCGGGCGCCGTGCCGCACCTGACCGAGCGCGACTTCGCGGCGCTGGAGGCGAACATCGCGTGCTGCGACGGCGCGTCGGGCGTACACGACCGCGGCCACATGCTGCGCCAGCGGCAGGAGGACACGACGTTCCACGACATCCTCGCGGCCGCGAACCCGAACCCGTTCCTGCGCTTCAGCTGCGAGCTGATCAACGAGATGATCCGGCAGTTGATCGAGTTCCGGAACGACACGCCGCTCGTCGAGCACAAGCGGTTCGGCGAAGCGAACGTTTCGATCCACAAGGCGATCCTGCAGGCCGCACGCGAGCGCGACGCAGAGCGCGTGCGGGCGCTGATGGTCGAGCACATGACCGAGGCCCCCAAGCATGTGAAGCGGATGAAAGGCAAGCTGCGCGGGCGCCTGATCCTCGACTCCGAGATCCGCAGGCGGGCTGCCGCTCACATTGCGGGACCCGATGCGGCCGCAACGGATCCCGAAGAGGACTGAGCGGCGGCCGGCGCGGTCGATTCAAGGCCGACTGCTTCGCGGCGGCCTCAATACCCCTACCGCGCCGCGAATGCCGATGACGCACCGTTGCGCACCGTTGCGGCCGAACGCCGAGAGCGGCGTCGGCACCGGCCGGAACGTATTCGTCTCGTGGTGTACCCGGGCGATCGGGATCGTCAGCGCACGCCGCCTTCCGTGTACCCCGTCGTGCCCTTCGTCTCCAGATATTCGACGAGGCCGAACTCCGCATACTCGCGTCCGTTGCCCGAGCGCTTGTAGCCGCCGAACGGCGCAGCCGGGTTCCATGGCGGGTAGTTGATGTGGACATTGCCGACCCGCAGCCGTGCCGCGACCCGGCGCGCGCGCTCGAGGTCCTTCGTCTGCACGTATGCCGCAAGCCCGTAGACCGAATCGTTCGCGAGCGCGATCGCCTCGTCCTCGGTGCGGTAGGTCAGGATCGACAGCACCGGCCCGAAAATTTCCTCGCGTGCGATCGTCATGCCGGGCGTGACGTTGGAGAACACCGTCGGCTTCACGTAGAAACCGTCGCCGAGCCCGTCGGGCCGACCGGTGCCACCGGCGACGAGCGTCGCGCCTTCGTCGATCCCGCACTGGATCAGTTGCTGGATGCGGTCGAACTGCGTGCGACTGACAACCGGCCCGATGCCCGTTTCCGTCGAACGCGGATCGCCGACGACGGTGCGCGCCGCCTCGTTGCGCGCCGCGGCCTCGGCTGCGGCAAGGTGGTCGACATGCACGAACATCCGCGTCGGCGCGTTGCACGACTGCCCGCTGTTGCTGAAGCAACTGCGCGCACCGCGCGTGACCGCATCCTCGATGTCGGCATCGGGCAGGATCAGGTTCGGGCTCTTGCTGCCGAGTTCCTGGTGCACGCGCTTCACGGTATCGGCAGCCGCCTTCGCGACCTCGACACCCGCGCGCGTCGAACCGGTGAACGACACCATGTCGACGTCCGGATGCCGCGACAGCGCGTCGCCCACTTCGTGCCCGTAGCCGTGCACGAGGTTGAACACGCCCGGCGGCACGCCGGCTTCGTGCAGGATTTCCGCGAACAGGATCGCGCTGAACGGCGCGATCTCGCTCGGCTTGAGCACCATCGTGCAGCCGGCCGCGAGCGCCGGCGCGACCTTGCACACGATCTGGTTGATCGGCCAGTTCCATGGCGTGATCAGCGCGCACACGCCGATCGGCTCGTGCGATACCAGCAGCGAATCGGTCCGCGTGCTGAAGCGGAACGACTGCAGCGCGCGAATCGTCTGCTCGAGGTGCGCGGTGCCGACCGCCGCCTGCATCGCACGCGCGAACGCGATCGGTGCGCCCATCTCCTGGCTGATCGTCCGCGCGACCTCCTCGTAGCGGCGCTGGTAGATCTCGAGCACGCGCCGCAGCAGCGCGACGCGCTCGCCCACCGGCCAGCGCGAATACGTGTCGAAGGCCTGCCGGGCCGCGCCCACCGCGCGGTCGACGTCGGCCGCGCCGCCGATCCTGAGCTGCGCATACGGCCGCGCCGTGCTCGGGTCGATCACGTCGATCGCCTTCGCGTCGGCCGGGTCGAGCCACTGGCCGTCGATATAGGACTGTTGTGACGTTCGCATCGAATGCTCCTGTGGTGATGGATGCCGGTGTCGCGCTCAGCGCGTCGCGCGCGCGAAGGTGTCGACGAGGATGTCGCGGATCTGCGCGACGAACCACACGATTTCGTCGCGCGACATCACGAGCGGCGGCGAGAACTGCACGATCGGCGTGCCTTCGTGGTCGACGCCCGCGCGGCACAGCAGCCCCGCGTCGAAGATCGCGGGCGCGAGCAGCGTCGACACGAACGCCTGCGCGCTGATGCCGGCCGCCCAGCGGCGCGCGGCCTTGTCGGTCACGAGTTCAAGCGAGTAGTGGTAACCGTCGCCGCGCACGTCGCCGACGCACGGCAGTTCGAGCAGGCCGTCGAGGGTCTGGCGGAACACCGCTTCGTTGCGTCGGACGTTCTCGAGCACGCCTTCGCGCTCCATGATCGCGAGGTTCGCGAGCGCGGCCGTGCACGCGACCGGATGGCCGCCGTATGTCGCGCCGTGCAGGAACATCTGCTGCGGGCCGTCGAGGATCGTTTCCACGACCGCGTCGCTCGCGATCACGCCGCCGAGCGGCACGTAGCCCGACGCGATGCCTTTAGCGAACGTGATGACGTCCGGCTTCAGCCCGTAGCGCGCGGAGCCGAAATATTCGCCGAGCCGGCCGAATCCACAGATCACTTCGTCGGCGACGAGCAGCACGCCGTGCCGGTCGCAGATGTCGCGCAGCCCGGCCGTGTAGCCGGCCGGCGGCGTCAGGCTGCCGCCCGCGTTCTGCAACGGCTCGACGACGATCGCGGCGACGGTATCCGGGCCTTCCTGCACGATCAGCGACTCGATCTCGTCGAGCAGATGGCGCGTGAACTCCGCTTCCGTCTCGCCGACCGGGCGCCCGTAGCGCTTCGTGTTGCCGACATGCCGCACGCCCGACATCAGCGGCTCGAAATGCTTGCGGAAGTTCGTCATCCCGTTCAGCGCGAGCGCGCCGAACGACGTGCCGTGATACGCGACGCGCCGGGCGATGAACTTGCGCCGCTGCGGCTCGCCGCGCGACTGGTGATACTGGCGCACCAGCTTGATCGCCGCTTCGTTCGACTCCGAGCCGCTCGACGTGAAGAACACGCGGTTCAGCCCGTCCGGCGCGAGCGTCGCGAGCTTGTGCGCGAGCGTGATCGCCGGCTCGTGGCCGACACCCCAGTTGGTCGCGAACGGCAGCCGCACCATCTGCTCGCGGATCGCGTCGCCGATTTCCGCGCCGTGGCTGTAGCCGACCTGCACGCAGTACAGCCCGGCCAGCGCATCGAAGTAGCGCTTGCCGTGGCGGTCGACGAGCCAACAGCCTTCGCCGCGGTCGAACACGGTCAGCGCGTGGTCGCGATACGCATCGGCGTGCGTGAAATGCATCAGCAGGTGGCGCTTGCCGAGCGCCTGCAGGTCCGCGTCGAGATTGACGTCAACAGCGTTCATGGTTCACTCCTCCTTCAGGGTTTCAGGTCCGGCGCGGCGCGCCCGGTCGTTCAGTTCATCGACAGTGTCGGCGCCGGGCGCGTGAAGCCGCGCGTCAGCCATGCGAGCTGGCAGAGCCCGAGCACGAGCCAGCCGATGCCGACGTAGAACGTCTGGCGCGACAGCCCCGACCAGAGCCACACGTTCATCGCGAAGCCGAGCGCCGGCATCACGCCGAACGTGATCCAGCCCGCGAAGCGGCGATGCTCGGCGCGGCACAGATAACTGCGCATCACGCACAGGTTCACGACCGCGAACGCGACGAGCGCGCCGAAGCTGATCATCGTCGACGCGAGATCGAGCGTGACGAACAGCGCGGACAGCGACACGACGCCGACCGCGAGCGTCGCGCGCACCGGCGTGCGCAGCCGCGCATGCAGGTGGCCGAACACGCGTTCGGGCAGCACGCGGTCGCGGCCCATCGCGAACAGCACGCGCGTCACGCTCGCCTGCCCGGCCATCGCGCTCGCGAAACAGCCGGCCACGTACACGGCGACGAAGAACGCCGACAGCGTGCCGCCGCCGATGCGCCGCATCAGCTCGAGGCTGGCCGAATCGAGATCCTTGAATGCGTGCCAGTCGGGAAACACCACCTGCCCGACATACGCGATCAGCATGAACAGCACGCCGCTCGCCAGCGTGCAGAGCAGGATCGCGCGCGGCACCGTGCGCTTCGGCTCGCGCGTTTCCTCCGACAACGTGGTGACCGCGTCGAAGCCGAGGAAAGACAGGCACAGGATCGCGGACCCGGCGAAGATCGCGCGCGCATCGCCCGACGACGGCAACGCGACGGCCATCGACAGTCCCTCGCCTGCCGCGACCCGCGCCGATGCGATGACGAAGATCGCGATGAACACGAGCTGGCTCGCGATGAGGATCAGGTTCACGCGATTGACGAGCCGGATGCCGACGATGTTCAGCCCGGTGATCAGCGCGATGCTCCCGACGATCCACACGCTGGCCGGCACCATCGGAAAAATCTGCTTCATGTAGATACCGATCGCGAGGTAGCTGATCATCGGAATGAACAGATAGTCCATCAGCAGCGCCCAGCCGACCATGAAGCCGGCCGACGTGCCGAAATTGCGGCTCGCGAACGTATAGGCGGAGCCGGCGCTCGGCATCAGCCGCGCCATGTGGCCATAGCTGCGCGCGGTGAACAGCATCGCGACCAGCGTGACCGCATACGCGGCCGTCAGGTGCCCGTTCGTCTCGCTCGTGACGAGCCCGTAGGTCGTGAACACCGTCATCGGCAGCATGTACGCGAGGCCGAAGATGACCAGCGTCGCAAGGCCGAGCAGGTGCGGCTTGCGGCGTTCGTCCGCGTCGCCGCGAAACGCATGTGCGGCGAAGTCCTGCGTCGCGGCGGCCGATGCGTATCGACCGGGGCTGTCGTTGTCCATGCTGTCCTCACGTAGGTGGCGTTCACGGCTTCAACACTCGTTCGCCCGGCACGGCCGGCGGCGCACGACTGGAAGAAAGTGTGGTGCGCCAAAAATTCCGCCACGAATGAGAAATGCGGACGTAATCGGGGGATATTTCCGGACACCCCGCCGCGTATCGCGTCGGCGCGTCATGCATGGTGCTGTGCCGCACTGGCGTTTTGCGGACATTCCGGCTATGTTCTACGCGACCCAGTCGCCCCGTCAGCACCATGGACACTCGATCTCATCGAAACCAGAGCCGGGCCGAGCGCAGCCTGCGTTCGTCGCTCGGCCTCGCGCGCCCGGCCGGACGCCAGGAGGACATTCCCGCCACCGTCCACGCGATCGCGGTCGCGCTGGACGAGTGCCGCGTGCGGCATATCGACGGTGCCGCGCTGCTCGAAGGCACGGGGCTCGGCGCGGACGAAGTCGCGTCGCCGAACCTGCACGTGAATCGCGGCCAGGAGCAGCGCTGCTTCCACAACCTGCTGCAGCGCAGCGGCGTGCCGTCGATCGGGCTGTCGATCGGCGCGCGGCTGCACGTATCGACACTCGGCCTCGCCGGCTACGCGATGCTGATCAGCGGCTCCGTCATGCAGGCATTCCGGTGCATGAGCCAGTTTCCGCTGTTCATGGGCCTGTATTTCGACGTGCGTATCGATGCGCATGCGGACGGCATGAGCGTGACCATCGGCCGCTACAACGGCGAGCCCGATCTCGAGGTGTTCCAGGTCGACATGTGCCTGTCGAGCCTGCGCCTGATCGTGTCCGACCTCGTCGGCAAGCCGGTCTGGCCCGCGCAGGTACAGCTCGCGCGCCGCACGCCACGCAACGCGGCCGACTACACGCGCCACTTCGGCTGCAAGGTCGCGTTCAATGCCGGTGACAACCGGCTCGTGTTCACGTCCGTGAACGGCACCGAGATGCCGCTGCTCGCGAACGAAGTCAGCTTCAATGCGCTGCACGGCCAGTGCGAGGCGCTCGAACGGCAGTGGGCCGCGTCGGTCGGCACGCGTTTCGCCGATCGCGCGAAGGAGCTGATGGCGCGCGACCTCGCGCGTTTCAAGTCGATGACGTCGCTCGCGAACGCGCTGCACCTGACGGAGCGCACGCTGCGCCGTCGGCTCGACAAGGACGGCCTCACGTTCCAGTCGCTGCTCGACGACGTGCGCCGCGACGAGGCGGTGCGGATGCTCGACGATCCGGAGCTGACGGTCGCGGCCATTGCGGAACGTCTCGGCTACAGCGAGCCGCGGAGCTTCCGCCATGCGTATCGACGCTGGACCGGGCACCCGCCGCGCGCCGGCGCCGGGTCGGACACGTAACGCGCCATGGACGCCTCCCGGTTGAAAGGCGCGCAGCACAAGCCTTCGCGCCATCCGGCCACGAGCGGGATTCATTGACGGCATCGGTCATTCCCGCACACGTCATGCATGACCTGCGTCTGCATGGCGTCGCGTTCGAGATGGCGGTTATCGTCCGGGTCGACTCAAGTAGAATGCGCGCAACCATCAAGCCGAGCGGGGCCAAGCTTCCATTCCACTCGCACCGGCGCAACGCGAACAAGACGACACGAACATGCGCAGCGGCATCCGCGGGCCGCGCCGCCCCATCCGGGCGCGCGCCACCGCGACGATCGCCCGCCGACGAAGCCTCCATGAGCAAACCGATCCTGTACCTCCTCGCCGGCAACGGCAGCGCGGCCGACTGGTGGGACGACACGCTGCCCCACTTCCGCCATTACCGGCCCGTGCCGCTGGAACTGCCGGGCTTCGGCGACAACCCCGCGCCGCCCTGCGAAGATCTCGCCGCGTATGCGCAAGCGCTGCTGGACGCGACCGAACCGGGCCACGCGATCATGGCGGTCGGCGTGAATGCGCTGCTGGTGCTGCACGCGTTGCAACGGCGCCCAGGCCACTTCGGCCGCAGTGTGCTGCTCGCGCCCGTCGGCGCATTTCTGTGGGAACGGCGCCTGCCGAAACTGATGGCGCCGAAGCCGCTGCGCAAGACCATTCACTGGCTGCTCGCGCACTACCCGGCGCTGTTCGCCCGCAAGTTCTCGAACCTGACCTGGACACGCGCGCAGTACCGCCGCATGGGCGCCGGCTACGCGCGCTGCCGCGCGTTCCTGCCGCACTGGGATCTCGTGCGCGCCGATACCGCGCTGCCGCTGCTCGAGTGGGTCACCGATCGCATCGAACTCGTGTGGGGCGACCAGGACGCCGTGCTCGGCGTGCGCCAGGCCGCCGCATGGTCGGCCATCCTCGCGCGCGCCGAGCTCACCGTCACGCTGCAGGCCGGCTGGGGACACTATCCGTGGATCGACGCACCGGCGGCGTTCGCGCAGTGGCTCGAAGCGGGCGACGCCGGCTTCGTCGCGCACACCAAGGGCGGGCGCCTGGCGCTGGCGACGATGGCCGGCCTGCCCGTGCCGCCCGCGCTGTCGCTGACCCGCGCCGACGATCCGCGCCTGCCCGGCTTTCTCGCGAGCCAGCCCGACGCCGAGTGGGCGATCCGCTCGTCGAGCCATGGCGAAGACCAGGCCGATGCGGCCAACGCGGGCCTGCACACCACGTTCCTGCGCGTACCGGCCTCGCAGGCCGCCGCGCGCGTGGCCGAGCTGCTCGACGGCGGCCTCGAGGAAACGGTCGTGCAGCGCTTCATCACGCCCGTGCTGTCGGGCATCGCGTTCGTGCGGCATCTCGCGGTCGAAGTCGAATGGGTGGAAGGCCACCTCGAATCGCTCGCCGACGGCCAGGCCAGCCCGCAACGCGCGATCCTGTCGCGGCTTGGCGAGCCCTGGCAGCGCGGCACGTTCCCGGGCGCGCACGGCCTGGGCGCGACGCAACTGTGGACCTTCCTGCAACGCGTGCTGCGCGCGTTCCACTACGTGCCGGGCGATGTCGAATGGGCGTGGGACGGCACGCAGCTGTGGCTGCTGCAATACCGCCCGATCAGCAGCTACGGCTGGCACCGGCACCTGACCGCCGCGAACATCGCCGAGATCCTGCCGCCGCAGCCGAGCCGGCTGGTCGAGTACGCACAACGGCGTGCGGCCGGCAGCATCCCGGCCATCATGGCGCGCTGGGATGCACGCGTATTGCAGGACAACGAACCATTCACCGCGCTCTACGGCGGTGCGTCGTACATCAACAACGACCTGTTCCTCGCCCGTCTCTCCGACTGGGGCGTATCGGCCGGCAACTACAGCGGCGAGATCGGCGGCGCGACCCCGCCGCTGCGCTGGCGCCCGCTGCGGCTGCTGCGTTCGCTGCCGGTGTTCTGGCGCATGCTGCGCGCCGCACGCGGGCATCTGCCGACGCTCGAACGCGGCCTGCGGCGCTTCGACCGGGAACTCGCGACACTCGTCGAGCAACGCGCCGACGGCCGGCAGCTGGCCGACTGGTTCACGCGCTTCTACGTGTTCGTCGTGCAGGGCAACCTGTGCATCGCGTCATCGCTGGCGAGCAGCGGCGGCGCGCTCTGGGGCCGTCCGCCGACCGCGTATGGCCAGCTCGAGAACAGCCCGCATCGCCTGCCGTGGGAAACCGATCCGGGCACCGCACGGCCCGCGCCCGCCGATCTGCCGTTGCAGGCGTTTCCCGACTGGCCGCTGCCCGTCCGCGTGCTCCACGCGCTCGGCGCGCCCGGCATGCGCGGCTGGTATCTGCAGGTGCGCGAGTGGTATCGCGACAACCTGATGCGCGTGTTCTTCCGCCTGCATCACGCGATGCCGGCCGCCGACCGCGACGCATGGTTCGCGCCCCATCCCGATCGCCGCGAACGCAACGGCAGCTTCTGGCAGGACGGCAGCGAAGGCACCGACGAGGCGGCCGGCTTCATGATCTATCCGGGCCACACGCAAGGCGTGCTCGGCCGCGACATCCTGCTGGAAGACACGCTCGACCCGGGCCGGCACGCGCAGTATCAGGCCGCGCGTGCGGTGATCGCGCGCATGGGCGGCCGGCTGTCGCACGGCGCGACGCTGCTGCGCGAACTGCGCAAGCCGTCGGCCGTGCTGCCGCGCGTCGACGCGGCGTGGATCGGGCGCGAGGTGCAACTCAGCGACGGCCGGCTGACGCTGGTCGACTAGGCGCGACGCGGTCGCCGCGGGCCCCCGCGTGTACTCAGCGCACCGGCGTGCGGAGTTTCCCGTCGACCTTCAACGTACGCCGGTCGTGCGCGGCTTCGTATTCGACCGTCTGCGCCGGAGTGACGGCGCCGTAGGAACGGCCGTTCACGTAGACGATGCCGTCCCGCAGCTCGATCCGGTCACCGTTGACCGTCGCGGTGGCCCGTTCGCCCTGCAGCACCGCGCCCGAGCAACCGGCGGTCGAAAAGCTGCGCACCGACGTGCCCGGCATCGCGGCGATCCCGCCCTGATCCGCCGCATGCGCCGCGCTGCAGGGCGGCGCATCCATGCCGCCGGCCGCGTGAACGGTACCGGCACCGATCCCGCATCCGGCAAGCAACGCAATCGTCATCGGCTTCAGATTGTTCATGGTGGGCTCCGTTGTCCGCCGCCGCGGATCGATGACCGGCCGACACCCGTGCTCGCACGGCGGGGCGTCCGGATGCATCGAGTATGCGTCCGGTTCGCGGCATTCCGCCATCCGCGCCAATACCACTCACGGCCCGCCCATCCGTCCCCGTGATCCGCGCCGACGCCGGCCCCGCAAGCACCGCTCGGCGCGACGCGTCCCGGTAAAAATCCGCCTTGATCAAGTTGCGACCCGCAACTATTATTGATTGCGATCCGCAACCTTTCCGGGCTGACCATGGACCTCATCGACGCTCCCGCCAAACCTCGCGAAGCAACCATCCTCGAGCTTCGCGACTTCTCCCGCAAACTGGTTCGCGAGCTCGGCTTCATGCGCGCGACGCTGGCCGACAGCGACTGGGCGCCTTCGGCGGTTCACGCGATCCTCGAGATCGGGATGGCGCCCGGCATCAACGCCCGCGATCTGGGCAACATCCTGCGGCTGGACAAATCGAACACGAGCCGGCAACTCGCGCGGCTCGAGGCGGCCGGCATCGTCGAACGGCGCGTGTCGAGCGACGATGCGCGCGCGACCGAGCTGTACCTGACCGCCGACGGCAAGAAGCTCCAGAAAAGAATCGACGCGTTCGCGACGGATCAGGTGTCGAATGCGCTGCGCCGCATGGTGCCGGCGGATCAGCAGGCGCTGCTGCGCTCGCTCGCGCTGTATGCCGATGCGCTCGCGCAGGACAACGCCGCCAGGGCAAGCGCCGCGACACCCGATGCGCCATCGATCCGCGAAGGCTACCAGCCGGGCTGCATCGGCGATATCGCGGGCCTTCACGCGCGCTTCTACTCGGAACACTGGGGATTCGGCGCCTTTTTCGAAAAGCGGGTGGCGACCGAGCTGGCCGAGTTCGCCGGTGCCCTGCCGGCCGACGGCAAGGCGCTCTGGCTGTGCCAGGAAGACGGACGCACGCTCGCGTCGCTCGCGATCGACGGCGACCCGGCAACGGGCGTCGCGCACCTGCGATGGTTCATCGTGAACGATGCGTTGCGCGGCTCGGGCATCGGGCGCCGGCTCATGACGGAAGCCATGCGCTTCGTCGACGCACGGCGGTTTCGCGAAACCTATCTGTGGACGTTCAAGGGCCTCGATTCGGCACGCCACCTGTACGAGTCGTTCGGCTTCACGCTGACGAGCGAATCCGCGGGCACGCATTGGGGCACCGAGGTGGTCGAGCAGCGCTTCAGCCGGCCGGGGCCATCCGGCGGCTGAGGGTCGACGGGCCGTCTGCGCCGCGACGCCCTTCATGGTTTCTGACTGCCTTTGCGACGACCGTTCCGGCGCGATTCGCGCTGCAGGCCGTCGAATATTCTCATCACTTGACGCCCGTCATGGCCGCTCGAGCCGCGTCGCGTGCGCGGTTCATCCGTTATCGCGATCACGCCGAACGCCTGCATCGGCCTGCGAATCACTAGGGAAAATCCTGAGACATCCTTACAGCGATTTCCCTGATGATTCACGGAAGCGTCATGTTTCGGCGATCCAGCGGTCCGCCAAGCTTTCAGTTCGCGTCTCGAAACCGATGACGCATCGCGGCAAATTCGATGACCGCGGCCTGAAACGGCAGTCGCTGGCGAATCGTCAGGTGTTCAATACTTTCAACAACCCGGTCGAGAGTAAACGTGAGATTCCGTGGCCCGCTGGTGCGGTGGAGACGAGGCGATGCGCGAAACCTGCGCGCCGCGATCGCGTCCACCGACGACCGTGGTGACGGCTGGCAAAGTCCTCGCCTGCATCTGTCGATCTACACCATCCTGTCCTGCCGCTCCGTTCGCCGCCACAACGCCGTCGCCGCACGTGCGTACGTCGCGATCCATACCGACGACGTGGCCTCGCTGCTGCCTTAGCGCTTCCCCCCTTTCCCTGCATCCGTTCGACCTGCCCGCCGTGTCGCCCGACCGGTGACGGAATCCGCTCGCGCTTCGTTTCCGTGCGAGCCGGCCCGCAGTCGAACGGACTCCTGATCGTCGTGCACCGCACTCGCTCACCGCGAGCGGTGCTCGCGCACGCCCGCTTCATCCGATGAACCGTCGCGCACCGGCCCGCGCATCGCGGATCGACACGCGCGCTGAAAATGGAAGACTTCGTCATGCGAATCCGCACGCTTGCCCGCAGCATTGCAACCGCCGCCACCCTGTCGGCCGCCGCGTCCGCCGGCACGACCGCCCACGCGGCCGGTGAACTGAACATCTACAACTGGTCCGACTACATCGCACCGGACACGGTCCCGAACTTCCAGAAGCAGACGGGCCTCCACGTCCGCTACGACAACTACGACAGCGACGACACGCTGCAGGCGAAACTGATGTCGGGGAATTCCGGCTACGACATCGTCGTGCCGACGTCGAACTACATGGCCAAGCAGATTCAGGCGAGCGTCTACCAGCCGCTCGACAAGTCGAAGCTGCCGAACCTGTCGAACCTCGATCCGCTGCTGATGAAGATGGTCGCCGACGCCGATCCGGGCAACCAGTACGGCGTGCCATGGGCCTACGGCACCGACGGCATCGGCTACAACGTGCAGGCCGTGAAGAAGGCGCTCGGCGACAAGGCGCCGGTCGACAGCTGGGCGCTGGTGTTCGATCCGGCCAACATGGCGAAGCTCAAGAGCTGCGGCGTGTCGTTCCTCGACCAGGCCGTCGACGTGTTCGCGGCCACGCTGCAGTACATGGGCAAGGACCCGAACAGCACGAACCCGGCCGACTACCGCGCGGCGTACGAGGTGCTGAAGAAGGTGCGCCCGTACATCACGCAGTTCAACTCGTCGGGCTATATCAACGATCTCGCGAACAACGACCTGTGCGTGTCGTTCGGCTATTCGGGCGACGTCGGCATTGCGCACCGCCGCGCCGCCGAAGCGAAGCGCCCGTACGAGATCCGCTTCGCGAACCCGAAGGAAGGCGGGCTGCTGTGGTTCGACATGATGGTGATCCCGAAGGATGCGCCGAACCGCGACGCCGCGCTGAAGTGGATCAACTACCTGCAGGATCCGAAGGTCAACGCCGGCATCACCAACGCGGTGTTCTATCCGACCGCGAACAAGGCCGCGCGCCAGTACGTGAAGCCCGCGATCGCGCGCGACCCGTCGGTGTATCCGGCCGACGAGGTGCTGAGCAGGATGACGCTGCTCAAGCCGATGCCGCCCGAGATTCGCCGGCTGCAGAACCGGCTGTGGGCGCAGTTGAAGACGGGGCGTTGAGCGTCGCGCCGCGGGACTGAACCGTGCCTAGCGGCGGCTCGCGCCGCAGGCACGGTTCCGATCGGCTGCGGAATAGTCGGCCTATCCGACAGGGCGTCGACCGCCTGCCCCAACTGACCGACGAACCCTCGTCAGACTTCGGCTTCGCGACGGACGGCCGCAACTCTCAGCGTAAGGCTGCCGTCGATCGGGCTCCCGCAAAGGTCAGCTGGTCTCGGCTTATCGTTTTCCGCTCCGGGGCATCGCGAATCGCAGTAATGCCACGCAGATCGCCACGCTCCCTGCGATCACCCACCAGATGATCTGCAATCCTCTCCATGAAATCTGCCAGAGACGACTAACCCAGTGCATGCTTCTCCGCCTCTCGGTCGGCGTGCGCTTGTTCAAGCCCACCGTCTTGGCCGTCGCCAGCGCGATTTTCCCGCCGATGACAATGGAAAAAAGCACGTAGTAGATCCATCGATAGTGCTTCGACCGACGATCGTCGTTGACCTGCGTCAGTAGTTTCTCTTGCCGGTCGCGAAACGCGACAAGTGTCGAGACGACACATTCGCTTGCAAGCGATGCCGGATTGAACGCATCGTGCCTGACGTCTCGCCCGTCAAGCCGCTCGGGAAACGACGTGCAGAACTGTATCGGGGTTCTCAGGCACCGCGACGATGACGGCGGCAACACGCTGACCCTATCGTCGATCCGCGTAACAGGACACATGTCCTCGTTGTATGTCGCAATTTCGTTTCGCAACGACGTGATTTGCTCCGGTGTCAGACGTTGCCCGTTGATCTGGTACATATCCGCCGCGGCGTGCGGCCCCGTGACGACAAAGACAGCCGGATCTTCTGCCGAGTAATCGAGCAGTGTTTGCTGCACGCTCGACGCCCAGCGGCATGACAGGCTCTCTCCCAGCCTGTTCTGCGCGCACCACGATTCATACCGTTCCGCCTGCTTCAACAGATAGGCGCTCGCTCTCTGCATATCGCGGGAACTCTCCTGCAGAGACTGGACATGCCGGTTCGCTTGCGAATCGAACACGAAAAAAATGCCCGCGAGCAACGCGGCCGCGTACCAAACATGATCGTAGACATGCCCGAAACCGTCGCCGATCGGAAGGAGGTCGATGAGCACAAGCACGCCGCACCATCCCGCGACCAGCCCTAAACCTACCAGCGTCAGCATGCCCCAACCGCTGCCCAGCACACCGCTCCCGCCGATGACGAACGAATCGGGCACAAATGAAATCAAGGGCCACCAGCCCTGCAGTACCAGCAACCCCGGCAGCAAAAGAATTGACAATGCAACCAGGGCCCCCTTCTTCCGGGCGAGCACATATCCCGTCGTGATGTAGAGAAACGCCAACACCAGCAAGAGTATCCAGAGCACGACCAGAATCGGCAGCATCGCTTCGCCTGGCGACCAATAACTTGAAACGACCTGCCCCTGCGCATCCTTCTCGACAAAATTCGACGAGACAAGTCCGAGTCCTTCAAAACTTTGCTGAATATTCCAGGCGCCGCCTTTCAATATCACGAGATAGGGGTATATCAGCCAGCCCAAATATTTGCCGAGAAAATACCCCGACCGCTCCGCGACGATATAAACAATTTCATTCATTTTTCAATCCATTGAATCAACACGATCGACCCATCCAAAATCCCGGCCTTAACCAGAATCATTCTAGGTGTGATATGCCAAAAACAACAATCAACGGATCTCTTTTATATATTCTAAAAAATCAGTCTCTTTGTTTTATTTCACCGGCAATCTCGTCTTGACGGACTGGTTTGCCGGTCGGCGCCTCGCCAGGCATACGGGCACTCCTGCCGGAGCCGCACACCCCGCGCCGTGTTGCATGTCACCACCGCGAACACCGTCACGACGTGAACCGCATCTACCAACATGTCGACCGGCGCCCCCCGTGGCGTCTGGGCCAGATGTGGTGCGAGACCATCGGTCATGCCTCTGTTCGCGGCTCGACCATGATGCAATGACTGCCATTCGACCGTGAACGTGCACTCGGCATGCGGGATGACCGGCCGGGACACGAGCGTGTCCGATCTCCACCGAGGCCGATTGCATCAACTATCGCGACACCCGCTCCGCCGCAAACGCGTCTTCCACGAACCGGATCACGTCGTCGAGCGACGACGTGCACGTGGCGCCCGCCGCGAGCGCGCGAAACGCCCCCTCCGGCCCGAAGCAGACGAGCGGTTTGCGCCAGTGCCGCGCGAGCGCAATCTCCTCGGCCGTGCCGTGCCCGCCCGGCAGCGCGACGATCAGGTCGCTGCTCAGCACGTTCACGTAGTTGCGGTTGATCGTGTGCGGCTCGGCATCCGGCTCGCGGCGCGGCAGCGGCGTGAGGATCGGGATGTCGACGAACGGATGCGGATAGCCGTCGAGCGGCACGAAGCCCGCGAGAGGATCGGCCTGCGTCGGCAGGATGCCGATCGATCGCCCGGTTCGCCCGGGCACGCCGGCGAACGCCCGCGCGACCGCCAGCATCACGCCCTGCCCGCCGCCCGTCAGCAGGTTGAAACCGGCCTGCGCGAGCCATGCGCCGAGCGGCTCCGAAAACGCGAGCCACGGCTCCTTGCCCGAGCCCATCACGCCGATCGTCCTGTTCTTCTGCTGCATCGTGGTTTCCGGAGAAGTGGTTGGATTGCGCGCGCTCGCCGCGCTCATTCGAGCTCGACGCCCTTGAGCTCGGGAATCAGGAACAGCGTCGCGACCATGTCGAGCACGTAGAGGCCGGCGAGCATCGCGATGGCCGTCTGGAACGAATAGTGCGCGGCAAGCGCGCCGACCGCGACCGGGCCGAAGCCGCCCACCGCGCGGCCGATGTTCCACAGCACGTTCTGCGCGGTTGCGCGTGCGGCCGTCGGATAACCCTCCGACATCAGCGTCCCGTAGCCACCGACCATCCCGTTGACGAACATGCCCATCAGCGCGCCGGCCCACAGCCTCGCCGTGGGGTCCGACAGCTGCGCATACGCGACGACCGTCGCCACCGCGCCGAGCTGGTACAGCAGGAACGTCGGCTTGCGCCCGATGCGGTCGGCCAGTTGCCCGAACACCCAGACGCCGATCATCATCCCGACGACCGTCACCGCCGTCCACACTCCCGACTTCGTCAGCGAGAAACCCATCTGTTTCGACAGGAAGGTCGGCAGCCAGATCATGATCCCGTAGTAGCCGAAGTTCTGGACCGAACACAGGATCACGATGCCGAGGCTCGTGCGCGCGGTGCGGCCGTCCGCGACGAGCAGGCGGAACGCGTTGGCCTTCGGCTGCGCCGCGCGCTGCACGAACGCCTCCGGCTCGTGCAGCTTGTTGCGCATCGCCCACGCGAGCAGCGCGGGCAGCACGCCGACCAGGAACATCCCGCGCCAGCCGATGTGCAGCAGCAGGAACGGCGTCAGCAGGGCGGCCAGCAGCACGCCGGCCTGCCAGCCGAGCGCGACGTAGCACGACACGCGCGCGCGTTTGCTGGCCGGCCACGCTTCCGCCGCGAGCGCCATGCCGATCCCGAACTCGCCGCCCAGCCCGATGCCCGCGATGGTGCGGTAGACAAGCAGATCCTGGAAGCCCTGTGCGAACGCGCACAGCCCGGTGAAGACCGCGAACAGCAGGATCGTCCAGGTCAGCACGCGCACGCGCCCGTAACGGTCGCTCAGCGCACCGAACAGGATGCCGCCCGCGACGGCGCCGATCAGCGTCCAGGTGACGAGCGCGCCGCCCTGCCCGGGTGTCAGGTGCAACGCCGCCGTGATCGCCGGCAGCATGAAGCCGAGGATCAGCAGGTCGAAGCCGTCCATCGCATAGCCGATCGCCGATCCGGCCAGCGCTTTCCACGCGTACGCGCCGACCTGCTCGACGCGCGGGGCCGACGGGCCGCCGAGCGTCGGAGATTTCATGTTTGCTGCCATGGTGTCCCGCCACGATTGTCCGGCGACATTCTAAGGCCTGTGCCCGCGAACGAAGGGCCGGCAGGTCGGCCCGTGGCGAGGGTCCGCGCGCGCCGGCGCCCGCCTGCGGGACGACATGGCGGCAACCTGCGGGTCATGAACGGGAGAGTAAAACGGCGGGCCGGTGTCGGCGGTGAAGCCGGCGACGTCGCGGCCAGGCCGGACACCGGACGAACGACTACGTGGGGAGAGCGGGTTGCCGGCCGGCCCGCTTGCGCGAGCCGGAGGGCGCCGGATGGTCCGGCGGCCTGGCCGGCTTCAGCCCTGGTCGTCTCCGGGCCACCAGGTCTTGGCCTCGCGGTCGACGGCGAGCGCCTCGAGATCCTTGCCTTCGAGCCATTTCGGCCGCGGGCCGCGGCCCGACCATGAGCGGCCGGTCGTCGGATCGTAGTACTTGGCAGGTGCCTTGCGTTTTCGCTGGACGATATAACCGAGCGCGCTCAGCACTTCCTGCTGCGAAATTCCTAAAAGCTCGACCTGTTCCTTGAATGCCGCGAGCGCGGCCTGCTTCTCCTTCTGCTTCGCATCCGACAGCTTGATATTCAGGTCCCGAAGTTGTGCTTCGAGTTCCTGCAGGGCCTGGGTCATGTATTCATCCTCTGTGGGCATGTTTTCGCAAAAAGCTCCGATGGCGGAACCTACCACGAAGTTCCGCCGATGGGTGCTGTTAAATAGATGTATCGTTTGCCTGAGCCGGCGTGGCTTGCGCGATACGCACTAAACGACGTCGCGCGTCAATCGATGACAGACTGAACCGGCCCGGCGACGCGCAGCCCGCCGCATACGAAGGCACGGGCGAACGACTGCGGCAAGTAAGCGCCGCACCAGGCACCGGTGCGGCATGGCGCGAATGATAGCAGTGCACGGCATCGCGATGCAGAAGTCGTCGGCCGGCGTCGATCCCAACCCGGCCGCTTTTTGGTCGCTCGTCGGCCGCTCGTCGGTCGCTTTTCGGCCGCTTACAGACCGACTTCGCGGGCGTCCCACGCGATCCTGTCGAACAGCGCGCGCAGCTTCGCGCCGCGCGCCGCGTTCAGCGCGGCCGCATGCGCGACGCGCCCGGCGAGATGCGCGCGGAAGTCCGGACGCGCATCGCGATTCTGCGACGCCGGCCCGCTCCGGATGCAGTTGGTCAGGATGGCCTTCAGGAGATCGAACTCATCGCGCGCCAGGTTCGGATGACGATTGACGACCACGCCGGCGAGTTGCTGGCGCATGCCGCGCCGCATCACGCGCGTCTTGCGCAGGTGCAGCGCAAAGCCCTCCTCGAGCGCGATCGCGGCAACGCGCACCTGCAGCCGCTCGACGTCGCGCGCCAGCGCCCCGCCGCCGGAAAATGCGAGATCGTCGGCATAACGCGTGTAGGTTGCATCGAGCGAACGCGCGAGCGCGGCAAGCCGCATGTCGAACCGGAAGGCGCTCAGGTTCGCCAGCGCCGGCGACGTCGGCGCCCCCTGCGGCAGATGCCGTTCGCGATAGCGCTGGCGGCCGATCCAGTCGAACCGGTCGCGCAGGTCCGGCGCGAGCAGCCGCGCGGACGGTACGCGATTGGTGCACATCCCGGTGAGCGTGCGCGCGACTTCGGCCGGGTACCCGAGCGTGACGAACAGCGCGTGAATGCGCGCGGCGCGTATCGATACGAAGAAATCCGCGAGGTCGAAACGGACGACGACATCGCGATCGGCATGCGGCGCCGCGAACGACACGATCCCGTGCCCCTTGCGAAAACCGTGTACCGCATCGTGCGGCGCAATGCGGTCGAGCAGCCCGTGCAGGATGCGGCGCTGCGCTTCGCGCAGCCGGCCCTTCGGGATCTCCACCAGGCGGCACCCGCCGCTGCGCTTGTCGTGCGCCACGTACGTGTAGTGATGCAACGGCGTGGCGCCGCTGCGCGCGTCGACGCGCCAATGGTCGGACAGCCAGTCGAGTTCCGGCACGCGCACGCCGAGCCAGTCGGCGAGATCGCCGGGCGTCGCCCATTGCGGCACGTCGCAGCCGGCCAGCGGCGCCGGCAACGGCATCTGCACGAGCGGCCGCCGCACGACGCGGATCGCGGCGGGCCGGTCGCTGCCGTACCACGCGAGCACGAACGGCGGCGCATCGGCGAGGTGCGCCGCAAGCGCATCGATGTCGACGTCGGCCCAGCGCGCGCCGAAGCGCACGAGCGCGGCATCCGCGACTTCGTGCGTCCACGGCGGCGCGCCGCCGAGCACCGCCGCCATCCGGGACAGGACGCCGGCACGTTCGGGCGCACCGGCCAGCATCGCCTCGGCAATCGTACGGGTGGTTTCGCGCAGGGATGAAGACATGGAAAAGGATGGGCGGGACGATGAGCCAACGTGACGGGTACTGCGAGGAGTCACGTTGCGCAACGCGCAACGGCGCTCCTTGCGACGCATCGGGATGTCGATCTGATCCACGGGGTAGCCCCGTAGTCCTGGAACATCGGCTGCCTGTTCCGGGCGTGAGCTTGACCCACCGGCCCGCGATGCGACTTTAAAGGCCGCGAACGCGGCGTGTCAAACCGGGGCGATCCGGCGCTGTCGGATCGCGACGACCGACCTACGCGCGCCGGGAAAACAGTTCGCGGTACGCGATCGGCGCGACGCCGACGCCGGCCATGTTGTTCAGCATCGTGGCCCAGGTCGCGTTGTCGACGCTGACCGGAAACGACCGCACGCGGTTGGCGAGCAGCCAGAAGGTGCGCGTCATGCCGTTGCTCATCGCGACTTCGTACCCGCCTCCCTCGATCCAGTAGCCGACCGGCGGCAGTGCCACCGGCTCAAGGCGGCCGGCCCGGAACGCGGCGGCAGCCGACGCGTACTTGCTGTCGAGCGGCATGACGCGCCGCGGCACGCAGTCCTGCGAGTTCGGCTGCGGGAATCTCGGGCTGGTGCCGAGCCACAGGCCGTAGAACGTCTGCGCGTCGAGATGCACGACGTAGCGCTCCGTTTCGGCGGGCGTCGCCGCCATGTAGCAGTCGGCCTGGCCCGGAACGGCGACGCGCCACATCGCGCGCTGCGCGCTGAGGTCGACCAGTTCGCTCGCCTGCGGCCGCGGGTGGACGGGGGACGGTCGTCCCATTTCGCGCAGGTCGCGCGCGCGATCGAGTCCGATACGAAGACGTGTCAGCATGGGCCCTCTCTTGCTCTCGTGATTTGTTCGAATGAGCCGGGGGGCGGGCGAAACCATCGTCGCGTGTCGGCGAACCGTGTGCCCGGCGCCCCGGCGCTCCCGGTGTGCCCGGGAACCCGCGCAGTGTAGCGCCGTTCCGTTCGGGCACGAGTCGCATCGTGCCAGGGATTCCTCCCGCGCTCGAACGATCGCCCCCCATGAACGCCCATGCGCTTCGCCTGCCGCGCCGGCACCACCATCGATCATCGCCTCAATATTCGCCGCCGATTATTTGAATATCGAAACAATCAAAAAATAAAAACAACACCACCCAGAATTCAATTAAATCAAATTCAAACAAAAAATTATCGAATTCCATTAACGATAAATTAATTCGATTGGCGCCCTCAAACCCAAATAAATAGTCTGTGTTGTGCGCCGCAACACCGCGATTCAAAAATCAAAGAGGTAACGGAGGCGCAGCACGAATCCTTTCATTCGTGCTTGGTCGCAAAGTTCCAGCTTGCCAGGCCCCGTTGATTTCCAGACGCTTGCGAATCAGCAATCCGGAAGGACAGACATGTCTTTCCGGACGTGGCCGACGTCGTCAGATCGCATCATTTCATTCAATTCCAAAGGAAAGTCATGAAGAAGATTGCAACCGTGCTGTTTTCAGCACTGATGCTCGCCTCCACGTGCGCGTCCGCACAGGCGCTTTGCAAAGCCGGCAAGATCGACAAGATCGAAACCGACACCACCGGCAACCTGCTGGTGACGATCAACGACGGTGTCTACTCGTTCAGTGCCAAGGAAGTTTATTCGATTATTTACCAGGCATATTCAGAAAACAGAAATCTGTTTATCTATGGAAATAATTGCGCGAATGGCTCGCCGGCGACCCGCTTTGCGATTCGTTAATCGACCTTGAAGCGCTCGACGATTATCGATTCGTGAAGCCCGGTGCTGGATTGACGGTCTGAATCCAGCACCACCGCGGGCTGGGGTGCCGATACTGCGCGACATGGCACCTGCATGCCCGCGACCTGTTCATCCATCTGCCATTCCCGTCCGGGTACCGATGAAGCCGGCCGGCTTGCCGTCAGGAATCAGCCGTCGTCCGGCGTTTGTCGCCTCCATCGCATCATCGCGACGTTCACGCCGAGCCGGACGCCCGGCTCGTTGCGCGAGGCTCGCGCGTGATTCCATGTGTGGCTTGTGAAAGCGCCTGCACGACCGTAGCATCAGGCATCCCTGCGTCGGCGACCGTCGGGGCCCGGCCATGAGCAGACGCCCGGCCGTCGGATATCGCCATGCGCAGACCGTACCCATCCACGTCGAAGGCGCCCAATGATCGACCACGTTTACATCTCAGTCACCGACATCGAAAAATCACTGGCCTTCTACGCTGAAGCCTTGAAGCCGCTCGGCTGGAGAATTTTCGGCAACTACGACTCCGCTTCGGGCCCGGAAGGCGTCCCCGATCTTTACGGCATCGGAGACGATGTGTACGGCAAGGGAGCGGGAGTCGGATCGAGCATCTGGCTGCGCAAACGTCATCCCGGCGAGACCGGGCTTTACGTCGGGATCGTCTGCGATACCAATGAACTCGTCGACGCCGCCTACGCCGCCGCGATCAAGGCCGGCGGCATTGACGAAGGGAAGCCGGCGGATCGTACCTACTTCGCCCCCGGCTACTACGCCGCCAACGTAGCCGACTTCGACGGCAACCGTCTCGAATTCGTACACAAGGCGTGGAACCCGAAGCGACACGCGTAGCAGATTGATGCGCGGGTGCCCTGGCTGTTCGGGCTGCGCCGCCCGCGCCGACGCGTGAATCGTATGCGGCATGGCGCACCCCGCATCGGCTGAGGGGTGCGACCGCGCGGGCCGTCTCCCGGCGGTCCGCCACCGGCGGCGTCACCGATCCAGCAAGCGCCCCAGCCGCATCATCGTGACGTTCACGCCGAGATGCCGCATCGACGGTTGCACGATCACGCAGTTGTCGTACGGCGTGACGATCACATGGTCGCCGTCGCGGGCAATTTCGGTGCCGGCCTTCCCGATCACCTCGAGCCCCGTGAACGGTTGCGAGAAGCGGAAATCCATCGAACGCGCGACGACCGGCTCCGTGATCTCGACGAACTTCTGCCGCACCGGCACGGCCTGCGTGATGAAGGCCGCGACGTCGTCGCGCGCAACCACGCCCGCATGCAGCAGGAAGCGCGCCGCGCTGTCGAGCGCGACGTCACGCGCGCTCGCGGCGAAGTGCTGGCCCGTCTCGATCAGCAGCGCATTCTTCGCGCTCGCCGCGTCGCCGAAGCCGCCGTAGTCGCGCAGCCGCGTGCCGTTCGCATGGCCGCGATCGATGATCACGTGCTCCGGCGTGCCGATTGCGGCCGCCAGCGCGATCGCCTTCTCGAGCGGCCCGGTCATCATCAGCGGCGCGGACGCCTCGTGCATCGAATGAATGTCGAGCAGCAGGTCGACCGTATCGAGCAGCGGACGCATCGCGCGCGCACGCGCGAGCTCGCGGCTGTCGCGCGTGCCGTCGAGTGCGGCCGGCGTCCACACGCGATTCATGTCCTCGTCGAGGTAGCGCGTCGCATCGGCGTTCTTCGCACTGAAGTGCTCGTATGCGCCCACGTTGCCGAAGCCGAGCGACAGCCGGCCCGCAACCGGCTGCAGACCCGCGGCCAGCAACGTATCCACCGCGATCGCGCCGCTGACTTCGTTGCCGTGCGTCAGCGCGAGGATCATCACGTGCTTGCCGGGCCGGCCGCTGTCGAACGTATGCAGATAGTCGATGCCCGTATTGCCCGCGCGCCAGCGCGAGATGTCGGGGAAGGCCACTTCGATCGGATAGGCCGGCAAGGCGGCGCGGATGGCTTCAAGCGTGGTCATGTCGGAAAGGCTCAACAGGGTTCGGGAAAGGCACGGCCGGCATGTGCCGGCTACGCCGGAATCGGGTTGGCGGCCGGCGCGTCACGCCCCGGTCGCGCGTGTCGATGGCGCGGCGGCAGCCGCCGCGCCGCGCATCCGGCGGCCGAGCGAAATCACCGACGTGATCCCGAGCACGGCCGTCGCCATCACGTAGAAACTCGGCGCCAGCTTGTTGTGCGTCGCGTCGATCAGCCAGGTCACGATCAGCGGCGCGAAGCCGCCGAACAGCGTCACCGAGAAGTTGTACGACAGCGCGAGGCCCGTGCCGCGCGTGCTCGTCGGGAAGATGTCGGCGAGCAGCGCCGGCAGCGGCGCGAGGCTCACCGCAATCAACAGGCCGACCAGCGCCTGGACCGCGAGCAGCGTCTCGACCGTCGGATAGCGGTTCAGCATGACGAACAGCGGCCACGTCGTCGCGCCGACCAGGATCAGCGCGATCAGCATCACGCGGATGCGGCCGAAACGGTCCGACAGATGCCCGACGACCGGCGCGGCGACCATCAGCATCGCGCCCGTGACGACCGCGCCGAGATACGACGACGTGGCCGGGATATGCAGCTGCTTGACCGCGTACGTCGGCATGTACAGCTTGTGCACGTAGTTGAAGGCCGTGGCCGTCGCGACCACACCCGCGCCAAGCAGCATGTTCGCGCGATCGCGCACGAACACGTCGCGCAGCGGCGACTTCGCGCGCCCTTGCTCGCCCAGCCGGCGGAAATCGGCCGGTTCGTCGATGTTGCGGCGAATGTAGAGCCCGACCGGGCCGATCAGCAGCCCGACCGAAAACGCGACGCGCCAGCCCCACGTGTGCAGCTGGTCGGTCGTCAGCAGCAGGCTCAACAGCGCCGATACGCCGGCCGCGAGCACCGTCGCGAGCCCCTGCGTCGACATCTGCCAGCTCGCGAAGAAACCGCGGCGCTTCGCGTCGGCCTGCTCGACCATGAACGCGGTCGCCGCGCCGAATTCGCCGCCCGTCGAGAAACCCTGCAGCATCCGCGCGACGATGATCAGCAACGGCGACGCGATGCCGATCTGCGCATACGTCGGCGCGAACGCGATCATCGCGGTGCCGAGCATCATCAGCCCGATCGACATCGTCAGCGATGCCTTGCGGCCCGCGCGGTCGGCATAGCTGCCGAGCACGATCGAACCGAGCGGACGCGTGACGAACGAAATGCCGAACGTGCCGACCGACAGCAGCAGCGAGGTCGCCGCGTCGTGCGTGGGGAAAAACAGCTGGCCGATGACGATCGCGAAGTAACCGTAGATCAGCAGATCGTAGAACTCCAGCGCGTTGCCGATGCTCGCGGCGCAGATCTCGCGCCACGGGTTGTGCGGGGCCGGCGTCGCGCCGTGTGTATTGCGGGTCACCCCTTTGCTCCTCCGGTAATGCTGGCCGTCAGGATTTTGAAAGACGGCGCGCGGCTTTGCCGGCGGCCGTTCGGGCCAGTCAAGCGCGGAGTGTAGGCAACGCGGGGCGGGTGTTCGTGCCGTTTCGGCACGCAATCGTGCCGATCGGCGCGCAGGCCGCGCGGGCGCTGCCCGCGGAGGCTATGCGCCGCCGTCGTCGCGTGCCGGCGCGGTGCGCCAGATCGCGTCCAGTACCGGGTGCGGGTCGTTCCGTCGCCGGTACAGCGCAATGTCGAAGCCGATCTGCCAGTCGGCGCCCCCGACGATCGCGAGCTCGCCGCGCCGCACGTCGTCGGCGACGAGCCGCTGCGGCAGCCACGCAAGGCCGAGCCCGCGGCGCGCCATCGCGAGGATCGCTTCGTACGAGTCGGCCTGGTACACGGGCCGCAGCGTCGGGCGGCCGGGCATTTCGGCGAGATGACGCGCCAGCACCGCGCGCAGGGTCAGCGTGCGCGCGAACGCGAGCCACGGCACCGGCGCCTGGCCGGCCGGCAGCCGGTAGCGCACGCTGCCGCGCGCATCGAACGCGCTGACCGGCACCAGCACCTCGCGCGCGACGGACAACCAGTCGAAGCGGTCGCGATCGATCAGCAGCCGCGTATGCGGGCTCGAATAGACGATCAGCATGTCGGCGTCGCCGGCCGTGAGCTGCAGGATCGCTTCCTCCGCGCTGCCGGTCGACACGGTCGCCGTAAAGAAGCCGGCGCGCGCAACGGTCTCGTCGTACCAGTCGGGGAAGAAGGTGGCCGACAGCGTGCGGCCGGTCGCAATTCGCAGGTTGTTCTCCAGCACCGGCGACGCTTCCTGGAGTTGCGTGCGGGCGCCGTGCAGGATGTCGAGCGCGTTCGATGCCGCATCGAGAAAGACGGTGCCCGCCGCCGTCAGTTCGAGCGGCTTCGTGCGCGCGATCAGGCGCGCGCCGACCCACTCCTCGAGCGACCGGATGCGGCGGCCGAACGCCGGATGCGTGACGAACCGGTTCTCCGCCGCGCGGGTGAAGCTGCGCGTGCGCGCGAGTTCGACGAAGTCTTCGAGCCATTTCAGTTGCATGGCTGGGCTCCTGGGTGGGCGATGATGGGCCGGCCGGTGCGCGCGGGCCGCCTCCGTCGCGCGGCTGCGGCTACGGCTGCGGACGCGGACGGCTGCGGATCACGCGGCGCGGGGCCGCGCGTGGCGCCCGATCCTACAGCGTCTGCGGCGCATCGCGCAGCACGGCGCGCAGCGCGATATCGAAAGGCGTCGCGTGATCGATCCCGGCTGCACGCACGCGCGATGCGTCCAAATGGCAATCGTAAGGACGCGGCGTCGCGTCGGTCGGCTGGTCGATCCGCGTGAGCGATGCTTCGATGCCGAGCGCGGCCGCGATCCGCTGCGCAATGTCGTACTTCGTCATCGGCTCCTCGCCCGACCAGTGACGGATGCCCGTGATCGACGCACCCGCGAGATGACGCAACGTCAGGTCGCGGATGACGTCCGCGACGTCGGGCGTATACGTCGGGTAACGGATCGCCCAGGCGTCCATGCCGACCGCGTCGGCGCCCGGCCGTGCGGACGCGGCGATCGCCGGCACGAGACTCGTGACGGCCGATTCGCTCCAGTCGACGATCGGGCCGTACAGCAGCGGCAGGCGCAGCACGCACGACAGCGGCGACGCGGCGAGGAGCGCCGCCTCGCCTTCCAGCTTCGTGCGGCCGTAGATGTTGAGCGGATTCGGGGTGGCGTCCTCGCGGTACGGAGCGGCCTTGCCGTCGAAGACGTAGTCGGTGGAGATGCCGAGCGTCCATGCGCCGTGGCGCGCGGCGAGCGCGCCGATGCGCGCCGGGGCGGTGACGTTGATCGCGCGTGCGCCGTCAGGATCGCGTTCGCAGACGTCCGGGCGGCGTTCGGCCGCGCAGATGATCACCGCGGCCGGCTGGCGGGTGGCGAACAGGTGTTCGAGGGCCGGCTGGTCGAGGACGTCGAGTTCGGCGAGGTTTTCCGCCGGCAACGCAAGACGTTTTGCGCCTGCGCCGTGCGGGTTGCGGATCGTCGCGACGAGGTTCAACGAAGACTCGCGGGACAGCGATGCGGCAACCGCGCGGCCGAGGAGGCCGGCGGCGCCGATGAGAAGAACGGTCGATTGCGGTACGGTAGCCATCTGTGAAAGGGGAACGGGGATTTCCGAGAGCCTATCCCAACTTTTGCATGCCGGGCATAAACCGATGACCTGCGCGCCGCTTCATGCCGCGCAAACGCAAGGCAGTCATTTCGATCGCGGGGGCTTCAACCCGGAGGCGATCCGGCAACGGATGTCCGGGACACGAGCGTGCGACGAATGACGAGCAATCCGTCGCGATCGTGGCAGCATCGACACCGCCCGAATCAATCAGGAATTCGAACATATCCGCTGCGTGCCGATCAGTGAGCTTCGGCGCATGGACGCCGGATGCTCTGCGGCACCGCGCACGCGCCACACGTCACGCCCCACCCACAAAAACAAAACCCGGCGCACTTTCGTGCACCGGGCTCCGAGCCGAACGGAAACGCCCCGCCTTACTTCCGGTCGAGCGAATACCGCCCCGGCCCGGTCAGTGCGAGCAACAGCAGCCCGCCGATGATGCTCACGTTCTTGTAGAAGTTGATCATCGCCATGTATTGCTCCATCCCCTGCAGCGCCCAGTAGCGATGGCCGATCAGCGCGGTCGCGAGCGTATAGGCGGCGAACACCAGTGCGAGCGGACGCGTATAGAAGCCGGCCGCGATCAGCAGGCCGCCGACCAGCTCGACCGCCACCGCGATCGCCGCTGCCAGCTCGGGCGCCGGGTTCCCCGTCGACGCCATGTACGCGACGGTGCCCGAGAAGCCGTTCAGCTTCTGCCAGCCGAACAGCACGAACAGGATCATCAACAGCACGCGAGCTGCCAGCAGCAGCTCGTCCTTCTTCGACTCCAGCGAAACGTAACGCATGACAATCACCCTTGAATTGACGGTTTGATGCATCCGGTGCCGGGAGGCGCCGAATCACTCCTCGCACGATCGGACAGCAGGCCGGGGGGCCCGCCGCCGCAGAATCCGTTGGGTTGCGCCGTTCCCAGCGCGCTTCCGATCGGTTCTGGCGAAGCACGGATGCAGTCTACTGTCTCGCCACGAATCATCAATCCGTCAAAGAAGGATTCGCTGTCTCGTTCAAGTGGACAATCGAAGACAATCACGCCGACAGGCAAAGGTCGGCAGGCAGCGCAAATCAACCCGCTCAATGTGTCCGGAACACGGAAACACCCTGCTTCTTTCAGGCCACCTGATTCAATCGATATTTTCGGCCTCAATTGACGTAAATCGGTCACAACCGCGTATCACGACTGTCATTGAACGACGAGTTCGATATGCGATTCACAAAGGCGGACTTGATTCACGCAACTCTCCCGGCATTGCAATCGACCTGGCATTCCGTTGCATAAAAAAGCTCATGGCCCGGAAACGAACATCGGCAATGCGAAAACGTTTCACGGGCAGGCGGGCTGGAATCACCGGTGACGCGTATCGTCCGTCAGACAAGGATTTCGGTCCGATATCGACCATGGAACACACTTTCCACATACCGTCGATCGATCCGATGTTTAGCAGAACCAGCTCAAAACATTGACCAATCCTTCTCGCCCTTTTCCGGCTCTCAAAACCGTGAAAATGCTTGAATAAATACAACCGAAACGGTGTGTTTACGGCAAAAGATCGTAAACCTTTAGCCATCACTCAAACACCCCGTTCCAATCTGCATTTTTCTCGACATACATTACAAAAAATTACCAAGCAATACCGATTTAAATATACGATAGCGCACGTCCTTACGTTTTCCCGACACTCCCGTGAACCCCGGGAACGCGTCGCGCCGGACGCGCCCTGCCTTCGAAGCGCCGCAGGCCGACCCGGCAGCCGCTCGTCACGGGATCGTTATTCAACCGGAGACCACCCATGGCAACGAACACGCCCGTGAGCAGCGGCGCGAACACGAACAGCCTGCTGCAACAGGCGGCGCAATCGATCATCAACGGCTCGACCGGGAATCCGTCGATGGACGTCGGCACGCTCGTCAAGACGCTGGTGAACGCGAAAACCGCCGGCCGGGCCGCGGCGCTCGCCGCGTCGCAGACCACTGGCACCACGCAGATTTCCGCATTCGGCGCGCTGTCGTCGGCGCTGGGTGCGCTCGAGGCGGGCCTCGCCTCGCTGACGAATGGCGGGCTGCAGTCGACGTTCACCGCGGTCGCGAGCGGCAAGGGCCTGACCGCGACGGCGGGCGCGGGCGCGGTGGCCGGCACCTACACGATCGGCGTCACGCAGACCGCGACCGCGCAGGCACTGGCTTCGGCGGGCTTCGACGGGAGCAAGGCGCTCGGCACCGGCACGCTGACGCTGTCGCTCGGCAGCCAGTCGTTCAAGGTCGACGTCACCGGCACGAACAACACGCTGTCGGGCATCGCGGCCGCGATCAACTCCGCGGCGAACAACCCGGGGATCAGCGCGACCGTGATCAACGGCACCGACGGCGCGCACCTCGTGCTCGCGTCGACGAAGACAGGCTCGGCGAACGCGATCAGCGTCGCGGTCGGCAACGTGGCTAACGACAACGGGCTGTCGAACCTCGGCGTCACGTCGACGGCCGACACGACGGGCGGCGCGTCGAAGATCGAATCGGCGAACAGCGCGGCCGCGTGGCGACAAAGCGCCGTCGCGCAGGACGCGAAGTTCACGCTCAACGGCATCGCGTCGACCAGCGCGAGCAACACGGTGTCGGGCGTGCTGAGCGGCGTCACGCTGAACCTGTCGGCGGCCGCGGTCAGCGCGACCGATACGCAAACGCTCACGGTGAGCACCGATACGAAGTCGCAGGCGGCCACGATCACGAACTTCGTGAGCCTCTACAACACCGTCGTCAAGACGATGGGCGCGCTGTCGAGCTACACCGAAGGAGCAAGCTCGCAGGGTGCGCTGATCGGCGATTCGACGCTGAACACGATCCGCAACTCGCTCGCGTCGATCGTCGCGCGCGGTGTCGCGAACGAGAACGGCAACGGACACACGAACCTGATGGCGATCGGCATCTCGCTCGAGAAGGACGGCACGCTGAAGGCCGACAGCGCGAAGCTCGACAGTGCGCTGTCCAACAACCCGTCAGGGGTCGCGCGCCTGTTCAACTCGACGAACGGGATGGGCAAGCAACTGACCGACCAGATCGCGCCCTTCACGAAGAAAGGCGGGATGATCGAAGTGCGCACGAACGCGCTGAGTGCCAACCTGAAGCGCGTCACGCAGCAGCAGACCGATCTGGCCGACTACGCCGCGCAATTGACCAAGCAGTATCAGGCGCAGTTCACGGCGCTCAACACGCTGATGGCCAAGATGAACTCCAACACGCAGTACCTGACGCGGCTGTTCGGCGGCGCCAACAGCAGCGGCACGCTGGCGAACAAGTGACGAGCGCCCGGGCCGCCCGACGATCGCGGCGGCGGCCGCCGGTCTGTGGATCGACCTGCTCGCGCCACCGCGCGTGGTGTCGTGCCCGGAAACATCGTTCATACCCGGCCGTGCGCAAGCGCGCGCCGGGCGCCATCCGCCGGTTCGCGCTCCATCCCGGCGGGCTGCTTGCCCGCAGTTCACCTCGAACGGCCGTGCCGTCAGCCGAGACCTTCGACGCGATCGGCAAACAAATCGATCGCACGCGACACCTGACGCCCGAAATAGCCTGGCCGTTCGCGCTCGTATGCGCGCAGCAGCGACGTGCATTCACGCTCCGCCCAGCGCCACACGGGGCCCTGTTTCGCGAAGACCGGATGATCGTGCAGTTCGGCCGGTACCGCGTGCTCGTCGTCCCAGCCCCAGAAATACGCCTGGTACGCGCGCGCGTACGGCATCCCCAGATGGCTCGCCACGGTCTCGTCGTGGCGCAGCGTG
The DNA here is from genome assembly GCF_041103175.1 of Burkholderia sp. Bmkn7. Taxonomy (NCBI): domain Bacteria; kingdom Pseudomonadati; phylum Pseudomonadota; class Betaproteobacteria; order Burkholderiales; family Burkholderiaceae; genus Burkholderia; species Burkholderia sp. Bmkn7. Next base: position 126,974 of record NZ_JBGCUH010000001.1, on the reverse strand, counting down.
AAATCGACGATTTCCTTGCGCGCACGGCCGCCGATATCGTCATGACGCGCCTCGATCCAGCAGTGATACCTCGCGAGCTGCGACAGATGCCGCGCGGTGCGGCGCCGCTCGCGCGTCGTGCACAGCGCATACAGGTTGCCGCCGCCGAAATCCAGCACCTCGCCACCCGCGAACGGCCGGTACGGCTTGCCGGTCAGCAGCGTCAGCACCTGCGCGCCGACGATCGCGTAGTCGGCACATCGCATGTAGCCGCTGCGCGTCGTCGCTTCCGACACGCTCCGGTGGACGACCTCATCGATCACGGCGTGCAGCATGGGATCTACCGGTGCCGCCAGGATCGGCGGCTGGCTTGTCGTCGTCACGTGTTGCATGGGAAGCGGATTCAACGGTTCGTCGGGAAAAGCGCTCGGCGGCGCGATATTACGAATCGTTACAAGAAACGATGAGGGGCGTTGATCAGATTTGTGTGCTTTTGTCGCCCTGCGTGAACATGCAGCGGTCGGCCGGCGGCGGTTGATCGCGGGACGCAACGCGTCGGACGGACGGACGGACGGACGGGCGGCGGCGCCGCGGCTTGGCTTGGCTTGGCTTGGCTTGGCTTGGCTTGGCTTGGCTTGGCTTGGCGCTCGGCTCGGCTCGGCTCGGCTCGGCTCGGCTCGGCTCGGCTCGGCTCGGCACCGGCACCGGCACCGGCACCGGCACCGGCACCAGCGCTTGGGGCTTGGGGCTTGGGGCTTGGGGCTTGGGGCTTGAGCCTTGGCGCTCGCGGCTCGCGGCTCACGGCTCACGGCTCACGGCTCACGGCTCACGGCTCACGGCTCACGGCTCACGGGCGAAATGGTGCGATGGAACGGATGAAGGTGGGACCGCGCGTCGGTGCCGTATCGACAGCCCATCGTCATTCATGATGACAGGCAACCCTGACCGTCGACGAATGCAGCGGCCCCGCCGCGACAGGCACCCTTGCCGCCCTCGACAGCACGGAAACGCCCGATAGATCCGCCGTGCCACACGTTGGGGCCGAGCACGCGCCGGATTCACATCATCGGCGATCGCGGATACGCCACCAACACCGCTTGTCGCGACGCGTACACAACGCTACGCATCGCGACAAACCGGCCGTGCTTGCAGCCACCGTGCGCCGCCCTGCGCCTCGCGAGAACCCCACGCGCGAGCATCCGCCTGCACGGCACGCGATGCCGTCGCGCACGGCAGAACACGGACGGCACACCACGCGCCCTATTGCGCAGCGATCCGACGACGGAAATGCTCGGTGCCGGCCACGATCTTGTCGAGTACCGCATCGAGTGCCCAGAATCGTTCACGCACGTCGTAGTCGATCGCACGGCAGCGGATCGACGCGAAGGTGCCGATCCGCTGGTGATAGAGCTTCGCGAGCGCCGGATACCCAAGCGCCTCCGACACCGCCGAGACGACCAGGAACGTCGAAAGCTCGTCGGCCAGTTCCGGATGCGCATCCCCTTGCGTGCGCAACCACCGGTACAGATCCGGATGAAAGTTGGTGAACACGCCGTTGAAACCGGCGGAACCCGCCTTCATCGCATCCCGCGCGATCGCGGCATTCGCGTTGAGGATCTTCAGCGGCGAGCCCTCGGCGAGCGCGACCCGCCGCTTCACCGTTTCCAGGTCGCAGCTCACGTCCTTGAGCATCACGAACCGGCCCGTGTCGATGCACGCGCGCAGTTCGTCATCCGACAGCAGCCGCCGGTAAGGCGCCGGACATTCGTACAGCCCGAGCGGCAGGTCCGACGGCAATCGCGCAAGCAGCCGGTGAAGGTGGTCGAGCAACGCGGCACTGCCCAGGCGCTGCGGATCGAGCCGGTTGGTCACGAGCACGACGCCCTGCGCGCCCGATTCGGCCGCCGCGCACAGCTCCGCGGCCTGCGCGTCGAGATCGTCGCTGATGTGCCCGGACGCGACGACGGGCACGCGCCCGGCCACCCGCTCGACCACGAAACGCGCGAGCTCCGCGCGTTCGGCCAGACTCAGGAACTGCATCTCGCTCGATTGCGCGACCGCGAACAACGCATCCGCGCCGTGCGCGAGATACCACTCGATCAGCCGCTCGAGCCCTGCGTAGTCGATCGCGCCGGCATCGTCGAACGGCGTCAGCATCACCGGGACGATCCCTTCGATGATCACGTTCGCTTGCTGCGGGTGTTGCATCTGTTTCTCCTTGCTTCAGTGAATGCGGGGGTAGGCTTACGCGGGCAACGGCCCGGGCGCGGCGTTCGCGGCCTGCTCGGGAATCGGCTTGCGTACCAGCAGCAGATAGGCGATCGCACCCGCGAACGCGATCGCCGCGGCGGTCAGCAGCGCCGGCACGAACGACCATTTCTGCGCAATGATGCCCGTGAGGATCGGCGCAAGCGCGCCGCCGACGAAGCCGCCGAAATTCTGGATCGCGCCGAGCGATGCGACGCGGCTCGGCGGCGCGGCCGCCGTCGCGAGCGCCCACGAGCAGGCCGACGCCGCGTTCGCGAGAAAGATCACGACCGAGATGCAGGCGAGCGCCACCGTGTTGCTCTGCACGAGCGCGGCCGGGATCGTGAAGACGACCATCCCGAGCATCGCGACCACCACTGCATTGCGCCGGCTCACGACCGGCGAACGGCTGCGGCGCGTGACCAGGTCCGACACCCAGCCGGCCACCAGCGATCCGACGAACCCGCACAGGAACGGCACCGACGCGGCAAAGCCCGTCCGGATCAGGCTCATGTGCCGCTCCATGGTCAGGTAGCCCGGCAGCCAGGTCAGGTAGACCCAGTTCAGGTACACGGAGCCGAAGTAACCGACCAGCATCCCCCAGGTCGTGCCGTGCGAGAACAGGCTGCGCCATTCGGCGAACGTCAGTTTCGGTGTCGCGGCCACGCTTTGCGCGTCGGCATCGAGGTAGTTGCGCTCGGCGGCGGACAGTTGCGCGCGCACCGGATCGCGATACAGCGCGAACCAGACGACGGCGACGACGAGACCGAGTGCCCCCGTCACAATGAACGCCCAGCGCCAGTCGAACGACGCGACGAGGATCGACAGCAGCAACGGCGCGAGCGCGGTGCCGAGCGGCGACGCGGCGTTGAAGATCCCGGTCGGCGTGCCGCGCGCGCGCAGCGGAAACCAGTTGCTCACCACCCGCGCGGCCGACGGGAATTGCGGCGCCTCGCCGACGCCGAGCACGATGCGCGCGACGATGAACCAGCCGAAGGTCGACACGATGCCGCCCGCCGCCTGCGCGAACGACCAGACGATCAACCCGACGCCGAGCAGCCGGCGCGGCCCGATACGGTCGACGAGCCCGCCGACCGGAAACTGGCACAGCGCATAGCTCCACGAGAAGGCCGACAGCAGCAGCCCCATCTGCGCGAGCGACAAGCCGAGATCGCCGCGGATCGCCGCGCTCGCGACGGCCAGCGTGCCGCGGTCGAGGTAGTTGACGATGCCGCTCGCCATCAGCAGTGCGAGCGCGATGCGTTGCCCGCGCCGGATACGCGGCGGGGCGGGCGGAACGGTCGAGGTTTCGTTCATTGCGGTTGTCTCCATGTCACTGGTATCGGCCGGTTCCGGCCTGTCCGTCTGATGCGGCATTCAGGGTTCGAGGCGCGCCACTTCGTCGTGCGTCGGAATCGAGGTCTGCGCGCCGTGGCGCGTCACGCTGATCGCGGCGGCGCGCTGGCCGAAGCCGATCGCGTCGTCCATCGACGCGCCGCCCGCGCGGGCGGCCGCGAACCCGCCGACGAACGTGTCGCCGGCCGCGGTCGTATCGACGGCGGCCACCGTCATCGCCCGCAGGCGGCCGTTACCGGCGCCGCCGCGCCAGCAGACGCCCCGCGCGCCGAGCGTCACCAGCACGTTGCCGACGCCCTTCGCGCACAGCGCATCGGCGGCGCGCACGGCCGATGCGTCGTCGCCGACGGCGATGCCGGTCAGCGATTCGGCTTCGGTTTCGTTGACGACGAGGTAGTCGACCCGTGCCAGCAGCGCGTCGAACAGCGGCTGCGCGGGCGCGGGGTTGAGCAGCACCGGCGTGTGGTGCGCGGATGCACAGGCAATGGCTCGCGCGACGGCGGCAACCGGCACTTCGAGCTGGCACACGAGCAGCGCGGCCTCGGCGATCGCATCGCGCGCCGCGTCGATCCGGTCGGCGTCGAGGCACGCATTCGCGCCGGGCACGACGACGATGCTGTTCGCGCCGCCCGCGCCGACCGTGATCGTGGCCACCCCGGTCGCCGTGCCGCCGATCCGGCCCAGGTGCGTCACGTCGATGCGTTCGGCCGCCAGCGCATCGTGCAGGCGCGCACCGAACGCGTCGTCGCCGACGCAGCCGATCATCGCGACCGACGCGCCCAGCCGCGCGGCCGCGACCGCCTGGTTCGCCCCCTTGCCGCCATGAACGGTCTGGAAATCCGTGCCGAGCAGCGTCTCGCCCGGCACCGGCAGGCGCGGCGCGCGCGTCACGAGGTCGATGTTCACGCTGCCGACGACGGCAATGCGCGGTGAAAGGATGTCGCTCATCTTGCAATGTAATCGCTTACATTTGCGGCGGACAAAATGGCCGGATCGGCCGTCGTCGATGAAAATCTCACGATGTGGATAGAATATGTGTCTGACATAATGCGGAAGCACGCCAAGATAGCGCTTACATTCTCACAGGGTCGAGCGGGAATGCAAGCGGCGCCACCACGAATCGAGGGTAAACAATGACGCATTTGACAACGCGCGGCGCCGTCACTGCCGCCCCGCCGGGAGCCGGCCGATGAGCACGCCCCCGTCCCGCGCCGGCGCGCCCCGGGCGCGCCGCGGCAGCGGCCGCTCGGTGCTCGGCGACGTCGCGAAGCTCGCCGGCGTATCGACCGCGACCGTCTCGCGTGTGTACAACGATCCCGGCAAGGTGTCGGCCGACGTGCAGCAGCGCGTGCGCGACGCGGCGCGCGCGCTGAACTGGATTCCGAATGCGGCGGGCCGTGCGCTCGCGTCCACGCGCACCCACATCACGGGCGCGATCATTCCGACACTCGACGACCAGGTGTTCGCGTCGCAGGTCGCGGGCATGCAGACGGTCATGGCCGAACACGGCATCACGCTGTTCCTCGGCTGCTCGAATTACGATCCCGCGCAGGCGCTGGCCCAGGTGCGCGCGATGCTGTCGCGCGGCGTGGAAGCCGTGTCGCTGGTCGGCGAAGCGTATCCACCGGAACTGTTCGAACTCCTTGCGATGCACCGCGTGCCGTACGTCGTCACGTATGCGTATCGCGACGACAGCCCGCACTGCTGCATCGGTTTCGACAACCGCGCGGCATTCGCGCGGCTCACCACCCACCTGCTCGACCTCGGCCATCGCGATTTCGCGATCATCATGCAGCCGTCGGCCGACAACGACCGCGTGCAGGCCCGCCTGCGCGGCATCCACGACACGCTCGCCGCGCGCGGGCTCGCGGTGCGCCCCGTCCATCAGCACGAGGGCGCGGCCACGATCGCCTTCGGGCGGGCGAGCCTGCGCGCGATCGTGAACAGCGACGCGGCGACGCGGCCGACAGCCGTGATCTGCGGGAACGACGCGCTCGCGCTGGGCGCGCTGCTCGAGGCGCAAGCGCTCGGCATCGACGTGCCCGCGCAATTGTCGATCACCGGGTTCGACGACGTCGCGCTCGCGCGCGAAATCCAGCCGCCGCTGACGACGATGTGGGTCGACACCGACGCGATCGGGCGCCAGGCCGCACAGGCCTTGCTTGACGCGCTCGAGAACGGCGCGACGGGGCCCGGTCATGCCGTCCTGCCCGAATTGCGTATGCGTGGATCGGCTGCGCCACCGGCGCACGCGCGCGCAGCGGGAAAGAAATGAGGCCGTGGCGGGCAGCCTCGGCTGCCCGGCCCGCTCGTCACTGCATCACGTCGACCGGCAGCGTCTTGTCGAGCCTGTCGTGCCACGCCTGGATCGTCTTCGGCACGGTTTTCTTCCACGCGGGCACGTTCGAGTAATAGCGCATCCGGACGTTGCTCTGCGCGTCGAACACGAGCAGCCCGATCCACAGGTCGTTGCCGCGGCGCATCACGATCGCGGCGTTCGTCGTCGCGATGCCGCGCACCCAGTACGACGTCACGTGCGCGTTCAGCCGGTCGAGATCCTTTTCGTCGGTGCTGTAATTGGCGGTGTCGACGAGCGTCTGGTAATCGGCGCCGAGCAGCTTGTGCGCGGTCGCGTTCTGCGTCGAGTCGCCGACGACCTCGAGGCTCAGCAGGTCGGCCGCCGGCGCGGCCTGGAACTGCGACGCGGTCAAGTACTCGCCGCCGTAGAAGACACCCATGCCGGCCCCGCAATCGGAATCCGCGCCGTCTTGCGTGATGCCGACGCGTCCGCCCTTCCGTTCGAACTCGAGCCGGCACTTGTCCTTGCGGTAGGTGCCGACGTCGCCGTGCAGCACGATGTCGCCGTCAAGCCCGCCCGTATTCGCGCCATTGTTGCCGGCCAGCTCGAAATGCAGTCGCGGCGGAGTGCCGGTGAACGTCAGCACGCCACCGAACGACGGGTTGGCGCTCTTCATGTACCACGTCTGCTGCCAGCGATCGGCGGCCAGCGGCCTGCCGTTCAGGCTCGCGAGCCGTTCGCGATAGCGGTCGCCGAGGCACGATTCGTCGGCACCGCACCGGTCGCGCTGCTTGAGCCATTTCACCTGCGCGGCCTTCAGCGCGGCCGTATCGCCGCCTTTCGCGAGCGCCTGCTTCCACGCCGCCGCGAGGTCGCCGTCGAGCTTCGACAGCGCGGCATCCGCGCAGATCGTCTTCTCGGTTGACGAAGCGGCCTTCGCGCAGTCGAAGCCGGCCGCGTGCGCGGCGGCCGGCAACAGCATCAGCAGCGCGGCCGCCGCGACGGATCGCACACGCATGTGCAATGCACCTTCAGCGGAAATCGCGGTTTTCCCGCGAGCATTCGATCGGTTCTGGAGGGTCATCGGCTTGGATCGTCGCTGGATCGCGCGCCTGTAGAAGCTACCTGCACGCGGCATTCGAGGTAAAAACGCCCGGCCCGGCATGGGGTGCATGCCGTTGCTCGCCGAAGCCTAACCCGAATGCGCGACGCCGATCAATCGACGTTCGATGTCGGCGCAACGGTCGCGGCGGCATCGCGGCATTGCACGATGCCGTCGCGCAATGCGGCTTCCGCGGCGGCATCGACCGACAGGATCGATGCGCACGCAACGATCAGTCGAGCCCGCAGCGCGCGCGGCCCCCTTGCACAGGTCGCACAGCGTGATCGCGTTGTGGCGCCTGCCGACCTTCCCGATCTGCAGGCCGACGCAATACGGCGGTCAGCCGTCGAACGGCACCAGCTCGTAACTCGTGCTCCGGCCGCCGGACGACGAGCGTTGCAGCACGCCGCGCTCGACGAGTTCAGTGATGTCACGCAGCGCCGTATCCTGCGAGCACTTCGCGAGCGCCGCCCACTTGGTGCTCGTCAACTTCCCCTCGAAGCCGTCGAGCAGGCGATTCATGACCTTGGCCTGCCGTTCGTTCATCGCGACGCCGGCACATCGTTGCCAGAAGCGCGCCTTGACCAGCACGGCGTCGAGCGTCGCATGCGCGTGATCGATGGCCCGGCCGAGCGCGGTCAGGAACCACGCGAGCCATTCCGTGACATCGAGCGAACCGCGCTGCGTCCGCTCCAGCACGTCGTAATACGCGTTGCGCTCGCGCTGGATTTGCGCCGACAGGCTATAGAAGCGTTGCGGACTGCGGTCGGCACGCGCCAGGACCAGATCCCCGAGCGCACGCGCGATGCGGCCGTTGCCGTCGTCGAACGGATGGAGCGTGACGAACCACAGGTGGGCCAGGCCGGCCCGGATCAGCAGGGGCTCGACCGGCGCGGCATTGAGCCACGCGAGAAAGCGCCCGGTTTCGTCGGCGAGGCGCGCGGCGGGCGGCGCCTCGAAATGCACGCGCTGGCGGCCGATCGGCCCGGACACGACCTGCATCGGCCCGGTCGCATCCGTGCGCCAGCCACCGACCGTGATCCGCGACATCCCCGAGTAGCCGGTCGGGAACAGCGCCGCATGCCACCCGAACAGGCGGGCTTCGGTGACCGGCGCCGCCGCATGGGTGGTCGCGTCCAGCACCATGTCGACAACGCCCTCGACGTGGCGGTCGACCGGCGCCAGCGCGCCGATATCGACGCCGAGCCGACGCGCGATCGACGACCGCACCGATGCCACGTTCAGGCTTTCGCCCTCGATCGCGCTGGTCTTGACGACGTCCTCCGTCAGCGCGGCCAGGCTGGCCTCGTCGCGCAGCGCCAGGCCGACGTCCGCCAGCCGCCCGGCCAGCATGCCTTGCGCACGGCTGACGTCGGCGAGTGGCGTTGCCAGTGCAGGCAGGTCGAAGCGCCATGCGGGCCAGTCGGCCGACGCCCAGATGAAGGTGTAATCTCCGCTCATGATGCGGAGATTATCCCACCGATTCACCGCACGGCTCAATATTCTCCGCAAACTATGCGGAGAATAACGCGCCATTCACCGCAACCCCGCCCCGCTACCGCGCCCGGCCCGCGCTGCCCTTCGCCGCGGGCGCGGCCTCCCCGAGCCGTTCCGCGAGAAATCCGATGAACGTGCGCAGCGTGACGAATCCTTCCCGATGCTGCGGGAACACCGCGTTGAGCGTGATCGGCGACGGCGCATACGCGTCGAGCACCGGCACGAGCGCGCCGCTGTCGAGCGCCGCGCCGACGATGAAGTGCGGCAGCAGCGCGATGCCGAGCCCCGCGATCGCCGCGTCGCGCACCACTTCGCCGTTGTTCGCGACGAGCGGGCCCTGCACGTCGAACGTGCGCGCCGCGCCGTCGACGCGGAATTCCCAGCCGATGCGCCGCTCGCGCCCGTACAGCAGGCACGTGTGGCCGGCGAGATCCGCTGGCGTCTGCGGCGTGCCCTGCCGCTTCAGATAGGCGGGGCTCGCGCACGCGACCATCCGCCACGCGCCGAGCGGACGCGCGATCAACGTCGAATCCTCGAGCGAGCCGATCCGCAGCACGAGATCGAAGCCCTCGCCGATCAGGTCGACGCGCCGGTCGGTCAGGTCGAGGTTCAGCCGCACGGCCGGGTGCGCGGACAGGAATTCGGCGATCAGCGGCGACACGTGCGTGATCCCGAACGACAGCGGCGCGCTGATTTTCAGCGACCCGTGCAACTCGGTGCTGCGCACCGACATCGCCTGCTCGGCGTCGGCGATCTCCGCGAGGATCCGCTGCGCGCGCGCATAGAACTCCTGCCCCGATTCGGTCACCGCGAGGTTGCGCGTGTTCCGGTGCAACAGCCGCACGCCGAGCGACGCCTCCAGCGCCATCGTGCGCCGGCTGACGAACTGCTTGGACAGCATCAGTTGATCGGCCGCCGCCGTGAAGCTGCCGGCGTCGACTGTCGCGACGAAGATCCTCAGGTCGTTGATTTCCATATTGTCCACTCCATAGCGACAGTCATTATCTCTACAGCCATTTATTTGTCAAATCGATTGACCTAAGATTCATCTCAACGAACGGCCGGTCCCACTTCCGAGGTCCGGCGTCTTAAGGAACAAAAATCATGATCGATATCCGTGCAGCAAACCAACGTGGCCGTGCGGAGCATGGCTGGCTCAGCTCCCGTCATACGTTTTCGTTCGCGAATTACTACGATCCGAAGCAAGTCGGCTTCTCCGACCTGCTGGTGATCAACGACGATCGCGTCGCGCCGGGCCGCGGCTTCGGCACGCACCCGCACCGCGACATGGAGATCCTGTCGTACGTGCTCGACGGCGCGCTGGAACACAAGGACTCGATGGGCACCGGCTCGGTGATCGTGCCGGGCGACGTGCAGCTGATGAGCGCAGGCACGGGCGTGCGCCACAGCGAGTTCAACCACTCGCCGGAACTGCCGGTCCACTTCCTGCAGATCTGGGTGGGGCCGTCCGAGAAGGGTGCCGAGCCGCGCTATCAGCAGACGAATGTCACCGCAGACGACAAGCGCGGCAAGCTCGCCCTCGTCGTATCGCCGAACGGCGACGCCGGTTCGCTGAAGATCCGACAGGACACGCGAATTTACGCGGGCTTGTTCGACGGCGCCGAACGCGCGACGCTGGAACTGGCGCCGGACCGCTTTGCGTACGTGCACGTGGCACGCGGCAGCGTGTCGGTCAACGGCGTGACGCTCGGCGAAGGCGACGGCGTGCGCATCCGCGACGAACGGACGCTGACGTTCGCCGACGGGAAGGATGCCGAAGTGCTGGTGTTCGACCTGCGTCCGGTCGAAGTAACGGCCGAGTGGGCATGAAGCCCGTTCGGGAAACCGGGCCCCGCTGAACGCGGGGCCCTTTTAATCGGAGATTCGCAACATGGCCAAGGTTCTCGTTCTTTATTACTCGTCCTACGGGCACGTCGAAACGATGGCGCAGCACGTCGCGGAAGGCGCGAAGTCGGTGCCCGGCGTCGAGGTCACGCTCAAGCGCGTGCCGGAAACGATTCCCGTCGACCAGGCCCGGGCGATCGGCGTGAAGGTCGACCAGGCTGCACCGGTCGCGACCGTGGACGAACTTGCCGGCTACGATGCGATCATCTTCGGCACGCCGACCCGTTTCGGCAACATGGCCGGCCAGATGCGCACGTTCCTCGACCAGACCGGCGGCCTGTGGATGAAGGGCGCGCTCGTCGGCAAGATCGGCAGCGTGTTCGCGTCGACCGGCACGCAGCACGGCGGCCAGGAAACGACGATCACGTCGTTCCACACGACGCTCCTGCACCACGGGATGGTGATCGTGGGCGTGCCGTATGCGTGCAGCGGCCTCGTCAACATGAACGAAATCACCGGCGGCACGCCGTACGGCGCCACCACGCTCGCGGGCGCGGACGGCAGCCGCCAGCCGAGCGCGAACGAGCTCGACATCGCGCGTTATCAAGGCAAGCACGTCGCGGAACTCGCCAGCAAGCTCGCGTCGTAACAGGCCGCCTTCGCGGCCCCGCACACGCGCACACGGCGCCGGTCGACCCGGCGCCGTGTGCGCTGTGCCCAGGCCCGGCCGTTACTGGCCCGACGCCGGGGCGGCCGGCGCCGCCTTCGTCGCGGGCGCCTTCTGCGCGGCGTTCTGCGGGTAGTTGCTCTGGTCGTTGGTCAGCCGGTAGCCGCTGCCCGTGCCGATCGCCTTCAGGTCCGACGCGTGACGCGCCCGGGCGGCCTTGCGGGCCGCCTTCTTCTGCGCCTTGTCGATCTGCTTCTGCGTCGGCGCGGACGCCGGATCCTGCGCATACGCCGCCGGCGCGGCGGTCAACAGCAGACCGAACGACGCCGTTACTGCCACTGCCACCGAAACCACGCGAGACTTCTTCATGGCCGGACCTCCTTGTCGATTGTTGATTGTGGGTAGGACACCGGCGCGCACACGACCGCTTGCGACAACGGCACCGATGCAACGTTAGCCGAACAGTATCCGCTTGTCCCTGTGCGTTCCTGAATTCTCCCGATAACGGCAACGATACGTGGGCAGCGCGTATGCCGTCGTTCCGGCGCGTCGCCCGCGCCATCAGGGAAACCGATAACCCGGCCTGGGCCGGCCGGCGTTCAGATCCAGCGCGACAGCACCGGCAGCAGGACCGGCACGACGAAGGCGGTGAGCACGCCGTTCAATCCCATCCCGAGCCCGGCGAACGCGCCGGCCTCCTCGCTGACCTGGAACGCGCGCGCGGTGCCGATCCCGTGCGACGCGACGCCGAGCGCGAACCCGCGCACGGCCGGTTCGTCGACGCGCAGGGCGTTGAGGATCCCGCGCGCGCACACGGCCCCGAAGATCCCGGTCGAGATCACGAGCACGGCGGTGAGCGACGGAATCCCGCCGATTTCCGCCGCGACGGCCATCGCGATCGGCGTCGTCGCCGATTTCGGCGCGAGCGACGCGATCGTCTGGTGCGACGCCCCGAACAATGCCGCGATGCCGACCGCCGACACGATCGCGGTCAGCGAGCCCGCGAGCAGGCCGATCAGCAGCGGCACCGCGGCGCGGCGCAGCTTCGACCACTGGCGGTACAGCGGCAGCGCGAGCGCGACGGTCGCGGGGCCGAGCAGGAAGTGGACGAACTGCGCGCCTTCGAAATACGTCGGGTACGGCGTGTGCGTGATCGTCAGCAGCACGACGATCAGCGCAACAGCGATCAGCACGGGGTTCGCGAGCGGGTTGAAGCGCGCCCGCGCATAGACGGCCTGCGCGAACAGATATGCGATCAGCGTGATGGTCAGGCCCAGCAGCGGACTCGCGGCGAGATAGACCCAGATCGCGCCGAGTTTCGGGAAGGCCGTCATTGCGTGCCCTCCACCGCATCGCCCGCGCGCCGCTGGCGCCGCAGCAGTGCACGCGTGACGAGCGCCGTCACGGCGATCGCGAGCGTGGTGCTGACGGCCAGCGCAACGACGACCGCGAGCGCATCGCCGCGCACGCGGTCGGCCGACACCATGATGCCGACGCCGGCCGGCACGAACAGCAGCGACAGGTGGCGCAACAGCTCGAGCGCGGTCGGCTCGATCGCGTCGGCCACCTGCGGGCGCAGCATCACGAAGCCGAACAGCAGCAGCATGCCGATCACGGGCCCCGGCACCGGCAGGCCGAACAGGTAGGACACGCCTTCCCCGAGGCACTGGAAGGTCAGCAAGACCGCGAACGCCTGCAGCATGAAACGCTTCTCCCGGACGGGGCCGCGCTGTCGTACGGCCGCGCGACCGATGGCCGGCGGCTCGCGGCGCCGGCGTGGACGATACGCGCGATCGTACCAACAATGCCCGCCGCGCGGGGCCTTGCGGGCGCCGGGCCAACGATGCGGGCGGTCACGGGCACGCCGTGAAGCAACACGCAAAGCCGACGACGATGCGGCGCGGTTCGCGAAGGAGCTCGTGCTGCCGAACCGGGACGAAAAATCGCGGTCGATCGGGGCGTGCGGGTTGCAGGCCGGCACCTTCGCCCGGTTCACGCGCCGCACGTAACAAAGGCGGGCATGCGCCCGCCTCGTCGTCATACGCGCTCACGCTGCCCCGCCTCACGGGCAGCGCGAGTGCGAACCCATCGCTTACTTCAGTCGCGTCGCGAGTTCATTCGCCATCGCCTTCGTCGCGGCCTTCGTCGGCGCGTCGCCGGCCAGCGCGTTCAGCAAACCGAAATCATGGATCGTGCCGTCGTAGCGCGTGGTCGTCGCATCGACGCCGGCCGCGTCGAGCTTGCGGCCGTATGCCTCGCCCTCGTCACGCAGCACGTCGAACTGCGCGACCTGGATCAGCGCGGGCGGCAGGCCCTTCAACTGCGCGGTGCTTGCGCGCAGCGGCGACGCGTAGATTTCGTTGCGTTGCGCTTCGTTCTTCGTATAGGCATCCCAGAACCACTTCATCATCGGCCGCGTCAGGAAGTGCCCTTGCTGATACGCGTTGTACGAGCCCGTGTTGAAGTTGTGGTCCGTGACCGGCCACATCAGCCCCTGGAAGCGGATCGCGGGGCCACCCTTGTCCTTCGCCATCAGCGCCACCACGGCCGCCATGTTCCCGCCGACGCTGTTGCCGACCACCGCGAGGCGGCTGCCGTCGACGCCGATCTCCGCGCCGTGCGCGGCCACCCACTTCGTCGCCGCATACGCCTGGTTGATCGCGACCGGGTAATGCGCTTCCGGCGACGGCGTGTAGTTCACGAACACCGCGACGGCCCCCGATTGCACGACGAGATCGCGAACGAGGCGTTCATGCGTCGGAAAATCGCCGAGCACCCAGCCGCCGCCATGGATGAACACGAACACCGGCAGCGTGCCCGTCGCGCCTTGCGGGCGGACGATCGTGACCGGCACGGACAGGCCGTCCTGTTCGATCGTGCGGTTCGACACGTCGATCCCCGACAGGTCGACCTTCGTGCCGTTCTGCGCGTCGACCAGCACCTGGCGCGCCTTCGCGGGGCTCAGCGTTTCGAGGCCCGGGCCCTTCTGGCCGTTCAGCGCGGCGAGGAAAGCGCTCGTCGTCGCATCGGGGCGGACTGTATCGGCACCGGCGGCGAATGCGGTGGTCGAGGCGGACAGTACAGCGGCGACGGCGGCAGCGATCAGCAGCGGCTTGACGATCTTCATGATGGTGTTCCTTGGCTTTAGCCGGTAAATGACGATGGATGATTCGCAGTGCGACCGATCAGGCAAGCGTGAGCGTGACGTCGATGTTGCCGCGCGTCGCGTTCGAATACGGGCACACGAGGTGCGCGCGGTCGATCAGCGTCTGCGCGATGTCGCGATCGAGGCCCGGCAGCGAGATCGTCAGTTCGACTTCGATGCCGAAGCCGTTCGGGATCGCGCCGATACCGACGCTGCCTTCGATGGAAGCGTCCGCGGGCATCGCGATCTTGTCGCGGGCCGCGACGAACTTCATCGCGCCGATGAAGCACGCGCTGTAGCCGGCGGCGAACAGTTGCTCGGGGTTCGCGCCTGCGCCGCCCGCGCCGCCGAGCTCGCGCGGCGTGGTCAGTTTCAGGTCGAGGTTGCTCTCGGGCACCGTGGCACGGCCGTCACGGCCGCCGGTGGCTTTTGCATGGGCGCGGTACAGCACTTTTTCGATCGACATGACAGACTCCTTTTCAGCAAATGAATGAAACAGCCTTCGAACCGGGGACCGCGTGCCGACAGCCTTGCTGCTCGCATCGCGCTTGTTTATCTACCCATAGATAGATAAACATCCCCAAAAAATGCAGACGGTCGAGCCATCTGCGCCAGACTTCTATCTATCTATAGATAGATAACAAGATTCAATAAAAAGGCGGCGAACCGCCTCACTGCATGCGCGCTCCGTCAGGACCGCTTTTTCCAGACGGCCTCGACATCTTCAAGGCGCGCCCGTGTGTGAAACAGCCGGCTGGCCAGCACACTGCCCTGGAACGCCGCGTACAACGTGCGCGCGGCCGTATCGGGCTCGCCGCTGAACTGCAGCGTGCCTTCCTGCGCACCCTGCTTCAACAATTCCGCCAGCCAGCTCTCGTTGGCCTTGAAGAACGCCTGCACCGCCTGCCGCACATTCTCCGGCAACGTTTCGATGTCGGCCGCGAGCATCCCGCACAGGCAGATCAGGTTGCCGTCGCCGAGCGTGCGGCCGAACATCTTCGTGTACAGGCTCAGCTTCACGTCGGCCGGCAACGCCGGATCGATCGCCCGCACGGCCGCGAGGACTTCGTCGCTGTAGGCCGCCACCGCTTCCAGCACGAGGTCGTCCTTCGACGGGAAGTAGTAGTGGATGCTCGACGTCTTCACGCCCACCAGGTCGGACAGGTCTCGATAGCTGAAGCCGTTGTAACCGCGCTGCATCATCAGCGTGATCGCGTGGTCGAGAATCTGTTCGCGGACGGTCGGTTTCGTTTCCATGGATCGAACTTTATCTACTCATAGATAGATAGTCAAGGACTTTATTTGGGGCGCGATGAGATGGTGTGCAAGCCGTGGCTCGACTGTCGAGATGCGCGGAACGCCGTGCCGAGGCTATTCAACCGACGCCCGATATTTCGCTTGATGAGTCCGCGGGCACCGCGAACCGGCCACGGCCGGACGTCACACTTGAATCCGCGCCCAAGTGATCAGAGCGCGGATGACCGGCGCCTGCGTCGCTTCCGATCAGAAACGGTAGGCAAATGCGAAAGCAAGCAGGCGGCGTTCGATTGTGCAAACGATGGCGGCAACACTGTGATCAACCACCCGTAACAAGACTCGACGTGTGCTCATGCGCACCGGACTCGACATCCGTGCCCTACCGGTTCTGTTGGGTGAAAGCCTTCAGAGACCGAACGGTACGTACGCATTCAGCGACTCGGGCGACTCGATGAACCCGGCTTCCCCGAACGTGCCGAGCCCACTGCCCCGCTTGCAGGAAAGAGGCGCGGCACCCGCGACAACCGCGAGTGCCTGCCACTCAATTTTGCAGAAAGTCGAGCACCATGCGATTGAATGCGTCCGCATGCTCCCACTGCGCCCAGTGCCCGCATCGCCCGAATACATGCAGGTGAGCATTCGGCATGCCCCACACGAGCCGCAGGCCCACATCCATCGGCACGAAACGATCGTCGCGCCCCCAGATCACGAGCGCGGGCGCCTTGATTTCGTTCAACCGGTGACCATAGTCGGGAAACTGCTTCGGATTGGCAGCCAGGCTTTTCACGAAGTTCTCGAGATGATCGCGCCGCGCCAGCATGTTATCGAGCCGCGTCTGCGTCAGCTCTTCGGTCATCGTGCTCGCGTCGTAGACGAACACGTTGAGCATCTTCTTCAGGTTCTCGAGCGTTGGGTTGCGATACAGCCCTTGCAGCAGCTTGATGCCTTCGGTAGGCATCGGCACAAACTGGCTCGGACCGCCCGTGCCGCCGCCCATCAGCACCAGCTTGCCGACGCGCTCCGGATACGACAGCGCGAAGGCCACCGCGCTATGCCCGCCCATCGAGTTGCCGACGAGATGCGCGCGCTCGATGCCGAGCGTATCCAGCACGCCCTTCAGCACACGCGCGTTGAGGTCGGAGCGCGAGCCGGTGCAGATGATCGAATCGCTCTTGCCCCAGCCGGGACAGTCGACGAGGATCACGCGATAACCCGCGTTCGCGAACGCGTCCACGTTGCGATGGAAGTTCGCCCAGCCGCTCGCGCCCGGACCGGAGCCGTGCAGCAGAACGAGCGTTTCCTTGCCCGCGCCGGTGTCGTTGTAGTGCACGCGCAGTTCCGTGCCGCCTTCCATCACGTTCACGAACCTGCTGGTCGCGGCCTCTGTATGAATCACGGTGTCAGTCATGTCGATGTCCTTCGTCAGATCGATTCGGTTCCAAGTGTGTGCGAGCCGTTGGCCGACTCGCGCGGAGATTTCGCGACCACGGCGAGCGCACCGAGCGCCGCGATCACGATGAGAGGAATGCTCGAGATCACGAGCATCGACGCGCTCTGGCCCAACGCCAGCAGTTGCCCGGCGATCAGCGGGCCGACCATCGAACCCACACGGCCGACGGCCACCGCTGCGCCGACGCCCGTGCCGCGCACCCGCGTCGGATACGTTGCACCGGCAAGCGCATACAGCACCGATTGCGTGCCAACGAGAAACAGCCCCGCCAGCAGGCCACCCCATGCCATCGACACGCTGCCCGTCGCGCTGGCGAGCGCCAGCAACGCAATCGCGATGCCCGCATACATGCCGACCACGACCGGCCGCTTGCCCATGCGATCCATCAGCCCTGCGATCACGATCGCACCGACGCCGCCGCCGATGTTGAACATCATCTGCACGATGCTTGCCTGTACCGGTGTGAGGCCGCGCGAGAGCACCATCGACGGCAACCAGTTCATCAGGAAATACAGCACGATCAGCGTTCCCAGGTAGCTGATCCACAGCGCGATGGTCGTCACCGCGCGCCCGTCGCTGAAGAGCGCGCGCACGATGCCGTCCTTCGACTCGCGGGTCGCAGACTGGCTCGCCGCGACGAAGTGCGTCGACTCCTTCAGGAAGAGCGCCAGCAGCGGCAAGGTCAACAGCGGCCCGATCCCGCCGACATAGAAAATGTGCCGCCAGCCCTCAGCGCCCGGGCTGACGATGCCGATCACGGCCGCGAGCGCCGCGCCGAAAGGCATGCCGCAGTACATCGCGCCGACTGCCGTGCTGCGTTGTCCGGGCGCTGCCGCCTCCGCACACAGCGCGATCAGGTTCGGCATCGCAGCACCGAGACCGAGGCCCGTGAGAAAGCGCGCGACGAGCAGGCTCTGCAGATCCCACACCTGGGTCGTTGCAATCGAAAATATCCCGAACAGCGCGACCGACATCATCAGCACGCGCTTGCGGCCGATGCGATCCGCGAGCCTGCCGCCAATCGCCGCGCCCGGCAGCAGGCCGAGCGCGCCGATGCCGAATGCCCAGCCGAGCTGCGCGACCGCGAGATGAAACTCGCGTGCCATGCGGGGCGCGGCGATGCCGGTGGATTGCAGGTCGAGCCCCTCGAGGAGCGCGACCGCGAGGCACAGGCCGATGGTGATGGCGCCGCCGGCGCGCGGGGGGGAAGCCGTTGACGTTTTCATTGATGTCTCCAGGTTGAACGATGCAGCGCTCTTCATGGCGCGTGGCATACCGAATGGTTCAGGCGCGTGCTTCGCGCTTCTTGAGATCGAGCGCGACGTCGACGATCATGTCTTCCTGGCCGCCCACCATGCGTCGCTTGCCGAGCTCGACGAGAATGTCGACGGCTTTCAGGCCGTACTTCTTCGCCGCGATTTCAGAATGCCGCAGGAAGCTCGAATACACGCCCGCATAACCGAGCGCGAGCGTTTCGCGGTCCACCCGCACCGGTCGGTCCTGCAACGGGCGGACGATATCGTCGGCCGCATCGAGCAGGCGATAAAGATCGGTGCCGTGATGCCAGCCAAGGCGCTCGGCCGCCGCGATGAACACTTCGAGCGGGGCATTGCCCGCTCCCGCCCCCATGCCCGCCAGGCTCGCATCGATGCGGTCGCACCCCTCCTCGACCGCAACGATCGAGTTGGCCACGCCGAGGCTCAGGTTGTGATGGGCATGCATGCCCGTGTGGGTCTCGGGGCGAAGCACGTCCTTGAGCGCCCTGAAGCGCGCCCGGATGTCGTTCATGTTCATCGCGCCGCCGGAATCGACCACGTACACGCAGGTCGCTCCGTAGCTTTCCATCTTCTTCGCCTCGATAGCGAGGTGGTCAGGCGTGGTCATGTGGCTCATCATCAGAAAGCCGACGGTATCCATGCCGAGGCTGCGCGCATATTCGATGTGCTGCTTCGAAATGTCCGCCTCCGTGCAATGGGTCGCGACACGTACGACACGCGCGCCCGCGTCGTACGCGGCCTTCAGGTCGTGAATCGTGCCGATGCCGGGCAGCAGCAGCGTCGCGATTTGCGCGTGCTTCACCACATCGGCGACCGCCTCGATCCATTCCAGATCGCCATGCGCGCCGAAGCCATAGTTGAAGCTCGAGCCCTGCAAGCCATCGCCATGCGCGACCTCGATGCTGTCGACCTTCGCCTCGTCCAGCGCGCGGGCGATGTCCTGCACGTTCTGAATCGAATACTGATGACGGATCGCGTGCATGCCGTCGCGCAGCGTCACATCGGAGATATAGAGTTTCTTGTCCATGATCGGGTGCTCCTTGCTTCAGGCGTTCACGAGCGACGCAGCCATGCGCTCGGCCGTTGCCAGCGCGGCGGAAGTCATGATGTCGAGATTGCCCGCGTAGGCCGGCAGATAATGGGCCGCGCCTTCCACCTCGATGAAGATCGAGGTCTTGAGTCCGCTGAAACGGCCGAGTCCGGGGATATGCAACGGCGCAGCGGCGGGGATCTCGTCGAACTGCACGGATTGCTTCAGGCGATAGCCGGGTACATAGGCCTGGACCGCAGCGGCCATCTGGCCGACCGACGCTTCGATCTGCGCCCGGTCTGCCGCTTCGGACAGCACATAGACCGTGTCGCGCATCATGAGCGGAGGCTCGGCCGGGTTGAGCACGATGATCGCCTTGCCCTTTCCGGCGCCGCCGACCGCTTCGATCGCCTTCGACGTCGTCTCCGTGAATTCGTCGATGTTGGCGCGCGTGCCGGGCCCCGCCGACTTGCTGCTGATCGATGCGACGATCTCCGCGTAATGCACCTTTGCGACCCGCGACACGGCCGCGACCATCGGGATCGTCGCCTGTCCGCCGCACGTGACCATGTTCACGTTCGGCGCATCGAGATGCGCGTCGAGGTTCACCACCGGCACACAATACGGGCCGATGGCAGCGGGCGTCAGGTCGATCACGCGAATGCCGGGCTTGAGCGCGCGCAGGAACGCGTCGTTCTTCACATGCGCGCCGGCGGACGTCGCATCGAACACGAAGTCGATCTCGTCGAATACGGGCAGGCGCACCAGCCCTTCCACGCCTTCATGCGTCGTCGCCACGCCGAGCCTCGCGGCGCGCGCGAGGCCGTCCGAGGCCGGATCGATGCCGACCATCGCCGCGACGTCGAGATGCCTGCTGCGACGCATGATCTTGATCATCAGGTCGGTGCCGATGTTGCCGGATCCGATGATCGCGGCTTTGCACCTCGTGTTGTCTGTTGCCATGGAAATGTCTCCGTCCGTCATTCGCTGAAACTGGCGCGCACACTGCCGAGCCCTTCGATATGCGCCGTATAAGTGCCGGCCGCCTTCACCGCGACCATCGGGCCGAGCGCACCCGTCAGCACGATCTCGCCCGCGCGCAGCGGCGTGCCGAGTCGAGCCATCCGGTCCGCGAGCCACGCAGCCGCATTCAGTGGATTGCCGAGGCACGCACTTCCATTGCCGCGTGAAAGCACTTCGCCGTCCTGCGTGAGCGTCATCGCGCAAGCGGTCAGATCGATATCGCGCAGCAGCACCGGGCGGCTGCCGAGCACGAACAGCGCACTCGACGCGTTGTCCGCGACGGTGTCGAAAAACCGGATATCCCAGTCGCGGATGCGACTGTCGACGACCTCGACCGCGGCGACCGCATAAGCGGTCGCCGAGATCAGATCCGCGAAGGTGTGCTTTTCGGCGGTCAGGTCGCGTTCGAGCACGAGTGCGATCTCCGCTTCGACCTTCGGCTGAATCAACGAGGCGAGCGGCATCGGCTGGCTGTCGCCGTAAGCCATCGACGCGAACAACGCGCCGAAGTCGGGCTGATCGACGCCGAGTTGCTTCTGCACCGCGGGCGAAGTCAGGCCGATCTTCCTGCCGACGACGCGCTCGCCGTTCGCTGCGCGCAAGTCGTTGTTGATCTGCTGGATCGCGTAAGCGAGTGTCGCGTCGCCTTCGGGACACGTCTCGCGCAGTGGCGCGATCGTCCGACGCGAGGCCTGCGCTTCACGCAGGCGCGCGGCCATCGAAAGAGTGTTGCTGTCATCCGACATGGTTCTGTCTCCTGGAAAGGGCCTGTTCTCGCGCGTGCATCGCGCCGAAGCCGGCGATCCATTCCGGAATCGCGCGGTAGTAATCGATCGATGCCGCGTAACGACCGCTCGCGGCAAGCGCACCGAATGCCGCAACCCACGTGCGGATCTCGTGTGCGGACTTGCCTGCCTCAAGCGTGATTGCTTCGTTCGTGAAGCCATCGGCGGCGGTGAGTTCACCGCGTTCGAGCAGTTCGAGAAACGCGCGGTCCCATGCTGGATTGAGCGGATGCAGCCGGCTGTCACCCGCAGCGAACGCCTTGGCCGCCGCGACGGTGCGGGATTGCCGCGCATCGCGCGACTCCGGTGACGGGTTGCGTCCCGCGATCAACCGTTCCGCGACGACATCGTCCGCGCCCGAGATTTCCGGCACCGGTGGCTCATGCGAAATGCCGCCCGAGCCGATCAGCAACACGCGCTTCGGCATGCGCGCGACGGCACGGCCAATCGCATCGCCGAGCAGCCGCGCGCGGCGGCACGACGCCATCGGCGGCGCAACCGAGTTGATGAACACGGGCACCACTGGATAGCGGTCGATGCCACCGGTGAGTACCTCGAGCGCCTGCGCGCAGCCGTGATCGACCTGCATGCGATACGAAACGGCGACGTCGATATCGCTCGCGAGCGCGGCATCGGCGAGCGCGAGCGCCACATCGCGCGCGACGGGCAACGGGCCGGCCGCGCTGCCGAAATCGCCGATGGCCGTTGCACTCACGCCGATGCAGAACTGCGGCATCACGTCGTAGAAAAATCCGTTGTAGTGGTCCGGCGCGAACACGATCACCAGCTCCGGATCGAACGCATCGACCCGCTCGCGCGCCGCGCGCTGCACCAGTTCGACTTCCGCGACGATTTTCGGACTGGGGTCGAAATACCCGTGCAAGGGGGTGTGCGACATGCATTCGAGATGAATCGGCATCTCAGGCCCCTACCAGGTCGGCGGCGTGCGCGAACGTCGCGCCGTTGGCCGTCGCGCCCGTTGCCATCACAAGCGACAGCCGTTGCGCAAGCTGCGACACGCAACCCGATACACATTGCGGCGAGCACATGCCGGCCACGAAGCGGTCGGGCCGCAACAGCACGACCGATTCGGGCACGCGCGCGAACCAGTCGCGCAAGCGCGAGTCGACATCGCCAACAGCGATCACGTCGTCAGGCACGTCGTCTTGGAAGGCGAGCTGCGGGTCGGGCTTCGCGATCACGAAGCACCCCCCAAGCGCGTTCCAGATGCGGCGCGCCTCGGGCGTCAGGCCGAAAGTCGGGTCCGTGCCCCACCCCACGATCGCGAAACGGTTGCCGATCGCATCGTCGAGCCGGACGATGCTGCCATCCACCAGACGCACGCGTGGCTGGATGAACATGCGGCCCACAGGAGTGCCCGCCTGCGCATCGCGGCCGTGCACCATCCGCCCGATCAGCGATTCACGTTTCTCGCTCATCAAACCGACCAGCCTGCCGAACGCGCCGTGTCCGCGCTTCGCGATCATGCGCGCGAGCAGCCCTTCGGACCGCGCGCGTCGCGCCAGAAGCACGACGCCCTCTTCATAGCGCGGCATCGGCTTAAAGCGCATTTCGACGAAGTAACGCTTCAGGGAAGGCAGCATGTCGAAACAGCGCACGAACGCGTCGCGCACTTTCGATCCGAAGAAGCTCGTCGGCGCGAAGATATCGCCCGCGACTTCCGAGAGGTGGATCATCGAGCGCGCGTGGGCGCGCCGCTCAATCGTGTAGGTATCGAGCAGCGCGTCGTGCGCCGTGCCTTTCACGACCATCGCGAGCTTCCAGCCGAGATTGCTCGCGTCGCGAATGCCGCTGTTGTAACCCTGCCCCTGCCACACCGGCATGATGTGTGCAGCGTCCCCCGCGAGCAGGATGCGTTTGACGCGGAACGTGCTCGCGAGCCGCGCGTTGTGCGTATAGACCCGTCGGCGAATGTAGTCGACCTTGTCAGGATCGTCGACGACCCCGCGCACCAACGCCGCCATGTTCTCCGGCTTCGACAGTTCCTCCTCCGTCTCGCCCGGCATCACCATGAACTCGAAGCGCCGGATCCCGTGCGGCAGCGCAGCCGAAACGTAGGGACGCCGCGCGTCGCAATGCAGATAGACATGCGGAGAGCCGATCGGGTCGTTGCGCACGTCGATCACGATCCATTGATTCGGCTTCGTGCGGCCTTCGAACGGCACGTCGAGCGCGCGGCGCACAAAACTGTTGCCGCCGTCCGCACCGACCATGTATGCGGCACGAATCGTCGTCTTCGCACCGTTCGCGTCTGTCACGTCGAGGGTCACCCCGCTCTCGTCCTGCACGAAGCCGTCGACGCTGTGGCCAAGCAGCGTCGATACATTCTCGAAACGCCCGAGCCCCCTGTACAGAATCTGATCGGCGAGCGGTTGAATGAATGCATTGCGGCGTGGCCAGCCGAACTCGTCGGTGCGCGGCTCGATCGACGCGAAGCACTTCCCTTTCAGCGTGAAGCGCATCCAGTGATTCGGTGTGGTGTGCGGCAGCAGAGCGTCGACAAGGCCGACCGACTGGAATACGCGCAGTGCTTCGTCGTCGAGGCCGATGGCGCGCGGATAGTCGATGATCTGCGCGAGCTTCTCGATCACGACGACGCGCACGCCCTGCAGGCCGAGAATGTTCGCGATCATCAGGCCGACCGGGCCCGCGCCGATGATGGCGACCTCTGCGTCGATCGAACGGTGTGTCGTTTCGTGAGGATGAGCGCGGCCGTTGCCGGCCGCCGGTTCAAAGGCGGGGCGCATGCTTGTCTCCTGACTGGGCTTGTCCGATGTGCTGAACCGACGAAGCGCCTGGCTCCCGATCGTTCAGCTTATGAACGCAGTTTATGGATGGCGGATAACCCCCTCAACAAAATCTCCGGAATGTGCATAGAATGCACATGATTGATTTCAATGGGATTTTTCCGTGACAACCTATACGAACGTGCGCGGACTGGCGCGCGGCCTCCAGGTACTGCGGGCTCTGAATGCGATGGAAGACGGACGCGCAACGAGTCAGCAGATCGCCGATCTGACCGGCCTGCATCGCACTACGGTGCGCCGCCTGCTCGAAACGTTGATGGAGGAAGGATTCGTGCGCCGCAGCACATCGGACGACAGCTTCCGCCTGACGCTCGCCGTGCGTTCGCTGAGCGAGGGCTTCACCGATACCGAGCGCATCGCCACCGTGGCGCCGCCGATCATGGGGCAGCTCCTGCAGCGCGTCGCGTGGCCATCCGATCTGACCACGCCCGATGGCGACGCGATGATCATCCGTGAGACGACGCATCGCTTCAGCCGGCTGTCGTTTCATCGCGCGATGGTCGGGCGGCGTTTACCGATCTTGCTGACGGCTGCGGGCCGCGCCTACTTCGCAATGTGCCCCGACGAGGAGCGTGAGGACATTCTGGAACTGCTGCGCTCCGGTGCGGGCGGCGAAGAGCAACAGGCGTTCGCGAGAAACGATGCGCTCGTGCGCAAGCTGATCCGGCGTGTGCGAGAGGACGGTTTCGGCTCGAATCACGGGGACTGGACCGCACAGGCGAAGATCGGCGCGGTGGCGGTCGCGATCAGCGCGGACGAGCGCGTGATCGCGAGTCTCAATATCGTCTTCCTGTCGCGCGCGGTCAGTCTCGCAGATGCCACTCGCCGCTATGTGCCCGAGTTGCAAAAAACGGCGACCGAGATTGCCGCAGCGTTGAAGCTGGAACCAGGGACTCAGCCCCATCCATCGGCGTAAGCAAATCCACGGCAGCGATCCTCACTGCGGCTTCAACATCCGCTGAATGATCGTCCGCAACATCGCCCGGTGCGCGCGCGGCTTGAACCCCGGCTCGAACACCACGCGCCCGACCGCGCCTTCCGCGAGCGCGAGCAGCCACGTCGCGACAAGATCGGGCTTCAGGCTTGCGTCGATCTTCCCTTGCGCCACGCCGCGCTTGATCAGCGCGACCATCCGCCCTTTCACCTGCGCCTCGTTCGCCGCGAACAGCGCGGCGACGTCCGGATTGCGCGTCGCCTCCGCCGCGGTCTCGACACAGATGCGCGCATAGACGGGATCGCTCGACAGTTCCATCAACGTCAGTGCGATTTCCTCGATCGCGGCCAGCGCGTCGTCGGCGTCCGCATGCCGCGCGAACAGTTCGGCCATCTCGCGCTGGTCGTCCTGCGCGACTGCCTCGATGATCGACGCCTTCGTCGGGAAGTAGTGGAACAGGTTGCCGGGACTCATGCCGGCCGCCTTGCAGATCGCGGCCGTGGACGTCGCATGGAAGCCGTCGCGCGCAAAACAGTCGATCGCGGCATCCAGGATCTGGCGCCGCTTCGCTTCCACTCTTTCAGGGTCGATCTTTCTCAACAGGCACTCCGTACTCGACGATGACTCGAATCTTTATTAGACTGATTAATCGATCTATTATCGTGGCGACGTCCGGCAGGCGTCAAGGCAGCGTGCCCCCGCACATGCCGCCTGCGGCATCCGCTCACGCCACCGTACCGAGGGCCTCTTGAAACGAATCGTCATCGCCGGCATCGCGCTCGTCCTGTTCGTGCTCGTCGCGGCCGGTGCGCTCGTGCTGCGCGGCCTCGCCGACTTCGAGCTGAAGGGCGCGAACGTGTCGTCGCTCACGTTCCGCGCCAACGGCGCCGACCTCGCCGGCACGCTCGCGCTGCCGGCCCATGCGCCCGGCGCGCCGATCGTACTGCTCGTGCACGGTGACGGGCCGCGCACCCGCTTCTCCGACGACGCGATGCTGCCGCTCGTCAACAGCCTGCTCGACGCCGGCATCGGCGTGTTCGCATGGGACAAGCAGGGCACCGGCCGCAGCGGCGGCGACTGGCTCGCGCAATCGATGCAGGATCGTGCGAACGAAACCATCGCCGGGATGGCGCGCGTGCGCGCCGTCGTCGGCCCCGCGCACAAGATCGGCCTGCTCGGCTTCTCGCAGGGCGGCTGGGTCGTGCCGCGCGTCGCGAATGCAGTGCGGCCCGCGTTCTCGGTGATCGTCGGCGGCGCCGTCAGCTGGCGCCGGCAAGGCACCTACCTGAGCCGGCAGCAGCTCCAGGCAACGGGCCTGCAGCCGGATCGAATCGATGCGACACTGGCCGCCGAGCGACGCGACAACGACGAAATCTTCGGTCGGTCGGACGTACCGGCCGATCCGCGCCGGCGCCCCGACATCGAGCCGCGCCGCTTCGGCTTCATCGCACGCAACTACCTGGAGGATTCGTCGCAGGCGCTCGCGACGATGCAGGGGCCCGTGCTGGCCGTGTGGGGCGCGCAAGACTGCAATGTCGATCCGGTCGACGAGGCGCATGCCTACACGCAAGCCTTCGCGAACCGGCCCGACCGGCGCGTGGTGGTCGTGCCCGGTGCGACGCATGGGTTGCTGCGCGCCGGCTGGTTCCACTACCAGCTCGAGTCCGACTGGCCGACGTGGAAGACTTGGTTGTACATGGCGCTCGGGCGCCATGCATATGCGCCCGGCACGCTCGCCCCGATCGAGGCGTGGATCCGGTCGCAGTGAACACGTGTGCAGTACCGCGGCGCCGCGAAGGCGCCGCACCTGAAACAGGCAATACGGCCGCGCCGGCTGGCGTGGCCGCATCAAGGAGAGGTTCCAATGTTTTCGTGGTTTGAACGGCGCCTGCCGACTTTCCCGCTCGAAGATCCCGTCACGCCGCCGAAGGGATTCTTCTCGTTCGTCTGGGCGTGCACGAAAGGCGCGCGCAGCTGGATCCTGCTGATCGCGTTGACGTCGGCCGCGCTGGCCGCGTACGAAGCCGCGCTGTTCGCGATGATGGGCCGCGTGGTCGACTGGCTCGCGTCCGCGACGCCGGCGGACTTCGGCGGCCGGCACTTCGGCACGCTCGCCGGTTTCGCGGCGATCCTCGCCGGCAGTGCCCTGTTGATCGCGCTGCATACGATGGTCAAGCACCAGGTGCTCGCGATCAACTTTCCGATGCGGCTGCGCTGGCTGTTTCACCGGCTGATGCTCGACCAGAGCCTGTCGTTCTATGCGAACGAGTTCGCGGGCCGCGTGACGACCAAGATCATGCAGACCGCGTTGGCGGTGCGCGACGCGCTGTTCATGTCGGTCGACGTCGTGATCGGCGTCACCGCGTACCTGATCGGCATCCTCGCGCTCGCCGCCAGCTTCGACTGGCGGCTGATGATTCCGCTCGTGCTATGGGCGCTTGGCTACGGCGCGGCGTGCGCGTATTTCGTGCCGCGCCTCGGTGCGGTCGGCAGCCGGCAGGCCGACGCGCGCGCGCTGATGACGGGCCGCATCACCGACGCGTATTCGAACATCACGACCGTGAAGCTGTTCTCGCACACGCGGCGGGAAGCCGACCATGCACGACGCGCGATGGAAGCATTCAAGGAGACCGGCGACGCGCAGATGCGCCTCGTCAGCGCGTTCGAGGTCGTCAATCACCTGCTGTCGACGCTGCTGCTGGTCGGCTCCGCCGGGCTCGCGCTGTATCTGTGGATGCACGGCGAAGCGAGCGCGGGCGTCGTCGCGGCCGTGATCGCGATGGCGCTGCGCCTGTCGAGCTATTCGCACTGGATCATGTGGGAAATGACCGAGCTGTTCGAGAACGTCGGCACGATCCAGGACGGCATCAACACGCTGACGAAGGTGCGCAGCGTGGTCGACGCGCCCGATGCGAAGCCGCTTACGGTGCAGCGTGGCGAAATCGTGTTCGACAACGTGCAGTTCGCGCACGAGGACAACGATCGCGCGGTATTCGACGGGCTGAACCTGACGATCCGGCCGGGCGAGCGGATCGGCCTGATCGGCCGCTCGGGCGCCGGCAAGTCGACGCTCGTGAACCTGCTGCTGCGCTTCTACGACGTGGGCGGCGGCGCGATCCGGATCGACGGGCAGGACATCGCGCACGTCACGCAGGACAGCCTGCGCGCCGCGATCGGGATGGTCACGCAGGATACGTCGCTGCTGCATCGGACGATGCGCGAGAACCTGCTGTACGGCCGCCCCGACGCGACCGAGCGCGAGATGCAGGACGCGGCCGAGCGCGCGGAAGCGTCCGAGTTCATCGACCGGCTGCGCGACCGCCACGGCCGCAGCGGCTACGACGTCGAGGTCGGCGAACGCGGCGTGAAGCTGTCGGGCGGCCAGCGGCAGCGCGTCGCGATCGCACGCGTGATGCTCAAGGACGCGCCGATCCTCGTGCTCGACGAAGCGACCAGCGCGCTCGATTCCGAGGTCGAAGTCGCGATCCAGCGCAGCCTCGACGGCCTGATGAGCGGCAAGACGGTGATCGCGATCGCACACCGGCTGTCGACCATCGCGGCGATGGACCGGCTGATCGTGCTCGACGAAGGGCGCATCGTCGAGGAAGGCACGCACCAGCAACTGCTGCAGGCCGGCGGCATCTATGCGGCGCTGTGGGCGCACCAGAGCGGCGGGTTCCTCGGTGAAACGGCGGAGGTGGAGAAGGCGGAGCAGTAGGCGGGACCGCTGTGGCAACATGGCGCACGGCGATCGCCGGCCGGTTAGGCCGCGGTCGCATTCCCGCCGGCGGGATGCCCGCCCCCGGCTTCCCGTCGCCCGACGCAGATCCAAGGAGCCCCGTATGACCACGCGACCGGATATCGCCACCGCGCTCGACGCGCCCGATTCGGTGCTCGAGGAAGACGAGCAGCGATTCGTACAGCGGATTCGTCAGCACGGGTGGTTCCGCACGGAAGTGTTCGCGGAAGGGGACGCACCCGGGTTTTCTTTCACGACCGGGCTGTGGGTCAACCACGGTTTTCCGGAACTCATCGTGTTCTCGATGCCGGCGCGCATCGTCCATGACGTGCTGTGGGACGTCTACCGGATGGTCGCAGCCGGCACGCCGCCGCCGGTCGGCGAAGTCACGGATGCCGTCTTCGGCAACGCGAACGCGCTGCTGATGCCGGTCGAGAAGGCGCACTACGAAGCCCATCTCGGCTGGAACCGCTGGTTCTACGGCAACGACGAGTTCCCGTGCGTCCAGTTGCTGTGGCCCGACCGCAACGGGGTGTTCCCGTGGCAGCCGGAAGCGGACGACGCGTTGAACGCCGCGCAGCCGCGCCTGTTCGGCGCCGGCAACCAACGCCACTGACCCGCGCGCAGGATCGCGCGGCACCGTGCAAGCGTGCCGCGCGGCCCGACGCTACAACCGCACGACCGTCGATTTCAGCTCGGTGTACTTGTCGAGCGCGTGCAGCGACTTGTCGCGGCCGTTGCCCGACTGCTTGTAGCCGCCGAACGGAAAATTCAGGTCGTCGCTGCCGTCACCGTAGCAGTTGACCCACACGGTGCCGGCGCGCAGCCGCCGCGCAACGGCATGCGCGGTCGACAGATCGGCCGACCATACCGCCGCGGCCAGCCCGTACTCCGTGTCGTTGGCGATCCGCACGGCCTCGTCGACGTCGTCGAACACGATCACCGACAGCACGGGCCCGAAGATCTCCTCGCGCGCGATCCTCGCATCCGGTTTCACCTCGAACACCGTCGGCTCGACATAGAACCCGCCCGGCTCCTCGCGCACGCGCGCACCGCCCATCACGAGGCGCCCCTCGTCGCGCCCGGCGCCGATGTAACCCATCACGCGATCGAGCTGCATGCGATCGACGATCGCCCCCATCGTCACCGACGGATCGAGCGGATGCCCGGGCACGAAGCGCCGCGACGCGTCGACCAGCTTCGCGACGAATTCATCCTTGATGTCGCGATGCACGAGCAGGCGCGAGCCGGCCGTGCACACTTCACCCATGTTGAAGAAGATCGCGTCGGCGGCCGCCTGCGCGGCGCGGTCGAGATCGGGGCAATCGGGCAGCACGATGTTCGGCGACTTGCCGCCGAGCTCGAGCCAGACACGCTTCAGGTTCGACTGCGCGGCGCACGCCATGATCTGCTGCCCCGTGCGCGTCGACCCCGTGAACGCGATGCAGTCGACGTCGCGATGCAGCGCGAGCGCCCTGCCCTGTTCCGCGCCGCCCGGCACGACGCTGAACACGCCCGCCGGCATGCCGGCGTCGCACGCAAGCTGCGCGACGCGGATCGCGGTGAGCGGCGATTTCTCGGACGGCTTGAGCACCACGCTGTTGCCTGCCGCGAGCGCCGGCGCGAACTTCCAGGCGGCCATCAGCAGCGGAAAATTCCACGGCACGACGGCCGCGACGACGCCGATCGGCTCGCGCGTGACGAGCCCGACCAGCCGAGGGTCGACCGGCGCCACTTCACCGCCGATCTTGTCGATCGCCTCCGCATACCATTCGACGCAATGCGCGGCGGCCGGCACGTCGATCGCGGTGGTATCGGCGATCGGCTTGCCGGTGTCGAGCGTCTCGAGCAGCGCGAGCTCGTCGAGGTGCTCGCGCATCAGCGCGGCCCAGCGCTGCAGCACCGCCTTGCGCGCGCGCGGGTTCAGCCCGGCCCACACGCCCGCGTCGAACGCGCGGCGCGCGGCCGCCACCGCGAGGTCGACGTCGTCGGCGCCGCAATCGGCCACGTGCGCGAGCACACGACCGTCGATCGGGCTCAAGCAGGCGAAGGTCGCGCCGGTTTGCGCGTGGCGGGTGGCGCCGTCGACGAACGCGCGCCCTTCGATCCGCAGCGCGGCCGCGCGGGCCTGCCAGTCTTCGAATGTCGATTGATTCATGCGTATCCTCGTGAAAAGTCCCGCATCACGATCCGGTAACCGGATCGATCGGCGTCAAGATGCCCGCGCGCGCCTCGATCGCTTCGCCCGCCGCGAGACACAGCGCCTCCTGAAAACGTCCGGCGACGAGTTGCACGCCGGTCGGCACGCCCTCGCGGATGCCGGTCGGCACCGACAGCCCCGGCAGCCCGAGCAGCGCGGTCGCGAGCAGCGGCCCCTGCCGGTCGACGATCGCGCGCATCGCGTCGTCGCCGTGCTGATCGGCGTCGATCGCGAACGGCCGCGCGCACGACACCGGCATCAGCAGCAGCGGATGGCGCACGAAGAACTGCTGCCAGTCGCGCAGCAACGCGGTGCGCCGCGCGAGGCCGTTCATGTAGCCCTCGAGATCCAGCGGCTTCGCGAGACGGCGCTGGCTCGCGAACGCAGTACGGATGGCGGCGTCGCCGTGCTGCATGATCACGTCGCCGAGGCCGCTGCGCGCTTCGTTGGTCACCAGGTCCAGCCACAGCTCGCACGCTTCGGCGAACCGCGGCGGCACCGCTTCCTCGACGATGCAGCCGGCGTCCTCGAGCCAGCGCGCGGCCTGCCGGATCGCATCGACCACCACGGGATCGGACGGCACGCCCGGCAGCGCCGCGCACACGGCCACGCGCGCGGGGAACGCGGTTTCGCGCGCCATCGGCGCAACCGGCATCCACCAAGCGTCGCGCGCGTCGCCTGCCGCCATCGCGTCGAGCGCGAGCCGCAGATCGCCGACCGTGCGGGCGAGCGGCCCCTGCACCGAGGCGAGCTGCACCGCGAGCGTGCGGTCCTTCGACTGCGTCGGGTTGTACGCCGGCACGCGGCCGGTGCTCGGCCGCAGCCCGGCGACACCGCATGCGTAGGCCGGATAGCGGATCGAACCGCCGAGGTCGTTGCCGTGCGCGATCGCGCCGATACCGGCGGCCACGGCCGCGGCGGCACCGCCGCTGGAACCGCCCGGCGTCAGCGACGAATCCCACGGATTGGACGTGCGGCCGTGCAGGTCGTTGTCGGTGAACCAGCGGTACGAAAACGCCGGCGCATTGCTGCGCCCGATCACGATCGCGCCGGCCTTGCGCAGGTTCGCGGTCACGGGGCTGTCCTCATGCGCGACCAGCCCTGAAAACGCGCGCACGCCGTTGGTCGTCGCGTGTCCGGCCGTGTCGACGTTGATCTTCACGGTCACCGGCACGCCGTGCAGCGGGCCGACCGGTGCGCCGCGCGCGATCGCGGCATCGGCATCGGACGCGGCCTGCAACGCGCTGTCGGCCATCACGTCGACGATCGCGTTGATGACGGGGTTCACCGCGTCGAGTCGCTGCAGGCAGCTGCGCGTGAGTTCGGTTGCGGACACGTCGCGACGCGCGACGCGCTCGGCCATCTCGGCCGCGCTGAGACGCCACCATTCCTGGGTCATGAGTTGCTCCTCGTTGATCTCGATGATTGTCTTGTACCGGACGTGCGCTACGCGCACGGCTGCCCGGCCAGCGGGGCGTGCGACGCGTAGATCTTGCGGCACGTTTCGACGACTTCCCACGTGCCGCGAAAACCCGGTGGAATCACGAACCGGTCGCCGGCGCGCAGCACGCGCTCGCGGCCGTCCGCGTCGCGCACGATCGCGACGCCGCTCAGCATCTCGCAATACTCGGACTCGTCGTACTCGATCGTCCAGCGGCCGGGCGTGCATTCCCAGATCCCGCAGCTGAACTGCCCGCACGGGCTGATGTAGTGGTGCGACAGCGTCTGCAGCGGATTGCCGTCGAGCAGCAGCCCGCTCGGCACGCGGCTCTGCGTGAGCTTCGCCGGTGCCTGCATCAGGTCGACGAGAGTCGTGATGTTGGTCATGTGTGCCTCCAGGGCATGAGTGAATCGAAACGTTTCGGTGCCGCGCGGGCGAGCCGCCCCGCGCGCATCAGAGCAGGTCCATCATCCGGTGCCAGGTCATCGCAAGCGCCAGCATCGGCGTGCGCAGCGCGCGCCCGCCCGGAAAGTCGCGATGGCGAATCCGGCCGAACAGGTCGAAGCGCGCGGCCTGCGCGTCGATCGCTTCCGCGATCAGCCGCCCCGCGAGGCCCGCCACGTTGACGCCGTGCCCGGAAAATCCCTGCGCGAAATACACGGTCGGCTCGAGCCTGCCGAAATGCGGCGCGCGATTCATCGTCGCGTCGATCAGGCCGCCCCATGCATAGTCGATCCGCACATCGGCCAGCTGCGGGAACGTCTTCAGCATGTCGCGCCGCATCGCGGCCGCGAGGTCGCGCGGCGTATTCGTCGAGCTGCTGGCCTTGCCGCCCCACAAGAGCCGGCGGTCACGCGTCAGCCGGAAATAGTCGAGCGCCGAACGGGTGTCGCAGACCGCCGCATCGGCCGGCATCGTCCTGGCCGCGCGCGCGTCGCCGAGCGGTTCCGTCGCGATCAGGTACGTCGCGACCGGAATGATCTTGCGCGCGAGCGCGGGGGCCAGCCGCCCCAGGTACGCGTTGCAGGCCAGCACGACATGACGGGCATCCACGTGCCCGCGCGCGCACGTGACGCGGTGATGCGGCGCGGCACGATCGAGCGCGAGCGCGGTCGTGTCCTCGTGGATCGTCACGCCGGCCTCGCGCGCCGCCCGCGCGAGGCCGAGCGTGTAGTTCAGCGGATGCAGGTGGCCGCTGCCTTCGTAGCGCAGGCCGCCGACGTAACGATCCGATGCGACGAAGCGATGCATGTCGGCGCGCTCGACGACTTCGTAGCCGCGATAACCGAAGCGTTTCGCCGCGGTATCGCGCCACGCGCGCAGCGCATCGAAATGGCGCGGCTTGTTCGCGGCGGTCAGGTAGCCGAAGGTCAGGTCGCAATCGATGCCGTAGCGCCCGACCCGCTGGCGGACGATGTCGACCGACTCCAGCCCCATCGCCCATACGCGCCGCACGTCGTCTTCCGGCAGGCAGGCCGAGAACGTATCGATGTCGCACGCGTACCCGGCGATCAGCTGGCCGCCGTTGCGTCCGCTCGCGCCCCAGCCGATCCTCGACGCCTCGACGAGCACGACCGAATGGCCGCGCTCGGCGAGCTCGAGTGCCGCGGACAGGCCCGTGAGCCCGCCGCCGATCACGCAGACGTCGGCCGTCACGGCCCCGTCGAGCGACGGATGCCGTGCGCGGTCGTTGGCGGTCGCTGAATAGTAGGACTGAACATGTTGCTGGTTTTCGAACTTGAGCATGTGCAAGACTCGCGAACAGCGTCGCGTCAGAACGCGTAGATGAGTTGGGTGGCGAGCAGGTCGTTCGACTTCTCGTACGACCCGTCGTGGCGCAGGAAGACCTTGTTGCTCGCCCAGTCGTGCCGGTATTCGACCTTCACCGTCACTTGCTGGGTCGGGTAGAACAGCAGGTCGAACGCGGCGGCCTGCCGCGTCGTGCCCTTGCACTCGAAGCCGACACCGCCGTTCGCCTTCGACAGCGCGAGGCAGTCCGCATCGATGCCGAAGCCGTTGTACGGATCCATCCCGTTGCCGTTCAGGCCGATCGAGGATCCGCCGCCGCCGTTCTTCCGGTTCACGAGCAGGTCGTAGCGCAGCGTCGCGCCCATGCGGCCGACCACCGGCGCGTTGAACTTGCGGTGCGCGAGCAGCGACAGCCCGAACCACTGCGCGAGCCCGCCGTTGAACGCGCCGTGCTGCTGCTGGCCGTAGTCGAACTCGGCGTTGTACTGCGCGTCGGCGAGCGTGTAGGTCGCATCGGCTTCGCCGAAGAAGAACGCGCCGTATGCGCTCGGCGCATTGCCGCCCACGCCGTAGCGCACGTTGCCGGTCGCCGGATCGACCGCGCTCGGCAGCGTCTGTCGGCCGATGCTGATCGAGCCGCCGACATCGAGCGCGCTGCCGCGCAGATAATCGACACGCGCGGTGAAGGTCGGCACCTTGTTGCTCGTCGTGATCGGGTCGCCGAACGCGTTGACGCCGGTCTGTGTCACCGCGCCCGCGCTGCGGAACTGCTCGTTGCCGACGAAGAACTTCCACGCCCAGTGGCCGTCCGCGCTCTGGTAGTTGACGCCCGCGCCGATCGACGAGCCCGGATCGGAGAAGTCGTACAACAGGTTGTGCGTGAGCGTGAGCATCTGGCTCGACTGCTGGTACTCGTAGCCGCCGAACCCCGTCACGAGCCCGCCGACGAACGCCGTCGTGCCCGACAGCGGTACCGTGACGACCGCCGTGTTCACGATGTCGAGCCCGCTCGCGCCGCTGCCCGTCATCATCGACAGGCCCGCGCCGCGGTTCGGCATCAGCGTGATTTCCGCGGACGGTGCGCTCGGGCCGACACCGAACGTCTTCTTGATGTCGAGGAATACGTCGCCGAACGTACTGTTGTAGTAGGTGTACGCGTTTTCATGGTTCGCGAACTGGAACGACGAGGTGCCGCCACCGCGGTTGTACAGGTACGTCGGGTCGAGATAGCCCGTCACCGACAGCCCCGCGATCGGGCCCGTGCGTGCGGCGTCGGTCAGCGAGTCGACCTTCAGCTGCTGATTGGCGACCTGCTGCCGGATTTCCGACACGTCGTCGTTGGTCAGCACGGCCGGCGCTTGCCCGTAGCCGGGTGCGGACGGGTCAGCCGCCGCACCGGTCGTCGCGTTCGCAGCGTTCGCCGCGTTCGCAGCGTTCGCAGCGTTCGCAGCGTTCGCCGCGACCGATGCGGCCGATGCGACCGATGCGGCCGGCGTGGCCGATGGCTTCGCGGCGAGCTGCGATTGCAGCGCGCCCATCTGCCGTTGCAGCACGGCGATCTGCTGCTGCAGTGTGCGGATCTGGTCGGCGCTCGAATTCGCCGCGGCCAGCCCCGGTAGCGCTCCGGCGATCAGCGCGCAGAGCATCTTCTTTTTCATCGAATGTCTCCTGGTCGTTCGTCACTTCGTGGGATGCGGGATGCGGTCGTGCAGCGGCCGTGGGGCCGGCGCGCTCGCGGGCGGCATGGCGGACGGCGACGCGGGGGTGTCGGGCACCTCGGGTGCGGATGATGCTCGCCACGTACGCATGTCGCGCGCCTGCCGCCGCTCGCGGGCCAGCATCGCGCGGTTCACGACGACGACACCGATCGTCACGACCGTGATGAACACCGTGGCGAGCGCATTCATCTCCGGGTTGAGCCCCATCCGCACGCGCGAGAACACGACGAGCGGCAGCGTCGTCGACCCGGGGCCGGACAGGAACGCCGACAGGATCACGTCGTCGATCGATACCGTGAACGCCAGCAGCCAGCCGGACACCAGCGCCTGCGCGATCAGCGGCAGCGTGATCACGAAGAACACCTTCCACGGCCGCGCGCCGAGATCGAGCGCGGCCTCCTCGATCGAGCGATCGAGCTCCTTCACGCGCGACTGCACGATCACCGCGACGAACGACAGGCACAGCATCACGTGGCCGATCCAGATCGTCAGCCAGCCGCGCCCGGCCGGCCAGCCGAACGCCTGCTGCATCGCGACGAACAGCAGCAGCAGCGAGATGCCCTGGATCACTTCCGGAATCACGAGCGGCGCATTGATCATCGCGGCATACAGCGTGAAGCCGCGAAAGCGCCCCATCCTCGCGAGCACGAAACCGGCCCAGGTGCCGATCGCGACCGACGCGGTGGCCGTCAGCAGCGCGATCTTCAGCGACAGCCACGCGGCCGTCAGCAGCTCGTCGTCGTGCAGCAGCGCGCCATACCATTTCAGCGAGAAACCCGACCACACCGTCACCAGTTTCGACGCGTTGAACGAGTACGCGACCAGGCTGACGATCGGGACGTACAGAAACAGGAAGCCCGCGCCCAGCACGCACGCGGACAGGATGCGATTCGCGCGGGTCACGGTTTTGCCTCCGCTTCGGTCTGGCTGTAATGGAGCAGCGCCATCGGCACGAGCAGCAGCAGCACCATCGTCACCGTCACGGCGGACGCCATCGGCCAGTCCATGTTGTTGAAGAACTCGTCCCACATCACGCGGCCGAGCATCAGCGTGTTCGCGCCCCCGAGCAGTTCGGGGATCACGTATTCGCCGACCGCCGGAATGAACACCAGCAGGCTGCCCGCGACGATGCCGTTGCGCGACAACGGCAGCGTGATGCGCCAGAACGCGGACCACGGCGTTGCGCCGAGATCGCTCGCGGCCTCGAGCAGCGTGAGATCCATCTTCACGAGATGCGCGTACAGCGGCATCACCATGAACGGCAGGTACGAATAGACCATCCCGATGTAGACGCCCGCGTCGGTGTGATAGAGGCGCAGCGGTGTCGCGATCACGTCGAGCGCCGCCAGCGCGTGGTTCAGCAGCCCGTCGTCCTTCATGATGCCGACCCACGCGTAGACGCGGATCAGGAACGACGTCCAGAACGGCAGCATCACGGCCATCATCAGCAGGTTGCGGCGAGCCGGCGTCGAGCGCGCGATGAAGTAGGCGATCGGATACCCGGCCAGCAGGCACATCAGCGTCGACGAGGCCGCCATCTTCAGCGAACTGACGTAGGTGTTCAGGTACAGGTCGTCCTGCAGCAGCAGCGCGTAATGCTTCAGCGACAGCGCGACCTGCACGGTGCCGGCCTCCAGCCGCGCGAGCGCGGTGTACGGCGGGATGCCCATCACCTGGTCGGCGAAGCTGATCTTCAGCACCAGCACGAACGGCAGCGCGAAGAAGATCGCGAGCCACACGAACGGCACGCCGATCGCGACGCTGCGGCCCGACGGCAGGAAGCGCGACAGCATCGAGAAACGGCCCGGGCGCGCGCGGCCGGCGCCGGTGCTCGCCGCGCCGGCAGACACCGGCGCGGACGAAGTGGAAGCGGAGGTTCTCATCGTGGCGTCCTCACTGCGTCAGCACGACGCCGCTGGCCGGCGACCACGACACGAACACGTCGTCGTTCCACGCCGGCGCGTTGTCGTTCATCAGGTGCGAGCTCGACAGGTTCGACACCACCGTCTTGCCGCTCGGCAGGCGCACGTGGTACAGCGAGTAGCTGCCCATGTACGCGATGTCGGTCACGACGCCGCGCGCCCAGTTGTGTTTCGAACCCGGTTTCTCGCGCGACACGTGCACGCGTTCCGGACGCACCGAGATGCCGACCGGCATCCCGAGCGGGCCCGTCACGCCGTGGCTCACGTACATGCGCGCCTCGAGGTCGTCGCTTTCGACGAAGATGTGGTCGGGTTCGTCCTCGACCACGCGTCCCTCGAACAGGTTGGTCGAGCCGATGAATTCGGCCGAGAAACGGCTGTTCGGGTATTCGTAGACTTCGCCGGGCGAGCCGATCTGCACGATCTTGCCCTCGCTCATCACCGCGAGGCGGCTCGCCATCGTCATCGCCTCTTCCTGGTCGTGCGTGACCATCACGCAGGTCACGTCGACCTTCTCGATGATGTTCACGAGTTCGAGCTGGGTCTTCTGGCGGATCTTCTTGTCGAGCGCGGACATCGGCTCGTCGAGCAGCAGCAGCTTCGGGCGCTTGACCAGCGAGCGGGCCAGCGCGACGCGCTGCTGCTGGCCGCCGGAGAGCTGATGCGGCTTGCGCTTCGCGTACTTGCTCATCTGCACGAGCGCGAGCGCGTCGGCCACGCGTTCCCGGATCTCGTTCTTCGGCGTGCCTTCCTGCTTCAGGCCGAACGCGACGTTCGATTCGACCGTCATGTGCGGGAACAGCGCGTACGACTGGAACATCATGTTCACCGGGCGGCGATACGGCGGCAGCGACGCGAGGTCCTCGCCGTCGACGAAGATCTTGCCGGAGGTGGCCGTCTCGAGCCCGGCGAGCATGCGCAGCAGCGTCGACTTGCCGCAGCCCGAGCTGCCGAGCAGCGCGAACAGCTCGTTCTTAGCGATCGTCAGGTTCACGTTGTCGACGGCCGTGCTGTCGCCGAATTTCTTCACGACGTTTTCGATGCGGACGAAGGCGTCCGCATCGCGGCACATGCCGGCCGCCACCGACGCGGCAGGGAGCGTATGGATCATCGTCGCCTCCCTCAACCGCCCGACTTCAGCTGCAGCCACAGCCGGTTCTGCATCCGTGCGATGTCGGCGCTTCGCGGCATCGCGAGCGACGTCTTCGCGATCGTGGCATCGGACAGGTAGACGCTCGTGTCCTGCGCGATCACCGGTGTCACGAATGCGCGCGCGGCCTTGTTGGCGCTCGGGTAGAAGATCTCGTTCGTGATCGCCGCGTTGGTCTTCGGCTCCTCGATGTAGTTGATCCACTTCAGCGCGGCTTCCGGATGCGGCGCATCCTTCGGGATCGCCATCACGTCGAACCACAGCAGGCCGCCTTCCTTCGGATTCACGTAGCGGATTTCGTACGAGCGCTTCGCGTCCAGCGTGCGCCGCCGCGCGACGCCGACGTCGCCCGACCAGCCGAGCACGACGCACACATCGTTGTTCGCGAGGTCGTCCGCGTAGCCGGCCGAGCTGAACTGCGTCACGTACGGGCGGATCTTCTTCAGCACATCGTAGGCCGCCTGGTAGTCGGCCGGGTTCTTGCTCTCGGGGTCCTTGCCCAGGTACTGCAGTGCCGCCGCGAACGCGGCGTCCGGCGCGTCGAGCAGCGAAATGCCGCAGCCCTTCAGCTTCGCCGCGTTGGCCGGGTCGAACAGCAGCGCCCAGCTGTCGGTCGGCGCGTTGTCGCCGAGCCGCTTCCTGACCGCCTCGACGTTGTAGCCGATACCCGTCGTGCCCCATGCCCATGGCACGCCGTACTGGTTGCCCGGGTCGGCCTTCGCGACCATCTTCATCAGCACCGGGTCGAGGTTCGCGAGATTCGGGAGCTTCGACTTGTCGAGCTTCTGGTACACGCCGGCCTGGATCTGCTGCGCGAGATAGTTCGACGTCGGCACGACGATGTCGTAGCCCGAGCTGCCCGCGAGCAGCTTGGTCTGCAGCGTATCGTCGCTGTCGTAGCTGTCGTAGCGCACCTTGACGCCCGACTGCTTCTCGAAAGTGGGCACCGTGTCCTTCGCGACGTACTCCGACCAGTTGTACACGTTCAGGTTGGCATCGCCGGCATGGGCGCGCAGGCTGGCCGCGCAGGCCAGCGCCGCCGACGTGACGAGCGCGACGCGCAACGCCGGTTGACGACGGATACGGATACGCATGGGGATTCTCCTTGTGATGGCGATCGGCCGTTGCGCCCGGTCCGGGTCGGGATTCGCGTCAACGCCGTCAGGCGGTGTTCGGCACAAGAGGCAATGTAGAGATCGCGGCCGGCAGCGTCAGTCCTGAAAACCGGGACAAACGGCGACGTCGACCGGCCCCGTTTGGGTAGATTCCCGTGTAGGCAGTCGAAAATATTCGTGATACCCGTAGCGCCACCGGAAATTCCTCGACACCCGACGTCATGAACGCTGCGCTGCCCGCCCCCGATCTCCCGCTGAGCCACGTCGCGTTCGTGACCGAAACGCTGGGCGACATCGCCCAGGCCGTCGGGACGCCGCAGTTCATGCGCGCCGTCTACGACACGCTCGTGCGCTACGTCGATTTCGACGCCGTGCATCTCGACTACGAGCGCGGCCCGTCGTCGGGCCGGCGCAACGTCGGCTGGATCGGCAGCTTCGGCCGCGAGCCCGAGCTGATCGCGCAGGTCATGCGCCACTACTACCGCAGCTACGCGAGCGAGGATGCAACGTACGCGGCGATCGAAACCGAAAACGACGTGCAGCTGCTGCAGGTATCCGCGCAGCGCGTGGCGAGCGAACTCCGGCATCTGTTCTTCGACGCCGGCGACATTCACGACGAATGCGTGATCGCGGGCGTGACGGGCGGCACGCGCTACTCGATCTCGATCGCGCGCTCGCGGCGGCTGCCGCCGTTTTCGCTGAAGGAACTGAGCCTGCTGAAGCAGCTTTCACAGGTCGTGCTGCCGCTGGCGTCCACGCACAAGCGCCTGCTCGGCGCGATCTCCGCGGACGACGCGCCGCGCGACGAGCTCGATCCCGACCTCGTCGCGCAATGGCTGCCGGAATGGCACGAACGCCTGACCGCGCGCGAGATGCACGTATGCGCATCGTTCATCCAGGGCATGACCTCGGCGGCCATCGCGCAATCGATGGGGCTCAAGACGTCCACCGTCGACACGTACGCGAAGCGCGCCTTCGCAAAGCTCGGCGTCGATTCGCGCCGGCAACTGATGACGCTCGTGCTGAAAAACGCGTCGCGGCGGCACGACGCATAACGTCCCCACGCACCGGCCGCCGGCCGGTTGCGCACGCATCCATCTCCGCGCCGCCTCATAACGATCCGACAATTTATTGGTTCCCTCGACGATGCGCTGTCCGTATCGTTCACCGACTCGTCAGACCAATCGACCAACGGGGGAATTCAACAATGAAACCAGTCCGTTCATTCGCACTGCTCGCGCTGCCGGCCGCGCTCTTCGCCGCCGGCGCCCACGCGCA
The DNA here is from genome assembly GCF_041103175.1 of Burkholderia sp. Bmkn7. NCBI lineage: Bacteria > Pseudomonadati > Pseudomonadota > Betaproteobacteria > Burkholderiales > Burkholderiaceae > Burkholderia > Burkholderia sp. Bmkn7. The sequence goes on along the minus strand of NZ_JBGCUH010000001.1, from coordinate 85,941 downwards.
AAGCAGCGTCACGCTGTACGGCATCGCCGATGCGGGCATCGCCTATGTCCACAACGCGCAGAACGCGAACGGCAGCAATGCGTCGAGCCTCGTCAAGTTCAGCAGCGGCAACCTGTCCGGCAGCCGCTGGGGGCTGCGCGGCACCGAGGATCTCGGCGGCGGCCTGGCCGCGCTGTTCCAGCTCGAGAACGGCTTCAACATCGGCACGGGCGCACTCGGCCAGGGCAGCCGCGAATTCGGCCGCAAGGCCGTCGTCGGCCTCGCGAGCAGCACGTACGGTACCGTCACGCTCGGCCGCCAGTACGATCCGGTCGTCGACCTCGTGCAGGGCCTTACTCAGGACAACTACTTCGGCGGCGTGTTCGCGACGCCGGGCGACCTCGACAACTACGACAACAGCCTGCGCGTCAGCAACTCGGTGAAATACACGAGCCCGCTGATCTCGGGCTTCCAGTTCGAGGGCCTGTACGGCTTCGGCGGCGTCGCGGGCGCCACCGGCAGCGGCCGCACGTACAGCTTCGGCGCAAGCTACGCGAACGGCCCGCTGTCGCTCGGCGCGGGCTTCTTCTACGCGAACGGCGGCTCCTCGGTCGCGAACGGCGTGCGCACGTGGTCGAGCAGCTCGGACACGCTGTTCAACACCGTGATCAACCAGGGCTTCTCGAGCGCGAAGTCGATCCAGATCGTGCGTGTGGCCGGCCAGTACGTGGCCGGGCCCGCCACCTTCGGCCTCGCGTATTCGAATACGCAGTACGGCGCGGACACGCTGTCGGCGTTCAGCCAGAACGCGAAGTTCAACAACGGCTCCGCGTTCTTCAACTGGCAGTTCTCGCCGGCGCTGCGTGCGGGTGTCGGCTACAACTACACGTCGCTGACGGGCCCGTCTTCCGCGCACTACAACCAGGTCAACCTCGGCGCGGACTACGCGCTGTCGAAGCGCACCGACCTCTATGCGCTGTTCGGCTACCAGAAGGCGAGCGGCAACACGCTCAACGCGAACGGCGCGGTCGTGAAGGCCGCCGCGTCGGTCGGCTCGTACGGCGTGAACTCCGGCACCGATACGCAGGAACTCGCGATCGTCGGGATTCGCCACAAGTTCTGATCGCGTCGCCGCCAGGCGACGACAGCGACGGACGACAGCCGGCAGGCGCGCACCGCGGTGCGCGCCTGCGGCGTTTACACTGTCCGCGTTCACGTTCCGCACGACACAAGGAGGCCGGCATGCTGACCGTATGGGGGCGCCGCAATGCATTCAACGTCCAGAAGGTGATGTGGCTCGTCGACGAGCTCGCGCTTGAGCATCGGCACGTGCCGGCCGGCGAGCAGTTCGGCGTGCTCGACACGCCCGGATTTCTCGCGATGAACCCGCACGGGCGCGTGCCCGTAATCGACGACGGCGGCACGGTCGTCTGGGAATCGCACAGCATCCTGCGCTACCTCGCCGCGCGTTACGGGCGCCCCGGTTTCTGGCACGACGATCCGGCCGAACAGTCGCGCGCCGACCGCTGGATGGACTGGTCGCAAACCACGCTGCAGCCGACGTTCCTGAACGGCGTGTTCCGGGGCTTCTACCGGACGCCGCCCGAGCAGCGCGACACGGCGCGCGTCGAGCAAAGCATCGCGCAGTGCGCGCAATACTTCCGCACGCTCGATGCGGTGCTGGCCGGGCAACCGTTTCTCGCGGGCGACACGCTCACGCTCGCCGACATCGCGGCCGGCACGCATCTGTATCGCTATTTCGAGCTCGACATCGCCCGGCCGGACCTGCCGCACGTGCAAGCATGGTATGAACGGCTGAAAGCGCGGCCCGCGTATCGCACGCACGTGATGATTCCGTTCGACGACCTGCGGGGCAAGCTCGACTGAGCGGGCGCCACGCCAACGGCAGGCGGCTTGTTGGATGGTTGAAAGAACAACGGTGTAGGGTGCCGACCTGTACGCCCGCCGGATTTGCATGCGTCGTCGCGACCAGGATCGTCGCCAGGCGGGTCATCGCTGACCAACCACGCAGGCAACGTGATGAGCGCTCAGGATATTCCGGTCGACTTCGCTTTTCAGCAGGACACGGCGGCAGCCGTCCATCGAAACGCCGGCCTCGACGCGTTGCGCGCGTGCCTGACGTTGCTGGTGGTCTTTCACCACTGCGCGATCACATACGGCGCGCTCGGCGGGTGGTACTACCACGAGGTGGCTGCCGGGCCGTCCGTGGAATCCGCACTGCTGACGCTCTTCTGCGCGATCAACCAGGCCTTTTTCATGGGCCTGTTCTTTTTCCTGGCCGGTTATTACACGTCGCCGTCCATCGATCGCAAGGGCGCCGCCCGTTTCCTCACCGACCGGTTCATCAGGCTCGGCCTGCCTCTGCTGGTGTACGGCTTCGTGATCGGCCCGGCAACGATCGCCCTGGCGCAATCGGGCGCAGGCCACCCGTTCGCGGATACGCTGGGCCGCCTGTGGCGCAAAGGCACGTTCGAGAACGGCCCGATGTGGTTCGCCGAGGCGCTGCTGATGTTCAGCGCAGCCGCAGCACTCTGGCACATCGCCTTCCGGCGCACCGTGGCGCGCGATACGAACCGCCCCGCCCGCAACCCCTTTCCTTCCGACAGGACGTTGGCCGCCGCGGCGTTGCTCACGGGTATCGCGGCACTCGCGCTGCGGTCGCGATGGCCGGTAGGTACCAACGTATGGGGGCTGCAGCTCGGCTACTTCGCGAGTTACGTCGTGTTGTACGCAGCCGGGTGCCGGACCGCGCGCGTGCACTGGATCGAGCACCTGCCGGCACGGCAGGTCAGACTGTGGTGGCGCATCGCACTGCTGGCACTCCCTGTCCTGCCGGTCGCTTACCTGCTCGCCAAGCACGTTCCTGCATTGCGCGGCCGCCCGCAGGACGTGATCTACGCATTCTGGGAGCCGCTGGTCGCGTGGGGAACGAGCCTGTTTCTTGCCAGCCGTTTCCAGCGGCGCTTCGATCGACTGACAGGCGCATGGCGGTCGCTGTCCCGGCGCGCGTACACGATCTACATCATCCATCCCCCGGTGCTGGTGGGTATCGCCCTCGTATGGCGAACCGTGCCGGCGTCGCCGTTCCTGAAGTTCGCCGTGACCGGCGGTGTCGCCTGCGTCACGTGCTACCTGATTGCCGGCCTCCTGCTCCGCGTGCCGAGACTCGCGTCGATCCTGTAAGCGCACTCATGCCTGGCGCAGCTGGAAGAAGGCACACGATCAAGCCGGAAATGCACGCCTAATGTCGCCGCATGCCCCCCGCCCCGCCCATGCCGCCGAACGCATGCATTCCGCCGAATTCGCGATGCGCGCCGACCGGGAACGCGCCATGGCGAAAACCGGCGCCGATCGGCACGCCGAAGCGGCGATGTTCGATCCCGTTGACGTGAACGACCGGATCGAAATGGTGGAAATGGTGGAAGTGGTGGAAACGATCGATGAAGACGAAGCTCACGCCCGCGCCGATGAAAAGCGGCGGCCCCCAGTACCCCAGGTCGGCATACGGGTAGTCCACCGCCGGATACCATAAAACACTACCATCGGGACTCTGCACGAACTGCCATGTGCCGTCGTCCTGCAGGCACGCACGCCCCACGATTTGCTGGTCCGTGCCGTCGATGTTCGCTCGCGCGACGACTGCACGGCAGTTGGCCGTGTCGTCCGCCAGATCGTCGTACGTTTGCGCGAAGACCGCCGCGGAACAGCCGAGACAGACGATACCTATCCCGGCTCGAAACAAGTTGCACATGATCGGCTCCTGATTGCCCCCGACCACTCGATCGCGTGGCGCCGCTGACGGCGCCCGACACATCGGATTGCTCACGCACGATTCACCACGCGGCGGTAACGCGCCGCCGCTTCGTACAAGGTCTCCTGCCTGCTGAACGATGCGGCGCGCGTGCTTATTCCAGGGGTCTGGTGCGATTGACCGACGCGGGAACCTTCGACAGTCGATGCCGCGGCTGGCGGCCGGCGCCGGCCTAGCGCCTCGCGAAGCGGTAAGCCGCTGCCGCCGTGATCCCGAATACCAGATGGGCCACCAGCGTGATCGCACCACGGACCGGAACGAACCACGGGAAGATCGCGGTGAAGGCGTACAGGTTGACGCCGTACAGGATGAGGCCGAACGCGCCGCCTGCGAGTAGCGCGGCCGCGAGCGACAGGGTGCGGATCGTTTTCGCCAGCACGGCCGCATAGACCAGCGACAGCACCAGATGCACGAAGGTCGCCACCGCCATGACCAGCGGATCGAAGCCGGCGGACACGTCGAGCACGCGGCGCCCCATCACGATGGCGGCCGTGAGGCGTGCGTCGCGCAGCAGGTTCCCGATGGCATCATCGCCGGCGATCGGCCAGAGCAGCAGCTCGACGACGGTCGAGCCGACCGCCGCGGCGAACGCCGCCCAGAGAATCGGGACGACACTCGCGCGTTTCAACTGGCGCCCCCGGCGCAACCGGCCGAGGAATCGAAGCAGCGTGTGCCGCCCCCGCTCCGGCGCCGGCCGGGCAGCATGTGCCCGCGATGCCGAACCGGGCAGCCACGCAACATCACGACGCCCGTTCGCAATCCGTCCAGTAAGCGAACGGATCGCGATGCTTCGGATAGTTTTCGTCCAGCCATTTCAGCAAGGTCGCCCGTGCGTTGTCCATGTCGGCTTTCAGCGACGAGGTCGTCAATTCATGCACTTCGATGGACTTCTCGCGATCGACCACGAAGCAGTTCCAGTCGGGCCCGTCGAGATCCGGATCGTCGGACGCCTTCGACGACTTGCCCCAGCCGAACCCCTTGCGTGCGTCGATGTAGTACCGCGGATGCACTTTCAGGTACGACATCTCGCCGCCCTGCAGGCTGCTCTCCGCGCGCAGCACGTCGTGCCCGTCGACGATCTGCGTGACTTCCGGAAGCCGGCGCGCTCGCCATCCGGCGGGCAGCGTCGCGATGGCCTTGACGCTGTCGTACATCCCCCAATCCAGCCCCCACGCTTCGGCCATGCGCTTCATGAATGCGTCCGCGTTCGGATAACCGCGCAGCTGAATCCGGGTCGACAGCGTGACTTCGATCCCGCCGCGCACGCCCGTGCCGGCGGATGCCTCGTTTGCGTTCGCTTCGAACGGGTTGCCGGGCCGCGACGCGCGCGTCTCGTCCGCGGGCGCCATGCCCGAAAAAAGCTGGTCGAGCGCTGCACGCGCTTTCGACGATTTGTCCGGCCTGTTCATTGTTGACCTCGCTTGCACCCGCACGGATGCATACATTTCCGATTTTCGTTCATCTCTCCACCTCATCGTTTTTCGCGGACGCATTGTCGTCGATCCGGCGCCGCCGGCCTAGTGCCTCGAATCGCACACCGCGTCCTTCGCACCAGCCGGCCCGCCGTGGCGGGTCGCCACGACCATTTCCATTTCGCTCACTTGCCTGCCGCCACCGCCGCCCGCATCCGCTCCATCAACGCCAGCACCTCCGGCCGATTCTCCCCCTTCGCGTGCACGAAGTAATACCGGAGCACCGAATCGACCTCGTGGCAGCTCACGCGCACGAGTTCGCTGCGCTTGAGATAGGCGTCGGCGAGCGGTACGCGCGCCAGCGCCACGCCGAGCCCGGCCTCGGCCGCGGCCAGCACGAGGTTGTAATCCTCGAACCGGCGGTCCTGCGCGCGCGGCTTGAACGGCACGCCCAACGCATCGAACCACGTGCGCCAGCCGGTCACATCGGAATCGTGCAGCAACGGCATGTCGAGCAATGCGGCATCGCCGCGCCGGCGGCGCTCCGCAGCCAGTTGCGCGGCGAGCCGCGGATGCGCGACCGGATAGAGCCGCTCCGGCATGAACGCACGGGTTTCGAGCTGGCGCCAGTTGCCGCGCCCGTACCGGACCGACAGGTCCGCTTCGCCGCCGGCGATATCCACGTTGCGAAGATCGATGCCGAGTTCGATCTGCAACGCGGGTGCCTCGCTCTCGAGCGCATGCTGCCGCTCGAACAGCCACAGCTGCGCGAACGCCGGCACCACGCTCATCCTGACCAGTCGCGGCGCGCGCGGCGAACGCCACTGGTCGGCCGCACTGTCGATGATCGCGAACGCCTGTTCGATCCGGCCGACGAAGCGCTGCCCGTCCGGCGTCAGGCGCACGCCGCGCGCATGACGTTCGAACAACTTCAGGCCGAGCCAGTTTTCAACGGCGGCCACCCGCCGGCTGATCGCGCCGTGCGTCACGCCGGAGACGTCGGCGGCGGCCAGGAACGAACCCTCGCGCGCGACCGTGCACACCGTCTCCAGGCTCGCGAGCGGCGGCCGCGAAGCCGGCGCCGGCGCCGGCGCCGCGGCGGGCAACGCCGCGCCACGCTTCGCGCGGGCTGAAGCGCCGGCCGGCCGCCGGCTCGAGCTGTGAATCATCTTCATATCTGATTGCTGATCTGTGCGCTAGCTTAACATCTCGCGACGCCGCATCATCGCCGCATGAACACACTCTCCACACCGTCGTCGCGCACTGCGCGGCAGCCGCTGGTCGCGGCCGGCGCGGTCGCCTTCACGATCGTTTCGTGGGCGTCCGCTTTCCCGTTCATCCGGATCGGCCTGCATGGCCTGACCCCGCTTCAGCTCGCGGCGGCACGCTTCGCCACCGCGGCCGTGCTGATCGTCGCGTGGCTGGTGGCGCGGCGGCCGCGCGTGCCGACCCGGAGCGATGCGCTGCGCTTCCTGCTGTGCGGCTTTCTCGGCATCGCGCTGTACAACGCGCTGCTCAATACCGGCGAGCAGACCGTGTCGGCCGGCGCGGCGAGCTTCATCGTGAACACCCTGCCGATCTTCACGGCCCTGCTGGCCGCCGTGTTTCTCGGCGAGCGCTTCAATCGCTGGGGCTGGCTCGGCTCGCTCGTCAGCCTCGCCGGCATCGCAGTGATCGCGCGCGGGCAACCGGGCGGCCTCGTCCTCGGCGCGGGCAGCACGCTGATTCTCGGCGCGGCCCTGTGTTCGGCCAGCTACTTCGTGCTGCAGCGGCGGCTGATTCCGGTATACGGCGCGCTGGCCTGCACCGCTTACACGCTGCTGGCCGGCGCGCTGCTGCTCGCGCCGTGGCTGCCCGGCGCGCTCGGGGCACTGGGCAGCGGGTCGCGCGATACGACGCTGGCCGTCCTGATGCTCGGCATCTTCCCGGCCGCGCTGGGCTACGCGACCTGGACCTTCGCACTCGGCTACTTCGGCGCGGCGCGCGCCGCCAACTTCCTCTATCTGACGCCGGCGGTCGCGACGGCCCTGTCGATGGTCCTGACGGGCGAGCGGCCCGGGATCGAGACGGTGTGCGGCGGCCTGCTGGCGATCGCCGGCGTGATCTTCGTGGCGTTGCGCGGACGCGCTTAGGCGCAACGCCGCATCGGGCCGGTACAGTCAGCCCGACGCTCGTCAAGCAAACCGGTCGGATGAACCCCGGCATCTGCAAAGCCGATCGGATGGCGCGGACTGTCGACTCGCGCCAGTTCGCCAGCGCCGCCGGGGCTTGACCGTTAGTTGCATCAATAGGGGCGTCGATCCCGATGAAACCCGGTAGCTCAACCGGATGCGCATTTACAACCGTCCAAACTGTGCAGACAAATCGACCGAACAGTTCCGGATTGACCGCGCATCAGTGTCCATGGCTTCGCCCCGGCCGTCGGCCGAATAATGGATGCGGCCGTAAGGCCGTCGACAGCGAATCGCAATCCATCGCGTGCCGCGGCGCACGATTTCCGGCGTCCGGCGCCTCCGGATTTCGGGCGCAGGCCTTGCCGCGCCCGCCCCGTGGCGCGATTCGCTGCAGCGCGCAAAATCGGCTTCATATATATTCATACGAATTGCACGCCGTCAGGCCCCGGCCCGCTCATCCGGGCATCACGCCGACGGGCAGGACGCGATGCAAGTGAAGCCCATGATGGGTATGGAGACTCGTCCGATCGCCCCGGCCTCGCCGTCGGACGGTCGAGACGTCCAATAGAACGATCATTCAAATCGGAGATGGCAGATGGAACGAAGCACTGTCGGCATGCGCTGCAAACCCCTGATCACCGTCGCACTGGCTGCCGCCGCATTCGCGGCCGCGTCGGGCGCGATGGCCGACCAGGTCGTCAAGATCGGCAGCGTCGAACCGACGACGGGCGGCATCTCGCACCTCGGCAAGGACAACGAGAACGGTGCGCGCCTCGCGGTCGAGGAAATCAACGCAAAGGGCCTGACGATCGGCGGCAAGAAGATCACGCTGCAACTCGATGCGCAGGATGACGCGGCCGACCCGCGGCAAGCCACGCAGGTTGCGCAGAAGCTCGTCGACGACAAGGTCGTCGCCGTGATCGGCCACCTGAACTCGGGCACGTCGATTCCGGCGTCGAAGATCTACAGCGACGCGGGCATCGTGCAGATCTCGCCGTCGGCCACGAACCCGACCTACACGCAGCAAGGCTTCAAGACGACGTACCGCGTGGTCGCGACCGACGCGCAGCAAGGCCCGGCGCTCGCGAGCTACGCGCAGGCGAAGGGCGTGAAGAGCGTCGCGGTGATCGACGATTCGACCGCGTACGGCCAGGGCCTCGCGAACGAGTTCGAGAAGAAGGCGAAGGCGCTCGGCCTGAAGGTGCTGTCGCACGACGCGACCAACGACAAGGCCGTCGACTTCCGCGCGATCCTGACGAAGGTCAAGGGTGAGAACCCGGACGCGATCATGTACGGCGGCATGGACGCCACCGGCGGCCCGCTCGCGAAGCAGGCGAAGCAGCTCGGCCTGCGCGCGAAGATCCTGTCCGGCGACGGCGTGTGCACCGACTCGCTGGCCGAACTGGCCGGCCCGGCAGCCGACAACGTGCTGTGCTCGCAGGCGGGCGCCGCGCTCGAGAAGATGCCGGGCGGCGCGGACTTCCTCGCGAAGTACCAGAAGCGCTTCAACCAGGGCATCAAGTTCGATGCGCCGTTCGCATATGACGCGGTCTACATCGCTGTGGACGCGATGAAGCGCGCGAACTCGACCGACCCGGCGAAGATCCTCGCGGCGATGCCGGCGACGAAGTACGACGGCGTGATCGGCACGACGACCTTCGATGCGAAGGGCGACCTGACGCACGGGATCATCTCGATCTACGGCTACAAGAGCGGCAAGAAGACCTTCCTCGACCAGGTGAAGATGTAACCCGCCGCGGCGCCGGCACGACGGGAACGCCACTCGTCGGCGCCGGCGCCGCGCGGGCCGATTTCTGATTCACGGAGACGAAGCATCATGTGCGCAATGGCGTATGCGGAATTCCAACAGGAGTTGAGGAAGGCACAGTTGACGGCGCGCGAGTTCGCCCGCCTGATCCGGATGAACGAAAGTTCGATCACGAACTATTCGAGCAAGGGCACCGTCCCGTCCCACCTCGCGGTCATCGCGAAACTGATCGGCACGCTGGCCGCGCACGAGATCGATTTCCGGCGCGTGATCCGGCAGATGCGGATCGAACCGAAACGGCCGCGCGGCGGCGGCGTATTTCCTGCGGCGGACAAGCCGCGTTCCAGAAAAACGGCGAAGACCGACGCCTGAGCGCAGGCATGCGTCGACAGCGGCTCAACGCTTGCCGCTGGACGCTCGACGCCGGAACGGAAGTCGTTTCACGGGCACCGCGCCACGCGACGCCCGATCATCCTTCCGCCGCCCGCACGTGATCGAGCAGCGCCTGCAACGGATGGCGCACCTGCTTCGAAGACATCCGCTTCACCTGGCTGCGGCATGAATAGCCGGTCGCCAGCGCCTCGCCTTCCCCACCCGCCGCATCGACGTGCGCCGCCCACGACTGCGCGTAGATCGTCTTCGACGTCTCGAGATTGCGCGCTTCGTGCCCATAGGTGCCCGACATCCCGCAGCACCCGGTTGCCTGCACGTGCAAGCGCAACCCGCGCCGTGCGAACACCTGTGTCCATTGCTTGCCGCTGTCGGGCGCATTGGTCTTCTCGGTGCAGTGCGGCAGCAACCGGTACGAACCGGCGACGCGCGGCACGCCGCCCGCATCCGCTTCCGGCAGCGCCTGCAGCAGCCATTCCTGCGGCAGCGCCACCTTCGGCACATCGGCGAGCCCCGTCACCTTCAGGTATTCCTGCCGATACGTGAGCGTCATCGCCGGATCGAGGCCGACCAGCGCGACCCCCGAGCGCGCCAGCGCCGCCAGCTGCCCGGCATTGCGGATCGCCGCCTTCTCGAACGCGCGCAAAAAGCCTTGCACGTGCAGCGCCTTGCCGTTCGGCGCGAGCGGCGCGAGCCACACCTGAAAACCCGTGCGCGCCGCCAGCTCGATCAGCGCCGCCAGCTGCTCGGTATCGAAATAGCGCGTGAACGTGTCCTGCACGATGACGACGCTGCGTGCGCGCTGCGCGTCGCTCAGCGCGGCGAGCGCCTGCGGGTCGGCCGGCTTCACGCGCCATTCGCGGATCACGGCGGCGAGATCGAAGCGGCTCAGGAGCGGGCTGTCGACCATGCCGACGTGCCGCTCGAGCAGCGTGCGCACCCAGCCGGCGCGCATCAGCCCGTTGTACAGCGCGGGCACGCGCGCCATCCACGGCATCGTGAATTCGAGCGAGCCGATCAGGTAGTCGCGTACAGGCCGCAGGTAGCGCTGGTGATACAGCTCGAGAAACCGCGAGCGGAATTCGGGCACGTTGACCTTGACCGGGCACTGCCCGGCGCACGATTTGCACGCGAGGCAGCCGGCCATTGCGTCGTACACCTCGTGCGAGAAATCGGCCTCGCCGTTGCGCGCCGCGCGGCTGTTGCGCCAGCGCGCGGCCAGGCCGCGCAGGAACGGCTGCCGTGCGCGCGCGGCCGCGACGACGTCGACGCCGGCCTGCCCTTGCAGGCGCAGCCATTCGCGCATCAGCGACGCACGCCCCTTCGGCGACTGCACGCGTTCGCGCGTCGCCTTCCACGACGGGCACATCGCGTCGTCCGGATCGAAGTTGTAGCACGCGCCGTTGCCGTTGCAGTGCATCGCCGTGCCGTAGCTCTGCCACACGCGCTCGTCGATCTGCCGGTCGTGGTCGCCGCGCGTCGGCACTTCGTCGATCTTCAGCAGCCGCATCGTGTGATCCGGCGGCGTCGCGATCTTGCCCGGGTTGAACTGGTTGTGCGGATCGAACGCGGCCTTCAGCTGCTGCAGCGACGGATACAGCTCGCCGAAGAACGCCGGCGCATATTCGGAGCGCACGCCCTTGCCGTGCTCGCCCCACAGCAGGCCGCCGTGGCGCTGCGTGAGCTCGGCCACCGCATCCGACACGGGCCGCACCAGCGCCGCCTGCTTCGGGTCCTTCATGTCGAGCGCGGGGCGCACGTGCAGCACGCCCGCGTCGACGTGGCCGAACATCCCGTACTGCAGCCCGTGGCCGTCGAGCAGCGCGCGGAATTCGGCGATGTATGCGGCGAGGTTCTCGGGCGGCACCGCGGTGTCCTCGACGAACGGCTGCGGGCGGGCCTCGCCCTGCACGTTGCCGAGCAGGCCGACCGCGCGCTTGCGCATCGCATACACGCGCTTCACCGCGTCGTCGCCGGCCGCGAGCGTGTGGCCCAGGCGCTCCACGCTGGCATCGGTGCGCAGATGGTCGACGAATGCGCGCACGCGTGCGTCGACGTCGTCCGCGTCGTCGCCGCTGAATTCGATCAGGTTGATGCCGAGCGTCGGACGTGCGTCGTCCTGCGGGAAATACTCGGCCACACTGCTCCACACGAAGTCCTTCATCGCGAGCATCAGCACCTTCGAGTCGACCGTCTCGATCGACAGCGGCGCGTGCGCGAGCAGTGCGCGCGCGTCACGCAGCGCATCCATGAAACCCGCGTAGCGCACGTTGACCAGCACCGAAACCTTCGGGATCGGCAGCACGTTGAGTTTCGCCTCGACGACGAAGCCGAGCGAACCCTCGGCACCGCACAGCACGCTGTTCAGGTTGAAGCGGCCGTCGGGTTCGCGCAGGTGCGCGAGGTCGTAGCCGGTCAGGCAGCGGTTGAGCTTCGGAAACTTCGCTTCGATCAGCGCAGCCTTGTCGTCGCTGATGCGTCGCGCGGTGCGGTACACCTTGCCGATGCGGTCCTGCCGCGCGCAGCGGCGCTCCAGTTCTTCGGCATCGAGTGCGTCGCTGTGCAGCCGCTCGCCGCCCATCAGCACGAAATCCAGTTCGAGCACGTGATCGCGCGTCTTGCCGTACGTGCAGCTGCCCTGCCCGCTCGCGTCGGTGTTGATCATCCCGCCGACGGTCGCGCGGTTCGACGTCGACAGTTCCGGCGCGAAAAACAGCCCGTGCGGCTTCAGCGCCGCATTGAGCTGATCCTTGACGACGCCCGCCTGCACGCGCACCCAGCGGCGCTCGACGTCGATTTCGAGGATCCGGTTCATGTTCCGCGACAGGTCGACGACCACGCCGTCGGTCAGCGACTGCCCGTTGGTGCCCGTGCCGCCGCCGCGCGCGGCCACCGCGACGTCGCGATGCGCGGGCTCGGCGAGCAGCCGTGCCAGCAGCTGGACGTCGTCGGCATGCGCGGGGCAGATCACCGCTTGCGGCAGGCGCTGGTAGATCGAGTTGTCGGTGGCCTGCACCGTCCGGTTCGCATGGTCCGCGCGGATCTCGCCGGCGAATCCGGCAGCCCGCAGCGCGGCGAGAAAGTCACGGTACGCATTCGCGGGCGGGCTGGCGGGACGGGGCAACGAGGCGATCGACATGGGGCAAAAGCGCAGTGTGGGTGGAGCCGGCCGGTTCGCGCGCTGCAAAACATGATTTTTTGGCAAGTTTCCGCGCGACCGGGAATTCCAGTATCTTTGGAATTTCCGCGAGAAACAAACGAATTCTCACCCGGCAAATATTGCATAAAACTCATGAATTACCGTCGCCTCACCCCGTCCATGTCGCTGCTGCTCGTGTTCGAGGCCGCCGCGCGGCATGAAAGCTACACGCGCGCGGCCGAGGAGCTGTCGCTGAGCCAGAGCGCGATCAGCCGGCAAGTCCAGACGCTCGAGGATCAACTCGGCGTGCCGCTGTTCCGGCGCGAGGGCCGCTCCGTGAAGCTGACCGAGGTCGGGCGCCGCTACTTCGCCGAGCTGAGCGGCGCACTGGGGCGCATCCGCGGCGCGACGCTGCAGGCGATGTCCCACCAGGCGGGCGCCGGCACGCTGCGGCTCGCCACCTTGCCGACGTTCGGCTCGAAATGGCTGTTGCCGCACCTGCACGACTTCTACACCGCGCATCCGGGCGTGACCGTGCACCTCCATTCGCGGATCGGCGCCATCGATTTCCTCAACGACGACCTCGATGCGGCCATCACCGTCGGCGCGGGCGACTGGCCGGGCCAGCACGCGCACCGGTTGTACAACGAGTTCCTGATCGCGATCGCGCCGCCGGACCCCGGCAGCCGCCGCAAGGCCGACGCGCGTTCGCCGGCGTGGGCCGCGAAACAGACGCTGCTCGGCGTGACGAGCAACCAGCAGGCGTGGGCCGAGTGGTTTTCGCACTATCGGCTCGACCATCGGCAGATGCGCATCGGCCCGAGCTTCGAGCTGACGTCGCACCTGATCCAGGCCGTGCGGGCCGGGATGGGGATCGGGCTGGTGCCGAAGGTTCTGGTGGAAGACGAGCTGGGCCGCAACGAACTCGTGTCGATCGGCGACGCGATCACCAGCCAGCGCAGCTACTACCTCGTCTATCCGCCGGGGAACGAGACGCTGCCGTCGCTCGTCGCGTTCCGCGAATGGCTGCTGAAGTCGTGCTGAAACACGGCCGCCGGCGGGCTGCCTGCGTTCAGGTACGCCATTCGCCGAGAATCTGCTCGGCCAGGTAGTCGCACGGCGGGCGCGCGGACTGCGCGCTGCGCGCGAGCACGACCTCGAGTTCGCCCAGCGGCGGCAGCCCTTGGCTTTCCGACAGCTGCACGAGATGATCGGGAATGCAGCAGCGCGCCAGCGGCGCGACCGCGAGCCCGGCCTCCACCATGCTGAGGAGGCCGAGGTGGCTCGGGCTCTCGTACGACATCCGGTACGGGATCTTCCGCCGGTTCAGCGCCTTGACCGCGTGATCGCGCGCCATGCTGCCGCCGTGCGTGAAAAAGGCCACCGGCAGCGGCCGCTCCTCCCATACGTTGCGTTTCGGCGACCCGACCCACACGAGCGGTTCGAGCCGGATCAGCTCGCCGGTCACGCCCTTGATCCGCGTGAGGCACGCGAGGTCGACCGTGTTGTCCTTGAGCATCGGCACGAGCGCGCTGCTCGGCTGGCCGATCACGCGCACTTCCACGCGCGGATGCATCGCGGCGAACTTGCCGAGCACCTGCGGCAGCAGCGACGAAATGTAGTCATCGGGCACGCCGATCGTCACGCGGCCGCGAATCTCCGGGCGCACGACCGACGCCCAGGCCTCGTCGCGCATCGCCAGCATCCGGCGGCCGTATTCGGCAAGCATCGTGCCTTCGCCGGTCGGCGTCACGTTGCGCGTGTCGCGGATGAAGAGCGGCTTGCCGAGCGCGTCTTCGAGCGCCTTGATCTGCATGCTCACCGCCGACGGCGACCGGTGCACGGCCTGCGCGCCCTGAGCGAACGATCCGGATTCGGCGACGGCCACCACCATCGCGAGCACATCGAGGTCGAGCTTTTTCATCGTATTCAGAAAAACTGATCAATCGATTCAGTTTATCCCGTTTTACTGTTCGCCTCCACGATCGGACAATGACTCCCGTCAGCACTCACTCGTTGCAGGAATCGTCAGACATGCATACGTCCGGATCGCTCTACGGGTTTCTCGTCATCGGCGGCATGCTCGCGGTCACGCCCGGGCCGAACATGGTCTACGTGATGTCGCGCTCGATCGCGCAGGGCCGCACGGCGGGGCTCATTTCACTCGGTGGCGTGATGATCGGGTACCTGTTCTACATGTTCGGCGCGGCGTTCGGCATCACCACGCTGTTCATGAGCGTGCCCTATGCGGGCAGCGGGCTGGCCGTGGTCGGTGCAGCGTACCTGTTGTATCTCGCATGGCAGGCCGTCAGGCCCGGCGGCCGTTCGCCGTTCGAGGTGCGGGCGTTGCCCAGCGAGCGGCCGCTGCGGCTGCTCGCGATGGGCGCGACGACCAGCGTGTTGAACCCGAAGCTCGCGATGCTGTTCATTTCGTTGCTGCCGCAGTTCATCGACTACCGGAACGGCAGCGTGCTCGGCCAGTCGCTGTTTCTCGGTTCGCTGCTGATCGCCGCATTCGCCTGCGCGAACGGGACGGTGGCGATCTGTTCCAGCAGCATCGCGAAGTTCCTGCACGGGCGCCCGACGCTGCTGCTCGCCCAGCGCTGGGCGATGGGGCTCATCCTCGGCGGGCTCGGCGTGCAGATGGTGGTCGATGCGTCGAGGATGGCGGGTGTGGCGTGACGTCCGCGCGTGCTCATGAAAAGGAATCGGCGAGCCCGGCGCGTTGCCGGCCGGTCGTCGCGCCAGGCATGCGCCGAAGACGCCGAACCGGCCAACGGCGCCCCGTCACTTCGTCAGCAACTCGGCCTCCAGCTCGCGCAGCCTCTCCGGAAAGCGGACGCGCAGCACCAGGAACCACCCGAGCCCGATCGCCAGCAGCGCGACGAACACATAAGGCAGCCACGCATACACGCCCTCCGGCACCGGATACACGCTGCCGGCCAGCGGAATCGCGAGCAGCACGACCGCAACGACGCTGATCGCCACATGCCGCGCGCGAAGCCGGCGCTGGCGGCGCAGATAGAGCGGCGCGCCGATCGCCACCAGCACGTATGCAAGCAGCCAGCCATACGTGGCAATCGAGCTGAGATAGCCATACGAGTCGAGTAGCGCGGTGCCGCGCGCGGTGAATACCAGCGCGGTGACCAGCGCCAGCACCGCGATCAGCGCCACCGCGACGTGCGGCGTCGCATTGCGCTCGTGTGCTTGGCCCGTCGACGCATGCAGCACGCCCTGCCGCCCGAACGTATAGACGATCCGCGCCGCCGCATTGATCGACGAAAAGAACGCCGCGAAGAAGCTCAACGCCACGCCTGCGTCGATCAGCACGCCGACCCAGCCGGCGCCGAGCCGATGCGCGAGCACCGCGAGCGGGCCGTCGACCCGGTCGAGCGGCGGCGTCTGTCCGTGGAACGCGCTCACCATCCCGTACGCGCCGATCACGAACAGGATCGCCGGCCCGACGACACTGATCAGCACCGCGCGCGGAATCGCGCGGAACGGGTCGCGCGCTTCCGCGCCGAGCACGGTTGCACTCTCGAACCCCGTGAAGCTGAAGAACGCGAGCACCATCCCGAGCTGCAGCTGGGTCGGCTTCACGCCTTCGAGCGTCAGTTGCGCGCGATCGACCGGATGCCCGCCGAACGCGATCGTCCCGATCACGACGACGGCGATCAGCAACAGCGTCGCGAGTTCGACGAACAGCGTGAACCGCGTGGACAGCCGGATGTCGCGAAACGCGATGTACCACGCGGCGAACGCGGTGACGACCGTGAGCCCGAGCACGGCGCCGAGCGGTGTCGCGCCGCCGAGCAGCCCGGTCTCGCGGCCCAGCACGAGAAACGTGTTGATCGTCCCCTGCAGGATGCCCGCGGCGGCCACCGCATAGGCAATCAGCAGCGACCAGCCGCAGATCGCGCCCCAGACCGGCCCGATGCCGGCCGACACGTATGCATACAGCGCCCCCGGCGACGCCGAATCGCGCGCGAACACCGAGATGCTCCACGACGCAAACAGCAGCGCGACGATCGCGAACAGGTACGCGAGCCACGTGCCGTTGCCGGCCGTCGCGAAGACGGCGGGGATCAGCACGCCGATCCCGCCGGACACGCCGACGAGGCCGATCGACTGCGCAATCAGTTCCGGCAGGCTCAGATAGTTGCGCCGCAGGCCGCCCGCCGGCGGTACGGCATGCTGCGCGGGCAGTGCCTGCGCGGGGCTTGCTGGATGACTCATCGATTGACCTCGTCAGGAATGAAGCGGCGCCGCGTGCGTGCTGTCCGCGGCGGTAGTGGTGAGGGTGAGGGGGTGACGGCGGCCGGCGCGAGCCGGTCAGTTCCAGGAATGGCGCGCAGGCTTCACACCGTTGAGGTAGTAGTTGCCGATCGCGTGATACTTCCAGCGCACCGGGTCGTGCAGCGTATGCACGCGCGCGTTGCGCCAGTGGCGGTCGAAGTTGTATTTCGCCAGCGTCGACTTGCTGCCGCCGAGCTCGAACAGCTTGCTCGCGGCAAGCAGCGCCACCTCGGTCGTCGCGATCTTCGCCTCGCCCACCGCGATCGCCGCCTGCGCGACGGTTTCCTCGCCCGGCTCGCGCTTCGCCGCATCGACGAAGCGGCCCGAGCGCGCGAGCAGCGCTTCGGCCGCGTGCACGCGGTACGCGATGTCGCCGATCTGCGCGACCGACAGCGGGTCCTCGCTCGCGCGCTCGACGCCGCTGTCGATCCACGGGCGCGCATGCTGCTGCACGAACGCGATCGTGTCCTGCAGCGCGGCGCGCGCGATCCCGAGGTCGATCGCGGCGGTCGTGATCTGCGCGAACGGGCCGGCGAAGGTCGGGCGATCGTACGAACGCTGCGTGTGGAAGATTTCGAACGGGCTCACGCGCACGTTCTCGACGATCACGGTGCCGCTCGCGGTCGTGCGCTGCCCGAAGCCGCTCCAGTCATCCACGACGGTCAGCCCCGGCGCCCCCTGCCGCACGAAGGCGAGCACGGCCTGGTCCGACTCGTCGAGCGCGAGTACCGGAATCCAGTGCGCGAACAGCGTGCCGGTCGAATAGAACTTGCGGCCGTTCAGCACGAACGCGTCGCCGTCGCGATGCACGCGCGTCCGGATATCGAGCACGTTCTTGCCGCCGGCTTCGGAAAACGCGTTCCCGTAGCGCGTGCCCTTCAGGACGAGATCGAAGAAGAAGCGCTTCTGCGCATCGCTGCCCTCGAGGCGGATGTCCTCGATCAGGCAATAGTGGTTCTGCGGGATCTGGCCGAGCGACGGGTCCGCCTCTGAAACGATCGCGATCACTTCCGCGAGCGTCACGTTCGATACCTCCGCGCCGCCGTATTCGCGCGGCACGGTGATGCCCCACAGCCCGCTCGACGAGAACAGTTCGATCTCGTCGAACGGCAGCTTCCGCTCGCGGTCGCGCAACGCGGCGTGCTCGGCCAGCCGTGCCGCGACCTGACGCGCGACGTCGAGCGCCTCGGCATCCGAACCGATGACGGGAACGGGCGTGGCGCCCGCTTGCGGTTGCACGTTTTCTTCGATGATTTCCGTAGACATGTCGATTCCGGCAAAGCTCATGAACCGGCCGGCGGCGCCGGGAAGCATCCGCCGACCTCCTGTTTCGATATCCGAAACGTCAAACCGGGTCGACCCGCGAGAGCCGCCGGTGTCGCCCCTTCGATCGGCCGGCGCGCGGCACGCGTTCGTGCCCGCCGCGCACCGGCCCCCGCGTCACGCGGCAACCGCCTGCCGTCGCGCCTCGAGTTCGCGCACGAGCGGCAGCACGCGCTGGCCGAAGTACTCGACCTCCTCGATGAAATGCAGGAACCCCGCGAGCACGAGATCGACGCCGATCGCCTTCAGCGCGACGATCCGTTCGGCGATCTGCTGCGGCGTACCGATCAGGTTCGTGCGGAAGCCGTCGTTGTACTGCACGAGATCCTCGAACGTCGATTTCGCCCAGTTGCCCTCCCCCTCCGGCGACGCCTTGCCGGCCTGCTTCACCGCATCGCCGAACGCGTGCACGGCCTCGACGTGCGCGTGCCGGATGATGTCGTCGAGCACGGCCTGCGCCTCTTCCTCCGTATCGCGCGCGATCACGAACGCGTTGACGCCGATGCGCACGCGATGGTTGTTCGCCGCCGCCTTCGCGCGGATGTCGTCGATCTGAGCCTTCAGGTTATCCGGCGTATTGCCGTTCGTGAAATACCAGTCCGACACGCTCGCCGCGTTGTCGCGCGCCGCGCGCGAGCTGCCGCCCTGGAAGATCTCCGGATGCGGCTTCTGCACCGGCTTCGGGCTCAGCGTGTAGTCGTTGAAGCGGTAGAAATCACCCTTGAACGTGAAGTTGTCCTGCGTCCAGATGCCTTTCAGCGCCTGGATGAATTCCTTCGAGCGCCGGTAGCGTTCGTCGTGCTCGAGCCACGGCTCGCCGATCGCGGTGAATTCGCCCTTGAACCAGCCGCTCACGACGTTGATCGCGATGCGTCCGTTCGAGATGTGGTCGATCGTCGCGAGCTGCTTCGCGACCACGGCCGGATGCCACGGCCCCGGCAGGATCGCGGCGAGCACCTTGAGCTTCGTCGTCGCGTGCAGCAGCGCCTGGCTGAACGACACCGACTCGTGCTGGTATTCGGCGCCGTAGCCGGCGGTGAAGCGGATCTGGCTCAGCGCGTACTCGAAGCCGGCCGCCTCGGCCGTGCGTGCGAGCTGCTGGTTGTATTCGAGGCTCCAGTCGGTGCGTTGCTCGATCGTGCTGACGACGAGGCCGCCGCTGACGTTCGGCACCCAGTAGGCGAACTTGACGCCGTCGGCGGAAGGGTCGGTATGGCTCATGAGTGTGTCCTGGTCGGGAGGAAAAACACAGGCGGCCTAGGCGGCCGCGACGGAAAGCGCATGCTGGCGCAGCTGCGGCACCGCGCGATCGACGGCGAGTGCGATGCGCGCACGCAGCGCCGGGCTCGCGATCTGGTACTGGTCGAAATCGCTTTCGGACGCATACACGCCGATCGGCAGCGTGCGTGCCTGGAAGAAGCTGAACAGCGGCCGGAGCTGATGGTCGATCACGAGCGCATGACGCTCGCTGCCGCCGGTGGCCGCGAGCAGCACGGGTACGTCGACCAGCGCCTCGTGATGCACAAGGTCGAACAGGTGCTTGAAGAGGCCCGTGTACGACGCGCGATACACGGGGCTCGCGACGACGAGTGCATCGGCCGTCTCGATCGCACGGATCTGCGCGTCGAGGTCGGCCGGCACCTGCGCGCGCGTCAGCGCGCCGGCCAGTCGGCTGCCGATCTCGCCGAGTTCGATCAGCCGCGTGTCGATCGGCAGCGCGGCGCCGAGTGCCGCGACGATCGCGTCGGTCAGCGCCAGCGTGCGCGACGGCCGTTGCAGGCCGCCCGATATCGCGACCACGTTGATTGCATTGCTCATCGGTTGCATTCCCATTGTCGAATCGGGTGCCGATGCACCCGCCACGACATGGGTCAGCAAGGAGCGTGCCATTTCGACGAAGGCGATGAAAAAGCGATCGTCTGCATGACGAAATGCATCGCGATCGACGGCCTGTCGTGGCACTCCCGCCGACCGGCACACGTTGATAAGCGTGCCAGCCACGGCATCACAACCATATTCCGCAGCACGATGAACTGGGGGAAACAGCGCTGCTGATGCACTGCTGCGTAATCAGCAGCGCGGTGTGCGGCGAGCGCATTTTTCCGCTTCCGCACGGATTCCGGCAGGCGCGCGGCGTCCAGCGCAGCAATCCGGCATTGGTTATCAGAAATCGATGTTTCCCGCGTTGCGCAAAACGTTGAACACTCTGCTGATCACGCAGCACCCGGTCGGCAACGCCCGATGCAGCCTGGCCGTTTTCGTGCAGCGACCCGACGCATTCATCGCCATGACATCCATTTCCGTATCGCCCCGCGCGGAAAGCCTGCGCGTCGTCGCGCCGTCCCGCGACGAACCGGCTCCTCCCGACGCGCTGCAAACCGCCGGGCGCCTGGCGGCCGGCTTTGCACGAACTGCGGCCGAACGCGACCAGCAGGGCGGCACGCCGAAGGCCGAGCGCGACCAGTTGCGCGACAGCGGCCTCCTCGCGTTGAGCATCCCCACCGCCTACGGCGGCCTCGGCGCAAGCTGGCGCACGACCTTCGACGCGGTCCGCGTGCTCGCGGCCGCCGACAGTTCGCTCGCGCACGTGTTCGGCTTCCATCACCTGATGCTCGCGACCGTGCGGCTGTTCGGCACGCCCGCGCAGTGGGAATCGTGGTTCGAGCGAACCGCGCGCCAGCAGTGGTTCTGGGGCAATGCGCTGAATCCGCTCGACGAACGCACGGTCAGCCGTTCGCGCGGCGCATGGCACGAATTCAGCGGCCAGAAGAGCTTTTGTTCGGGGGCACTCGATTCGCAGATGCTGATCGCGTCCGCGCACGACGCGCAGACGCGCGCGTTCCTGATCGCGGCCGTGCCGACGCAGCGCAGCGGCATCTCGATCGCCGACGACTGGAACAACATCGGCCAGCGACAGACCGACAGCGGCACGGTCACGTTCGAGAAAGTGCGCGTCGAGGAACACGAACTGCTGACGGACCCGGGCCCGCTGTCGACGCCGTTCGCGTGCCTGCGCCCGCTCGTCGCGCAGCTCGTGCTGACGAACGTGTATCTCGGCATCGCCGAAGCCGCGTTCGGCGACGCGCGGCACTACACGCTGCACGAAGCGCGGCCGTGGCCCGGCGCGCAGGTCGCGAGCACCGGCGACGATCCGTACATCCTCGGCCAGTACGGCGAATTCTGGGTCGGGCTCGAAGCCGCGCGCGTGCTCGCCGACCGCGCGGCGGATCGCCTCGACGCCGCGTGGGCGCGCGATGCGGCGCTCACGCATGCGGAGCGCGGCGAGGTCGCGCTCGCCACGGCCGCTGCAAAGGTGTCGGCCACCCGCACCGGGCTCGATCTCTGCACGCGCATGTTCGACGTCGCCGGCGCGCGCGCGACGCATGGCGCGCTGCGGCTCGACCGGCACTGGCGCAACCTGCGCACCCATACGCTCCACGATCCGCTCGCGTACAAGATTCGCGAGATCGGCGAATGGGCGCTCAAGCGAACCTGGCCGACGCCGGGCTTCTACTCGTGAACCGCTCCCCTTCCGATGCGTGGCCCGACGCCGCGCCCGTCCTCACGCTGCCCGACCGGCCCGCGCTGGCGACGTCCATTCGCGCCCGCGCGCAGGTGTTCGTCGATCCGCGCTCGGTCGCGCTACTCGAACGGATTCGCCTGGTCGCGCCGAGCGACGCGAACGTGCTGATCGTCGGCGAGACCGGCACCGGCAAGGAACTGATCGCGCGGCACGTGCACGGCCTCAGTCGCCGCAGCAACGGGCCGTTCGTCGCGGTGAACTGCGGCGCTTTCTCCGAGACGCTCGTCGAGAGCGAACTGTTCGGCCACGAGAAGGGCGCGTTTACGGGCGCGTTCAGCGCGAAGCCCGGCTGGTTCGAAGCCGCGAACGGCGGCACGCTGTTTCTCGACGAGATCGGCGACCTGCCGCTGTCGATGCAGGTCAAGCTGCTGCGCGTGCTGCAGGAGCGCGAGGTCGTGCGGCTCGGCTCGCGCACGGGCGTGCCGATCGACGTGCGCGTGGTTGCCGCGACCAACGTCGATCTGCAGCAGGCCGTCGCGCACGGGCAGTTTCGCGGCGACCTGTTCTACCGGCTCAACGTCGTGCAGCTCGCAGTGCCGACGTTGCGCGAACGCCCCGGCGACATCCTGCCGCTCGCCCGCCACTTCTTCGACGACTACCGGAGCCGCCTCGGCTACGGGCCGCGCAGCATCGACCCGCGCGCCGAGCGCCGGCTGCAGGCATACGGCTGGCCCGGCAATATCCGCGAACTCGAGAACGTGATCCATCACGCGCTGCTCGTGAGCCGCCACGACGCACTGCAGGAGGCCGACCTGCATCTCGCGGCGCCCGACGTGACGGCCGCCGCCGAGCATGCACAGGCGCAGGAACCCGACCCGGCAACCGGCGCGCAGGCTGCACTCGAACGCGCGCTGCGTGCGCTGTTCGACGAGGATCACGGCAACCTGTTCGAGCGCATCGAGGACACCGTGATGCGTGTCGCGTTCGATTTCAGCCACCGCAACCAGATCCAGGCCGCACGGCTGCTCGGCATCAGCCGCAACGTGCTGCGCGCCAGGCTGATTCGCGCGAAGGAGATCGCGGCAATGAAGTAGCCGCGCATGGGAGCACGCCGCCACCCCGCTCCGGCGCGTTTCGCGCCGCGATCCGTGCGGCAGGGTCCGAACCTGATGTATCGTGGCGCGAGGCGCGCGCCTCGTTCCCCTCCCGCATCCGGTCGTCCGTTGCATGACCGCCCGGGCCCGGCGACAGGGCGCACGCACGATCCTCCGCAACACGAAAGGCCGTCCGGCGCCCGTGCGGGCCCGGCCGTGCCTCGTTCACCCGTCCGGAACCCGTCGCCATGAAAAAGCTTGTCAACCGCCCGTCCGATGTCGTCCGAGAAATGCTGGAAGGCATCGCGCGACAGTCGCCGCATGTCGCGATCCTCGGCGACGAGCACGTGCTCGTCCGCCAGCCGCTGCCCGAGCCGGCGCAGCGCCCCGTCGCCGTCCTCTCCGGCGGCGGCAGCGGCCACGAGCCCGCGCACGGCGGTTATGTCGGCGAAGGGATGCTGAGCGCGGCCGTCTGCGGCGAAGTGTTCACGTCGCCGTCCACCGACGCGGTGCTCGCCGCGATCCGCGCCAGCGCGGGCCCGAACGGCGCACTGCTGATCGTGAAGAACTACACGGGCGACCGGCTCAATTTCGGGCTCGCCGCCGAGCTCGCGCGTGCGGAAGGCATTCCGGTCGAGACGGTGATCGTCGCCGACGACGTCTCGCTGCGCGGCCGCGTCGAGCGCGGCCAGCGGCGCGGGATCGCCGGCACCGTGCTGATCCACAAGCTCGCCGGCGCGGCTGCCGCGCGCGGGCTGCCGCTCGCACGCGTCGCGGCCATCGCGCGCGACGCGGCGGCCGAGCTGGGCACGATGGGCGTCGCGCTCGACGGCTGCACGATCCCCGGCGCCGACAAGTCGGGCTTCAGCCTTGGCGATCACGAGATCGAACTCGGCCTCGGCATCCACGGCGAGAAAGGTGTCGAACGCCGCGCGCCGCTGCCGGCCGATGCGCTGGCCGACACGCTGCTGTCGAGCATCGTCGCCGATCTCGTGCTCGACCGCGGCGAACGCGTCGCGCTGTTCGTCAACGGCCTCGGCGCGACGCCGGACATGGAACTCGCCATCGTGCTGCGCGCCGCGCACGACAACCTGACGCGGCGCGGCATCGTCGTCTCACGCGCGTGGGCCGGCACGTTCCTGTCGGCATTGAACATGCCCGGCTGCTCGATTTCCGTGCTGCGGCTGAACGACGAACGCGCGGTGCTGCTCGACGCGCCGACGCAGGCGCGCACATGGCCGGGCGGCGGCGCGGTGAATACGCAGATCCGCGTGGCCGCGGCCGCTGCGCAAGAAGCGCCGCTGCCGCCGCTCGATGCGACCGGCCGCGCGTGGGCCGCGCGCCTGCAACCGGCACTGCACGCGGTCGCGCAGACGCTGATCGATCATGAGCAGACGCTGACGGACCTCGATGCGGCCGCCGGCGACGGCGATCTCGGTGCGAGCATGCTGCGTGCCGCACAGGCGATCCTCGCGCTGCCGGAAACCGCATACGGCTCGCCGGCCGGCGTACTCGCAGCGCTCGGCGCCGCGTTGCGCCGCGCCATCGCCGGCAGCTCGGGGCCGTTTTATGCGACCGCGCTGCTGCGCGCATCGCGCCGGCTGGCCGATGTCGCCGAGCCGTCGGCACGCGACTGGGCCGCGGCGTTCCACGGCGCGGTGGATTCGATCAGCGAACTGGGCGGCGCGCACGCCGGCGACCGGACGATGCTCGATGCGCTGGTGCCGGCCGTCGCGGCATTCGAACGGGCGCTCGACAACGATCGCGATCCCGCGGGCGCATGGGCGGCGGCGGTCGAAGCCGCCGAGCACGGTGCCCAGGAAACCGCGCAGATGACGCCGCGCGCGGGGCGTGCGAGTTATCTCGGCGAGCGCGCGATCGGCTCGCCGGATGGCGGTGCGGTGGCGGTGTCGTACTGGTTGCGCGCGTTGCAGCCGCACGTGCGATAAGCGGTGGCGGCAGGTTGATGCGGGCGGCCCGCATCAACCTGCCGCGCGCGTCCCGGTTCGCCCCGGCAACAGCGCGGCGCCGATTGCGGCCGCGCCGAAACCCGCGAGCCAGCACCAGTAGCCGATTGCATCGAGATGAACCGGCTCGACCCCGCCGGCTTCGTTGACGACGATCCGATGCTGCGTCAGGAAGCTCAACCCGAACAGCAGCGCGAGCCCGGCCAGCGCGAGCGCCTGCGTGCGCCGGCGCTTCGCGATCAGCCACCAGGCCGCGAACACGAGCGGGTTCGCGAGCCACGCGAAGATGCCGAAGAAAAGACCCATCCAGCCGGTCAGCAACACCTGCCAGCCGTCGGCCCATGGATGCGGGTCGGGTGCGCCCGTGCGGAACGGCGCGGTGAACATGGCGACCAGATAGAGCACGACGCTGATCGCAAGCAGCACGGTCGTGGCGCGGCCCATCGGCGGTCGGACGGTCGCAGTGGCGGGGTTCGATGTGTTCATGGGCGTGCCGGGCTTCCGGCGTCGCAGCGCGCCGCCGGAAGCGCCCGATGCGGGTCGTTCAGACGCCCTCGACCAGCACGGCGCGATAGCGCGCGCCCTTGAAACGATGCTGGACGACGTCCTGGTATTCGGGGCCGTGATACCACGCGTGCGCGGCTTCCTTCGACGGAAACTCGACGATCACGACACCTTCCGGGCCTTCGCCCTCCAGTGTTTCCTGCGGGCCGTAAGCGGCGAGCACCTTGACCGGATGCCCGGCGAGCGTCGCGCCGACCTTGCTCTGGTAGACGTCGAGTTCGTGCTGGTCCTGCGTGCTTTCACGTGTAAACACAATGTAGGTGGCCAAGATACGTGCTCCTGATGCGATGCGTGGAAGGTGGAAGGGCCGGCCGCGCGCCGCACCGTCCGGCAGGACGGCACGCGGCCTGCTCGCAGCTTACAGCGGTTTCGCGACAAGCGCCGGGGCCTGCCCGCATGCCCGCCCGAGCAGCTGCGGCGGGCACCACCGGTCGTCCGCGTTCGGCTCCTGCCGCGTCGCGGACGAACGGAACGGCGCCCGTCACGCAACGGTCGCGGTGGCCTGCATCGTCAGCCAGCCGTCGCGATCCTTCGCCCACAGCTCGATCGTCTTGCCGTCGTCCGACGGCTTGCCGCACAGCGTGAACGGCTCCCCGTCAAACGTCGGGCGCACCGCGCGGAACGCAAAGCTCGCGAGCACGGCATCGGGCCGTTCGCGCCGCACGAGATCGACGAGCAGCGTCGCGATCAGCGGGCCGTGCACGACGAGCCCCGGATAACCTTCCTCCTGCGTCACGTAGCTGCGGTCGTAGTGGATGCGGTGGCCGTTGAAGGTCAGCGCCGAATAGCGGAACAGCAGCACCGCGTCGGCCGTGACCGTGCGCGACCACGCGTCGCCTGCCGGCGCCGCGATCGGCTTTGGCGCGGGTGCGCCCGGCTGCGGCGCATCGCGATAGACGATGTCGTGCTCCTCCTCGATGCACAGCACGCCGTCACACTCGATCCGGTGCTGCACCGTCACGAAGACGAGCCGGCCGCTGCGGCCCGTCTTGTCCTCGAGGTTCACGATCGTCGATTCGCGTATCGCGCGCCGTCCGGTGCGCAGCGGCGCATGGAACGTCAGGCGGCCGCCGGCCCACATGCGGCGCGGCAGCGGCACGGGCGGCAGGAAAGCGCCGCGCTTCGGGTGGCCGTCGGGGCCGACTTCGGCCAGCGGCGCGACAGGCAGGAAATAGAGCCAGTGCCACATCGGCGGCACGACGTCGCCGGGCGACGGGCGGTCGAGCGTGGCGGCCAGCGCGTTCAGCGGGAACGCGGTGATGTCGTCGCCGAGCGTTTCGGTCTTGCCGAGCCACGCGTCGAGCGACGCCGGGGCGGACGGCTGCGAGGATGGGGTGGACACGTGCGAATCTCCGGGAGGCTTGCAACGGCTTCAATATGCACGCCGCGCACCGTTTCGCGAAGCCGGATTTCCCGAATCGCTTCCCGCTTCCCGATTCCCGGCTTCGAACCCGCCTGTCCCGCCTCCCCTCCCCGTGGCCGCGCCGGACGGATTTCGTCTGATCATTCGATCGCGGTCGCCGCGCGCGGGCCGGGCCGACATCCTTGCGGCTTGACCACCGCCGGCACGCCGCCTAAATTGCTTCAGACGGGCCGGCCGCGACGTGTCACACGGGTGACAAAAACGATAGTTTGCTATCGAATTATTTTGCCCCTATCATCTCGCCCATGACCAATCTGCACGACCTCCGTCTCGCCGTCAGCAGCCTGCTCGTGCTGTCCGCGCGCAAGTGGCGCCGCACCAGCGACGGCGTACTGAACGCGTACAACGTGTCCGAGGCCTGCGCGACCCCGCTGCTGATCGCCGGGCGCCTCGGCGAAGGCGTGCGGCAAGGCACGCTCGCCGAACACGTCGGCATCGAAGGGCCGTCGCTCGTGCGCCTGCTCGACCAGCTGTGCGCGGCCGGCCTTGCGCGCCGCGACGAGGATCCGCACGATCGCCGCGCGAAGACGATCTCGCTGACGGCCGCCGGCCGCGCGGTTACCGCGAAGATGGAGGAAGACCTGCGCGTGCTGCGTGCGCAGGTGCTCAAGGGGGTCACGCGCGCCGATCTCGAAGCGACGCTGCGCGTGCTCGACGCATTCAATGCATCCGAATCGCCCACGCCCGCCGCGCGCGCATCCCGCACCGGCAACGCCACGTCATGACCTATCCGAGCCTTCGCGACTGGCTGTTCTCGGGCAAGACGTTCGCCGCGTCGATGCTGGCCCTCTACCTCGGCCTGTATTTCCAGTTGCCGCGCCCGTACTGGGCGATGGCGAGCGTCTACATCGTGTCGAACCCGTTCGTCGGCGCGACACGCTCGAAGGCGCTGTATCGCGCGCTCGGCACCGCGCTCGGCGCGGCTGCCGCGATCTTCTTCGTGCCGCCGTTCGTCGAGACGCCGCTGCTGTTCGCGATCATCGTCGCCACCTGGTGCGGCACGCTGCTCTACCTCGCGATCTCCGACCGCACCGCGCGCAGCTACGTGTTCATGCTCGCCGGCTATACGATGCCGCTGGTCGCGTTGCCGACCGTGACCGATCCGTCCACCGTGTTCGACGTCGCGATCGCGCGTACCGAGGAGATCGTGCTCGGCATCGTCTGCGCGAGCGTGGTCGGCAGCGCCATCTTCCCGAACCGGCTCGCGCCGACGCTGATCGAGCGTACCGATGCATGGTTCAAGGACGCGGCGTTCTACGGCCGCGAGACGCTGTCCGGGCACATTGCCGGCAAGGCGCTGTCCGCGTGCCGGCAACGGCTCGCGGCAACCATCACGGGCCTCGAATTCCTGCTGAGCCAGCTGAGCTACGACCATGCGCATCCGCGCATCCTCGCGCGTGCGCAGGCGCTCGCGGGCCGGATGCAGCTGTTCCTGCCGCTGATGTCGTCGCTCGCCGATCCGTTGATTGCGCTGATGCGCGACCTGCATATCCGGCCGGCCGGGCTGGACGACCTGCTTGCCGATGCCGCGAAATGGTTCGACGCACCGTTGCCGGCCGTCAAGGCCGGCAACGACGGCGACATGGCCGACGACCCGGTCGCGGAACGCCTGCGCGAACGCATTGCCGCGCTGCAGCCGGCCGACGACGCGCTCGCGAGCTGGGACGGTGCGCTGCTGTCGAACGCGCTGTGGCGGCTGCGCCAGGTCATCGACATCTGGCAGGACTGCCGCTCGCTGCGCGCGCTGATCGGCAACGAATCGGGCGTCTGGCAGCCGCGCTACCGGCACTGGCGGCTCGGCGGCACCGAGCGCTTCTTCGATCGCGGGATGATGCTGTTCTCGACGCTGACCGTCGCCGCCGCGATCGTGTTCGCGAGCTGGCTGTGGATCGCGTCCGGGTGGCACGACGGCGCCGCGGCCGTCACGCTCGTGGCCGTGTCGTGCAGCTTCTTCGCCGCGCTCGACGAGCCGGCGCCGCTGGTGTTCAAGTTCTTCCTCGCGACGACCGCGAGCGTCGTGTTCGCGGGCCTGTACCTGTTCGTCGTGCTGCCGCACGTGCACGATTTCGCGATGCTCGTCGTGATGTTCGCGGGCCCGTTCATCCTGATCGGCACGCTGCTGCCGCGCCCGCAGTTCAACATGGTGACGATGCTCGTCGCCGTGAACACGGCCACCTTCATCAGCATCCAGGGTGCGTACGACGCCGATTTCTTCGTGTTCCTGAACAGCAACCTCGCGGGCGTCGCCGGGCTGCTGTTCGCGTATGTGTGGACGCGTGCGACGCGGCCGTTCGGCGCCGAGCTCGCAGTGCGGCGCCTGCTGCGCTCGGGCTGGGAAGACGTCGTGCGCTCCGCGTCGACGCAGCCGCTCGACGACCAGCGCAATCACGCGTCACGGATGCTCGACCGCGTCACGCAGCTGCTGCCGCGCCTCGGCGCGTCCGACGACCACCGTCATCCGTCGATCGAAAGCTTCCGCGACCTGCGCATCGCACTGAATGCGCTCGACCTGCGCCGCTCGCGCCGCCGGCTGTCGGGCGACGTGCCCGACGCGATCGACCGCGTGCTGGCCGGCGTCACCGACCACTACGCACGCTGCGCGGCCGCGAACGCGCGCCAGCCGGCACCGCCCGCGCTGCTCGCGACGATCGACGACGCGCTGCAGCGCGTCGCGGGCCGCAACCTGCCGGGCGCCACGCCGGCGGAACACGGCGCAGCGCCCGCTGCGCCGGCCACGCCCGCCACGCATCGCCGGCTGCGCGACACACTGCACGCGCTCGTCGGCCTGCGCCTGTCGCTGTATCCGGCCGCGGCGGGGCAGCCTCCGCAGGCACCCGACGGAGCACGCGCATGATCCCGCTTTCCCATCCGTCTTTCCGACCGCGACCATGATCGGCGAAATCGACATCTTCGGCGTATTCGTGCCGGCCCCGCTCGTGCTGATGCTGATCGCCTACCTGATCAACATCGTCGTGCGCGCCGTGCTCGAGCGCGTCGGCTTCTACCGCCTCGTCTGGCACCGTTCGATCTTCGACCTCGGCATCTACGTGTTCGTGTTTGCCGCCGTCGTGATCGTTTCCCACCATCTCGTGGCTAGCTAACCGTGAAAAAAACCTGGCTCTCGGCAGGGCAAATCCTGCTTACCCTGATCGTCGTCGTCGTGGCCGCCGTCGTGCTGTGGCGCATCGTCAACTACTACATGTTCTCGCCGTGGACCCGCGACGGTCACGTGCGCGCCGACGTGATCCAGGTCGCGCCGGACGTGGCGGGCCTCATCACGTCGGTGCAGGTCGCCGACAACCAGGAGGTCAAGCGCGGCCAGGTGCTGTTCGTGATCGACCAGGCCCGCTACACGCTTGCGGAGCGCCTCGCCGAAGCCACGCTCGCCCAGCGCCGCGCGACGCTCGCCCAGGCGAAGCGCGAATACGCGCGCAACCTGCAGCTCGGCAACCTGGTCGCGAGCGAACAGGTCGAGGAAAGCCGCACGCGCGTCGAACAGGGTGAAGCCGCCGTCGCCGATGCGCAGGTGTCGCTCGACACCGCGAAGCTGAACCTCCAGCGCACGACGATCGTCAGTCCCGTAGACGGCTACCTGAACGACCGCGCGCCGCGCATCGGCGAATACGTGCCGGCCGGCCGCGCGGTGCTGTCGGTCGTCGACCGCAATTCGTTCCGCGTCGACGGCTACTTCGAGGAAACCAAGCTGCGCGGCATCCACATCGGCCAGCCGGTCGACATCATCGTGATGGGTGAGCCGCATACGCTGCGCGGCCACGTGCAGAGCATCGTCGCCGCGATCGAGGATCGCGACCGCACGCAGGGTGCGAACCTGCTGCCGAACGTGAACCCGGCATTCAGCTGGGTGCGGCTCGCGCAACGCGTGCCGGTGCGCGTCGTGCTCGACGAAGTGCCCGACGATTTCCGCATGATCGCGGGCCGCACCGCGACCGTCTCGATGCGCGACGCCGACACGCGTCGCAACGACAACGTGAAACCGGCAGGCGCCGGCACGGCGTCGGCCGTCGCGCCGGGTTCGACGGCTTCCGCCACGGCCGCCGGTGCAGCAGGAGCATCGCAATGAAGCGGCATGGTCTGCGCCTCGCCGCGACGCTCGCACCGCTTGCGCTGGCACTCGGCGCGTGCAAATCCGTCGGCCCCGATTACACGCTGCCGCAGCAGGCGTACGTGAATGCGCCGCTCGCGAACCACGCGCTCGACGACGCGAACGGCACGCTCGTGTCGCGCGACGCCGTGCCCGGCAACTGGTGGCAGCTCTACGACGATCCCGTGCTCAACGCGCTCGTGCGCGATGCACTGAAGTCGAACACCGACCTGCGCGTCGCCGCGGCCAACCTCGCGCGCTCGCGTGCGGCGCTGGAAGTCGCGAGCCAGCAGGGCGGCTTCTCGGGCGGCGCGGAAGCCGCCGTGCAGCGCGCGCAGGAATCGGCCGAGCAATACCTGCTCGAGAACAAGCTGCCGGTCGTCAACGAAGGCGCGGTCGGCATCAATGTGTCGTACGAGATCGACCTGTTCGGCAAGCTCCGGCGCGGCGTCGAAGCCGCGCGCGCGGACAGCGAGGCCGTCAGGGCCGCCGGCGACCTGGCACGCATCACGGTCGTCGCCGACGTCGTGCGCGCGTACGTCGAATCGTGCTCGGCCGGCGACGAGCTGGCCGTCGCGAAGCAGTCGCTCGCGCTGCAGAAGCAGCGCGTCGCGCTGTCGCAGCGGCTGCGCGATGCCGGGCGCGGCAACCAGACCGACGTGACGCGCGGCGTGACGCAGGTGCGCACCCTCGCCGCCGATATCCCGCGCTTCGAAGGCCGCCGCAAGGTCGCGCAATACCAGCTCGCCGCGCTGCTCGCGCGCTCGCCGGCCGACCTGCCGAAGGCCGTCGCCGAGTGCGAGCGCCTGCCGAAGCTGCGCCAGCCGATTCCGATCGGCGACGGCGCCGCGCTGCTGCGCCGCCGCCCGGACGTGCGCGAAGCCGAGCGGCAACTCGCCGCCGCGACCGCGCGCATCGGGGTGGCGACCGCCGCGCTGTACCCGTCGATCAGCATCGGTGCGTCGGCCGGCTCGGTCGGTGTCGCTGCCGACCTGTTCTCGTCCAACACGAATCGCTGGTCGTTGGGCCCGCTGATCAGCTGGTCGTTCCCCGTCAACGGCCAGCGTGCGCGAGTGCGCGAAGCCGAAGCCGCGACGGGCGGCGCGCTCGCGCACTTCGACGGTGTCGTGCTGAACGCGCTGCGCGAGACGCAGTCGAGCCTCGCGACCTACGCGGCCGACGTGCAGCGCACGGAAGCACTGCGCACGGCTTATGAATCGGCACGCAGTTCCGCCGACGAAACGCATCGTCTCTATATGGCCGGCCGCGAGTCGTTCATCTCCGACCTCGACGCGACGCGCACGCTGACGAGCGTGCAGGCGCAGGTGGCGGCAGCCGAAGGCCAGGTCGCGGCCGATCAGGTGCGGCTCTTCCTCGCGCTCGGCGGCGGATGGGATGACGATGCGGCATCCGCATCCGACGCGTCGAAACAGATATCGAAACAGACGCCGAAGCCGGCACCCGCAAGCGGCGCATCGGCGGCCTCGGCCGCCGTGACCGCAGCCGAGTAACCTGCCGGTGAAGAACGGGAAGCGCGCTTGCCGCGCTACGCGCGCCATCCGCTGATCGACTTGCCGGGTGACACGCGCACGGCCAGCCTGGGCTCGCCGGAAGCGTCCGACGAATGGCACCCCGGGCAGCCGCGCGACCGTGCGCAACCGGAATGCCGGGCATCGCAAACGCGAGCCGCAATGGGCCGGCATTGAAGGTAAACTCGTCCGCGCTTTTCCCGTCTTTTACTCGCCGCCCGCCGGGCGGTTCATTTTCCGGAGATCCATCATGCGAACCAGCGCCCGCAACCATTTCGCCGGCCAGGTCAGCGCCGTCAAGGCCGGTGCCGTCAACGACGAAATCACGCTCCGGACGCAGGACGGCCTCGACATCGTCGCCGTGATCACCCACGGCAGCGCGACTTCGCTGGGCCTCGCGGCCGGCTCGAAGGCGTTCGCACTCGTGAAGGCGTCTTCGGTCATCGTGATGGTCGACGTCGACAGCAGCAAGGTATCGGCCCGCAACTGCGTCGCGGGCACCGTATCGTCGGTCACGAAAGGCGCGGTCAATTCGGAAGTCGTGGTCAAGGCCGCGGGCGGCGCCGAGATCGTCGCGATCGTCACCAACGACAGCGTCGATCGTCTCGGCCTCGCAAGCGGCACGGCTGCGTCCGCGATCTTCAAGGCATCGAGCGTGATCGTCGGCGTCGAGTGAACGCGTGACGATCGTGATGGCGATGGCGATCCGTTCGGCACCGCGCATTCGTGCGGATCATGCGGATCGCACCGTGCGGCTGTCGCGCCGATGCCTACGATGACCGCCGCGTTCGATGACGCTCGACAACGGGCGCTGCAGTCGCTGCTGTCCGCAGCCGCAAACGCCGACACGCCCGACGCACGCCTGTTCGGCACGCTCGTTGCGGCACGTGCGCGCCGCAACGAACTCGGGCTGCTCGGCCTGTCTCATCCGCAACTGGCCGCCGTGCTGGCGCGGCAGTTTCCGCGCCTGCCTGCGGCCGACGCCGCGGCGCTCGTGCCGACGGCCGCGATAGCACTGCTGCCATCCCCCCACGCTGCGTTCGTCGCGACGCTGCACGCGCGGCTGATGGACGATGCGAATCCCGCCGTCGACCGCGACGACGCCGGTTGTCTCGCGTCGATCATCGCGCACGCCTGCCTGCGCCCCGACCATCTGTGGCGCGATCTCGGGCTCGACGGGCGCGACGCGGTATCCGCGATGCTCGATCGCTATTTCCCCGCGCTTGCCGCACGCAACGTCACTCACCTGCGCTGGAAAAAATTTCTCGCGCAGGAAGTGGCCGCATCGCTCGATGTGGTGCCCGGCCCCGCGCCAGGGTGCCCGGGCTGCGAGGATTTCGGCTTCTGCTTTCCTCAAGCGCGATAGTCGCCACCGTAGCCCGCGCTGCCGATTCGATTCGTCGCATCGCCATCCGAAGCATCCGCGTTGGCCGGCGTTGCGGCCGCCCAGCCTGCCATCGTGCGGCTTCGAATCCGCCTCTCGCTTCTACGCAAAACCGGGGTTCGCTGAAACCTGCCACGACCGCGGCTCGCGGCTGGATACACATCGAGCGCCGCGCCCCGTTGCCGGAATTCCATCCGTACCGCAAATCCAATGCGGCGACGAGTTGGTTCAGTCGCCGCTTCCGGCTCGCGAACTTCCGCACGCTCTTCGACGACGTGCTCGCAGCGGGCATTCCCGAACAAACGACCGGTTGACCGCGCGTGCACCGGCCCAAGCGCGAAGCCTGAGGCGGCAGGGTTGACGCACCGATCGATCCGGACAGATTGCCGCCCCGGTCGATCCAGAGCGAACGCCCGGCTCGCCCCCGTTGTTGCGACCGCGCCCCGGCGGCACTGTCAACGGATGCGAGCGCGATGCCGTGCACACCCCATAAACGGTTACCTTACGCGCCGCGTCGTCCGCCGTTCGTGGCGCGGTCAATGCCGGTGCCGGTGATGAATGTCCGGAAAATGCGCATGGCTGTGCGTGATCGGCAGATGCACGTGCGGATGCGTGTGCGGTTCGTTGCCGTCATACGTAATGTCGTGCGCATGCTGGTGATGTTCGTCGTGCCGATGGCGGTGCGTGTGCTCGAGCCGCTCGTGCGTATGCGTGTGTTCATGCCGCTCGCGAACGTGCAGCCAGATACCGAGCGCCATCAGCGCGGCAGCGATCCAGAACGTCGCGGGCGGCAGCGCGGGCCAGATCAGCAGCGACAGCACGACGCCGAACAACGGCGCGACCGAGAAATACGCGCCCGTGCGCGCGCTGCCGAGATGACGCAGCGCGACGACGAACAGCACGAGGCTGATCCCGTAGCCGCCGAGCCCCGTCAGCATCGCGGCGGCCGTGACCGGGAGAGCCGGCAGCGTCGCGCCGGTCGCCAGCGCGATGCCGATGTTCACGGGCCCTGCAATCAGCCCCTTCACGCACGCGATGACCATCGCATCGTTCGCGGCCACCTTGCGGGTCAGGTTGTTGTCGATCGCCCAGCACAGGCATGCGCCGACGATCAGCAACGCGCCGACCGGCACACCGGCCCGGCCTGGCGTCCACGACAGCAGCGTGCCGCCGGCGACGATCGCGACCATCCCGAGGAACACCTGCGTATCCACGTTCTCGCGAAACACCACCCATGCGATGACGGCCGTCAGCACGCCTTCGAGATTGAGCAGCAACGCGCTCGTCGCCGCCGGCGTGCTCGATAGCCCGAGCATCAGCAAGGCCGGGCCGGCCACCCCGCCCGCCGCGATCGCGCCGGCCAGCCACGGCAGGTCGGCGCGCTGCAGCGGTGCGGCGTCTGAGGCCGGTGCGTGACGGTTGTGCAGGCGGCGAAGCAGGATACCGATACCGAGCCCGACGCCGCTGCCGAGATAGAACAGGCCGGCGACCATGAACGGCGACATCGCGCCGATCAGCGCCTTGGCAAGCGGTGTCGCGGCGCCGAACAGCGCGGCAGCGGTGAGCGCGACGAGAATCGCGGAATGTCTCGAGTGCATGATCCGGACGGGATTGACGTTGAATGGCGCCGGTAGCGGCTTCGGGTTGTGTCGCGGTTGGCGTTCAGTACCTTTCTGAATGCAAGCTGCATCGTACCGGTCAACTTGCGCACGAACTGACGTGCCCCGGCGAGATTATCGCGCGTCAACGTGTCAGGACGAACGGGCGCGAACGCTCACATGCCGTGTCGATGCTTCCGGCATTGCGAAATTTCAGGAAACCGAATTAACTGAATGACACGTCGTCGCGTTCCGGACATGCGTACCGTCCATGCGCAAACGACACGGTCGGGATATCGCGCATGCAGCAACGATCGACGAACTTTCTTCGTCCGGTCGCAGGGTCTGTTCGAGGCGGGATAGATAAGGACCCGGCGCGTCAGGCGCCGGTGGGAGGAGTCCTGACCTGCCTCTGTCGAGGCAGGTTAGTCAGTCGTGTCGTTCGCCGCAGGCAATGTGCAGCGGATCAGCGCCGCGCGGCATGCAGCCGCGCGCTGCCGGTTACTCGTTTCCAGCCGTTTGCTGCTCGACCTGCGGCACGGCGTCGGCTTGTGCTTCCACGTTCGCCGGTTGCGGCTCGGCGGCCGCCTCGGCCTGCTGCTCGGCTTTCGGCTGCTGCTGCGCGCCCTTGGCCGATTGCGCCGCGCCCTTGCCGGGGCGGCGAGCCTTCAGCCGGCGCGCCCGCGCTGCGTCGTCATGCGTGACGCGCCCTGCTTCGTTGCCCTGCAGGTCGACCCGCACGGCATCTTCGACGAGGCACGACCAGTAGCGGTTGCCGCGGCACCACGTCGACATCGCTTCACGCAGTTCGGCTTCGTTGAGCCCGACGGCCTGTGCTTCGCGCGCGAGGTCGTCCCAGATGCCGACCTTGAGCGGCACTTTGGGGGCCGGATTCTTCGGGAATGCACGCGGAAACTTACGCTGCAGTTTGCCGATCGCAACGATGACCGGATCGACCGGCGCCGACGGCTTCGCCGATGCAGGCTTCGCGCGATGCGGTGCTTTGCCGCCGGCCGCAGCCGGCTTGGCGCCACGCTGCGGCTGGTCGCCGGACTTCGGCTTCGCGCCGGTGTCCGCCGGCGCTGCCGGCCGCTTCGCGTTGCGCTCCTGCTTGGCCTTCGCTGCGAGCTGCGCCCGCAATTCGGCAAGTTGTTCAAAACCCATAAATTCAATCCACCAGGAATATAAGGTGTGGTTCGTGCGGTCACACCGCGCGGCGCACCCGCTTCGCCGCCATGCGTGCGACCCGTCTGCCGCCGAGGCGGAACACTACAGGGCCACATCGCGCACGCCACTCTGTTTTCAGGCACCCGGCCACGATGCCGGACAAGGCAGGAGTGGAAGTATACCGGTACGCGCGACGGCCGGTTGACTCACTGGTCTGCATTGGCCCGATTCGGGGCACCGGAAATGCATCCGGACGGTCGTGTTGCGCATTATATGGATACGCCTCAGGAAGTCACGTCGTTCACCCTCGTCGGCGGAAATCGGGGCCATCTTGCGCGCCGAGATTGCCTCGCCGGCGGCACTGGCCGACGCCCCATGCGAGATATGCCGCCTTCGGCGCGCAGCCCCCGATCGTGCCGCATCGATGCGCCGCGAATCTCGGTCGCCATTCGTGATCCGGGGCGGCGCCGTCGGTTGCGTGTGAATCGACGATTGCGCCAATGTGAAGCGCCCGCCGACGGGGCGGCGTCTGTCGCGACATGCGAATGCCTCCGTCGATCGCATCGATACCCCTACTCGAATCGTTGCGTCCGCATCGATCCCGTCGCGTACGAAGATGCCGAAAAGTGCGTAGTATGGCCGGATCGATGTCGGCGGCGGTATCCCTCGGCCCCTTTCGCTGCGCACCGGGCCAGCCGTCGAGATCTCGCTTGCCGGCGAAAAGAACCGGTTGCACGAAACGGAGCAGATACATGGTTCCCCCACACGACATCCCGCACGACGACATCACGCGCGAGGAAATACACCACCGGCAGATCGACATGCGCGGCTATCGGCGCAGCGACGGCCGGTTCGAAGTAACAGCCTGCCTCGCGGATCGCAAGACTTTCGATTTCACACCGCCAGGCGGCACCCGGACGGTCGCTGCGCTGTCGCCGATCCACGACCTCGGCGTGACACTGGTCTTCGACGCCGACATGATCGTCCGCGCCGTATCAACGTTCCTCCGGTCGCATCCGTATGCGCAGTGTCCGGGTGGCGGCGACTCGCTGCAGGCGCTCGTCGGACTGACCATCGGCGCCGGCTGGAACAGCGAGGTTCGCAAGCGCCTGCCGTCCTGCGATACGTGCACGCACCTGAAGGAATTGCTCGGCCCGATCGCCACCACGGCCTATCAGACGATGGTCGGCATGCGGAAGTCATCGCTCGAGGAGCGCGACAGCGACGGAAAGCCGCTCAAGATCGACAGTTGCCATGCATATGGCGCATCGCGCGATCTGGTGAAACGCCTTTGGCCCGAATACCACCGGCCTTCGACGCCGGCAAAAGGCAGCTGAGCGCCAGGCAGTCGCGCCAGTCCAGTGCCCGCACCGCAGGATCGGTACCGCGCCTGTGTGCACGTGTCATGTGCACGAACGTACTTCGGTCCGGCCTCACGCCGACCGGCCGGCGCTGTCGGCGGCCTGCGTGATCAGAAAACGCCCAGTGCAAGTCCCGCTGCAAGACCGGCGCCCAATTCGGCGCAGCGCGCGAGATCGTCGCCGTCGATCGTCTTGGCCGCGAGGATGCGTTCCGGCGTCTGCGCGTGCGTACAGACGATCAGGCCCGGCGCCACGTTCTTCAACCGCCAGCCTGTCGCGATCCGGTCGATCTGGCGCAAGGCGTTCTGTCCATCGCTTCCCGCGCAGATCATCACCGCATACGGGCGGCCGTTCACGCGATCGAGCGCCGCGTAGTAGCAGCGGTCGAAGAAGTCCTTCATCAGCCCGGACATCGCCGCGAGATTCTCAGGTGTCGCAAACAGATAGGCATCGGCGTCCAGCACATCGTCTGCGCTCGTCGCGTCCGCGCGCTGCAGCCTGACGTCGACGCCGGATTGCTCGCGCGCCGCGCCGGCAGCCGCTTCGGCCATCTGTTGCGTGCCTCCGGTCATCGTGTGATAGACGATCAACAGTGTCTTCATGCGTCGTCACTCGCGTACGGCTTCAGGTAAGCCGGCGGCATCGCCGGTTCTGCTGGATGGCCAGCGATCATATGAGGCGGTTCCGCATCCGTGGATCTGCCGGTTTACCGACGCGTCGGGCCAGGGCGCGCGTCGAACATGCGCACTGTGCCGGCCTCGCTTTGCGCATGATCGACCGGATGCACGATCAGTCTGCTGCGGCGCGTGATGCGTCGGGGTCTTCCGGTCGCGCGTAGTACGCGAGAAACATGTCTGCGGCGGATTCCGCGACTTTTTGTTGCTCCGGCGCCGCGAGTGGCGGCTGGCCCATCGTGATCTGCGGCCAGAACGCGAATGCCTTCACGACCCCGTGCAGCTGATGCGCGGCAAACACCGGATCGGTGACCGACAGGCGTCCGGCCGCCGCGGCCGTTCGTACCCAGACCGTCATGTCTTCCTCGCGCTCGCCGAGACGCTCGACCATGTCGCGCGCGCGTTCCGGCGAATGGATGGCCGCACCGATCGCGACACGTGCGAGCGCGAGAAATGCCTCGTCGCCGAGCAGGCGCATTTTGCGCTCCAGCAACGCGAGCAATTGCTCGCGCAGCGGCACGTCGGAACGATAGGTTGGCGAACTGCCGGTTCGGGTCGCATCCCACAATTTTTGCAGGATCGCGGCGAACAGCGTTTCCTTGCCCGGAAAGTGGTTGTAGACCGTGCGTTTCGACACGTCCGCGCGCGCGGCGATTCGGTCCATGCTGGTCGCGTCGTAACCCGACGCGAGAAATTCCTCGATGGCCGCGTCGACGATGGCCGCGCGCTTTCGATCGGTCAGGCGCTGAGGGGGAGTGCTGGTATCCATTCGGAAATTTTACACCGCGTAGTTTACTTATCCCAAAAATAAACTACACTGTTTAGTGTACTTTATTCTCCGGACGAATCCACATGGCATCGCCTCTCGTTTTGATTCATCGCATTCTGGGTCTTGCGGCCGCCCGACGCGGCCGCGTGCTGTCTGGCGGCTCGCCGCAGCACAATGGCGAGCGCTTCAGCAATGTCGCGCCCCGGCCGGCCGAGGGGTTGGGCAAGACACTCGGCATCGCGTGGAACATGTTGTTCAACAAGCCGCGCCATACCGTGCCCGCAGGGGTGCTGCCCGTCGATTCGCTGACCCGCGCGGAACTCGACGCGGCCCCCGATCGCAGCCTGTACCGGCTCGGCCATTCAACGCTGCTGCTCAAGCTGCGCGGCGAATTCTGGCTGACCGATCCCGTCTTTGCCGAGCGCGCGTCGCCGTTTCGTCGCGTCGGCCCGAAGCGTTTTCATGCGCCTCCGATCGCACTCGAAGATCTTCCGCCGCTGCGCGGCGTGATCCTGTCGCACGATCACTACGATCACCTCGACCGCGACACGGTGCTCGCGCTCGCGGCAACCACCGGTGTGTTCGTGACAACACTGGGCGTCGGCGACCGCCTGATCGAGTGGGGAATCGACGCGAAGAAAATCCGTCAGCTCGACTGGTGGCAGAGTGTCGACGAGGCCGGCTTGACGCTGACCGCCACGCCTGCCCAGCATTTTTCCGGGCGCAGCCTGTTCGATGGCAACAGCACGCTGTGGGCATCCTGGGTCATCGTCGACGACGACTTGCGCGTGTTCTTCAGCGGCGACACGGGCTACTTCGATGGTTTCCGGACGATCGGCGAGCGCCTCGGGCCGTTCGACGTCACGCTGATCGAAACAGGCGCATACGATGCGCAATGGCCGTACGTCCACATGCAGCCGGAAGAAACCGTGCAGGCGCACATCGATTTGCGCGGTCGCTGGCTGGTCCCGATCCACAACGGCACGTTCGATCTCGCGATGCACCGCTGGCAGGAACCGTTCGAGCGCGTCACGGCGCTGGCGATCGTGCGTGGCGTCGAATTGTCGACGCCCAGGATGGGCGAGCGCCTCGCTCTGGCCGAGCCGCATCGCGGCGAGCGGTGGTGGCGCACGGTGGACGAGCGCGTGCCATCCGTTGCCACGAAATCGCGCCGCTGGTCGCTTTGCGCGTCGCAAGCGACGAAGTAGGCCCACCGGACGTTGCGCATTTTCCCGGGAGCGCGGCAATGCCGCGCCTCCGGGAAGTTCGTTTCCGGCGTACCGGCATGTCGATGGGCCCGCCTGTAGACCCGATTACCCGAGTAGAGAAGTCATGCATCCGGCACCTGCCCAATACTCCCCCGGCCAACAGGTCGACACCGCCCCCCTCGCTGCATTCAACCCCGTCTCTCCCCGATCGCCCCGCCAGAGCCGGGAGAGCGACCTGCGGCTGACACTCGCAGAGCGCGTCGCGAGGTGGACGGATGGAGTCGACCACCTCACCACGGCCATTCCGAACCTGAGCCTCCATCGAAGGGAGACACCGACGCAGCCGATGGACTGTATGGTCGAGCCAAGCTTCGGGCTCGTCGTCCAAGGCACGAAGCGGATCATTCAGAGCGGCGATGTGTATCTATGCGATGCCAACCGTTTTCTGATCACGTCGCTCGACTTGCCCGGTTCAACGCAGGTCATCGAGGCCAGCCGAGAAACGCCGTTTCTCGGGATCGGGCTCAAGCTTGATTTTCGCGTCATGGCCGAACTGATGGCGCAGGTCGCACCGGATCACGAGGATGCCCCCGCAGGTCGGGGCCTCGTCGTCGGCGACATGACCGAACCGCTCTACGACGCAGTCAACCGGTTGCTGGCGTTGCTCGATGATCCCAACGCCATTGCAATTCTCGCTCCGTACGTCGAGCGGGAAATCTACTACCGGCTGCTGGCGAGCGACCAGGGCAGCCGCCTGCGTCAGATTGCGTCCGCCGGCAGTCAGGGCAACCGCGTGTCGCGGGCGATCCAGTGGTTGCGAACCCATTACGACGAGTCGCTGCGAGTCGACGATCTGGCGACGCAGGTTCAGATGAGCAGTTCGACTTTCCATCACCACTTCCGCCAGCTCACTGGCATGAGTCCGCTGCAGTACCAGAAATGGATACGACTCAACGAAGCACGTCGGCTGATGCTGTCCGAGCGACTCGACGCCACGTCGGCATCGTTCCGGGTTGGATATGCGAGCCCGACCCAGTTCAACCGCGAATACAGTCGGTTGTTCGGTAATTCGCCGAGAAGAGATATCGATAACCTGCGCAGCGGAACGGATGTCGTTCTGTCGGTGGCGGCAACTTACTGATCGCCGGAGTTGTACCGAAGATGCAGGATGCCGATTTTGGCGGTATCCACGAAATGGTTGGATCGGTTTCATGCCTGATCCGGGCGAGTCACACGCTTGCAGCGAGACGCGCGCCTCTCGATTTCTTGCCGACTCAGGACTGATGGCTTGATGGCCGCCTGAGGACTTGCAATTGAGTATCGAGCGATGCGTGAGCTCCCCTCGGAGTCGGACGTTTCGCCAACTTGCGATCAAGGCGCAGACACAAGCAGGTCGTCCCATGCCGTTCTCATGAGCCGGTGATGACTTCGTCCCCTCTTCGACGACCAGGTCCCTTGACGGTCTCCCCGGCGCTCTGCCACAAACTCTTTGGTGCCGGGATTCTCGCGTCACTCTGTCATCCAACGAGTTGAGCAACCAATGCGCGTTGTCACGTGACAACTCGCGCCGATTATTGGCGCGGACATCCGATCAGAGACTCGACAGCGTGCCGTGGTGTATGTGATCCGCGGGAGTTCGACTTGCCTCAGATACCTGGCGGGACCACGGAAGTTTCAAACACTACATAATACGTATTAATAAGTACAAATCGACGCACCTTTATACGAGCTGCCGGATGCAGAGCACGAAATGACCATGCGCCCCCATTTAAACGCGCAATCTTGTTGATATTGCGTGAAACAACATGAAGAATATTGCACAACCCTTTGCTGGATAAGGATTTCCACGAGCATCGAATTTCTTGAAATTGTTTCACGATCTGGCCCGTTTGAGCTATCGCGCGACCTTCAATCGCGGAGTTTGCCGCAAATCGACGCCTGGCACGCACGGCCGTCGCGTGAAGGCTGGACTGCGCTGGCGGGAACGGGGGTAGGCACGACAGAGCCTCGCCCTACCCTGCTGGCTAACGTTCGATGAAGATGCAACTGAGCGGCCCAGTTAAATGGGGCCATATCATAGACGCTTATGATGTGCACTCGGGTTGCTGTCCCAGTGAGGAGCTCCATCGTTTTGCAGGGGGTATGAATGCGGATGGCCCGCCACGATGGGGGCGGAATCTGCGATCAATCGATGCTTCAAACTCTTCGATACAGTGTGTGCCGCCCGACGCGCAGGCCAGCGTGCCACTCAACGCACACGCGCCTCAAACAACACTCCAGTTGTCACGTGACAACCCAGCAAACAACCGCCCCGGAGAATCTCTTCGCGACGAGCCAAAGGCGACAAACCTCTCCTTTACCGATCTATCTGTTCATTCTCAGCGGAGTTCGATCGCAACGGGGCTGAAAATCGACGCAGAGCGGTCGTCACCGTCCGCTCTTGAGGCGATTGTCACGTGACAACTCACCTCGGCTGCGAGGTAGTCGCGCGAAACCAGCGATCGAACGTTGAAATAACTTCGCCGAGATCGTCACCGCGATCTGACCAAAGACTCTTCGGTGTCGGAGTGCACCGGAAAGCACCAAATCTCTACGTCTTGTCACGTGACAACTGAGCTTCCCGACGACATTCTCCAAGCCGACCTACTGGAGTCACTGAGAGTTTTGCCAGAAATTTCGCAAGATCAATCGTCCACCCTCCAGGCGTTAATCCGTCATCACTGTTAAAGCTCGTCGAACTTTCTATCGATCTTTGTACGTGATTTTCGAGCGAGATCGTCAATTTTATTTTTACTCGATCACCGCCCATCGCTGACTCTTAGCCATTCGGCTACTTGTCACGTGACAACCATATCGATCATCAAGTCATACATCCCGTCGAAGGCTTTTTCTGGACATTTCGCTAATAATTGCATATATTACGCAAAACTCCGTGGGGAAATTTAATGGCTTTCAAGATCGCCGTCAGTAATCAAAAAGGTGGGACTGGGAAGACAACCATCTCCGTCAATATCGCGGCTGCGTTCGAAGCAGGCGGCAACAAGGTCGCCCTGATCGATGCCGACCCTCAAGGCACGTCCGTCCGGTGGGTAACGAGCGGCGAGAACACGCTGCCGATGACGGTACTCTCGCTGGCCCCAGCCGGCCGAGGCATTGGCGGCGAAATCAAAAAGCAAGACGCGAACTTCGATGTGATCGTCGTCGACTGTCCCGGCAACCTCGAAGATCCGCGAATCGCATCGGTACTCGAAGTTGCCGATTTCTGCCTTGTGCCGCTGTCGCCGTCGCCGGCCGATCTCTACAGCACCGTCGCGATGATCCGCATGATCGAATCGATGCGATCCATCCGTAACCCAAATCTGTCTTCCGCATTAATGCTGAAT
Organism: Burkholderia sp. Bmkn7; assembly: GCF_041103175.1. Classification (NCBI taxonomy): domain Bacteria; kingdom Pseudomonadati; phylum Pseudomonadota; class Betaproteobacteria; order Burkholderiales; family Burkholderiaceae; genus Burkholderia; species Burkholderia sp. Bmkn7. Next base: position 41,882 of record NZ_JBGCUH010000001.1, on the reverse strand, counting down.
AGCGTTAATGGAAAAACTAAAATGCGTGAAGAAATTTTAAAAATTCTAAGAGCAGAAGAAATAGGGGAGCATCTGCTCGACAGCCAGATCGCGCAACGCGAGGTCTACCGTCAGACGTTTGCGCTCGGCACCACGATCCATCATCACAATCGGTACCTGAAGGGCCTGAAAGAAGCCCGAGCGGAAATCGAAAAGCTGGTCACGGAAATGGCCCAATACATCGCGTCGACGCGCGCTACCGGAGCCGCCCATGGCTAAGGACACCTCGAAAGACAAGAAGCCGACCGGCAACCTGCATCTCGCAGCCGGCCTGCTGCGCGGGCTCGCGCAGGAAAATGCGGCACTCGAAACGCGGCTGCCCGAACCGGCGGCCGCACCGAACGCCATCGCCGAATCGGCACCCGCCAGCGCCCCGGCCGCGGCCGCACCCGCCGTCACGGCCGATCTTGGCGCGCCACAGAAGGTGCTGGTCAAGGATTGCATTCCGAACCCGTTCAACCCGCGCGTGTTCTACTCGGAGTCGAGCCTGCACGAGCTCGCCCTGACGCTGAAACGGGAAGGGCAGATCGAGCCGATCAAGGTGACGCGGCTGCCGGAGTTTCCCGGCAAGCTCGTCGTGATCGACGGGCAACGCCGGCTTCGCGCGACGAGCATCAACGGCGACGAAACCATCAACGCCACGTTCCGCACGGATCACACGCCCGAGCAGCTCTACACGATCGCGTATCGCGCGAACCACGACCACGAACGCCAGACGATCTTCGACGATGCGGTCGCGTGGAAGCGTCTCCTCGACGAGAAGGTCTTTTCCGACCAGAACACGCTGGCGGAAAAAATCGGCAAGGACAAGGCATCGATCAGCAAGACGCTGTCGCTCAACGCACTCCCGAACACACTCCTTGAACGGATGGCGAGCGCGAACGACGTGGTCGGCCTGCAGGCGGCGTATTTCCTGAAGCTGATCTTCGAACGCCTGGGCGAGCCGACGGCCGACCGGCTGCTGACGGCCGTGATCGACCGGAAAAAATCGGTTCGTGATCTCGAGAATTTCCTGCGTGCGCAGAGCGACGGCAGCAAGAAGGCAGGACGCACCCGTTACAGCGTCCGGCATGACTTCGCGCTCGAATCGCAAGCGATCGGTCAGTTGAAGACCTATCCGGACGGCCGCCTGGATCTGCAGCTCAAGGGCGTCGACGCATCGCACCAGGAGGCGCTCGCCGACAAGCTGAAGACCGTCATCGACGCGTACGTTGCCAAGCTGGCAACGGCTACGCAAAAGTAACGCGCGAAAAGCAGAAGGCCTCGCATCCGCGTTGCATCGCGAAGCCGGACGACGACGTCCGGCACGCGACACGCACCCGGCTGCGAGGCCTCGTTCAGTTGCCAGCGAGACTGCTTTTCAGCAAGAATTCCAGCAAGTCGTCCGAGGTCGGTTCGCCCCACGTATCCAGCGCGAGCCATCGGAAGAAACTGGTCTGCGCAAGTTTGCTCGCCTTCTTCTTCGGCGACAGCGTCAGATCCTTCGAGCCTGCCACCGTCTCGTTGTAACGCTCGATCAGCTTGGTCTGGTCGTCGATCTCCAGTTCGCGGAAATACGCGCCGGCTTCCTCGACCTTCGCCGCCAGATATTTGTCGCGAATCTGTTCCTGCTTGCTCTGCGCGGATTCCTTCGCCGGTGCAGCCGCCTCCGTTCCCTGCCCGTCGGCCAGCGTATAGCCGTGCGTCAGCGCCTTGCGGAAGTATGCGGCCACATTGTCGACCGGCGCCGCATTCTTCTTCGTAGTCCGATTGAGCGTGTAGGCAATCGCAGCCTTGATGCGCTGCACGCCGTATTGCGTGATCAGCCGGCGCGCTTCCGAACGCGGAATGCCGAACTTGGCGACCTCCTCGACCAGCGCTTCGTTCTTGACGTCGCCGTCCTCCACCGTATCGGCGCTCTGCTTGCGCGTCACCTTGAACTGGACGGCTTCCACGCTCCGGCCGGACTTGTGTTCGATCAGCTCGAGCGTGTGATCCGAAACTTCGTTCACCTCCTGAATGCACGGCACCAGGACCTTGCTCTTGAACAGCTTGTATTCCTTGTACGACTGTGACGCCTTGTCCTGGCCGAGAATGAGGTCACGAAATTTCGGCAGCGGGATCTTCGCGGTGATGCCGATTCCTTCGTAGCGCACCGTGTTTTCCCACAACGCGAGCGAGTGCGACCGCCGGAACTCGCGGGCGATCCGCATATCGATCAATGCGTAGATCTCGGGGTTGAGCAATTCGCTGCGAATCTGGTCGGAGAAGCTGTACTTCAGCACCGATTGCTCGAGCTCCGCGCCGGCGAGGAGGCCTGACGCTTTCCAGACGGTGGATCGGTCCGCGGCCAGGTAGTCCCAGTTGACGACGGTACTGATCAGCGAGTTGACCGTGTCCTTCACGTATTTCGTGTTGTTGCTGTTCAACCCGCTCTCGTGCGAGAGCGACGCGATCGAGATCGAGAAGCTCGTCCGGCCCGGCTCGAACGCCTCTTGCCGAAGCGCATTCTTGATCAGCGAGCTGAACATCTTGCGCTGCTGCAGCCCGATCTTCCCGGACTTGGGCGCGATATGAATCGCCTGGACCGCCTTGCGCAGCAAGTCGGGAGGCTCGGGTGTCTGAAACAGCGAAACCTGTTTGTCTGAGCCTTTGCTTGCGGGCTTGCGCGGCATCGTAATGTCCGGATAAGGTCACCTTGTTGAGAGCGGACTTTATACCTTTTCGCGGCGACGGGCAACGCCCTTGTTCCTGCTTTACTTGCACTATCTCGGCTAACCTTCAGATACAAAAGGAAAATCTTCGATCAGACAATCTTTTCGCGGCCCCATATCCATCTACCTTTCGATCAAAATGCTTCCCACACGCGGCTACCTTTCATGCCCGGTCACGGAAACCCGGCACGGGATTTGCCCTCGCCAAGGTAACCATCCATGGGAAACAGATGTGCAGAATCGAGATCGCTGGGCACATTCATGGTGCCTTGCAGCACAGTCTCGTTTTCCTCCCATAACTTGCTACCTTCACCGATTCCCACAGGAGGGTACCTTTCAACCGGCCTTGATTGCATGGATGCCGCAGACAGCACCCATAAACGGCAACCCTCCGGTTTCCCCATAAAAGGTTACCTGTCCGTGCCGTCGATCCTGTCCATGGGAACCAACCACGGGAAAATTTGGAAAAAGGCAATCAGGCGGCCCCGGATGCCACCCATAACCGGCTACCTTTGAAGCGCCCCATAACCGGCTACCCAAGAAAAATCTCTGTGCATTCAGGCATCTACCGATCAAATAAATGCCCCATAAAAGGCTACCTGCATACGTTCCCATAGACGACTACCCAACGTGTTCTGTGGCCGATTTCCCATAACCGGGTACGCTTGCCCCATATCCACAACCCTGACTCCCCACAACCCGGTACCCCAAACCCCAAATCCACAGACCTGAAACCCCAGACCCTTACACCTGTGCTCCCATAAATGGGTACCGAACACCTGTCAAACCCTTGTGGGATAAGGCTGTGAGCCGTCTAAAAGTAGTTAAAGAAGTAAACGTCGTTAACAAAAGATGTAAACACACGTGCGCGTCCACAGAAAGACGAACCCCATAAACCGCTACCATTGAGTAGCCGTCTATGGTGTTGCAGGCACCTCAACGCTTCGATTCAGGCTTGGGAAACAGTGACCGGGCTCCTCGTTTCGCACAGGTTCCAGGCCCAACAAGGCTTCCAGAAGAGGTGAGTACATACTCACATCTCCTGAAACGTAGAAACTTATGGGAGAAAAACGGGAGGAAACTGTCCGTTTCCAGGTACAGGTTCCCGTTTATGGGATCGAAAAACCGTCCCCGTAGCCTCGCGAATGCACGTTATCGACCGGCAAAGTCCATCGGCCCGCTGGAAACATAGATCTCTTCGGTTTCGTTCACAGCAGTTTGAAATCATCCGCTACGGCTGGCGAAGGAATTTTTACACTCAAGCCTCCTTGTCTACGAAGAAAGTTCTCCGATCGTCAGCTCGCGTCTCCGCTCAAACCCAGCCTGTCGGCTGTGCACAGAGGAAATCGCCGCAACTCGCTTCGCCGCGCCCGGGGCGTCCAACTTTCTACCTTTGGCTCCATCAACCGAAAATCAATGCTGTGCCTCCCATCCACAACGAGAGGCCCTGGAACGGCTTTCCCGAGATCAAGTAGGGGGGCGGCATCGTTTGCACACGTCGCCGGGTCCTGGGTCGATCCAGCATGCGTCGCGGGCCAACGTGAAGATAGAGGGATCACGAAGCTCACCCCAGTCGAATTCGGGCGATGATCCCGAACATTCTCACCTTCCGACACTTTCGAATCTCGTAAAAGCTCGCCTACCTGACGAGGCCGCAGTTATCGGCATGCTGTGCGGGCGGCAATGCTCGCCACGATGCATTGAGGCCAAGGTCGCGGAATGAAAATCCTGTGTTTCGGGCATGCGGTCCGATGCGTTCCTGCGCTGAATCTGCCGGATCTCACCTGGCCGCGACATCATTTCTGCGGATCACGTTCGCCCGACGACCGTGGTGACATCCGCGCGATGCCGTCAGCGCAATCGTGAAGCGGTCCGGGCCGATGTCTTCACCGTAGGCAATGTCGACGCCTTTCGTCATACGGACCACATGGCGACCATATTTGCCGACTAAGGCAGCCCTTGGGGTCACAGTTCAGCGATTGGTTGCTGATCGAACTGCAAACGCTGTGTGCGATGCAATCGTGCTTGCCTTGATCTCCGTAACACCGAATCGTGGTCGTTTATGGGAGGAACTGTCGCTTGAACCACGTCGACCGTCAACGTGACACACAGTTCGACTGCTGTGACTGCGGTGATCGTGATTGGCCGAATGACGATCACGTCCAGGGTGAGCGCGCCGGCATCCCCACCTATGAAACAGTCATGGGTATTTCGCATCGCACCTCCATACATCAATCGTCCGCGTCTTCAGGGCGCAGGTACGTCGCCGGTTTCCGGTTCCCCAATGGCGCGATCCACAATTCCTGTCCTGTCAGTGACCGTCCCTGTCGAGTGCCGTCCACGTTTTCTCCCATACGTGTATCCCCGAACCCCGTTGCACGTTGACGCCATATTTTTCACGACGCGGTTATGATGCACAGGTCCCGGATGCGGCATGACAACCGACCGGGGCAGGGGCGGTATCTCGATGGTCTTCCAATCCGTGATAAACCAGAAAAGAGAGTTCAGCGATGCGAATCCAGATCAGAAAACTCACGTTGGCTGCTACCGCAGCCGCGTTCCTGTTCGGCTCGGCAGTTCCCGCGTTTGCGCAGACCGACGCCAGCGCGTCCGCTGCACAGGACGCCAAGGCAGCGAAGAGCCAGGCACGCAAGGCGGCCAGGGCCCAGCGCAAGGCAGAGCACAAGGCCGCGCGTGCGAAGAACAACGCCGAGCTGAAGAAACTCGAAGATGCCGGTTACAAGCCGGCGGCCAATGATCCGAACTATCCGCAGAACCTGCAGAACGCGGAGAAAAAAGCCGGCGTCGGCGCAAGCCAGTAAGCGTCTTCCGGCGGCAAGCCACGGATCGATCCGCGGCTTGCCGCATGCGTCGCCGTTCCACGGCGCACATCAAACGCAGCAATCCCGGTATCGACGAAGGCCGAAGACAATACGCAATCCAGTCGCTTGCGTTATTTGATTCGCATTCCTGCATTTTGTGGCGCGTGCCACCCGCACTCCGACGCGGTCAGCTCCGCCCGCCCGGCGCAGCCGCATTTCCCGTCACCCTCAGCCAGTCCTTGAACGCCCGTACGGCGTCGTCGTTCGCGCGTGCGGAGGCGACGTACGTGAAGTAACGCCACGGCGGCAGCGCCGGTTCGCGGAACGGCTGCACGAGCCGACCTTCGGCGATGTCGTCCGCGACGAGCGCGATCGGCCCCATCGCGACGCCGAGCCCGTCGAGCGCACCCTGGAGCGTCAGGTAGAAATGCTCGAGCGTGAGCGAGTGGCGCGGCACGAGATTCGGATGTCCGGCTGCCGCGAGCCATTCAGGCCACATGCCGGGATAAGTGGCCGCGTGCAGCAGCGTGAAGCCGGCGAGATCGGCGGCCGTATGCAATGGTCGCCCTTCCAGCAGCTTCGGTGCACACACGGGTAGCCGGACTTCCGACAGGAATTCCTCGGCAACGTAGCCGTCGATGGCCTGCGGGCCGCCGCGCACAATCAGGTCGACCTTGTCGCGCAGCTTGTCGATCGGCTCGTTCGACGTCGACAGCCGTACCTCGATGGCTGGATGGGCGACCTGAAACGACGACAGCTTCGGCACCAGCCAGCGCAACGAAAACGTCGCGGGTGCACTGACGCGCAGCACGCGCTGCTGCGCATGGCCGAAATGCTGCGCGGTGGCGAGCGCGATCCGGTCGAACGACGCACCGACCTCGGCGAGATACGCACGGCCCGCGTCGGTCAGCTCGACTCGGCGGTTATGGCGTTCGAACAGCGGCCGTCCGAGCCACGCCTCCAGTTGCTGAACGTGCCGGCTGATCGCGCCGTGGGTCACGCACAGTTCGTCGGCGGCCAGCGTGAAGCTGCCGTGGCGCGCGGCAGCTTCGAACGCGCGCAGCGAATTCAATGGAGGGAGGCGTCGGGCCATTGCGTCATTTCACGTGATATTTACTCACGCGATGGTTCAGGTTTAATCGTTTGATCGGGTGCTCAAGCTCCGCCAATATGGCACACAAACGGCCGGCTCGGCCGAACGATTGTCTGAATTTCTCACATGGAGTGCGGAGCATGCCGAACGTGGTGGTCGTGGGCGCCCAATGGGGCGACGAAGGTAAGGGACGCGTCGTGGACTGGCTGGCGGCACAGGCCGATCTCGTCGCGCGCTACAACGGCGGCCACAACGCAGGTCATACGCTGGTCGTCGGCGGCAAGACATACAAGCTCGCGCTCCTGCCGAGCGGCATCGTGCGCGGCAAGCGCGGCGTGATCGGCAACGGCGTGGCGCTCGATCCGGAAGCCTTGCTCGCGGAAATCGCGCGGATGGCCGAACTCGGGCTGTCGGTGACGCCGGACAACCTGTCGATCGCCGAGAACGCGACGCTGGTGCTGCCGATCCACCGTGCGATCGACCAGGCTCAGGAGCGTCTGCGCCGCGAGCCCATCGGCACCACGCTGCGCGGGATCGGGCCGGCCTACGAGGACAAGGTCGGGCGTCGCGGGTTGCGCGTCGGCGATCTCGCGGAACCGGGCCGGCTTGCCGCCAAACTGGATGTGCTCGTCGACCATCACAACGCGTGGTTCCGCGGCCTGGGGCTCGACGAGCATTCGCGCGATGCGATGCTGGCGACGCTCGCTGACCTCGCGCCGCGAATCCTGCCGTTCGTCCGCCCCGTCTGGGCCGATCTCAACGACGCGACCGACCGTGGCGAGCGCATCCTGTTCGAGGGGTCTCAAGCCGTGATGCTGGACATCGACTGGGGCACGTATCCGTTCGTGACGTCGTCCGGCACCGTTGCATCGGCGGCGGCGGCCGGCACGGGGCTCGGCGCGTCGAAGCTCGGCCACGTGCTGGGCGTCACCAAGGCGTATGCGACACGGGTCGGCGGCGGCCCGTTCCTCACCGAGCTGTCCGACGCGACCGGCGAAACGCTGCGCGCGCGCGGGCAGGAGTTCGGCGTGAATACCGGCCGGCCGCGCCGCTGCGGATGGCTCGATGCCGCTCAGTTGCGTCAGGCGGTCAGGATTTCGGGCATCGATTCGCTGGCGCTCACCAAGCTCGACGTGCTCGACGGTTTCGAGTCGATCGAGCTGTGCGTCGGCTACGAACTCGATGGCGTGCGGGTCGATCATCTGCCGGCAAGCCTCGATGCGCAGTCGCGCGCGAAACCCGTGTACGAGCGGTTCGACGGCTGGTGCGGCACTGTGAAAGGGGTACGCGAACGCGCGGCGCTGCCGCGCGCCGCGCAGGATTTCATCGCGCGCGTCGAAGCGGTCGCCGGCGCGCCGGTATCGATGATCACGACCGGCGCGGAGCGCGACGACACGATCGTGTTGCGCAATCCGTTCGATACGGCCGCCACGGCCTGATCCGTCATACATGACGTGAATCGTGCGGCCACACCATGGTCGCCGGGTAGTTTTTGCCGATGCGCTGCGGTTAGCTTGCCGGCGCGTCCGGACCTCATGCACACGAACCGGACGACGCGTGCAGGGCTGCCCGGCGACACGATTCGGCATCCGGATCATGCCGCGTACGGCGAACTGGACACGTCTGCACCGCTGCTGTACTGTTCCGCACAATTCGCGCCAGGCCGGCCCGCGCCGGAACCGCCGGCACCATGGCCGCACGGTGGCGCGACGTGATCTCAATCCCGGGGACAGGTCGATGGACACGTTACAGATGATGCGCATTTTCGTCCGGGTTGCGGAGGAGGGCAGCTTCACGAGCGCGGCCCAGCGCCTGGACATCACGACGGCCTATGCATCGCGGTCGGTCGCGCAGCTCGAGACCCATCTGCGCACGCGCCTGCTCAACCGCAGCACGCGCCGCATCGCACTGACCGATGCCGGGCAGCGTTATCTCGACCGCTGCCAGCGCATCCTCGGCTATATCGAAGAAGCGGAAGCCGAGGCGGCCGATGCACAGGCGAAGCCGTCCGGACGGCTGCACGTTCATGCGACGACGAGCTTCGGCCAGGCCTACGTGGTGCCCGCGGTCGTGCGTTACCGGCAGCGTTATCCGTCGGTCGCGGTCGAGCTCACGCTGTCGCAGCACGTGCCCGACATCATCGACGAAGGCTACGACGTGTCGCTGCAGTTGAGTACGACGGAGCTTCCCGATTCGGGGCTCGTGTCGCAGCGGCTCGGCGAGGTGCACAGCGTGCTGTGCGCGTCGCCCGCGTATCTGAAGGAGCGCGGTACGCCGCGTACGGTGCGCGAGCTCGACGGCCACGCGTGCCTGCAGATCGTCACGCCCGTATTTCCGCGCGATCGCTGGCATCTCGACGGCCCCGACGGCCCCGAGACGTTCGACCTGCCGTTGCCGGATTTCCAGGTGAACATCGCCGATGCGCTGGGCGCCGCATTGCGCGCCGGCCTCGGCATCGGTTCGCTGCCGATGTCGTCGGCGCTACCCGCGCTGGCGAGCGGCGCGCTGGTACGCGTGCTGCCCGACTACCGCTTGCAGAAGCTGACCGTCTACACGCTGTACGCATCGCGCCAGTATCTCGATGCGAAAATCCGCACGTTCGTCGATTTTCTGCGTGAATGCGTACCCGAAATGCTGTCCGCCGACGAGGCTGCGCTGAACGCTTCCTGCACGTCCTGAAGTCGCGCCGTCGAGGTGTGAGGATGACGCTGCGCGTCAATCGAACAAATAATATGCAGTCCTGTATTTGAGCCGGGTATCGAATTAATCTGTGCGACCGGCTCGACCAAGGATGCGCAGGCAACCGGCACGCCTTTATGAAAGTGCTTGCTTTCGATAGCGAACATCGTTGGTTCGGTGCATGGGTGCCACGCACGTCACGTGCATGGCCTACGGCGCGACGCGGGATAGCGGCACCGCCTGGTCGCGCAGCTTCACGACATCGCGGCCCGGTGCATCGCCGAAGAGGCGTGCGTATTCGCGGCTGAACTGCGACGCACTCACATAGCCGACACTGCGGCACGCCTGCTGCGCATCCATTGCCGACAGGCACATCAGGCGGCGTGCCTCCTGCAGCCGCAGCATCTTCTGGCATTGCAACGGGCTCATCGACGTGACCGCGCGGAAGTGGTGATGGAACGTTGACGGGCTCATGTCCACCTGTCGCGCGAGCGATTCGACCGTCATCGGATCGAGGTAGTGGTCGCGGATCCAGGCGACCGCACGCGAGATGCGCTGCGTCGTCGAGTCGTCCTGGCCGACCTGCGCGACGCGCGCACCCGACGGGCCGCGCAGCAGCCGGATGAGGATTTCGTCGACGATCAGCGGCGCGAGCAGGTCGATGTAGTCGGGGTGTGCGATCAGTTGCATCAGCCGCACGACGGCGTCGACGATTTCGGGCGGCGCATCGTGCGTGTCGAGTGCGCCACAGTCGACGGCCTTCGGCAGCCCGCGCGGAAACACGCGCGGTGTGAGCACCGCGATGCGGGCCGGGTCGAGTTCCAGTTGTGCGCAAAGGAACGGCTCGGCCGGGCTTGCGCGCGTCACGCGGCCGGTGACGGGCAGGTCGGCAGTCGTAACCAGCATCCGCGATTCGTCGATCAGGTAGGCGGCGTCGCCGACCCGTGTCGATTTCGCGCCTTGTCCGACGATGCTCAGGCACGCGCGGTGCACGCCATGGTTCCAGTGTGGCGGCGACGCGGACACGCGTGCGATGCGCAAGCCACGCACCGGGAGTTCGAACGTGCCGTCGTGCGGTGCATAGGCGGCGATCAGCGCAGCGAGCCGGGCCGTGGGCGACTGAGGGTCGTGGTCGGGTGCGGTGCGCTGTAGCGGCGTCGTTCGGGCGTCGATTTCCATATTGCGTGAGCGGATGACCGAGGGGGCGGTGCAAGGTGCGCGACTGCGATTCCCTGTCGGTGTCCCGGCAGGTGGATCGCGCGGCGGTCACATCGTACGGCGAGTCGCGCGCACGTGATTGCCTAAATCTGTCGGAAACCAGCCCAATCATCCGGATCTGCACGGCCGGTGGCCGCATGGCCCGTCGTTGCGCAGTGTGCAGCGCACAAATTCGGAAATTAAGGCAAAACAATCGCAGGATCAGGCAAGCCAATTTCCGCCGGTTTTCATACCATTGCACCTGCTGAAAGAAACGTGTTCCAGTGCGCGCGGGCGACGCAGGTATGAGCGTCGCCAGGCCGACGGATGCCGCCGGCGTTGCCGCTGGGAATCGCTGCAAGAGACTCAGGACTGCTATTCGAATATTCGTGCATCGGGCCAGCCGAGGCCGGCTTGCGTCCGTTGCAAGCCGGTGCGCGTCCGGCGCGAGCGCACCGACCGATCCGGCGTGGCCGGCGTCGGTGCCATCGCATTGGCCGGGCCGTCACATGTCGGTCGGGATGCGGCAGCGGGTGTGCGCGTCCAGGCGGCCGACCGCGCAGGGGAATCCGGACAAATGGACCAACTTCAATCGATTCGGGCATTCGTGACGGTGGCAAGGGAAGGCGGTTTTCGCCGGGCGGCGACGCGGCTGCGCGTGTCGACGGCGATGGCGAGCCGGCTGGTCGATGCGCTCGAGACGCGCCTTGGTGCACGCCTGCTTCAACGCAGCACCTGCCACCAGTCGCTGACGGAAATCGGCGAGTTGTATCTCACGCGCGTCGAACGGATTCTCGGGGCGATCGACGAGATCGACGGTCGTTTCGTCGCGATGGGCAGCAAACCGGAAGGCGCGCTGCGCATTGCCGCGCCGGTCGCGTTCGGGCTCAGCCAGTTGAGCGCGTTGCTCGATCGTTTCGTGAGCCGGTTCCCGGACGTGCGGCCGACCGTGACGCTGACCGACGCCCATGTCGATCTGACATCCGAAGACATCGATGTCGCGTTCCTGACCGACGGCATGCCGGTGACAGGTGCGCACGCGTTGCACACGCTGGCCTCTTACGAATCCGTGCGCGTCGCGGCACCGGGTTATGTCGCCGCACACGGCGGCGCGGCTGCGTCGGGCGACTGGCCGGATCTTGCGGCCGTGCGGCTCGATCTGCCGGCCGCCGGCGGCGACGATGCGGCTGCGTTCCGGCCCGACGCGACGCCCGGCGGCAGTCAGGGCGTCGGCCATCTCGAGATGGCACGGCGGCTGGCCGTGGCCGGCATGGGCGCCGCGGTGCTGCCCGCGTATCTCGTCGACGCCGATCTGGCGGACGGCGCGCTGGTGCGCGTTGCACCGGTTCACTCGCTCGCGCCCGTCACGCTGAAGCTCGCGCATGCGCGTACCGCGTGTCTGCCGGCCGCTGCACGGGCATTCATCGAATTTGCCGGCACCGCGTTCCGGCCCGCGAGCTAGCGGCCCGGTTGGTTGCCGCGGCAACGCCTGCCCGCCAGTGCCGCGGGCTCATGACGCTTTTTCCACGGAAGCAGTTCGACGAACGAACGCTCCGCAGGGCGCAACGAACGCCCGACATACGCAACCGCATCTGCGGCAAACAGGAAGCGACAGCATTCCGGCCGCGCGTGCAGGTTACGAGGAGATCTGGTGATTCCAATTGAAGGTCGTCTATTTGCGAGAGGTCGCTCCATGCGCGTCGAACGGGTTCCATACCGCTTAATTACTGCTGCAACGGCTGCCGTTTTCCTGGCCGCGTGCGGGAAAAAAGAATCGGCACCGCCGCCGCAAACGCCGGAAGTCGGCGTCGTCACCGTCCAGCCGCAAGCCGTACCGGTCTTCACCGACCTGCCGGGCCGCACCAGCGCGTTCCTCGTCGCGCAGGTCCGCGCGCGGGTCGACGGCATCGTGCTGCGTCGTGAATTCACCGAAGGCACCGACGTCAAGGCCGGTCAGCGCCTCTACAAGATCGATCCGGCGCCTTACATCGCCGCGCTGAACAGTGCAAAGGCAACGCTCGCGAAGGCGCAGGCGAACCTCGTCACGCAGAACGCGCTGGTCGCACGCTACAAGGTGCTGGTGGCCGCGAACGCGGTCAGCAAGCAGGACTACGACAACGCGGTGGCCACGCAAGGCCAGGCCGCGGCGGACGTCGCGGCCGGCAAGGCGGCGGTCGACACCGCGCAGATCAACCTCGGCTATACGGATGTCGTGTCGCCGATCACCGGCCGCGTCGGCATCTCGCAGGTGACGCCGGGCGCGTACGTGCAGGCGAGCCAGGCGACGCTGATGTCGACGGTGCAGCAGCTCGACCCGGTGTATGTGGACCTCACGCAGTCGAGCCTCGAAGGGCTGAAGCTGCGCCAGGACGTGCAGAGCGGGCGCCTGAAGACGAGCGGCCCGGGCGCGGCGAAGGTGTCGCTGATCCTGGAAGACGGCAAGACCTATTCGGAGCCGGGCAAGCTGCAGTTCTCGGACGTGACGGTCGACCAGACCACCGGCTCGGTGACGATCCGCGCGGTCTTCCCGAACCCGGGCAAGGTGCTGCTGCCGGGCATGTTCGTGCGTGCACGGATCGAGGAAGGCGTGAACGAGAACGCGTTCCTGGTGCCGCAGATCGGCGTCACGCATGACCAGAAGGGGCAGGCGATCGCGATGGTGGTGAACGCCAGCAACAAGGTCGAGCCGCGTCCGCTGAAGACGACGGGCATGCAGGGCCCGAACTGGGTGGTCGAAGGCGGTCTGCAAGCGGGTGATCACGTGATCGTGCAGGGCGTCGACAAGGTGCGCCCGGGTGCGACCGTGAAGACGGTTCCCGCGCAGCTCGCACCGGCGCCGGACGCCGCGTCCGGCACACCGGCAAGCGCCGCGAATGCGTCCGGCGCGGCGCCGGCGAGCACCGCCGCCAATGCTGCCGCGAGTTCGACCGCTGCGTCGTCCGCGCAATAACAAGGAGTCCGTTTCATGGCCAAGTTTTTTATCGATCGCCCGATCTTCGCGTGGGTGATCGCGATCGTGCTGATGCTGGCCGGCGTCGCGTCGATCTTCAAGATGCCGATCGCGCAGTATCCGACGATCGCACCGCCGACGATCCAGATCCAGGCGAACTATCCGGGCGCTTCCGCGAAGACGGTGGAAGACACGGTGACGCAGGTGATCGAGCAGCAGATGAGCGGTCTCGACAACTTCCTGTACATGTCGTCGACCAGTGACGACTCGGGCAACGCGACGATCACGCTGACTTTCTCGCCGGGCACGAATCCGGACGTCGCGCAGGTGCAGGTGCAGAACAAGCTGTCGCTCGCGACACCGAACTTGCCGCAGGTCGTGCAGCAACTCGGCATGCAGGTCACGAAGTCGAGCAGCAACTGGCTGATGTGGTTCGCGTTCAACTCCGAGGACGGCAGCATGTCGAAGGAGGACCTGACGAACTACGTGGCGTCGCACGTGCTCGATCCGCTCAGCCGCGTGAACGGCGTCGGCCAGACCCTGCTGCTCGGTTCGCAGTTCTCGATGCGCATCTGGCTCGATCCCGTCAAGCTGACCAACTACAGCCTCACGCCGACCGACGTGTCGGCGGCGATCTCGCAGCAGAACGTGCAGATCGCGGGCGGCCAGATCGGCGGCACGCCGGCGAAGCCGGGCACCCTGCTGCAGGCGACGATCACCGAATCGACGCTGCTGCGCACGCCCGAGCAGTTCGGCAACATCCTGCTGAAGGTCAACCAGGACGGCTCGCAGGTTCGCCTGAAGGACGTCGGCCGCGCGGCGCTCGGTTCGGAAAACTACACGTTCGACACGAAGTACATGGGGCAGCCGACGGCCGGTCTCGGCATCCAGCTCGCGACGGGCGCGAACGCGCTCGCGACCGCGACGGCGCTGCGGGCCAAGGTCCAGGAGCTGTCGAAGTACTTCCCGCACGGCCTAGTCGTCCACTATCCGTACGACACGACGCCGTTCGTGCGCCTGTCGATCGAGGAAGTGGTCAAGACGCTGCTCGAAGGTATCGTGCTCGTGTTCCTCGTGATGTACCTGTTCCTGCAGAACCTGCGGGCGACGATCATCCCGACGATCGCGGTGCCGGTCGTGCTGCTCGGTACGTTCGCGATCATGGGCCTCGTCGGCTTCTCGATCAACACGCTGTCGATGTTCGGCCTCGTGCTCGCGATCGGCCTGCTGGTCGACGATGCGATCGTGGTGGTGGAGAACGTCGAGCGCGTGATGGCGGAGGAGGGCCTGTCGCCGAAGGAGGCGACCCGCAAGGCGATGGGCCAGATCACCGGCGCACTCGTCGGCGTGGCGCTGGTGCTGTCGGCGGTGTTCGTGCCGGTGGCGTTCTCGGGCGGTTCGGTCGGCGCGATCTATCGCCAGTTCTCGCTGACGATCGTGTCGGCGATGGTGCTGTCGGTGCTCGTCGCGTTGATCCTGACGCCGGCGCTGTGCGCGACGATCCTCAAGCCGATCCCGCAAGGGCATCACGAAGAGAAGAAGGGTTTCTTCGGCTGGTTCAACCGTACCTTCGACCGCAGCCGCGATCGTTATACGGGCGGCGTGAACCACGTGATCCGGCGCTCGGGGCGCTGGCTCGTGATTTACCTGGCCGTGTTCATCGCGGTCGGCGTGATGTTCGTGCGCCTGCCGAAGTCGTTCCTGCCGGATGAAGACCAGGGCTACATGTTCATGATCGTGCAGACGCCGTCCGGTTCCACGCAGGAAACGACCGGCAAGACGCTCGACAACATCAACACGTACCTGACCACGACCGAGAAGGATGTGGTCGACTCGGTGTTCACGGTCAACGGCTTCAGCTTCGCGGGCCGCGGCCAGAACGCGGGCCTCGTGTTCGTGAAGCTGAAACCGTACGAGCATCGCCAGCGCTCCGACCAGAAGGTGCAGGCGCTGATCGGCCGGACCTTCGCGCACTACTCGCAGTACAAGGACGCGATGGTGATCCCGTTCAACCCGCCGTCGATTCCCGAACTCGGTACGGCTGCCGGCTTCGACTTCGAGCTGACGGACAACGCCGGTCTCGGCCACGAGGTACTGATGGCCGCGCGCGGCCAGTTGCTCGGAATGGCCGCGAAGGATCCCACGCTGGCGCTCGTGCGCCCGAACGGCCTGAACGATACGCCGCAGTACACGGTCGATATCGACCGCGAGAAGGCGAACGCGCTCGGCGTGACGGCTGCGGCGATCGACCAGACGTTCTCGATCGCGTGGGCGTCGCAGTACGTGAACAACTTCCTGGATACGGATGGCCGGATCAAGAAGGTGTACGTGCAGGCGGATGCACCGTTCCGGATGACGCCGGAAGACATGAACATCTGGTACGTGCGCAACAGCACCGGTGGCATGGTGCCGTTCAGCGCGTTCTCGACCGGCCACTGGAGCTACGGGTCGCCGAAGCTCGAGCGCTACAACGGCGTATCGTCGATCGAGATCCAGGGGCAGGCTGCGGAGGGCAAGTCGACCGGCCAGGCGATGGCCGCAATGGAAGCGCTCGCGAGCAAGCTGCCGGAAGGTATCGGCTACTCTTGGACGGGCCTGTCGTTCCAGGAAATCCAGTCCGGCTCGCAGGCGCCGATCCTGTACGCGATCTCGATCCTCGTCGTGTTCCTGTGTCTCGCGGCACTGTATGAAAGCTGGTCGATCCCGTTCTCGGTGATCATGGTGGTGCCGCTCGGCGTGGTCGGCGCGCTGCTCGCGACGATGCTGCGCGGCCTCGAGAACGACGTGTTCTTCCAGGTCGGCCTGCTGACGACCGTGGGCCTGTCCGCGAAGAACGCGATCCTGATCGTCGAGTTCGCACGCGAGTTGCAGGCGAACGAGAACATGGGGCCGGTGCGCGCGGCGATCGAGGCGGCACGCCTGCGGCTGCGTCCGATCCTGATGACGTCGCTTGCATTCATGCTCGGCGTGCTGCCCCTTGCGATCAGCAACGGCGCGGGTTCGGCGAGCCAGCATGCAATCGGCACGGGCGTGATCGGCGGGATGATCACGGCGACGTTCCTCGCGATTTTCATGATCCCGATGTTCTTCGTGCGGGTTCGCGCGATCTTCAGCGGCGAGACGGAAAACGTCGACGATGCCTGGCGTCTCGTGCAGGGCGACCTGCAGCGCGGTCACGGCGACGCACACGATTCGAAGGGGCAGTAACGATGCAAAAACATGCTTTGACTGCAAGTGCTGTCGCGATGGCTGCCGCGCTGTTCGCCACGGGCTGCACGATGGCGCCGCATTACAAGCGGCCCGACGCGCCCGTCGCACAGGCGTACCCGGCCGGCGGCGTCTACGCGACGCAGCCGGGTGCGGCCGGCGCGCGCAGCGCGAACGGCCAGGCGGCGACCGCCATCGGCTGGCGCGAGTTCTTCGTCGATCCGCGCCTGCAGCGGCTGATCGAGATCGCGCTGAAGAACAACCGCGACCTGCGCGTGTCGGTGCTGAACATCGAGGCGGCGCGTGCGCAGTACCAGATCACGCGCGCGGGCCTGTTCCCGACGCTCGACGGTACGGGCACGGGCAGTGTCCAGCGCGTGCCGCAAGGTCTGTCGCAGACGGGCGCGCCGTATATCTCGCGTGCCTACAACGTCGGGTTGTCCGCGTCGTGGGAGCTCGACCTGTTCGGCCGCGTGCAGAGCCTGAAGGACCAGGCACTCGCGCAGTACCTGTCGACGTCGTATGCACGGCAGGCGCAGGAAATCTCGCTTGTGTCTTCGGTGGCTGACCAGTACCTGACGCTGTTGTCGACCGACGACCTGCTGAAGGTCACGGAGGACACGCTGAAGTCCGCTCAGGCGCAGTACGACCTGACCAAGCTGCGGTTCGACAACGGCACGGGCTCCGAGCTCGAGCTGCGTCAGGCGCAGACAGTGGTCGAGCAGGCGCTGTCGAACCAGCAGCAGCAGGCGCGTGCGCGTGCGCAGGCACTGAACATGCTGGTGCAACTGATCGGCGAGCCGCTGCCGGATGATCTGCCGGCAGGCATGCCGCTCGACGCGCAGAACCTGCTGACGGACGTGCCGGCCGGGTTGCCGTCGGATCTGCTGACGCGTCGTCCGGACGTGATGCAGGCCGAGCAGACGCTGCTGGCCGCGAACGCGAACATCGGTGCGGCACGCGCGGCGTTCTTCCCGCGCATCTCGCTGACGGGCGCGTTCGGCACCGGCAGCCCGACGCTGGGCGGCCTGTTCAAGGCCGGCACGGCGGCGTGGTCGTTCGCGCCGCAGATCACGATGCCGATCTTCGAAGGCGGGCAGAACATCGCGAACCTGAACCTCGCGAACGTGCAGAAGCGCATCGAGATCGCGAACTACGAGAAGGCGATCCAGTCGGCATTCCGCGAAGTGGCGGATGGTCTGGCCGCACGCGGCACGTACGACCAGCAGATCGCGGCGCTCGAGCGCAACGAGCACGCACAGCAGCGACGTTTCGACCTGTCGGACCTGCGTTACAAGAACGGCGTCGACAGCTACCTGTCGGTGCTGACCGCGCAGACGGATCTATACTCGGCACAGCAGACGCTGATCAACGCACGACTGGCGCGCTGGACGAATCTGGTCGACCTGTACCGCGCACTGGGCGGCGGGTGGATCCAGCGAGCCGGCGAGACGCCGCGCGCGCCGGATGCGCCGGTCGACTACGACAAGGCGGCCGCTCCGGCGCCTGCGTCGTCGGCGTCGACGAACGGGTAAGTGAAAGGCGGGGCAGGAGCGGGCAACCGCTTTTGCCTGCCGAACCGGCGAGATGCAAAAACGAAAACGCCACGGATGAAAATCCGTGGCGTTTTCTTATTGCTCGGCTGCTCACATCCGAAGCGATGTTGCGCTATGCCTGCTTTGTCCAAAGCGTGCGGCCGAAGAACGTCAGCGTGCGATCCCATGCCATTTGCGACCACACCGGATCGAACTGCGTGCCCGCGATACGGCCGGGGCCGACGGCCGTTTCGTTCGCGAACGCATGATGCGCGAGATAACGATGGAATTCGAAACCGACCTTCGCGTCGGTCAGCTTCCTCTCGAGCGCATCGACCTGGTCGATCGCGAAGAACGCATCCTGCGTGGCCCAGTGGCCCATCAGCGGCACCTTGAGCTTCGCCGGATCCAGGTAGTCGAGCGGCGGGAAGCCGTACCACGTGACGCCCGCGTCCGCATCGGCGAACTGCAGCGACAGCAGCGTGAGTGCGCCGCCCATGCAGTAACCCGTTACCGCGACACGCGACGCAAGCGTCTTCAGATACGTCACGGCGCCCGGAATGTCCTGCGAGGCCGCGTCGCCGAAATCGAGCCCGGTCATCAGGTGGTGCGCTTCTTCTTCCTCGACCGTCGACTTGCCGCGATACAGGTCGGGCACGAGCGCGAAGTAGCCGCAGCGCGCGAGGCGATCCGCGACGCCGCGGATCTGGTCGTTCAGCCCCCACCATTCCTGGATGACGACGACCGCAGGCGCGCCTTCGGTCTTTGCCGGCGTGGCGAGATAACCCTGCAGTTCCTGGCCGTCCGGGCGTTGAAACGTGATCATGGAACCGGATGTTTGAGACATGAAACCGCTCCTTTTCGAAAAATGCGATGAGTGCGGCATCGGGGCCGGCCTGCGGCGCGGCGACGATCGGGCAAGCCGGGCGTCGTGGTTTCCGCTCGCGTTCGTTTCGGCCGGCGCCGACCACGCGGCCATTCTATGCGCAAACACCGGCTGCCTGCGTGAACGGCACGGCGTTCGGAAGATCGCGTGCGATGGGTGGCGATCCGTGCCCGGAACGGATGACCGAAAAGCAACACCCCGCCCCGTTGGAACGGGAGCGGGGTGTTGTGCGGTGTGCCGCGCGCGTATCGGAATACGCCGGCGCGTGACGGGCGCTTACTGGCCGAAATACACGGAGTCGCGGCCGTCCTGCTTGACCGCGATCGCGCGGCCGGCACGCACACCAGCGGCGGCTTGCGCGCCGTAGCCGGTTTCATCGGCGTTCGTCACACGGGCCTGTGCGGTCTGCAGCGCGCGCGGGTAATACTGATCGGAGACTTCGGGCTTGTAGCCGGCCTGTTCGAGCTGAACGAGTTCCGCGCGCACCTGGGCACGCGTCAGTTGGCCAGACGAATTCGACTGTGCGAATGCGCCGTACGAGGCGGACAGGGCGGTTGCGGCGACGACAGCGTAGATGAACGACTTCATGATGACCTCCGGTTTCATTGATTTCGCGCTTCGCTTGTTGCGTTCAGCGGTTGATTGCATCGTAGCGATCGCGTTACCGGTCGGAAATACGCGTTCCAGCGAATAATTATTGCAACTGGGTAAACGATCTGAGCGGGTGAGGATTTCGTCTGACGATTGCGAGCCTGTCCGGCGCTTGATCTGGACCACGGGCGAGGCCGTCGATGGAGCGATGTCGTCGCTCGGCAAGTGGCCGGACAACGATGAATAAATCGTATTCCGAAGTGTTCGAGTGGGGCTGACGACATCATCGTTCGTGTCGTATCGCGTGCGTACTGCCGTGTCACTCGGCCAGGACTGCCTGCCGTTTCCGGTATTCGGCAGGTGTGATGCCGACGTGCCGGGTGAAAGACCGCCTGAGCGTATCGACATTCGCGAAGCCGCATTTCGCGGCGACCTGTTTCGGCGTGTCGTGGCCATTCTCGAGCAGGTGGCGGGCTGCCGAAATGCGGGTCGCCTCGACCCATGCGGCAGGCGTCATGCCGACTTCCGCGCGGAACAGCCGCGCGAAGTGGCGCGGGCTCATGCCTGCATGCTTCGCCATCTCCGCCACCGAGTGCTCGAGTTCCGGATTGGCCGCGATCCAGCGCTGGACCTCCTGCAGCACCGAACGCCCGGCGGGGCGCGCCTCGCCCTTGCGGCTGAACTGGAGTTGCCCGCCCGGTCGCTTGAAGAACATGACCAGTTGCGCGGCGACGCGCCGCGCGATCTCGCGGCCGAGATCTTCCTCGACCAGCGCGAGCGCGAGATCGAGCCCGGCCGTCACGCCGGCGCCGGTGCGCAGCTTGCCGTCGCGCACGTACAGTGCATCCGCGTCGACGGCGAGCGACGGATAGGCTTCGGCAAGCGCGTCCGCGGCAGCCCAGTGCGTGGTCAGGTGACGCCCTTTCAGCAGGCCGGTGGCCGCGAGAATGAACGCGCCGGTGCAGATCGAGCCGTAGCGCTTGCTCTGCACGGCCGCCGCTCGCAGCCACGCGAGCACGTCGGTGCGCAGTGCGATCCGGCCGGCGCCCGGCGCGCCGGCGACCAGCAGCGTGTCGATGCGCTCGGGAATGTCGGGAACGATCCAGTCGGGCAGCAGCTGCGCGCCGGACGAACTGCGGATCGGGCCGGACTCGCCCGCAATGATCCGCAACGTATAGAACGGTTTCCCGCATTCGGCGTTCGCTTGCGCGAAGACGTCGAGCGGTGCGGAGACATCGAGCAGTTGAACGCCCGGAACGGCGAAGATTCCCACGACCTTCGGCATGATCGATTGCGTGTTGTTTCTAACGTGACGGGTAGCAGTATAGGGGGGCCAGCGATGCACGGAGTGCGTGGCGGAGCCTGTTTCCGGCGTTCTTCCTGCCGTGCGGGCACCGTGTCCGTCTGTCGCGCAAAATGGCAGGATTTGACGCAATACGTCTATTGAAGCCAGTTATCGGTCTCCGGAGAATCAAGGGTGTTTTCAATGGAGGTCGATCATGACTGAGAACGTTGCAGGCATCACCATTCCCGATAGCCAGCTGACGCGCGAGATCACCGAACTCGTGCGCGATACCGCGTCGCCGCTGCTGTTCCATCATTCCAGCCGCGTTTTCTATTTCGCTGCGCTTGCGGGCCAGCGGCGCGGTCTGAAATACGATCCGGAGTTGCTCTACTGCGGTTGCATGTTTCATGACATGGGGCTCACGCACAAACACAGCAGCGCGTGCGAGCGGTTCGAGGTGGACGGCGCCAACGCCGCCCGCGATTTCCTGACGGGAAAGGGCATCTCGCAGCAGGATATCGATGTCGTATGGACTTCGATCGCACTGCATACCACGCCGGGCATCCCGCAGCACATGCATCCGGTGATCGCGCTCGTGACCGCGGGCGTCGAGATGGACGTGCTGGGCCTGACGTATCCGGAATACAGCGACGTCGAACGCGAGGCCGTCGTCCGTGCACATCCGCGTACGCCGCACTTCAAGGAAGACATCATCCAGGCGTTCTACGACGGGATCAGGCACAAGCCCGACACGACGTTCGGCAACGTGAAGGCCGACGTGCTCGCCGACAAGGATCCGCATTTCCGCGCCGGCAACTTCTGCAGCGTGATCCGGTCGTCCGCGTGGGCGGGCTGATTGTTCACGGTATGGCGCACGACCTCGGCTGCTGATCGGAGATCGTGCGCGCCACGTGAATCGCGATTCGCGCATTATTCAGGAGTGCGATCATGTTGGGCCCGTCGAACGATCGAAAGCTGATCGGAGCGAACGGCGCGCCGGTCGAAGATGACGTCAACATCCAGACGGTCGGCCCGCGCGGCCCCGCGCCGTTGCAGGACGTCTGGCTGATCGCGAAGTGATTCCGGAGCGGCGCGCGCGTGCGAATGAATCCGATGCGTACGGCGTGTGGTGTGGCACAAGGCATTCGCCGATACACAAGGGCGAAAACCTTCACGGCAATCGGCTGGCGGTGGTGGTGGCGCGTTTTCCGACGTTCACCGGTGAACTTGGTGTGGCCGACTCTGTTGGTCAGCACCACGCGTCGGGTTTTCGGGGAGTCGCGGAACATCCTCCACGACAAGTCGGCAACTGTGTGAAGGCCGGATCGACATACGGTGTGGACATCACGGCGACATCGGGGCGGCTTGTGGTGTCGTCGAAGCAAGCCGGGCGGGCGGTACGGCGACACGGCATCGCTGCATCACCAGCGGAAAGGTAGCTGTTTATGGGGGCGCGATTCGTTGCGATGCCGGATTTTCGACCCATACGAGTGTTTCGATGGCGCCCACACCTCACGACATCTCCGACAGCCCGGGTGTCGATGTGTGCACGACACTGTTCGACGATGCCTGCAAGGGGGAGGCCGAATGGCCGACGAGGTCTCGCACCGGGTGTTCATGACCGACGACGGGAAACGTGCGGTATGGGAACGCATCCGGCGCGAGGCGCGGCGATGTGTTTCCGTCGTGACGAACGGTGAATTGCCAGGAGCGGCGTTCCGAGTGCCAGGGACCGGGGGCCGCGCTTGACGAAATCTCCGCGTCCTTGGTGAACCTCCCGGCCTTGTCAGGAAGAATGGGCGGCGGAGTGGGAGTGGATGAAATCAGTAAAGATGTTGTTACGTGACAACCACGTGATATTTCTCGGACTTTATATACTGAACAAATGCCTCCCGTCACCCTGGCGAATCTTCGATTCGCCCCCAGTAACGTGCCTCCAGCCAGGTGGGTCATGTTTGCCCCCGCCTTTGCAGACGCCCCGACCTCCTCCACAGCCACACTCTCCATCCACCTTCCGCCAGTTCCCGGCAAAACGCCTATAATGATTGGGCAAATTGCCTGGAGAAATCATGAGCACCATTGCTTTTCATCCTTCGGGCGTCGCGCATCCGCGTCAGGCCGAATTCACGATTCTCGAACAACTGCTGGCGATCCGAGTCCGATCGGGGGCCGATCTTGCCGAGTTGGCGAGCGCGCGCGTCGACGTCTCGGTGATCGACCGGCTGTCCGAGCGCGGGCTGAAATCGGACGAACTGGCCTTCATCATTCCGCGCCGCACGCTGAGCCATCGTCGCCAGGCGCACGAACGCCTGTCGCCCGAGGAATCCGACAAGGCGATCCGTCTCGCGCGCATCGTCGCGCAGGCGACGGCCACGTTCGGCGACCAGGACAAGGCGATGGCGTGGCTGCGCAACGGGCTCCAGCGCTTCGGCGGCCGCACGTCGCTCGACATGGCGAGCACCGAGCATGGTGCGCGGCTCGTCGAGGAAGCCCTCACGCAGATCGACGAGGGGTATTTCGCTTGACGACGCTGTGGCGGATCAGCAATTTCGCCGACCTGAAAGGCATCGGCGGGTTGCGCGCCGGCGGGCGCTGGCACTTCGCCGGGCAGCCCGTCGTGTATCTCGCCGAGCATCCGGCGCTCGCGCTGCTCGAGACGCTCGTTCATTTCGAGATCGCCACGGTCGCGCAATTGCCGAGCGGGTACCAGTTGCTTCGCATCGAGGTAGCCAATTCGGTCGATATCGCCGAAATCGCGGAGGGCGACGCGCCGGACGACTGGCGATCCAACGTCGACTGGACCCGCAGCGCCGGTACCGAGTGGCTGCACACACAGCCGAGCGCGCTGCTGCGCGTGCCGAGCGTCGTCGTGCCGCACGCGCACAACTTCCTGCTGAATCCACTGCATCCGGCTGCTTCCGAGGCCCGTATTGCCGAAGTGATGCAATCACCATACGACACCCGGATTCTGCGGCTGGTCCAGTCGAAGCCGGGTGAATAGGGAACCGGACACACGGAGCCTGCGCCGAACGCAGGTTCAGCGCTCGTGTGCGGCGCGATCCGCTGCCGCATCGGGCGGTAGCGTCTGCCGGATGCGCGTGACCGTTCGCGTACTGACGAGACCGAGCATTGCACTGACGTCGGCATGAGCATGACCGGCAAGCAACTGGCGGCGTGCAACCGTATTGCGCAGCACGCGCGGGCTCATGTCCGCCGCGTGGAAGCCGATCGCGCTCAGCGCGTCGCGCACCACGAGCAGCAGGAACATGTCGTTCATCGCGCCACCGCCGCGCGGTGCGGGAAACAGCAACGCGGATGCCGGCGCGTCGGCCGAGCGCGCACGCCATGCGGCGAGCGGCGCCAGTGCAAATTCGGCGAGCGCGATCCGGCGCGCCGGCCGCGCCCGATCGCGCGGCACGGATAGCGCCGGCGGCCGCGCGTCGAGATCGAGCGTGTCGTGCGTCGTCGCACGTATCTCCGCCGAAGTGATGCCGCTCGCGAGCAGCAGCGCGACGATCGCGCGATTCCGGCAATCGGCCGGCGTGTCGTCCGGTCGAGGCTGCACGTGGTGCTGAAGCGCCGCGTCGGCATCGGGCGGCAGGTAGCACGGCTCGGGCTCGCCGTCCGGCCATGCGAGATCACGCGTCGTCCGGCCGGCCGGATGAATCGTGCGCACGCCGGCCTCGACCAGATGCCGGCCCAGCCGGTCGATCAGCTTCGCGTAGCGCACGCGAGTCGACGTGCCGGGCGCACAGGTGCGTTCGAGTTCCGCCAGGAAGGCCGCGACGTGGTCGGGCCCGAACGTGGCCAGCGACACGCGGTGCGCAATCAGATGACGCAGGAACCGTTCGAACATCGCGACGTGCTGCACGACCGAACGCGGCGCGAACGGTCGGCGGTCGGCACCGGTAGCGGCGGTTTCCTGCCATGCCCGGAAGGCGCCGACGGGGTCGTGGGTCCAGCGATTCGTGTCCATGCACGATTTATAGCCTGAACGCGGAGGCTCCGGCAATCGGTCAGATGGCCAGTCCGACGCAACCGGTGCGTCGGTGCGCGGGACGTGCGTCGACGATGCCGTCGTTGTGGAGGGCCCAGGCAAGCGAGCAGCCGCGTGTTGAAGAAACGGAGTGCGTCCGGTACCCAGTTCCATCGCGTCGGGGCCCGCATCCGAATCATCCGTGGCTGACCGACATGAGCCCGGCCTGTCGTGTGAGGAAGCCGGGTGTCGGGCCGGCAATCGCAAACGAACCGGCTGCTCGGCGTGCGATGTCGCTGGCACGCGGCACCGCGCAACGTCACGAGCCGCCACCATCAACCGTCGCGCGAAGGCGAAGAAGCCGCAACCGCTGTCGTGCTTGCCTGTCCACTGAGCCGCGCAAATGCGGCGAACGCCAGTTGCGTCGCTATGGCCGCGAGCGTGCCGGCCGCCATGCCGTTGCCGAGCACGATCTGCACGGGTGAGCTGAAATGGCGATACAGGTTCGGCACCAGGATCGGTGCAAGGCCGACGACGAGCGCGGCCGCGAGCGTGTACTGGTTGGCGCGCGCGTGCAGGTCGACGCCGGCGAGCAGCCGGATGCCCATCACGCCGATCATCGCGAACACGACGAGCGCGGTGCCGCCGACCACCGCGGCAGGTATCGCATAGGCGAGCCGCGCGAGCGGCGCGAACAGCGCGATGACGATCAGGATCGCGCCGGCCGCGGCCGTCACGTAGCGCGAGCGCACGCCGGTTGTCTGCACGACGCCGATATTCTCGGCGCTGGTCACGATCAGCGGCGTGCCGAACAGCGCGCCGGCGAGCGACGCCAGCCCATCGCCGCGTATCGTCTTCGGCACGTCGCGCGACAGCGAGATCGGCTTGCCGCACGTTTCGCCGACGGCGACGGTCTGCGCGGTGGCCTCGGCCATCGAGATCGCGGTGAAGATCAGCAGCGGCAGCGCGGCCAGCACGTCGAAGCGCGGCATCCCGAACGGCAGCCATACCGGATGCGTGAACAGCGGGCCGCGCCACACGTCGGCGAGCGCCGGCATCGCATCGAGCGCCCAGCCGAGCGTTGCGCCGGACGTCAGGCCGATCAGCACCGCGAGGCGCCCGAGCGTGCCGCGGAACGCACCCGCAACGACGACCGTGGCGACGATCGTCGCCAGCGCGAGACCGAGCGCGCGCGGCTGCGCGAAGTCGGCCGAACCGGGCTGGCCGACGACGATCGTCGCGTAGATCCGGATCAGGTTGATCGACACGAGCAGCAGCATCGCGCCGACGACGATGCGCGGAAAGAGCCGCAGGCAACGCGTGAAGATGGGCAGCAGCACCCAATAGAACGCGCTGGCGAGCAGCGCCGCGCCGGCGGCGGTCGGCAGCCCCGATTGCGCGGCAATGCCGGCGAACAGCATCGTCGGTGCGCCGCCGGGCACCATCACGAACGGCATGCGCGCGCCGATCGGGCCGGCGCCGAGCGATTGCAGCAGCGTGCCGATCCCGCAGGCGAAGAAGGTCGCGCCGATCAGCTGGACCGTCAGGTCCGCAGGCAGCGCGAGCACTTTTGCGATCAGGAACACGGCCGTGATCGGGGACGCGGCCATCGACAGCACGTGCTGCAGCCCGAACAGCGCGAGCTGCCACGCGGGCAGCCGTGCGTCGACGGGCGTTGGGATCGGATCGTGCAACACGGCAGGCCCCTCGGAAGCGAACGGCGACGAGCGCCGGAAACCGGCGGTGAACGGCAAGGTCAGGCCCGCAGCCAGGGCAGTTGCGCGGCGCTGTAGCGGAACGTCTGGAACACGCTGTTGAGCTGGCCAGGCCCGGTCTTGCGCGCGGCTTCGTCCGGGTATTCGGCGAACCACGGAATCACGTATTCCCAGACGACCTCGCCGGCGGGCGTCACTTCGAACAGCCGGCCTGTCGACGATTCGGTGACGTGCGTGTTGCCGTTCGGCAAGCGCTGCGCGTTGCCCATGAACGGCGTGTAGAACAGGTTCACGACGTCGTCCGCATACGACCACACGACGCGCTGCGTCGCCGGATCGATCTCGACGACGCGCGAGAACACGACGTGCGCGCCGTGGCGGAAATTGCCGTTGTCGAACGCGAGGATGTTGCCGTTCGCGAGCGGCACCGGTGCGTGCTGGTGCGACACGACGTCGGGCCCGATCCGCAGGTCGACGCGGCCGGTTTCGCGGTTCACGCCGATGATGCCCGACGTCGTGCGCAGGCTCATCAGCACGCGGCCGTTCGCGTCGACAGCGAGGCCGTTGACGAGCGGCCAGTGATAGCGCCCGAAGCCCGCCGCGATCGGGAAATCCTCGGGTCGCAGGTGTTCGCGCGCACGCCATTCCCACACGATCTCTCCGGCCCGGTTCACTTCGCGGATCACGTCCGCATACATCACTTCGTCGTCGCCGTGCGGCGTGCCGCCCGGCACGCGCCGCGCGAACGCGGCGTCGACCGGTTCGCACGCGGCGTACAGCAGGTTGCCGTTCGGCAGCCACTGCGCGTCGTGATGATGCGAGGGGTCCTCGTAGCGCCACACCGTTTCGCCTTGCGGCGTGACTTCGTAGAAGTCGCCGCCATGCCACATCGACCACGGTGCGTAGCGCGATTCGGAGTGCGGATGATTGCCGTTGTAGCCGAGGTTGCCGTTCGCGAGGATGACCGCATGGCGGCCGGGGCGCACGGGCATCTTCCACTGATGCGCGACTTCACCGTCGATGCCGACGAGATAGACGTTGCCGTCGGCCGTTTGCGGCGCGATGAGCGTATAGCCGCCCGCGGACAGTGCGGGATCGTGGGCGATGAGGCCGACGCCACGGCGGCGCTGGGTAATCTGGTCGACGGTTGTCACTGCACGCTCCATTCGAATCGGACACGGGGATGCAGCGCAATCTAGACGATCCGGGCGATCAGTAAAATCGGATTATTCTTGACGGCCTGTTCGGAAAAAACTAACGGATCACTCATGCGTTCGATATCGCAGGCATTCCGCTGTTTCGACGAAGTCGCGCGACGCGGCTCGATTCGCAAGGCGGCCGACGCGCTGCACCTGACCGCCGCGGCGGTGCACCAGCAGATCCGCAATCTCGAGGAGCAGGTCGGCGTGCCGCTGTTCGACCGGCTGCCGCGCGGCATGCAGCTGACGCTTGCTGGCGAGATCGTGATCGCGGCCGTGCGGCGCGGTCAGCGCGACTTCGACAACGCGCTCACGCAGGTCGAGGACCTGCGCGCGCTGCGGCGTGGCCACGTGAACCTGGCGGTGCCCGCATCGACCGCGGAAAAGCTCGTGCCCGACGCGATCCTCGCCGCGATGCAGCGCTATCCGGGCGTCACGTACAGCGTGCGCTCGGGAAACGGCGAGAGCATCGTGCGCTGGGTCGAGACGGGCGAGGCCGACATCGGCTATGCGTTGCGCCGGCGCACGTCGGCGGGCGTCGTCGAGGTGCGGGCGTTCGCCCAGCCGCTGGGTGTCGTCACGGCGCCCGGCCATCCGCTCGCGGCGTCAGGCGGCAAGGTGCGGATGCGCGACTGCTTCGCGTATCCGCTGATCCTGATGACACCCGACACGGAACTGCGTGCGATGTTCGACCAATTCGATGCACGGCAGCCGCGCAGCGTGCGGCCGCTGGTCGAGACGGGTTCGGTGCCGATGGTGCGGCGCCTCGCGGCCGAAGGCGCGGGCGTCGGCTTCCTGATCGCCGAGAACGTCGTGGACGACGTGGCTGCCGGCCGGCTCGCGTGGACGCCGCTTGCCGATGCGGGCGCGCGCTCGTTCAGCTGCATCTACCAACGGGCAGACATGAGCGCGACTGTCGCCATGACGATGTTCCTCGAGTTCTTCTCCGATGCGATCGAAGCGATGGAACACGGTTTCGCGCAGGACGGCCGGACGGCCGGCAAGCGCCGCCGGGCAGCGCGATAACGACAGCGGCCACGCGAGCGCATCGCACTGCGATGCAGTGCAACACGCGTACCCGCGCGCGTGCGGTCGTGACGTTGTGCGTGCAACGTCCGGCGGCATTACTTCATTCCCTTATTGCGGAAAAAAATTTGTTCATGGGACTATCGAACGCGTTGTCGGCGCACCGAGGGGGGCGCAGGCAGCGTGATGTCCTTCGCAATGACTGACAAGAACATCGGCAGACAATGAACAGAACAGCGATCTTTCCGTATGCGTCCGCGTTGCTCGCGGCCGCCATGATGACGGCCTGCGGCGGCAACGACATCGAAACCGACGCGGGCGCCACGACGACACCCACGGCCGACACGAGTTGTCTCGCAATCGACAACAGCGGCTCGACTGTCGTGGTCGGGTCGAACCAGCCGGGCGACCCGTCACTGCCGGAGGCGTCGTCCGGTTATCGCACCGGGATGAAGCCCGTTTATGCGAAAACGTATCTGGTCGCCACGTCGAACGCCTACGCGAGCGCGGCCGGTTGCGCGGTGCTGAAGAAAGGCGGCACGGCCGCCGACGCGGCGGTCGCCGTGCAGGCCGTGCTCGGGCTGACCGTGCCCGAAGCGACGGGCCTCGGCTCGGGCGGTGTGCTGCTCTACTACGATGCGCGGGGCAAGACGCTGCAGGCGTATGACGGCCGGGAAACCGCGCCGGCCGCCGCGACGGAAAACTACCTGCGCTATGTCGACGATGCGACCGACCACTCCGTGCCGCTGCCGAATGCGCGTGCGAGCGGCCGCTCGATCGGCACGATCGGTGTGCCGAGGCTCATCGAGGCGCTGCAGCAGGATCACGGCCGGCTGCCATGGCAGAACCTGTTCGGCGATGCGATCACGCTCGCGACCAACGGCTTCCCGATCGGTGGCCGGCTCGCCGACGCGATCGCGGCGAACGCCGCGAACCTGAAGCGCGACCCCGAGGCCGCCGCGTATTTCCTGAACGCTGACGGTTCGCCGAAGACGCTCGGCACCGTGCTGAAGAATCCGGCGTATGCGCGCACGCTGACGCTGATGGCGCAGTCGGGTGCGAACGCGCTGTACACGGGGCAGATCGCGCAGGACATCGTCGCGAAGATCGCCACGACGAAGGGCGCCGATGGCTCGACGCTCACGCCGGGCAAGACGACCGTCGCGGATCTGGCCGCCTACCAGGCGAAGCGCCGCGACCCGGTGTGCACGACCTATCGCAGCTACTGGGTGTGCGGGATGCCGCCGCCGTCGTCGGGCGGCATCGCGGTCGCGTCGGCACTCGGCATTCTCGAGAACTACGACCTGAAATCGCTGAAGCCGACGGCGATCGATCTCGAAGGCGGCAAGCCGACCGTCGCGGGCGTGCACCTGATCACCGAGGCCGAGCGGCTCGCGTATGCCGACCGCGACAAGTACGTGGCCGACACGGATTTCGTGCCGCTGCCGGGCGGCACGTGGAATACGCTGCTGAACAAGCCGTACCTGAAATCGCGCGCGGCGCTGATCGACCCGGCCAAGAGCATGGGGACCGCGCAGCCGGGCAATCTCGGTGCGGTGCCGCTCGGGGTCGACACGACGTTGATCGAGCACGGCACGAACCAGTTCACGATCGTCGACGGCGACGGCAACGTGCTGAGCGCGACGACCACGGTCGAGTCGAGCATGGGTTCGTTCCACATGACCAACGGCTTCCTGCTGAACAACCAGTTGACCGATTTTTCCGCGAACCCGGTCGACAGTTCGGGCAATCCGGTGGCCAACCGCCTGCAGCCGGGCAAGCGTCCGCGCAGCTCGATGGCGCCGACGATCGTGTTCGGTCAGGCCGCGGACGGCTCGCGCGGGGACTTCGTGATGGCGACCGGTTCACCGGGCGGCGGCACGATTCCGCAATACGTGGTCAAGACGCTCGTCGGCGCGCTCGACTGGGGCCTCGATGCGCAGCAGTCCGCGGGGCTCGTGGACTTCGGCGCGAGCAACAGCCCGACGACCACGATCGGCGGCGAGCATCCGAACGTCAACACGGCGAACAACGGGGCGAACGATCCGCTGATCACGGGGCTGCTCGCGCTCGGGCACAAGGTGTCGACGTCCGCGCAGGCGAGCGGCGTCAACACGGTGATGCGCGTGACGGTCGGCCAGTCGCCCGCGTTGCAGGGCGGCACCGATCCGCGGCGTGAAGGCGTCGTGCTCGGCGATACGTTCCGGCCATAATCGGGCGGTACGCGCGCGGCCCCGATGTGCCCGTATTGGCCGATGGGCGATCGGGGCCGTGCATCGTGAAGGAGCCGCAATGATGCATGCGCATCTGCTTGAAATGGACGCCATCCTGTCGGCGCCGGGCTTTTTCGATTTCCTCGCCGACCTGGATTGCGACCGCGCGCTGGACAGTCGCGACGCCGAGCCGTTCGACGCGCAGTGGATGGCGTCGTTCGACGAAATCGACGGTGATCCAGGCGCAGCGCTCGACCGGCCGGCCGTGGATGCGCTGAGGGAAAAGGCGTTCAAGCTCGCGTTCGGCGCGTCGGGGCATGCCGGCGTGCGTGTCCGACGACATCGAGCTGATCGCGAGGAGCCGGTTGTCAGGCCGTACCGACGGCTGGCCGACGAGCGTCCTTTGGAATGCTTATAGAAGCGGCCGGTTTCCCTGCTAGCCGTTTCCGGTCGCTTCCGGCCGTTTTGCCTGTCTGGTTCCGATCCGTGCGATCGGCCTCGGCTCCGTCGCGGAATGCGCCGCGCGACACGCCTCCAGCTTTTCCTCGTCCGCCGGACTACACCGTCCCGATCCCGTTGCAATCGCCCGATTGTCAAACTGTGTGAATCAATCGTCAGCA
Organism: Burkholderia sp. Bmkn7; assembly: GCF_041103175.1. NCBI lineage: Bacteria > Pseudomonadati > Pseudomonadota > Betaproteobacteria > Burkholderiales > Burkholderiaceae > Burkholderia > Burkholderia sp. Bmkn7. The sequence goes on along the minus strand of NZ_JBGCUH010000001.1, from coordinate 10,156 downwards.
TTTGCAACCGAAGTAACAGTCCCCGCAAATCAATCGTTTTGCACGATCGCGCCGCTACATTAGCTCCACCTGCCGCACGTCGCGGCGAGGCATGCGACAAGCCGCACGAAGGCGGCCCGCAGCAACAACGTCTTTGGGGAGAATGACCATGAACAAGATCCGTACGATTCTGGTGGGTGCTGCACTGACGGCAGTGGCGACTTCGGCTGCGTTCGCACAGACGGCGCAAACCGGCGCCCAGGGTTCCGCCGGTGTCGGCGCGCAGGTTCAGACGCCGCTGCTCGGCGGTGGCGTGGGTGTGCAGGCCGGCGCCGGCGCGAACGCGGCAGGCTCGGGTTCGGGCGCGGGTAACGTCGTCGGCGGCGCGCTGAACGGCGTCGGCAAGACGGTCGGCGGCGTGGGCTCGGCGGCCGGCAACGCGGTGGGCGGTGCGACGCATGCGGTCGGTTCGGCAGCGGGCACGGCGAAGGATGCCGCCGCATCGGCCGTCCACTCGACGAAATCGCACGTGAAGCATGTCGCGGGCACGGCGAAGAACCACGCGCAAGGCGCGGTGTCGACGGCAGGCGAAGTCGCCGGCGGCGCGAAGGCGAAGGCCGGTGAGGCGCTCGAAGGTGCGACGAACGCGGTGCAGGGCGGCGCATCGGTCGGTGTGAAGGGTTCGGCGTCCGCGCAAGGCGGCGCGCTGTAAGCGTCACGCTTCCCGTCAAGGCCCGGCCCGCTTCGATGCGGGCCGGGCTTTTCTATTGGCGCGCGCGGCGCGCCGTTCAACGCATCCTCGATACGGGGATGCGTCGACGTTCGCCACCGATCCGGCGCGCGACCCGTATGCACGCCTTTGCCTGGGGCCGCCGGCACGTGCCCGCAACGGGCGGTGTGCGCGCCCCCTGCCCATTGCCCGCCCGCCATGCTTAAATAGCGGGGCTCCCGATCGCCGGGCCGCCGGGATCGCGGTGCCGGCCGACACGGGCCAGCATGTCCGATCGACATCGTGACGACAGACGACACCAAAACGCCGTTCCGGCCAGTCCGGCGCGGCCCGATAACATTCCGAGGCCTCACGTCATGACCATCCTGTTCCGTCTTCTCGCGCTCGCCTGCGCGCTCTGGCTGGCCGCCTGCGCAGCGCCGCCCCCGCCGTCCGCCAGCACCGGCGCGTCCGCCGCCGCGCCGGATGCCAGCGAACGCCGCGGGCTCGGCACCGCATGGGGCGAGTCGGTGCGATCCGAAACCCGCCAGGTCGATTTCGAACGCGCGGATCCAACGAAGCCGACGGATCTCGCGTCGGTCTATTACAACGATGCGTTGCCCGGACATCCGCCCGCGTCCCAGGTACGCCGGTTGCCGACCCGCGTCGCGCTCGCCAACGGCGACATCGCGCTGTCGTTTACGGACGAAAATGGGGCGCCGCTGCGTCTTGCGCGCAGCAACGGCCGCTGGCACATGGCGGGCGTCGAAGGTTCGCGCTACATGATCGTGCTGCGCAACCAGGGGCGCCGTACGTTCGAAGTCGTGTCGACCGTCGACGGGCTCGACGTGCTGTCGGGGCGGCCGGGCAGCTACACGAATGGCGGTTACGTGCTGTATCCGGGCCGCACGCTGACGATCGAGGGCTTCCGCAAGAGCCGCGACGAAGTCGCCGCGTTCCGCTTCGCGGCGGTGCCCGACAGCTACGTCGCGAACTCGAAGTACGGCGATTCGGCAAACGTCGGCGTGATCGGCGTCGCGCTGTTTGCGCAGAAGGAGAATGAAGAGGAAGCGCTGCGCCGCAACGCGAATCCGTTCCCCGGCAATGACAACGGCTATGCTCCGCCGCCGGTGCCGCGCGGCGAGTGACGTTGCGTCGTGGATCGGCCGCGCGCGTCGCGGCGAACGATGCGCGCGCGGCGATCCTGGGTCGCCGCGGCCCGAGCGGCATGCCGGCGCATGCGACGGACTTCACGACGATCCTGCGCGATTCTTGCGGCCACGGATCGGCCCGATGAGATCGTCGATTGCATTGAAGCTCGCGGCGCTGGCGCTGCTGGCCTCGAATGCTGCCGTTGCATTCGCCGAAACGCCGGCACCGGAATCGGTGCGGCTCGCCAACGGTCACGAGATCGAATGGGCGAGCCCGAGGCTGTTCGAGGTCGATGCGGCCCGCCACACGAAATCGGCACTGATCGTGCCGGCTGCGCTGCGCCGTGCATTGGCCGAGGCATCGAGCGTTGCGTTCCCGTCGGGCCGTTCGAAGCGGATCGACGGCAACGACTATCTGCTGGTCGTCGTCAATCGCTCGTCGAGCAGCCGTCCGACCGGATATTGCGGCGCGGGCGAAGAAGGGTCGCTATACGTGCTGGAACTGCGCGGCACCCGTGCGGTGCCACGTTTCTCGCTGCCGGTCCAAAGCTGTCTCGATTCCGTTTCTCTCGAAACCGACGGTGGAACTCAGTCGCCTTACCTGGCGATCGCGTGGCGCGACGATCCGGCCGCCATCGACATCCGGTGGGAATATGTCGCGCATGGCGGCGCGCTGCATCGCGTTTATCGTTTCGTGAACGGCACATTTGTCGAGACCGAGGTACCGCAGTAACACGGTCATCCCGTGGCACGATGGCGATGCGAATTCGCATCGCGTGCTTTCCTCCCTTCCGGCTCCACGGAGAGCGTCATGTCGTTACCCGCTTTCAGGTACCATCCCGACCCGCTGGCAACGGGCAGCGTGATCCGCTCCGACGCGCGCTGCGTGTGTTGCGGCGATGCACGTGGTTACGTCTACGCCGGCCCCGTGTATGCGGTCGACGAGTATGAGAATTGCATCTGCCCATGGTGCATCGCCGACGGTTCGGCACACGCGCGGCTCGGCGCAACCTTCACCGACACGGACGGCATCGGCGGCGGCGAATGGGACGAAGTGCCCGACGCGGTCGTCAGCGAAATCACTTGTCGCACGCCGGGCTTTCAGGGTTGGCAGCAGGAGCGGTGGTGGACGCATTGCGGCGATGCCGCGCAGTTCATCGGCCGTGCCGGTGCCGGAGAACTGCGCGCGCTCGGCCCGCAGGCAATCGCGTCGATTCGGGAATCGACCGGACTCGACGAGGGCGCGGAGTGGGAGCATTTCCTTGCCGCACTCGACAAGGACGGTTCACCGACCGCATATATGTTCCGCTGTATCCGTTGCGGCGAACCCGGCGGCTACCAGGATTGCGACTGATGGCCTGGCTCACGGCATCGCGCGGCGATCGCCGGCTTTATCGTCATGAAACAGAGGAATCTTCGTGAAGTTCATCCACGCGGCAGACATACACCTTGACAGCCCGTTGCACGGCCTGAGCGCGTATCCCGACGCGCCGGCCGCGCAGTTGCGCAACGCGTCGCGCGAGGCGCTGCGGCAACTCGTGGATCGTGCGATCGAAGAGGAAGTCGCGTTCCTCGTGATTGCCGGCGACCTGTACGACGGCGACTGGAAGGATCACAACACGGGCATCTTCTTCGGCCAGCAGATGGGGCGCCTGCGCAAGGCCGGCATCCGCGCGTTCGTGCTCGGCGGCAACCACGATGCCGAAAGCGAGATGACGAAGAAGCTGACGCTGCCCGACAACGTCACGGTGTTCGGCCACCGCAAGGCGGAAACCCACAAGCTGCCTGAATTCGAAGTCGCGCTGCACGGGCAGAGCTTCAAGGACAAGGCCGTCGTCGACAATCTCGCGATCGGCTATCCGGACCCGGTCCCCGGTTACTACAACATCGGCGTGCTGCATACGGCGCTCGAAGGCTATGCGGCGCACGCGAACTATGCGCCGTGCACGCTGGCCGAACTCCACGCGAAAGGCTACGACTACTGGGCGCTCGGCCACGTGCACGAATTCCAGCAATGGTCGGGGCCGTCCACCGTGGTGTTTCCCGGCAACCTGCAGGGGCGCCATATCCGCGAGACGGGCCGCCGCGGCGCGGTGCTCGTGACGGTCGAGCAAGGCCGCACGCAGGTCGAGCGTCTGTATCTCGACGTGCTGCGCTGGGAAGCCGTGTCGGTCGACGCGTCCGATTGCCTGACCGTCGCCGACCTGTCGAGAAAGATCGGCCAGTCGCTGGAAGCGCTGCTGACCGTCGACGGCCATGTGCCGCGCGCGGTGCGCGTGACGGTTGCGGGGCGTACGCCCGCCCACGGCCTCTTTTTCGGCCGCGCGCCGCAGTTGCGCGCGGAGGTGCTGAACCAGATCGGCATCATCGGCAACGAGCGGCTGTGGCTCGAGAAGGTCCGGCTCGCGACGTCCGCGGCCGATCATCAGCCGGGCGAAAGCGAGCAGCTCGAAGCGCTCGAGGACCTGAAGCAGATCCTGGCCGACGCCGCGCGCGATCCGGATTTCCTCGAGTTGCTCGAACGCGACCTGAAGCCGTTCGTCGGTAAGGTGCGCAGCGACGTGAAGGAAGAGGTGCCGTTGTTGGCGATGGCACGCGCGGGCGAGTTCACGGCACTCGTCGAGCAGGTCGGGCCCGCGTTGCTTGCGCGGCTGGCGAGGGGGGAGTAAGCGATGCGGATCAACCAGCTCGATCTGATCAAGTACGGCAAGTTCACCGACGAGACGTTGCGTTTCCCGTCGGCCGGCGAGGATTTCCATGTGATCGTGGGGCCGAACGAGGCCGGCAAGTCGACGATCCGCACGGCCGTGTCGGAACTGCTGTTCGGGATGAAGCTGCAGACGCCCCTCGATTTCCTGCACAGCACACCGGAACTGCGGATCGGCGGCGTGCTGGAGAGCGGCACGGGCGAACTCGCGTTCCACCGCGCCCGTGGGCGCAGTCCGCTGCGCACGCCCGCCGACGACAGGTTGCCCGACGATTACCTGGCCGCCGTTCTCGACGGCGCCACGCGCGAGTTCTTCGAGCAGATGTTCGGGCTCGATCACGGGCGTCTGGTCGCCGGCGGCCGGAGCATTCTCGACGCATCCGACAAGCTCGGCCAGGTGCTGTTCGAATCGGCCGCCGGCGTCGGCAGTCTCGGGCCGGTGCGCGAGGAGCTCGATGCGCGTGCGGTCGAGCTGTGGGCGCCGCGTCGCAGCGGCAGTGCGTTTGCGCTCGCCGAAACGTCGTTCAACGAAGCCGTGACCGAACTGAAGACGGTTCAGGTGCGCACGCGCGACTGGGTCGAACGCAAGGACGCGCGCGAAGCGGTCGAACAGCAGATCGAGCAGGCGCGCGCGGAACAGCGCCGGCTCGAAGCGCTGCGCTCGAAGCTCGAGCGCGTGCGACGGCTGGCGCCGTACCTCAAGGAGCTGACGGTCAAGGACGCGGCGCTCGCGGAACTGGGCGCGGTCGTCGAGTTGCCGCCCACCGCGTATGCGGATCTGTTGAAGGCGCAGGGCGATCTCGCGGCCGAACAGAAGGTGCTCGAGGAACGGCGTGCCGACCTGCTCGCGAAACGGCAGGCGCGCGAGGCGATCGACGCCGACGCTGACACGCTGGCGCTCGAAGCCGACATCGAGGCGCTCGATCGGCTGCGCGGCGCGTGCATGAATCACGCGCAGGATCTGGTGCTGCTGGGTGCGGACGTCGAGCGGCACCTGTCCGCCGCGTTCGCCGCGGCCGCCCAGCTCGATTGGCCGACGGACGAAGCGTCGCTGCGTGCGTCGCTGCCGACGGCGCTGTCGCTGAAGACCGTGGCCAACCTGTTGCGCGAACACGGCGCGCTGCACCAGGCGCTGGCCGGCGCGCGCGAATCGCTCGACGAACGCACGCGCGAGCTTGCACAGGTGCAGGAACAACAGGCGCGCCTGTCGACCGTCGATGTGCCGGAAACGCTGCGCGCGGCGCTGGCCGATGCGCAGGGCTTTCGCAACAGCGGCCAGCGCGAGCAGGCGCTCGAACAGGAAATCGCTGCTGCCGAACGCACACTGTCCGGCGCACTCGATGCGCTCGGCCGGTGGCGCATGCCGGTCGACACGCTGCGCGCGCTCGACGTGCCGTCGGTGGCACGGCTCGGTGCGCTGCTGAAGGAAGACAGCGAACGCGCGAGCGCGGCCGCTGCCGCACGCGACGCACGGGACGGCGCGCTCGAAGAGCTCGAGCGGCTCGAACTGCAGGAGAAGCACTTCGCGGAGAACCACAAGGTCGTCACGACCGCCGACGTGCTGGCAGCGCGTGCGCGGCGCGACGGCGCGTGGGGCGATATCCGCAGCGGCGCGACCGATCTCGCGACGGGCGCGCCCGCGCTCGACGATGCAATTCGCCTTGCGGACGAACTCGTCGACGCGCAGTTGGGCGCGACGCAGGCAGCGGCGACGTTGCAGTCGCTGCGTCAGCAGGTCGAATCCGCGCGTGCGGGCGTGGCGCGCAGGCAGGCCGCGCTGGACGAGCGCGAGCGTGAGCTCGCCGCGCATCGCGACGCATGGGCCGCGCTCGCGACGACGGCCGCGGTGCCCGGGATGCCGCTGGCGGCGATGGGTGACTGGCTGGCGAAGCGCGACACGGTGTTCGCCGCGCAGGCCGATCTCGATCGCCAGCGTCGCGAATTCGACACGATTCGCGCCGCGCGGGCCGGTGCCGAAGCCGCGTTGCGCGCGGCGCTGCGTACCGTGTCGCGAGGCAGCGAGTCGGACGGTCTGGCGGCACTCGTCGCGACCGCCGAGGCTTTCGTACAGTCGGCCGAGAAAGCGCTCGCGCAGCAGGACAGTCTCGAGGAGCGCGCGCGGGAAGCCGAACGCGGATGCGCGACGGCGCAATCGCGGGCCGGCCACGCGCAGGCGGCCTACGACGCGTGGCACGCGCAATGGCGCGACGCGCTGGCTGACGCGAAGCTTTCCACGAGCGCGGCGACGCTGGCCGCGGCGGAAGGTGCGCTCGCGCTTGCCAACGCCGTGACGGCCGAACTGGCCGATGCCGACGCGCCGCGCAACCGGATCGTCGCGATCCGTGCGGAACTGGCCGCGCTCGAGGCGGGCGCAAGGCGGCTTGCCGCGGCACTCGCGCCGGAATGGCTGACGAGCGGCGACTGGCCGGACGTCGCGCGCCGGCTGACGATGCGCCTCGCCGCCGCCAGGGAAATCGCGCGTGCGATCGATCGGGCCGACGAGGCCGTGCGGCAGGCCGACGGCAAGGTCGCGGATGCCGCCGCCGCGGTGGCCGGTGCCGAGGCACGCGTCCAGCCGCTGCTGCAACTGGCCGGTGTCGTGTCGATCGATGCCGCGCTGCCGCTGGCCGAACGCTCGGACCGGCAGCGCCAGCTCCGGCAGGCGGTCGATGCCGCGCACGAGGCACTGGTGCGCGACGGCGACGGCCTGTCGCGCTCCGCCGTCGAAGCCGAGGTCGCGGAGCAGGACATCGCCGACGTACCTGCGCACCTCGAAGCGGTGAAGCAATCGCTCGCCGATGTCGGCAAGCGGCTCAACGAGCTTTCACAGCAGCAGGTCGTGGCCGATCAGGCGTTCGGCGCGATCGACGGCCAGGCGAGCGCGGCCGTTGCCGAGTCGAAACGGCAGGAAGCGCTGGCGGCGATGGGCGATGCAGCCGAACAGTACCTGGAAGCGGCCACCGCAAGCCGGTTGCTGAAGTGGGCGACGGATCGCTATCGCGACCAGAAGCAGGGGCCGATGCTCAGGCGCGCGGGCGAAATCTTTGCCGGGCTCACGCTCGGCGAATTCTCGCGGCTGACCGTCGATACCGAACGGACGCCGCCCGCCCTGTATGCACGGCGGACGAAGGGCGCATCGGTCGAGGTCGCCGGGTTGAGCGAAGGCACGCGTGACCAGTTGTTTCTCGCGCTGCGGATCGCGGCACTGGAACTGCAGCTCGGCAGCCGGACCGCGCTGCCGTTCGTGGCCGACGACCTGTTCATCAACTTCGACGACGCGCGCGCGAAGGCCGGCCTCGACGCACTGCGCGATCTGTCGACGCGAACCCAGGTGCTGTTCCTGACGCACCACGACCACCTGCTGCCGCTCGTGCGGGACGTATTCGGTGCGCAGGTCAACGTGGTCGAGCTGCAGCGCGCGCCGGTGAGCGCGTGATGCGGGGTGTGCCGGGATGCCGGCGCACGGGCGCGGTCATCGCGTGCAGGTAGTATGTGCGGTTCCGAAATGCGCGCGGCCGGTTCTGCCGGTCGCGGGTCTGGCCATACGAGGGGGGAATATGAAAAAGCTGGTAGCTGCCATCGCGTTCGCGGCGGACAAGCATCGCAATCAGCGGCGCAAGGACGAGGAAGCGTCACCGTACATCAATCATCCGATCGCGCTCGCCGACGTGCTGGCCAACGAGGCCGGCGTCGAGGACGAGCGGGTGATCGTCGCCGCCGTGCTGCACGACACGGTCGAGGATACGGAGACGACCGAGCAGGAGTTGCTGCGGCTGTTCGGTAAGGACGTGGCGGACATCGTGATGGAAGTCACCGACGACAAGTCGTTGCCGAAGGAAGAGCGCAAACGCCTGCAGGTCGAGCATGCGGCGACCATCAGCCGGCGCGCGAAGCTCGTGAAGCTGGCCGACAAGATCTGCAACCTGCGCGACATCGCGCGGCATCCGCCCGCGGACTGGCCGCTCGAGCGCAAGCAGGCGTACTTCGACTGGGCGAAGTCGGTCGTCGACCCGATGCGCGGCGTGCATCCCGGTCTCGAAGCGATCTTCGACACCGCCTACGACGCACGGCCGGCGGACTGAGGCGCCCGCATGCGATCGGCCCGATCCGCTGGATCCGCGCGGCAATCGCTGGCCGTGGCGGGTGTCGATGTGGGTGGCGAAAAGAAGCAATGCGATCTCGTGATCCTGCGCGGACCAACGGTCGTTTGCTGCGAGGAACGGATCGCGCCCGAGGCGGTGCCTGCGCTGTGTCTCGCCCATGACGTCGTGGCCGTCGGTGTCGACGCACCGAGCGGGTGGTGGGCAGGGAGCGGGCGCCGGGCGGCGGAACAGGCGCTCGCGCGCGAACGGATCTCATGCTTTCCGACGCCGTCACGGGAGCAGGCGGTTGCGAGCACGTCAGGCTTCTTCGACTGGATGTTCACGGGAGAGCGTGTCTACCGCGCACTCGCGGACGCCTATCCGCTGCTGACCGGCGCGCGCTATGCGGGCGGGCGAGCGAGCTTCGAAACCTATCCTTATGCGATCACCTGCGCAATGCTGGGCAAGACTGTTGCGTCGGCGAAGCAGAAACGCAACCAGCGCCGGCAGTTGCTGGAGCGACTGGGGATCGACGTGTCGACGCTGAAGTCCGTCGATGCGCGAGACGCGACCCTGTGCGCGTTGACCGCGCAATACGTCATCGACGGGAATGCGCACGCGTATGGCGATACGGAGGGCGGATATATCCGCGTGCCGATCGTGAACGAGACGATCGCTCTCGACTCACCGTAGTCGTGTCGCGCGGCCCGGGCGAGGCGCGTAACAAAAAGGTGAGCTTTTTCGGGAGGGGCGCGGCCGGTGTGCCGGCGAAGGTGTCAGGCTGCGATTGCCGGCCGGCAAGCATCGGAATGGCTGGCGCACACGGCGTTAGGCCGGTGCGCTACGCGATCCCGGGCTGCGTTATTCAATCCTCGAGGATGGCTTTCGGCACGCTGGACAGGTCGCAGGCTTGCGCCTGTTCGAAGTAGCCTTCGGCGTCGTCGATCATCACGACTGCGACGTCGATCAGTTCGTCGAGCCGTTGCAGCAGCGATTCGCGCCACTCGATGTCTTCGTCACGCTCGGGCGTCTTGTCCAACTGCTCGATGATCGAGTCGGCAGTCTGCAGGAAGGGAATCGCCTGTTGATAATTTTCGATCGAGACCATTGCCGCGTTGCGCGCGCCGACGAGCCGCTCGCGGTGCTCGTCTGCCAGTTCGGATTCGCCACTGATGCGCGGCAATACATCCGAGATGCGTTGCAGAAGCGGCGGAGCCTGTTCTTCCAGGATGATGGCGCGCTCGCGGAGCGCTGCATATTCGTCGCGAAGGTCGGCGTCGCCGGATTGAGTCGTGCTGTCCATCGTGGATATGAGTGCGTGGTTCGGTCGCGGCATGATACTCGACAGCACCGGATTCCTTGCCCGTTCCGCGTCCGTATATATAGAGGGACGTGAGGCATACGTCACACCAATAGAGGGTTGATCGCGTGGCGACGCGCGGCTCGTCGTGACGCCAGCCCTCGTGCGCGCCAGCGCACGAGGGCTTTCTCAAAATATTTTCACAAAGGGCTTGCGTGGATGGGGGGC